>NZ_CP043311.1:4692714-6056953 GCF_008807375.1 Pseudomonas lalkuanensis | reverse complement strand
TGACACGGATGTCCCCCAAGTCGGAAAGATGCCGGACGCAAAAAAACAGCCGTCATTGTAGCTGCCACGGGAGGAGTTATCCACACGAAAGATGGGCAATGGTTGAATAAAATCAATGTGTTATTCACCGCGCCGGATACACCTGTGATTGGCATGAATCTTGTGGATAACCACGCGATAACCACCCATTCAGCCTTGGGGAAAACACCATGAACAACCTTCCTGTGGGTAAATCGTCGATTCGCCCCCAGCTTTCACCCAGATCCCCCACAGCCGGATAACCGATTTTCGACAGGGTTGTTAGTAAGCTCATCAACAGGCGGCATGCGGGTCCAGAGGGGTTTTCCACAGGCGGACCCGGGGCCCAGCTTTAAAAAACACAACCAGCCTTTCTTTAAGAATTCCTTCTTTCTATATTCTTTCGCTCGGCGGCACTGGTTGGAAATTGACCTGCCCGCACCGTTTCACTAGAATTGCCGGTCTCTTTAAACGGGGGCCACTTCCGGCCCGTAGTGACCACCAGGTAAAGCATCATGAAACGCACTTTCCAACCCAGCACCATCAAGCGCGCTCGCACCCACGGTTTCCGTGCCCGCATGGCCACCAAGAACGGCCGCCAAGTCCTGTCGCGTCGTCGCGCCAAGGGCCGCAAGCGCCTGACCGTCTGATTATCCGGAACGGGTGGTGAGTCAGGGCTTCGGTCGGGAAAAGCGTCTGCTGGTTCCCCGACAATTCAAGGCAGTCTTCGACTCACCGACCGGGAAGGTTCCCGGCAAGCACGTCCTGCTCCTCGCGCGCGACAACGGTCTCGATCATCCCCGCCTGGGTCTGGTGATCGGCAAGAAGAGCGTCAAGCTCTCCGTAGAGCGCAACCGCCTCAAACGTCAGATTCGCGAATCCTTCCGCCATAACCTCGAGTTGCTGGCCGGCTGGGATATCGTGATCGTGGCGCGCAAAGGCATTGGCGACCTGGAGAATCCCGAGCTGAGACATCAGTTCGGCAAACTCTGGAAGCGCCTAGCGCGCAGCCGGGCTCGCCCTGAACCATCAACCGGATCAGGGGTGTCCGACAGTCCCCATGCGTAAACTGGCCCTCGCTCCGATCCAGTTCTACCGCTACGCCATCAGCCCACTGATGGCCAGTCACTGTCGTTTCTATCCCAGTTGTTCCTGCTACGCGCAGGAAGCCATCGAACAGCATGGCGTCCTGCGTGGCGGCTGGCTGACCCTGCGTCGGCTGGGCCGTTGTCATCCGTGGAATCCGGGCGGCTATGACCCGGTGCCACCCGCCAACACTTCCCAATCCTCTTCGATGGCCGAGTAATCATGGATATTCAACGCTCGATCCTGATCGTCGCCCTGGCAATCGTGTCCTACCTCATGGTTCTCCAGTGGAACCAGGACTACGGTCAAGCCGCCCTGCCGACCGCGGGCACCAGCGCAAGCAGCGCTCAAGCGACCCTGCCGGACGACACCGCAACCGCCAAGTCCAACGACGACGTGCCGACTGCCGCCAGTGCCGAGCGCAACGAGCCGGCAGTCACCCAGGTTGCGCCCAGCAGCGATCTGATCCGCGTTGAAACCGATGTGCTCAATCTGGCCATCGATCCGAACGGCGGTGACATCGTCCAACTGACCCTGCCGAAGTTCCCGCGCCGCCAGGACCGTCCTGACGTGCCGTTCCAGCTGTTCGACAATGGCGGCGAGCGCCTCTACCAGGCGCAAAGCGGCCTGGTAGGTGCCAATGGCCCGGATGCTCGCGCCAACGGTCGCCCGGTGTATAGCGCAACTCAACGCAGCTACAAGCTGGCCGATGGCCAGGAGCAACTGGTCGTGGACCTGACCTTCAGCGAGGCCGGCGTCAACTACACCAAGCGCTTCACCCTGACTCGCGGCAAGTACGAGCTGCAGGTGTCGTACAAGATCGACAACCAGAGCGCCCAGCCCTGGACCGGCAGCATGTATGCCCAGCTGAAGCGTGACGCCAGCGCCGACCCGTCCTCCACCACCGCTACCGGCGTATCCACCTACCTGGGAGCTGCGGTCTGGACCCCGGACGAGCCGTACAAGAAGATCTCCATGAAGGACATGGACAAGCAGCCCTTCAAGGAAACTGTCCAGGGCGGCTGGGTTGCCTGGCTGCAGCATTACTTCGTGACCGCTTGGGTCGCGAGCAAGGACCAGAACAACGTCATTCAGACTCGCAAGGATTCCAAGGGCAACTACATCGTTGGCCTAGTGGGTTCCTCGCTGAACATTCCAGCCGGGGCCTCCGCCGAGACCTCCGCCACCCTGTACGCCGGTCCGAAGGTCCAGAGCCACCTGAAGGAACTGTCCCCGGGCCTGGAGCTGACCGTCGACTACGGCTTCCTGTGGTTCATCGCCCAGCCGATCTTCTGGCTGCTTCAACATATCCACAGCCTGCTGGGCAACTGGGGCTGGTCCATCATCGTCCTGACCATCCTGATCAAGGGCGCCTTCTTCCCGCTTTCGGCCGCCAGCTACAAGTCCATGGCGCGCATGCGTGCCGTCTCGCCCAAGCTGCAGGCGCTGAAGGAACAGTTCGGTGACGATCGCCAGAAGATGTCCCAGGCGATGATGGAGCTGTACAAGAAGGAGAAGATCAATCCGCTGGGCGGCTGCCTGCCGATCCTGGTACAGATGCCGGTCTTCCTCGCGCTCTACTGGGTACTGCTGGAAAGCGTCGAGATGCGCCAGGCCCCGTGGATGTTCTGGATCACCGACCTGTCGATCAAGGATCCGTTCTTCATCCTGCCCATCATCATGGGTGCCACCATGTTCATCCAGCAGCAGCTGAACCCGACTCCGCCGGACCCCATGCAGGCCAAGGTACTGAAGCTGATGCCAATCATCTTCACCTTCTTCTTCCTGTGGTTCCCGGCCGGCCTGGTCCTGTACTGGGTGGTCAACAACGTCCTGTCGATCGCGCAGCAGTGGTACATTACCCGGCAGATCGAGGCGGCCAGCAAGAAGGCAGCAGCCTGACAGCGACGCCAGACAGCTTGAACAAGACGCCCCCTCTGGGGGCGTCTTGCTATCCGCCATCCGCAGACCTCAAGGTATCCACAGATGAATCCTGTCCGTGACACCATCGCCGCCGTCGCCACCGCCCAGGGTCGTGGCGGGGTCGGCATCGTCCGCGTATCCGGGCCACTCGCCGCGCGGATAGCCGAAGCCATCAGCGGCCGGATCCCCAAGCCCCGCTTCGCCCACTACGGCCCCTTTCTCGATCGCAATGGGCATACCCTGGACCAGGGCATCGCCTTGTACTTCCCCGGCCCCAACTCCTTCACCGGTGAGGATGTCTTCGAGCTGCAAGGCCACGGCGGCCCCGTAGTGCTCGACTTGCTGCTGCACCGCTGCATGGAGCTGGGGGCTCGCCAGGCCCGCCCGGGGGAGTTCAGCGAGCGCGCGTTTCTCAACGACAAGCTCGACCTGGCCCAGGCCGAAGCCATCGCCGACCTCATCGAGGCCAGTTCCGAACAGGCCGCACGTAACGCCCTGCGCTCGCTGCAGGGGGCCTTCTCGAAACGGGTGCATGAGCTGACCGAGAAGCTGATTGAGCTACGCATCTACGTGGAAGCGGCGATCGACTTTCCTGAGGAGGAAATCGATTTTCTAGCGGATGGCCACGTCCTGCGGCTGCTGGATGGAGTGCGGGAAAATTTATCCACAGTCATCCGCGAAGCAGGTCAAGGAGCGTTGCTGCGCGACGGCATGACCGTGGTGATCGCGGGGCGCCCGAACGCTGGAAAATCCAGTCTGTTGAACGCTCTCGCAGGGCGTGAGGCGGCCATCGTGACCGACATCGCCGGTACCACTCGGGACGTGCTGCGCGAACATATCCACATCGATGGGATGCCCCTGCATGTGGTGGACACTGCTGGCCTGCGCGATACCGACGACCATGTGGAAAAGATTGGCGTCGAGCGCGCCCTGAAGGCCATTGGTGAAGCAGATCGCGTGCTGCTGGTGGTCGACGCCACTGCACCCGAGGCGGCTGATCCATTCGCCTTGTGGCCTGAGTTCCTCGACCAGAAGCCCGATCCGGCCAAGGTCACCCTGATCCGAAACAAGGCAGACCTCAGTGGTGAAACCATAGGCCTGGAAGTAAGCGACGACGGCCATGTCACCTTGAGCCTGTCCGCGCGCTCAGGAGACGGCCTGGAGCTCCTGCGAGAGCATCTCAAGGCCTGCATGGGTTATGAACAGACGTCCGAAAGCAGCTTCAGCGCCCGCCGACGCCACCTGGAAGCCCTGCGCCAGGCTGACACCTTCCTCGATCATGGCCGTTCGCAGCTCACCCTGGCGGGCGCCGGCGAACTGTTGGCAGAAGACTTGCGCCAGGCCCAGCAAGCCCTGGGTGAAATTACCGGCGCCTTCAGCTCGGATGACCTGCTCGGTCGCATCTTCTCCAGCTTCTGCATCGGCAAATAAGCCGAAGCCCCTCCTGCTTATCCACAGCGAACGCGACTGCCTGCTTGCCGGGCGGTCCGTTCGTGCCTGTGCGCCTGAAAAATTCCGTTCCTGAACCCTGTTGATAAGTTGCCTGTAACCCAGTCCATAAGCCTGGTGAAAAGCCGATGGATAAATGGCCTGTGAATAACTGCCTTCCGAGTACACAGGTTTCTGACCGCATACACAACGGCTACAGGCAGGAACGTAACAGGGTTATCATTCGTTGAAACCATTGGCTTGCTTGGTCTCAGACAACTTATCCACAGAAAGGCCTTCTCCTAAGGTATAAAAATAAAAACAGGCTTTTTAAGAAATTCTTCTCTCTTGTTTTCTTTTACCCACAACCACTTTTCCCCAGCTGGATAACTTTCATGAAAATGCACTGATCGGATGGGTTGGCTATTTTTTGGCCAGACGGCTTCAAGCAGAGAGGGGAATTCCCCTATACTGTGCGGCTTTCTCTATTTCCCAGCCTTGAACAGGCACGAGGTGCGCGGTGGATTTTCCTTCCCGTTTTGACGTGATCGTGATCGGTGGCGGCCATGCCGGCACTGAGGCCGCCCTGGCAGCCGCACGCATGGGCGTGAAGACCCTTCTGCTTACCCACAATGTCGAAACCCTCGGCCAGATGAGCTGCAACCCGGCCATCGGCGGTATCGGCAAGAGCCATCTGGTCAAGGAAATCGATGCCCTGGGCGGCGCCATGGCGACCGCCACCGACCTGGGCGGTATCCAGTTCCGAGTCCTGAACAGCCGCAAAGGCCCAGCGGTGCGGGCTACCCGCGCCCAGGCGGATCGCGTCCTCTACAAGGCAGCCATTCGCGAAATCCTCGAGAACCAGACGAACCTGTGGATATTCCAGCAGGCCTGCGATGACCTGATTGTCGAGAACGACCAGGTCAAGGGCGTAGTGACGCAGATGGGACTGCGTTTCCTCGCGGAATCCGTGGTGCTCACCACTGGTACCTTCCTCGGCGGACTTATCCACATCGGCCTGCAGAACTATTCCGGCGGCCGTGCCGGCGATCCACCGTCCATTGCCCTGGCTCACCGCCTTCGTGAGCTGCCGCTGCGCGTCGGTCGTCTGAAGACCGGGACCCCGCCGCGTATCGATGGCCGTTCCGTGGATTTCTCGGTGATGACCGAGCAGCCCGGCGACACACCGATTCCGGTGATGTCCTTCCTTGGCTCCAAGGAACAGCACCCGCGCCAGGTCAGCTGCTGGATCACCCATACCAACGCACGTACCCACGAGATCATCGCCAGCAACCTTGATCGCTCGCCCATGTATTCGGGCGTGATCGAAGGCATCGGCCCGCGCTACTGCCCGTCCATCGAAGACAAGATCCACCGCTTCGCCGACAAGGACAGCCACCAGGTGTTCCTGGAGCCGGAAGGCCTGACCACCAACGAGCTCTATCCCAACGGCATCTCCACCTCGCTGCCGTTCGATGTGCAGCTGGAAATCGTCCGCTCCATCCGCGGCATGGAGAACGCCCATATCGTTCGTCCCGGCTACGCCATCGAGTACGACTACTTCGATCCGCGTGACCTGAAATACAGCCTGGAAACCAAAGTCATCTCCGGCCTGTTCTTTGCCGGCCAGATCAACGGCACCACCGGCTACGAAGAAGCCGGTGCCCAGGGCCTGCTCGCCGGCGCCAACGCCGCCCTGCGCGCCCAGGGCAAGGAAGCCTGGTGCCCGCGTCGCGACGAGGCCTACATCGGCGTGCTGGTTGACGACCTGATCACCCTGGGTACCCAGGAGCCTTACCGCATGTTCACCTCGCGCGCCGAGTACCGGCTGATCCTGCGTGAGGACAACGCTGACCTGCGCCTTACCGAAAAGGGCCGCGAACTCGGCCTGGTGGACGACAGGCGTTGGGCTGCATTCGAAGCCAAGCGCGAGGGCATCACCCTCGAAGAGCAGCGCCTGAAGAGCACCTGGGTCCGTCCCGGCACGACGGAAGGCGACGCCATCGCCCAGCGTTTCGGTACGCCGCTGGCCCATGAGTACAACCTGCTCAACCTGCTGAGCCGTCCCGAAATCGATTACGCCGGCCTGGTGGAGCTCACCGGCGGCGGCGCCGAAGACCCGCAAGTCGCCGAGCAGGTCGAGATCAAGACCAAGTACGCCGGCTACATCGACCGCCAGCAGGACGAAATCGCCCGTCTGCGCGCCAGTGAGGACATCCGCCTTCCCGCGGACCTGGACTACGCCACCATTTCCGGCCTGTCCAAGGAGATCCAGCACAAGCTGGGCAACTCCCGTCCGGAAACCCTGGGCCAGGCGGGTCGTATCCCCGGCGTCACCCCGGCAGCCATTTCCCTGCTGCTGATTCACCTGAAGAAACGCGGCGCCGGCCGTCAGCTGGAGCAGAGCGCCTGATGTCACTGGTCACCCCGCGCCACGCAGACGAACTGTCCCGTGGCGCACAGCAACTCGCCGTCGAACTCACTGCGGAGACCCAGGCAAAGCTCCTGGCTTACCTGGCCCTGCTGATCAAGTGGAACAAGGCCTACAACCTGACTGCCGTGCGCAATCCGGATGAGATGGTCTCGCGTCACCTGCTCGACAGCCTCAGCGTCGTGCCTTTTGTCGAGGCGCTTGGGGATAACTGGCTCGACGTCGGCAGTGGCGGCGGCATGCCCGGCATCCCGCTGGCCATCCTGTTCCCCGAGCGACACTTCACCTTGCTCGACTCCAATGGCAAGAAGACCCGCTTTCTCACTCAGGTGAAACTGGAGCTGAAACTCGCCAACCTCGAAGTGGTCCACAACCGCGTCGAAGCATTCACGCCTGCGCAACCGTTCAGTGGAATCGTCTCGCGTGCGTTCAGCTCGCTGGAGGACTTCAGCAACTGGACCCGCCATCTCGGCGATGGTGAAACCCGCTGGCTGGCGATGAAGGGACTGCACCCGGACGACGAGCTGCAGGCACTGCCGGCGGACTTCCACGTCGAGTCCGCGCATCAGCTGGAGGTTCCTGGTTGCCAAGGTCAGCGCCATCTGCTGATACTGCGCCGCACGCTATGAGGGGGAAGGCAGCCATGGCCAAGGTATTCGCTATTGCCAATCAGAAGGGCGGGGTCGGCAAGACCACCACCTGTGTAAACCTCGCCGCGTCGCTGGTCGCCACCAAGAGGCGCGTGCTGCTGATCGACCTCGACCCCCAGGGCAACGCCACCATGGGGAGCGGCATCGACAAGCTCGCACTGGAGCACTCCATCTACGACGTGCTGACCGGAGAGTGCGACCTGGCGACCGCCATGCAGTTTTCCGAGCACGGCGGTTACCAACTGCTGCCCGCCAACCGCGACCTCACTGCGGCTGAAGTGGCCCTGCTCAATGTGCCGAACAAGGAACATCGCCTGCGTGAGGCCCTCGCACCGATCCGCGAGAACTACGACTACATCCTCATCGACTGCCCACCCTCGCTGTCGATGCTCACCATCAACGCCCTGGCGGCGTCCGATGGCGTGATCATTCCCATGCAGTGCGAGTACTACGCACTCGAAGGCTTGTCGGACCTGGTCAACAGCATCCAGCGCATCGGTCAGCTGCTGAACCCGAGTCTGAAGATCGAAGGCCTGTTGCGCACGATGTACGACCCGCGCATCAGCCTGACCAATGAAGTCTCGGCCCAGCTCAAGGAGCATTTCGGCGACCAGCTCTACGACGCCGTGATACCGCGCAACGTCCGCCTGGCGGAAGCGCCGAGCTTCGGCATGCCTGCACTGGTCTACGACAAGCAATCCCGTGGCGCCGTCGCCTATCTGGCGCTGGCAGGTGAACTGGTTCGCCGCCAGCGCGCCAAAGCCAAAACCGCTACCGCATAAGGAATCCGCATGGCCGCGAAAAAACGAGGTCTGGGCCGTGGCTTGGACGCCCTGCTGGGCGGCAGTACCGTCACAAAACTCGAAGAAGAAGCCGTCCAAATCGACACCCGCGAGCTGCAGCATCTGCCCCTGGACCTGATCCAGCGTGGCAAGTACCAGCCCCGCCGTGACATGGACCCCACCGCCCTGGAGGAACTGGCTCAGTCCATAAAGGCCCAGGGGGTGATGCAGCCCATCGTGGTGCGCCCGATTGGTGCGGGCCGCTACGAGATCATCGCCGGCGAACGCCGTTGGCGTGCCAGCCACCAGGCCGGACTGGAGAAGATCCCGGCCCTGGTGCGCGAAGTGCCGGACGAAGCCGCCATTGCCATGGCGCTGATCGAGAACATCCAGCGTGAAGATCTCAATCCCATCGAGGAAGCCATCGCCCTGCAGCGCCTGCAGCAGGAATTCCAGCTCACCCAGCAACAGGTGGCGGAAGCGGTCGGCAAGTCGCGTGTCACCATCACCAACCTGCTGCGCCTGATTGGCCTGCCTGAAGAGATCAAGACCCTGCTTTCCCACGGTGACCTGGAGATGGGACACGCCCGTGCTCTGCTCGGCCTTCCCCTGGAGCGTCAGGTGGAAGGGGCGCGACATGTTGTCGCACGAGGCCTCACCGTGCGCCAAACAGAGGCACTGGTACGGCACTGGTTGAACAGCAAGGAGAAAGCTGTCGAACCGGTCAAGGCCGATCCGGACATCAGCCGCCTCGAACAGCGCCTGGCTGAGCGGCTGGGCGCTCCGGTGCAGATCAAGCATGGCCAGAAAGGCAAAGGCCAACTGGTCATCCGCTACAACTCCCTCGACGAATTGCAGGGTGTTCTGGCCCACATCCGCTGAAACACTTGGCGCTGTAGCAGCGGTCGGATTTCACTACCCGGCAGTTGAACAGGGGGGGTTCCCCCCCTATACTCTGCGCGCAATTTTGTCGGCACAAAGTATGCCAAGTCGTTGAATTCAGCGGCCGACGCCAGAGGAACTGCTGCGATGGATATCCGCACGCCAAACCGCCTGCCCTTCCATCGCCTACCGGTCTTCCCGGTACTGCTGGTCCAACTGGTCGTCCTGCTGCTCGCCGCTGTCGTTCTCTGGCAGTGGCGTGGCACGGTGGCTGGATACTCTGGCTTGTGCGGCGGGCTTATCGCCTGGGTGCCGAACCTGTATTTCGCCCGCAAGGCGTTCCGCTACAGCGGAGCCCGTGCAGCCCAGGCGATAGTCCGCTCTTTCTATGCGGGCGAGATGGGCAAGCTGATTCTGACGGCAGTGCTATTCGCACTGACGTTTGCAGGTGTGAAACCTCTGGATGCGCCGGCAGTTTTCGGCGTATTCCTGCTGACCCAGTCGGTCAGCTGGTTCGCGCCCCTGCTGATGAGAACAAGATTTTCGAAACCTTAGGGCGTTTGAGGCAAACATGGCAGAGCAAACCGCTTCGGGCTATATCCAGCACCACCTGCAGAACCTGACCTTCGGTCGTCTGCCCAATGGCGATTGGGGCTTCGCCCACAGCGCCGAGCAAGCCAAGGAAATGGGCTTCTGGGCCTTCCACGTCGACACCCTGGGCTGGTCCATCGGCCTCGGTCTGATCTTCGTTCTCCTCTTCCGCATGGCGGCCAAGAAAGCCACTTCCGGTATTCCCGGCGGCCTGCAGAACCTGGTCGAAGTGATGGTCGACTTCGTCGACAGCAACGTGAAAGACACCTTCCACGGCCGCAACCCGCTGATCGCTCCGCTGGCGCTGACCATCTTCGTCTGGATCTTCCTGATGAACGCCATCGACCTGATTCCGGTCGACTGGATTCCGATGCTGGCTGCCACTATCACCGGCAATGAGCACCTGTTCTTCCGCGCCGTTCCGACCACCGACCCGAATGCCACCCTCGGCATGGCCTTCTCGGTCTTCGGCCTGATCATCTTCTACAGCATCAAGGTCAAGGGCATCGGCGGCTTCCTTGGCGAACTGACCCTGCACCCCTTCAGCAGCAAGAACATGCTGGTTCAGATCCTGCTGATCCCGGTCAACTTCCTGCTCGAATTCGTCACCCTGGTGGCCAAGCCGATCTCCCTGGCACTGCGTCTGTTCGGCAACATGTACGCCGGCGAGCTGGTGTTCATCCTGATCGCCGTGATGTTCGGCGCCGGCATCCTGCTGCTGAGCGGCCTGGGTATCGCACTGCAGTGGGCGTGGGCCGTGTTCCACATCCTGATCATCACCCTGCAGGCCTTCATCTTCATGATGCTGACCATCGTCTACCTGTCGATGGCGCATGAGGACAACCATTAAAAACGCGCTGCGCAACTGCTGACCTTCTTCCGAGAAGGGAGAAAGGCCGAGAGGTTGTGCAGTCAGTTTGAGATGGTTCCGGCTCTGGGCCGGAAAGCCCGCAAGGGCAGTAGGAAACAACGATTTCGCTTTACCGCTTCACTTAAACCTTAACCAACACGACATAAAGTCGGGAGGAAAAATGGAAACTGTAGTAGGTCTGACCGCGATCGCCGTAGCTCTGCTGATTGGTCTGGGTGCCCTGGGTACCGCCATTGGCTTCGGTCTGCTGGGTGGCAAGTTCCTGGAAGGCGCTGCTCGCCAGCCGGAAATGGTTCCGATGCTGCAAGTTAAAATGTTCATCGTGGCCGGTCTGCTCGACGCCGTGACCATGATCGGCGTTGGTATCGCCCTGTTCTTCACCTTCGCTAACCCGTTCATTGCTCAGGTAGCCCAGTAATCCTCGATTTTCGAGGATTCGACTGACAACGAACGAGCGAGGTGTTGGCGTGAACATTAATGCAACCCTGATCGGCCAGTCCGTTGCGTTCTTCATCTTCGTACTGTTCTGCATGAAGTTCGTGTGGCCGCCGGTCATCACTGCTCTGCGTGAACGTCAGAAGAAGATCGCTGATGGCCTGGACGCTGCCAACCGTGCGGCTCGTGACCTGGAGCTGGCCCATGAAAAAGTGGGTCAGCAACTGCGCGAAGCCAAGGCTCAGGCAGCTGAAATCATCGAGCAAGCCAAAAAGCGCGCTACCCAGATCGTCGACGAAGCTCGCGATCAGGCACGTGCTGAAGGCGAGCGCCTGAAGGCGCAAGCTCAGGCCGAGATCGAACAGGAACTGAACAGCGTCAAAGACGCGCTGCGCGCCCAGCTGGGTAGCCTGGCGGTCAATGGTGCCGAGAAGATCCTGGGTGCCACTATCGATCAAAACGCGCACGCGGAGCTGGTTAACAAACTGGCAGCCGAAATTTAAGCGAGGGCGATCATGGCAGAACTGACCACGCTGGCCCGACCTTACGCCAAGGCTGCTTTCGAGTACGCCCAGGCCCATCAGCAGCTGGCCGCCTGGTCGGCCATGCTAGGCCTGGCCGCTGCGGTGTCGCAGGACGACACCATGCAGCGCGTGCTCAAAGCCCCGCGTCTGACGAGCGCAGAGAAAGCCAATGCCTTTGTCGAGGTAGTTGGCGACAAGTTCGACGCCCAGGCACAGAACTTCATCCACGTTGTTTCCGAGAACGGCCGCCTCGTGCTGCTGCCGGAAATCGCCGAACAGTTCGAGCTGTACAAGGCCGAACAAGAGAAATCGGTAGATGTGGAAGTCACCAGTGCCTTCGCATTGAGCGATGAACAGCAAGACAAACTCGCCAAGGTTCTCAGCGCACGGCTCAGCCGGGAAGTGCGTCTGCACGCCGTGGAAGACTCCAGCCTCATTGGTGGTGTAGTCATCCGCGCCGGCGACCTGGTTATCGATGGCTCGGTTCGCGGCAAGATCGCGAAACTGGCCGAAGCGTTGAAATCCTGAGTTTGAAGGGGCAGCAGAGCAATGCAGCAACTCAATCCTTCCGAAATTAGTGAAATCATCAAGGGACGTATCGAGAAACTCGACGTCTCTTCCCAAGCCCGCAACGAAGGCACCATCGTCTCCGTTTCCGACGGCATCGTGCGCATCTACGGCCTGGCCGACGTGATGTACGGTGAAATGATCGAGTTCCCGGGCGGCGTCTACGGTATGGCGCTGAACCTGGAGCAAGACTCCGTTGGTGCCGTGATCCTGGGTAACTACCTGGGCCTGGCCGAAGGCATGAGCGCCAAGTGCACCGGCCGCATCCTGGAAGTACCGGTTGGTCCGGAACTGCTGGGCCGCGTTGTCGACGCCCTCGGCAACCCGATCGACGGCAAGGGCCCGATCAATGCCCAAGCCACCGACGCGGTGGAAAAAGTAGCTCCGGGCGTGATCTGGCGTAAGTCGGTAGACCAGCCCGTGCAGACCGGCTACAAGGCCGTCGACGCCATGATCCCGATCGGCCGTGGCCAGCGCGAGCTGATCATCGGCGACCGTCAGATCGGTAAGACCGCCCTGGCTGTCGACGCCATCATCAACCAGAAAGACAGCGGCATCCGCTGCGTGTACGTAGCCATCGGTCAGAAGCAATCGACCATCGCCAACGTAGTTCGCAAGCTGGAAGAGAACGGCGCCCTGGCCAACACCATCATCGTTGCCGCCAGTGCTTCCGAATCCGCTGCTCTGCAGTTCATCGCGCCGTACGCCGGCTGCACCATGGGCGAATACTTCCGCGACCGCGGTGAAGACGCCCTGATCATTTACGATGACCTGTCCAAGCAAGCCGTAGCCTACCGCCAGATCTCCCTGCTGCTGCGCCGTCCGCCGGGCCGCGAAGCCTACCCGGGCGACGTGTTCTATCTCCACAGCCGTCTGCTGGAGCGCGCTTCCCGCGTTTCCGAAGAATACGTAGAGAAGTTCACCAATGGCGCTGTGAAAGGCAAGACCGGTTCCCTGACCGCCCTGCCGATCATCGAAACCCAGGCTGGTGACGTTTCCGCGTTCGTTCCGACCAACGTGATCTCGATCACCGACGGTCAGATCTTCCTGGAATCCGCCCTGTTCAACTCGGGTATCCGTCCGGCCGTTAACGCCGGTATCTCGGTATCCCGCGTTGGTGGTGCTGCCCAGACCAAGATCATCAAGAAGCTGTCCGGTGGTATTCGTACCGCCCTGGCCCAGTACCGTGAACTGGCTGCCTTCGCGCAGTTCGCTTCCGACCTGGACGAGGCCACCCGCAAGCAGCTGGAACACGGTCAGCGCGTTACCGAGCTGATGAAGCAGAAGCAGTACGCGCCCATGTCCATCGCCGACATGTCGCTGAGCCTGTACGCCGCCGAGCGTGGCTTCCTGCAAGACGTCGAACTGGCCAAGATCGGCGCCTTCGAGCAAGCCCTGATTGCTTACTTCAACCGTGATCACGCCGCCCTGATGGCGAAGATCAACGAGAAGGGTGACTTCAACGACGAAATCGACGCCGGCATCAAGGCTGGTATCGAGAAGTTCAAGGCCACCCAAACCTGGTAAGCCGCAGCGGGGGGTCGAAAGGCCCCCCGCCTGCTAACCCGATAGGTGTTACATGGCAGGCGCAAAAGAGATTCGCAGCAAGATTGCGAGCATCAAAAGCACGCAGAAGATCACCAGCGCCATGGAAAAGGTGGCGGTCAGCAAGATGCGCAGGGCTCAACTGCGTATGGCTGCCAGCCGCCCCTACGCGGAGCGCATCCGCCAGGTGATCGGTCATTTGGCCAACGCGAACCCGGAGTACCGCCACCCGTTCATGATCGACCGTGAAGTCAAGCGCGTCGGTTACGTCGTGGTGAGCAGCGACCGTGGTCTGTGTGGCGGCTTGAACATCAACCTGTTCAAGGCCCTGGTCAAGGACATGGCGGGTTACCGTGAACAAGGCGTGGAGATCGACCTCTGCGTGATTGGTAGCAAGGGTGCGGCCTTCTTCCGCAACTACGGCGGCAACGTCGTGGCAGCTATCAGCCACATCGGCGAGGAACCTTCGATCAACGACCTGATCGGCAGCGTCAAGGTCATGCTCGACGCATACCTGGACGGCCGTATCGACCGCCTGTTCGTGGTTTCCAACAAGTTCGTCAACACCATGACGCAGAAGCCGACCGTGGACCAACTGGTTCCGCTGGTGGCCGACGCCGATCAAGAGTTGAAGCACCACTGGGACTATCTCTACGAGCCCGACGCCAAGGAAATCCTCGAGGGTCTGCTGGTGCGCTACGTGGAATCCCAGGTGTATCAGTCCGTGGTTGAAAACAACGCCTGCGAGCAGGCAGCACGGATGATCGCGATGAAGAACGCCACCGACAACGCCGGTGATCTGATCAGCAACCTCCAGCTGATCTACAACAAGGCGCGTCAGGCAGCGATCACTCAAGAGATTTCGGAAATCGTCGGCGGCGCTGCCGCGGTTTAAGACCGGTTCATATATTTAGAGGAACCAGATATGAGTAGCGGACGTATCGTTCAAATCATCGGCGCCGTTATCGACGTGGAATTCCCGCGTGATCAGGTGCCGAACGTTTACGACGCGCTGAAAGTCAGCGGCGTCGAAACCACCCTGGAAGTTCAGCAGCAGCTGGGCGACGGCGTGGTTCGTTCCATCGCAATGGGTTCGACCGAAGGCCTCAAGCGTGGCCTGGACGTATCCAACACTGGCAAGGCCATTGCCGTCCCGGTCGGTAAAGCGACCCTGGGCCGTATCATGGACGTGCTGGGCAACCCCATCGACGAAGCCGGCCCCATCGGCGAAGAAGAGCGTTGGGAAATCCACCGCGCTGCTCCGTCCTACGCCGAGCAGGCTGGCGGCAACGAGCTGCTGGAAACCGGCATCAAGGTAATCGACCTGGTTTGCCCGTTCGCCAAGGGCGGTAAAGTAGGTCTGTTCGGTGGTGCCGGTGTAGGCAAGACCGTAAACATGATGGAACTGATCCGTAACATCGCGATCGAGCACAGCGGTTATTCCGTGTTCGCCGGCGTGGGTGAGCGTACTCGTGAGGGTAACGACTTCTACCACGAGATGAAGGATTCCAACGTTCTGGACAAAGTGGCCCTGGTATACGGCCAGATGAACGAGCCGCCGGGCAACCGTCTGCGCGTTGCACTGACCGGCCTGACCATGGCCGAGAAGTTCCGTGACGAAGGCCGTGACGTTCTGCTGTTCGTCGACAACATCTACCGTTACACCCTGGCCGGTACCGAAGTATCCGCGCTGCTGGGTCGTATGCCGTCTGCTGTGGGTTACCAGCCGACCCTGGCCGAGGAAATGGGCGTTCTGCAGGAGCGCATCACCTCCACCAAGACCGGTTCCATTACCTCCATCCAGGCCGTATATGTTCCCGCGGACGACCTGACCGACCCGTCCCCGGCGACCACCTTCGCCCACCTGGACGCGACTGTCGTACTGTCCCGTGACATCGCCTCGCTGGGTATCTACCCCGCCGTGGACCCGCTTGACTCCACTTCCCGTCAGCTGGATCCGCTGGTAATCGGCCAGGACCACTACGACACCGCCCGTGGCGTTCAGTACGTTCTGCAGCGTTACAAGGAACTGAAAGACATCATCGCGATCCTCGGCATGGACGAACTGTCCGAGTCCGACAAGCTGCTGGTGGCCCGCGCTCGTAAGATCCAGCGCTTCCTGTCCCAGCCGTTCTTCGTAGCCGAAGTCTTCACCGGTTCCCCGGGCAAGTACGTGTCGCTGAAGGACACCATCGCTGGCTTCAAAGGCATCCTCAACGGTGACTACGACCACCTGCCCGAGCAGGCGTTCTACATGGTCGGCGGCATCGAAGAAGCCATTGAGAAAGCGAAGAAACTGTAACCCCCTGAGCGCCCGGCAACGGGCGCTTACGTGAGGCAAGCGTATGGCTATTACTGTCCATTGCGATATCGTCAGCGCCGAAGCGGAGATCTTCTCCGGTCTGGTGGAGATGGTGATTGCGCACGGCCACCTGGGCGATCTGGGTATCGCTCCGGGTCACGCCCCGCTGATCACCGACCTCAAGCCGGGTCCGATCCGCCTGGTCAAACAGGGTGGTGAGGAGGAGGTGTACTACATCTCCGGCGGTTTCCTCGAAGTCCAGCCGAACATGGTGAAGGTCCTTGCCGACACCGTGCTGCGCGCCGGCGACCTGGACGAAGCTGCTGCTCAGGAGTCCCTCAAGGCTGCTGAGAAGGCCCTGCACGAGAAGGGCGCGGAGTTCGATTACTCTGCCGCTTCTGCTCGTCTGGCCGAGGCCGCGGCCCAGCTGCGTACCGTCCAGCAGATCCGCAAGAAGTTCGGCGGCTAAGGCCCAAGGCTTCATTGCAGACAAGTTAAAGGGTAGCCTTGGCTACCCTTTTTCTTTTCCGGCATTCCGGTTTTCGCTTACCAGCCTGATTCGGTGATCCCCTCCATGTCCCTCGATATCGTCATCCTCGCCGCCGGCCAGGGCACGCGTATGCGTTCGGCCCTGCCCAAGGTCCTGCATCCAGTGGCCGGCAAGGCCATGCTCGGCCACGTCATCGACTCGGCCCGCAAACTCGAGCCCAAGGGCATTCATGTGGTGATCGGCCATGGCGCCGAGACCGTGCGTGAGCGCCTGGCTGCCGATGACCTGAATTTCGTCCTCCAGGCTGAACAGCTGGGTACCGGCCATGCCGTCGCCCAGGCCCTGCCACAGCTGACTGCCGAGCGCGTACTGATCCTCTATGGCGACGTGCCGCTGATCGAGGTGGAAACCCTTCAGCGCCTGCTGGAGAAGGTGAAGGATGACCAGCTCGCCCTGCTCACGGTCGAACTCGACGACCCTACCGGCTATGGCCGCATCGTCCGTGATTCCGCTGGTGTGGTGAGGGCTATCGTCGAGCACAAGGACGCGACCCCCGAGCAGCGCGCCATTCGCGAGGGCAACACCGGCATCCTCGCGGTGCCCGGCAAGCGCCTGGCCGACTGGCTGGGCCGCCTGTCCAACAACAACGCCCAGGGCGAGTACTACCTCACCGACGTGATTGCCATGGCCGTGGCCGACGGCCTGGTGGTTGCCACCGAACACCCCCACGACGCCATGGAAGTGCAGGGTGCCAACGACCGTATCCAGCTCGCCGACCTCGAGCGCCACTACCAGAAGCGCGCTGCCCGCCGCCTGATGGCCCAGGGCGTGACCCTGCTGGACCCGGCCCGCTTCGACCTGCGCGGCGAAGCCAGTGTCGGCCGCGATGTGCTGATCGACGTGAACGTCATTCTCGAAGGCAAGGTCGTCATCGAGGATGGTGTGCAGATCGGCCCGAACTGCGTCATCAAGGACAGCACCCTGCGCCGTGGCGCCGTGGTCAAGGCCAACAGCCACCTGGAAGGTGCAGAATTGGGCGAGGGCGCGGATTGCGGTCCGTTCGCACGCCTGCGTCCGGGCGCCGTACTGGGCGCCAAGGCCCATGTGGGCAACTTCGTCGAACTGAAGAACGCCGTGATGGGCGAGGGCGCCAAGGCCGGTCACCTGTCTTACCTGGGCGATGCCGAGATCGGCGCGCGCACCAACATCGGCGCCGGCACTATCACCTGCAATTACGATGGTGCGAACAAGTTCCGCACTGTCATGGGCGAGGATGTATTCATCGGCTCCAACAGTTCTCTGGTGGCTCCGGTCAATTTGGGCGATGGCGCCACCACCGGTGCGGGTTCGACCATTACCCAGGACGTTCCGGCAGCCGCGCTCGCCGTCGGCCGCGGCAAGCAGCGCAACATCGAAGGCTGGAAGCGCCCGGTAAAAATCAAGAAGTGAGCGTGTGGAAAACCCGGGTTGTGGATAAATCATGACCCGGACAAAAAGGCGGCTCAGGCCGCCTTTTGTCGTTTTCAGGGTTGACGCTAAAGCTTCGTTAGGTTTTGATTCGCGCCATTATCTTTCGAATCGAAACTTTCGTTGATGACGAAACGCAATACTCCCCAACGCCGCCACGCGATCCTTGCGCTGCTCGACGAGCAGGGCGAGGTGAGTGTCGACGAGTTGGCCAAAGCTTTCGCCACGTCCGAAGTGACCATTCGCAAGGACCTGACCGCACTGGAAAAGAACGGCTTGCTCCTGCGTCGCTATGGCGGTGCAGTGCCGATGCCGCAGGAGCTGATCGGTGAAGGTAACCAGCCGGTTTCCTCGTACAAACTTGCGATCGCCCGTGCCGCTGTCGGCTGCATCCGCGAGCACGCGCGCATCATCATCGACAGCGGCAGCACCACCGCCGCCATGATCCCGGAGCTCGGGCGAAAGCCGGGCCTCGTGGTGATGACCAATTCACTGAATGTCGCCAATGCCCTGCGCGAGCTGGAACATGAGCCCGTGCTGCTGATGACCGGCGGCACCTGGGACCCGCACTCCGAATCCTTCCAGGGCCAGGTGGCCGAGCAGGTCCTGCGTTCCTACGACTTCGACCAGTTGTTCATCGGCGCCGATGGCATCGACCTGCAGCGTGGCACCACCACCTTCAACGAGCTGCTGGGCCTCTCGCGCGTCATGGCCGAAGTGGCCCGCGAAGTGATCGTCATGGCCGAGTCCGACAAGGTCGGCCGGCGCATTCCCAACCTGGAGCTGCCCTGGAGCAGCATCCACACCCTGGTTACCGATGAGCGCCTTTCTGCCGAAGCGCGCGAACAGATAGCCGCGCGCGGGATCAAGCTGATCTGCGCGCGCATAGAGTGAGATAGGAGAAAAGCCATGTGTGGCATCGTTGGCGCCATCGCCGAGCGGAATATCACCCCCATCCTGGTCGAGGGCCTGAAGCGCCTCGAATACCGCGGCTATGACAGCGCCGGTGTGGCCGTCTTCACCAATGACGGTGCGCTGGATCGCCGTCGTCGTGTCGGCAAGGTCGCGGAACTGGAGCAGGCCCTTGCCGAGCAGCCCCTGGTCGGCCGCCTGGGCATCGCCCACACGCGCTGGGCCACCCACGGCGCCCCCAGCGAGCGCAACGCGCACCCGCACTTCTCCGGCGAGCAACTGGCCGTTGTCCACAACGGCATCATCGAGAACTACGAAGCCCTGCGCGAGCAGCTCAAGTCGCTGGGCTACGCATTCACCTCGGACACCGACACCGAAGTCATCGTCCATCTGCTGAATCACAAGCTGAAGACCATCCCCGACCTCGCCGACGCCCTCAAGGCAGCGGTGCCCGAATTGCATGGCGCCTATGGCCTGGCGGTGATCAGCGCCAGCCAGCCGGATCGGCTGCTCGCCGCCCGCAGCGGCAGCCCGCTGGTGATCGGCCTGGGCCTGGGCGAGAACTTCCTCGCCTCCGACCAGCTGGCCCTGCGCCAGGTGACCGACCGCTTCATCTACCTGGAAGAAGGCGACATCGCCGAGATCCGCCGTGACAGCGTGCAGATCTGGGACGAGCACGGCAGCGCAGTGCAGCGCGAGCAGGTGCAGTACCACGAAGGTGCCGAAGCCGCCGACAAGGGCGAGTACCGCCACTTCATGCTCAAGGAAATCCATGAGCAGCCCAAGGTCGTGCAGCGCACCATGGAAGGCCGTCTGGGTGCCGACCACGTCCTGGTCAACGCCTTCGGCCCGCGTGCCGCCGAGCTGTTCGCCAAGGTGCGCAACGTGCAGATCGTCGCCTGCGGCACCAGCTACCACGCCGGCATGGTCGCCCGTTACTGGCTCGAGGGCCTGGCCGGCATTCCTTGCCAGATCGAAGTGGCCAGCGAATTCCGCTACCGCAAGGTCGTGGTGCAGCCGGACACCCTGTTCGTCACCATTTCCCAGTCCGGTGAAACCGCCGACACCCTGGCCGCCCTGCGCAATGCCAAGGAGCTGGGCTACCTGACCAGCCTGGCCATCTGCAACGTCGGCACCAGCTCCCTGGTTCGCGAATCCGACCTCACCCTGCTGACCCAGGCCGGGCCGGAAATCGGCGTGGCCTCGACCAAGGCCTTCACCACCCAGCTCGTTGGCCTGATGTTGCTGACCCTGTCCCTAGGCCAGGTGCGCGGCACCCTCGAGGCGGGCATGGAAGCCGGCCTGGTGGAAGAACTGCGTCGCCTGCCGACCCGCCTGGGCGAAGCCCTGGCCATGGACAAGACCGTGGAGAAGGTAGCCGAGCTGTTCGCCGAGAAGCACCACACCCTGTTCCTCGGTCGTGGCGCCCAGTATCCGGTGGCGATGGAAGGCTCGCTGAAGCTCAAGGAAATCTCCTACATCCACGCCGAAGCCTACCCGGCCGGCGAGCTCAAGCATGGCCCGCTGGCCCTGGTGGACAGCGACATGCCGGTGGTCACCGTGGCGCCGAACAACGAGCTGGTGGAGAAACTCAAGTCCAACCTGCAGGAAGTGCGTGCTCGCGGCGGTCAACTCATCGTGTTCGCTGACCGCGAGGCCGGCATCGAGAATGGCGAGGGCACCCACATGGTGGCCATGCCGCATATCGACGACGCCCTGGCGCCGATCCTCTACACCATCCCGCTGCAGCTGCTGTCCTACTACGTTGCCGTGCTCAAGGGCACCGACGTCGACCAGCCGCGCAACCTGGCCAAGTCGGTGACCGTGGAATAATCCACAGCCCGCGTGAACGACGGCGCCTCAGGGCGCCGTTCGTGCTTTCGGGAACAGCAGGCGGAATCTGGTGAGCCCCTCCGGCTCGCTGCTGGCCTCCACCCTGCCGCCATGCAGGCTCATGATCGAACGCACGATGGCCAACCCGAGGCCGGTGCCGCCATCGGCCCTGGCGCGGCTGGCGTCCACCCGGTAGAAGCGCTCGAACAGGTGCGGCAGGTGACGGGCCGGAATGCCCGCTCCGGGGTTCTCCACCGCCAGCGCAAAGTTATCCACAAGCGATTCGATGCGCAGCCGCACCAGGCTGCGGGGCGGACTGTGGCGGATGGCATTGGACAGCAGGTTGGAGATCGCTCGCTGGATCATCAGGCGGTCGCCGAGTGGCGCGCCCTCACCGCTGATTTCCAGGGCGATGAGTTTCTCCTCGGCCGCCAGGGCGAACAGGTCCAACACGCGCCGCGCTTCAGCCTGCAGGCTGATGCGTTCGAACCTGACCAGTGCCGCGGGGTGGCTGACCTGGGCCAGGAACAGCATGTCGGCGACGATGCGCGAGACCCGCTCCAGCTCCTCAATGCAGGATTCCAGCACTGCCTTGTACTCGTCCGGCTGGCGCTCCCGCGACAGCGTCACCTGCGCCTTGCCCATCAGGTTGCTGATGGGCGAGCGCAGTTCATGGGCGAGATCGTCGGAGAACTGCGCGAGCTGCTGCACGCCGCCGTCCAGGCGATGCAGCATGACGTTGATGCCCTGGGCCAGGTCATGCAGTTCCCGGGGCAGCTGGTCCACCGGGATGCGATGGGTGAGGTCCTGGGCGGAAACCTTGGCCGCCACCCGGCGGAACTGTGCCAGGGGCGCCAGCCCGCGCTGCACCACGAAGTGCGCGCCAAGGCCGATCAGCAACAGCACGAAGGGCAGGGCGACCAGGGTGGATTTGACGTAGGCGGCGAGCAGGGCAAGGTCGCTGCGCCGGTCGAGCGAGAGGAAGACGCGCACCCTGTCTCCATCGGGCAGGATCATCTCGCGGTAGGCGCTGAGGGCACGATCGCCGTCCTCGTCGACCGTGGCCTGGAAGCGGGTATCGGTGCCGGCGGGAATGCCGGCCAGGCGTCGTTCCAGGACATGGCGGCCAAGGCTGAGCAGTGCCGGCCCGCCCACCTCGCTGGTGAATATGGTCAGTTGCAGGTCGTCATGGCCTTTCACCTGGTCGCCGAGGATATGCGGGCGTAGGTTTTCGGCACGGGTACTCAGGTCCAGCGCCAGGCTGTGCTCGATCTGTGCCAGCTTGGCCTCCAGTTCGCGCCGGGCGAGGTTTTCCAGCTCGTGGGCGAGGACCAGGTAGGCCAGTGCCGACAGCAGGACCACCAGCGCAGCGCCCATCAGACTTACCCACAGTCCCAGACGCGCCGACAGGCTGGCCGGTTTCATCCACGGTCCTCCAGTACGTAGCCGACGCCCCGCAGGGTGTGGATAAGTTTTCTGTCGAAGGGATCGTCGATCTTCCCCCGCAGGCGGCGGATCGATACCTCCACCACATTGGTGTCGCAGTCGAAGTTCATGTCCCAGACCATCGAGATGATCTGGGTTCGTGACAGCACTTCCCCGCTGCGCCGCATCAGCAGGTGCAGCAGGGCGAATTCCTTGGTGGTCAGGTCGATGCGCCGGGTGCCGCGAAAGGCCCGGTGGCGGCCCGGGTCGAGTTCCAGGTCGGCCACGCGCAGCACCTCCGGCAACTGGATCTGCTCGCTGCGCCGCAACAGGCTGCGCACCCGTGCCAGCAGTTCGGGAAACTCGAAGGGCTTAACCAGGTAATCATCGGCGCCAAGATCGAGGCCGCGAACCTTGTCCGCGAGTCGTCCACGGGCGGTGAGCATCATCACCCGTGTGTTGCCGCACTGGCGGATGTTGGCGAGTACCCCGAAGCCGTCGACTTCCGGGAGGTTCACGTCGAGGATCACCAGGTCATAGGCGTGCTGGCGGGCCAGGTGGATACCGTCGATGCCATTGTTGGCGCTGTCCACGATATAGCCACTTTCACTCAGGCCCTGATGCAGATATTCGGCAGTCTTGGGTTCGTCCTCGACAATAAGGATTCGCATGTCAATTCATCCTGCAAGTTGGTGCCATGCCCCTGTGGTAATTGTTCATGTGGGCCATGTTCCTATTTGAAATTAAAACTTTTCCACCACTGACAGGGCGGCGAGCGGGTCTGGAGGCTAAACCCTGTAGCAGCTCAAGGGTCAATGCCAGGGCGTTGATACACGGGCCTTGCAGGCGTGGAACTGCATCGCGGGTACGTCGGTTGGCAGTTTTGGGGTGTGGATAAGTTGTTTCTTTTTGCTACGGAAGTTATCCCCCGGATATCCGCAGCGGGAGTAATGCTAATACAGGCGAAACACCAATATTCGCCAATTACATATTTGTAATTTTGTAGTCACCTTGCGGATAAGCGCGAATAACTAAAGTCCTCCCGAATATCGAATAGCCCCAGACATCTCAGTGTGCCGTGCAACTTCCGCTTTGCATGGCCGGGCACCCTTTCGAGTTGCAGAGGACCTTCCCATTGCACGGATCACTCTTTCGCGAACGCTGGCGAGCTTCCCTGTTCGGCGTCCTGGCGTTGTTCAGCGGCCCGCTGCTGGCGTCCGACCCCTCCAGCCTGGACTTCCAGCGTGCGCTGGACGCCGCTTACCGCAACAACCCGGATCTGGCCGCTGTCGGCTGGAACATCGGCATCGCCGAAGGCGAGCGCCGCCAGGCCGGGGTCATCCCCAACCCGGAGCTTTCCTGGGAGGCCGAAGACACCCGTAGCGATACCCGCACTACCACCGTGCAGATCAGCCAGCCCATAGAGCTGGGTGGCAAGCGGGGTGCGCGGATCGAGGTGGCGGAGCGCGGTCAGGACATCGCTGCCCTGGAGCTGGAGCAGAAGCGCAACGGCCTGCGCGCGGACACCATCGTTGCCTTCCACGGGGCGTTGCGTACCCAGGCTCGGGTGGAGCTGGCGGAGGAGTCCCTGCGTCTGGCCGAACGTGGCCTGTCGGTCGCCGAGGCGCGGATTCGCGCGGGCAAGGTGGCGCCGGTGGAAGCATTGCGTGCCGATGTGCAGCGCTCCGAGACGCGCCTTGAGCTGGGCCGCGCCCGTGCCGAGCGCGAGGCGGCCTACCAGCGACTGGCTGCGCTGATGGGCGAGGCGCGGCCCGGCTTCAGCCGTGTGCAGGGCGAGCCCGGTGCGCTGCCGGCGCTACCTGCCGCCGCCGTCCTCCTCGGGCGCCTGGACGAAACCGCAGAGCTGCGCCTGGCCGACCGCCAGGTCGGGCAGCAGGAGGCATCGCTGGTGCTGGAGAAGGCCAACCGCATCCCCGACCTCAGCATCAGCGTCGGTAGCCAGTACAGCGCGGAGGACCGCGAGCGCGTCAATCTGGTGGGGCTGTCCATGCCCATTCCATTGTTCGACCGCAATCAGGGCAACGTTCTGGCGGCGGCGCGACGTGCCGATCAGGCGCGCGACCTGCGCAATGCCACCGAGCTGCGTCTGCGCAGCGAAACCCGCCAGGCACTGGAGCAGTGGAGCAGCGCGGCAGCGGATATCCGTGCGTTCGAGCAGTCCATCCTGCCGGCGGCCCGGCGTGCTGTGGACGCTGCCACGCGCGGCTTCCAGATGGGCAAGTTCGCCTTCCTCGACGTGCTGGACGCCCAGCGCACCCTGATCGACTCCCGTGGCCGCTACCTGCAGGCCGTCGCCGAGGCCACCGATGCCTGGGCCGCTCTGGTGCGCCTCTATGGCGATCTCTCCAACCCGGTCGGGGCCTGAATTCCATGAACGCCAACGGCCGCTTGCTGCGCCACTGGCTATGCCTGCTCGCCTTGCTCACGGGCGTTGGCTTGCTCGCCGGCGTAATGCCGGCGCAGTCCGGTCACTGGTGTCGCCACGACCTGTATCGCGTTCTGCGCATCTCCCTCTCCTGGCCTGAGCGGCAGCCCTGACGGCCGGGAAACGAATCAACCGAGGAACATCCATGGACAAGAAACGAGGCACCGCCCTGGCCCTGCTGCTGGCCTTCGGCCTGGGGCTCGGCCCCCTGCTCCTGAGTGACCGCGCCGGCCAGCCGGTGGCGAGCGAGAACGGCCACGCCGATGATGGTGGCGAGCATTCCGAGGAGGAGGAAGGCCACGCCGAGGAGGGCCGCCTGGAGCTCAGCGCGGCGCAGATCGAGGCTGCCGGTATCGAGCTGGCCAGGGCCGCGCCGCGCACCCTGAGCAAGCGCATTTCCCTGGCCGGCGAGATTCGTCTGGACGACGACCGCACGGCCCACATCGTTCCCCGTGCCGGCGGCGTCGTGGAGGCGGTGCGGGTGAACCTGGGCCAGGCCGTGAAGAAGGGTGAGCTGTTGGCGGTGATCGCCAGCCAGCAGGTGTCGGACCAGCGCAGCGAACTGGCTGCCGCAGAACACCGTGCCGGGCTGGCGCGGACCACCCTGGAACGCGAGCGCCAGCTCTGGCGCGACGGCGTCTCCGCCGAGCAGGACTACCTGCAGGCGCGCCAGGCCCTGGAAGAAGCGGAGATCGCGCTGGACAACGCGCGCCAGAAGATGAGTGCCCTGAGCGGCAGCGTCACCCTGGCCGGCGGCAACCGCTACGAGCTGCGCGCGCCTTTCGATGCCGTGGTGGTGGAGAAGCACCTGGTGCCGGGCGAGGTGGTCAGCGACGCGACCAACGCCTTCATCCTTTCCGACCTCTCGCGGGTCTGGGCCACCTTCAACGTCTCAGCCAAGGACCTGCGCCTGGTGCGGGTTGGCCGGCCTGTGCGGATCAGCGCGCCGGAGCTGGGTGCGGAAGTCAGCGGCTCGGTGGCCTACGTCGGCAACCTGCTGGGCGAGCAGACCCGCAGCGCCATCGCTCGTGCCACCCTGGAGAACCCCGAAGGCGCCTGGCGCCCCGGCCTGTTCGTTACCGTGCTGCTGGCCACCGAATCCCGTGATGTGAAGGTCACGGTTCCGCAGCAGGCGATTCAGACCCTCGAGGACAAACCCGTGGTGTTCGTCCGTGTGCCGGGCGGCTTCCTGGCCCAGGAAGTGGCGCTGGGCGAGCGCGACGACGGCCACGTGGAAATCACCGGGGGCCTTGCCGCCGGCACCGAGCTTGCCGCCGCCGGCAGCTTCATCCTCAAGTCCGAGCTGGGCAAGGCCAGCGCCGAGCACGCCCACTGACGAGTAGCCGCCATGTTCGAACGCATCATCCAATTCGCCATCGAGCAGCGCTTCATCGTGCTGCTGGCCGTCCTGGCCATGGCCGGGCTGGGCATCGCCAGTTACCAGAAGCTGCCCATAGACGCGGTGCCCGACATCACCAACGTCCAGGTCCAGGTCAACACCTCGGCCGCCGGCTTCTCGCCGCTGGAAACCGAGCAGCGCATCACCTACCCCATCGAAACCGCGATGGCCGGTCTGCCGCACCTCAAGCAGACCCGCTCGCTGTCGCGCTCCGGACTGTCGCAGGTCACCGTCACCTTCGAGGACGGCACCGACCTCTATTTCGCCCGGCAACTGGTCAACGAGCGTCTGCAGCAGGCTCGCGGGCAACTGCCGGAAGGCGCCGAGGCAGTGATGGGGCCGATCTCCACCGGGCTTGGCGAGATCTTCCTGTGGACGGTGGAAGCCGAGGAGGGCGCGCGCAAGGACGATGGCAGCGCCTACAGCCCCACCGATCTGCGGGTGATCCAGGACTGGATCATCAAGCCGCAGCTGCGCACCGTGCCCGGGGTTGCCGAGATCAACACCATCGGCGGCTTCGCCAGGGAGTTCCAGATCGCTCCGGAGCCCAAGCGCCTGGCCGCCTACAGCCTGACCCTGAGCGACCTCGTCACCGCCCTGGAGCGCAATAACGCCAACGTTGGTGCCGGCTACATCGAGCGTAACGGCGAGCAGTTGCTGATCCGTGCACCCGGCCAGCTGGAGGACACCGCCGACATCGCCAATATCGTGGTCGCCAACCGCAGCGGTGCGCCGATCCGCGTGCGCGACATCGCCAGCGTGGATATCGGCCGTGAGCTGCGCAGCGGCGCCGCTACCGAGAACGGCCGCGAAGTGGTGCTGGGCACGGTGTTCATGCTCATCGGCGAGAACAGCCGCAGCGTCTCGCAGGCGGTGGCCAGCCGCCTGGAAGAGATCAACCGCAGCCTGCCGAAGGGTGTGGTGGCGCTGCCGGTCTACGACCGCACCCACCTGGTGGACAAGGCCATCGCCACGGTGAAGAGGAACCTCGTGGAAGGCGCCATCCTGGTGATCGCGGTGCTCTTCCTGTTCCTCGGCAACATCCGGGCGGCGCTGATCACCGCCATGGTCATCCCGCTTTCGATGCTCTTCACCTTCAGCGGCATGTTCGCCAACAAGGTCAGCGCCAACCTGATGAGCCTGGGTGCGCTGGACTTCGGCATCATCGTCGATGGCGCGGTGGTCATCGTCGAGAATGCCATCCGCCGCCTGGCCCACGCCCAGAGCCACCACGGCCGCCTGCTGACCCGCAGCGAGCGGCTGCACGAAGTGTTCGCCGCATCGAAGGAAGCGCGCCGCGCCCTGGTGTTCGGGCAGCTGATCATCATGGTGGTGTACCTGCCGATCTTCGCCCTCACCGGTGTCGAGGGGAAAATGTTCCACCCCATGGCCTTCACCGTGGTCATCGCCCTGCTGGGCGCCATGATCCTCTCGGTGACCTTCGTGCCTGCGGCCATCGCCCTGTTCATCACCGGCAAGGTGCGCGAGGAGGAGAACGCGTTGATGCGCGCGGCGCGTCGCGGCTACGCACCGGTGCTGGCCTGGGTGATGCGCCGGCGCAACCTGGCCTTCGCCCTGGCCAGCGGCGCGGTGCTGGTCTCCGGTGTGCTGGCCAGCCGCATGGGCAGCGAGTTCGTGCCCAGCCTGAGCGAAGGCGACTTTGCCCTGCAGGCGCTGCGCGTGCCCGGCACCAGCCTGTCGCAGTCCCTGGACATGCAGCAGCGCCTGGAGCGCGCCATCGTCGAACAGGTGCCGGAAGTGCAGCGGGTATTCGCCCGCACCGGCACCGCGGAGATCGCTTCCGACCCCATGCCGCCGAACATCTCCGACAGCTATGTGATGCTCAAGCCGAAGGAGCGGTGGCCTGAGCCGGACAAGTCGAGGGAAGCGCTGATCGCCGATATCCAGCGTGCCAGCGCGACGGTGCCGGGCAGCAACTACGAGTTGTCGCAGCCGATCCAGCTGCGCTTCAACGAGCTGATTTCCGGCGTGCGCAGCGATGTGGCGGTGAAGGTCTTCGGCGACGACATGGCCGTGCTCAACGCCACCGCCGCGAAGATCGCCGCCACCCTGCAGCAGGTCGAGGGCGCCTCCGAGGTGAAGGTGGAGCAGACCACCGGCCTGCCGGTGCTGACCATCAACATCGATCGCGACAAGGCCGCGCGCTACGGGCTCAACGTCGGCGACGTGCAGGACACGGTGGCGGTGGCGGTAGGCGGGCGTGTGGCCGGCACCCTGTTCGAGGGCGACCGCCGCTTCGACATGGTGGTGCGCCTCTCCGATGAGTTGCGTACCGACATCGAAGGGCTGTCGCGCCTGCTGATACCGGTGCCGGCCGGTGGCGGTTCGGAGCGCATTGCCTTCATTCCGCTGTCCGACGTCGCCAACCTGGATCTGGTGATGGGGCCGAATCAGGTCAGCCGCGAGAACGGCAAGCGCCTGGTGGTGGTGAGCGCCAACGTGCGGGGGCGTGACATCGGCTCCTTCGTCGGTGAGGCGGAGGAACGCATCCAGGCCCAGGTGGAGGTGCCGGCCGGTTACTGGACCAGCTGGGGCGGCCAGTTCGAGCAGCTGCAGTCCGCCGCCAAGCGCCTGCAGGTGGTGGTGCCGGTGGCGCTGCTGCTGGTATTCGCGCTGCTCTTCCTGATGTTCAACAACCTCAGGGACGGCCTGCTGGTGTTCACCGGCATACCCTTCGCCCTCACCGGCGGGGTGTTGGCGCTGTGGCTGCGGGACATTCCGCTGTCCATCTCAGCCGGGGTGGGGTTCATCGCGCTGTCCGGAGTGGCGGTGCTCAATGGCCTGGTGATGATCGCCTTCATCCGCAACCTGCGTGAGCAAGGCAAGCCGCTGGCCCAGGCCGTGACCGAAGGCGCGCTGACCCGCCTGCGTCCGGTACTGATGACCGCCCTGGTGGCGTCCCTCGGCTTCGTGCCCATGGCGCTGGCCACCGGGACCGGCGCCGAGGTCCAGCGCCCGCTGGCCACCGTGGTGATCGGCGGCATTCTCTCCTCCACGGCACTGACGCTGCTGGTGCTGCCAGCCCTCTACTTCCGTGCTTACCAGAAGGATGAGCAGGAAGACGCCACAGCCTGACCCGCAAGGCCCCTCGCACATGGCGAGGGGCCTTCCCGTTTCCCACAACCCAAGCCCCATTAGGAGCGAGCTTTGCTCGCGAAGCAGAGGTGCGGCGCTGCCGATCGCGCAATCGGTGCGCACAGAGTCCAGTCGGGGGACATGGGTAACGCATTTACGTTGGCGGCAGCGTTCGAGGATGGGAATCGAGCGGTACCGATCCCACGACTCCAGCACACGGCGGCCCCTGGAAATGAGCAAGTGCCGGATTCATTGGCCAATAAAAAAGGCGCCCACATGGGGCGCCCAGGGTTCACCTCGACCAATAGGAGCGTGGAGCTTTTGAAGGTGAACGGTCTTGCCGGGGGAAATCAGTCTTCCTTGGGGGCGTTATGCGCGCTGAGCTGCCGGGTCTCGGCCTTGCTGTCGGAGGCCTTGTCGTTGTCACCGGCGAAGAACTGCTTGCCCTTGAGTTCGGCCTGGCTGGCGCGGAATTCCTGCACCATCTGCAGGGAGCGGCCGTAGCCGTCTTCGGCCAGCGCGGCGGTGGAACCCAGGCCGAGGAGGGTAATCAGGAGAAGTTTGCGTACGTTCATGAAGTTCGCCTCGTTTCGATTCATTCGGAGTCCTGCAACTACTCCTGAATCTTAAAAAGACGGAACTAACGACAAGGTGAGGCGAACATTACATTTGTGACAGAAAGAGCGAGCGAAGTTGCTGGACTTCGCCCGCGCTTGAATGGCTTCAGAGAACTTCCAGCGGGTATTCGACGATCAGGCGAACTTCATCGAGATCGGATTCGAAGTCCGTGGCGCGGGTGGTCATCTGGCGCACGCGGAAGGACATGTCCTTCAACGAGCCGGTCTGCACCACGTACTTCGCCTCGATGTTGCGCTCCCAGCGCTTCTGATCCACCAGCGGGTCGCCATTGGCGTCGCGGCGCATGTAGGTGGCATTGGCGTTGGAGTAGTCGGCATCGCTGCCACGGGCGTAGCGGGTCATGAAGGACAGGCCGGGGATGCCGAAGCTGGTCATGTCCAGGTCATAGCGGAGCATCCAGGAGCGCTCCCCCGGTGAGTTGAAGTCGCTGTACTGGATGGAGTTGTCGAGGAAGATCGAGTCGGACTGGCGCAGGTAGTCGAAGTCGTCGTCACCGGCGTTGCGCTGGTACGACAGGGCCAGGCTGTGGCCGCCATGGCGGACGCCGACCTTGCCGCTGTAGATGTCGTTGTCGAACTCGCCCAGCAGTTTCTGCCCCTGGTCCACGGCCTTGTAGTAATTCAGGCCGCTGAACAGGGTCAGTACGTCGGCCAGCGGATACTCGCCGTAAAGGCCTGCGTAATGCTGGTTCCAGGCGTCTTCCAGGCGGCTGCTGTAGAGACTGACGGAAAGGTTGTCGTTGACCCGGTAATCACCGCCGAAATACGCCACCCAGGGCGAGTCCACCGTGCCGCCGTAGAAGGTGGCGAAGTCGCCGCGCATGCCGCTCTGCTGTGGCTGGCTCATGGCGTGCAGACGTCCGCCCTGGAGCTTCAGGCCGTCGATGCCGGCGTTCTCCAGGGTCACGCCGCGGAAGCTTTCCGGCAGCAGACGGGAGTCGCCGTAGTGCACCACCGGGGTGGTGGGGAACACGTCACCGGCCCTGACCACTGTGTCGAACAGTCGCGCCTTTAGCGCGCCCCCCAGCTTGGAGTACTGGTCCTCGGCTTCGCCTTGGCTGTTGACCGGCAGCAGGTTCACGCTCCCGCCCGGGCCGTGTCGGCCGTCGCCGGTATCCAGCTTGAGGCCGAGCATGGCGAAGGCATCGATGCCCAAGCCCACAGTGCCCTGGGTGAAGCCGGATTCGAAGCGGCCGATGATGCCTTGTGCCCAGGCCTCGCTGTAGCCGTTGTCGCTGGGGCTGGACTGGCCATGGCGAAAATCGCGGTTCACGTAGAAGTTGCGGTTGAGGATCGACAGGCTGCTGCCTTCGATGAACCCTTCCGCGGACTCCTCGGCCGCATTCAGCGTGGTGCCGGAAGCCAGCGAGCACAGTATGGCGATGGACAAGCGGGGTCTTTTATTGCGCATTGATTGCTCCTCTCATGTCGGCAGTTGTTGGTCTTCTTGTTGCCAGGAATTGTTGTTATGGGGCCGTGCCTAGAGAGGTAATTGCGTATCTCCCGGAACCAGCCGGTGCTTATCGTTGCAAGCGGGAGATAACTTGGAGATGAGTTGCTGATTACAATTCTGTAATCAATGAACTTGTGAATGACGGTCATGTTCCAGTGCGCGCCGAGAAACCGGTTGAGCGATTGTCATGGACGGGTGGTCAAATGCCACGAGTGCCCCGAAAGTGCATATTGAAGTCGCTTGCGGACCGCTCGATTCAGGGGGACTATCGAATCGATAGCCTGACAACTGTCCAGGGTGGTCTACCTTTCCAGTGTTCCTGGAAAAGGAGGAGTTCCCATGTTTGCGCAACTTCCACCGGTCCTGCGCGATCTGAAGCTGCCGTTACGGCTGCAGCTCTGGGATGGCAAGGAAATCGATCTCGGCCCGAACCCGACCGTGACCATGACGGTGAAGGATCCCAGCGCGGTCTCCCTGTTGAGCCGCCCGAGCCTCGGAACACTGGGGTCAGCCTATGTGGAAGGGCGCGTGGAATTGACCGGGCCGATCCTGGAGGTGATCCGGGTTGGCGACGCCCTGAGCGAGGCGCTGGTGGGCGACGACGACGATTCGGTAGCGCCGCGCCAGTCCCACGACAAGGCCACCGACGCGGCAGCCATCTCCTACCACTACGACCTTTCCAACGACTTCTATGCCCTCTGGCTGGACCGCGAGATGGTCTACTCCTGTGCCTATTTCCCCACCGGCACCGAGGACCTCGACAGTGCCCAGCAGGCCAAGCTGCATCACCTCTGCCGCAAGCTGCGCCTGAAGCAGGGCGAGTACCTGCTGGACGTGGGCTGTGGCTGGGGCGGCCTGGCAAGGTTCGCCGCCCGCGAGTACGGCGTCCGGGTTTTCGGCATTACCCTGAGCCGTGAACAGCTGGCCCTTGGCCAGAAGCGGGTCAAGGCCGATGGGCTGGAAGGGCAGGTAGAGCTGGAGCTGCTGGATTACCGCGACCTGCCCCAGGACGGCCGCTTCGACAAGGTGGTGAGCGTTGGCATGTTCGAGCACGTCGGCCACGCCAACATGCCGGTCTATTGCCAGAGCCTGTTCGGCGCCGTGCGTGCCGGCGGTTTGGTGATGAACCATGGCATCACCTCGCGGCACCCGGATGGCCGTCCGGTGGGGCGTGGCGCCGGTGAGTTCATCGATCGCTATGTCTTCCCCCACGGCGAGCTGCCGCATCTGGCCACCATGGTCACCGAGCTGAGTCTGGCCGGCATGGAAGTGGTGGATGTGGAAAGCCTGCGCCTGCACTACGCGCGCACGTTGGAGTTCTGGAGTGCCAACCTGGAAGCCAACCTGGCAAAGGCTGCCCGGCTGGTTCCGGAGCAGGCCCTGCGCATCTGGCGACTGTACCTGGCGGGCTGCTCCCATGCCTTCCAGAAGGGCTGGATCAACCTGCACCAGATACTCGCCACCAAGCCCCGCGCGGATGGCTCTCACGAGTTGCCGTGGAGTCGGGCGGACCTCTACGTGCGATAGCGCCAGGCATATTCGGCAACGGCGTCGTGTGCGTGGAGGCTCTCCGCGTGCACGACCCGTAGCCTGAATCCCTCCAGCCAGTCCTGCTTCTGCAAGGCGCTACCCAGGCGCCTGGCGGCGTCTTCGCAGAACATCAGGTTCTGGCCGTTGGCCAGGGCGAAGGCCTGCTCGTCCGCCCGTTTTACCGCCGTCTGCACGGCTGTGCCCAGGCTCTGCTCCGCCAGATCGACCAGACGGAGCAGAGGGATGTTCTCTTTCGCACCCAGGTGCAGCCAGAAGGTGGCGGTGCTGCGTTGGCTGTGGGGCGTTGCGACTATGCCCTGGCTGCTGCCCAGCCAGGCGAACACCCTTTCCCGAGCCGGATTCTGGTCAGGGAATTCCTCTACGAAGCGCTGCTGGATCAGTTGGCGGGCAAGGGCGGCCGAGCAGGGGCAGGTGGAGGAATAGGCCAATTGCAATTGAAGTTCCACGTGGAACCCCCACCGATCCTGGCGTGCACGGACCTCGAAGGGATAAGCCTTCCATCCGGCCAGCGGGCTTACCAGCGCTGGACGCTGCAGCAGGGCCTCGCCACGCAGGTTCAGGCTGGCGCTGGCGGACAGGCCCTGGTGGCTATCGAGGAAGCGCGCCAGCACCCGGCGCAACAGGGTGCCGGACAGCTCCTCCCGTTCCAGTTCCTCCAGTGCCAGGTAGAGGCGCGACATGTGGATGCCACGGGCACTGACGTCATCCAGGCTGACGCCAGCATCGACCTGCGCGGCGATGCGTTGTCCCGCCAGTACCACGGGTTGGGCAATTCCGCACATGCCGACCCAGTCCAGGGGCAGCTCGAGGGACGAGGTTTGTGCGGCGATATCCGGGAGGGAGAGGGCGTTCATCGGTCGGGCTCTTGAAATAGACAGTAAGTGTTATGTTATAACAAATAAAGCCTGTGAAGATCGCCACCATGCCAGACACTCTGCTCAACCGCGAAGAACTCCTTGCCCTGCCCGCCGAGGACTACATGAACGAGGCGCAAAGGGCATTTTTTCGCGACCTCCTGGAGCGCCAGCGTGAAGAGTTGCGCCAGCGCATCGACACCGAGTTCGGTGCCCTGCGCGAGGTGGAGCCGGTAAGCGATGAGAGTGACCTCGCCAGCCGCGAGGAACAGCGCCTGTGGCAGCTCCGGCTGCTGGAGCGCGAGAAGCGCCTGCTGGACAAGATCGACCAATCCCTGAATCGCCTCGCCAGTGGCGAGTACGGCTGGTGCGAAGAAAGTGGCGAGCCCATCGGCCTGCGCCGCCTGCTGCTGCGGCCCACCGCGACCCTTTGCCTGGAAGCCAAGCAGCGCCAGGAACAACAGGAACGCCACCAGCGCCCCGTCTGAGAGGAAACCCCATGGATCAACGCCTACCCGTCACCCTGCTTTCCGGCTTCCTCGGCGCCGGCAAGAGCACCCTGCTCAACCACGTGTTGAAGAACCGCGACCAGTTGCGCGTGGCGGTGATCGTCAATGACATGAGTGAAATCAACATCGATGCCAGCGAGGTCCAGCGCGACGTCAGCCTGAATCGCGCCGAGGAACGGCTGGTGGAAATGAGCAATGGCTGCATCTGTTGCACCCTGCGCGAAGACTTGCTGGAAGAAGTCAGCCGCCTGGCCCGCGATGGTCGCTTCGACTACCTGCTGATCGAATCCACCGGGATTTCCGAGCCGCTGCCGGTAGCCGAAACCTTTACCTTCCGCGACGAACAGGGCCTGAGCCTGTCCGACCTGGCGCGCCTGGATACCCTGGTCACCGTCGTCGACGGCGTTAACTTCCTGCGTGACTACCTGGCGGCGGAAAGCCTCGACAGCCGCGGCGAATCGCTGGGGATGGACGACGAACGCACCATCAGCGACCTGCTGATCGAGCAGGTGGAGTTTGCCGACGTGCTGCTCATCAGCAAGGCCGACCTGATTACCAGCGCCGAGCGTGATGAGCTGACCGCCATCCTCAGGCGGCTCAATCCCGAGGCGGAGGTGCTGCCGATGGTGATGGGCCAGGTCGACCTCGGGCGCATCCTCGACACCGGCCGTTTCGACTTCGACCGCGCCGCCGAGGCGCCTGGCTGGTTGAAGGAACTACGCGGCGAGCACAGGCCGGAAACCGAGGAGTACGGCATCGCCTCCACGGCGTACCGAGCGCGGCGTCCGTTCCACCCTCAGCGCTTCTTCCGCTTCATCAATCGCGACTGGAGCAATGGCCGCCTGCTGCGCTCCAAGGGATTCTTCTGGCTCGCCAGCCGTTACCGCGAGGCGGGCAGCTGGTCCCAGGCCGGCGGCCTGATGCGCCACGCCCTGGCTGGCCGCTGGTGGCGCTTCGTGCCGCGCGAACGCTGGCCGGATGACCGGGATGGCTTGAGCGCCGTTCTCAAGCACTGGATAGCGGGGACCGGCGATTGCCGCCAGGAGCTGGTCTTCATCGGCCAGGGAATCGACTTCGAACGCCTGAGAACTGAGCTGGACGCCTGTCTGCTGGACGACAACGAGATGGCCGAAGGCCCGGAAGCCTGGGCGCTGCTGCCCGATCCTTTCGGCCCCTGGCACGACGAGGAGGCGGCCTGATGCTCGCGCGGCAGTGGGAGCCATCTCCACGGCAGGTGCTGGGGGATGGCCCGGACGTTCTGGGCGAAGCCCTGCGGGATGGGGTCAATCTGACCATCTGGCGCCGGCAGCTGCCGTTGCACGTGCAAGGCTTCGCCAACAGCCTGCTGGCGTTGGGTGAGCCGCTGGCCGAATCCTTGACGCTGGAGCTCGTCGTTGCCGAAAGCGAGCCTGACCTCAGTGGCCTCGCCGCAGGCTTTGCCGACCTGGAAGGGCACCAGGGCTTCGTCGCCGATGTGGCGTGGCTGGTGCGGGCCTTCGCCTGCCTGGTGGATGCCCGGCGCATTGGCCTGCGTCTGCGCCGCCTCGACAGGGCCATGTGCCCGCGTTTTCACGTCGATCACGTACCGCTGCGGTTGATCACCACCTATGCCGGCGTCGGCAGCCAGTGGCTGCGAGAGGGTGACATGCCACGCTCGGGATTGGGCGATCCCACTGCCGAACCTGCCGCCATTGTGGATAACCAGCAAATGCAGGCCGGCCATGTGGCCCTGTTCAAGGGAGAGAAGTGGCTCGGCAATGAGGGGCGTGGAATTATCCACAGGTCGCCACAGCCGGAATCGGGTGAGAGCCGCCTGTTGCTGACGCTGGATTGGCTGGGATAGGCGCTTTACCAGAAGGGGGGATTCAGAGCAGGCCTGCGGCCTGCCCGGCGAATGACTTCGCTCCTGCAGGGATCGGGAGGAATCGCCTCACTCCCACTTGCCCTGGCTCTGGGTTTCGCAGAAGGGTTTCAGGTAGCGCGCATCGCTGGCCACGCCGTAGTAGTGGATATCCTGGCGGTAGAGCTGATTGCTGACCTTGGCGTTGCGGCATACACCGAACGCACCGGTCGGGCAGTTATCCACAAAGCTCACTTCCACTTTCTGTCCCTTCATCTCCGGCTTGCAGAAGCCGTCACGAAAGAGTTGCGGCGGGATGCTACGGTTTTGTTGACAGAGCTTCACGTCGAGGCCGTTGCCCTGGCTGTGGACAACACAGGCTTCGGCACGGACTTCGACCGATAGCAACAGCAAAACGGGCAGCAACCAGGTACGCATGGGAGGTCTTCCGGGTCATGAAGCACGCGACTCTAGCACGAGGCTTTCTCGGCGGGCTGTGAAGCAGCACCATAGGTCCATGCTTACTCACATCCCTACCCATCTCATCGCCGGGCCCCTGGGCGCCGGCAAGACCAGCCTGATCCGCCAGCTGCTGGCGCAGCGGCCTGCCCATGAACGCTGGGCGGTGCTGATCAACGAATTCGGCCAGATCGGCCTGGACGCGGCACTGCTCACCAGCAGCGACGACGGCATCGCCATCGCCGAGGTGGCGGGCGGCTGCGTCTGCTGCGTCAACGGCGCGCCCTTCCAGGTCGGACTTGGCCGGCTACTGCGCAAGGCGCGGCCAGACCGGCTACTGATCGAACCCTCCGGACTCGGACACCCGGTCGAGCTACTGCGACAGCTACGCGAACCCCCGTGGGAGGGCGTCCTGGCGCTACAGCCGAGCGTCATGGTGCTCGATGCGGCGGCGCTGGCTACGGGCCAGCTACTGCCAGACAGCCAGCGGGCGGCACTTTTGGATGCTGGCCTAGTGCTACTAAATAAGGCCGAAAGCCTGGATTCATCCACCTGTGAACAACTTGCCGCGAAACTTCCCAGTGTCCCGCTGCTGTGGACGACTCAAGGGAGGCTCGATATCCAGAAGCTTCCAGGCATTCATTCACATTCTGGAAAAGCTGTTGGTATCAAAGACTTACCAACAGGTGTGGATAAGCCTCCGGTCCTGTGGAGGAATCCGGCCGAACCCATCTGCCAGATCCAGGCAAACGACGACGGCTGGAGCATGGGTTGGCGTTGGCACCCGAGCCAAAGATTCGAGCTGATGCGCCTCCAGCTGTGGCTGGCCAGCCTGCCCTGGCGCCGCGCCAAGCTGGTGCTGCAGACCAACGCCGGATGGCTCTCCGGCAACGCCCTGGACGGCGCGCCGATCCACTGGCAGGCCAGCGAATGGCGCAAGGATTCGCGTCTGGAACTGATCTTCGCGGGGCCCCAGGACGAGGCGGCGCTGAAGGTGGGAATGGCGGCGTGCCGGTTGGATTGAGATAAGGGCTGAGAATTGGCGGCTCTGCCTGTGTCGGGCTATCAGGATCAGGCCGATTGGGTAGGGTGCGCCGTGCGCACCGGCGGTTTGACCTTGTGCCGGGGCGGACACTGGAATCGGTGCGCGAAGTGCACCCTGCGGTCCAGACCGAGCTGAAGGATCGACCTTGTGCAAGGGACGGACTCGCCTCTGCGAGAAACGCCCGAGAAACGAAAACGGGCCCCGAAGGGCCCGTCTCGTGTCGCTGCGGGGGAGGGGTCAGTCCTGGTTCATCCGCGAATGGGTGCGGGTGTCCTTCATGAACACGTACACCAGCAGCGAGCAGGCGATGCACGCGGTGACGTACCAGTAGAAGCCGCTTTCCATGCCGATGCTCTTGAACCACAGGGCCACGTACTCGGCGGTGCCGCCGAAGATGGACACGGTGAGCGCGTAGGGCAGGCCCACGCCCAGGGCGCGGATCTCGGTAGGGAACAGCTCGGCCTTCACCACGGCGTTGATCGAGGTGTAGCCGCTGACGATGATCAGCGCCGCCATGATCAGGAAGAACGCACCCCACCAGGTTTCGATGCTGTGCAGGGTGCTCAGGATCGGGTAGGTGAACAAGGTGCCCATCACACCGAAGGCAATCAGGATCGGGCGACGGCCGATCTTGTCGGAAAGCCCGCCGACGATGGGTTGCAGCAGCATGAACAGGAACAGCGTGGCGGCCGAGATCATGGTCGAGTCGTCCTTGCTCATGCCCACGGTGTTCACCAGGTACTTCTGCATGTAGGTGGTGTAGGTGTAGAAGGCCAGGGTGCCGCCCATGGTCAGGCCGACTACGGTCAGTACTTCCTTCGGGTGGCGCAGCAGGGTACGCAGCAGGCTTTCCTTCGGCTTGTCCTTTTTCTTGGTGAAGGAATCGGTCTCTTCCATGCCACGACGCAGGAACATGGCGACCACCGCGCACAGGGCGCCGATGAAGAAGGGCACGCGCCAGCCCCAGCTTTCCAGCTGCTCGGTGGTCAGGGTCTGCTGGAGGATGATCAGCACGGCCAGGGCGATGAGCTGGCCGGAAATCAGGGTCACGTACTGGAAGCTGGAGAAGAAGCCACGTTGTTCCTTGGTCGCCATCTCCGACAGGTAAGTGGCCGAGGTCCCGTATTCACCGCCTACCGAGAGGCCCTGCAGCAGGCGAGCGACCACCAGCAGGATCGGTGCGGCGACGCCGATGGTCTCGTAGCTGGGGGTCAGGGCGATGATCAGCGAGCCGAAGCACATCAGCAGCACCGAGGCCAGCAGGGCAGCCTTGCGGCCCTTGCGGTCGGCGTAGATGCCCATCAGCCAACCGCCGATGGGGCGCATCAGGAAGCCCACGGCGAAGATCGCGGCGGTGTTGAGCAGTTGGGCGGTCATGTCGCCCTGGGGGAAGAATGCCTTGGCGAAGTACAGTGAGAAGGCCGCGTAGACGTACCAGTCGTACCACTCGACCAGGTTGCCTACCGAGCCACTGAAAATCGATTTGATGCGTTGCGATGTCGTGCGGGGTTCTGCAGAGGCAGCCAGGGTGCTGGAGTTATCCATCATCTTTCCTCGACGCGTAGTTGTTGTTGTGGAGGCGCTGCTCTGTGGCGGCGCGCTTCGGGCACCAGGCATAAAGCAGGAGCTGTGCCAGGGGAGGAAAGCCCTGGAATAGAGGGGTTTCAGCGTGATTTCGCGGCGATCATGCGCGGATTCCTGCCGATGCCGGATTGGCGATGAGCAAGATTCCGCCGATGGCGGGTTGCTGGATGTGGGGGCGATTTCAATTCGCGGCATCCATGCCACTCGTCCCCCTGTGCAACGATTCCGCTCGGCCTCCTGAAGGGGCGGAGTTGCCGCCCCACCGTTTCTGCCCAGCTGCAAGCGGCGTATGGGCTTCAGGATGACTTTGGATTTGCCGGCGCGAGTCACCTCTCTCCTCTTCAGGGAGAGGGGCGGGGGTGAGGGCGGAGTCGGCTAGCGCGGCGTCCGGAAGGCCCAGTGCTGGAGCACTCTCACTCATCCTCACCGGGCAGGAACTCACTGCGCGCCAGGCCGTGACGGACCATCTTCTCGTTGAGGGTGCGGCGCGGCAGGCGCAGCAGGTCCATCACCGCCCTGATGTCGCCCTGGCAGCGCGCCAGGGCCTGACGCAGGCATTGCGCCTCGTAGGCTTCCATCAGTTCAGCCAGCGAAGGTTCCCCTTCGGCCCGATCAGCCTGGCCTGTGGATAACCCCAGCACGTGGCGTTCGGCGGCGTTGGCCAGCTCGCGCACGTTGCCCGGCCAGTCGTGGGCCAGCAACTGGGCCAGCTCGGCGGGTGTCAGCGTCGGTTGCGGCCGGCCCAGGCGCTCGCTGGCCTGGCGGGCGAAATGCTCGAACAGCAGGGGAACGTCCTCGCGTCGCTCGCGCAGCGCGGGCAGTTGCAGTTCGGCGACATTCAGGCGGTAAAGCAGGTCTTCGCGGAAACGTCCGGCACGGACTTCGTCGCGCAGGTCCGGTTTGGTGGCGGCCACCACGCGGATATCCACAGCGATGCTCTGGTTCGAACCCAGGCGTTCCAGGCGCTGCTCCTGCAGCACCCGCAGCAGCTTCACCTGCTGCGCGAGCGGCATGCTTTCGATCTCGTCGAGGAACAGGGTGCCGCCGTGGGCATGCTCGATCTTGCCGATGCGCTTGCCCTGGGCGCCGGTGAAGGCGCCGCTTTCATGGCCGAACAGCTCACTCTCGAAGAGGTTCTCCGGAATGGCCGCGCAGTTCAGCGCCACGAAGGGCTTGCCGGCGCGGGGGCCGAAGTCGTGCAGGCAGCGCGCGACCATTTCCTTGCCGGCGCCGGTGTCGCCGCGCAGCAGGACATTGACCGGTGTGGCGGCCAGGTCCAGCACCTTGCGGCGCAATTGCACCATGGGCCTGGAGACGCCCAGCAGGCGGCCGTCGAGCTGGTCCTTGAGCTCCGCCTGGATCCGCAGGCGACGGTTCTCCTGGACCAGCCGGCGCTTTTCCAGGGCGCGGCGCAGGCTTTCCAGCAGGCGCTCGGCGGTGAAGGGTTTCTCGATGAAGTCATAGGCGCCCAGGCGCATGGCCTCCACTGCCTGGGGCACGTCGCCGTGACCGGTGACCATCAGGAACGGCAGCTCGCGGTCCAGCGCCTGCACGGCCTGGAGCAGGCCCATCCCATCCATGCCGGGCATGCGCAGGTCGCTGATGACCACACCGGGGAATTCCGCATCGAGGTGCTTCAGGCAATCCTCGGCGCTGGATTCCACCCGCACCTCGAAGCCGGAGAGCTCCAGCCACTCGCGCACCGCGTCACGGATGGCCGCTTCGTCGTCGACGAAGATCACCTGGACTGTCATGGCAGTTCCTCTCTGGTCTTATCCACAGGCAGGCGCAGGCTGAACAGCGCGCCCTCGCCCTGGTTGGCGGCGCTCAGGGTGCCGCCCAGTTCATGGACGATGGCGTAGGACACCGCCAGTCCGATTCCAAGGCCAGCACCCGCCGGCTTGGTGGTGAAGAAGGGGTCGAAGACCCGTTGCAGGTCGTCTTCCGCGATGCCGCCGCCGTTGTCGGCCACTTCCAGCACCCAGTGGTCGCCGTCCCGTCGCAGGGTTATCCACAATTGTGGATCGGCCTCGCCGGCCACCGCGTCCAGGGCGTTGCGCAGCAAGTTGACCAGCACCTGCTCCAGGCGAATGGCGTCGCCCGAAACCCAGGCCGGCACCGCCAGCTCCTGGCTGATCCGCACCTTCGCGTCGCGCAGGTTGGGTGCCAGCAGTTGCAGGGATTTATCCACAACGCTGCCCAGCTCCAGGCACTCGCGCAGGCCGCCGGGCGTCTTGCGCGCGTAGGTCTTCAGATGGCCAGTGAGGGAAGCCATGCGCTGCAGGAGTTCGTCATGGCGCCCCAGGGCTTTGCGGGCCTGCTCCAACTGGCCGTTGTCGAGCATCAGGCGCAGGCTCGCCAGGTGCATCTGCAGGGCGGTGAGCGGCTGGTTGATTTCGTGGGCCAGGGCTGTGGACATCTGTCCGAGTGCGGCCAGCTTGGCGGCCTGGATCAGTCCGTCCTGGGCGGTGCGCAGGGCGGCTGTGCGTTGTTCCACCAATTGCTCCAGCTCCTCCCGGCTGCGCTGGCGGATGCGTGCCAGGCGCCAGCGCTGGTGCAGGAACAGCACCAGGAAGAACACCGCCAGCCACGCGCCCCCGGCAGCAAGGCTGGCGGCGCGGGCGCTGCTGGCGGCCTCCTGCGGGGTGCGCAGCAGGTGCAGGGTCCAGCCTTCGCTGGGCAGCGGCAGGCTTTCCCAGAGGTAGTCTCGGGGGCCATCAGGTCCTTCGACCCGGACCAGCCGGCTGTCATCGCCGAAATTGATCCGGGTGCTGTGGATAAGTGGTGCCAGTGGCTGTTTGTCATACTGCCGGGTCGCCGCCATCTCGGCGCGGCCCTCGGCGGAGATGGGTTGCAGCTCGCGGTAGCGCCATCCGGGCTGGTTGGCGATGAACACCACGCCACGGGCGTCGCTGACCAGGATGATGTCCGAACGCTGTCCCCATTCCTGCTCCAGTTCGGGAAATTCCAGCTTCACCACGATGGCGCCGATGAAGGTGTCCTCCGCGCCGCGCACGGCGCTGGCGAGGAAGTAGCCGGGAATCCCGCTGGTCACGCCCACTGCGTAGAAGCGGCCGCTGCCCAGGCGTCGAGCCTCGACGAAGTAGGGGCGAAAGCCGTAGTTGTGGCCGACGAAGCTGGTGGGCAGGCGCCAGTTGCTGGCGGCCACGGCCAGGCCCTCGCGGTCCAGCAGTTCCAGGGTGGTGGAGCCTGCGGCGCGGTTCATCTGCTCCAGCTTGAGGTTGAGCATGTGTTGTGCGGCGTTATCCACAGGTCCGCCCAAGGTGCCGCGCAACTCCGGGTCCAGCGCCAGAACGGCGGGCAGGGCGCGGAAACGGTCGATCAGCGTGCGCAGGCTGCCGGCATACAGGGTCAGTTGCTCGCGGGCCTGTTCACCTTCGTCGCGCAGTGCCTGTCGTTCGGCCTGGCGGCCAGCCAGGTGCATCGCCAGGAACAGGCCGGCGAGCAGCAGCAGGATCAGCAGGGCGATGCGCAGTTGGCGGGAAATCAAGGGTGGCGTCCGCAGGTCAGAGGCGGCGACGATACCACGGCCGACCCTGCCCACTGCTCCGGACGGAAGTCTGCGGATACACTTCGCGCAGTCATTTCGAGGCACGTTCGATGCAATTGATCCCCTGGTCCCACTCCTCTTCCGCCGGATTCACTCTGCGCGGCTGGCACACGCCGGCCTCCGGCAAGCCGCTCCTGCACTTTCTCCATGGCAACGGTTTCTGTGGCCGCACCTATACGCCGATGCTGGAGGTCCTGGTCGAGGACTTCGATCTCTGGCTCTGCGACATCCAGGGCCATGGCGACAGCGACCATGGTGGTCGCTTCCTGGGCTGGAACCGCAATGCCGAGCTGGCTGTGGAAGCCTTCGAGGCCGGGCGCGGGCAGTTTGGCGAGGTCCCGCGGATGGCGGTGGGGCACAGCTTCGGCGGGGTGCTGAGCAGCCTGATCCTCGCCCGCCATCCCGAGCTGTTCCGCCGCGCCGTATTGCTCGACCCGGTGATCTTCACCCCGACCATGGTCGGAGCCATGGCCTTTTCCGAAGTGCTTGGCCTGCATCGCCGCACCACCATGGCCAGCCGCGCGCGTGCCCGGCGCAGCCACTGGGCCGACCGCGAGGCAGCGTGGAACGGCCTGCATGGCCGCGGCATCTTCAAGGGCTGGACCGAAGAGGCGCTGCGGGGCTATGTGGAGCACGCCATCAAGGCTGTGGATAACGGCGTCGAACTGAAGTGCCGGCCGAGTCGCGAAGCGGAGATCTTCAGTTCTTTCCCCAAGCGCCTGTGGCCGTCGCTGGGCCGCATCGTCACGCCGACCCTGATCCTCCACGGGCAGCACAGCTATCCCTTCGTGGCCAAGTCAGTGGCACGCCTGACCGCGCTCAATGGCCATGTCAGCGCCCAGGTGGTGGAGGGAGGTCACTGCTTCATGCAGGAATATCCACAGGCCAGCGCCGAGCGCGTGACCGAGTTTCTATTGCGTGGATGAGTGCTGCTGCTGAGGCTGGCGGTAGGGGGATGTCGTCTTCTACATCCACCATCGGAATCAGTTCGGAGCGTGAATGGTGGACCGGTGAAGCGTGGTCCGGCCCGCTAATCCACCCGTCGCTGCTCGTCCGCTTTGGGGTGGCTGCGCCGCCACTCGCTCATGTGGATGACCTTGCCGTCGTGCTGGGCTTCGGCCCGGAAGGGATGGGCTTCGACATCGATGCGGCCCAGGTGGTTGCCGAACATCTGGATGCTCCCGGTCAGGCGCTGCTCGCCGGTCACGGTGAACTCGAAGTCGTAGATACGCGCCAGGCGGCGATTGCCCTTGCCGTCGCGGACCATCGCCAGGCGGCGGAAGGCGACGTTGCCGTCCAGCAGTTCCACATCCAGTCGCGCGCAGTGCTGCTTGGCCAGCACCAGGGCGCGCTCGCGCACGCCGTGCCCGCGCCACAACCAGGCCGCGCCGGCGGCGAACAACATCAGCAGGAAAACGTCAGCCAGGCTCAGCATGATGACTCCGGAAACCTAGACCCAAGCTTAAACCATCCACGGTGGTTTCAGAGGGCCAGCTCGATACGGTTTCTTCCCAGTTGCTTGGCACGGTACAGCGCAGCATCGGCCATCCCCCAGGTCGACCTGTCTCGTTGCCCAACGGTTGGAAATATCGAGCGCCCGGCCTGCGTCCTTCTGTCCCAGCGACTAGGCTTCAACCCAGGCAGGCGCATGGCTAGCATAGGCGCCCCCCGGATCGACCGGCATGGAACCCTTCCTGTGACCTACGGCAGAGCACGACAACGCGGCGCCTGGCTTGGCCTTCTGGCCATGCTGCTGGTGCTCGTCGGTCCGCTGGTTTCCCAGGCGCGGGACATGGGGCAGGGCGGCGTGCCCGAGTGGATGGGCGAGCTGGCCTGCTCCGCCGGGCACGGCGGTTCGAGCCACCAGCCGGCGATGCCCGACCACGAGATGTCCTGGGCCAAGTGCGGCTACTGCACCCTGCTGTTCAACTCCCCGGCCCTGAGCCCCGCCACCCTGCCCGGGTTGGACCTGGCCGGTCTCACCAGTCCGCATGCTGCGCTGGCGCCCCTTGCCGGCCACGGCGGACGGGCTGTCTTCCCTGGCTCGCTGACCCGCGCACCTCCCTTCGCGCTTTCCTGATCCACACAACCTTTCCTTACCGTGCGCACGCCCTGTTCAGGCGCGCGTGCGCGCGGACCACTGGTTCATCAGGGAGCACGACAATGTCGGCGAACACTGTCTCCTTTTACAACCTGGCGTGGCGCTGGCATTTCTATGCCGGGCTGTTCGTCATCCCCTTCATGATCATGCTCGCGGTTACCGGCAGCATCTATCTGTTCAAACCCCAGTTGGACAACCTGCTCTACAGCGATCTGATGCTGGTCCGCCCGGCCGGGCAGGCGCTCAGCGCCGACCAGCAGCTGGACAAGCTGCGCCAGGCCTACCCGCAGGCCACCGTCGGCCAGTACCTGCCGCCGGTGGACGCCGAGCACAGTGCGCAGTTCGTGGTCAGCCTCGACGGGCGCAAGACCAACCTGTTCCTCGACCCCTACAGCGGCCAGGTGCTGGGCACCCAGGACGCGCAGAACAACCTCCAGGCCATCGCCCGCTCGCTGCACGGCACCCTCTTGATCGGGATGGTCGGCGACCGGTTGATCGAACTGGCCGCCGGCTGGGCGATCGTCCTGGTGGTGTCCGGCCTTTACCTCTGGTGGCCTCGGGGCCAGGGCATGCGTGGCGTGTTCTGGCCGCGCCTGGCCAATCGCGGGCGGCTGTTCTGGCGGGACCTGCACGCGGTCACCGGTTTCTGGGGCTCGCTGGTACTGCTGTTCATGTTGCTCACCGGAATGACCTGGACCGGCTTCTGGGGCGAGAAATTCGCCGATGTGTGGAACCGCTTCCCCGCCGCCATGTGGAACGAGGTGCCCAGGTCCGACCAGCAGGCTCGCAGCCTGAACACCGCCGCCGACCAGACCGTGGCCTGGGCGGTGGAAAACACCCCGTTGCCGGCCTCCGATCCCCACGCTGCACACAAGGGGCGCAGCGCCACCGGCATGGCCGCGCCAAGCGGGCAGGTGAGCCTGCAGCGGGTGGTGGACACCGCCGCCGAGCGCGGTGTGGTACCGGGCTACAGCATCACCCTGCCGGCCGACGAGACCGGGGTTTACAGCATCGCGGTGTTCGCCGATGACCCGCGCAACGACGCGACCCTGCACCTGGACCAGTACAGCGGCAAGGTGCTGGCCGACATCCGCTGGCAGGACTACGGCGTGGTGGCCAGGAGCGTGGAAATGGGCGTGGTGCTGCACGAAGGCAAGTTCTTCGGCCTGGCCAACCAGCTGCTGATGTTCGCCGTCTGCCTGCTGATCCTGCTGAGCTCCGTGAGCGGCCTGGTGATGTGGTGGAAGCGCCGCCCGCAAGGCAGCCTGGGCGTACCGCCGTTGCGCCATGACCTGCCGTTGTGGAAAACCGCGGTGGTGATCATGATCGGCCTCGGCATCGCCTTCCCGCTGGTGGGGTTGTCCCTGCTGGCGATCTGGGCGCTGGACTGGGTGGTGCTGTCGCGCATTGGCGGCGGCAAGGTGGTGGCCGACTAGGCCGGTTTTGCAGGCGTAGCCCATGGGCTGCGTCCGCGATGGAGAGCAATCGGTACCTGCCGGGGGTGGGTGCCAGTCAATCGAATGAATGGAGTTCCGACATGCGCAAGACGTTGCTGGCCCTGGGGGCCCTGCTGAGCTTTTCCGGCACCCTGGCCGCCCATGACTACAACCTGGGTTCGCTGCACATCGAGCACCCCTGGGCCATGGCCGTGCCCGCGGTATCGCCCAACGGCGCCGCCTACCTGGTTATCCACAACAGGGGCACGGACACGGACATGCTGCTGGGTGCCGACACCGTCCGCGCCGGCAAGACCGAGATCCACGAGCATCTGCACAAGGACGGCCTGATGAAGATGCAGAAGGTCGAGGGTGGCGTGGCGATTCCCGCTGGCGGCCAAGCACGCTTCGAGCAGGGCGGCTACCACCTGATGATGTTCGGCCTGAAGCAGCCGCTGAACGATGGCGACAAGTTCCCCATGACCCTGCACTTCCAGAAGGCCGGCGACCTGGACGTGGAAGTCCACGTGCAGACGCAGGCACCGGCGGTTACCGCCGAGCACCAGCACTGACGCCTCCTCGCGGGGTCGACCGGCCCCGCGCCTTCCCCGCCCAGTTATCCACAATGCCGCTCGGCGGCATGGTTTGCCGAGGCGCGGCGCCTCTTCTAGCCTGATTCCATCGCATGGAGCACCCGCCGGCAGGACGCCAGCGCCGCGCATTGCGCGGCCCCGCTTGAATCATCTGCCCTCACTGTTCCCTGGCGATGCACCGCTTGGGCCAGGGCGCTGCGTGTTTCGCAGCGCTCCGCCAGCCCGTGCCCTGATGAGCAGAAAAGGAGAGGGAAGATGAACGCTACAAGGACATTCCGTGTCGCCTGGCTGCTGGTCCTGATGCTTGCCTGCGCCAGTCCCTTGCTGGTGGCCGGCCCGGCACAAGCGGCGAGCCCCGCCTGCAGTGCCAGCCAGGACTGGATCACCAGCCCCAACCCGCCCAGCGAGATACCCGAAGGCAGCAACGCAGACTTCTGCGACTTCTACCAGTTTGCCTGGCAATGGTTCTTCCAACTGGTCAGCCCATCGACCAGCGACCCCAGCCTGCGCAACTTCCAGGTCAACGCCAACTACCCGATCCTCCAGGCCAGCGGAACCAACTCCTGCGACCCGTCGCAGCAGGCCGAACGGGTGTTCGTGCACCGGGAGAAGCCCGCGGCCGCCGACACCCCCTTCCAGATTCCGGATCGCACCGGCCAGGCTGGTGGCGGCGACACCATCTTCGACCAGAACGGCAACGTGGTCTTCTACGAGATCCGCTTCAGCCAGAGCCTTTGCAACATCCCGCAGATCCAGAGCGCGCTGAACTACCCGAGTGGAACCACCGAGCTGAAGAGTGCGTGGCGAATCATCACGGATGCCGACAAACCCGACTACTTCTGGATCGAAGCCAACGTGGACGGTGTGCCGGGCAATGAACTGCTGGGCATGGTCGGATTCCACATGGCCATCGCCACCGCGCTGCACCCGGAGTTCATCTGGGCCACCTTCGAGCACCGCAGCAACGTGCCGGAATGCAGCAACCCGGCCACTGCGCCTGCAGGTGGCTGGTCCTTCACCAGCGCCACCTGCGCTGTGGATAACCCACCCGCGAGCTGCAACATGAACCAGGCGCAGCCGAGCTCCAGCCTCACCGGCACGCCTTCGGAAATCTGCCGGGTCTACCACGACGGCACCGATGTCTCGGACCACGAGGCCTCGGACAACATCGCCGACATCGATAGCCTCAATACCCAGATCCAGGGCTTCCTCTCGGCGCTGTCCAGCGACAATCCGATGGCCGTCTGGCAGAACTACATGAATGTCGGCGCCATCTGGGAGAACGACGTCACCCAGCCGTCCTCCAACTTCTCCAACCAGCGCGGCTCCATGCGCCTGGCCAACACCGTGATGGAAACCACCTACCAGAACGTGGACCCGACCCAGTCGTTCATCTCCAACTGCTTTGGTTGCCACAACTTCAATGGCAGCGGGAACAGCAACACCATCCCCTGGGCGAAGCTGAGCCACATCTTCGATGACGTGATGCAGGGCCAGTGCACCACGCCGCAGGACGTGCAGGCCGGTCCTATCTGGAACAACGGCCAGGCCGCGCAGACCTGTCCGCAGGTGTGCAGCAACAAGGGCGGCTGGAACGGTAACTGGAAGACCACGGAGCCCGGCGCCATGTCGGTCTGCGGTTGTTGCGGGGGATAAGTCGGCCGTGGGGCGCCTGATCACTTATTGATCAGTCGCGCGCAAGGCCCGCCATTCGTAGGCTGCAGCGCTGTCCTCACAGGCTATCCACAGCGGGGTGCACAGATCCTGTGTGCATCCGGCTGGTTAACTCGTTGATATTGCTCGAAAAATGTACGTTCTTCAGCAGGCCTTGCACTGCCTGGCCTGCAGCCATCCATGGACAACTTATGCACAGACCAGTCCACGCAATTTGGGCACAAGCGTGGAGTTGCTGGTGATGGCGCTTGTGGATTGATGGCGCGGAGATCGACCGGGCCTGGCCTGGCGGAACGCTGCCCGATTCCGCCGGCAAGGCTGATCAAATAGTGATCACAACGTCACAGGCCGCATCCTTGCTGGGCCACAACCATGTCCAAACAGCTTATCCACAGATGGCTACACAGAATTTGTGGGCCAAGTATTTGAATCAGAACGAAAAATGAACAAGACGCGAAAAGCCGCGGCTGCTCTGGCGCCTGGCATTCGAACTACAGCTTATCCACAACAGCATCCACGGGATCTGGGTAAAAACTCCGCCAACCTGTGAACAGATCGCTGACGAGCACGCGAATCGGGGTCGAAACAGCGCTTGATACCCACGGATGAGCCGTCCATTGCCGAGGGAACGTCCTCCATCCGGCGACGGCGTCAATCTGTTATTCACAGCAGGAGGGTATCCAATCAGACTTGTGTGAAAACTGATCAATGCCCTGCAGGTCACGGGTCGCGGGGATTTCAGCATTGTCCTCACAAGTTATTCACAGATGGCTGCACAGATATTGTGTGCAACGAAGCAGTTATCCCTATGATTTTGCTCGAAAAATAGCCGGATGGTGGAAAGCTGCGTCGTGCCTGCTTCCCAGGCATCCATCGACAATTTATCCACAGTGGCATCCACGGAAAATGGGGGAAACGGCTCTGCAATGGGAATTACAGCCGGGAGGCGGCCCGGTGCCGGGCCAGGTGTTTCGCGGCTGCGAAAGATTGATCAGAAGTTGATCAATCGTCGGGAGGCCAGTAATGGCGGGGCCCAGAGCAGAATCCGAACAGGTTATCAACAGCCTGTTGCACAGCAACTGTGAGCAGTGCACAGGCCAAGTCGTTGAAATCGTTCAGAAAATCGCCAAATCATGGGGAGGCCCGCGTGGCGCGGGGTCTGGAACTCGGTCTACACCTTACCCACAGGCCCTTCCACTGATTTTGGGGAACAGGGTGGAAAAGCGAGGGCTCAGTTGCCCTCGCGCATTTCCTGGTAGCGCTGTTCCAGTTCCTGGCGGATCTGGCGGCGCTGCTTGGCCTGGGCGTAACGGCGCTTTTCGTCGGGGGATGCCGGCTGCAGCGGCGGAACCGCAGCGGGGCGCCGCTCGTCATCCAGGGCCACCATGGTGAAGAAGCAGCTGTTGGTGTGGCGCACCGAACGCTCACGGATGTTCTCGGTGACCACCTTGATACCGACTTCCATCGAGGTGTTGCCGGTGTAGTTCACCGAAGCGAGGAAGGTGACCAGTTCGCCCACGTGAATGGGCTCGCGGAAGATCACCTGGTCCACCGAGAGGGTGACGACGTAGCGGCCGGCGTAGCGGCTGGCGCAGGCGTAGGCCACTTCATCGAGGTACTTGAGCAGGGTGCCGCCGTGGACGTTGCCGGAGAAATTGGCCATGTCCGGGGTCATCAGGACGGTCATCGACAGTTGTGCGGTTCCGGGTTCCATTACTGGCCTCGTCGCTGTGGGGTCTGTCCGGGATAGACGCGGGTCGGCGCCTGGGCGCCACAGTCGCAGTGCCGCGCAAATCCGGGACCTGCTGTGGATAACCTTGTGGTCAGGGCGCCTTGGCGGGTTGTTGGCAGGCGGGCCGTTCTTCCACCAGGTCGCTGGGACCGCAGGCCAGGCCGTGTTCGCGGCGCAGCTGCGCCAGCTCGCCACTCTGCTCGACCAGGAAGCGGTCAAAGGCTTCGAGTACCTCCGGGTGCTTCAGGCTGCTGGCGTGGAAGGCGGTCTGCGCCAGGGGTAAATCCGGGTCCAGCAACAGGCGGTCGCCACCCAGGTTGGTGCTGGTCTCCAGGTAGTGATGCAGCACTTCCGGGTTGGCGTAGATGGCATCGATGCGCAGGCGCAGCAGCATGCGCACCAGGCTGGCGATGTCGCTGGCTTCCACCAGCTGCACCTGGCCGTCACGCAGGCGTTCCTGCCAGGCTTCCGGGGTGAAACCGCGCACGGTGCCGAGGCGCCGTACCGAGTCGACACCCCGTCCCAGGTGTTCGCGCAGCACCAGGCTGCCATCCACCACGCGGATCACCGGACGGCTGTAATGCATGCGCGCATCGCCCTTGAGCTGGCGCGACCAGGCGGGGTTGTCGGGGAACACCAGCGTCAGCCGGTCGGTGGTCTGCAGATTACGGTGCAGGCGGTTGATCGGCAGGGCTTCCAGTTCGAGGGCGAGGCCCTGGCTGGAGGCAAAGAGCTGCAGAACAGCGATCGCATAGCCTTCGGCGGGCTTGCCGGGGAGGGCGCGGTAATAAGGGAGGTAGTCGTGGCTTTCCAGGCCGATGCGCAGTGGCTCCGCTTGGCAGACGCCGAGGGCCAGGAACAGCAGCGCGAACATCGCAGCCTTCATCGGGCGGGCCTGGAAGGGTAGGGAATGACCTTCAGCCTAGCAGCCGCCCGGGGAAACATCAGTGCCCGGCCGGACCGGCCGGGCACTCTGTCGGACCTTGCGTCCGCCATCAGGCGTGGGTCAGGTACCAGCGCCAATCCTGCTCACCCACTTCGCTGACGAACTGGCGGAATTCTTCCCACTTGATGGCGAGGAAGATCTTCAGGAAGTCCTCGCCCAGGGCGTCCCTGGCCCAGGTCGACTGCTCCAGGTTGCGCAGGGCGGTGAGCCAGTCGGTGGGCAGGGTTTCGCGGGCCTGCTCGTAGCCGTTGCCGACGATGGGCTCACCCGGATCGATCTGCTCGCGGATGCCCTTGTGGATGCCGGCAAGGATCGCCGCGGCCGCCAGGTAGGGGTTGGCGTCGGCGCCGCAGATGCGGTGTTCCACGTGACGACTCTTGGCCGGGCCACCCGGTACGCGGAAGGACACCGTGCGGTTGTTCACGCCCCAGCTTTTCGCCAACGGCGCATAGCTGTTGGCCTGGAAGCGACGGTAGGAGTTGGCGTTGGGGCAGAAGATCGCCAGCGCGTCGTTCAGCGTCGCCATCATGCCGCCGATGGCATGGCGCAGCAGCGGCGTGCCGTGCGGGTTTTCGCTGGCCATCAGGTTGTTGCCCTGCTCGTCGGCCAGGCTCACGTGCATGTGCAGGCCGCTGCCGGCGAGGTCGCCGAAAGGCTTGGCCATGAAGCATGCAACCAGCCCGTGCTTGTTGGCGACGCCCTTGACCAGGCGCTTGTAGCGGATGCCTTCGTCCACCGCCTGGAGCGCGTCGAAGCGGTGCTCCAGGGTCAGTTCCAGCTGGCCGGGCGCGTACTCGGAGATGGCGGTGCGCACCGGCAGGCCCTGGACCTCGCACGCGGCGTAGAGGTCATCGAGGAAGGGCTGCAGTTGCTCCAACTCGTAGACGCCATAAACCTGGGGGGCCTGCGGGCGCACGCCGTTCGCCTGCAGCGCCGGCTGCGGACGACCGTTGGCGTCGCGATGCTTGTCCAGCAGGTAGAACTCCAGTTCCACCGCCATCACCGGGTGGTAGCCGTCGGCCTTGAGGCGGTCGATGGTGCGTGCCAGCACATGGCGCGGGTCGCCGGGGGTCGCGGGCAGTCCCTGGGTCGGGTGCATGCTCACCTGCACCTGGCCGGTGGGCGTGGCGCGCCAGGGCTGCAGCGACAGCGAGCCGGGCACCGGGTAGGTCCAGCAGTCGGCGTCGGCGACTTCCCAGACCAGGCCACTGGCTTCGACGTCCTCGCCCTGGATGGTCAGGGAGAGGATGGAGCTGGGGAGCGGGCGGCCGTTCTCGAAGATCGGCAACAGTTCGTCACGGTGCAGCAGCTTGCCGCGCGGAATGCCGTTGGCGTCGATCAGCATCAGCTCGATGCTGCGCACCTCGGGATGTTGTTCGAGGAAGTCGCGGGCTTCCTGGGGATTGGCGAATTGCATGGTCAGGGCTCGGTGGTTGGCCTGTCTTTGATGAGGCAATACCCCATCGTCGGGCTTGATGGGTATCGCTTCGCTCAACCCATCCTACGTTCGTTCACGTGGCTCACTCGCGGACGCCGGGGATGGCCAGCAGCTCGCCGATGGCTTCGTCCAGGGTGGCGATCAGCTCATCCACGTCGGCTGCGGTGGTGGCCGGGCAGCAGAGGGTCATGTTGTGGAACGGCGTGATCAGGATGCCGCGGTTGATCAGGTAGAGGTGGAGGGCCATCTGCAGCTCGTCGTGGAAGGCGGCTTCGGCCTCGGCGCCGGTACGCGGCGACACCGGGCAGAACTGGAATTCGCTGCGGGCGCCGAGTTCAGTCACCGACCACTTCAGGTCGTACTTGGCGATCAGGCTGCGGAAGCCGTCGGCCAGCCGCTTGGCCAGCGGCAGCATGTGGTCGTAGGCGGCCTGGGTCATCACCTGTTCCAGGTTGGCACGCATGCAATGCATGGCCAGGGCGTTGGCCGAGAGGGTGGTGCCCATGCCGCTGTGGCCGTGACCGTGGCTGTCTTCCTGGGCCTTCTTGCGTGAGGCGAGCATCCGTTCCGCCATCTCCGCGCTGCAGCCGAAGATGCCGCAGGGCACACCGCCGGCGATCGGCTTGCCGACCACGAAGAAGTCCGGGTCGAGGTTCCACAGGCGGGTGCAGCCGCCGATGTCGGTCGAGATGGTGTGGGTTTCGTCGATGATCAGCAGGCTGCCGTACTTGCGGGTCAGCTCGCGGCACTTCTGCATGAAGCCCGGATCGGGCAGGACCATGCCGATGTTGGTCATGGCCGGTTCGCAGAGCAGGGCGCAGACATCGCCCTTGGCCAGCGCGGCTTCCAGCGCTTCGACGTCGTTGAAGGGGATGGAGCGGCTGTATTGGGTCAGGTCGTAGGCCTGGCCCACCAGGCCGGAGCGCGGCACGGTCTCGCCATCGCGATAGCGCACCATCACGTCGTCGACGGTACCGTGATAGCAGCCGTCGAACACCAGCAGGGTCTTGCGCTGGGTGATGGCGCGGGCCCAGCGCAGCACGTAGCGGTTGGAGTCGGTGGCGGTGGCGGTCACCTGCCAGTAGGGCAGGCCGAAGCGCTGGGCCAGCAGCTCGCCGCAGACCACGGCGTCTTCACCCGGCAGCATGGTGGTCAGGCCGTTGTTGGCCTGCTCGGCGATGGCGCGGGCGATGGGGTCCGGGGAGTGGCCGAACATGGTGCCGGTGTCGCCCAGGCAGAAGTCGATGTACTCATGGCCGTCGACGTCATAGAAGCGGGCGCCCTTGGCGCGCTCGACGAACAGCGGGCAAGGCGTGGACCAGTCGGCCATCCAGTGCATCGGCACGCCGGCGTAGAGGGACTTGTGCGCGCGTTCGGCGAGGGCGACGGATTTCGGATTGCGCTCCAGGAAACGGGCGCGCTCGCGGGCGGCAAAAGTTTCCACGGCGGCTTGGCTGATTCCACTGGCAGTCATGTTGAACACCTCGTTCGAATTTCTGCACATCGTGTTTTGTGATCACAATTCTGTCAAGGCTTGCGAAAAAAGCCCCTGAAAATTAACTTGAAAGCATATTTGTGATCACAGGATCGAACGATAGACCAGATGGAAAGTCTCCGCTGGCCTGGACTCGACCCGTGGTCGGAGCGATCAACCCAGCAACAGAAGGCGACCAAGAGCATGCGTAACTGCAGCCTGACCCTGAACCAACTGCCGGCGCCGCCGGCCCTTGCACGGTGATATGCCCATGGCCGAGAACCTGCAGGAACAGCTTTACCAACGACTACGCGAGGGCCTGCTGGCAGGCCATTTCAAACCCGGCGAGCGCCTGAAGATTCGCGATCTCGCCGCTGCCTGGGGCACCAGTCCGATGCCCGTGCGTGCCGCCTTGCAGCGCCTGGTGGCCGAAGGTGCCCTGGAGGGCGAGCCGCAGCGCTCGGTGCGCGTGCCGCCCATGACCCGCGAACGCTTCAAGCAGATCTTCCAGGTGCGCATGGCGCTGGAAGGCATGGCGGTGGAGGCGGCGGCGGGCCGGCTTTCCCCCGACGAGCTGGATATCCTGCAGGGCTGCATGGAGCGCATGGACGCTGCCATCGAGCAGCGCGACGTGCAGGGCTACCTGACCGACAACAGCCAGTTCCACCGGGTGCTGTATGGCGCCTGTGGCAACCCGGTCCTGTTGCGCACCATCGAAAACCTCTGGCTGCAGGTCGGCCCCTTCTTCAATCGCCTGTTCACCGAGGCGGACCTGTCGTTGCGTCTCAACGACTTCCACGAAGATGCCTACAAGGCCTTGCAGGCCGGTGATGGCAAGGCCGCGCGCTTCGCCATCGAGCAGGACCTCACCTATTTCGGCCAATTCCTCCTCAACCTGCTGGAACTGGACTTCGCCCAGGCCCGCAGCGGCTGACCAGCCATTCCGCGGGAGCGGGCCGGCCTCGCTCCCGTAGGACGTTTCAGGCAAGTGTTACTGCATATTGCATCGCCCTGGAGGGAAAGTTCGCGATGATAATCTGCGGCCGTTCCTAGCCTCACTTTCCCTAATTCCTACGTGGCTCCACTGGAGCCGAGCGAGTCGCCCGCGCGCGGGACCGCTGTGCCGCGCATTGCAGAAAAAGGAGTCCATCGCCATGCATGCCATCGCTTTCATCCAGGATCTTGCCGTGATCATGCTGGTCGCGGGCATGGTGACCATCCTTTTCCACCGCTTCAAACAACCGGTGGTGCTGGGCTACATCGTCGCCGGCTTCATCATCGGCCCGCACACACCGCCCTTCGAGCTGATCCAAGACGAGGAGACCATCAAGACCCTCGCCGAGCTTGGGGTGATCTTCCTGATGTTCTGCCTGGGCCTGGAATTCAGCCTGGCCAAGCTGTTCAAGGTAGGGGCCACTGCGTTCATCGCGGCCTTCCTGGAAATCGTGCTGATGATCTGGATCGGCTACGAGATCGGCAGCTACTTCGGCTGGAAGACCATGGATTCGCTGTTCCTCGGCGCGATCCTGGCGATCTCCTCCACCACCATCATCGTCAAGGCGCTCAGCGACCTGAAGATGAAGAACGAGCGCTTCGCGCAGCTGATCTTCGGTGTGCTGATAGTCGAGGACATCCTCGGCATCGGCATCATCGCGCTGCTCTCGGGCATCGCCGTGAGCGGCTCGGTGGAGACCGGGGAAGTGTTCGCCACCGTGGGCAAGCTCACCCTGTTCATGATCGTTGCGCTGGTCATCGGCATCCTGCTGGTGCCGCGCCTGCTCGCCTACGTGGCGAAGTTCGAGAGCAACGAGATGCTGCTGGTGACGGTGCTCGGGCTCTGCTTCGGTTTCTGCCTGCTGGTGGTGAAGCTGGAATACAGCATGGTGCTGGGCGCCTTCCTGATCGGCGCGATCATGGCCGAGTCGCGTCAGCTGGGGCAGATCGAACGGCTGATCGAACCGGTGCGCGACATGTTCAGCGCGATCTTCTTCGTCGCCATCGGCCTGTTGATCGACCCCGGGATCCTGGTGGAGTACGCCTGGCCCATCGTCGTCATCACCCTGGCGGTGGTGCTGGGCAAGATGGTTTCCTGCGGCCTTGGCGCCTTCATCGCCGGCAATGACGGCCGCACCTCGCTGCGAGTCGGCATGGGCCTGTCGCAGATCGGCGAGTTCAGCTTCATCATCGCTGCGCTCGGCATCACCCTGCAGGTCACCAGCGACTTCCTCTACCCGGTGGCCGTGGCCGTGTCCGCCATCACCACCCTGCTGACGCCCTACCTGATCCGCGCCGCCGATCCTCTGTCGATCAAGCTGGCCAAGGCCATGCCACGCCCGCTGGCGCGGGTGTTCGGCTACTACGGCGATTGGCTGCGCAGCATCCAGCCCCAGGGCCAGAGCGCGGTGCTGGCGGGGATGATCCGCAAGATCCTGCTGCAGGTGATCGTCAACCTGGCGCTGGTGGTGGCCATCTTCCTGGGCAGTGCCTATTTCGCCGGAACCCTGGCCGGCTACCTGAGCGAGTGGGTGGCCTCGCCCAACCTGCAGAAGGCGCTGATCTGGGGCGGCGCGCTGCTGCTATCGCTGCCCTTCCTGATCGCCGCCTATCGCAAGCTCAAGGCGCTTTCCATGCTGCTGGCGGAAATGGGCGTGACGCCGGACAAGGCCGGTCGCCACACCGAGCGGGTGCGCAAGGTGATCGCCGAGGTGATTCCCCTGCTGTCGCTGCTGGGCATCATGCTGCTGCTGATGGCGCTGTCGGCGAGCATCCTGCCGACGCTGGAACTGCTGGTGCTGATCGCCCTGCTGGCGGCGGGCGTCAGCGCACTGCTCTGGCGCTGGCTGATCCGTGTGCATTCGCGGATGCAGATCGCGCTGATGGAGACCCTGGAGCAGAACCAGGACCAGCATCACCGCTGATGGCGCGAAAGCGAAGAAGCCCCGCAGGCCTGCGCTTGCGGAGCTGGTGTCATTGTGGGGAGCGGATCAGCTCGCGAGCCACACGTCCCTGGCCCAGTGCCAGACCGAATCCCAGCTTTCGTCGGTGAGCTCGCCTTCGTCGCCGTCCCACAGCAGCACTTCGCCTTCGCCATCGACCACGTAGTAGTCGCGGCCATCCTGGCACAGCGGCACCAGGTCGCGGGGGACGCCCAGGTCCCAGGCCACGGCGGCGACTTCCGGCAGGAAGGTGTGGGATTGCGGGTCGGTGGCGGTCACCGGCTCCAGGCGGCCATAGACCACGTCGCTGACCTTGAGCAGGAACTCACGCAGCTCGAAGGGCAGGTTGATCAGCAACTGCTCCTCGATCTCCACCAGCAACTCCTCGTCCGGGAGTTCCAGGGGAACCGGCACCGGCTCGTTGAGTTCGCGCAGCTGTTCGATGACTTCTTCCATGGCGGCAGGCCCTCATGCATTGGGATGCGCTTTATACAGTAGCCGGGGCGTGGGAAGAAAAGCACCTGATCGTCACCTGCAGGCGCATGGCTCCATCAAACCGTTAAGCTCGACCTTTTCCGAGGACCCGTTCATGGCCATAACCTGGACCTGCAAGCACCACAGCGAACTCGATACCCGCGAGCTCTATGGCTTCCTGGCCCTGCGTTGCCAGGTATTCGTGGTGGAGCAGAACTGTCCTTACCTGGATGTCGACGGCCAGGACCTGGAAGCCGATACCTGCCATGTGATGGCCTGGGAAGATGGCGCGCTGCTGGCTTACCTGCGCCTGCTGGACCCGGCGACCCAGGGCGGCGACGTGGTGATCGGGCGGGTGGTCAGTGCGGCCGAGGCGCGTGGCCGTGGCCTGGGGCACGGGTTGATGGAGCGTGCCCTGGATGAGGCCGGAAGGCGCTGGCCGGGGATGCCGGTGTACCTCTCCGCCCAGGCGCATCTGCAGGGCTATTACGGCCGATATGGCTTCTCGCCGGTGACCGAGGTCTACCTGGACGACGGCATTCCGCACATCGGCATGCGTCGCGCTTAGACCTCAAACTGCTTTTGACGGGGGCGGCTCAGTACCAACTGCTTCAGCCCGGCGGGGGCTCGCTGGCTAAACTTTGTGCACCGATACGGCGGCCCCCGGGGCAGCCAACCATCCCTGGTTATCCACAGGAGGTGCATCATGCGAATGGCCGCAACCCTGCAGCGCAGCCTGGCACGTGCCCATACCCGGTTCGATGTGGTGCCACACCCGCATTCGGCCACGAGCCTCGAATCGGCGCGGGTCGCCAACATCCCGGCCGAGCGCCTGGCCAAGACGGTGATCCTCGACGATCGCCAAGGTCATTTCCTCATGGCGGTGGTACCTGCCAGCCGCCATCTGGACGTGGGCAAGGTGCGCAAGGACGCGAGGCTCTGGCAGCTCACCCACGAGGCCGACCTGGCCCGGCTGTTCAAGGACTGTGAACTCGGCGCCGTGCCGGCAGTGGGCGAGCCCTACGGCATGAATATGGTGGTGGACCCGCAGCTGACCCGGCAGAAGGACATTTACCTGGAAGCGGGTGACCACGAGAACCTGGTGCACATGCGCATGGACGACTACCTGAAGCTGGTGCCGGATGCCGAAGTCTGCGAACTCTGCCATTAGGGGGCATGATTTGCTGCGCGGCGCTCACACTGGACCATGAACAGGCTCAAAGGCGTTCGGCCGCCGCAACCGCCGCCATTCTGGTTCCGTCGCTCCATCGCCCGTCGACGGTGGCGGCGAGGTGGAGGTCGGCGCCAGTGAAAAGAAAAACCCCGGGACAAGCCCGGGGTTTTTTCAGTGCACCAGCGATCAGTTCTGACGGATGCCCGCCACCAGCCAGGGCTGGTTGTCGCCGTTCACACGCTCCATGCGCCAGCTCTCGCTGAACGCCTCGCCCTGGTCGAAGCGCGAGGATTTGGAGATGCCGCTGAAGGTCAGGGTGGCGACGGTCTTGTCGGCCAGCTCGTCGATGCCATCCAGTTGCACCTGGAGGTTGTCGATGTAGGTGGACTGGTAGGCGTCGCCCATGCTGGCGCGTTCTTCCTTGAGGAAGTTCAGCATCTGCGGGGTGACGAACTCGGCGATCTTGTCCATCTCCGCCGCGTCCCAGTGCTGCTGCAGGGCCATGAAGTGCTCGCGGCCGGCTTCGACGAAGCGCTGCTCGTTGAACCAGCTCGGGGCGTTGAAGGCCGGCTGGGCCACCGCGGTGGCGCTGCCGAAGATCGGCGCCTGTTGCGGCATCTGCGGCATTTCACGCTGGAACGGCGCGTGGCCGGCCATGGCGGGCTGACCCTGCTGCTGGGCGCGTTTGCGCGCGGCCAGGAAGCGGAAGATCAGGAAGGCGATCAGGCCGATGATGAGGAAGTCGAAGATCTGCATGCCGTCGAAGCCGTCGCCCATGAACATGGAGGCGAGCAGGCCACCGGCGGCGATGCCGGCCAGCGGGCCCAGCCAGCGGGACGCGCCGCTTGCGGCGGCGGGTTTGCCGGCTACAGCGGGAGCCGCGGCATTCGGGGTTTGCTGGGCAGGTGCGGCCTGGCGGGTCTGGTGAGTCGGCGCGGAGCCAAAGGACTTGCCGCCGCCCATACGCTTGGCGGCGTTGACATCCAGGCTCAGCGTCAGGCCGACGCAGAGGGCCAGGGCAATACTGAGGAATCGGCGCATCAGAGGCTTCTCTTGGTTATGAATCTACGCGCGCCATGCTGCACAGTCAGTCGCACGATAGCTAGGGGCAGAGTGTTTCGGGATTTTGTCTGGCGGTGAAATCGGCCTTTTCCGGCCATGCCGTTCATCTGCGCAGTAGCAGGATCAACGGGCCGCAACGCAGTTGCCGGCGCAGCAGGGCGCGCAGGTCGGCCTCTTCCTCCGTGGGGTGGCGCAGCCAGTGGACGAAGGTACGCAGGTAGGCACCGGTGAGCAGGCTTTCCTCGGCGATGCGGCATAGATGCAGGGTTTCCCGCTGTGCCGCCTCGCGCCACCACTGCACGGTGCGGCTGATTCGCAACAGGCCTGCCAGTTGCAAGTGAAAATGGCCGGGCTCCAGCTTGTAGAGCAGCATCTGCCCGGTCACGGAACGATGCGGCGCCAGGGCACCGAGCCAGGCCATCAGCAGTTCTTCCAGACGCTTTTCGGCATTCAGCGCCGTCAGGTCGCCGCCCTTGCCGCGCTCCAGCAGCGCCAGGTCGGCGCGATCGAACCAGGCTTCCACCAGGTCATCCTTCTGGCGGAAATGCTTGGCGATGGCGTCGAGGCCGACGCCGAGCTGGTTGGCTACCTCGAACAGGTGCAACTGCTCCCAGCCGCAATTGTCGGCCAGGTTCAGGGCGCAATCGAGAATCTGTTGGGCGCTGGGGGAGCGGGGCATGGAATTACCTCCGCCACTGAGTATGGCCAAGCGCGCGGAGTCGACAGCGGCATCGGACGGGCGGAGGGGAGAGCGGGGCAGGTCTTTGTGGGAGCGAATTCATTCGCGAATGAATTCGCTCCCACAGGGTGGGGTCAGAGCGGCTGCAGCTTGGCGTAGGCCAGCATCAGCCACTTGCTGCCCTCGCTCTCGAATTTCACCTGCACCCGCGCCTGGGCGCCGGCGCCTTCGAAGTTGAGGATGGTGCCTTCGCCGAACAAGGCGTGCTGCACCCGCTGGCCCAGGGAGAAGGGCGTTTCCGGTACGGCGGCGCCATCGAAGATGGAACCGTGGCGGCTGCCGGCGCCCATGGGACGGCTGATGCTGTTGTTCAGGCGCACTTCGCGAATCAGCTGCGGCGGCACTTCGCGGACGAAACGCGAGACCTTGTTGTAGGTCTCGCTGCCGTAGAGGCGGCGGGTTTCGGCATAGGTCAGCACCAGCCGCTGCATGGCACGGGTGACGCCGACGTAGGCCAGGCGGCGCTCCTCCTCCAGGCGGGTCGGGTCTTCCATGCTCATCTTGTGCGGGAACAGGCCTTCTTCCATGCCCACCAGGAACACCAGCGGGAATTCCAGGCCCTTGGCGCTGTGCAGGGTCATCAGTTGCACGCTGTCCTCGAAGGCATCGGCCTGGGTTTCCCCGGCCTCCAGCGAGGCGTGGCTGAGGAAGGCCTGCAGCGGGGTGAGGTCGTCCTCGGGCTCTTCGTTCTCGAAGGCGCGGGCGGCGCTGACCAGTTCTTCCAGGTTTTCCACCCGGGCCTGACCTTTCTCGCCCTTCTCGTCCTTGTGATAGGCCACCAGGCCGCTCTGCTCGATGACCGTCTGGGTCATCAGGTGCAGGGGCATGTCCAGGCACTTGGCGGTGAGGTTCTCGATCAGCTCCATGAAGGCCCCCAGGGCACTGGAGGCGCGACCGGCCAGGGCCTTGTTGGCGATCATCAGGCGCATCGCTTCCCACATCGAGACGTCGTTGACGCGGGAGAACTCGCGGATGCTTTCCACGGTTTTCTCGCCGATGCCGCGCGGCGGTACGTTGATCACCCGCTCCAGCGCGGCGTCGTTGCCACGGCCGTCGAGCAGGCGCAGGTAGGCCATGGCGTTCTTGATCTCGGCACGTTCGAAGAAGCGCTGGCCGCCATAGATGCGGTAGGGGATCTTTTCCCGCAGCAGGGCCTCTTCCAGCACCCGCGACTGGGCGTTGGAGCGGTAGAGGATGGCGATCTCGCTGCGGGCCATGCCGTCTTTCAAGGCGCTCTCGATGCTCTCCACCACGTAGCGGGCTTCGTCGTGCTCGTTGAACGCGGCATACAGGCCGATGGGTTCGCCGTCTTCGCCCTCGGTCCACAGCTCCTTGCCCAAGCGCCCCTGGTTATTGGCGATCAGGGCGTTGGCGGCCTTGAGGATGCCCGCGGTGGAGCGGTAGTTCTGCTCCAGGCGAATTACCTCGGTGTCGGGGAAATCGCTGGAGAACTGCTGGATGTTCTCGATCCGCGCGCCGCGCCAGCCGTAGATCGACTGGTCGTCGTCACCCACCACCATCAGGCTCTGGCCACCCTTGGCCAGCAGGCGCAGCCAGGCGTACTGCACGGCGTTGGTGTCCTGGAACTCGTCCACCAGCACGTGGCGGAAGCGCCGCTGGTAGTGCTCCAGCAGGCTCGGGCGGTCGCGCCAGAGGTCGAGGGCGCGCAGCAGCAGTTCGGAGAAGTCGATCACCCCGGTGCGCGCGCAGGCCGCCTCGTAGGCTTCATAGATCTTCAGCATGGTGCCGAGGAACAGGTCGCCGCCGGCCTGGATGTGCTGCGGACGGATGCCCTCGTCCTTCTGCCCGTTGATGAACCACTGCGCCTGGCGTGCCGGCCAGCGCTGCTCGTCGAGGCCCAGGTCGCGGATCACCCGCTTGACCAGGCGCTGCTGGTCGTCGCTGTCGAGGATCTGGAAATTCTCGGCCAGGCCCGCTTCCTGCCAGTGGGCGCGCAACAGGCGGTGCGCCAAGCCGTGGAAGGTGCCGACCCACATGCCCGCCGGGTTGATCCCCAGCAGTTGCTCGATGCGCTGGCGCATCTCGGCGGCGGCCTTGTTGGTGAAGGTGACCGACAGGATCGAATGCGGCGAGGCCTGCTCCACCTGGATCAGCCAGGCGATGCGGTGCACCAGCACGCGGGTCTTGCCGGAACCGGCGCCGGCAAGCACCAGTTGACGTCCCAGCGAGGCCGCTACGGCCTGGCGTTGAGCGTCGTTGAGGGAGTTCAGGAGGAGGGAGAGATCGTCATGCATCGCGGCATTCTAGGGGGGCGGCCGGGGCAGGGCAAACCGATGACCGGATGGTCAGCTGGACGGTCGCCGATGCCAGGGCCGGCGACCCTCCTAAAGTTGGGGGACGCTCGTCCGGAACCTCGCACATAAAGCTATTGCAGCTTCTCCCCGCTCGGGTAAGCTCCGGGCTCGCTTAGGCAGACCAAGACAAAAACAAGCGCCTATGACCGCTAATTCAATGCTTGCCGGCCAGACGCTGTCCCTGGCCGACAGCCGCGAGATTCGCCAGCAGTTCGCGACCGACATTGCGGCCGAACGCACGCGCCTTCTTTACCAGGGGTCCCAGGTCCCGACCCTGTTCATGCTGCTCAACGGCCTGGCCTGCGCCTACCTGCTCTGGGGGCCGGGCAACAGCCTGCTGCTCGGCGGTTGGCTGGCATGGCTGGTGCTGCTGGCCATCCTGCGCCTGACCCAGGTTGCCGCGTTCAAGCAGGCGCTGCCCTCGGAGCAGGCTTGCCCGCGCTGGCGCAGGGCCTTCCTGCTGGGCGCCGGTGCTTCCGGCCTCACCCTGGCGTTCGCCGCCGTGGCGCTGGTGCCGCCGGACGCCTTCCTGACCCAGGCACTGGTCTATGGACTCATCGCCGCCGCGATCCTCTCCGCCAGTGTTGCCTATGCCGTCAGCCTTTCGGCCTTTCTCACCTTTGCCTTGCCCTGCCTGCTGCCCTCCATCACCTGGCTGCTGCTGGGCGATACGCCGCTGCTGCGCGGCTGGGGCGTACTCGGGGTGATCCTCGCTACCTCGCTCATGGTGGTGGCCTGGCAGGTCAACCGGTTGGTGCAGCGCAGCCTTTTGCAGCGCTTCCAGAACCAGGCACTGATCAGCCACCTGGAACAGGCCAAGGGCCGCGCCGAAGGCCTCAACGAAGAACTGGCCCGCGAAGTGGAGCAGCGCCGCCGCGCCGAGCGCGAACTGCGTCGTGCCCACGGCGAGCTGGAGATGCGCGTGGCTCAGCGCACCCTGGAGCTGGCCGACGCCAGCCACGCCCTGGTGAAGAGCGAGGCGCGCCTGGCCCTGGCCCTGGAGGCCAGCGAACTGGGCCTGTGGGACTGGAACCTGGAAACGGACGAAGTCCACCACTCGCAGCTGAAAGCCATCTTCGGCATCGAGGCCGACGACGTAACCCGCGTACTCAGCGACCTCAAGCCGCGCCTGCACCCGGACGACCTGCCGCTGTTGCGCCGGGCCCTGGTGGAACACCTGAAGGGCCGCACCGATGGCTATGCCATCGACTACCGGGTACGCCACACCGATGGCCACTGGGTCTGGGTGGAAGACCGCGGCCGCGTGGTGGAGCGGGACGAGGACGGCAAGGTATTGCGCATGCTCGGCACCCGTCGTGACATCACCGCGCGCAAGCTCCAGGACGAGGAGCAGCGCCTGGCGGCGACGGTATTCGACGCGGCCAGCGAGGGCATCGTCATCCTCGACCCGGACTACCGGGTGATCCAGGCCAACGCGGCTTTCAGCCAGGTCACCGGCTATCGCCAGGAAGAAGTGATCGGGCGTAGCGTCGCCACCCTGATCGGTACCCGCGAAGCCCGCCGCCGCTACCACCTGATCCGCGAAGAGCTGGAACAGAGCGGCAGCTGGCAGGGTGAGCTGATGGACACCCGCAAGAATGGCGAGCTCTACCCGCAATGGCTGCAGCTCAACGTGGTGCGCGACTCGCGGGGCCATGTCAGCCATGTCGTCGGTTTCTTCGCCGACCTCACCGCTCGCCGCGAGGCCGAGGAGCGCCTGCGCTACCTGTCCAACTACGACGACCTCACGGGGCTCGCCAACCGTACCCTGTTCAAGGACCGGCTCCACGAAGCCAGCCAGCGCGCGCGCCAGAGCGGCCGCAGCCTCGCCCTGCTGCACATCGACCTGGACCGCTTCAAGGTGCTCAACGACAGCCTCGGCCATGAAGGGGCGGATCAATTGCTGCGCCAGGTCAGCCGCCGCCTGACCCAGGCCGTGCCGGAAGCCGATACCATCGCGCGCCTGGCGGGCGATGAGTTCGCCGTCATCCTCGATTCCTACGGCAGCGTCTCCAACCTCGCGCGTCAGGCCAGCCGCCTGCTTGGCAAGCTGCGCATGCCGATGACCGTGGGTGGCCACGAGCTGGTGATCAGCGGCTCCCTGGGCATCAGTCTGCTGCCGGAAAACGCCCGCGACATTTCCGCCCTGATCAGCCAGGCCAACATGGCCATGCAGCACGCCAAGCACCTGGGCGGCAACACCTTCCAGTTCTTCACCGACAACCTCCAGGCCTGCACCCTGGAGCGTCTGCAGATGGAGAACCAGCTGCGCAAGGCCATCGAGGAAGGCCAGCTGGAGGTCTTCTACCAGCCCAAGCTGGGCCTGGCCGACAACAGCCTGAATGCGGCGGAGGCCCTGGTGCGCTGGCGCCATCCGCAACAGGGGCTGGTGCCGCCGGGGGACTTCATCGGCCTGGCCGAGGAAACCGGGCTGATCGCCCCCATCGGCGAATTCGTACTGCGCCAGGCCTGCCAGCAGGCCCGCGAATGGCAGCGCCAGGGCCTGGCGGATATCCGCGTCTCGGTGAACCTGTCGATGCACCAGCTGCGCCAGGGCAACCTGGTCAGCCTGGTGCGCCAGGTGCTGGAGGAAACCGGCCTGCAGGCGCGCCTGCTGGAGCTGGAGCTGACCGAAAGCCACCTGCTGGAAAACGTCGAGAACGTCATCGCCACCTTCCACCAGCTGCGCCAGATCGGCGTGAAGCTGGCCATCGACGACTTCGGCACCGGCTACTCGTCCCTGAGCTACCTCAAGCGCTTCCCGGTGGACTGCGTGAAGATCGACCAGACCTTCATCCGCGACCTCTCCGCAGGCAGCGAGGACGCAGCCATTACCCGCGCGATCATCGCCATGGCCCACAGCCTGGAGCTGAAAGTGGTGGCGGAGGGTGTGGAAAACCAGGAGCAGCTCAGCTTCTTGCGTAGCCAGCGCTGCGACGAGATCCAGGGTTACCTGATCAGTCCGCCGGTGGAGGCGCCCCAGTTCGTGTGCCTGCTCAAGGAGCAGGCCACGGCGCTCTGGCGCTGATCAGTCGGGCGGGGCGATGGGTATCGCTTCGCCCGACCCATCCTGCGGAAGGCTCAGGCGCTGGCCGCGGTGCGGCTATTGCCGCTGCTGAACCAGCGCAGGAGCAGGGCGTTCTCCAGGTCCACGCCAGCGGGCAGCGGCAGGTACAGGATGTGGCCGTCGCCCGGCGCCACTGCCTTGCGCTCGCCGTAGCGGTTTTCCAGGGCTTCCAGGCGGAAGTCGAGGTTGCCCCGCGGGGTCATCAGCTGCAGGCGGTCGCCGACGGCGAAGTGATTCTTCACCCGCACCTCCGCCAACCCTTGGCGAACCACCCCGCTCAGCTCGCCGACGAACTGCTGGCGCTCCGACAGCGAGTAGCCGTGCTCATAGTTCTGGTACTCGTCGTGCACGTGGCGGCGCAGGAAGCCTTCGGTGTAGCCGCGGTTGGCCAGTGATTCGAGATCGTCCATCAGGGTGCGGTCGAAGGGACGGCCGGCGCGGGCGTCGTCGATGGCCTTGCGATAAGCCTGGGCGGTACGCGCTACATAGAAATGCGACTTGGTGCGGCCCTCGATCTTCAGCGAATGCACGCCCATCTGCAGCAAGCGCTCCACGTGGTGCACGGCGCGAAGGTCCTTGGAGTTCATGATGTAGGTGCCGTGCTCGTCCTCCCAGGCGGACATCAGCTCACCGGGACGGTTGGCTTCCTCCAGCAGGACCACCTGGTCGCTCGGCTGGCCGCAACCGAGGGTGGGTACCACCTGCCCCAGTTCGTCCTCGCGGGCCGGCCGGGTGCCGTATTGCCAGCGGCAGGCGTTGGTGCAGGTGCCCTGGTTCGGGTCGCGGTGGTTGAGGTAGCCGGAAAGCAGGCAGCGGCCGGAATAGGCCATGCACAGGGCGCCGTGGACGAAGACCTCCAGTTCCATGCCCGGCACCTGCTGGCGTATTTCGCCGATTTCCTCCAGGGACAGCTCGCGGGACAGGATCACCCGGCTAAGCCCCTGCTGCTGCCAGAACTTCACGCTGGCCCAGTTCACCGCATTGGCCTGCACCGAGAGGTGGATGGGCATCTGCGGGAAATGCTCGCGAACCAGCATGATCAGGCCGGGATCGGACATGATCAGCGCGTCAGGCCCCATGGCGATCACCGGCTCCAGGTCCTTGAGGAAGGTCCGCAGCTTGGCGTTGTGCGGGGCGATGTTCACCACCACGTAGAAGCGCTTGCCGGCGGCGTGGGCCTCCTGGATGCCGAGGGCCAGGTTGGCGTGGTCGAATTCGTTGTTGCGTACCCGCAGGCTGTAACGCGGCTGGCCGGCGTAGACGGCATCGGCGCCGTAGGCGAAGGCGTAGCGCATGGCCTTGAGGGTGCCGGCAGGGGAGAGCAGTTCGGGGCTGTGCATGGCGCGGCTCGCGGAGTCTGGAGGACGGGCGCGCGATTCTAGGGAGGTCGGCGGGGAGGAATATTGCTCTGGAGCAATGGGGTTGCTGGGACTTTATCCCTGTAGGAGCGAAATCATTCGCGATACGGGCCGGAGGACCGTCCTGCGGGGCTGAAAGAACGGACAGCTTCGCTGTCCTTCGCGAATGAATTCGCTCCCACAACGAGCAGTCCGTGCAGCCTGCAGTGTGATTCTCAGTCGTGCCACTGGCGGCCGTGCAGCTCCAGCAGGCTGTGGGCCTGTTCCGGGCCGGTGGAGCCGGCGGGGTAGGGGCGCGGGCTCTGGTAGTACTCGTGCCAGCCTGCGAGGATGGGGTCGACCCAGCGCCACGCGGCTTCCACTTCATCGCGGCGCATGAAGAGCGTCGAATCGCCCTCGATCACGTCCAGCAGCAGACGCTCGTAGGCATCCCAGCGGCGCTGGTGGCTGAAGGCCTTGGCCAGGTTCAGGTCCAGTTCGACAGGCTCCAGGTTCATGCCCTTGCCGGGACTCTTGGCCATCAGTTGCAGGCTGATGCGCTCTTCCGGTTGCAGGCGGATCAGCAGGCGGTTGGCCTCGCCGTCGACGAACAGGCGGTGGGGCACCGGTTTGAACTGGATGACGATTTCCGAGTATTTACGCGCCAGGCGCTTGCCGGTGCGCAGGTAGAAGGGCACGCCGGCCCAGCGCCAGTTGTCGATCTCCGCCTGTACGGCGACGAAGGTTTCGGTGTCGCTGTCGTTGTCGACATTCTTCTCGAAGTAGTAGGCGGGTACTTCCTGGCCGCCGATCTTGCCGGCGCTGTACTGCCCGCGCACCGTCTTGTCGCGCACATCCTGGCCGGAGACGGGTTTCAGCGCCTCCAGGATCTTCACCTTCTCGTTGCGCACCGCCTCGGCGTCGAAGCGCACCGGCGCTTCCATGGCCACCAGGCAGAGCAGTTGCAGCAAGTGGTTCTGCACCATGTCGCGCATGGCGCCGGAGCGGTCGTAGTAGGCGCCGCGGTTTTCCACGCCGAGGGTTTCGCAGACGCTGATCTGGACGTGGTCGACATGCCCGGCGCGCCAGATCGGCTCGAAAAGGCCGTTGGCGAAGCGCAGGGCCATCAGGTTCTGCACGGTTTCCTTGCCCAGGTAGTGGTCGATGCGGAACACCTGGGATTCGTCGAACACCTTGCCGATGGCGGCGTTGATCGCACGGGCCGAATCCAGCGAATGGCCGATGGGTTTCTCCAGCACGATGCGCGACTGCGGCGTGGCCATGCGGGCGATGGACAGGTGCGCGGCGATGTCCTTGAACAGGTCGGGCGCGGTGGCCAGGTAGTACACCCGCCCGCAACCGGGATCGGGCCCCAGGTAGCGGGCCAGGCGGCCGAAGTCGGCGCTCTGGGACACGTCCATGGCGAAGTAGTCCAGGCGTTCGGAAAAGCCGCGCCAGGCTTCGGTGGTGAAGTCGGCGCGGGCCACCTGGGCCCGGCAGCGGCGCTCGGCCAGGGCGCGGAAGCCATCGCGGTCGAGGGTATTGCGGGCCAGCGCGAGGATGCGCATCTGCGGATGCAGGCGTCCTTCGCGATGCAGGTGATAGAGGGCCGGAAGCAGCTTGTGCAGGGCGAGATCGCCGGTACCGCCGAAGACGAGCATGTCACAGGAGCTGGTCAAGGATGCGCTCTCCCTTCCTTGCACACGGAGAAAAGGTGGTTCAACTGGGCGCAGAAGCGATTCATGTAGTATAACTACAAGATCACTACAGCCTGGTTCAGCCGATCATAACCGAGTCGAGAGCCGTAGCATGACGGAAGAATCCGGCAAGAACCCCATTCCAGACAGAGCCCGCCCTGTGAACCTGCTGCAACATATCGCCCAGTCGCGTCATCTGCTACGCAAGTCGGAACTGAAAGTCGCCGACCATGTCCTGCTCGATCCCGCAGCGGTCATGCACAGCTCCATGGCCGATCTGGCCCAGGGCGTCGGGGTCAGCGAGCCGACCATCGTGCGCTTCTGCCGCGCCATCGGCTGCGGCGGCTTCCAGGACCTCAAGCTGAAGCTGGCGCAGAGCCTGGCCGCCGGTGCGAGCTTTGGCCAGTTCGCGATTCACGAAGACGACTCAGTGGCGGACTTCAGCCTGAAGATCTTCGACACCACCCTGCACACCCTGATGGAAGTCCGCGAGAAACTCGACCCGGAAGCCCTGCAGCGCGCCATCGGCGCCTGTGCCCAGGCCCAGCGCGTGGAGTTCTACGGATTCGGCGCTTCCGGTGCCGTGGCGGCCGACGCGCAGCACAAGTTCTTCCGCCTGCTGCTCACTGCGGCGGCCTATTCCGACCCGCACATGCAGGCGATGTCGGCGGTCACCCTGAAGCCTTCGGACGTGGCCATCTGCATTTCCCAGTCGGGCCGCTCCAAGGACCTGCTGATCACCGCCAACCTGGTGCGTGAAGCCGGCGCCACCCTGATCACCCTGTGCCCGAGCCAGACCCCGCTGGCGGATCTCGCCACGGTGAACCTTGCCATCGACGTGCAGGAAGACACCGAGATCTACACCCCGCTCACCTCGCGCATCGCCCACCTGGTGGTGATCGACGTGCTCGCCATGGGCGTCGCCATGGCCCGTGGCCCGAGCCTGGTGAACCACCTCAAGAGCGTGAAGCGAAGCCTGCGCAGCCTGCGCCTGTCGCCGAAGTCGGTGAAGAGCGCCGAGGACTGATCTGCGCAGAACCTGTTCGGGGTCGAGCCGTCAGGCCAGGCCCTGACGCACGAGCAACCTCTCTATCGCATCGATGAAGGGCCCGCTGCCCGGCCAACTGGTGATCCGTCCCAGCGGCCGGCCGTGGTAGAGGGCGACGAAGGTGGGCACGCCGTGCAGGCCGTAGCGCAGCGCCAGCGCCGGGTCTTCGTCCACTTCATCGTGCAGCCAGCGCACCTGTGGCCACTGGCAACGTTCCTGGGTGCGCAGCAGGTCGTGCTTGGCCACGTCGCAGAGGGGGCAGTCGTCCTGCCAGAGGTAGAGCAGCACCAGCTTCTGCCGTTCGCTGGCCAAAACGTCATCGATGATGCTCGCGCGCACCCGTTGGATCGGAAAGCGTTGGAAGAACTCGACGGCATTGCTCATGGCGTCCTCCAGCGGCGTTACCCGTCTACTGCTGAGCAAAGTCTGGTGCCGGCAGTCTGTCCAGCAGCGTGAAACTCCCGCTTCACCACAGATTCACCGAGCCTTCGCAAAAGCGTCACAGGCGCGAGTGATCCTGCGCCTGTCAGCCTGCTTCCGAACCCACCCTGGGAGAGACGCCATGCACCGCTTTCACGATGAATCCGCACATCTGGACAGCAAGACCCGGCGCAAACTGGAGGACCAGCGGCGTATGCAGTTCCGCCGCGCCATCGAAGACCGAGCCGAGCTACGCCGCCTGCAGGTGGAGTGCTCGGACTATCCCTACCCCGAATTGATCGCCGTCAACTACCTGTTGTCGTCAAAGGCAGCGCACCGGAAAAACGGTGCGAAAGCGCGCTGATCTGGGCGCGTTCTTCGCGGATGAAGGCTAAAAACGCCTGGGCGACCGGCGACAGCCGCTTGCCCTTGGCGTGTACCGCGCACCAGCTCCGGTAAAGCGGCAGCTCCTCCACCGGCAGCTCCCGCAGCAATCCCGTCGCCAGTTCCAGGCTCACCGCGTGCCGCGGGATCAGGGCGATCCCAAGGTCCGCCACCACGCACTCCTTCTGCGCATCCAGCGAGGCCACTTCCATGGTCTGGGCGAAGTGCGCGCGCTTCTGCTGGAAGTATTCCTCGCAGGCCTTGCGGGTGCCCGAACCGGCCTCGCGGACCAGCAGCGTGTAGGGCTCCAGGTCCTTCAGGGTCAGCTTGGCGGCATTGCACAGCGGGTGGCCCGGTGGCGCCACGGCCACGATCGGGTTGTTCAGGAAGGGCAGGAACTCCAGGGCCATGTCCTGGGGCACCAGGGACATGATCACCAGGTCGTCGCGGTTGTCCGAAAGGCGCTTGATGACCTGGGCGCGGTTGGTCACCACCAGGTGCAGGCTGACGTCCGGGTGCTGTTCGCGGAAGGCGGCGAACAGGTGCGGAACGAAGTACTTGGCGCTGGACTCCACCGCCAGGTTGAGCTGGCCCTGCAACGAGCCCTGCAGATCGGAGAGCTGCATGTCGAGGCTTTCCAGGCGCTGGAAGATGTCGTTGCTGGCGCGCATCAGCGCCTCGGCCGCGTCGGTCACGTAGAGCTTCTTGCCGACGTACTCGAACAGCGGCTGGCCCACCAGTTCCTCGAGCTGGCGGATCTGCAGGCTGACGGCCGGCTGGGTCAGTGCCATCTCTTCGGCCGCCCGGCTGTAGGAGCGGCTTTCGAACACGGCTCGGAACACCTGGAGCTGGCGCAGGGTCATGCGCAGCAAGGTCTTGCGCATCGGTGGATGGCCTCGCGGATGGGCAGGGGTGGCTGACTATAAGACGATCCTAATGGATAACCCAATAATTATTGATTGGGGTTATTCACGTCGAGGGCGTAGGGTAATGACGCGACCGCTTGACGATCAGCGGTCACTCAACGACCGGCCCAGCCGTTCGCCTGTTCACTTGGTCGAGGGAAAACTCGTGATCAAGAAAATCCTGATCGCCAACCGTGGTGAGATCGCCGTCCGCATCGTGCGCGCTTGCGCCGAAATGGGCATCCGCTCGGTGGCCATCTACTCCGATGCCGACCGGCACGCCCTGCATGTCAAGCGCGCCGACGAGGCCCACAGCATCGGCGATGATCCGCTGGCGGGCTACCTGAACCCGCGCAAACTGGTGAACCTGGCGGTCGAGACCGGCTGCGATGCCCTGCACCCGGGCTACGGTTTCCTCTCCGAGAACGCCGAGCTGGCGGAAATCTGCGCCGAGCGCGGGATCAAGTTCATCGGCCCTTCGGCCTCCGTGATCCGCCGCATGGGCGACAAGACCGAAGCTCGCCGCAGCATGATCAAGGCCGGTGTACCGGTCACCCCCGGCACCGAAGGCAACGTCGCCGACCTGGACGAGGCGCTGCGCGAAGGCGAGCGTATCGGCTACCCGGTGATGCTCAAGGCCACCTCCGGTGGTGGCGGCCGCGGCATCCGTCGCTGCAACTCGCGCTCCGAACTGGAACAGGCCTACCCGCGCGTGATCTCCGAAGCCACCAAGGCCTTCGGCTCGGCGGAAGTCTTCCTCGAGAAGTGCATCGTCAACCCGAAACACATCGAAGCGCAGATCCTTGCCGACTCCTTCGGCAACACCGTGCACCTGTTCGAGCGCGACTGCTCCATCCAGCGCCGCAACCAGAAGCTCATCGAGATCGCCCCGAGCCCGCAGCTCACCCCCGAGCAGCGCGCCTACATCGGTGACCTCGCCGTGCGCGCGGCCAAGGCCGTGGGCTACGAGAACGCCGGTACCGTGGAGTTCCTGCTCGCCGAGGGCGAGGTGTACTTCATGGAGATGAACACCCGCGTGCAGGTGGAACACACCATCACCGAGGAAATCACCGGCATCGACGTGGTCCGCGAGCAGATCCGCATCGCTTCGGGCCTGGAACTGTCGGTCAAGCAGGACGACATCATCCATCGCGGCTTCGCCCTGCAGTTCCGCATCAACGCCGAGGACCCGAAGAACAACTTCCTGCCGTCCTTCGGCAAGATCACTCGCTACTACGCCCCCGGCGGCCCCGGCGTTCGCACCGATACCGCGATCTACACCGGCTACACCATTCCGCCGTACTACGACTCCATGTGCCTGAAGCTGATCGTCTGGGCACTGACCTGGGAAGAGGCGCTGGACCGTGGCCTGCGTGCACTGGACGACATGCGCGTGCAGGGTGTGCGGACCACCGCGCCCTACTACCAGGAAATCCTGCGCAATCCCGAGTTCCGCAGCGCCGAGTTCAACACCAGCTTCGTCGAGAGCCATCCGGAGCTGACCCAGTACTCGATCAAGCGCAACCCGTCGCACCTGGCCATCGCCATCGCCACCGCCATCGCCGCCCACGCCGGCCTGTAGGGGAAGGATTCAGAACATGAGCAAGAAGATCTCGATCACCGATACCATCCTGCGCGACGCGCACCAGTCCCTGCTGGCCACCCGCATGCGCACTGAAGACATGCTTCCGATCTGCGACAAGCTCGACAAGGTCGGCTACTGGTCGCTGGAAGTCTGGGGCGGCGCCACTTTCGACGCCTGCGTGCGTTTCCTCAAGGAAGACCCGTGGGAGCGCCTGCGCAAGCTCAAGGCCGCGCTGCCCAATACCCGCCTGCAGATGCTCCTGCGCGGCCAGAACCTGCTGGGCTACCGCCACTACAGCGATGACGTGGTTCGTGCCTTCGTCGCCAAGGCCGCGGTCAACGGTATCGACGTGTTCCGCATCTTCGACGCGATGAACGACGTGCGTAACCTGCGTGTCTCCATCGAAGCCGTGAAGGCCGCCGGCAAGCACGCCCAGGGCACCATCTGCTACACCACCAGCCCCGTGCACACCATCGACGCCTTCGTGAACCAGGCCAAGACCATGGCTGCCATGGGCGTCGACTCCATCGCCATCAAGGACATGGCCGGCCTGCTGACCCCGTTCGCCACCGGCGACCTGGTCAAGGCGCTGAAGGATGCCCTGCCGCTGGAAGTGGTGGTGCACTCCCACGACACCGCCGGCGTGGCCAGCATGTGCCAGCTGAAGGCCATCGAGAACGGCGCCGACCGTATCGACACCGCCATTTCCAGCATGGCCTGGGGCACCAGCCACCCGGGCACCGAGTCGATGGTCGCCGCCCTGCGCAACACCCCCTTCGACACCGGCCTGGACCTGGAGCTGATCCAGGAAATCGGCATGTACTTCCACGCCGTGCGCAAGAAGTACCACCAGTTCGAAAGCGAATTCACCGGCGTGGACACCCGCGTGCAGGTCAACCAGGTGCCGGGCGGCATGATCTCCAACCTGGCCAACCAGCTGAAGGAGCAGGGCGCCCTCAACCGCATGGCCGAAGTGCTGGAAGAAATCCCGCGCGTGCGCGCCGACCTCGGTTTCCCGCCCCTGGTGACCCCGACCTCGCAGATCGTCGGTACCCAGGCCTTCTTCAACGTCCTGGCCGGCGAGCGCTACAAGACCATCACCAACGAAGTGAAGCTCTACCTGCAGGGCCGCTACGGCAAGGCGCCGGGCGAGATCAACGAGCAGCTGCGCCGCCAGGCCATCGGCAACGAAGAAGTCATCGACGTGCGTCCGGCCGACCTGATCAAGCCCGAGCTGGACAAGCTGCGCGCCGACATCGGCAGCCTGGCCAAGTGCGAAGAGGACGTGCTGACCTTTGCCATGTTCCCGGACATCGGCCGCAAGTTCCTCGAAGAGCGTGCCGCCGGCACCCTGAAGCCGGAAGAGTTGCTGCCCATGCCCAATGGCAAGGGTGCGGTTGCGGTCGGTGGCGAAGGCACTCCGACCGAGTTCGTGGTGGACGTGCATGGCGAGAGCTACCGCATCGACATCACCGGTGTCGGCGTGAAGAGCGACGGCAAGCGTCACTTCTACCTCGCCATCGACGGCATGCCGGAAGAAGTGGTGTTCGAGCCGCTCAACGAGTTCGTTGCAGGCTCCGGCAGCAAGCGCAAGCAAGCCAGCGCTCCGGGCGATGTCAGCACCACCATGCCGGGCAACATCGTCGACGTGCTGGTGAAGGAAGGCGACCGGGTGAAAGCCGGTCAGGCCGTGCTGATCACCGAAGCGATGAAGATGGAAACCGAAGTCCAGGCGCCCATCGATGGCACCGTCAAGGCCATCCACGTGGCCAAGGGCGACCGCGTGAACCCGGGCGAGATCCTGGTCGAAATCGCCTGATTGCTCCGGCGATAGTCCCCGTGGGGAGCCGCAAGGCTCCCTTTTTTTGTGCCCGGGAAATTCTGTGGGAGCGATTTCAATCGCGATTGCGGTCCTGGGCTACTAAGTCGCCCTTTCGCGAATGAATTCGCTCCTACAGGGGCAGCTCCCATCAATGAATTTCTCAATAGCCACCCTGCAAATTCCTTCCTGGCGCCGCGCGCCTGTAGCAATGACGATTTCTGATTTCCATCATCGGAGACCGGAAACCTAGCCTGCGCGCATCTCCAATTGCGGGAGCAGGTCCATGCCCCTTCGCCCCATACGCGACGTTCCGCCCGCGCCGCCTGCCGGCAAGCCCATATTCCTCTCGGCCTGGCTGGCCGAGGTTCGGCGGCAGCCAATCCTGGATCGACAGGAATGCATCATCGGCTTCGAGAACCTGGCGCGCTTCGACGGCACCGGCAAGCTGGCCATCTACAGGATGTCCGACGACCTCCTGCACAGCGTCACCCGGGAGCTGCTGCTGGGGCTGCGCATGCGTTGCCTGCTCGACACCCATTACCACCGCCAGCTGAACGACCAGCGTGGCGGGCAGGCGATGGTGCGGCACTTCGTCAATGTCGAGAAACGCAGCCTGGCCAGGCCGGCGATGGTCGACGAACTGATCGAAAGCGCTGCCGACCTGCTCAGTACCGGTGCCGAGCTGGTGGTCGAGGTCACCGAGCGGCCGCTGGAAGTCCCCGAAGATTTCAAGGCCTACATGAACGGGCTGATCCGCCTCCGGCAGGAGGGCGTGCAGGTCGCCCTCGACGACTACGACATCCATGCCCCCATCCACTGGGAGCTCGACCTGGGCCTGTGCGATGTGGTGAAGCTCGATCTCTTCGACCTCGGCATCGCCTGGCGCGGTGACGAGGCCTTCATGTCGGACCACTTCGCCCGTCTCATGGAACGGCTCTACCAGTTCATCCACCGTTATCCCGTGGAGCTGGTCGCCGAAAAGGTCGAGACCGACTGGCAGTACGAGGTGGCCAAGGGCCTTCCGTTCAAGCTGTTCCAGGGCTACCGGCTTGGCCGACCGGAGCGGGTCTGACAGGCGGGCAGGGGCTTCGATTCGCCCCGATTCTGCTGATCGTTCTGCTGCTCGCGGGCTGTGCCACGGCGCCGCCGCGCGCGCCGGACGACCTGTGCGCGATCTTCCGCGAATACCCCGACTGGTACGAGGACGCGCGGGAAATGGAGCAGCGCTGGGGCACACCCATTCAGGTGGCGATGGCCTTCATCGACCAGGAAAGCAGCTATCGGCATGATGCCCGCCCGCCGCGCCATTACGTCCTGGGGTTCATTCCCTGGGGACGGGTCACCTCCGCCTACGGCTACGCCCAGGCGCTGGACGGCACCTGGGACGATTACGAGCGGGCGACAGGGGACGACGGTTCACGGAGCGATTTCGACGATGCCACCGACTTCATCGGCTGGTACACCGACGCCAGCAGCCGCCACCTGGGGCTCTCGAAGTGGGACGCCTACAACCAGTACCTGGCCTATCACGAGGGGCGGGGCGGATTCCGGCGCGGCAGCTACCGCCAGAAGCCCTGGCTGACGCAGGTGGCGCGCAAGGTCGAGCGTCAGTCCGCTACCTATGGCAGGCAATTGCAGCATTGCCGCGCGGAGCTGGAAGAGGGGCGGGGCTGGTGGCCGTTCTGATCCCCCGTGATGGGCTGAAGCCTATGGGAGCGAATTCATTCGCGATGCCCACCGTTCCGGACGGTTTCCCTGCAGGGGCGAATTCATTCGCCAAGGGCAGCTCCGCCGCCCCCGACGATGTTCCGGGTGGACACTCAGTCCACCATCTCCCCACACAGGTCCACGGCGAACCACTGCTCCACCTCTTCCTGGCGCATGCCGACGCCGAGCAAGGCGAACAGCTTGCCCAGCGCCGCCTCGCGGGTCATGCCGCCGGCCGGCACCAGGCCGGTGGCCAGCAACTGGCTGCCGGCGGCGTACACGCCCGCCTGCATATGCCCGGCCGGGCACTGGCTGATGGCGGCCAGCACCACGCCACGCTGGTGGGCGGCGCGCAGGACGTCGAGCAGCGCCTTGTCGTCGGACGGGCCGGTGCCGCTGCCGTAGCACTCCAGCAAGAGGCCCTGCACGCCGCTGCCCAGCAGTGCCTCCACATGGCTCGCCGCCACACCGGGGAAGAGCGGCAGCACCGCGAGGTTCACCGGCTGGCGCGGGCTGCGGTAATCCAGTCCGGCGGGAATCCGGCCGGCGCGCTCGCCGTCTCGTGGGCGCGGCAGTACGGCGAAGGCGTCGAAGGCCTCCGAGCGCAGCTTGCTGGCGCGGGCGCCGTGCAGCAGCTCGCCATTGAAGAAGAGATGCACGCCGGGTGCGACTCCCGCCTGCAGCGCACGGATGGCGCCCAGCAGGTTCGGCCAGGCATCGCTGCCGTCGCTACCGGCCGGCAGCATGGCGCCGGTCAGCACCACGGGTACCGGCAGGCCCAGCATCAGGAAACCGAGGGCCGCCGCGCTGTAGGCCAGGGTGTCGGTGCCGTGCAGCAGCAGCACGCCGTCGTGACCGCGTTCCACCGCGTCGACTATCGCATCGCGCATGGCCAGCCAGTTGGTCTGGCGCATGTTGGCGCTATCGATCAGCGGCAGCAGTTCCTGGAAGTGCCAATCCAGTGCCACTCCCTGGCCGTCCAGCTGCTCGCGCATGCGTGCCTCGAAGCCGCTGGCCGGGGCCAGGCCTTCGGGAGTCTGCAGCATGCCGATGGTGCCGCCGGTGTAGAGCACGAAAAGGTTCTTCACAGCATTCATGGGTCGGGAAAACTCGAAAAAAGCAGGATGCAGAAACGACAGTGCCGCTCCCCGCATCAGCGGAGGAGCGGCACCAGGTACTACCGGAACGCGCGATCAGCGGTGGCTTTGCGCCAGGCCGTGAGCGACGGGGATGGTGTCCTCGCTCGGCGCCGGGTTGGCCGGCCAGGCGTCGCGGTCCAGGTCCAGGTCAGCGAACTTGGCGGAATCGAACACCGGCTGGTTGATGCCCGCCTTGCGTTGCTCGTCGTAGTCGCGCATCACCCGCAGGCCGACCTTGATCAGCATGGCCAGGGCCAGCAGGTTGACGAAGGCGAGGCAGGTCATGGTGATGTCGGCGAAGGCGAACACGGTGCCCAGGTTCTGCATGGAGCCCCAGCAGATCAGTGCCAGCACCAGGCCACGGTAGGTCAGCAGGGCGGCGCGGCTGCGGCCGGCCAGGAACTGCAGGGCGTTCTCGCCGAGGTAGTAGTTGTACAGGATGCAGGTGAAGACGAAGAGGCTCAGCGCGACGCTGATGAACACGCGGCCCCACTCACCGACCACGGCGGCCAGGGAGTTCTGGGTCAGCACGATGCCGTCGCCTTCGAAGCCCGGGGTATAGAAGCCGGACAGCAGGATCAGCAGCGCGGTGCAGGTGCAGATCACGAAGGTGTCGAGGAACACGCTGAACGCCTGCACCACGCCCTGGGCGGCCGGGTGCTTCACGGCAGCCACGGCGGCGACGTTGGGCGCGCTGCCCAGGCCCGCTTCGTTGGCGAACACGCCGCGCTTCACGCCCATTACGATGGCGCTGCCCAGCAGGCCGGCGAAGGCCGGCTCAAGGCCGAAGGCGCTCTTCACGATGGTGACCAGCATGTCCGGCACCAGCTCGATCTGGGAAATGATCACGTAGCAGGTGACGGCGATGTAGGCCAGGGTCTTGACCGGTACCAGCAGGTCGGACACCGAGGCGATGCGCTTGATGCCGCCGATGAACACCAGGCCCAGGAGCACGGCCAGGCCGATACCGGTGTACTGCACCGGCAGACCGAAGGCGTTTTCCAGGGAGTGGGTCACGGTGAAGGCCTGCAGGCCGTTGAAGGCGAAGCCGTAGGTCACCAGCAGCAGCACGGCGAAGGTCAGCGCCATCCAGCGCAGCTTCAGGCCATGCTGGATGTAGTAGGACGGGCCGCCGCGGTACAGGCCGTCGCCATCGGCGCGCTTGTAGACCTGGGCCAGGGTGCACTCGAAGAAGCTGCTGGACATGCCGACCAGCGCGGTGACCCACATCCAGAACACGGCGCCGGGACCGCCGAGGGTCACGGCCAGGCCGACACCGGCGATGTTACCGGCGCCAACGCGGCCGGCGAGGCTCAGCATCAGGGCCTGGAAGGAGCTCAGCTGGCCGGCCTGGCCACGGATGGATTCCTTGAACACGCTGAACATGTGGCCGAAATGGCGGAACTGGACGAAGCGGGAGCGGAGGGTGAAATAGGTGCCGAGCCCGACGATGAGCACGATGAGCACTTTCCCCGAGAGGAAGTCGTTGATCACTTCAAGCATGAGTGAGACCTCGATTCTTATTTTGTTCGCGTGATGGACGAAGGCTTCGGGCGGACACGCCTCTGCCGTTGCCGCGCATGGTTGGGGAATGCGACATATCAGACAATTTCGCGGCTTTATTCGACGTGATGCGACTTGATGCTATAGTCGCGCCACTCGCAACAGGGGGTAATGGGCGGTGTCGGACAATCTGGGCGAAAACCTCAAGCTACTGTGCAGCCACTACCGCTCTATCTCGGAGGTTTGCCGCAAGCTGGCGATCAACCGCGCCCAGTTCAACAAGTACCTGAGCGGGCAGAGCCACCCGACCGCCTACAACCTCAAGCGCATCGGTGATTTTTTCGGCGTCGAGGACTACGAACTGGCCCTGCCCACCGAGCAGTTCGCCCGGCTGATCGGCGTCCGCCAGTCGGAAAGTCTCGCCCGCGCCAACGACCCGCTGCTCAGCCTGCTGCAGCCCTTGCGCGAGCATTCCGGCAACCTGTCGCGCTACTGCGGCTACTACTTCGAATACTCCAACTGCATGTCCGTGCCGGGCACGGTGCTGCTGTCGCTGGTGCACCTGTGGGAGGAGGACGGCAACTTCCTCTTCGAGCGGCAGGAGCGTCAGGAGCGATCCAGCAGCCCGGACGTGGGGGCCGAGGACTGGGTGCGCTGCCGCTACCTGGGCGCGGCGTTCCAGCTGCAGGATCGCCTGTTCCTGGTGGACTACGAGTCGCTCACCCTCAACGAGATGAGCCAGACCATCCTCATTCCCAGCTACAAGAGCCGCATCACCCGCCTCAATGGCCTGAAGACCGGCGTTTCCAGCGGCGACCGGCGCAATCCGGCCTGCACCCGCGTGGTCTGGGAATTCCTCGGCCCGGAGATCAACCGAGTAGCCGCCTACCGCCAGGTGAAGCTCTACCGCCCCGACGATCCGCGCATCGACGACGATGTGCGCCAGCGCCTGGATGTGGCGCCACTCAAGAACGGGCTGTTCGAGATCGAGTGAGCCGAATGCAGGGGCATCGCGAATGAAATCGCCCCCACGATTCGGGTGCTTGCGTCACCTGTAGGAGCGACTTCAGTCGCGAAAGGACCGCGCAGCGGTCCCCTGGCTCAACGCCTGAGCCCTTCCAGCGATTGGTGCTGCCGTCCCTCCCCATCGAAGTTATCCACAGACAGCCAGCGCTCGAAGGCTTCCCGGCATTTCGGCCATTCGCCGTCGATGATGGAGAACCAGGCGGTGTCGCGGTTCTGGCCCTTGACGATCATGTGCTGGCGGAACAGCCCTTCATAGCTGAAGCCCAGGCGCTCGGCAGCGCGCATGGAGCGGGCGTTGTTGGCATTGCACTTCCATTCCAGGCGGCGGTAGCCGAGGTCGTCAAAGGCGTGGCGGGCCAGCAGCCACACCGCTTCGGTGGAGCCGGGCGTGCGCTGCATGGCCTTGCCGAAGGCGATGTGGCCGATCTCGATGACGCCGTCCTTCGGGGTGATGCGCAGGTAGCTGAGCACGCCTAGGGCGCGACCGCTGGCGAGGTCAACGACCGTATAGAAAAGCGGATCGCGGCTGGCGGCGTTGCCCTCCAGCCAGGCGTCGAAGGGCTCGCGGCTGGCGAAGGGGCCGTAGGGCAGGTAGTCCCACAGCGCCGGGTCCGGACCCTGCAGGGCGTGCCAGAGGTCATCGCCGTGGCGCGCGGCGTCCAGCGGCTCGAGTCGCACGAAGCGCCCCGGCAGCGGTGTGTGGGCTGGGGCAGGGCGTGGCTGCCAGTGGCTCAGGTCCTGGTTGCTCATGCTGCTCTCCGGTCAGAGGATCTTGCGGTACTGGACGAAGCCTGAACGGTCGGCGATGCGGTCATACAGCTGCATGGCGTCGGTGTTGGTTTCGTGGGTCAGCCAGTGCACCCGCGAGGCGCCGGCGGCGCGGGCCGCGGCGTAGACGTGTTCGATCAGCTGGCGGCCGATGCCGCCGCCGCGCACGCCTTCTGCGACGTACAGGTCCTGCAGGTAGCAGTAGTCGCCCACCGTCCAGCAGCTGCGGTGATAGATGTAGTGCACCAGGCCCACGGCTTCGCCATTGCGCCAGGCCAGGGCGGCGTTCATCGGCTCGGCCGGGTCGAGGAAGCGCTGCCAGGTGACGGCGCTGGTCTCGGCGGCGATTTCAGTCTTGTAGAAGCGCTGGTAGCCCTGCCAGAGCGGCAGCCAGGCGGCGTGGTCGGCGGTGCCGAGCGGGCGGATTTCAAGCGGTGCGGCGGACATGGGTTTCTTCCTTGCTGGGGTCAGTCGATCAGTGACATCCGCTCGGCCAGTTCGCGGTCGCGCGGGTTGGCGGATGCGGCCAGGCCCTCGCGAACGCCGGCCTGGTCGGCGACGGAGCGGTTCTGGCCGAGCTTCCATTTGCCTTCCAGGCGGCGAATGGGCAGGGCGAAGCCGACGATGGCGCGGAGCATGCTATCCAGGTATTCGCGGGGCGCATCACTCACCGCCCAGGGTTGCGGTCGACCGGCTTCGTGGCGGCCGCTGAGGCGGCTGACCACCTGCAGCAGGCGCTCGGGATCGTCGAAGACCTCGGCCTGGCCCCAGGCATGCACGGCGATGTAGTTCCAGGTGGGCACGACCTTGCCGTGCTCCGCCTTGGCCGGATACCAGGTGGGCGTGACGTAGGCATCGGGGCCGGCGAATACCACCAGCGTTTCGGTGCCGTCAGCGAGGTCGCGCCAGTGCGGATTGGCGCGGGCGAAGTGGCCATAAAGCGTGCCGTATTCCCCCTCACCGGGCTCCAGCACCAGCGGCAGGTGGCTGGCCAGCAGGCCCTGGCTGCCGGCGCTGGTCAGCACGGCGAGGCCGGAGGCCTGCATCTGTGCATGGAGCTGGGCGAGGTCGTTCTGGCGGAAGGCGGAGGGGACGTACATGAAGGCTTCTCCTGGCGGAATGGCTTCATGCTAGGCAGGATATTGGTCTGTTGTAAGAGCCATTTCCTGTCAGTTCGATAGAGCCAATCGAGGTCGAACATGTCTGCCGCGCCACCGCTTCCCGTCGACCTTTCCGGCATTCGCCTGGACCCCGGCCAGGGGCTGTCGCGCCAGCTCTACCAGGCCCTGCGCGAACGCATCCTCGACGGCCGCCTGGTCAGTCGCACGCGCCTGCCGGCGACCCGCGACCTGGCGGCGCTGCTGGGGATTTCCCGCAACACCGTGACCCGCGCCTTCGACCAGCTCTACGCCGAAGGCTATGTGGAAGGCCGGGTGGGTGACGGCACCTATGTAGCCGAGTTATCCACAGCGCGCCCCGTACCCCAGCCACCGGCGGGGCCTGCGCCCGGCCCAGCGTTGCAGCGCTTGCAGGAGCACCACTTGCCGCCGCCGGTCACGGGCGCGCCAAGGGCGTTCCGCATCGGCGTGCCGGCCTTCGATCTGTTCCCCTTCGAAACCTGGGCGCGCCTGCAGGCGCGCTTCTGGCGCAAACCCTCGCCGGCGCGCCTGGGCTACGGCGACCCGGCGGGGGACTGGAGCCTGCGCGAGCTGGTGGCCGCCTACCTGCGTAGCAGTCGTGGGCTGTCCTGCGACCCGGCGCAGGTGGTGATCACTTGCGGCGCCCAGCAGGCCATCAGTCTCTGCGCCCAGTTGCTGGTGCAACCCGGCGACCGCGTGGCCATCGAGAACCCGGGCTATCGCGCGGCCGGCCATGCCTTCGCCGTGGCCGGTGCCGAACTGTGCGGCGTGCCTGTGGATAACGATGGCCTGGACTGCGCTGCGCTGGCGCGGCTGGAGGATTGCCGGCTGGCCTACGTCACCCCTTCGCACCAGTACCCCACGGGGGTGACCCTGTCCCTGGCGCGGCGCCTGGAACTGCTGGAGTGGGCCGAACGCCGCGACGGCTGGATAGTCGAGGACGACTATGACGGCGAGTACCGCTACAGCGGAACCCCGCTGGCGCCCCTGGCCGCGCTGGATCGGCAGGGGCGGGTGATCTACGTCGGTACCTTCTGCAAGATCACCTTTCCGGCGCTGCGCCTGGGCTACCTGGTGCTGCCGCCGGCCCTGGCCGAATCTTTCGCCCGGCGCCGCGCGCTGGATATGCGTCACTCGGAGATCGGCACCCAGGCGGTGATGGCCGAGTTCATCGCCGCCGGGCATTTCCAGCGCCATGTGCGGCGGATGCGCCTGGCCGCCCGCGCCCGCCGCGATGCGCTGCTGCGTGACTGGCCCGAAGCCATTCCCGGCTGCGCGCCCATGCCGCCGGTGGATGCCGGCCTGCACCTGTGCGTGCGGGTGGACGGCCTGGCCCGCGAGCGGGAACTGGTGAACAGCGCCCGAACGGCCGGCGTGGAGCTGAATGGCCTCAGCGAATACTGGCTGGAAAACAGCCCGGAGCCTGTGGATAACCGCGCCGGGCTGGTGCTGGGTTTCGCCGCCGTGCCGGAAGCGCAGATCGCCGAGGCGATCAGTACCCTCCGCAAGGCGTGGCACCTGTAGGAGCGAGCTTGCTCGCGAAGCTTTCTGTCGGGAGACATGGGTAACGGTTTGTCCGCCATTCGCGAGCAGAGCTCGCTCCTGTGAATCCACTGTTCCGACGCTGGCTAATCCGGGGGGCGCAATTGTGGGAGCGATTTCAATCGCGATCGATGCCCTTCGCGAATGAATTCGCTCCTACTGGGCAAAAAAAAGGATGGCTGGCGCCATCCTCGAAGGATGAAGGGGCGAGGCCCCTCCTGGTGAGTTCGTTTGCCTGATCAGCCTTTCAGCGGCACGAGGCGCGGGGCGATCATGTTTTCCGGGCGGAGGATGTCGGCCAGCATGGACTCGTCCAGCAGCTTCTCTTCACGCACCAGTTCCAGCACGCCGCGGCCACTTTCCAGGGCTTCCTTGGCGATGCGGGTGGCGTTCTCGTAACCGATGTAAGGGTTCAGCGCGGTGATCAGGCCGATGGAGTTTTCCATCAGGCGGCGGCAATGCTCGACGTTGGCGGTGATGCCATTGATGCAGTGCTCGCGCAGCATGTCCATGGCGCGCTGGAGCAGGCGGATCGAGTCGAAGATCTTGTAGGCGATCAGCGGCTCCATCACGTTCAGCTGCAGCTGGCCGCCTTCGGCTGCCAGGGTCAGGGCCAGGTCGTTGCCGATGACTTCGAAGGCCACCTGGTTGACGGCTTCCGGGATAACCGGGTTGACCTTGCCCGGCATGATCGAGCTGCCCGGCTGGCGCGGCGGCAGGTTGATCTCGTTGATGCCGGTACGTGGACCGCTGGAGAGCAGGCGCAGGTCGTTGCAGATCTTCGACAGCTTGACCGCGGTGCGCTTGAGCATGCCGGAGAACAGCACGAAGGCGCCCATGTCCGAGGTGGCTTCGATCAGGTCGGCGGCCGGAACGACCGGGTGGCCGCTGATGGCTGCCAGGCGCTCGACGGCCAGCTTCTGATAGCCCGGGTCGGCGTTGATGCCGGTGCCGATGGCGGTGCCGCCGAGGTTCACTTCGGTCAGCAGCTCCGGCGCCAGGCGACGCAGGCGGTCGAGGTCTTCGCCCAGGGTGGTGGCGAAGGCCTGGAATTCCTGGCCGAGGGTCATCGGCACGGCGTCCTGCAGCTGGGTGCGGCCCATCTTCAGTACGCCGGCGAACTCCTTGGCCTTGGCGGCGAAGGCCTGGATCAGGCTGTCGAGGCTGGCCAGCAGGGCGTCGTGGCCCAGCAGCAGGCCGAGACGAATGGCGGTTGGGTAGGCGTCGTTGGTCGACTGCGCCATGTTCACGTCGTTGTTCGGGTGCAGGTACTTGTACTCACCCTTCTGCTTGCCCATGGCCTCGAGGGCGATGTTGGCGATCACCTCGTTGGCGTTCATGTTGGTGGAGGTGCCGGCGCCACCCTGGATCATGTCCACCACGAACTGGTCGTGGAAGTCACCGCGGATCAGGCGTGCACAGGCTTCGCTGATGGCGGCGTGCTTGTCGGCGCTGAGGTGACCGAGCTGCTTGTTGGCATCGGCGGCGGCCTGCTTGACCATGGCCAGGGCGATGACCAGCTTCGGGTAGTGTGCCAGCGGTACGCCGGACAGGCGGAAGTTGTGGACCGCGCGCAGGGTCTGGATGCCGTAGTAAGCGTCAGCGGGTACTTCGAGGGTGCCGAGCAGGTCTTTTTCGATGCGGAAGGATGCAGCGGAGGACATGATGCTATTCATCTCTGGGGGAACACGGCCAGTGCCGCGATGCCCAATAATCTAGGCTTGTAGCCGTTTGTCGGCCAATGCTGTTATTCGCTGGGTCATGCACAATCGGCATAATGTCCGCGTGACGTGGGTTGGGCTGCGAACGTGCGCACCAAAATCGAGCATTCCGGAAGGCAGAGATGAACCTGGAAACCAAATGGCTGGAAGACTTCGTCGCCCTGGCCAATACCCGCAGCTTTTCCCAGGCCGCCGAGCGGCGTTTCGTGACCCAGCCGGCCTTCAGCCGGCGCATCCGAAGTCTGGAAGCGGCACTGGGGCTGACCCTGGTGAACCGCTCGCGAACGCCGGTCGAGTTGACCGAGTCGGGCCAGCTGTTCCTGGTTACCGCGCGCAGCATGGTGGACCAGCTGGGCGAGGTGGTGCGTCACCTGCATCACCTGGAAGGCCAACAGGGTGAAGTGCTGCAGTTCGCTGCCGCCCACTCCCTGGCGCTGGGTTTCTTCCCGCAGTGGATCTCGCGGCTGCGTGCTGACGGCCTGAATATCGCCAGTCGCCTGATCGCCACCAACGTGGGCGAGGCGGTGCACTCTCTGCGCGAGGGCGGCTGTGACCTGATCCTGGCCTTCTACGACCCGGATGCGGCCCTGCAGATGGACCCGGAAATCTTCCCCTCCATGCACCTGGGCCGTACCGAGATGCTGCCGGTGTGCGCCGTGGATGCCAGCGGCAAGCCGCTCTATGAGCTGGACAGCGGCCAGAGCGTGCCGCTGCTGGCCTACAGCGCTGGTGCCTTTCTCGGTCGCTCGGTGAACATCCTGCTGCGCCAGCGCGCGCTGCGCTCCACCACTGTGTACGAAACCGCCATGGCGGACAGCCTGAAGAGCATGGCCTTGCAGGGCATGGGCGTGGCCTGGGTGCCGCGCTTCAGCGCACAGGCCGAACTGGCTCGTGGTGATCTGGTGGTGTGTGGAGGAAGCCAGTGGCATGTGCCGCTGGAAATCCGCCTGTACCGCTGCGCCCTGGTGCGCAAGGCGTCCGTGCGGCTGTTGTGGCGCAAGCTGGAAGGTGGGGTGGGCGGCGAGAGCTGATCGCTGTAGGCGCGAGTTCCCTATATCTCGACCACGATGCGGCCTTCGATCTTCCCGGCGCGCATCTGCTCGAAGATGCCGTTGATGTTGTCCAGCTTGTCGCGGTGGATGGTGGCCTTGACCAGGCCTTCACCGGCGAAGTCCAGGGCTTCCTGGAGGTCGGCGCGGGTGCCGACGATGGAACCGGTGATGCTGATGGCTTTGAGCACCACGTCGAAGATCGGCGTGGGGAAGTCGCCCGGCGGCAGGCCCACCAGCGCCACTGTGCCGCCGCGCCGGGCCATGCCGATGCCCTGGCCGAAGGCGCTGTTGGAGACGGCCGTGACCAGCACGCCGTGGGCGCCGCCGATGTTGCGCTGGATCACTTCGGCGGGGTTCTCATCGAGTGCGTTGATGGTCAGGCTGGCGCCGAGCTTGCGCGCCAGTTCCAGCTTGGCGTCATCGACATCCACGGCGGCTACGTGCAGCCCCATGGCGCGGGCGTACTGGACCGCCACATGGCCGAGGCCGCCAATGCCGGAAATCGCCACCCACTGGCCGGGCCGCGCACCGGTGACTTTCAGGCCCTTGTAGACGGTGACGCCGGCACAAAGAATCGGCGCGATCTCGGCGAATTCGACGTTTTTCGGCAGGATTCCGACGAAGTTAGGGTCTGCCAGCACGTATTCGGCGTAGCCGCCGTTCACCGAGTAGCCGGTGTTCTGCTGGCTCTCGCAGAGGGTTTCCCAGCCGGTCAGGCAGTGTTCGCAGCAGCCGCAGGCGGTGTAGAGCCAGGGCACGCCGACGCGGTCGCCCTCCTTGACTCGACTGACGCCGGCACCCACCGCCGCGACGTAGCCCACGCCCTCGTGGCCGGGAATGAAGGGCAGGCTGGGTTTCACCGGCCAGTCGCCTTCGGCGGCATGCAGGTCGGTGTGGCACACGCCCGAGGCTTCTATCTTCACGAGAATCTGCCCCGGGCCGGGCAGGGGAACCTTCACTTCCTCGATCCGTAGCGGCTCGCCGAAGGCGTGGACTACCGCGGCTTTCATGGTCTGGTTCAAGACATGCACCTCCTTGGAAGAGGTTTCCGATTCTGCGCCGCTACCGCTTGCGAGCATTGCGCTGGAGCAAGGTTTGGCCGCGTCCATGCGCCTGCGGCGCCAGCTCTGGACGAGCGGTAAGGGCAAATGCACGCCAGCTGCGGCTTTGCGTTATACTGCGCGGCCTTCGGCCGGCAGCGCGCCCCGCAGCACGGCCCACATTGCAGACAAGCCACGCCATTGCGTGGCTTGTTGTTTTTGGTCGCGCCAACCGGCGCACTTTGATGAGGCACGACGATGAGCGCACTGGTAGGCGTGATCATGGGCTCCAAGTCCGATTGGAGCACCCTCAGCCACACCGCCGACATGCTGGAAAAGCTGGGCATTCCCTATGAAGTGAAGGTGGTATCCGCCCACCGCACCCCGGACCTGCTGTTCCAGTACGCCGAAGAGGCCGAAGGCCGTGGCATCGAGGTGATCATTGCCGGTGCCGGCGGTGCCGCCCACCTGCCGGGCATGTGCGCCGCCAAGACCCACTTGCCGGTACTCGGCGTGCCGGTGCAGTCGTCCATGCTCTCGGGCGTCGACTCCCTGCTGTCCATCGTGCAGATGCCCGCCGGCATCCCGGTCGCCACCCTGGCCATCGGCAAGGCCGGTGCGATCAACGCCGCCCTGCTGGCCGCGAGCATCCTCGGCGGCAAGTACCCGAAATACCACGTGGCGCTGAAGGACTTCCGCCGCGAGCAGACCGACATGGTCCTGGACAACCCGGACCCGCGTGAGGCCTGAGTCATGAAGATCGGCGTAATCGGTGGCGGCCAGCTCGGCCGCATGATGGCCCTGGCGGGCACCCCGCTGGGCATGACCTTCGCTTTCCTCGACCCGGCGCCGGACGCCTGCGCCCAGGCACTTGGCGAGCACATCCGCGCCGACTACGGCGACCAGGACCACCTGCGCCAGCTGGCCGATGAAGTGGACCTGGTGACCTTCGAGTTCGAGAGCGTGCCGGCCGAGACCGTGGCCTTCCTCTCGCAGTTCGTGCCGGTCTACCCGAGCGCCGAAGCCCTGCGCATCGCCCGCGACCGCTGGTTCGAGAAGTCGATGTTCAAGGACCTCGGCATCCCCACCCCGGAATTCGCCGATATCCAGTCCCAGGCCGACCTCGACGCCGCAGCCGCCAGCATCGGCCTGCCGGCCGTGCTCAAGACCCGCACCCTGGGCTACGACGGCAAGGGCCAGAAGGTCCTGCGCAAGCCCGAGGATGTGGTCGGCGCCTTCGCCGAACTGGGCAGCGTGCCCTGCATCCTCGAAGGTTTCGTGCCCTTCACCGGCGAAGTCTCGCTGGTGGCGGTGCGTGCCCGTGATGGCCAGACCCGCTTCTACCCGCTGGTGCACAACACCCACGAGAACGGCATCCTGCGCCTGTCCATCGCCAGCACCGAGCATCCGTTGCAGGCCCTGGCCGAGGACTACGTCGGCCGCGTGCTGACCCAGCTGGACTACGTCGGCGTGCTGGCCTTCGAGTTCTTCGAAGTGGACGGCGGCCTGAAGGCCAACGAGATCGCCCCGCGCGTGCACAACTCCGGCCACTGGACCATCGAAGGCGCCGAGTGCAGCCAGTTCGAGAACCACCTGCGTGCCGTCGCCGGCCTGCCGCTGGGCTCCACTGCCAAGCTGGGCGAGAGCGCGATGCTCAACTTCATCGGCGAAGTACCGGCTGTGGACAAGGTGATCGCCGTCGACGACTGCCACCTGCACCACTATGGCAAGGCCTTCAAGGCTGGCCGCAAGGTGGGCCACGCCACCCTGCGTTGCGCGGACCGCGCCACCCTCGATCGCCAGATCGCTGCAGTGGAAGCGCTGATCGTCAAAGCCTGACGCCCATCGGCCGCCCCTCCGGGGCGGCCGATGGCAGGCATTCTCAAGTGCATCTAGGCTCAGGCATGCCTCAACTACATTCGGGAGGGCATGACATGGGCATCATCGGCACTATCATCATCGGGCTGATCGTTGGCCTGATCGCACGTTTCATCAAACCTGGCGACGACAGCATGGGCTGGATCATGACGATTCTGCTCGGTGTCGGTGGTTCGCTGCTGGCCACCTATGGCGGCCAGGCCGTGGGCATATACCAGGCCGGGCAGGCCGCGGGCTTCATCGGTGCGGTGGTAGGCGCGGTGGTGCTGCTGGTGATCTACAACTTCGTCAAGAAAAGCTGACCGCCCGGTGGGGCTGGGAACCGGTCCGCCGAGGCTTTAGTCTTAGCGCCTGACGTCCCCGCCCCACGCTTTCACGAGTCCGCCCATGCGCCGCCTTGCCTGCCTGCTCCTGCTGTTCTGCTGCACCCTCGCCCGCGCTGAACTTCCCGAAACCGACTGGCTGGAACTCATGCCGCCAGAGGACCGCAAGGCCCTCGAGGAAATGCCGGACATCAGCCACGACACGCCCGAGGCCGACGGCACCTTCGGCCAGCAGGGCGGCCTGAAGCAGCAGGACAAGAACCTGCCGGCGGTGATGTATTCCGCGAAGACCGTGGCGGCGTTCAACGGCAAGAAGATCCACATCGGCGGCTACCCGGTGCCGCTGGAGAGCGATGCCAAGGGCCGCAGCACGCTGTTCTTCCTGGTGCCGTATCCCGGCGCCTGCATCCATGTTCCGCCGCCGCCGCCGAACCAGATCGTGCTGGTGCGCTACCCCGAGGGCATCCAGCTCGACGACATCTACGCGCCCATCTGGGTCGACGGCACCCTCAAGGTGGAACAGGTCAGCAACGACCTGGCCGACGCCGCCTATGCCATGGATGCCGGCAGCGTACGGTTGGTCGAGGAAGGGGACCTGTAGCAATCGGTACCGCGTGTCCGCCCCTGGGGTGCGCTGCGTGTTCAAGGGAAGGGCGAGGTGCCTCGGCTGACCTTGCAATCGGTGCGCATGGCGCACCCTGCAGGGATGAATTCATCCCCATAGAGAGCCCACTACCGGCATCAGAGTGGCGTGCTGCTGATGTTGAGCACCATCCGCTGTTCTTCGCCGGGTCGCAGCACCAGGAAGTCGTCCATCACCCGCGCGGTTTCGATGCAGAGCATGCCCTTCCAGGCATCCTCGGCGAACTGGGACAGGCGCCGGGACTTGTCGATCCAGGGGTTCCACACCACGGCGGACGCGGAACCGTCGGCTTCCAGCAGGATGCGGCGCTTCCAGGCGCGGTCGACGATGGCCATGCGTCGCGGCGTTTCCAGGTAGATGCGGTCGGTTTCGCCGCGGAAGGAGACAGGCCCCTTCTGCTTGCGCTCCTGCCAGTCTTCCAGGGTCTCGATGTAGCGGCAGTCGTCGAGGCCTTCCACTTCCACGCCCTGGATATCGCTGACGGCGAAGTAGCTGTGCAATGCCTGGCTGATGGCCAGGGGGCGGTCGCCGGTATTGCGGGTGGACAGGGTCAACCGCAGTTGCTCATCCATCAGGATGGACAGCTTCAGTTCGGCGGCATGGGGCCAGCCGGGCAGCGGTTCGCTGGCGGTGTCGAGGGCGAAGTCCAGGCGCACCGCCGGGCCTTCGCTGTCGATGCCAAGCAGCGTCCAGTCGCGCTCGCGTACCAGGCCGTGGGCCGGGCAGATCGGGCCGCCCTGGTGCATGCCCTGGATTTCGGCGGGGTTGCGCCGCAGGTCGCCGAACCAGGGCCAGCACACCGGTACGCCGCCGCGCACCGCCTTGCCCTTCTGGTAGGCGGCCTGGCCGCTGAGCCAGATCACCGGCTCTTCGCCGTGGGGCTGGTAGCTCAGGACCTGCGCGCCTTGTTGTGTCATCAGCAATTCCCCGTGACGGGTATGCACCCGCCAGCAGACCAGTTCATCCACCTCCAGCTGTTCCACGGTGGGCAGGGTTTCGTCGTACATCGCAATCTCCGCTTGCTGTGCTGTTGGGCCGCCAGGGCGCCATCTGCTATTCGAAACAGCATGGCAGAGGCGGCGGGGGCTTTCTCGGGATTCGACCAGGAACCAGGCGGCGAGGTTGCCGATGACCTTATTTTGACGCGTTGTCGTCTGCTGCTCGTAACCTATCTTCCACTTGTCGGCAATTTGACATGGATGGTCAGAGGCCCGGCTGGCGGGGGTTGGCTGGCTCCATCGCTAAGCTCTTCATTTATGGGCGGTCCTTCCCCGAATCCGCGCAATAGCGGCACGCAGGTACCGGAAAGAGCCCGCAACGGCGCACCTAGACTCAACGTCACCCACTGGTAAGTGGAGTCGGTGCCATGCGCAAGTTACTGATAATTATTCCTATTTTTGCCTCCCTGGCGATGTTGCTGGGGCTCTGGGCGCGGCCCGATCCGGTGCCCGTGCAACTGGTGGAAGTGGGTAAAGGTGAAGTGGAAACCCTGGTGGCCAACACCCGAGCGGGTACGGTGAAGGCCTGCCGGCGCGCGCACCTGTCGTTCAAGACTGGCGGGCAGGTCAGCGAACTGCTGATCCATGCCGGGCAGCGGGTGCAGGCGGGGGACGTGCTGATGCGCCTGCGCCAGGACGACCTGCAGGCGCGGGTGGAGGAAGCCCGCGCGCGCCTCGATGCCCAGCGCAACCTGCGCGAACAGAGCTGCCGCCAGGCCAGCCAGGACAGCCGCGACCAGCAGCGTCTCGAACGCCTGGCCGAGCGCAAGCTGGCCTCCGAGGATCTGATGGACCAGAGCGTTACCCGCGCGCGGCTCTCGCAGCTGCTGTGCAGTGGTGGCGAGGCGAAGATCCGCGAGGCCGAAGCCAGCCTCGACCTGCAACTGGCGCAACTGGACCAGGCCACCCTGCGGGCGCCCTTCGCCGGCATAGTCGCGGAGATCAACGGCGAGCTGGGCGAGGTGGTGACGCCCTCGCCACCGGGCATCCCCACGCCGCCGGCGGTGGATCTGATCGACGACCAATGCCTCTATGTGGAAGCGCCCATCGACGAAGTGGACGCCGCCCTGGTGCGTCCGGGCATGCCGGTGCGCATCACCCTGGACGCCTTCCGTGGGCGCAGCTTCGCGGGCCGGGTGAGCCGCATAGCGCCCTTCGTGCAAGAGCTGGAAAAGCAGGCGCGCACGGTGGACGTGGAAGTGAAGTTCGAACAGGTTCCGGCGGACCTGATGCTGCTCAGCGGCTACAGCGCCGATGTGGAGATCCTCCTGGCCCAGCGGGAACAGACCCTTCGGGTGCCTACGGAAAGCCTGCTGGACGGCGGCAAGGTGCTGCGCTACGACCCGAGCAACGGCCACCTGCGGGAGCAGAAAGTGGAGATCGGCCTGGCCAACTGGCGCTGGAGCGAGGTGAAGGGCGGGCTGGCTGCCGGCGATCGTATCCTGCCCAGCCTGCAGCATGAGGGCCTGGCCGACGGCAGTGTGGTCAGCCCCCGCGCCGACGCCGGAGAGGCGGCGCCATGATTCTCATGCACCAGGTCAGCCGCTGCTTCCAGTTGGGGCAGGAGCGGGTGCGCGGCGTCGACCATCTCGACCTGGACGTGGCCGATGGCGAGTACCTGGCCATTACCGGCGCGTCCGGTTCGGGCAAGTCCACCCTGCTGAATATCCTCGGGCTGCTGGATGCGCCGGACAGCGGCGAGTTCTGGCTGGACGAGGAGCCCACCGCCGGTTTGAGTGAAGCGCGCCGTGCGGCCCTGCGCAGCCGGCTGATCGGCTTCGTGTTCCAGTCCTTCCACTTGATTCCGCGCCTGACCGCGCTGGAGAACATCGAGCTGCCCATGCTGCTGGCCGGCATCGAGCCCGGCGAGCGTCGCCGCCGCAGCCTGCAGCTGGCCGAGCGCCTCGGCCTGGCCGAGCGGCTGCGGCATCATCCGGCCGAGCTGTCCGGCGGCCAGCGCCAGCGGGTGGCCATCGCCCGCGCCATGGTGATGCGGCCGCGCCTGCTGCTGGCCGATGAGCCCACCGGCAACCTCGACAGCCAGTCCGGCGCCGAGGTGGTGGAGTTGCTGGAGGAGCTCAATGCCGAGGGCCTGACCCTGATCCTGGTGACCCACGACGCCCAACACGCTGCCCGCGCCCACCGCCAGATCCAGATGCGCGACGGCTGCATTCTCTGCGACCGGCGCCAGGGAGCGCTGCACTGATGGACCCGCTGGACGCCTGTCGCTTCTGGCTCGGCGCGATGCGTGGACATGGATCACGCAGTGCCATGCTGCTGCTGGCGATGGCCGTGGGGGTGTTCTTCGTGACCCTGCTGGGCGGCCTGGGGGAGGGCGCGCGGGCCTACGTGCTGGGGGAGTTCTCCCTGCTCGGGCGCGACATTCTCATCGTCCTGCCCGGCCGTAATGAAACCACGGGCGGCATGCCGCCCATCACCGGCATGGCGCCCCGGTCCCTGACCCAGGCGGATGCCGCCGCCCTCGGCCGCTTGCCAGCGGTACGCCGCGTGGCGCCGCTGCATGCCGGGCAGGTGGAAATCAGCCACGACAACCGCAATCGCGAGGCCCTGACCCTGGGCACCACCCGTGACTTCTTCGCCCTCCGCCAGCTTCGCCTCGCCCAAGGGCAACCGCTGCCGGTGCTGGAGCCGGGGCAGGGGGGCGAGGTCTGCGTGATCGGCAGCCGTCTGCGTCAGGAACTGTTCGGCAGCACCCCGGTCCTGGGCCAGTGGCTGCGGGCCGGCGACCGGCGCTTCCGGGTGATCGGGGTGCTGGACCAGCGCGGCGAATCCCTGGGGATGGACTTTTCGGAGGCGCTGATCGTGCCGGTGGCCAGCGCCGAGGCGTTGTTCGATCGCGAGGGACTGTTTCGTGTGTTCGTCGAGGCCCGTGGCCCCAGTTACCTCGAAAGTGCGCGGCGGCAGGTCCTGGCGACCCTGACCGAGCGCCATCAGGGGGAGGAAGACGTCACTCTGCTCAGCCAGGACTCCATGCTCGCGGCCTTCGACGGCATCCTCAGCGGGCTGACCCTGGCCTTGGCCGGCATCGCGGCCATCAGCCTGCTGGTGGCCGGCATCCTGATCATGAACGTCACCTGGATCGCCGTGTTGCAGCGCACCGCCGAGATCGGCCTGCTCAAGGCGGTGGGCGCCAGTTCGGCACAGGTGCGGCTGCTGTTCCTCGGCGAGGCGGCCCTGCTGGCGTTGCTGGGGGCCGGTACCGGGCTGGCGCTGGGTGAGTTGCTGCTCTGGGTTGGACGGCTGGCCACCGACCTGCCGCTGCATGCGCCCTGGTGGGCGCGCTTGGGTGCGCCGTCACTCGCGGTGGCGGCGGCGCTGCTGTTCGCCTGGCTGCCGGCCAGGCACGCCGCGGCCCAGGTGCCGGTGCAGGCGTTGCAGCCGAAAGGGAGCCATTGATGCGCTGGCGCGATGGCCTCGGCCTGTGCGGCTCGGCCCTTTCCAGCCAGCCCCTGCGCAGCCTGCTGACCCTGCTCGGCGTGGCCATCGGCATTGCCGCCGTGGCGCTGCTCACTGCCATGGGCGAGGGCGTGCGCAACCGCGTGCTGGACAGCTTCGCGCAGTTCGGTACGCGAGTCGTCACGGTGCGTCCGGGCACCCTGCCCACGGGCGGCATCGGCGGCATTCTCGCCAGCGCGCGGCCCCTGACCATCGCCGATGCCGACGCCCTGGGTCGCCTGCCTCATGCCGACGCCGTGGTGCCAATCATCCAGGGCAATGGCGATATCCAGGCGGAAGGCCGGCAGCGGCGCGTGGATATCCTCGGCACCGGTTCGCAGCTGGCGGAGGCCTGGCGCGTGCATATGGCCCTGGGGCAGTTCCTGCCACCCTCGCGGGACGGCCGCACGCCTCCTTATGTGGTGCTCGGTGCGAAGCTGGCGACAGAGCTGTTCGGCGGCGCCAGCCCGGTGGGTCAGCGGGTGCGGGTGGGCGGAATGAGCTTCCGGGTGATCGGGGTAATGGCGAGCAAGGGCAACCTGCTGGGCTTCGACCTCGACGACATCGCCTACATCCCGGTGGACTGGGCGGAGAGTCTGTTCAACCGCGAGGGCCTGGTGAAGATCCACGTGCTGTTCGACGACAGCACGCCGGCCGAACCCTTCGCCGACGCGGTGCGCCGGTTGCTGGTGGAGCGCCACGGCCGTGAGGATTTCCGCATGACCTCCCAGGGCGACCTGCTGGGCAGCCTGAATCGCATCCTCGCCACCATCACCCTGGGTATCGCGGCGCTGGGCGGGGTTTCCCTGTTCGTGGGGGCGGTGGGCATCCTCACCATCATGACCACCACCGTTGGCGAACGGACCGCCGAGATCGGCCTGCTCCGCGCCCTGGGGGCCGCGCCGCGCCAGGTGCTGGCGCTGTTCCTCGTCGAGGCGACGCTGCTGTCGCTGCTGGGTGGGGTGCTGGGGCTGGTGATGGTGGGCGTCATGCTTGGGCTGTTGCAGCTGATGTTGCCTGGGCTGCCGCTGAGCCTGAGCCCGCCGCTGGTGCTGCTGGCGTTGTTGCTGTCGGTGCTGGTGGGGATGGGCGCGGGTCTGGCACCGGCCCGGCGCGCGGCGAGATTGCACCCGGTGGATGCCTTGCGCCTGGAGTGATGGCCGGACGGTTATGCGACCGGGAGAGAGGCTGGTCGTGGGAGCGAATTCATTCGCGATTGAAATCGCGCCCGACAGGTGTCCGCCAATGAAAAAGGGCCGCTGATGCGGCCCTTTGTGCGATGGCGTCAGCCCCGGCGCGGCGGGACCGGGCGGGTACGACCGCTGCCGTCGATGGCGACGAAGACGAACACCGCTTCGGTGACCTTGCGCCATTCGCTGGAAAGCGGGTCGTCGCTCCAGACTTCGACCAGCATCTGGATCGAGCTGCGGCCGATCTCCAGGGTCTGGGTATAGAAGGAGAGCTGGGCGCCCACGGCCACCGGTACCAGGAAGGCCATGCGGTCGATGGCCACGGTGGCCACGCGGCCCGCAGCCACCTTGCTGGCCATTGCGGTACCGGCCAGGTCCATCTGGGAAACCAGCCAGCCGCCGTAGATATCGCCAAAGCCGTTGGTTTCCCGCGGGAGCGCGGTGATCTGGAGGGCGAGGTCGCCTTGCGGGGTGAGGTTCTCTTCTTCTTCGATATCGATCATGCCGGAACTGCCTGTTTCGTGTGTGTGGCGCCAATGCCCGGAGAGGGGCGGGCCCTTCTCCTTCCCAATGCGCCAGCCGACCCACTGCATGCCGACCTGCGCTGAACAGCGCGCAGTATATAGCCATGAGGCGGCGCCAGACGACCGCTGTGACGCGCCAGCGGCGGTTTTGTGGCTCGGGCTGTGTACATTTGACGGTTTTTGATATGTTCCCTGGCGATTTTGCCGCCCAAGTAGCGGCAAACGCCCCGCACCCCCAGACGAGAATCTCCCTACATGTCTTCCGTGCTCGCCTCCGAGGCGTCCGCCTCGCGCCCGCTGACCCGCAGCGACTACAAGACCCTGTCGCTCTCTGCCCTTGGCGGCGCGCTGGAGTTCTACGACTTCATCATCTTCGTGTTCTTCGCCGCTGTGGTGGGCAAGCTGTTCTTCCCCGCCGAGATGCCGGAATGGCTGCGCCAGCTGCAGACCTTCGGCATCTTCGCCGCCGGCTACCTGGCACGCCCCCTGGGTGGCATCGTCATGGCGCACTTCGGCGACCTGCTGGGCCGCAAGCGCATGTTCACCCTGAGCATCTTCCTGATGGCGGTGCCGACCCTGGTGATGGGCCTGTTGCCCACCTACGAGCAGATCGGCATCTGGGCTCCCCTGGCCCTGCTGCTGATGCGCGTGGTGCAGGGCGCCGCCATTGGCGGTGAAGTGCCGGGCGCCTGGGTCTTCGTGGCCGAGCACGTGCCGTCGCGCCACATCGGCTACGCCTGCGGCACCCTGACTTCGGGCCTGACCGCCGGCATTCTGCTGGGTTCGCTGATGGCGACCCTGATCAACAGCATCTACAGCCCGGCCGAAGTGCTGGATTGGGCCTGGCGCCTGCCCTTCCTGGTGGGCGGTGTGTTCGGCCTGTTCTCCGTCTACCTGCGCCAGTGGCTCCACGAGACCCCGGTGTTCGCCGAGATGCAGCAGCGCAAGGCGCTGGCCGAGGAAGTGCCGCTGAAGGCCGTGCTGCGTGAACATCGCGGCGCCATCGTGCTGTCGATGCTGCTGACCTGGGTGCTGTCGGCGGCCATCGTGGTCGTGATCCTGATGACCCCCACGCTGTTGCAGACCGTCTACGGCTTCGACGCGGCCACTGCGCTCAAGGCCAACAGCCTGGCCATCGTGCTGCTCTCCATCGGCTGCGTGGCCGCTGGCGCCATCGCTGACCGCATCGGTGCGGGCCGCACCTTCCTGGTGGGCGGCGCGCTGCTGGCCATCAGTTCCTGGAGCCTCTACACCGGCCTCAAGACCAACCCGGACTTGCTGTTCCCGCTCTACGCGGTGACCGGCCTGTTCGTCGGCACCATCGGCGCCGTGCCCTATGTGATGGTCAAGGCGTTCCCGCCGGTGGTGCGTTTCTCCGGCCTGTCGTTCTCCTACAACCTGGCTTACGCCATCTTCGGCGGCCTGACGCCGATGGTGGTTTCCCTGCTGATGAAGTGGGACAGCCTCGGCCCGGCCTATTACGTGGCGTCGCTGTGCGGCGTGGCGATGCTGATCGGGTTGTTCCTGATCGCGAAGAAGCGCTGAGTTTCCTCCCGCCCCTCACCCCAACCCTCTCCCGGAGGGAGAGGGGGCTGACCGTGCAGGATGGTCAATGCGTGCCAGGCGTGATTCACCCCTCTCCCCTTGGGAGAGGGGCTGGGGGTGAGGGTAGCCGGCCCCGCTCGGTCCTCACTTCTTCGCCGCACTCACCCGCCATACCTTGTTGCCCACATCGTCGGTCACCAGCAGCGCGCCCTTGCTGTCGAGCTTCACGTCCACCGGGCGGCCCTGGGCGTTGCCCTGCTCGTCGAGAAAGCCGGTGAGCACGTCCACTGGCTGGCCCGTGGGCTTGCCGCCCTTGAAGGGTACGTAGATCACCTTGTAGCCGCTGCGGGGCTCGCGGTTCCAGGAGCCGTGCTGACCGACGAAGAGGCCGTTCTGGAGCTTCGGCAACTTGCTGCCTTTGGCAAAAGCGATGCCCAGGGAGGCGGTGTGCGGGCCGAGGGCATAGTCGGGGACGATGGCCTTGGCCACCAGGTCAGGGCGCGGCGGCTGGACGCGCTCGTCCACGTGCTGGCCGAAGTAGCTGTAAGGCCAGCCGTAGAAGCCGCCGTCCTTCACCGAGGTGATGTAGTCGGGCACCAGGTCGCTGCCCAGTTCGTCGCGTTCGTTCACCGCCGTCCACAGCTTGCCGGTCTGCGGTTCCCAGGCCATGCCCACCGGGTTGCGCAGGCCGGTGGCATAGAGGCGCTTGTTGCCGCTGGCACGGTCCAGTTCCCAGATCGCCGCGCGGCCTTCTTCCATCTCCATGCCGTTTTCGCCCACGTTGCTGTTGGAGCCCACCGTTATATAGAGCTTGCGGCCATTGCGGCTGGCGATGACGTTCTTGGTCCAGTGGTGATTGAGGCCGGCGGGCAGGTCGGTGACCCTGGTGCCCGGTGCGTCGATCTCGGTGGCGCCCTTCTCATAGGGGAAGCGCAGCAGTGCGTCGGCGTTGGCGACGTAGAGGTCCTTGCCCACCAGCACCATGCCCAAGGGTGAGTTGAGTCCCTTGAGGAAGGTACTGCGCAGGTCAGCGACGCCATCGCCGTTGATGTCCCGCAGCAGGGAAATGCGATTGGCGCTCGGCACCTGGGCACCGGCGCGCTTCATGAAGAAGCCCGAGACCCAGCCCTTGATGCCTGCCGGCCTGGCGGTGCCCGGCGCGGCGCTTTCGGCCACCAGCACATCGCCGTTGGGCAGCACATAGAGCCAGCGCGGGTGCTGCAGGTTTTCGGCGAAGGCCTGGACGCGGGTGCCCTTGGCCGCCACGGGAGCGGCGCCCTGTGCCCAGCCGACGGCGGGGGCGACATTGACGGTGGGGATGATGCTCCGGCTCGGTGGTGGCAGCAGCGGGTCGGGACCGGTGCCGTCCTCGACCGTCAACGTGGCCATTTCGCTGCACGCGGTGCAGAGCGCCAGAAGGGCGAAGGGCAGCAGGGGAAGGGGCTTCATGGGGACTGTCTCCGTACGAATCGCGGGTCTTGATCCACCTTGGACAGCGGATGATGGCCATTCATCCAATTGTCACAATCAATTCATAGAGTGGTCATGCGGCCTCTCGATACTGGCCCCCGTTGCATTCAACCCCCTCGTCCTGCTTAGGAGCAAGGCATGAAACTGAAGCGTTTGATGGCGGCCCTGACCTTCGTCGCCGCCGGCGTCGCTACCGCCAGCGCGGTCGCTGCTGTCGATCCGTCCATTCCGGCCTATCAGAAGACCACTGGTGTTTCCGGCAACCTGTCCAGCGTTGGTTCCGACACCCTGGCCAACCTGATGACCCTGTGGGCCGAGGCTTACAAGCGCGAATACCCGAACGTGAACATCCAGATCCAGGCCGCCGGTTCCTCCACCGCGCCGCCGGCTCTGACCGAAGGCACCGCCAACCTGGGCCCGATGAGCCGCAAGATGAAGGACGTCGAGCTGCAGGCCTTCGAGCAGAAGTACGGCTACAAGCCGACTGCTGTTCCGGTTGCCGTCGACGCCCTGGCGATCTTCGTCCACAAGGACAACCCGATCAAAGGCCTGACCATGCAGCAGGTCGATGCGATCTTCTCCGCCAACCGCCTGTGCGGTGGCACCTCCAACATCAAGACCTGGGGTGACCTGGGTGTGACCGGCGATCTGGCTTCCAAGCCGATCCAGCTGTTCGGTCGTAACTCCGTATCCGGCACCTACGGCTACTTCAAGGAAGAAGCCCTGTGCAAAGGCGACTTCAAGCCGAACGTGAACGAGCAGCCGGGTTCCGCTTCCGTCGTTCAGTCCATCAGCCAGTCCGTTAACGGCATCGGCTACTCTGGTATCGGCTACAAGACTTCCAGCGTGAAGACTGTCGCCCTGGCCAAGAAAGAAGGTGGCGAGTTCGTTGAAGACAACGAGCAGAACGCCCTGAACGGCAGCTACCCGCTGTCCCGCTTCCTGTACGTCTACGTGAACAAGGCGCCGAACAAGCCGCTGGCTCCCCTGGAAGCCGAGTTCGTGAAGATGGTGCTGTCCAAGCAGGGCCAGGAAATCGTTGTAAAAGACGGTTACATCCCGGTCCCGGCCAAAGTGGCCGAGAAGACCCTGAAGGAACTGGGCCTGTAATCCAGGCCGGATAAGGGAGCGGCGGCCTGGCGCACGCCGCTCCGCAAGGACGCAAGGGCGACGGGAGACCCCTGTCGCAGAAGCCCGCCCGAGGACTCCTCCGGGCGGGCTTCGCCACGTCAACTCGCTGTAATTTTTCTGTCACACGAAGTCCGTAGTCTTTGCGCCCATCGTAAAAGCCTGCGCGAACCGAAAGTGGCAAGAGCCCGAATCCATGACTGACCTGGCCAATTCCCTGACTTCTTCGAAGAACCCGCCCGCCCGCATCGACTTCAATACGCCTGCGCTGCAACGCAAGCGGCGGATGCGAGCGCTGATGGACCACCTGACTCGCTGGTACGTGCTGGTCGGTGGCCTCGCCGTTCTTGGCGCCATCACCCTGATCTTCTTCTACCTGGCCTATGTGGTGCTTCCGCTGTTCCAGGGCGCCGAGCTGACGGCGAAGAAGGCGCAGAGCCCGGCCTGGCTGCAACAGCAGGACGCCGGCAAGCCGCTGCTGCTGGCCCTGGAAGAGCAGAACATGGTGGGCATGCGCGTTGCCGACAAAGGCGAAGTGCAGTTCTTCTCGGTGAAGGACGCTAGCCTGCTCAAGCGCCAGCAGCTGCCACTGCCGGCCGGCGCCAGTGTGGTGTCCATCGGCCAGGACCAGCCGGGTAGCCCGCTGGTGGTGCTGGGCCTGTCCAACGGCCAGGCGCTGATCTTCAAGCACAGCTACAACGTCACCTACCCGGACAACAAGAAAGCCATCGAGCCCCTGGTCAGCTTCCCCTACGGCGAGGCGCCCATGGCCCTCGACGCCCAGGGGCGCGCGCTGGAGCACGTGGCGCTGAGCATCAATGACGAGACCATGGTGCTGGCCGGTTCCACCGGCAGCCAGCTGCATGTGCAGCAGGTCGTCAGCGAAGAGAACATGCTGACCGGCGAAACCACCCAGGAGCAGAGCAGCATCGAGCTGCCGCAGATCGCCGAGCCGATCAAGGCCATCTATATCGATCCGCGCCACCAATGGCTGTACGTGCTCAACGGCCGTGCCCACGCCGATGTCTTCAGCCTGCGCGAGAAGGCCCTGAACGGCCGCTACAAGCTGCTGGAAGACGGCGAGCGCGAAGTCACTGCCAGCACCATGCTGCTGGGCGGCATCTCCCTGATGGTGGGTGATTCCAAGGGCGGCATCACCCAGTGGTTCATGGCCCGCGATCCGGACGGCTCCTCACGCCTGAAGCACATCCGTGACTTCCAGCTGGGCACCAACCCGGTGGTACAGATCAACGCCGAAGAGCGCCGCAAGGGCTTCATCGCCCTGGACTCCAGCGGCCACCTCGGTGTGTTCCACAGCACCGCCAACCGCACCCTGCTGGTCGAGTCCGTGACCGACGGCTCCGGCCTGATGGCCCTGTCGCCGCGCGCCAACCGCATCGTGGTCGAGGAAGGCAGCCAGCTGATGCCGTTCAGCCTGCGCAACCCGCACCCGGAAGTCTCCTGGAGCGCGCTGTGGGGCAAGGTCTGGTACGAGAGCTACGAGGAGCCGAAGTACGTCTGGCAGTCCACCGCCGCCAACACTGACTTCGAGCCCAAGCTGAGCCTGGCTCCGCTGACCTGGGGCACCCTGAAGGCGGCCTTCTACGCCATGCTGCTGGCCGCTCCGCTGGCCATCGCTGCCGCCATCTACACCGCCTACTTCATGGCGCCGGCCATGCGCCGCAAGGTGAAGCCGGTGATCGAACTGATGGAAGCCCTGCCCACTGTGATCCTGGGCTTCTTCGCCGGCCTGTTCCTGGCGCCCTACGTGGAAGGCCACCTGCCGGGCATCTTCAGCCTGTTGCTGCTGACCCCCATCGGTATCCTGCTGGCCGGCTTCATCTGGAGCCGCTTGCCGGAGTCCATCCGCCTGCGCGTGCCGGACGGCTGGGAAGCGGCGATCCTGATCCCGGTGGTGGGCCTCACCGCCTGGTTCGCCCTTGGCATGAGCCCGATCCTGGAAAGCTGGTTCTTCGGCGGCGACATGCGCCTGTGGATCAGCAATGACCTGGGCATCACCTACGACCAGCGCAATGCCCTGATCGTCGGCCTGGCCATGGGCTTCGCGGTGATCCCGAACATCTTCTCCATCGCCGAGGACGCCGTGTTCAGCGTGCCGCGCAGCCTCACCTACGGCTCCCTGGCCCTGGGTGCGACGCCCTGGCAGACCATGACCCGCGTGGTCCTGCTGACCGCCAGCCCGGGCATCTTCTCGGCGCTGATGATCGGCCTCGGCCGCGCCGTGGGCGAGACCATGATCGTGCTGATGGCCACCGGCAACACCCCGGTGATGGAAGTGAACATCTTCGAAGGCATGCGCACCCTGGCCGCCAACGTGGCGGTGGAAATGCCGGAGTCCGAAGTCGGTGGCACCCACTACCGAGTGCTGTTCCTCTCGGCCCTCGTGCTGCTGACGTTCACCTTCGTCATGAACACCCTGGCCGAGCTGATCCGTCAGCGACTGCGCAAGAAGTACGCCTCTCTATAAGAGCGACGCCCAGGCGTCGCATCCGATCCCCTCTCCCTTTGGGAGAGGGTGGTCCGAAGGACCGGGTGAGGGAAGTTTGGCCCAGTGCCGTATCCCCTCGTCCCAGAAATACGAAACCTCCGGCCCCTGGCGGGAGGAACTGAAAGACTCACGCGTTGGAGAAATCCGTGAAAAAGGTTTCCCTGAAAAACTGGTTCAAGAGTGGCGCACCGGGCGTCTGGATAAGCGGTGGCGCGGTTTCCATCGCGGTCATCATGACCATCGGCCTGCTGGCGGTGATCGCCGTGCGCGGTCTGGCCCACTTCTGGCCGGCGGATCTGGTGGAGGCGCAGTACTCCATTCCCGGCCAGCCAGCCAAGCCGGTCATCGGCGAAGCGGTGCAGATCGAGGAAGTGTCCCGTGCGCGCCTGAAGGGTGCCGGCCTGCCGGTACCCGAAGACGGCCCGGAATTCATGACCCGCGAACTGCTCAAGGTGGGCAACCGTGACGTCTATGGCAGCGACTTCACCTGGGTGGTGGGCGACTGGCTGCTGGACCAGAAATACCCGGCCGACCTGGTGGCGCTGGAGCGTCGCGAGTGGGGCAACTTCTACGGCCGCCTGGTGGCGGTGAAGGAAAACGGCCAGGTAGTGGCCGAAGGCGACGCCGCCATGCCCGCGCTGCTGGAGCGCCTGAAGCGCGTGAACGACCTCTACGGCAAGCTCTACCAGCTGGAGAAGAAGGACATCGGCGGCATCAACCACGGCCTGGAGCGCCTGCGCCTGCAGACCCGCAAGCTGGAGCTGAACAATGCCCTGACCCCCGAGGCCCAGGCCGACATCGCCGCCCAGCGCGCGGAGCTGGAGAAGCGCTACAAGGGCCTGGAAGAGCAGCTCATGGGCCTGCACCAGGAGTTCAACCGCGACAGCGTGGTGGTCCGTGAAGCCGGCGGCAAGGAGCAGGAAATCAGCCTTGGCAAGGTGGTTCATGCCTACCAGCCGAACGCCATGGGCGTCGGTGCCAAGTTCAGCTTCTACTTCTCCAAGCTGTGGGAATTCCTCGCCGACGACCCGCGTGAAGCCAACACCGAAGGCGGTATTTTCCCGGCCATCTTCGGCACCATCATGATGACCCTGATCATGGCCGTGATCGTCACCCCCTTCGGTGTGATCGCCGCCATTTACCTGCGCGAATACGCCAAGCAGGGCCCGCTGACCCGCGTGATCCGCATCGCGGTGAACAACCTGGCGGGCGTTCCGGCCATCGTCTACGGCGTGTTCGGCCTGGGCTTCTTCGTCTATGTGCTCGGGGGGTCGCTGGACCGCATGTTCTTCCCCGAGTCCGCGCCGGCGCCGACCTTCGGCACCCCGGGCCTGCTCTGGGCGTCCCTGACCCTGGCGATCCTCGCCGTACCGGTGGTGATCGTGGCCACCGAGGAAGGCCTGGCGCGTATTCCGCGTGCCGTGCGTGAAGGCTCCCTGGCCCTCGGTGCGACCAAGGCCGAAACCCTGTGGAAAGTGGTCCTGCCCATGGCCAGCCCGGCCATGATGACCGGCCTGATCCTCGCCGTGGCCCGCGCGGCCGGTGAAGTGGCCCCGCTGATGCTGGTGGGTGTGGTGAAGCTGGCGCCGAGCCTGCCGGTGGACGGCAACTACCCGTACCTGCACCTGGACCAGAAGATCATGCACCTGGGCTTCCACATCTATGACGTCGGCTTCCAGAGCCCGAACGTAGAAGCCGCGCGCCCGCTGGTCTATGCGACCGCGCTGCTGCTGGTGATGGTGATCGCCCTGCTGAACTTCTCGGCCGTCGCCATCCGTAACCACCTGCGCGAGAAATACAAGGCGCTGGACAGCTGATCGTCCGCCGCCCAACGAATTGCCTGAGGCTTACAGCTTGTAGCTCGAAGCTACGAACGGAGTGAACACATGCAACATGAAACCCACAGCCACGGCGTCAACATTTCCGCCCTCGGCCGCGACAAGCAGAACCTGAGCCTGGCGAACGAGACCGTCGCCCTCGAAGTGCCGGGACTGTCTCTGTTCTACGGTGAGAAGCAGGCGCTGCACAACGTCAGCATGAACATCCCGAAGCAGCGCGTGACCGCCTTCATTGGCCCGTCCGGTTGCGGCAAGTCCACCCTGCTGCGCTGCTTCAACCGCATGAACGACCTGGTGGACGGCTGCCGCGTCGACGGTGAGATCCGCCTCGACGGCAACAACATCTACCGCAAGGGCGAGGACGTGGCCGAGCTGCGCCGCCGTGTGGGCATGGTGTTCCAGAAGCCGAACCCCTTCCCCAAGAGCATCTACGAGAACGTGGTGTACGGCCTGCGCATCCAGGGCATCAACAAGAAGCGCGTGCTGGATGAAGCCGTGGAGTGGGCGCTGAAGGGCGCCGCCCTGTGGGACGAGGTGAAGGATCGCCTGCACGAATCCGCCCTCGGCCTCTCCGGCGGTCAGCAGCAGCGTCTGGTGATCGCCCGTACCATCGCCGTGGAGCCGGAAGTCCTGCTGCTCGACGAACCCTGCTCGGCCCTGGACCCGATCTCCACCCTGAAGGTGGAAGAGCTGATCTATGAGCTCAAGAGCAAGTACACCATCGTCATCGTGACCCACAACATGCAGCAGGCGGCACGTGTTTCCGACTACACCGCTTTCATGTACATGGGCAAGCTTATCGAGTTCGGTGATACCGATACCCTGTTCACCAATCCGGCCAAGAAGCAGACCGAAGACTACATCACCGGTCGCTACGGCTAGTGGCCACCCCCAATCGCGCTGGACTGTGTCGGCGAAGCTTGCCGTACTACTCGTACTGTCTTCGCTTCGCCTCCTTGCCCAGCACGATTGGTTGAAGGCCATTACCAACAGGAAAAGCATTCTGCTCAACAAGGGTTAGAAAATGATCGACAAAGACAGCCTCACCCATCACATCTCCCAGCAGTTCAACGCCGAACTGGAGGAAGTGCGCAGCCACCTCCTGGCGATGGGCGGCCTGGTCGAGAAGCAGGTCAACGACGCGGTCACCGCGCTGATCGACGCCGACTCGGGCCTCGCCCAGCAAGTGCGCGAGATCGACGACCAGATCAACCAGATGGAGCGCAACATCGACGAGGAGTGCGTGCGCATCCTCGCCCGTCGCCAGCCGGCGGCCTCCGACCTGCGCCTGATCATCAGCATCTCCAAGTCGGTGATCGACCTCGAGCGCATCGGCGACGAAGCCTCGAAGATCGCCCGTCGCGCCATTCAGCTCTGCGAGGAAGGGGTTGCCCCGCGCGGCTACGTCGAGGTGCGCCACATCGGTGACCAGGTGCGCAAGATGGTCCAGGAAGCCCTGGACGCCTTCGCCCGCTTCGACGCCGACCTCGCCCTGTCGGTGGCCCAGTACGACAAGAACATCGACCGCGAATACAAGACCGCGCTGCGTGAACTGGTCACCTACATGATGGAAGACCCGCGCGCCATCAGCCGCGTGCTCAACGTCATCTGGGCCCTGCGTTCCCTTGAGCGTATCGGCGACCATGCGCGCAACATTTCCGAGCTGGTGATCTACCTGGTGCGGGGCACCGACGTTCGCCATATGGGCCTGGCGCGCATGACCGAGGAAGTGAAGGGCAATGGCGCCAACAAGGATGCCACCCAGGGCTGATCCTGCTCCTCGTGTCCAGAGCGCCCGGCCTCGTGCCGGGCGTTCTGCTTTCCGGGACTGTGGATGACCCGTCGGTCGCGGACCGGGTGCAGGTCGCAAATCAGGCTTGGCAATTGGCTATCAGCCAAGGCTATGCTTAGCCCGGTTTTCCAAGGAGTAGTCGATGGGCAAGGTCAACGTGCTGGTGGTGGACGATGCGTCCTTTATCCGCGATCTGGTGAAGAAGGGGCTGCGCGACAACTTTCCCGGTATCCAGATCGAAGAGGCGATCAATGGGCGCAAGGCCCAGCAATTGCTCGCCCGCGCCAGTATCGACCTGATCCTCTGCGACTGGGAAATGCCCGAGATGTCGGGGCTGGAATTGCTCACCTGGTGCCGTGAGCAGGACAACCTGAAGACCACGCCCTTCATCATGGTCACCAGCCGTGGTGACAAGGAGAACGTCATCCAGGCCATCCAGGCCGGCGTCTCCGACTACATTGGCAAACCCTTCTCCAACGATCAGTTGGTCACCAAGGTGAAGAAGGCCCTGGCCCGCAGCGGCAAGCTCGAAGCCCTGATGTCCAGCGCGCCGGTCAAGCTGCCCAACGCCGGCGGCTTTGCCAACGACTCCCTCGCAGCGCTCACCGGCGGCAAGGCCGAGGTGGTCCGTCCTGCGACCGCGCCGGCACCTGCCGCCCCCGCGCCCGCGGCCAGACCCGCCGCGCCGACCCCGTCGGCGAAATCCGCCTCCCAGGCCCCCGGTGGCCGGGGCCAGGCCCAGCTACGGTTGCCGGCGGGTGTGCTGGCCTGTGTGATCAAGGCCCTGAGCCTGAAGGATGCACAGCTTGTGGTGCGCCGTGGCGAACCGCTGCCGCAGGTGCTGGAGAGCGCGGTGCTCGACCTGGAGCAGGGCGAGGGTGGCGAAGTGGCGCGGCTCAACGGCTACCTGCACTCGGTGGCGGCGCTGGAGCCGAAGCCCGACAGCGAGTGGCTGCAGCTGACCTTCCGCTTTGTCGATCGCGACCCGCAGAAGCTCGATTACCTGTCCCGTCTGATCGCCCGCGGCACCGCGCAGAAGCATTTCGTCCCCGGCGCCTGACCGTCCAGCCAACCCCGTCACAGCCCGACGGGCGACGTCTCGCCGCCGTTGGGCTGCACTGCTAGTCTTCGGCTTCTCGGAGCACAAAAAGACAACGGGACGAGATGCTGGGGCGACTTCTTTCTCTGGCGCTGCTGCTCGGCATGAGCCTGCCGGCCGCTGCGTTGACCATCTACAAGTACACCGACGCCAATGGTGTGGTGACCTACACCGACAAGGCCGTGTCCGGTGCCCAGGTGTTCGTCTTCCGTGACCGCATGGTGGAGCGCCTGGACCGGTCGGTGAAGCTGGAGACGAAGAAGCACGACGCCGGCGAGACCCTGCTGCTGCGCAACGACCTGTTCGCCCCGGTGGAGGTGGAATTGCGCATCGACCAGGCGGAAAACGTCTCGGGCGCTCCCGGCCAGCCCATTCGCTGGGTGCTGGCACCGCGCAGCAGCATGCGCATGGCCACCCTGGCCCCGGCCGACCCGAGCCGTCCCATGCGCTACAAGCCCAAGCTGCGCTACGCCATGGGCGACCCGCGCCTGCAGCCGGTGCTCTACCGCTATCCGCTGCCCTGGATGGGCGGCCCCTTCCGCCTGACCCAGGGCGCCAACGGTCGCTACAGTCACTTCACCCCCAAGGGCCGCTACGCCCTGGACATCGCCATGCCCGAAGGCACGCCCATCGTCGCGGCCCGTCCCGGCGTGGTGGTGAAGATCGAGAACGACCAGAGTGGCCGGGGCAACAACCCGTCCGGCAACTTCGTGCGCATCCTGCACGACGACGGCACCATGGGCGTCTACCTGCACCTGATGCGGGGTTCGGTGCAGGTGCGCGAGGGGCAGCAGGTGGCCATCGGCGAACGCATCGCCCGGTCCGGCAATACCGGCAACAGCACCGGCCCGCACCTGCACTTCGTCATCCAGCGCAACATGGGCCTGGCGCTGGAATCCATTCCCTTCGACTTCGCCCAGCCGGTGGATACCCTGCCGAACTTCGCGGTGGGGGGGGAGTAGGGGCCTTATCTCCCCTCTCCCTTTGGCAGAGCTCGCTCCTACAGAGAATCCGACTTCAACCTGTCAATCGGAGCATTTCGGTGGTCACACTGGTGCTCAGTCGAGCTTGAGCACCTTGGCGAGGACGATTTTCGGGCCCTTCATCTTCTTCACGATGATGCGCAGGCCGTCGGTTTCCAGCACTTCTTCCTCTTCCGGCACGCGGTTGAGGGTCTCATAGACGAGGCCGGCGAGGGTGTCGGCTTCGACGTGGTCGAGGTTGATGCCCAGCAGGCGTTCCACCTTGAACAGCGGGGTGTCGCCGCGCACCAGCAGCTTGCCCGGCTGGTAGGCGAGCACGCCGCGTTCGGTCTTGCGGTGTTCGTCCTGGATATCGCCCACCAGCACTTCCAGCACGTCTTCCATGGTCAGGAAGCCCACCACCTTGCCGTCGGCTTCTTCAACCAGGGCGAAGTGCGCGCCGCCCTGGCGGAACTGCTCCAGCAGGCGCGACAGCGGCATGTGCTTGGTCACGCGTTCCAGCGGGTGGGTGAGTTCGGCGAGGTCGAAGGATTCCGGCAGGCTGTCCAGCGCCGACAGGGCCAGCAGCAGGTCCTTGATGTGCAGGACGCCGATGAATTCGCCTTTCTGGTCGTCGTGCACCGGGTAGCGGCTGTACTTGTGGCGGCGGATCACGCTGAGGATGTCCGCCAGCGGTGCGTCGTGCTCCAGGTAGATCAGGTCTTCGCGGGAGTTGGCCCAGTCCACCACTTCCAGTTCGCCCATCTCCACCGCCGAGGCCAGCACGCGCATGTCCTGGTCGCTGGGGTCGCGGGCGCGGCTGGAGTGGAGAATCAGCTTCAGTTCGTCGCGGCTGTAGTGATGCTCGTGGTGCGGGCCGGGTTCGCCTTGTCCGGCGATGCGCAGGATGGTGTTGGCGCTGGCGTTGAGCAGCCAGATGGCCGGGTACATCAGCCAGTAGAAGGCGTACAGCGGCGCGGCGGTCCACAGCGAGAGCAGCTCGGGCTTGCGGATGGCCCAGGACTTGGGGGCCAGCTCACCGACCACGATGTGCAGGTAGGAAATGATGAAGAACGCAGTGAAGAAGGCGATGCCGTGGACCAGCTTCTGCGATTCGATGCCGACGGACTCGAGCAGCGGCTGCAGCAGGTGGGCGAAGGCCGGCTCACCGACCCAGCCGAGGCCAAGGGAGGCCAGGGTAATGCCCAACTGGCAGGCCGACAGGTAGGCGTCCAGCTGGTTGTGTACGGTGCGCAGGATGCGGCCACGCCAGCCGTGCTGGTCGGCGATGGCTTCGACGCGGGTTGAGCGCAGCTTGACCATGGCGAACTCGGCGGCCACGAAGAAGCCGTTGAGCAGCACGAGGAAAAGGGCGAAGAGAATCAGGCCGAAATCGGCGAAGTAACTGAGAAAGCTGGAACTAGGGGAAGGGTCCATGGAGGTTTTTGCTTGGAAATGACCGGCTAAGGTTGAAGGCTGACCCCCGACTTTGCAAGTCGGGGGCTTGGGCTTCAGGTGCGCCGGACCACCTGCGTGCCGGGGAAATGGCAGGTGAAGGTACTGCCGTGGTTGAGCACCGAACTGATGTCGAGGCGGCCGCGATGGCGGATCAGCACATGCTTGACGATGGCAAGGCCCAGGCCCGTGCCGCCGGTGCTGCTGTTGCGGCTGGAGTCGACACGGTAGAAGCGCTCGGTCAGGCGGGGCAGGTGCTTGACCTCGATGCCGATGCCGCTGTCCTGCACGGAGAGGTGCGCACCCGTCTCATCGCCCCACCAGCGGATGCGGATCTCGCCTTCGTCCGGGGTGTACTTCACCGCATTGAACACCAGATTGGAGAAGGCGCTGCGCAGTTCGGCCTCGCTGCCGCGGAGCTTGAAGTTGTGGTCGGCTTCGAGGCTGACGCGGTGGTGGCGGTTGCCGGACAGGGCGATGGCGTCGGCCTTGATCTGCAGCAGCAGCAGGTCCACGGCTACCGGCTGGTTGTCCGAGGGGTAGTCGGTGGCTTCCAGCTTGGCCAGCAGCAGCAGGTCGTTGAGCAGGTTCTGCATGCGCTTGCCCTGCTGGCTCATCTGCTGCAGCGCGCGGGTCCAGCGCGGGTTCACGTCCTCGACGTTGTCCAGCAGGGTCTCCAGGTAGCCGGCGATCACCGTCAGCGGCGTGCGCAGCTCGTGGGAGACGTTGGCGACGAAGTCCTTGCGCATCTGCTCCAGCTGGTGGAGGCGGGTGACGTCGCGCACCAGCATCAGGTGCTCGCTGTTGCCGTACTTGGTGATGTGGAACTGCAGGCGCAGGCGGTCGTTGACCGGCGAGGGCAGGTCCAGCGGCTCGTGGTACTGGCCTTGCTCGAAGTATTCCTTGAAGCGCGGGTGACGGATCAGGTTGGTCACCGGCTGGCCGCTGTCCTGCGGGGTCTTCAGGCCCAGCAGGGTCTCCGCGGCGCGGTTCCACCAGTCGAGGTTGCCATCGCTGTCGAGCATCACCACGGCGTCCTTCAGGGCGGCGGTGGACTCCTGCACGCGGTCGATCACCGCCTGCAGGCGGCCACGCACGCGCTGGTCGCGGCGCTGGAGGTGGTAGATGCTGTCGAACACCTCGCCCCACAGGCCGTAACCGTCAGGCGGCGGTTCGTCGGGCTGGTGTTCCTTGAGCCATTTGTACAGGCGCAGGAGTTGCGCCAGGGTCCAGCCAAGATAGGCGCCCAGGCCGATCACCAGGGCCCAGGCATATTGGCCGGTGACCAGGCCGGCCAGCAGGCAGGCGCCGATCAGCAGAAGCAGGCGGCGGATGACTACGCCGCGCCAGTCTTGATTCACCTATCGCGTCCTTGTGCTCGGCCCTGCGCGGGGCCCTGGGTCAGCTTTTGGTGGAGAAACGATAGCCTGTGCCGCGAACGGTCTGAACCAGATTTTCGTATACCTCGCCGAGGGCCTTGCGCAGGCGGCGGATGTGCACGTCGACGGTGCGCTCCTCGACGTAGACGTTGCCGCCCCAGACCTGGTCCAGCAGTTGGCCGCGAGTATAGGCGCGCTCCTGGTGGGTCATGAAGAACTGCAGCAGGCGGTATTCGGTCGGTCCCATCTCGGCGGGCTTGCCGTCGATGGTCACGCGGTGGCTGATCGGGTCCAGCAGCAGGCCACCGATGGCGATCGGCGCTTCGCTGTCGCTGGGGCCGGCGCGGCGCAGCACGGCCTTCAGGCGCGCCACCAGTTCGCGCGGGGAGAAGGGCTTGGTGATGTAGTCATCGGCGCCCACTTCCAGGCCCTGGATCTTGTTGTCCTCTTCACCCTTGGCGGTGAGCATGATGATCGGGATGTCGCTGGTGAGGTCGTCGCGCTTCAGGCGTCGGGCCAGTTCGATGCCGGAGGTACCGGGCAGCATCCAGTCGAGGAGGATCAGATCGGGTTTGCGGTCGACGATGATGGCGTGCGCCTGCTGGGTGTTTTCAGCTTCCAGGCAGTCGTAGCCGGCCATCTCGAGGGCGACGGCGATCATCTCGCGGATCGGCGCTTCGTCGTCGACTATCAGGATGTTCTTGCCAACCATGTTCAAGCCTCAAGAAAAGGTCGCGTGTATGACTGATTGCGCCGCATTAGATAACGGAATTATTGCAGGGATGTGACACGCCAGGGTTCGACCTCCTGACTGCCGGCACAGCCCGCGATATCGCGCATTCCGTCACGGAACCCGGGCGAAGTGGCCTCGTCTATGCTCAATGAGGCCGCCGCCAATCAGGGGCGGCCCGGAGCCTGGCACAGGACCCCATCGGCCCGATGGGTGTTCGTGGCTCCTTCCGTCCTGTTCCGCTGCGACCTCCAGCCGTGATCACAGCTGCCGCCAGGCTGTCGCTGTTCATTCCGAGGAGAGGCTAGAAAATGAGAAGAATTTCCCCGCGGTTCGTTCCGTTGCTCGCTGGCGCATTGCTGAGCTGGCCCCTGATGGGCCTGGCGGCCGAGCCGGCAATGGAGAAGGACGGCATGCTCGTGGATCAAAACGGTATGACCCTCTACACCTACGACAAGGACTCCGACGGCAAGTCCGCCTGCAACGGCCAGTGCGCACAGAACTGGCCGCCGCTGATGGCCGAGGCCGGGGCCAAGGCCGAAGGCGAGTGGAGCGTGGTCAAGCGCGACGATGGCTCCATGCAGTGGGCCTACGACGGCAAGCCGGTGTACACCTTCATCATGGACAAGAAGGCCGGTGACGTGACCGGTGACGGCAAGATGGGGGTTTGGCACGTCGTCAAGCCCGAAGCTTACTAGCGGGCTGGAAAACTGCCTGCGTTGCCGATGTTGCGTTCTCCAACCGACCAGGAACGGTGGTGATCTGCGCGCTGCGCCTCAGCGCAGCGCGTAGTCGGCGACTATGCCGGCGAGGATTGCCAGGCCCGCCCAGTGGTTGTGCAGGAAGGCCTTGAAGCAGGCCTGCGGGTCCTTGCTGCGGGTGCTGTAGAACTCCCAGGCGAAGCAGGCGGCGGCGGCCACCAGGCCCAGGTGGAAACAGGTCCCCAGTTCGAAGCGGTTGCCCGCCAGCAGCAGGCAGAGCAGCGCCAGGCCCTGGAGGATGGCGATGATCAGGCGGTCGGCGTCGCCGAAGAGGATGGCGGTGGATTTCACCCCGATCTTCAAGTCGTCTTCGCGGTCGGTCATCGCGTAGTAGGTGTCGTAGGCCACGGTCCACAGCAGGTTGGCGATGTACAGCAGCCAGGCCGCGGCCGGCAGCTCGCCGGTCTCGGCGGTGAAGGCCATCGGCATGCCCCAGGAGAAGGCCGCGCCCAGCACCACCTGCGGGTAGTAGGTGTAGCGCTTCATGAAGGGATAGCAGGCGGCCAGTGCCAGGCCGCCGAAGGACAGCCAGATGGTCGTGGCGTTGGTGAACAGCACCAGCAAGAAGCTGATGGCCACCAGAACGGCGAAGAACACCAGCGCTTCCCGCGCGGTCACCCGGCCGCTGGCCAGGGGGCGGGCGCGGGTGCGGCTGACGTGGCCGTCGAAATTGCGGTCGGCGTAGTCGTTGATCACGCAGCCGGCGGCGCGCATCAGGTTCACGCCGAGGATGAAGATCACCAGGTTGGCCAGGCTGGGGCTGCCTTCACCGGCGATCCACAGCGCCCACAGCGTGGGCCAGAGCAGCAGGTAGATGCCGATGGGCTTGTCCAGCCGGGTCAGCTGGATGAAATCCATGGCGCGGGGATGCAGGCGGTTCAGCGATTGCAACAGCGTGAGGTACATCGGCGGCTCTCCCGTTGAAGGCCGGGATTATAAGGCCTCGATGCCCGCCTCACGCCACAGCCCGGGCAGGAAGATTTCCGCCACCAGCACCCCCAGTTCGCCTCGCGAGAAGCACGAACGGCGCCCCCAGAGGCGATCGTCGCGCACCTCGGCCGGCAGCAGCGGCGCCGGATAGCGGGTGACTTCGATGGCGCCGCGGTCGAAGGCGCGGTCGCTGAACAAGAGTTCGCCGAGGGAGCGGCTGCCGAGCTGGTGCAGGTCCAGCCCCGAGCCTTCCAGGGCACTGCGTGCCGCCACGCTGCGGGCGAACACCCAGATCTCGCCGTGGCCGCGCAGGTAGACCTCGCGTACCCAGCCCTGGCTGCCGGCGGGGATTCCCAGGGCCGCGCACTCGTCGGCGCGCAGGGTCTGCCAGCCTTCTTCCAGCGGGGTGATGCTGAAGGCGTCGTTCGACAGCGCGGTCAGCCGGCGGGTCAGCGAGCCCTGGTCGAACAGCCAGTCGCGGACAGCGGCGCAGGGGGCGGGATGGAGCTGGGCGGCGGTTAGCCAGCGGGGCGGATGGGCGAGGGCGGCGTGGGGCACGGGCTGGGCTTGGACGGTGGAAGACGGCGCAGATTAGCACGGCCGATGGCCGTCGGCTGCCTCTTGCCCACCGGCGGATGAACCAGTACAAAGCGGCCCTGAGATGTCCGGAAAGCCCGCCAGAGGCTGCGGCCTGAGAACGCGTGATCGATGAGGTAGGAACGATGAAGAAGTGGCAATGCGTGGTATGTGGCCTGGTCTACGACGAGTCCCAGGGCTGGCCGGATGACGGCATCGCCGCCGGCACCCGCTGGGAAGACGTCCCGCAGGACTGGATCTGCCCGGACTGCGGCGTGGGCAAGCTGGATTTCGAGATGATCGAAATCAACTGATCGCCCGATCCGGAAAGGCCGGCCGGCAGGCCGGGGTGGCAACGTCGCAGGATCCAGCGCGACGGAAGCCACCCGGTCTGCCGAGCCGGCTTTTTCGTGTCCGCGGGTTGGGCCTATCCTCTGTCTGGACTGGTCCGGCGGCCCTTGGCGGGTGCCGGTCGATTGGAGTAGGTTCAGTACGGTATCCGCGCCGGCGGAGGTGGTCATGCGCAAGTGGCAATGCATTGTCTGCGGTTTCATCTACGACGAAGCCGAAGGGCTGCCCGAAGAGGGCATCGCGCCCGGTACGCGCTGGGAAGACATCCCGCCGGACTGGTGCTGCCCCGATTGCGGCGTCGGCAAGATCGATTTCGAGATGATCGAGATCGCCTGATCCTCCCCGCCATCCAACCCCATTCAAGCGACGGCCCATGGGCCGTCGAGTCGTTTCACGAGCAGGAGTGAGCAATGAGTGCACCCGTGGTGATAGTCGGCACCGGCCTGGCCGGTTACAACCTGGCCAAGGAGTTTCGCAAGCTGGACAGCGAAACCCCGCTGTTGCTGATCAGCGCCGACGACGGTCGCTCCTACTCCAAGCCCATGCTGTCCACCGGTTTCGGCAAGAACAAGGACGCCGACGGCCTGGCCATGGCCGAGGCCGGCGCCATGGCCGAACAGCTCAAGGCGGAAATCCGCACCCATACCCGCATTACCGGCATCGATCCGGCTCACAAGCGCCTGTGGATAGGCGAAGAGGCCGTGTCCTATCGCGACCTGGTGCTGGCCTGGGGCGCCGACACCATTCGCGTGCCGGTGGAAGGCGATGCCCAGGACGCGATCTTCCCGATCAACGACCTCGAAGACTACGCACGCTTCCGCGTTGCATCCGCCGGCAAGCGCCGGGTGCTGATCCTGGGCGCGGGCCTTATCGGCTGCGAATTCGCCAACGACCTCAGCCTGGGGGGCCTGGAAGTGGAACTGGTGGCCCCTTGCGAACAGGTCATGCCTGGCCTGCTGCATTCGGCAGCCGCGGCGGCCGTACAGGCCGGGCTGGAAAGCCTGGGGGCGCGCTTCCACCTGGGGCCGGTGCTGGCGCGCCTGGACCGTGGCGAGAACGGCCTCGATGCGCTGCTCTCCGACGGTACCCGCATCTCCTGCGACCTGGTGGTATCCGCCGTCGGCCTGCGCCCGCGCACCGACATGGCCGCTGCAGCGGGCCTGGCAGTGAACCGTGGCGTGGTGGTCGACCGCGAGCTGCGCACCTCCCACAGCAACGTCTACGCCCTGGGTGACTGCGCCGAGGTGGATGGCCTCAACCTGCTCTATGTGATGCCGCTGATGGCCTGCGCCCGCGCCCTGGCGCAGACCCTGGCGGGCAATCCCACGGCGGTGGCTTATGGCGCCATGCCGGTGACGGTGAAGACGCCGGTGTGCCCACTGGTGGTATCGCCGCCGCCCCGCGGCTCGGAGGGCAGTTGGACGGTGGAAGGCTCTGGGGCGGACATCAAGGCGCTCTGCCGCGACGCCACAGGCCGCCTGCTCGGTTATGCCCTGACCGGCGCTGCGGTGCAGGAAAAACTGGCCCTGAACCGCGAGCTGCCGCCGTTGCTGGCGTAAATGTCAGCCCTTCTGTCGGAATAATCGTTCTGTTCTTTCGGAATTCCCGCCGAGGACACTGGCGGAGTGCCCATTGGCGTGCCATCCTCCCCGTGGTCTGCCGCAGCGCAGAGCCGTTGCGGCGCCTTGGGCGCTGTTCTGGAAGGACAGCACGGACACAAAAACAACAAACCGTCAAAGAGGCATCTATGCGTAAACCGGAACTCGCCGCCGCTATCGCCGAAAAGGCCGATCTCACCAAGGATCAGGCCAATCGCGTACTCAATGCGGTGCTCGAAGAAATCACCAACGCGCTGAACCGCAAGGACAGCGTGACGCTGGTGGGCTTCGGCACCTTCCTGCAACGTCATCGTGGTGCCCGCACCGGCAAGAACCCGCAGACGGGTCAGCCGGTCAAGATCAAGGCCAGCAACACTGTCGCCTTCAAACCGGGCAAATCGCTGAAAGAAGCCGTGAACTAAGCTTCTTCTGCCCGGAACCGGGGAGGTTCCGGGCAGTTCACCCGCTCTCTCGTCATACCCTCCTTTGGCTGGCTGTAGTCCTGCCGGCAAACCGCTACAATGCGCCGCTTTCTCAATCCTTCGAGGCCGTGCGCGCATGAAATTCCGCTTTCTTCTCTGGATGCTGGGTCGCCTGATGGCCAAGGCCAGCCGTGACAATGCCGACTTCCAGCAGCAGCTGGCGGGCAAGGACCTGGTGTTCCAGCTGCACACCCTGGACGGCAAGATCGCCCGTCACTTCATCGTCAGGGACCAGCGCGTCGTCAGCAAACGCGGCGTTGCAAGCGCGCCTGCCTTCGCCATCGGTTTCAAGGACGGTGCCTACGGTTTCGCCACCATGAGCGCGAAGAACAAGCAGCTCGCCTTCATGCAGGGTATCCAGAACAAGGACATCCAGATCCAGGGCAATCCGGCGCTGGTGATCTGGTTCCAGGGCCTGACCAAGCACCTGGTGCCGAAGAAAAAGGCCGTCGAGAAGAAAGCCGCCTGACCTTGTTTCCCCCCGTAGGAGTGAGTTCATTCGCGATTGAAATCGCTCCAACAGCGTGCGGAAAGGGGATGAAAAAAGGGGCGCCAGTGGCGCCCCTTTTCATGCCTGCAGGATCAATGCGGCGCGTTGAACTGCGACGCCAGTTCGCGCAGCGCGGCTTCCGCCTGCAGCACCTTGCTCACGGCGTCATCCGCTTTCTCGCGGCTGATACCCAGGGCTTCGAACAGGTCGTCCGGAATCACGGCTTCCGGGCCTGAGCCGATGCCGCGATTGCGCAGCAGGCTGACCGCCAGGCACACCAGGTTGGGGTAGGCGGCGTTGTCGTTCTGGTAGTCGGGATCGTGCTGGAAGCGCAGGGCGGTGTAGAGCTCTTCCGGCATGTCCCAGAAGCGCATCAGCCAGCTGCCGATCTGCTCGCGGGTGATGCCCAGCAGATGTTGCTCGATGTAGCTGTGGGAAAGGTGCGGGTTGACCTCCAGATGCCGGCAGATCAGCGAGAAATGCGGCGGGAAGACGTGGGCCAGCACCAGGTAGCCAAAGTTGTGCAGCAGCCCGGCGAGGTAGGTCAGGCCGGTCTCGGGACGCTGGGCGCGGGGCATGGCGCGGGTCAGGCCTTCGATTACCGCAGCGGTGTAGATCGCCTGCTGCCAGTAAGGTGTGGCCTGCTGCGGCTGGTCCTTGGGCAGGCTCAGGGATTTGCCCAGGGCCAGGCCAAGGGCAAGGTTGATCACCAGGTCGAAGCCGAGCACGCGCACGATGGCGTCTTCCACCGAGCGGATCTTGCCGGGGGCGGCGTAGTAGGGCGAGGCCGCCCAGCTGACCACCTGGGCGGCCAGGGCCGGGTCGGTTTCCACCACGCCGGTGATGTCTTCCACGGTGGCATTGGGGTCGACCCTGAGCTTGATGATCTTCTGCGCGGATTCGGCCAGCGGCGGAATCTCGATGGTCTCTTCCAGGCGCTGCTGGATACGGCGCGCGGTGAAGGCCTGCACGGCCTGGGTGATTTCGGCGCGGTCGTCGGCCGGACGGTCGAGGTTCGGACGGATGCTTGCCAGGGGTTCGCCGAAGCGTGCGGCGCTGGCTTTGCCCAGCAGGCTGCGGTAGTCCTCGCTGGCCAGCTCGAGCAATACGCCGGGTTGGCCGGACTCCACCAGCAGGCGCGGCTCCTGCAGCAGGCGCTCGTCATACAGGCACGGCGAGCTGGTCAGCGGTGGCAGGCCCGGCAGGGTGCCCAGCTGGTGCTTGCCGAGCATGCGTTCGAGGCGCTCGGGCTTGACCGCCACCAGCTTGCGGCCGGTGAGTTCGGCGAGGCGGTTGAGGTCCAGCAGTTGGCTGCGCGGGAAGAGCACAAGGAGTGCGCCGACGGCGTCTTCCAGCAGCACCGACTGGACCCGCTGCGCAGCAGCCAGGCCCGGATGCTCCAGACGAACCTGGAAGGCCAGGCCGAGCTTCTCCAGCAGCTGCACTATCACTTCGGGCGGTTGTGGCGAGGAATCCGGTGCGAGGGCGACTTCGGTCATGGCAGCATCCAGCTTTGAATTTTTCTGCCCGGAGTATAACGAGCAGCCAGGAAGTGGTCGGGGCGAGGCGACGGTTGAGCTGTGAACTGCATCACACTTGGCCGTACTGTTGGCCGTGGCGCAGCCAGCGTTCCAATAGTGGACTGACATGCTGAGGCCAATGGGCCAGCAGCGCCTGGGCTGCGTCGCGCACGGCCGGCAGCAGGTCGGCGTCGCGCATCAGGTCGGCCACCTTGAATTGCAGCAGGCCCGTCTGGCGGGTACCGAGCATCTCGCCGGGACCGCGCAACTCCAGGTCCTTCTCGGCGATGACGAAGCCGTCGCAAGTCTCGCGCATGATCGCCAGGCGCTCGCGGCCGAGTTGCGACAGCGGCGCGTGATAGAGCAGCACGCAGTGGCTGGCGGCGCTGCCCCGGCCGACGCGTCCGCGCAGCTGGTGCAACTGGGCGAGGCCGAGGCGCTCGGGGTTCTCGATGATCATCAGGCTGGCGTTGGGCACGTCCACGCCCACCTCGATCACGGTGGTGGCCACCAGCAGTTGCAAGGCGCCGGCTTTGAACTCGGCCATTACTTCGGCCTTTTCGGCGGGTTTCATGCGCCCGTGGATCAAGCCCACACGCAGTTCTCCCAACGCCGAGGAGAGCTCTTCGAAGGTGGTTTCCGCCGCCTGGCAGGTCAGCTCTTCGGATTCTTCGATCAGGGTGCAGACCCAGTAGGCCTGGCGACCCTCGTGGCACGCCGCCCGGACCCGCTCGATCACTTCGATGCGGCGGCTGTCGGCCACCAGCACGGTATTCACCGGGGTACGGCCGGGGGGCAGTTCGTCGAGGATCGAGGTGTCCAGGTCGGCGTAGGCGCTCATGGCGAGAGTCCGTGGGATCGGCGTGGCGGTCATGATCAACTGGTGCGGGCAGAGGCGGCCGTCCACACCCTTCTGGCGCAGGGCCAGGCGCTGCTGGACGCCGAAGCGGTGCTGCTCGTCGATGATCACCAGGGCCAGGCGCTTGAACTTCACCTCGTCCTGGAACAGCGCGTGGGTGCCGACGACCATTGGCGTGCCACCGGCGATCTGCTCCAGGGCGGCGGCACGGGCCTTGCCCTTGAGCTTGCCGGCAAGCCAGGCGACTTCGATGCCGAGTGGCTGGAGCCACTTGCTGAAGTTCAGGAAGTGCTGCTCGGCGAGGATTTCCGTAGGCGCCATCAGCGCCACCTGGTAGCCGGCCTCCAGGGCCTGCAAGGCGGCAAGGGCGGCGACCACTGTCTTGCCGGCGCCGACGTCGCCCTGCACCAGGCGCAGCATGGGTTCCTGCTGTGCCAGGTCATAGGCGATTTCCGCGCCGACCCGCTGCTGGGCGCCGGTGGGCTGGAAGCCGAGGTTGGCCAGGTACTGCTTCGGCAGCTTGCGCGCGGGCGGCAGCTGCGGCGCATGCTGGGCCCGAAGGCTTTCGCGCAGGCGTTGCAGGGACAGCTGGTGGGTCAGCAGTTCCTCGAAGGCCAGGCGCTGCTGGGCCCAGTGCTGGCCTTCGGCGAGCTCCTCCAGGTCAGCGTCCGGCGGCGGCCGGTGCAGGTAGCGGATCGCATCGTCCAGCGAGCCCAGGTGGTAGTCGCGCGCCAGCTCCCTGGGCAGCCAGTCGGGCAGGCTCCGGGGGCCGAGGCGGGCCAGTGCGAGCTGGCTGAGGCTACGCAGGCGCTGCTGGGTAAGGCCTTCGGTAGTGGGGTAGATCGGTGTCAGGGTCTGTTCCACCGGTGGCGGTTCATCGCCACTGAGGGAGCGGTACTCCGGGTGGTAGATCTCCAGGCCGGTGGCGCCGGGGCGCACTTCGCCGTAGCAGCGCAACTGGGTGCCGCGCTTGAGGCCTTCCTTCTGCGCCTGGCTGAAGTGGAAGAAGCGCAAGGAGAGCGTGCCGGTGCCGTCCTGCAGGCGCACCAGCAGGCTGCGGCGGCGGCCCATGACGACATCGGCGCCGGCGACTGTGCCTTCCACCACCGCGTCCTGTCCGGGGCGCAGCTCACCGATGGGGGTGATGCGGGTGCGATCCTGATAGCGGGTGGGCAGGTGGAAGAGGATGTCCTGCAGGTTCTCCAGGCCCACCTTGGCGAGCTTTTCCGCCAGGGCGGCGCCCACGCCCTTGAGCACGGTGACCGGGACTTGCGACAGCTCGGTCATGCCGGCTGTGGTTCGCCCTGGGTTGCCGGGTGGGCCACGGAGCAGAGGCGGATGGAGTCCGCCAGTACTTCGATGGCACGCGGGCGCGGGAAGCTGGCGCGCCAGGCGATGGCCACGGTGCGGAAGGGCACCGGCGGCGTCAGCGGGCGGATCTCGATCACGCCGGGGGCGTAGTGATGGCTGTCCACCGCGGAGAACGGCAGGATCGATACGCCCAGGCCAGAGGCGACCATGTGGCGGATGGTTTCCAGGGAGCTGGATTCCACCGTGGTGTGCTTGGCGCTGTCTTCACCGCCCTTGCGCAGGCTCGGACAGGCTTCCAGCACCTGGTCGCGGAAGCAGTGGCCTTCGCCGAGCAGCAGCAGGCTCTTGTCGTTGAGCATCTCGCTGTCGATGGACTCGCGGGCGGTCCAGGGGTGGCCGGACGGCAGCAGCACGTAGAAGGGTTCGTCGTAGAGCGGCTTGGTCAGCACGTCGGCTTCGGCGAAGGGCAGGGCGATGATGATCGCGTCCAGCTCGCCGGTGCGCAGCTTGTCGCGCAGGACGTGGGTGAAGTTCTCTTCGATGTACAGCGGCATCTGCGGGGCAACCCGGTGCAGCTGCGGAATCAGGTGCGGGAAGAGGTAGGGGCCGACGGTGTAGATGGCGCCCACCTTGAGCGGCGCGGCGAGCTGATTCTTGCCGGCCTGTGCCATCTCGCGGATGCCCTGGGCCTGTTCCAGCACCTTCTGCGCCTGGGTGACGATGCCTTCACCGACCGGAGTCAGGCGTACCGCGCTCTTGCTGCGTTCGAAGATGAGCACGCCGAGCTCGTCTTCCAGCTTCTTCACCCCGACCGACAGGGTCGGCTGGCTCACGTGGCAGCGCTCGGCAGCACGGCCGAAATGCTGTTCCTGGGCAAGGGTGACGATGTAGCGCAATTCGGTGAGGGTCATAGCATTTTTCCATTGAGGTCCGGCAAGCATAGCGGCTGGAGTCAATGGAACCAAGCGCCTGCGCGAGGTGCGCAGACGCTTGGAAATCAGCGGCGGTCCAGCGAGTAGACGAAGGGCGCGACCACTTCCAGGGAGCCGTTGTTGAGCAGTTCCGGCGGAGGTGGCGGCAGCGGCTGGGCACGGCGGATCATCTCCAGGGTGGCACGATCCAGCGAGGCGCTGCCGGACTTGCCGACCAGGGAATAGGAGATCACCTTGCCTTCGGCATCGACCACGAAGCGCAGGCGGTTGACCCCTTCGAAACCGCGACGGCGGGCGTCATCCGGATAACGCTTGTAGCGGGCCAGGTGGCTGAGCAGCTTGCTCTGCCAGGTCGGCTTGGCGTCGGACGGTGCGCTGGCGGCGGCCTGCTGCTGGGCAGCGGGCGTGCTGTCGCTCGGAGCCGGAGTGGTCGGCGCGGCGACGCTTTCCTTCACGCTCTCGGTTTCCCGCGGCTTTTCAGGCTTGGGTTCCGGCGGCTTCGGCTTCGGCGGCTTGGGTTTCGGCTTGGGCTTGGGCGCGATGGCGATCTTCGGCTTCGGCGCTTCGACCAGCTTGGGCAGCGGCTCGGGTTCGGGCTCGACCTGGGGTGGCGGCGGAGGCGCCGGCGTGGGTGCAGGGGCCGGCAAGGGCTCCAGCTCCACCATCATGGCGGCCGGCGGCAGCTCGATCGGCTCGGCATGGGGGCGCCAGTAGAGCGCCCAGAGGCCGAGGCCGATGTGCAGGCCGAGCACGACCACCAGGCTGACGCCCCATTGCGACAGCTTGCGTTTGCCTTGGCTCATTTAGTCCCGACCGTCTCGAGTCCGACCAGGCCGATCTTCAGGTAGCCGGCGCTGCGCAGGGCATCCATGACTTCCATCAGGCGACCGTATTCGACGACCTTGTCGCCGCGCACGAAGATGGTCTTTTCCTTGTCAGCCTTGGTCAGCTTGTCCAGCACGCCGCCCAATTGCTCTTCGGTGACCTGCTCGTTGTCCAGGTACAGGCTCTTGTCTTCCTTGATGCTCAGGTAGATCGGCTTGTCCGGCCTCGGCGCGGGCTTGGCGGTGGAGGCGGGGAGGTCGACCTTGATGTCGACCGTCGCCAGGGGGGCCGCGACCATGAAGATGATCAGCAGCACCAGCATCACGTCGATGAAGGGGGTGACGTTGATCTCGTGGGTTTCCTGGAGATCATCGCCACCATCGTTCAGATGGATTCCCATGGATCAGCCCACTTTTGCCATGTGCGGAGACTGGCCACGGTCGGCCGGCTGGTGGTCGAGGTCGCGGCTGACCAGCAGCAGTACCTGGGCCGAAGCATCGGAAACTTGCGCCTTGTAGCCGGCAATGGAGCGGGCGAAGACGTTGTAGATGACCACCGCCGGGATCGCCGCGACCAGGCCCAGGGCGGTGGCCAGCAGCGCTTCGGCGATACCGGGGGCGACCACGGCGAGGTTGGTGGTCTGGGATTTGGCGATGCCGATGAAGCTGTTCATGATGCCCCAGACGGTGCCGAACAGGCCGACGAAGGGCGCCGTGGAACCGATGGTGGCGAGCACGCCGGTGCCCTGGCTCATCTGGCGGCCGCTGGCGGCGACCAGGCGCTCGAGGCGGAAACTGACGCGCTCCTTGATACCGTCCTTCTCGCGCAGGTTGCTGGAGAGCTTCAGCTCTTCCTGGGCGTCCTGCACCAGCAAGTGGGACACGCAGTTGCCGTTGCTGACCTTCTCACTGGCGTCGTTCAGGGTGCGGGCGGACTTCAGGGTGGCCAGTTCACGACGCAGGCGGCGCTTGGCGGAGGTCAGCTCGAAGCCCTTGGCGATCCATACGGTCCAGGTCAGGACGGAAGCCAGGGCCAGGCCGATCATCACGGCTTTCACCACGATGTCGGCGTTCTGGTACATGCCCCAGGGCGACAGGTCGTGGGCCAGCATCTGCTCGCCTTCTGCCTCGGCGGCCAACGGATCGGTCGGCAGGGCGTTCGGGTTCTGGGCGGCGGCGTCGACAGCCGGAGCGGCACCGTTGGCCGGGGCGGTGGCGGGCGCGTTGCCGGCGCCAGCGGCAGGGGCCGGTGCGGCGGCCTGGCTGGTGGTAGCCGGGACGGATTGCGCAGTTGGCTCCTCGGCGAAGGAAGCGTTGGGCGTCAGCATCAGGCTGATCAGCAGGGCCGCGAGCAGGCGTGGCGGGCGGGAGGCGGTGTTGGGCTGTGCGTTGCGGGCGTTGGAATTCATGCTGGCCGGACCTGAAGGAAAGGAGGCGGTTTCGTCCATCGGCGCTGGAGCGTCGGCCTGGACCGAAGGGTTCGCATTATTGCAAGTAATTCTTGTTTGTAAAAGTGACTTTATAACAACTGCTCCTTGACTTTGCATTTCGCCCCCTTCGCCGCCCGATTTGGCGATAGCCGGTAGTGCCCCTATCCTGAGCACTTTTTCGGAGCCTCCCCGATGTCCGATACCCCTACTCTCCTGATCGCCGGTTGTGGCGATGTCGGCAGCCGCCTGGCGCAACAGATGCTGCAGGCCGGTTGGACCGTCCATGGCCTGCGTCGCCAGGTCGCAGCGCTGCCGGCGGGTGTCCTGCCGGTGGCCGGCGACCTGGAGCAGCCCGCCTGCCCGCCCGCCTGGCCGCAGGGGCCGCTGGATTACCTGGTTTATTGCGTGGCAGCTTCCCAGTCTGACGAAGCCGGTTACCGCGCTGCCTATGTCGAGGGACTGCGTCACGTCCTCGGCTGGCTGGCTGAGCGTGGCCAGAAGCCGCGCCGCCTGCTGTTCGTCTCCAGCAGCGGCGTCTATGGCCAGCGCGATGGCGAATGGATCGACGAAACGTCACCCGCCGAAGCCGAAAGCTTTTCCGGCAGCGTGATGCTGGAAGCCGAGCGCACGGCCCTTGGCAGCGGCATCCCCGCGACGCTGGTGCGTCTGACGGGGATCTACGGGCCCGGACGCGAATGGCTGCTCAAGCAGGTGCGCATGGGCTACCGGGTGGTCAGCGAGCCGCCGCTCTATGCCAACCGCATCCATGTCGACGATTGCGCCGGGCTCCTGGCTCATTTGCTCAAGGCCGACGCTAGCGGTGCGGCGCTGCAGGATTGCTACATCGGCGTCGACGATGCGCCGGCTCCGCTGCACGAGGTGGTGGGCTGGCTGCGCGAGCGAATGGGAGTGACCGCGTGGGCCGAGGAGTCCACCGTGCGCCGCTCGGGCAGCAAACGCTGCAGCAACGCCCGTGCCCGCGCCCTGGGCTGGGAGCCGCGCTACCCGAGCTATCGCGAAGGTTACGCGGCCATCCTCGGCGAGCCTTGAGAATGGACGCCAATCGCATGCTGGCGCGCCCCTGGTTGCCTGGGGTGGAGCTGTTCCATGCGGATTTTTCCGGGCAGCAGTTCGGCCGGCATAGCCATGATGCCTTCGCCATCGGAGCCATCCTCGAAGGCGTCGGCGGCTATCAATGCCGGGGAGCGCGGCATGCGCTGCCGGCCGGCACCCTGTCGCTGATGAACCCCGAGGAGCCGCATACCGGCCATGCCGAGTCCGAGCGTCTGGTCTATCGCATGCTCTACGTCGAAGAGTCGCGCCTGCCTGCATTGCTTGGGCGCAAGCGCCTGCCCAGTGGCTTCCGCGAGCTGAATCCGGCCGATGACGGGCAGGTGGCGACCGGGCTGGCACGTCTGGCCGAGGCGTTCGAGCGCGGCGATGCGCTGGCCGTGGAAAGCGAGCTGCTGGAGGTGCTGGAGCGGGTGTTCATCCGCCACGGTGGCTTGCGTGCGGCAGCGCCGGCCGCGCGCGATGGCGGCGTGACGGCGTTCCTGCGCGATTACCTGGAAGCTCACTACGCCGAGGCGGTGAGCCTCGAGCAGCTGGCGGGCCTGGTCCAGCGCCATCCGCGCCACCTGATCGAAGCCTTCCGTCGCGCCTACGGCGTGCCGCCGCATACCTACTTGCTGCAACGCCGGGTACGCGAGGCCAAGCGCCTCTTGCTGGGTGACCAGTCGCCGCTGGATGTGGCGCTGTCCCTGGGCTTCTACGACCAGGCGCACTTTTCCGGCACCTTCAAACGCTTCACCGGTGTTACGCCGGGGCATTTCCGTCGCGCCGCGCGTACCTGAGAGCCCGCTCACGATCTGCTGCGCGTCGGCCCTGCTGCGTTAAAAGCAGGTTCGGAGTGCTCATTTACAGGTCGTAAACTCCGCCTCCTTACCTCCTTTTGCCTTGCATGGCTTTAGCTCGCGAAATCGTGATCAGACTCTGAGTTTTCTCCAAGACCTCTGCCCCCGCTGGCTTCGACACTGCCCGCCGTGTTCCATGGAGGTCCGAAGCCATGCTCGCGTTATTCCTGCTGGTCGCCAGCACCCATTTCGCCGCCCTGCTGTCGCCAGGGCCGGATTTCTTCCTGTTGCTGCGCGCCGGGCTGGTGAAAGGGCTGCGCCATGCCGACGGCTGCGTGGCGGGCATCGCCCTGGCCAATCTCTTGTCGATGCTGGTGGTACTGCTGGCCCTGAGCCTGTTGCCCGAATCCGGCGGTCCGGTCTGGCAGCTGCTGCAACTGGCGGGAGGAGGCTATTTCGTCTGGATCGGCAGCCGAGCGCTGCTGGCTCAGCGGGACCTGGCGCTGCCGGACGGTGCTGCCCAGGGGCAAGGGCGTTGGTGGAGCGGATTCGTTGAGGGCCTGCTGGCCAGCAGCCTGAATCCCAAGCTGCCGATCTTTTATGCCGGTCTGTTCGGGGTGTTGCGCGCGGCGGCCATGCCCGCCTGGGGGATGGCCTTCAGCATGGGCTGGATGACGCTGGTGGTGCTGATCTGGGACATGGCCCTGGTGCGGCTGCTGGGCCATCCGCGCTGGCGCGAGTGGCTGCAATTGCGGGTCAGGGTGCTGGACAGGCTTTGCGGCGCTTTGTTGCTGGCGCTGGGGCTGTGGCTGGTGGTCAGCGTGTAGGAGCGAGCGCCGCTCGCGATCGGCACGGCGCGGAGCTTCGCGAACAGCGCTCGCTCCTGCGCCCGTGCCCGCGGGCGAAACTCAGTCGCGTTCCAGCAGCCAGGCGCGCTTGCCGGGGAAGTATTCGGGCATTTCGTCGATCTGGGCGCGGTTGCGCGCTTCGAGGATTTCCAGTTCATCACCATCGTGAACGAAGATCCATGCGGCGCCCTGGTTGCCGTTCTGCAACCAGATGCTGTCGTTTTCGCCACTCATGGCCGCGCAGTCGCCGGCCAGGCAGAGAGCGTAACGATCCGCGCCCGGCAGGCCCTCCAGGCTGCCATCGGCGTTGAACCTGACCAGGCCGCCCTCGCCCTGGCCTTCGACGATCTTCCAGTCGCCGCCGAGGTAGGCGGAGTAGAGGGCGTGCTCGAAGGCGCTGCCCGGTGGGGCACCGTCTGCCGGAGCCGTCTGCGGATGGACGAAACGTTGCTCGGGGAGGTTCTCGCTGGCCTGCTGCACCAGTTCCTTGCCGTCCACTTCCAGCACTTCGTGGTAGTCGCCGTAGAAGTCCACCCGCCAGTTGCCATCTTCCTGGGCCGCGAGGTGGCCTTCACCCAGCTCGAAGCCGTTGCTGTAGTGGGCTTCGCCGGTTTTCTGGTCGATCTGCCATTCCAGGTTGGGACCGTAGGCGAGCAGGGATTCTCGCAACTTGCCCTCCTTGGCCGCGGCATTGATCGCCGCCTGGTTGATCCAGATGCCGCTGGGGTCCGATGGGGTGCCGGAGCAGCCGCCAAGAATGGCCGCGCAAAGCAGCAGGGGGAGGGTATGACGCATTTCGGATTCCTTCCGGAACGATGCCACGGGCCGGACGGCCCGTGGCGGTGACGAATTATTCGAGGACCAGGATGGCGTCCATTTCCACCTGGGAGCCGCGCGGCAGGGCGGCAACGCCAATGGCGGCGCGGGCCGGGTAGGGCTGCTCGAAGTAACGGCCCATGACCTCGTTGACCTTGGCGAAGTGGGACAGGTCGGTCAGGAAGATGTTCAGCTTGACGATGTCCTTGAAAGAACCGCCGGCGGCTTCGGCCACGGCCTTCAGGTTCTCGAACACCTGCACGGTCTGGGCTTCGAAGCCTTCGACCAGTTCCATGGTTTTCGGGTCCAGCGGGATCTGGCCGGACATGTAGACGGTGTTGCCGGCCTTGATGGCCTGGGAGTAAGTGCCGATGGCGGCGGGGGCCTTGTCGCTGCTGATGACGGTCTTGCTCATGAGAACTCCTTGGGTCTCTTGGGATCGGCTACGCCCGCACGCGGGTGATGCGGATCACCCCCTTGAGCGCGCGCAGCTTCTTGATCACGCGGGCCAGGTGCACACGGTCGTGCACGCTGACCACCAGCTGGACCACGCTGATGCGGCCATCGCGCTCGTCCATGCTGATTTTCTCGATATTGCCATCGGCGGCATTGACGCTGCTGGCGAGCAGGGCGATCAGGCCGCGCTGGTGTTCCAGCTCCACGCGCAGTTCGACATTGAACTCGCCGGCAACGTCCTTGGCCCAGGACAGCTGGATGCATTTCTCCGGGTTGTGCCGGATTTCGCTGATGTTCTTGCAATTTTCCAGGTGCACCACCATGCCCTTGCCGGCGGACAGGTGGCCGACGATGGGGTCGCCCGGGATCGGCGTGCAGCACTTGGCGTAGCTCAGCACCAGGCCCTCGGTGCCACGGATCGCCAATGGGCCTTCGGGGTTTGGCAGCTGCTCGCCATCGCTGGCCAGCAGGCGGCGGGCGACCACGTAGGCCATGCGATTGCCGAGGCCGACGTCTTCCAGCAGGTCTTCGATCACGTCCAGGCGGTACTCGCCGAGAACGGCCTGGATGCGCTCGGGGCTGATCTTGTCCAGGTGGCTCTCGAAGCCGGCCAGGGCCTTGTTCAGCAGGCGCTCGCCAAGGCTGATGGACTCGGAGCGGCGCTGTTGCTTGAGGGCATGGCGGATATGAGTGCGTGCCTTGCCGGTGACAACGAAATTCAGCCAGGCCGGGTTCGGCCGGGCGCCCGGCGCGGTGACGATCTCGACCGTTTCGCCGCTCTGCAGCGGCTCGGACAGCGGCGCCAGGCGGCGATTGATGCGGCAGGCGATGCAGGTGTTGCCAACGTCGGTGTGCACCGCGTAGGCGAAGTCCACCGCGGTGGAGCCCTTCGGCAACTCCATGATGCGGCCCTTGGGCGTGAACACGTAGACCTCGTCGGGGAAGAGGTCGATCTTCACGCTTTCGATGAATTCCAGGGAATTGCCGGCTCGTTGCTGCAGTTCCAGGATACCCTTGACCCACTGCCGGGCGCGGGCATGGGTGCTCTTGGGCTGGTCGTCTTCGGTGGACTTGTACAGCCAGTGGGCGGCGATGCCGTTGTTGGCCATCTCTTCCATCTCGCGGGTGCGGATCTGGATCTCGATGGGCACGCCGTGCATGCCGAACAGGGTGGTGTGCAGCGACTGGTAGCCGTTGGCCTTGGGAATCGCGATGTAGTCCTTGAAGCGGCCGGGCAGTGGCTTGTACAGGTTGTGCACGGCGCCGAGCACGCGGTAGCAGGTGTCGACCTTGTCGACGATGATGCGGAAGGCGTAGACGTCCATGATCTCGTTGAACGCCCGGCGCTTGCCGCGCATCTTCTTGTAGATGCTGTAGAGGTGCTTCTCGCGGCCGATGACCTCGCCTTCCATGCCCTCACGGCGCAGGCAGTTGGTCAGCGATTCCTCGATCTTGTTGACGATTTCCTTGCGGTTGCCGCGGGCGCGGCGCACTGCGGCGCGGATGCGCTCGGAGCGCATCGGATGCATCGCCTTGAAGCCGAGGTCCTCGAATTCCACGCGCATGCTGTGCATACCCAGCCGGTTGGCGATGGGGGCGTAGATTTCCAGGGTTTCCTTGGCGATGCGCCGGCGCTTCTCGCCGGACAGCACTTCCAGGGTGCGCATGTTATGCAGGCGGTCGGCCAGCTTGACCAGGATCACGCGGATGTCGCGGGCCATGGCCATGGCCATCTTCTGGAAGTTCTCGGCCTGGGCTTCGGCCTTGGACTCGAAGTTCATCTGGGTCAGCTTGCTGACCCCGTCAACCAGTTCGGCGACGGTTTCGCCGAATTGCCCGCTGAGGGCTTCCTTGGCGATGCCGGTGTCCTCGATCACGTCGTGCAGCATCGCGGCCATCAGGCTCTGATGGTCCATGTGCATGTCGGCAAGGATGCTGGCTACGGCGAGCGGGTGGGTGACATAGGCTTCACCGCTGCGACGGCGCTGACCGTCGTGCGCCTGCTCGGCGTAGAAATAGGCTCGGCGCACCAGGTTGACCTGGTCTGCGCCGAGATAGGTCGAAAGCCGTTCGGCAAGGGTGTCTATGCTCGGCAAGATAATTCTCCTTGCCGGCCTTCGTTATCCTGCGCCGTGCGACGTCGACCAGGCATGGAATCAGAGGGCCTCGTTGGCCTCGTCCTCGAATGCGGCGAACAGCGGCTCTTCTTCAACGATGTCTTCCTGGGCGACGACTTCGTAGTCGACCAGGCCGGCAGCGATTTCGCGCAGGGCGACTACGGTCGGCTTGTCGTTTTCCCAGGCTACCTTCGGCTCCTTGCCGCCGGTAGCCAGCTGACGGGAACGCTTGGTAGCAAGCATGACCAACTCGAAGCGGTTGTCGACGTTTTCCAGGCAATCTTCAACGGTAACGCGGGCCATGGTGTTCCTCGTAGCACGAAATGGGTGGCTGATACTTTGCCCGGATCGGGCGAGCGGACTGAATAGTCTAAAAAATCGCCACCATTTAGGGAAGCGCCGATTTTCGGCGCTCCTGTGGTGGAGTGTGGCTCAAGGCCGGCCAGGCAACCAGCTATCGCCGTGATAGACGCTTGCGCGCTTACTCCAGCAGTCGCGCGAGCAGGGCGCCGTGACGAACCTGCTGCGGGGCGTGAAGCAGCTGGTTGGCGCGGAAGATGGCCTTGAGATCGTCCAGGGCGGTGGCGAAGTCGTCGTTGATCACCAGGTAGTCATACTCGACGTAGTGGCTCATTTCGCTGACCGCTTCGCGCATGCGGCGCTCGATGATCTCGCCGCTGTCCTGGCCGCGGTTGTCCAGGCGCTGGCGCAGCGCCTCCTGGCTTGGCGGCAGGATGAAGATCGACTTGGCCAGGGGCATCAGGTGGCGGACCTGCTGGGCGCCCTGCCAGTCGATTTCGAGGATCAGGTCATGGCCTTCGGCCAGGGTCTGCAGGACCCAGCGCTGGGACGTGCCGTAGAGGTTGCCGAAGACTTCGGCGTGCTCGAGGAAGTCTCCGTGCTCGAGCATTTGCACGAACTCTTCGCGGGACACGAAGTTGTAATTCACGCCATCCGCCTCGCCCGGGCGCATGCCACGGGTGGTGTGGGATACCGAGACGCGGATGTTCGGCTCGGCGTCGATCAGCGCCTTGACCAGACTGGTCTTGCCGGCGCCGGAGGGGGCGGAAACGATGTACAGGGTGCCGGGGGTGGCGGTCATGGGGGCGTACTCTTACTCGATATTCTGGACTTGTTCGCGCATCTGCTCGATCAACACCTTGAGGTTGACCGCGGCCTGGGTGCTGCGCGGGTCGAAGGCCTTGGAGCCCAGGGTATTGGCTTCGCGGTTGAGCTCCTGCATCAGGAAGTCCAGCCGGCGGCCGGCGGCTCCGCCGGCCTTGAGCACGCGGCGGACTTCGCCGATGTGAGTGCCGAGGCGGTCCAGTTCTTCGGCGACGTCGCTCTTCTGCGCCAGCAGCACCATTTCCTGTTCCAGGCGTTGCGGATCCAGTTCGGCCTTCATCTCGTTGAAGCGGTCGAGGATCTTCTGGCGTTGGGCGGCGAGCATCTGCGGAACCAGCGCGCGCAGGGCAGTGACTTCTTCCTGCATGGCATCCAGGCGCTCATTGAGCAGGCGGGCCAGTTCGGCGCCCTCGCGAGAACGGCCGCTCTTCAACTCCGCGAGGGCCTGGGCGAAGGCTTCCATGGCGGCGGCGTTGAGCGCTTGCGGATCGTCGGCATCGGCCACCAGCACCCCCGGCCAGGCGAGGACTTCCAGGGGGTTGAGTGGTGCCGGTTGCTGGATCAGCGCGGCGACGCTCTCGGCAGCCTGGATCAGTTGGCTGGCGCGCTCCCGGTCCACCTGCAGCGGCTTTCCGGCGCCATCTTCGGCCATGCGCAGGGTGCACTCCACCTTGCCGCGGGATAGACCCTGGCGCAGGGCTTCGCGCACCGGACCTTCGAGGTCGCGGAAGGCTTCCGGCAGGCGCAGATGGGGTTCGAGGTAGCGGTGGTTCACCGAGCGCAGTTCCCAGCTCAGGGTGCCGTGGGAGCCGGCCCGTTCGACGCGGGCGAAGGCGGTCATGCTGTGCACCATGGGGTTTCCTCTTCTCGGTTTCGGCGATCAAAGGAGGGGATTGTAGCCCAGGCGGCCTGCGCCTCCCAACGCGGCGATGTCCCCCATGCCGTCGGGCCTCTATAATGGCGGGCAGATTTCTCCCGAACAGGTAAGCCCCCATGAAACGTCCCAGTGGCCGCGCGGCCGATCAGCTGCGCCCGATCCGCATCACCCGTAACTACACCAAGCATGCCGAAGGCTCGGTGCTGGTGGAGTTCGGGGATACCAAAGTGATCTGCACGGCCAGCGTCGAAGCCGGCGTACCGCGCTTCTTGAAGGGCCAGGGCCAGGGTTGGCTGACCGCCGAATACGGCATGCTGCCGCGCGCCACCGGCGAGCGTAACCAGCGTGAAGCCAGCCGTGGCAAGCAGGGCGGCCGCACCCTGGAAATCCAGCGCCTGATCGGCCGCTCGCTGCGCGCCGCGCTGGACATGACCAAGCTGGGCGAGAACACCATCTATCTGGATTGCGATGTGATCCAGGCCGACGGCGGCACCCGCACCGCGTCCATCACCGGCGCCATGGTGGCCCTGGTCGACGCGCTGAAGGTGCTGAAGAAGCGCGGTGCCCTGAAGGGCGAGCCGCTGAAGCAGATGGTCGCCGCGGTGTCCGTGGGCATCTACCAGGGCGAGCCGGTGCTGGACCTGGACTACCTGGAAGACGCCGCCGCCGAAACCGACCTGAACGTGGTCATGACCGATGCCGGCGGCTTCATCGAAGTCCAGGGCACCGCCGAGGGCGCGCCTTTCCAGCCGGAAGAGCTGAACGCCATGCTCGAGCTGGCGCGCAAGGGCCTGAACGATCTGTTCGAGCTGCAGTGTGCCGCCCTGGCCGACTGACGCCGAAATTGCACGAGGAGGTGCAGGAATGGACGAGCCAACTGAGTATCAGGAGCCTACCCGGGAAGCCCGGCAGTGGGCGATGTTCTGCCACTTTTCCGCCTTCCTCGGCCTGGTGTTCCCCTTTGGCAACCTGCTGGGCCCGCTGATCGTCTGGCAGATCAAGAAGGACCTCGATCCCTTCGTCGACGCCCAGGGCAAGGAAGCGCTGAACTTCCAGATCACCGTGGCGCTGGCTGTGGTGTTGTGCTTCCTGCTGATGCTGGTGGTGATCGGTTTCCCGCTGCTCGGCCTGGTGAGCATCGGTGCGCTGGTGCTGACCATCATTGCCGGAATCAAGGCGAACGAGGGGCAGGCGTATCGCTATCCGTTCTGCTGGCGGCTGGTGAAATAGGCCGAGTCGCGGACAAGAAAAAGCCGGCTCGAAAGCCGGCTTTTTTCTGCCTGGATCACACGCTCAGCAGCCAGTCGTAGTCGACGATCAGCGGCGCATGCTGGGAGAAGCGCGGCTGACGCGGCAGCTTGGCGCTGCGTACGAAGCGGCGCAGGCCCGGCGTCAGCACCTGGTAGTCGAAGCGCCAGCCGAGGTTGAGCATCTCGGCCTGCTCGCTGTCCGGCCACCAGCTGAACTGGTCGCCTTCGCGGCTGACTTCGCGCAGGGCATCGACATAGCCCATGTTGCCGAACACTTCGTCCATCCAGGCGCGCTCAGGCGCCAGGAAGCCCGGGATCTGCTGGCAGTCGCGCCAGTTCTTCACATCCAGCTTCTGGTGCGCAACGTACAGCGAGCCGCAGTAGATGTACTCGCGGCGCTTGCGGCGCTGCTTGTTCAGATAATGGGTGAGGTCGTCCATGAACTTGAACTTGTGGTTCAGGTTCTCGTCCCCGCCTTGCCCGGAAGGCAGCAGCAGGGTGGCGATGCTCACTTTGTCGAAATCTGCCTGCAGGTAGCGTCCGTACCGATCGCAGGACTCGAAGCCGAGTCCCCAGATCACCGCCTTGGGTTGCAACCGCGAATAGAGCGCCACGCCACCTTGGGCAGGCACTTCGGCATCGCCGGCATAGAGGAAATAACCATCCAGTTGGAAGGCAGGGTCGTCCAGGTCGAAGGCGGAGGCACGTGTGTCTTGCAGGCAGATCACGTCGGCATTCTGGGCTTGCAGCCAGCTGAGGAGACCTCGCTCGGCTGCTGCCTGAATACCATTCACGTTCACACTGATGATCCGCATAAATGGCCCCCAAAAACACGTGCGTGTATGATACCCGAGCTCTTTCTTTTTAGCTAAATCCGTGCCGTCCGAGGCTTTTCATGCAGGCGTACCAGCGCGATTTCATTCGCTTTGCCATCGAGCGCGGGGTTCTGCGTTTCGGTGAGTTCACTCTCAAGTCCGGGCGTACCAGCCCCTATTTCTTCAATGCCGGCCTGTTCAACAGCGGCCTTGCCCTTGCCCAGCTCGGCCGATTCTATGCGGCCGCCGTGGTCGACAGCGGCATTCCTTTCGATGTGCTGTTCGGCCCGGCCTACAAGGGGATTCCGCTGGCGGCCGCCACTGCCGTGGCGCTGGCCGAACATCATCAGATCGACATCCCGTGGTGCTTCAATCGCAAGGAAGCCAAGGACCATGGCGAAGGCGGCACCCTGGTTGGCGCGCCGCTCGAAGGTCGCGTGCTGATCATCGATGACGTGATCACCGCCGGTACGGCGATCCGCGAAGTCATGCAGATCATCCAGGGGCAGAACGCCCAGGCGGCCGGTGTGCTGATCGCACTGAACCGTCAGGAACGCGGCCAGGGCGAACTCTCGGCTATACAGGAAGTAGAGCGCGACTTCGGCATGCCGGTGGTCAGCATCGTCTCCCTTGAGCAGGTACTGGAGTACCTGGCTGGCGACGCCGAGCTGAAGAAACACCTGCCTGCCGTGGAAACCTATCGCGCGAACTTCGGTATCTGACCACTCGGGGCCGGGAATCCTCATGCTGAAGCCGTTTGCACTTCGCTACAGCCTGGCGCTGGTTATGTTGGCGTCGGCGCTGGCCGGCGCGGCCGAACTGTATCGCTACGTCGACGACAAGGGTGTGACCGTCCTGGATCGCCAGGGCGTTCCGCCGGAATACATCGGCAAGGGCTACGAGGTGCTCAACGAGCAGGGCCGGGTCGTGCGTGTGGTTCCGCCGGCTCCGAGCCGTGAGGAAATGCAGCGTCAGCTGGATGCGAAGGCTCGCGCCAGTTCCGATGCCCAGTTGCTGCGGCTCTACACCAGCGTCGAAGACGTCGATCGCGCCCTGGAGCGCAAGATGGCGGAGCTCGACGGCCTGATCGGCGTCGCCCGTGGCAACCAGCAATCGCTGCGCACCCAGCAGGCCAACCTGCAGAGCCAGGCCGCGGAAAGCGAGCGGGCCGGACGCGAGGTGCCCGCCCACCTGGTGGAGCAGATCGACAACCTGCGCGACCAGCAGAAGAGCCTGGACAAGGACATCGCCCGCTACGAGAAGGACCGCGATGCCGCCAAGGCGGGCTATGCCGCCGACCGTGCGCGGCTGGCCGAACTGCTCGGCGGCACTCGCTAGCCGGCTTCAGTCGGCTGGCGGGAACCGTTCGAATCCCCGCACCCGCTCCCTCAGCCAGTCCGGCAGACGCAGACTCTTGCGGCTGTCGGCGTCCGCGTGGACGTAGACCACCTCGCCCGAGGTGAGTTGTTCTTCCCCGCGCCAGATGCCCAGCTCGAAGGCCATGCTGGCGCCGCCCAGGCGACTGACGCGCACACCGATATCCAACTGGTCGTCGAAGCGCGCCGGCGCCAGGTACTCCAGCAAGGTCTTTACCGCGAAGAAGTCGCCGCCGTCCTTCAGCAGATCGGCCGGATAGGCCACGTCCATGGCGCGGAAGTACTCGGTGATGGCGACGTCGGCGTAGGTCAGGTAGTTGCCGTTGAAGACGATGCCTTGCGGATCGACTTCGGCCCAGCGCACGCGCAGGGGGTGGAAGAAGCGAAAGTCATCACGGGACAGCTTGGCCATTTACTGCTCCTGAAAAAGAACAGGCCGGATCGCTCCGGCCTGTCTGGGTGTCGCTCCGCTCAACCGCGCTTGCGGTTGGTGATCAGCGTGCCGACGCCAGTGTCGGTGAAGATCTCCAGCAGCACGGCGTGGGGTACGCGGCCGTCGATGATGTGCGCGGCATTCACGCCGCCCTGCACGGCATCCAGCGCGCAGCGGATCTTCGGCAGCATGCCGCCGTAGATGGTGCCGTCGGCGATCAGGTCGTTGACCTGCTCGGTCGACAGGCCGGTGAGTACCTGGCCCTGCTTGTCCATCAGGCCGGCGATGTTGGTGAGCAGCATCAGCTTCTCGGCCTTCAGCGCCTCGGCCACCTTGCCGGCTACCAGGTCGGCGTTGATGTTGTAGGACTCGCCGTTGGCGCCCACGCCGATCGGCGCGATCACCGGGATGAAGTCGCCCTGCACCAGCATGTTCAGCAGGTCGGTGTTGACGCTGGCGACCTCGCCCACGTGACCGATGTCGATGATCTCCGGCTGGGTCATCTCGGGGGTCTGGCGGGTGACGGTGAGCTTCTTCGCGCGGATCAGCTCGGCGTCCTTGCCGGTCAGGCCGATGGCGCTGCCGCCGTGGCGGTTGATCAGGTTGACGATGTCCTTGTTCACCTGGCCACCCAGCACCATCTCGACCACGTCCATGGTCTGCGCGTCGGTCACGCGCATGCCGTCGACGAAGTGGCTTTCGATGGACAGGCGCTTGAGCAGGTCACCGATCTGCGGACCGCCGCCGTGCACCACCACCGGATTGATGCCGACAGCCTTCATCAGCACTACATCGCGGGCGAAGCTGGCCTTCAGCTCGTCGCTCTCCATGGCGTTGCCGCCGTACTTGACCACCAGGGTCTTGCCGACGAAGCGGCGGATGTAGGGCAGTGCTTCGGACAAGACCTGGGCGACTTGGGAAGCGGCGTCGAGGCTGAGGGTCATGCTGGGCTCCAGTGACACGGATCAGAACGGCAGGTTGATTTCAGGGGCGATGAGGGTGAGCTGGCTGCGGAACACCTGCTTGATGCGTTCCAGCTCCTCCTCGGTGTCGGCCTCGAAGCGCAGCACCAGCACGGGGGTCGTGTTGGAGGCGCGGCACAGGCCCCAGCCCTTCGGATAATCGACACGCACGCCATCGAGGGTGGTGAGGTTCGCTTCGCCCCAGTTGGCCTCGCGTTGCAGGCGCTCGATCAGGCGGAACTTGCTCTCGTCGGTGACGGTGATGTTGATTTCCGGAGTGGAGACGTCTTTCGGGAAGGCCGAGAACACAAGTTCGGCGTCACGCTTGTCCTGGCTGAGGATTTCCAGCAGGCGCGCGGCGCTGTAGATGCCGTCGTCGAAGCCGTACCAGCGTTCCTTGAAGAAGATGTGGCCGCTCATCTCGCCGGCCAGCAGCGCGCCGGTTTCCTTCATCTTCTTCTTGATCAGCGAGTGGCCGGTCTTCCACATCACCGGGCGGCCGCCGTAGCCGCTGATGAGGGCGGTCAGGCGGCGGGTGCACTTGACGTCGAAGATGATGTCGGCGCCCGGATTGCGCGATACCACGTCCTTGGCGAACAGCATCAGCAGGCGGTCGGGGTAGATGATGGTGCCTTCGTTGGTCACCACGCCGACGCGGTCGCCGTCGCCGTCGAAGGCGAGGCCGAGGTCAGCCTTCTCTTCCTTCACCTTGGCGATCAGGTCTTCCAGGTTCTCGGGCTTGCCCGGATCCGGATGGTGGTTGGGGAAGGTGCCGTCGACGTCGCAGTACAGCGGGATCACGGTGCAGCCCAGGGCCTCGATCAGCTGCGGCGCGATCACGCCGGCTACGCCGTTGCCGCAGTCCACCACCACTTTCATGGGCTTGGCCAAGGCGATGTCGTCGCGGATTTCACGGAAGTAGCGATCCAGCACGTCCACCACTTCGACGCTGCCGACGCCGCTGGCCAGGTCGTTGTTCTGGATGCGGGTATGCAGGGCGGTGATCTGCTCGTTGGCCAGGGTTTCGCCGGCGATCATGATCTTGAAGCCGTTGTAGTCCGGCGGGTTGTGGCTGCCAGTGAGCATCACGCCGGATTTGCCGGCCAGCACATTGGCCGCGTAGTAGAGCGCCGGGGTCGGCACCATGCCGACGTCGCTGACCCGGCAGCCGCAGTCCAGCAGGCCCTGGATCAGCGCCTGGACCAGTTCGGGGCCGGACAGGCGACCGTCGCGGCCGACCGAGACGCAGGGCTCGCCGCGGGCCAGGCTCTCGGAACCGATGGCGCGACCTACCCAGTAGGCGGTCTCGGTGGTGAGGGTGTCGCCGACCACGCCGCGGATGTCATACGCGCGGAAAATGCTGGCGGGCAGGGTGGGGGCGATCTGTTCGATGCTGGTCATGGCGGGGGCTTGCTCCAATCCCAGGAGGTCCTGGTCTTCGTCGAGGATGTCGATATCGAGAATGTCGGTATCTTGGAAAAGTGGGTCAGCCGATACGGCCGGCTGGGCGGGAGCCTGGGCAACGGGGTTGCTGGCGACCGCCTTGGCCTGGCCGTTGTCCGGCACCGGCTCGGGTTTGCGCCTGGGTTGGCGGGCTAGTGCCTGGGCCAGGCTGTCCAGCGCCGGCAGGCGCAGACTGAAGGCTTTGACGCTCTTGCCGTTCGAGAGTTCTTGCAGCAACTGATTGAGCTGCTGAGCGTCATCCCGCAGCTTGCGCTGCAGCGTGCCCTGGTAAAGCTTCAGGCCCAGTAGTGCACCACCCAGGGCGAGCAGGGCGGCCAGTGCCAGCAGCAGCGGGGAAACGCCTTCGCCGGCCAGTGCCGTGCCGGGAACGAAGCTGAGCTTCCAGTTCGGGTTGCCGCTGTCCAGGGCGATGGCCGCGGCGTCGCCGGGCTGCCCGAGCTGGGCCAGTACCTGGGCCGGGGCATTGTCGAACTGCTGGACCAGCTGCAGCTGGCCAACGCCGTCCGGCAGTGCCGGCAGGCTGCGTAGCAGGCGATCCAGGTCGAACACCAGCAACAGCGTGCCCTGGGGGGCGCTCTGATCGTTCAGGCGCAGTGGCGCGGCGCTGTAGATCAGCCAGCGTTCACCCACCTTGTAGGCTTCGGGGCTGGGCTGCTGGCCACCTTCCAGGCGACGCAGCAGGTCCAGCGCGGCGAAGTTCATCGGCGCGGTGCGCTGGGTGTTCTGCTGGGCCTGGCCGGGCAGGTTGAGATGGGCGTCGACCACGCCATCGCGATAGCCCAGCCTGCGTTCGGCGGTCATCAGCTGGCCGGCGTCGCCGCTGTTGAGGGCGTCGATCAGGCTCGGGTCGTGAGCGGCTGCGGCGGTATCGGCCTGCAACTGGGTGATGGCCTGGCGCAGGGCGGAGGCCTGGCTGTCACCCCAGACCTGCGCAAGTTGTCCGGTCCGGCTTTGTTCGGAGGGGACAATTGCGCCGAACCAGAGCAGCGCGCCGGCGGCGGCCACGCCCACGAGGGCGGCGAGCGCACCCGGGAGCAGGTCGTCGGAATGCTTGTGGCCAGGCTTGGCCTCGGGCGACAGGCGGGCTGTACCGTTGCCGGCGGCGTCCTTGCTGCGCTTGAAGAGTTTCACTGAACGTCTCCTAGGCGAATCGTCGTCCTGATTCTGGCCTGTCAGTGGCTGCCGGTGTGACCGAAGCCGCCGGCGCCGCGCTCGCTCTCATGGAATTCGTCGACCAGTTCAAAGTGCGCCTGGACCACGGGCACCAGAACCAGTTGGGCGATACGTTCGCCAATGGCGATGCGGAAGGCGGTCTGGCCGCGGTTCCAGCAGGACACCATCAGCTCGCCCTGGTAGTCGGAGTCGATCAGGCCCACCAGGTTGCCCAGTACCACGCCGTGCTTATGGCCGAGGCCCGAGCGCGGCAGGATCAGCGCGGCCAGTCCCGGGTCGGCGATGTAGATCGACAGGCCGGTGGGGATGAGGATGGTCTGGCCCGGCTCGAGGACGACTTCTTCCTTGAGCATGGCGCGCAGGTCGAGGCCGGCGGAGCCCGGCGTGGCGTATTGCGGCAGGGGGAATTCGCTGCCGATGCGGGAGTCGAGGATCTTGGCTTGCAGTGAGTGCATGGAGTCTCAGGCCTGGTTCAGGCGGTCGGCGATGAAGGCGATCAGCTGGCGGGCGATCTTGCCCTTGCTGGTCTGGGCGAAGTTGCTCTGGCCCAGGTCGCGGTCGATGACGGTGATGGCGTTTTCCTCGCTGTTGAAGCCGATGCTGGGGTTGGCCACGTCATTGGCGACGATCAGGTCGAGGTTCTTGTCCTTGAGCTTGCGCGAGGCGTACTCGAGCAGGTTTTCGGTCTCGGCGGCGAAGCCCACGCTGAAGGGGCGATCGGCACGGCCGGCGAGCGTCGCGAGGATATCGGGGTTGCGTACCAGCTGCAGCAGCAGGCCTTCGCCGCTGGTCGGGTCCTTCTTCATTTTGTGCTGCGCCACCACTTCCGGGCGGTAGTCGGCGACGGCCGCGGCGGCGATCAGCAGGTCGCAGGGCATGGCCGCTTCGCAGGCGGCCAGCATGTCGCGGGCGCTGACCACGTCGATGCGGTTGACGCGGTCCGGGGTGGGCAGGTGGACCGGGCCGGTGATCAGGGTCACCTTGGCGCCGGCTTCAACCGCGGCTTCGGCGAGGGCAAAGCCCATCTTTCCGGAGCTGTGGTTGGTGATGTAGCGCACCGGGTCGATGTTTTCCTGGGTCGGGCCGGCGGTGATCAGCACGTGGCGGCCGGTCAGGGCGCGGTGCTCGAAGCAGTCGGCAGCGAGCTGGGCCAGTTGCTCGGCCTCCAGCATGCGGCCGAGGCCGACGTCGCCGCAGGCCTGGCTGCCGGCCGCCGGGCCGAACAGGCGCAGGCCGCGCTTGGCGAGGAGTTCCAGGTTGGCCTGGGTGGCCGGGTCGCGCCACATGGCCTGGTTCATCGCGGGTGCCAGGGCGACAGGGGCGTCGGTGGCCAGCACCAGGGTGGTCAGCAGGTCGTCCGCCACACCCTGCGCCAGCCGCGCCATCAGGTCGGCGGTCGCCGGAGCGATCAGCACCAGGTCGGCCCAGCGGGCCAGTTCGATATGGCCCATGGCCGCTTCGGCGGCGGGATCGAGCAGGTCGAGGTGGACGGGGTGCCCGGACAGGGCCTGGAGGGTCAGGGGCGTGATGAACTCGCGGCCACCCTGGGTCATTACCACACGGACTTCCGCACCCTGGTCGCGCAGGCGGCGAACCAGTTCAGCGCTCTTGTAGGCGGCAATGCCGCCGCCCACGCCCAGGAGGATGCGTTTCCGATAGAGCCGCTGCATAGGCCTGCCTTTTATGAAGTGGAAGATGCGCTGCGGCGAAGGCGCCTCCCCAGGCCGATCGCCGCGCAAAAAAGGTGGGTTAAGATAGCACAGCGACTGCACTGGAACAGCGGCGCGGCTCAACCATGGAGGTGTCATGAGCATCCGCAATTGGCCTGCGGCGGAACGTCCGCGGGAGAAGCTTCTCGAACAGGGTGCGGCGGCCCTTTCCGACGCCGAACTCCTTGCCATTTTCCTGCGCACCGGGGTAGCTGGCCGCAGCGCCGTCGACCTTGCCCGCCACCTGCTCAACGACTTCGGCAGCCTGCGTGCCTTGCTTGAGGCGGAGTTGCACGACTTCAGTCAGCATCTCGGCCTCGGTCCGGCCAAATTCGCCCAGTTGCAGGCGGTGCTGGAAATGGCCCGTCGTCACCTTGCCGAAGGATTGCGCCGGGACTCCGCGATGGAGAGCCCGCAGGCGGTGCGCGATTTTCTCAAGGCACAACTGCGTCATTCCCATCATGAGCAGTTCGCATGCCTCTTCCTCGATGCCAAGCACCGGGTGCTGGCCTTCGAAGTGCTGTTCCACGGCACCATCGACGGAGCCAGCGTCTACCCGCGCCAGGTGGTCAAGCGCGCCCTGGCGCACAATGCGGCCGCGCTCATCCTCAGCCACAACCACCCGTCAGGCATCGCCGAGCCCAGCGAGGCCGATCGCCAGCTGACCCACCGCCTCAAGGAGGCGCTCGCGCTGATCGACGTGCGCGTGCTGGATCACTTCATCGTCGGCGATGGCGAGCCCTTGTCGATGGCGGAGCGGGGCTGGATCTAATCCAGCCTCACCTTGGAAAAGTCCTGGCGGCCGAAGGGGTTCACCTGGTAACCCTCGACATTGGCGCGGGTCAGGGCGAAGGCGGTGGGATGGGCCAGCGGTAGCCAGAGCGCCTGCTCGCGGATGATCCGCTGGGCCTTTTCATAGAAGCTGGTGCGTTCGGCCAGGTCGGCGTGGGTCTTGCCGTCGGCGATCAGCTTGTCCAGTTCGGCGTTGCAGTAGCGGGCGAAGTTGAGCCCGGACTGGACCGAGGCGCAGGAGAACTGCGGGGTGAGGAAGTTGTCCGGATCGCCATTGTCGCCGGCCCAGCCCATGAACAGCAGGTCGTGCTCGCCGGCCTTGGCACGGCGGATCAGTTCGCCCCACTCGATCACGCGGATTTCGGCCTGGATGCCTACCTTGGCGAGGTCGGCCTGCAGCAGCTGGGCGCCGAGGCTTGGATTGGGGTTGAGCAGGCTGCCGGACGGACGGGTCCAGATGGTGGTCTTGAAGCCGTCCTTCAGGCCGGCCTCGGCAAGCAGGGCTTTCGCCTTTGACAGGTCGTGGGGGTATGCCGGCAGATCCTTGGCATAGCTCCAGGTGTTCGGCGGATAAGGGCCATTGGCCGCGCTGGCGCTGCCTTCGAATACGGCCTTGATATAGCTCGGCTTGTCGAAGGCGAGATTGATCGCCTGGCGCACTTCGGGCTTGTCCAGCGGAGGGTGCTGGCTGTTGATGCCGACGAAGGCCGTCATGAAGGCCGAGGTCTGGACCGTCTTGATGTTCTTGTCGCCGGCAACGGATTGCACATCCAGTGGCTTGGGCGACAGCGCGATCTGGCATTCGCCGCGACGGAGCTTCTGCAGGCGCACGTTCGCATCCGGGGTGATGGCGAAGACCAGGCCGTCGACACCAGGCTTGCCGTCGAAATAGTCCGGGTTGGCGGCGTAACGCACGGCAGCGTCCTTCTGGAAGCGGCGGAAGACGAAGGGGCCGGTGCCGATGGGCTGGGCGTTGAGCATTGAAGGTGTGCCCGCCTTCATCAACTGGTCGGCGTATTCGGCTGAATAGATGGAGGCGAAGCCCATGCTGAGGGTGGCGAGGAAGGTGGCGTCCGGCTTGTTGAGGACGAAGCGCACCTGGTGGTCGTCCACCTTGTCGATGCTCTTGATCAGGCTCGGCAGCTGCATGGACTGTGCGTGGGGGAAACCGCTCTGGGCCACCTTGTGCCAGGGGTTGGCCGGGTCGAGCATGCGCTGGAAGCTGAACAGCACGTCGTCGGCGGTCAGCGGGCGGCTCGGCTTGAAGTAGTCGGTGGTATGGAAGGTCACGCCCTGGCGCAACTGGAAGCTGTAGGTCAGGCCGTCGGCGGAGACGTCCCAGCGCTCGGCCAGGCTTGGGACCAGCTTGCTGTTTTGCGCGTCGAACTCCACCAGGCGGTTCATCAGCACGTCGGCCGAGGCGTTGGTGGTGGTCAGTGAATTGTACTGCACCACGTCGAACCCTTCGGGGCTGGCCTCGGTGCAGACGCTCAAGGTGGCGGCCTGGGTGAGCAGCGGGGCGAACAGCAGCGGGAGGGCGGCGAGGCGCATGGCAAGCTCCTTTGCGGTGGGAAAGGCTCGTTGCGAGCCAAAGGCCTTACCCTAGACCAAGCCCGGCCGGCGGACAATGCGTAGTGGGCGACGAGCGGTCGCGCGGCCCGGATCCCCTTGGCGTGGCGGTGCGGGCATAATTGCGCCTTCCCCGGGCCTGTGGGTAAATCGCTACGTCCCTTGCTGCACTAGGGGCTTTCTGATATAAAGCAGCGCTCTTTTCTGGGGGCCCGGTCTTTCGCAGTCAAATTGCGGCCGGTAAGACCCTGACGAGACGGGCGCTCAAGCGCCCACAAAGTGAGAGTTCAAGCGGCCAACCCATGCCGGGTTGGGCATGTGGTTTAGAGGGCTGAGGCATGTCGAGAGTCTGTCAAGTAACCGGTAAGGGTCCGGCTACTGGGAACAACATTTCCCACGCAAACAACAAAACCCGTCGTCGTTTCCTGCCGAACCTGCAGCACCATCGCTTCTGGGTCGAGTCCGAGAAGCGCTTCGTGCGTCTGCGCGTTTCCGCCAAGGGCATGCGTATCATCGACAAGCGCGGCATTGACGTAGTTCTGTCCGAACTGCGCGCCCGCGGCGAAAAGGTTTAAGGAGTCAATCATGCGTGAACTGATCCGTCTGGTGTCCAGTGCCGGTACCGGCCATTTCTACACCACCGACAAGAACAAGCGCACCACTCCCGACAAGATCGAAATCAAGAAATTCGATCCGGTTGTGCGTAAGCACGTGATCTACAAGGAAGCCAAGATCAAGTAATTGATCCGGCCCTTGTCGAAGAAGCCCGCTCTGTGCGGGCTTTTTCATGCCTGCGATTTGCTGCCGGCCGATGGGGCGGGCGATGGGCTTGGCTTGCCGATTCGTTGTGGGGCGAATTCAGTTGAGCTTGGTAAACCGCGTCCTGGGGGCGTGGTCATGAGTCATCGGCTCTGCCTGTGACGATTCGAATGCTCAGGCTGGCAGGATGAGGCCGATCGGGTAGGGTGCGCCGTGCGCACAGGCGCTTTGGCAAGGTGCCGAAACGGGTCCTGTAGTCGGCGCGTACAGCGCACCCTGCGGTCAAGACGGGCCTAAAGAGGTCGGCGTTGTGCGCGATAGTGGATTCGCCCCCTTCCAGAGGGCTATCGCAAGTCCACGCTCTACGAACGTGGATATTTACTCGCCAAGGGCGACGGCGCCGACCCAGCGAGGGGCGGGAGGGCAGGCCGGTGGCCTGCTCGGCGATTGAAATCGCCCTCACCCGAGAAGACAGCCCTTTGTTCCCGCCCATAAAAAAGCCCGCCAGTGGCGGGCTGAAGGGTGACAAGCATGGGAGAGAACGAGAACGGGCTCAGCGAGCGGCCTGTTCGAAAATCACGTAGACCTTGCGGCACGGCTCCAGCACTTCCCAGGTGCCGGAGAAGCCGGCCGGGATGACGAAGCGGTCGCCCACGCGCACGGTCTTGGCATTGCCGTCGGCGTCGCGGATCACCGACACGCCCTGGAGAATCTCGCAGTACTCGTGCTCGGTGTAGCTCACCGTCCAGTGGCCCACCGCGCCTTCCCAGATGCCCACGTTGAACTGGCCGCAGGGGCTGCCGTAGTGGTTGCGTACGCTCTGCTCGGGATCGCCCTTGAGGATCTTCTCGGGCGCTGGGCGGTAGTGTTCCGGGGTGGTGGTGGCCTGGGCGAAGTCGACGATCTGCTGGATGTTCATGGTGCGGTCCCTGTTCAGGCGGCCTTGCGGATGGAGTCGGCGAGCTTGCCGACGAGAATGTCGATCTGGTCCTTCTCCACGATCAGCGGCGGCGACATGGCGATGGTGTCGCCGGTAACGCGCACCATCACGCCGTCATGGAAGCACTGTTCGAAGACCTGGAAGCCGCGTTTGCCCACGCCTTCGGCGCTTGGTGCAAGCTGTACGCCGCCGACCAGGCCCACTGCGCGGATGTCGATCACGTTAGGCAGGTCCTTCAGGCTGAGCAGGGCATCCTGCCAGTAGCCTTCAAGTTCGATGGTGCGCTCGAACAGTCGCTCGCCCTGGTAGATGTCCAGGGTCGCCAGTGCGGCGGCGCAGGCCACCGGATGGCCTGAATAGGTATAGCCGTGGAAGAACTCGATGGCGCTTTCCGGGCCCTGCATGAAGGCCTGGTAGATCTCTTCGGCGACGAACACCGCGCCCATCGGAATGGCGCCGTTGGTCAAGCCCTTGGCGCAGGTGATGATGTCCGGGGTGACGCCCCAGCGCTGGGCGGCGAAGGCCTGGCCGACGCGGCCGAAGCCGGTGATGACCTCGTCGAAGATCAGCAGGATGCCGTGCTTGCGGGTGATATCGCGCAGGCGCTGCAGGTAGCCCACCGGCGGCAGGATCACGCCCGCCGAGCCGGACATCGGTTCGACGATCACGGCGGCGATGTTCTCGGCGCCGTGCAGGGTCACCAGGCGTTCCAGTTCATCGGCCTTCTCGATGCCGAATTCCGGCAGGCCACGGCTGAACGCGTTGCGCTGGATGTCCAGGGTGTGGGGCAGGTGATCGACGTTCGGCAGCAGGGCAGGGAAGGCCTTGCGATTGTTGACCATGCCGCCTACCGAAATACCGCCGAAGCCTACACCGTGGTAGCCCAGTTCGCGGCCGATCAGGCGGGTGCGGGTGCCCTGGCCGATGGCGCGCTGGTAGGCGAGGGCGATCTTCAGCGCGGTGTCCGCCGACTCTGAACCGGAATTGGTGAAGAACACCTTGTTCAGGCCTTTGGGGGCGATGTCGGCCAGGCGCTCGGCCAGCTCGAAGGGCAGCGGGTGGCCCATCTGGAAGGTCGGTGCGAAATCCAGCTTGGCGATCTGTTTGCTCACAGCCTCGGTGATTTCCCGGCGACCGTGACCGGCGTTGCAGCACCAGAGGCCGGCGGTGCCGTCCAGGACCTGGCGCCCGTCGGCGCTGGTGAAGTACATGCCTTCGGCACTTTCCAGCAGGCGCGGATTGGTCTTGAACTGGCGGTTGGCGGTGAAGGGCATCCAGAAGTCGTCGAGACTGTTGGATATTCTGCCCGGTTTTGGCGCAAAGGCATTTGTCATTGTGAGCACCGGAAAAGGCAAGGTGAGGTGTTGTAGTGATTTTGGCGGAGTCTATGTTTAATATAACGAACATGACAAGGGCGTTTGGCCGGCAACTGTAAAATATATTGAAAAGGCTATCCTCTCTGGTTTAGGGTTGCGAGGATGGCCAAATGTAGGTCGGCCTTGCAGAATTTTTGACAGTGCATGCCTGAGCTGGCGGCACTCTTCTAATAAGAGGAAAGCTCCGATGACCACCCTGACCCGTGCAGACTGGGAACAACGCGCCAAGTCCGTGCAGATCGAGACCCGCGCCTTCATTCATGGCGAATACACCAACGCCGTTTCCGGCGAGACGTTCGATTGCATCAGCCCGGTCGATGGTCGTCTGCTGGGCAAGGTCGCCAGCTGTGACCAGGCCGATGCCGAACTGGCCGTGAAAGATGCCCGCGCTGTGTTCGAGTCTGGTGTGTGGTCGCGCCTGGCGCCGGTCAAGCGCAAGGAAGTGATGATCCGCTTCGCCAACCTGATCGACGCCCATGCCGAGGAACTGGCCCTGCTGGAAACCCTGGACATGGGCAAGCCGATCGGTGACTCCCTCAGTGTCGACGTACCGAGCGCGTCCCGTGCCATCCGCTGGAGCGGCGAGGCGATCGACAAGATCTACGACGAAGTGGCCGCCACCCCGCACAACGAACTGGGCCTGGTGACCCGCGAGCCGGTGGGCGTGGTCGCGGCCATCGTGCCGTGGAACTTCCCGCTGCTGATGACCTGCTGGAAGCTCGGCCCGGCGCTGGCTACCGGTAACTCCATCGTCCTCAAGCCTTCCGAAAAGTCGCCGCTGACCGGTATTCGTATCGCCCAGCTGGCCATCGAGGCCGGCATTCCGGCTGGCGTGTTCAACGTGCTGCCGGGCTTCGGCCACACCGTGGGCAAGGCCCTGGCCCTGCACATGGACGTCGACACCCTGGTGTTCACCGGCTCCACCAAGATCGCCAAGCAACTGATGATCTACGCCGGCGAATCCAACATGAAGCGCGTTTGGCTGGAAGCCGGCGGCAAGAGCCCGAACATCGTCTTCGCCGACGCGCCAGACCTGCAGGCAGCCGCCGAAGCCGCGGCTGGCGCCATCGCCTTCAACCAGGGCGAAGTCTGCACCGCCGGTTCGCGCCTGCTGGTCGAGCGCTCCATCAAGGACAAGTTCGTCCCCATGGTGGTCGAGGCGATCAAGACCTGGAAACCGGGCAACCCGCTGGACCCGGCGACCAACGTCGGCGCCCTGGTGGACACCACCCAGATGAACAACGTGCTGTCCTACATCCAGGCCGGCCATGACGACGGCGCCAAGCTGGTGGCCGGCGGCAAGCGCGTGATGGAAGAAACCGGCGGCACCTACGTCGAGCCGACCATCTTCGACGGCGTGGACAACGCCATGCGCATCGCCAAGGAAGAAATCTTCGGCCCGGTCCTGTCGGTCATCGCCTTCGACAGCGAAGAGGAAGCCATCGCCATCGCCAACGACACCATCTACGGCCTGGCTGCGGCGGTGTGGACCAACAACCTGTCCCGCGCCCACCTGGTCGGCAAGGCCCTGCGCGCCGGCAGCGTCTGGATCAACCAGTACGACGGCGGCGACATGACCGCACCTTTCGGCGGCTTCAAGCAGTCCGGCAACGGCCGCGACAAGTCGCTGCATGCCTTCGACAAGTACACCGAGCTGAAGTCCACCTGGATCAAGCTCTGATACGCCATTGAGGTCCGCCCCTCGCGGTTCGAGGGGCCGGCTCTACGAGCCACGCCTGCGGCCGGGTTTCCAGTGATGGAGCCCGGCCTTTTTTGCTTTGCGCCACATGGAAAGGGAGGACATTGGCAATGCGTTGGGGAACCTACTTCGCGGTTTGCGGCGCGGTCATCAGCATCGGCCTCGCCCTGGGCGTGACTATGCCGCTGGTGTCGCTGCGGCTGGAAAGTTGGGGCCACGGCAGTTTCGCCATCGGCGTGATGGCGGCGACCCCGGCAGTCGGTGTGTTGCTCGGCGCGGTGATTGCCGGGCGACTGGCTGCGCGCTTCGGTACTACCACCCTGATGCAGATGTGCCTGCTGGTGGGGGCCGTGTCGGTGGCATCGCTGGCGCTGGTGCAGTCCTACCCGGTCTGGCTGGTGCTGCGGCTGTTGATCGGCGTCGCCTTGACGGTGGTGTTCATCCTCGGCGAAAGCTGGATCAACCAGCTGGCGGTGGACGAATGGCGCGGACGCCTGGTGGCCCTCTACGGCACCGGCTACGCCCTGAGCCAGTTGTCCGGCCCGCTGCTGCTGACGGCGATCGGCACTGGCAATGACCTCGGTTTCTGGACTGGCACCGGGCTGCTGATCGGCGGTTCGCTGCTGCTGCTCGGCCGCACCGGCGCTCCCAGCGTTGACGCCCACAGCGCCTCGGGGCGTGGGCTCTGGTCATTCTGCGCCCGCTTGCCGACCATCGCCTGGGCGGTGGTACTGTTCGCCGCTTTCGAGGCGATGATGCTGACCCTGCTGCCGATCTACGGTCTGCGTCAGGGCTTCACCCAGGAAGTGGCGCTGCTGATGGCCAGCGTGGTGGTGGTGGGTGATGCCGCCCTGCAACTGCCCATCGGCTGGCTGGCCGACCGCATGTCGCGGCGCACCTTGTTCCGTGCATGCGGCTTGGCGCTGTTGTTGAGCAGCCTGGGCATTCCGCTGCTGCTGCACACGCCGCTGATCTGGCCGGTATGGGTGCTGTTCGGCGCCAGTGCTGGCGGGCTGTTCACCCTGGCGCTGATCCTTATCGGCGAGCGCTATCGGGATGACGAACTGGTGCGGGCCAACGCCCATGTCGCCCAGCTCTGGGGAATCGGCTGCCTGGTGGGGCCGCTGGTGACCGGCGCGGCGAGCCAGTGGATCAGCGGCCACGCCTTGCCGCTGATGATGGCCCTCGGTGCTGCTGGATTCGTCTGGCTGGCCTGGAGTCGAGAGCTGTTCGATGACGGCGTCGAGGTCGTCGCCGACTGAGCAGAATAGGGCCGCCAAGCGGTCCTTTTCGCGATCGGCTCCCCATGTGCGGGATCAGGCGATCCCCACCGCTTCCTTCATCCGGTACCAGAGCATGCCCAGGGCCAGCAGTGGCGAGCGCAGGTGGCGGCCGCCGGGGAATGTGATGTGCGGCACCTTGGAGAAAACGTCGAAGCCGTGGCTCTGCTCGCCACAGATGGCTTCGGCCAGGAGCTTGCCGGCCAGGTGGGTGGCGTTCAGCCCGTGGCCGGAGTAGGCCTGGGCGAAGTAGACGTTGGGCTGGTCCGCCAGCTTGCCGATCTGCGGCAGGCGGTTGGCGCCGATGCCGATCATGCCGCCCCACTGGTAGTCGATGCGCACGTCCTCCAGTTGCGGGAAGACCTTGAGCATCTTCGGCTGCATATAGGCGCCGATATCCGCCGGATCGCGTCCGGAATAGTGGCAAGCGCCGCCGAACAGCAGGCGGTTGTCCGCGGAGAGACGGTAGTAATCCAGGGCGACGCGCTGGTCGCACACCGCCATGTTCTGCGGCAGCAGCTCACGGGCCAGTTCAGCGGGCAGCGGTTCGGTGGCGATGACGTAGCTGCCGGCGGGCAGCACCTTGCCGCCGAGGGTCGTGTTGAGATTGTTCATGTAGGCATTGCAGCCCAGCACCAGGGTCTTGGCGCGGACCACGCCGTTGGCGGTACGCACTTTCACGTCGGCGCCGTACTCGATGCGGGTGACGGCAGAGTGCTCGAACAGGCGTACGCCAAGGGATTGCGCCGCAACGGCTTCGCCCAGGGCGAGGTTGAGCGGATGCAGGTGGCCGGAACCCATGTCGACCAGACCGCCGACGTAGCTATCCGAACCCACCACGCTGCGCATTTCGCCAGGCTGCACCAGGCGCAACTCGTGGCGGTAGCCAAGGCCCTTGAGCTCCTCCATGTCCTTGGCGAAACCAGCGAAATCGCCGGGCTTGTTGGCCAGGTCGCAGTAGCCCCAGGTCAGGTCGCAGTCGATGGCGAACTCTTCCACCCGGCGGCGGACGATCTCCACCGCTTCCAGCCCCATCAGCTTGAGGGAGCGCACGCCTTCGGCGCCGATCACCGGCTCGAACTGCTCGACACCGTGGCCGACGCCGCGAATCAGCTGCCCGCCATTGCGCCCGCTGGCGCCCCAGCCAATCTGCCGGGCCTCCAGCAGCACCACCGAGCGGCCGCGCCGGGCCAGTTCGATCGCCGTGTTCAGCCCGGAGAATCCGCCACCGACAATGCACACGTCGGCCAGCTCCTCTCCCGCCAGGGGCGGGCACTCCACGCGACGGTTGGCGGTCGCAGCGTAATAGGAGGGGGCGTGCTGTTCGGTGTGCACCGGGATGCGAACGCGGGCGTTCATGTGCGAAATCCTGATTTTATTGTTTGGAAAATTTGACGCCCGGGCAGAATAAGGCGAACCCCCCGACCATGCCAAGGGGTTCGGAACGCGCGTAACGAATCATTCGGGAATAGGCAGATTCAGCGATTCCTTCACCTCTTCCATGACGATGTAGGACTTGGATTCACGCACGTGGGGCAGCTTCAGCAGGATGTCGCCGAGCAGCTTGCGATAGGAGGCCATTTCGTTGATCCGTGCCTTCACCAGGTAGTCGAAGTCGCCCGACACCAGGTGGCACTCCAGCACGTGGGGCAGCTTGAGCACGGCGCGGCGGAAGTCTTCGAAGGTGTCGCCGGACTTGTAGTCCAGGCTGATCTCGACGAACACCAGCAGGCTCGCCTTGAGGTGCTGAGGATTCAGCCGTGCGTTGTAGCCGAGGATGATGCCCTCGCGCTCCAGGCGGCGGACCCGCTCGGTGCAGGGCGTGGTGGAAAGTCCTACACGTTCGCCTAGCTCGGTGAAGGAGATGCGGCCGTCTTCCTGCAGGATTCGTAAAATATTCCGGTCTATCTTGTCGAGTTCACGACGGGATTGATGCTGGGTACGCATGGTGGATGCCCCTCCGCTGAAGCGCATTTTGCCGAGAATTATCGCCAAATATAGCTGGCTATATAGTGAATATCACTGGGGTGGCCTCCCTATACTGCGCGCCAATGACGCTCAAAATAACAAACGCAGCGAATCCCCCGCTGCGAATGGAGACAGACATGCGAGTGATGGTCCTTGGCAGTGGTGTGATCGGTACGACTAGCGCCTATTACCTGGCCCAGGCGGGGTTCGAGGTGGTCGTGGTCGACCGCCAGAACGCCGTGGCCATGGAAACCAGCTTCGCCAACGCTGGTCAGGTTTCCCCCGGTTATGCGTCGCCCTGGGCGGCGCCTGGCGTGCCGCTGAAGGCCGTCAAATGGATGCTGCAGCAGCACGCGCCGCTGGCCATCCGCACCACCAGCGACATCGACCAGTACCTGTGGATGACGCAGATGCTGCGCAACTGCACCGCCGCCCGCTATGCGGTGAACAAGGAGCGCATGGTGCGTCTGTCCGAGTACAGTCGCGACTGCCTCGACGAACTCCGCGCTGAAACCGGCATCAGCTATGAAGGCCGTGCGCTCGGTACTACCCAGCTGTTCCGCACCCAGGCCCAGGTAGACGCCGCGGCCAAGGACATCGCCGTGCTCGAAGCGTCCGGCGTGCCCTACGAATTGCTCGACCGCGACGGCATCGCCCGCGTCGAACCCGCCCTGGCCAACGTCAAGCACAAGCTGGCCGGTGCCCTGCGCCTGCCCAACGACCAGACCGGCGACTGCCAGATGTTCACCACCCGCCTCGCCGAGATGGCCGAGAAGCTGGGTGTGGAGTTCCGCTTCGGCCAGAACATCGAGCGCCTGGACTTCGCCGGTGACCGCATCAACGGCGTGTGGATCGACGGCAAGCTGGAAACCGCAGACCGCTATGTGCTGGCGCTGGGCAGCTACACCCCGCAAATGCTCAAGCCTCTCGGCATCAAGGCGCCGGTCTATCCGCTCAAGGGCTATTCGCTGACCGTGCCGATCACCAATCCGGCCATGGCTCCGACCTCGACCATTCTCGACGAGACCTACAAGGTCGCCATCACTCGTTTCGACAAGCGCATCCGCGTGGGCGGCATGGCCGAGATCACCGGCTTCAACCTGGACCTGAATCCGGCTCGCCGCGACACCCTGGAAATGATCACAGCCGACCTCTACCCGGAAGGTGGCGACCTGTCCCAGGCCAGCTTCTGGACCGGCCTGCGCCCGGCGACCCCGGACGGCACCCCGATCGTGGGCGCCACCCCGTTCCGCAACCTGTTCCTCAACACCGGACACGGTACCCTTGGCTGGACCATGGCCTGCGGCTCCGGCCGCCTGCTGGCAGACCTGATGGCGCGCAAGCGTCCGCAGATCAGCGCCGAAGGCCTGGATATCTTCCGTTACGGCAATTCCAAGGAGACCCCGGACAATGTCAATCCAGCGCCTGCGCACTGAAACCCGCTACAGCGAAATCGTCATCCACAACGGCACGGTCTACCTGGCCGGCCAGCTTGATGAGAAGCACAGCGCGGGCGTCGGCCAGCAGACCCGTGAAACCCTGGCCGCCATCGACGCGATGCTGGCCGAGGCGGGCACCGACAAGAGCCGCATCCTGTCGGTGACCATCTACCTGAAGGACATGGAGGCGGACTATGCCGCGATGAACGCGGTGTGGGATGCCTGGGTGCCGAAGGGCGCCGCTCCGGCCCGTGCCTGCGTCGAGGCCAAGCTGTACTCGCCCGATGTGCTGGTGGAGATGACGGTCGTCGCTGCACTTCCGTAGTTTTCTTGCTCAGCCCGGCGTTCGCGCCGGGTTTTTTCCATCCGATCAATTAGAAGAAGCCCTCGCCATGCGTCCCGCCCGTGCCCTGATCGATCTCGAAGCCCTGCGCCACAACTACCGCCTCGCCCGGGAAGTCACGGGCGCCAAGGCTCTCGCCGTGGTCAAGGCCGATGCCTACGGCCATGGCGCGGTGCGCTGCGCCCAGGCGCTGGAGTCCGAGACCAACGGTTTTGCCGTGGCCTGCATCGAGGAAGCCCTGCAGTTGCGCGCGGCGGGTATTCGCAAGCCGATCCTGCTGCTGGAAGGCTTCTTCGAGGCCGACGAACTGGAGCTGATCCAGGAGCACGATTTCTGGACCGTGGTGCATTCCGGCTGGCAGCTGGAGGCCATCGAAACCGCTTCCCTTCGCAAGCCGCTGACCGTCTGGCTCAAGCTGGACTCGGGCATGCACCGCGTTGGCCTGCACCCGGCCGAATACCGGGACGCCTGGCAGTGCCTGCAGGCGAGTGGCAAGGTCGAGAAGATCGTCCTGATGAGCCACTTCGCCCGTGCCGACGAACTGGACTGCGCCAGCAGCGCCGAGCAGGTCGCCGTCTTCGAGCAGGCCCGCGCCGGCCTCGAAGCCGAGATCAGCCTGCGCAACTCGCCGGCGGTGCTGGGCTGGCCGCAGGTGCCGAGCGACTGGGTGCGTCCCGGCATCATGCTCTACGGCGCCACCCCCTTCGAACAGGCGCATTCCCTGGCCGAGAAGCTGAAGCCGGTGATGACGCTGGAATCGAAAATCATCAGTGTGCGCGAACTGCCTGCCGGCCAGCCGGTCGGCTACGGCGCGAAGTTCGTCACCGAGCGCCCGACCCGCGTCGGCGTGGTCGCCATGGGCTACGCCGATGGCTACCCGCGCCATGCTCCCACCGGCACCCCGGTGAGCATCGACGGGCAGCCGAGCCGATTGGTCGGCCGGGTATCGATGGACATGCTCACGGTCGATCTCACTGACCTGCCCAACGCGGGCCTCGGCAGCCGCGTGGAACTGTGGGGCAAGGAGGTCCTCGCCAGTGAGGTGGCGATCCACGCCGGCACCATTCCGTACCAGATCTTCTGCAACCTGCGCCGGGTGCCACTCGTCTACGTCTGATTTCTGAAGAAGGGGTCAAGTGATCATGAAATCGATCATTTGACCGACGTTTGCCGCAAGATTACAGCTTTTCCAAGGCTCGCCTTGGGGTGTGGAAAGTTTGCGCAGTATTGACGGCCCGAGTGTTGTAAATACTGAACGCTGTTGCCATGATACGGCGACCGTGACCACCCCTGATCCCCAAGGAGGATCCCGCCATTGGACGTCGGTGTTCGACTGCAAGCCATCCGTAAGCTGAAAGGCCTGTCCCAGCGTGAGCTCGCCAAGCGCGCGGGTGTCACCAACAGCACGATTTCCATGATCGAGAAGAACAGTGTCAGCCCCTCCATCAGTTCGCTGAAGAAGGTGCTGGGGGGTATTCCCATGTCGCTGGTTGAATTCTTCTCCCTCGATCTTGAGCAGGAAAACCAGGTCCAGGTGGTTTATCGGGCTTCCGAACTCACCGATATCTGCAGCGGCGCCATCACCATGAAGCTGGTGGGCAAGGCCCATCCCAGCCGCGCCCTGGCCTTCCTCGACGAGACCTATCCGCCGGGTTCCGATACCGGTGACGAGATGTACGCACACGACGGCGAAGAGGCCGGCATGCTGGTGGAGGGCCGACTTGAGCTGACCATCGGCAGCGAGGTGTACGTCCTCGAACCGGGTGACAGCTACTACTTCGAAAGCAGCAAGCCGCACCGTTTCCGCAATCCGTTCGACGCCCCGGCTCGCCTGATCAGCGCGACCACTCCGGCGAACTTCTGAATTCCAGGAGCGCCACGCGAATTTCCCTGCGACATGTTGGGTTGTTTCAGCGTGGCGGACTAACCGTATATACTTGCGCCCGCCCGCGAAACCGTGGCCGCGGGCGATACTAGCCACGATGAGGGTGTAAGGGTGAACCTAATCAAGAAGATGCTGGCGGCCCATGCTGCCGTATTGGCCCTGTGGGCTGTTAGCGCCCAGGCCGCGACCGACGACGCCATCGCCGAGCGCATCAAGCCGGTAGGCGAGGTCTGCGTACAGGGTCAGGAATGCAAGGGTGTTGGCGCCGTAGCGGCCGCAGCTGGCGGCGGTGCGCGCACGCCGGACGACATCATCGCCAAGCACTGTGGCGCCTGCCACACCGCTGGCGTGCTGGGTGCGCCGAAGATCGGCGATACCGCTGCCTGGAAAGAGCGTGCTGACCACCAGGGCGGCCTCGACGGCATCCTGGCCAAGGCCATTACCGGCATCAACAGCATGCCGCCGAAGGGCACCTGCGCCGACTGCACCGATGATGAGCTGAAAGCCACCATCAAGAAGATGTCCGGCCTGTAATAGTCCGCCATCTTTGATAAAGCCGCCTTCGGGCGGCTTTTTTGTGTCTGCAGGATGCGACCCGTTGCCGCAGCCCGGGCGCGCTGTGAGCGAATGCATTCGCGATGGAAATCGCCCACAGATAACCAGTTTCCTCGGAGCGGTAGGTCGGGCTGAGCTCGGCGAAGCCAAACGACACCCGTTGGGCATCGTGGGCTCAGCCACAAACCACGGCAGGACTCGCGAGCATCAATCGACGAAGGTGACCTTGCCGTCAGCGAGCGAGGCGACGCGCGCCAGGGACTCGATCCGGTAGCCCTCGCTTTGCAGCAGGGCACGGCCTTCCTGGAAGGACTTCTCGATCACGATGCCGATACCGGCGACGCTGGCGCCGGCTTGCTGGATCAGGTCGATCAGCGCCTTGGCGGCGTGGCCGTTGGCGAGGAAGTCGTCGATCACCAGTACGTTGTCGGCGGCAGTCAGGTGCTTGGCCGAGATGGCGATGGTGCTCTCGGTCTGCTTGGTGAAGGAGAACACCTTGGAGATCAGCAGGTCGTTCTTCAGGGTCAGCGACTGGAACTTGCGGGCGAAGATCACCGGCACGCCCAGTTCCAGGCCGGCCATCACCGCCGGAGCGATGCCCGAGGCCTCGATGGTGACGATCTTGGTGATGCCCTGGCCCTTGAAGCGTTCGGCGAACTCATGGCCCACCTGCTGCATCAGGCGCGGATCGATCTGGTGGTTGAGAAAGGCGTCGACCTTCAGTACCTGCTCGGACAGTACGATGCCTTCTTCACGAATCTTCTGTTTCAGCGCTTCCACGCCTGTACCCTCATGTGTGTATGCCCGGTCTTTCGCCGGGGTGTCTTCTGATTACGATTTCTTCAGCATTGCACGGATGTCCGCCAGGGCAGTGTTGCCGCGCGCGGCCTTCACCTCCACGGGTGCGTCTTCCATGCCTTCCCATTCCAGGTCTTCCTGAGGCAGTTCCTCGAGGAAGCGGCTGGGGGAGCAATCGATGATTTCGCCGTATTGCTTGCGCTTGGCGGCGAAGGTCATGGCCAGGTTCTGCCGCGCGCGGGTGATGCCCACGTAGGCCAGGCGGCGTTCTTCTTCGATGGTGTCGGCTTCGATACTGGAGCGGTGGGGGAGGATGTCCTCCTCGACGCCCATGATGAAGACGTAGGGGAATTCCAGGCCCTTGGAGGCGTGCAGGGTCATCATCTGCACGCCATCGGCGCCTTCCTCTTCTTCCTGCTGGCGTTCGAGCATGTCGCGCAGCACCAGCTTGGCGATGGCTTCCTCGATGGTCATGCCGCCTTCTTCGTCGCGCTCGAGGGTGTTCTTCAGGGCGTCGACGAGGAACCAGACGTTGCCCATGCGGAAGTCCGCGACCTTGTCGCTGGAGGCGTTCTGGCGAATCCAGTTCTCGTAGTCGATGTCCATCACCATGCTGCGCAGCGCGGCGATGGGGTCGTTCTGTGCGCACTGCTGGCGCACGGTGTCCATGAAGCGCTTGAAGCGCTGCAGGCGGTCGGTGAAGCGGCTGTCCAGGTGCTCGGTCAGGCCCATCTCGTCGCAGGCGGCGTACATCGAAATGCCGCGTTCGGTGGCGTAGTTGCCGAGCTTCTCCAGGGTGGTGGAGCCGATTTCCCGGCGCGGCACGTTGATCACGCGAAGGAAGGCGTTGTCGTCGTCCGGGTTCACCAGCAGCCGGAAGTAGGACATCAGGTCCTTCACTTCCTGGCGGCCGAAGAAGCTGGTGCCGCCGGACAGCCGATAAGGAATCTGGTGGTGCTGGAGCTTGAGCTCCATCAGCTTGGCCTGGTGGTTGCCCCGGTAAAGGATGGCGAACTCGCTGTAGGGCCGCTGGGTGCGCAGGTGCAGCGTGAGGATTTCCATGGCGATGCGCTCGGCCTCGGCGTCCTCATTGCGGCAGCGGATCACGCGGATCGGGTCGCCCACGCCCATCTCGCTCCACAGCTGTTTCTCGAACACGTGGGGGTTGTTGGCGATGAGGATGTTCGCGCACTTGAGGATGCGGCTGGTGGAGCGGTAGTTCTGCTCCAGCATCACCACCTTCAGCGAGGGAAAGTCTTCCTTCAGCTGCATCAGGTTTTCCGGCCGCGCGCCGCGCCAGGCGTAGATCGACTGGTCGTCGTCACCCACCACGGTGAATTGCGCGCGGTGCTGCACCAGCAACTTCACCAGCAGGTACTGGCTGGCGTTGGTGTCCTGGTATTCATCCACCAGCATGTAGCGCACACGGTGCTGCCACTTTTCCAGGATGTCCGGGTTGTCCTGGAACAGCTTCACCGGCAGCAGGATCAGGTCGTCGAAGTCCACCGCGTTGTACGCCTTGAGCGTGCGCTGGTAGTGCAGGTAGACGACGGCGGCGGTCTGTTCCTTCGGGTTGCGCGCCTTGGCCAGCGCCTCGTCCGGCAGGATCAGGTCGTTCTTCCAGTTGCCGATGTAGTTCTTGATTTCGTCTACACCATCATCCCCAGCGTATTCCTTCTGCATGATGTCGGTCAGCAGCGCCTTGATGTCCGACTCGTCGAAGATCGAGAACCCGGGCTTGTAGCCCAGGCGCGCGTGTTCCTTGCGGATGATGTTCAGGCCGAGGTTGTGAAAGGTGGAGACGGTCAGGCCCTTGCCCTCACTGCCGCGCAGCAGGGTGCCGACGCGCTCCTTCATCTCGCGCGCCGCCTTGTTGGTGAAGGTCACCGCGACGATGTGCTGCGCGCGGATCCCGCACTGTTGCACCAGGTAGGCGATCTTGCGGGTGATCACACTGGTCTTGCCGGAGCCTGCGCCGGCGAGCACCAATAGCGGACCACCGACGTAGTTCACGGCTTCCTGTTGCCGAGGGTTGAGTCGGGACATGCTGGGGGCTGGATCAAGGCGAATGGCCGCGCATTCTAGCAGGCTGGCCGGGTTGTACCGAAGTACCTCCGGGCAACTGTGATGCAACCTCTATTGCTGGTGGGTTTTCCTTGGAAAATTCCACATAGACAGTACGATGGTGCGGTCTTCGTCGGCGAATTGGCGAAGGCCACGCAGGGAAGTGTGGTAAGAACGACGCCGAAAATGGCGCAGCCTGGCGCGAAAGCGCCGAAGTTTCCGTGACCCGGGGAGGTCATTTGTCCGCGCTCGTCGAGCCAATGCGTATGCTCCTGCTGGCGGAATCGCCGGCCTGGGCGGTATTGCTTCGCGACCTTCTGGCCGCGATGGGCAGCGTATCCCCCCTGATCACCGCCGGCTCCTGGGATGCCGCCAGTGGCCTGATGGACGACCTGGACTGCGCCCTGGTGCTCTGTACCCCCAGTCTGTTGCCCTCCGCCGGGCGCTGCCCGTTGCCGATCATCCTGTTGCTCGAAGAGGAGCCCGCCGAAGCCCCCCAGGGCGTTAGCGACTGGCTGGTGCGCAGGCACCTGGGCGTCGACACCTTGCGCCGTACCCTGCGCCACGTCCGCGAGCGACGGAACCTGCAGAGCACCATGGAGCGCCTGGCCGAGCAGGACCCGCTCACCGGCATCGCCAACCGCCAGGGCTTCCAGACCCTGCTGGCCGCGCGCCTGGTGGAGTACGAAGGGCGCGGCCTGGCCCTCGGCCACCTGGACCTGGACAACTTCCGCCACGCCAACGACGCCCTCGGCTACCAGGCCGGCGACCGCCTGATCCTGCAGGTGGTGGCACGGCTCAAGGCGCAATTGCGTGCCGGCGACCAGGTCGCGCGCCTGGGCAGCGACGAGTTCGCCCTGCTGCTGGACACCCGTCGCGACCCGGGCCGCGCCGAGCGGGTGGCAGAGCGCATCGCCGAAGCCCTGGCCGAGCCCTATCAGGTGGACGGCGAAAGCCTGCTGCTGGGCTGCAGCCTCGGTATCGCCCATTCCCGTACCAGCGAAGGCGCCGATCCGTTGATGTGGCATGCCCACATCGCCATGCAACAGGCCAAGGCCAGCCAGGGTTGCACCTTCCATATCTTCGATGAACGCATCAATCGCAGTGCGCGCAGCCGCGCAGACCTGGAAAGCGAGCTGCGCCGCGCCCTTCGCCGTGACGAGCTGGAGCTGCACTACCAGCCGCGGCTTTGCCTGAAGACCGGCAACATCCTCGGCCTCGAGGCGCTGGTGCGCTGGCGCCACGGCGAGCGAGGCCTGCTCACCCCCAACGAATTCGTGCCGCTGGCCGAGGAAAGCGGCCTGATCGTGCCCCTGGGCTACTGGGTGATCTCCCGTGCCCTGCGCGATATGCAGTGGCTTCGCGGACGCGGCCTGCCGCCGTTGCACATGGCGGTGAACCTGTCGTTCCGCCAGTTCCAGGACAGTCAGCTGCTCTCCACCCTGAGCCGGCTGATCCACGAGCGCGGCGTCGACGCGCGCTGGCTGGAGTTCGAACTGACCGAAACCGCCGTGATGCGCCGCAGCGAGCAGGTGCGTCAGACCATGGAGGCACTGGGCCGGCTGGGCGTGCGCTTTTCCCTGGACGACTTCGGCACCGGTTTCTCCTCCTTCGTTCACCTCAACAGCCTGCCCATTGCCCTGCTGAAGATCGACAAGAGCTTCGTCGGCGGCATGCACGACCGTCCGGAGAATCGCCAACTGGTGAAGGCGATGATCAACCTGGCGCAGAACCTCAACCTGGAAGTGGTGGCAGAGGGCGTGGAGAACGCCGAGCAATTGTCGTTGCTGCGCCAGTTCGGCTGCGACCAGGCCCAGGGCTATTGGATCAGCCGGCCGCTGCCCCTGGCCGAGCTGGCGCGCTTCCTGGTGTTCGGTACCCGCCAGGCGCTGTTCGCCGGCCAGGAACCCTGAGCCTCCCATCTACCCGTGGGCGCGACTTCATTCGCGAAGGGCTGCGCAGCAGCCCCGTAGGGTGCGCCGCGTGTTCAGCCGGGAGACAGGTACGGTGTCTTGATCAGCGAGTCGGTGCACATGGCGCACCCTGTTTCCGTTGGCTCCTGGTGCAGGGGCGATTTCAATCGCCAAGCGGGCCGCAGGTTCGCCGGCAGGTTGTCATGGGGCGGCTTCGCCGCGGTTGGCGAATGAATTCGCCCCTACAGGCTCTGGCCGTAACAGCCGTGCGGTCTTCCACTCGAAGCCCAGGGCCAGCCCCAGCGCCGCGCAGGCGAGGCCCAGAGCCAGGCCCCACCAGACGCCGGTGGCGCCCCAGCCCAGGGGGAAGGCGAGCAGCCAGGCCGCAGGGGCACCCACCAGCCAGTAACAGCCGAGGCCGACCAGGAAGGTGGTCTTGGCGTCCTTCAGGCCACGGATCGCACCCATGGCGATAGTCTGGATGCCGTCGAACAGTTCGAACCAGGCCGCCACCGCCAGCAGGCTCACGGCCAACTGCACGATGTCGTGGAACTCGGCGGCGCGGCGGTCGAGGAACAGCCCCACCACCCGTTCCGGCGCCACCCAGAACAGCACCGCGAAGGCGAGCATGCAGCTGGCGCCGAAGCCGATGCCCAGCCGCCCGGCGCGGCGTGCTTCCTCCAGCCGGCCGGCACCGTAGTGCTGGCCGATACGGAAGGTCACCGCGTAGGAGATACCGACCGGCACCATGAAGGCCACGTAGACCGACTGTATGGCGATCTGGTGTGCCGCCAGCTGGGTACTACCCAGGGCGCCCATGCACAAAGCGGCGAAGGCGAACAGGCCGGATTCCACCGCATAGGTGCCGCCGATGGGCAGGCCCAGGCGCACCAGTTCGGTGAGTGCCTCGCGGGATGGACGTTGCAGCCCCTTGAGCAGCGGGTAGGCCGCGTAGGCCGGGTTGCGCACGATGTGCCAGGCCAGCAGCAGGGCCATTCCGTTCATTACCACGGCGGTGACCAGGCCGATGCCCGCGAGGCCCATCTTCGGCAGGCCGAACATGCCGTGGATCAGCGCGTAGTTCAGCAGGAAGTTGGCCAGGGCACCGCCGATGCTGATGGCCATGACCGGGCCGGGCCGGCCGATGGCGCTGGTGAAGCCGCGCAGGGCCATGAAGCCGAGATAGCCGGGCAGGGCAAAGATCAGGGTGGAGAGGAACTGCATGGCGCCTTTCACGCTCTCCGGTGCCTGGCCAAAGGCGAGCAGCACGGGTTTCAGGTTCCACAACAAGAGGCCCGCGGCAAGCGCCATGCCGAAGGCCAGCCAGAGGCCACTCTGGGTCAGGCGGGTAGCGCCGGCCTTGTCGTCGGCGCCATGGCGGATCGCGACCAGGTTGCCCACGGCGGCGATCACGCCGACGCAGAAGATCGACACGAAGGAATAGCTGGCCGCGCCGAGGCCGCCACCGGCCAGGGCTTCGGGGCCGATGAGGCCCATCATCACGGTGTCGGTGAAGACCATCACCACGTGGGCCAGTTGGGCTGCGATCAGCGGCCCGGCCAGGCGCAGGATGGCCACCAGTTCATTGCGTATGCTCTGCGGCATGAGTAAGGCTCACTATTTCGGAGAGCCGGCCAATCCCCTTGTCCGGCTTTGAATTGAGCAATTCTCTGAGCCTTGATGAATCGGCACAAAAGGAAAAAAATGATGCCATTCATGACTATTACTCATAGGTAGAGGCATATGTCGCGTCGTCTGCCCCCGCTCTACGCCCTGCGTGCCTTCGAGGCCGCCGCCCGCCATGCGTCCTTCACGCGCGCCGCCGAGGAGCTGGCCATCACCCAGAGCGCGGTGAGTCGGCACATCCGCACCCTGGAGGAGCATTTCTCCTGTCGCCTGTTCGAGCGCCAGGGGCGCAACCTGCAGCTCACGGAGCCGGCACGCATGTTGCTGCCCGGTCTGCGCGACGGTTTCGACGCCCTGGAGCGGGCCTGCACCACGCTGCGGGTCGACGACGCCACTGTGCGGCTGAAGGCACCGTCGACCCTGACCATGCGCTGGCTGCTGTCGCGCCTCAGCCGTTTCCGTCATCTCAACACCGATATCGAGGTGCAACTGACCAGCGCCTGGATGGATGTGGACAAGGTCGACTTCCAGCACGAGCCATTCGACTGCGCGGTGCTGCTCAGCGACGGCCAATTCAGCCAGGACTGGGAGGTGACCCTGCTGTTCAGCGAATGGCTGATTCCGGTCTGTGAGCCGTCCCAGGCCGGGGAGCCCTGGAGCCTTTCGCGCCTGCAGGCCACCGAACTGTTGCACCCGACGCCGGACCGCCGCGATTGGCGCCGCTGGTTGCAGCGCATGGACCTCAGCGAGAAGGTTTCGCTCAAGGGCGGCCAGGTGTTCGACACCCTCGAGCTGGGCATAGTCGCTGCCGCGCGGGGGTACGGGGTGTCGATCGGTGATCTGGTGATGGTGACCGAGGACGTCACCCTGGGGCGCATCGGCCTGCCCTGGCCCACGGCGGTGGCCAGCGGCGACAGCTACTACCTGGTCTGGCCCCGCGCCCGCCGTGGCCAGGATCGCCTGCGCCGGCTGCGTGACTTTCTCCAGGCCGAGGTGGCGGCGATGGCGCTGCCGCCAGTGGAATTGCTGGGCTAGGGCAACTGGCGCAGCCCATGTTCGAGGCTGGCGCTGGAAAGTTCGCCCATATGGCTGTGGTTCAGCCTGCCGTTGGCGTCGTAGAAGAGGGTGGTGGGCAGGCCGAACGACCCGGTGGCCTGGCCCAGGCGATTGCCGCTGTCGAGCAGTACGTCCCGGGGAGCCAGGCCCTGTTCGGCGAGATAGCGGGTCACCGCTTCGGCGTGCTCGCCCTGGTTCACCAGCAGGAAGCGCACGTCGGGATTGGCGTTCTGCGCCGCCTCCAGCACCGGCATTTCGCGACGGCACGGCGGGCACCAGGTGGCCCAGAGATTGACCACCAGTGGGCGGCCATCCAGGGCGCGCAGGTCCACCGGATTGCCCTGCAAATCCATCAGGCTCAATTCCGGTAGCTGGCGGCTGCGCTCCAGGGCCGAGACCAGCGCGAGCCCGCTCCCCCAGAGACTGCCGCCGACCAGTACGGCGATGGCCAGTGACCGGCGCAGGGTCGGCTTGCGCCAGGCGAGTCCGGCACCGATCAGGGCGGCGCAGACCAGGCCTGGCCAGAACAGGAACCCGCCGTCGCGGATATCCACAAGGCTCAGGGGGCGTGTCGCGTACTGTTCGGAGTACTGCCCGACGAATGCCAGGCGCGCCGCCAGCAATCCACCGATCAGCATGGCGAACAGCACACCCTCGGGGTTGGCCTTGCGCTTGCGCCCGGCCAGCCAGCCTGCGAACAGCGCCGCGAAGAAGCCGAGGTAGAGCAGCCCATGCTGCATGGGAATGGCGAGGGGGCCGAGGTTGAAGCTGGTCATGCCGGACTCCGTGGGATGAGGCGGCGAGTATCGCAGCCTGGCGCCCATGGGGCAGCGCCGGGCTGTGGATAAATGTTTCGGGACAGGAGCTGCCTCAGCGCACGACGTGGAGGAAGTGCAGGTGCTTCTCGTACTGGTCGAGCAGGTCGCCGATCACCTCGTCGCGGCTCCAGCCCATCACGTCGTAGTCCTGCCCGCCTTCGCGCAGGTAGACCTCGGCGCGGAAGTACTTGCGCGAGTCCTGGCTCTCTTCGCCATCGCGGCTGACGAAGGCCGGTAGTGGCAACGGCCGCGGGCGCACCTCGTAGCTGAAATCCACCTCGGCGCCGTGGCCGACGTTCAGTTTGCAACGGCCATCCTCGCCGTTCTGCACGTCGACCGTGTAGCCCTGCTTGCGCAGTTCCTCGGAGATTTCCAGGCAAGCGGGGCGCACCACTTCATCGATGAAGCGGGTGACATGGCTGCGGCGCGGGAACATCAGGATATTGCGCAGGCGCCGCTGCCAGCCGCCGTGCTGGCGCTGGGCCGGCCGCGAGAGGTTGAGCGCCTGGTAGCGGATGCCGCGCTTGGTGGCGTCCAGGCGCAGGGCCTTGAGCAGTCCCCAGGTGGCAGCGAGCAGGACGATGGCGAAGGGCAGGGCGCTGGCGATGGTCGCGGTCTGCAGCGCCTTGAGGCCGTCGGCCAGCAGCAGCGCCATGGCTACAACGCCCATCAGGATCGACCAGAACAGGCGTTGCCAGAGTGGCGTCACTTCACGGCCACCGGAGGCCAGCATGTCCACCACCAGGGCGCCGGAGTCGGCGGAGGTGACGAAGAACACCACCACCATCAGCACCGCCACCAGCGACAGCAGGGAAGAGAAGGGGAACTGTTCGAGGAAGGCGAAGAGCGCGAGTGAGCTGTCCTGTGCCACGGTGTCGGCCAGGCTGTGGACGCCTTCCTGCAGCACCATGTGGATCGCGGTGTCGCCGAATACGGTCATCCACAGCAGGGTGAAGCCGGCCGGGACGAACAGGACGCCGCAGACGAACTGGCGGATGGTGCGGCCCCGGGAAATGCGCGCGATGAACAGGCCGACGAAGGGCGACCAGGACAGCCACCAGCCCCAGTAGAGCAAGGTCCAGCCGCCGATCCAGTCGCTGGACTCGTAGGCGTAGAGGTTGAACGTCTTGCTGACGATCTCCGAGAGGTAGCCGCCGGTGTTCTGGATGAAGGTCTTGAGCAGGAACACGGTGGGCCCGAGGACCAGCACCACGGCAAGCAGGATCACCGCCAGCAGCAGGTTGAACTCGGAGAGAATGCGGATCCCCCGGTCCAGACCGCTGGCTACCGACAGGGTCGCCAGGGCACAGGTGACGGCGATCAGCACCAGTTGCACGGGCACGCTTACCGGCAGGCCGAACAGGTGATTGAGGCCGCTGTTGATCTGCAGCACGCCATAGCCGAGGGAGGTTGCCACGCCGAACACGGTGCCGAGGATGGCGAAGATATCCACAGCGTGGCCAATGGGGCCATGGATGCGCTCGCCAATCAGCGGGTAGAGCGCCGAGCGCAAGGTGAGCGGCAGGTCGTGGCGGAAGCAGAAGAACGCCAGGATCAGCGCGACGATGGCGTAGATCGCCCAGGCATGCAGGCCCCAGTGGAAGAAGGTCAGCTTCATGGCCTCCTTGGCCGCGGCTACCGTGTTGGCATCGCCCACTGGCGGGTTGGCATAGTGCATCAGGGGCTCGGCAACGCCGAAGAACATCAGGCCGATTCCCATGCCGGCGGAGAACAGCATGGCGAACCAGGTGCCATTGCGGTAATCGGGCCGGCTGTGGTCGGGGCCGAGCTTGATGTCGCCGAAGCGGCTGATCGCGAGGAAGACCACGGTGATGAGGATCAGCGCCACCGTGAGCACGTAGAACCAGCTGGCGTTGACGATGATCCAGTCCTGGATGTGGCCGAACAGTGATTGCGCCTGGTCACGGGCGAGGGTGCTGTAGAGCACCAGGGCGATGATGAGGATTGCGGAGCCGAAAAAGACCGGCGGATTGAGGGTGGATTGCGAAGACGAACGTGCCTCCATTGAGCTAGCTCTCCTTTTGATCGGATGGCCGCCAAGGGCGGAAGGCGCGGCATTCTAACAGGATGAATAGAAAAAGTCTTTTAGGAATATGCAGCTGATAGTTTTCAATTGCTCACGACAAGGGCTCCGGCCGGTACTGGAGCGCCTCTCCCAGGTGATGGCGGGCGATGTCTTCAACCTGCTCCAGATCGGCCAGGGTACGTGCAACCTTGAGGATACGGTGGGCCGCGCGTAGCGACAGGTTCAGGCGCTCGCAGGCCTCTTCCAGCCAGGCGCGGTCGTCGGTGGCGAGGAGGCAGTGCCGGCGCAGCCCCTTCAGGTCGAGGAAGGCATTGGCGCAACCCTGGCGCCGGAGCTGCAGGCGTCGCGCGCGGCTGACTTCGGCGGCGGCCTCCATGCTGCCGGGGCCGACGTGGGTGGGCGGTTGCAGTGTGGTGGCTTCGCGGGCCACGGTCAGGTGCAGGTCGATGCGGTCGAGCAAGGGGCCGGAAAGCTTGCTGCGATAGCGCTGGATCTGCTCGGGGGTACAGCGGCAGCGGCCACCGGGATCACCAAGATATCCACAGGGGCAGGGATTCATGGCCGCCACCAACTGGAAGCGGGCGGGGAATCGCACCTTGTCATGGGCGCGGGCGATGACGATTTCACCGCTCTCCAGCGGCTCGCGCAGGACCTCCAGCACCTTGCGGTCGAACTCGGGGAGTTCGTCGAGGAACAGCACGCCCTGGTGCGCCAGTGTGATTTCGCCGGGCTTGGGGCGGCTGCCACCACCCACGAGGGCTGCGCCGGAGGCGCTGTGATGGGGATGGCGAAAGGGTCGCTGGGGCCAGGCTTGCAGCGGCGCGTGGCTGGCGACCGAATGGATCGCTGCCACTTCCAGGGCTTCCTGTTCTTCCAGTGGCGGCAAGAGGCCGGGCAGGCGACTGGCAAGCAGCGTCTTGCCGGTGCCGGGCGGGCCACAAAACAGCAGGTTGTGGGAGCCGGCGGCAGCCACCAGCAGGGCGCGCTTGGCGGCCACCTGGCCCTGGACTTCGGCGAGGTCGGGGTAGGGCGGACGATCTTTGAGCAGGCCCTGGGCCTGGTAGGGCGCGAGGGGCGTATGGCCGGCGAAGTGCGCGGTCAGCTCCAGCAGGTGTCCGGCCGCCAGGACCTTGAGGCCGCTGGCGAGGCTGGCTTCCTCGGCGTTTTCCCGGGGCACCACCAGGGTGCGGCCGGCGGCACGGGCGGCCAGGGCGGCGGGCAGTACGCCTTGCACGGGGCGCAGGGTGCCGGAAAGCGCCAGTTCGCCCAGGCACTCCACCGAATCCAGGGCGTTGGCCGGCAGTTGGCCGCTGGCGGCGAGTACGCCAAGGGCGATGGCGAGATCGAAGCGGCCACCGTCTTTCGGCAGGTCAGCAGGGGCGAGGTTGAGCGTGATGCGGCGGGGTGGGAAATCGAAGCCGCTATTGAGGATCGCGCTGCGCACGCGGTCCTTGCTTTCCTTTACGGCGGTTTCCGGAAGCCCTACCAGCGCGAGGGAGGGCAGGCCGTTGGCGAGGTGGGCTTCGACGGTCACGGCAGGGGCTTCGACGCCGACCTGTGCGCGACTGTGGACGATGGCCAGGGACATTGATCACTCCTTGATCGGTCCGCCGGGCCGGAGCGGTATCACTCCGCCGGCGGCGGGTTCAGCTTGGCTTCCAGTTCCGCGACCTTGGCCTCCAGTGCTTCCAGGCGTGCGCGGGTACGGCCGAGCACTACCATCTGGCTGTCGAACTCGTCGCGGCTGACCAGGTCGAGCTTGCCGAAGGCACTCTGCAGCAGGACCTTGAACTGGGCCTCGACCTCGGCGCGGGGCAGCGGGCTGTCGCTGCTGAACAGGCGCGAGGCGGTGGAAGCTAGGGTATCGAGCAGGGCTTTGGGCGGCAGCATGGCGGGCATCCGAAAGTGAATGGGCGGGAGTCTACCACGCGGCCCCCGGGCAACGGTCCGGCGAAGGCTGGTGCACAATTTTTGAGCAATGGCCTGGGGCGTGGCGCACTGCTTTGGTGCGATGCGAGTGGCATATCGAAGCCATCTGACTAGCATCCCGCCAGTATCTGCTTGAAAAAAGGCACTTTCCATGGAGCTGGCAAGAATTCTGCTTAGAGCAGAGCGACGCATGCACTGATGCAGTTCCGGTGCACCGGGCGAGGCGGGGGAGTGTTTCGCCAGAAGCGGTTGGTTGGTGTCGGAGTCCCGAGCCAGGGCGGGCCGACGCGTTACAAAAGCCAGACACTGCGCTTAGACTTGACCCGGGTTCGTGTTTTTCCTGGGGCAAGTCAACCAAACACGGGAGAGAGTTTCATGAAGCTAGTCACCGCCATCATCAAGCCTTTCAAGCTCGACGACGTGCGCGAGTCGTTGTCTGAGATCGGCGTGCAGGGCATCACTGTCACCGAGGTCAAGGGCTTCGGACGGCAAAAGGGCCACACCGAGCTGTACCGCGGTGCGGAATACGTTGTCGATTTTCTGCCGAAAGTGAAGATCGACGTGGCCATCGCTGACGACCAGCTGGACCGCGTGATCGAGGCCATCACCAAGGCCGCCAACACCGGCAAGATCGGTGACGGCAAGATTTTCGTCGTCAATCTGGAACAGGCCATCCGTATCCGTACCGGCGAAACCGGCACAGACGCGATCTAAGCCTCCGAACCCCAACGCCCCAGGAGAAAACAACATGACTCTGCGTAAAGCCGCAGGGCTAGGAGCCCTTTTGTCCCTCGTTACCCCCGGCCTGGCCATGGCCGCCGACGAGGTTGTGCTGAACAGTGGTGACACGGCGTGGATGATCGTCGCCACTGCATTGGTGCTGTTCATGACCATTCCCGGCCTGGCGCTGTTCTACGGCGGCATGGTGCGCTCCAAGAACATCCTCTCGGTGATGATGCAGTGCTTCGCCATCACCGGCCTGATCAGCATCCTCTGGGTGGTATACGGCTACAGCCTGGCCTTCGACACCACCGGCATGGAACAGGGGGTGATCAATTTCAATTCCTTCGTGGGCGGCCTGTCCAAGGCATTCCTCAGCGGCCTGAACACCAGCAGCCTGGTCTACGCGATCCCTGAAAGCGTGTTCATCACCTTCCAGATGACCTTCGCCATCATCACCCCGGCACTGATCGTGGGTGCCTTCGCCGAGCGCATGAAATTCTCCGCCATGCTGATCTTCATGGCGGTCTGGTTCACCCTGGTGTATGCGCCGATCGCTCACATGGTGTGGAGCGGCAATGGCGGCCTGATGTGGGACTGGGGCGTGCTGGATTTCGCCGGCGGCACCGTGGTGCACATCAACGCGGGTGTCGCTGGCCTCGTGGCATGCCTGGTGCTGGGCAAGCGCAAGGGCTATCCGACCACCCCGATGGCTCCGCACAACCTGGGCTACACCCTGATGGGTGCCGCCATGCTGTGGATCGGCTGGTTCGGCTTCAACGCCGGTTCCGCCGTGGCCGCCAACGGCACCGCCGGCATGGCCATGCTGGTCACCCAGATCGCCACCGCCGCTGCCGCCCTGGGCTGGATGTTCGCCGAGTGGCTGACCCACGGTAAGCCGAGCGCCCTGGGCATCGCCTCCGGCGTGGTCGCCGGCCTGGTCGCCATCACTCCGGCCGCCGGTACCGTCGGCCCCATGGGTGCCCTGATCATCGGCCTGGTTGCCGGCGTGATCTGCTACTTCTGCGCCACCAGCCTGAAGCGCAAGATGGGCTACGACGACTCCCTGGATGCCTTCGGTGTACACGGTGTCGGCGGCATCATCGGTGCCCTGCTGACTGGCGTGTTCGCAGCGCCTGCCCTGGGTGGCTTCGGCACCGTGGAAGACATCGGCGCCCAGCTGCTCACCCAGTTCGAAGGCGTGGCCTTCACTGTGGTCTACACCGGCATCGTGACCTTCGTGATCCTGAAGGTGCTGGACGTGGTCATGGGCCTGCGCGTCAACGAAGAGGAAGAGACCGTCGGCCTCGACCTGGCGCAGCACAACGAGCGCGGCTACAACCTCTGATGCCGATGATTTCCCCGTTCGGCGGCTGCCGGCGGGGAAGTTGGCAGCACTGCCGAAAAGGGCGCCGAAAGGCGCCCTTTGCTTTTTCATCGACCGCGCTAGAATGCCGCCCGTACGAGCCGAGACAGGTATTTGCGGATGTGGCAGCAGACCCTGATCACCTTGCGCCCGAGGCCACGTGGCTTCCACCTGGTCACTGAGGAAATCCTCGCGTCATTGCCGGAACTGCGCCGCTATCGCGTCGGTCTGTTGCACCTCTGGCTGCAGCACACGTCGGCGTCACTGACGGTGAACGAGAATGCCGACCCCGCGGTACGCCGGGACTTCGAGCGATTCTTCAATCGACTGGTGCCCCAGGGTGAAAGCGGCTATGAACATGACTATGAAGGGCCGGACGATCTGCCCGCGCACTTCAAGGGCAGCCTGCTCGGCTGCCAGCTGAGTCTTCCCGTGCGGGACGGACAACTGGCAATGGGCACCTGGCAGGGTGTCTACCTGGGCGAGCATCGCGATCAGGGCGGTGCACGCCGGGTGTTGGCGACCTTGCAAGGCGAGGCGTCCTGAATTTTTTCCGGCAGCGTTAGAAAGCTGGCGCAGCTGGGCTATAACTAACCTGCTTTGGCAAGGCATGAGGTAGAACATGAGCGACGAAGAACTGGAACAAGACGAGCTGGAAGCGGCCGACGAGGACGACGGCGAGGAGCTGGCTGCAGCCGATGAAGGCGACAGCGACGACGATGGCGAGGCCCCTGCCCCCTCTGGGAAGAAGGCCAAGGCTGCGGTCGAAGTCGAAGAGATGCCCAGCATCGAAGCCAAGCAGAAAGAGCGCGATGCCCTGGCCAAGGCCATGGAAGAATTCCTGGCCCGTGGTGGCAAGGTGCAGGAGGTCGAACCCAACGTGGTTGCCGACCCGCCGAAGAAGCCGGACAGCAAGTACGGCAGCCGCCCCATCTGAGGTCGGCACCCGTCGAAAGGCCCGCCATTGGCGGGCTTTTTCATGGGCGAGGGAAAGCCTGTGGGCATGATGGATTGGTGCGAGGGCGACCCGACGGCCGCTGGGCGGCCTTTCGCGAATTAATTCGCTCCCACGGGGAGCACCCCTATGGCGTCAGTGCCACCTGGCCCAGCGCGCCAGTACCTCGGGCAGCTCCCGCAGGCTGGTGATTTCGGCATCGGGCAGTTTCTCGCCGCTCCATTCCTTGCCCAGCGGGTTGAACCAGATGGCGCGCAGGCCGGCGCGGCGAGCGCCTTCGATGTCATCGGCCGGATGGTCACCGATGTGCACGGCTTCCCCGGCGCTGACACCGCCGCGCTTCAGTGCTTCGAGGAACGGTACCGGGTCGGGTTTGCCGATGCCCAGTTCCTCGGCGCAGAGGGCGAACTTGAAGTAGTCGGCCAGGCCCAGGCGACGCACATCGGCGTTGCCGTTGGTGATCACGCCCAGGCTATAGCGGATGGCGAGGCGCTCGAGGGTGGGCACGGTATCGGGGAAAAAGGTGATGCGGTGGCGTGCCTGGAGCATGGCCTGGAAGGCGCCCTCGGCCAGGTCGACGGCGTCGTCGGCGGAATAGCCGACGCCCTCCAGGGCGCGGCGCAAGGTACGGCGACGCAGCTCGCTGAGACGGTGCTTGAGGCCTGGCTCCGCAGCGAGGATCTCGCCACGAATGGCCCAGAGGTGTTCCACCGGCAGGGTACCAAGCGCCGGGGTGTGTTCCATCAGCCAGTCGCGCATCGCGGTTTCGGCGCCCTCGATCACCGGTCGGTTGTCCCAGAGGGTGTCGTCCAGGTCGAAAGTGATCAGCTGGATACTCATTCGTCTGCTCCCCTTCGCTTCGCCCTTGGGTGGGCCTGGTCGTAGACCGAGGCCAGATGCTGGAAGTCCAGGTGGGTGTAGATCTGGGTGGTGGAAATGTCGGCGTGGCCGAGCAGTTCCTGTACGGCTCGCAGGTCCTGGGATGACTCCAGCATATGGCTGGCGAAGGAATGCCGCAGCATGTGCGGATGCAAATGCTGGCCTAGTTCACGAACGCCGGCTTCGCGTACGCGCAGCTGGACGGCGCGAGGCGTCAGGCGGCGCCCCTGCCGGCTGATGAACACCGCGCCGTCGCCCGGATTGGCCGCCGCGCGCAGGGGCAGCCACTCCTCCATGGCCTCGCGGGCCTTGCTACCCACCGGCAGCTCGCGGGTCTTGTTGCCCTTGCCGCGCACCCGCACGAGGCCCGCGGAGAGGTCCAGCCCGTCGAGATCCAGCCCCACCAACTCGGAAAGGCGCAAGCCGGAGGAATAGAAGAGTTCCAGCATGGCCTGGTCGCGGCGGGCGATGAAATCGTCTTCCACGCCACCGTCCAGCAGCTGCTGGGCGCGGTCGGCGTCGAGGGCGCGTGGCAGGCGGCGGGCGCCCTTGGGCGCGGCCAGGCCATTGGCCGGGTCGTGGCGGCAGCGGCCTTCGCGGATCAGATATTGGTAAAGGCCGCGCACGGCCGACAGCAGGCGCGCGAGGCTGCGGCTGGAGAGGCCGTCCTGGTGCAGCCGGGCGACGAAGCTGCGCAGGCTGCGGACGTCCAGGTCATTCCAGTCGGCGATGCCGTACTTCTCGCAGAGCGCGCGCACCTTGAGCAGGTCGCGATGGTAGGCGTCCAGGGTATGGGCCGACACCTGGCGCTCGCTGCGCAGGTGACTCAGGTAGGCGTCCAGGTCGGCATTCATGGGACTTCCTTGGAATGCGCTGCGGCTTATCTCACCGAACGCAGGGGTGTCGCGAAGCGCGGCAGTACTCGGGCCAGGACTTCGGCGATGTAGCCGAGGAACAGGGTGCCGAGGGAGCTCTTGTAGTGCTGCGGGTCCGGGCTGCCGATGGCGAGCACGCCGTGCAGGCCCTGGTGCGCCAGGCTGACCACGGCCGCGGAGCCGACCTGGTCGCGCTCTTGCGCGCCGAACAGGAACTCCAGCTCATGGCTGCGCAGCACGCCGCAAATGGTCTTGCCGCCGGCCAGCAGGCCGCCGATGCTCTGGTGCGCTTCGGCGGTGGTGACGCTACGACCCACCGGCAGGGTGTTTTCGCTGAACAGGATGAGGCTGACGAAGGGCACCTGGAACTCGTGGCGCAGGCTGTCTTCCACGGCGCCTACCACTTCTTCCAGGCTGGAGGCGTCGAGCAGGTCTAGCACCAGGCGACGGGTCTTGTCGAACAGCCGGTCGTTCTCCCGCGCTACGTCCATCAGCTGCGAAAGGCGATGGCGCATCTCGATGTTGCGCTCGCGGAGCAGCTTCACCTGGCGTTCCACCAGGGACACGGCGTCACCGGGCTGGTGGGGGATGCGCATCTCGGGAATCAGCTCTTCATGCTGGACGAAGAACTCCGGATGGAGGCGCAGGTAAGCGGCCACCGTCTCGGAGTCGAGGTGCTGCGGCGGTTCCTGGTGCTGGTCGGTCATAGGCGAACCTGTCCTTCGAATACGCGGACGGCGGGTCCGGTCATCATAACGGGCTGACCCGGGCCGGCCCACTCGATGGAGAGGCGGCCACCAGGCAGTTCGAGTTGTACCGGCGAGTCCATCCAGCCCTGGCGGATCGCGGCGACTGCCGCGGCGCAGGCGCCGGTGCCGCAGGCCTGGGTTTCCCCGGCGCCACGTTCCCAGACGCGCAGTTTCGCCTGCTTGCGATCGACGATCTGCAGGAAGCCCACGTTGACCCGTTGCGGGAAGCGCGGATGGTGCTCCAGCTTCGGTCCCAAGCTGTGCACCGGGGCACTGGCGACGTCATCGACGCGCAGCACGGCATGGGGGTTGCCCATGGAAATGGCTGCCAGCTCGACGGTCTGGCCGTCCACGTCCACCGGGTAGCTCAGGGCTTCGGCGTCGGCGATGAAGGGAATCTGTTGCGGGACCAGGCGCGGCGGCCCCATGTCCACGGTCACCTGCCCATCCGGGCGGACATCCAGTTCGATGATGCCGCTCTTGGTTTCGACGCGGATGCGCTTTTTCACCGTCAGGCGCTTGTCGATGACGAAACGGGCGAAGCAGCGCGCGCCGTTGCCGCATTGCTCCACTTCCGAACCATCGGAGTTGAAGATGCGGTAGCGGAAGTCGACGTCCGGGTTGGTCGGTGCTTCGACGATCAGTAGCTGGTCGAAACCGATGCCCGTGTGGCGGTCGCCCCACTGCTTGGCGTGCTTGGGCTGGATATGGGCGTGCTGGCTGACCAGGTCGAGGACCATGAAGTCGTTGCCGAGGCCGTGCATCTTGGTGAAGCGCAATAGCATGGATGCGCCCTCACTGCGGCAGCAGGCTTTCGCCGGCGTAAAGGTCTTCGATCGTTTCGCGGCGGCGCACCTCGAAGGCTTGCTCGCCATCCACCAGCACCTCGGCGGCGCGGCCGCGGGTGTTGTAGTTGGAGCTCATCACGAAACCGTAGGCGCCGGCGGAGCGAATCGCCAGCAGATCACCCTCGGCGAGCACCAGATTGCGCTCGCGGGCGAGGAAGTCGCCTGTCTCGCAGATCGGGCCAACCAGGTCATAGGTGCGCTCGGCGCCGCTGTGCGGTTGCACCGGCACCACGTCCATCCAGGCCTCGTAGAGCGCCGGACGGATCAGGTCATTCATGGCCGCGTCGATCACGGCGAAATCCTTTTGTTCTGTGTGCTTGAGGTATTCCACCTGGGTCAGCAGCACGCCGGCATTGGCGACGATCGAGCGGCCGGGCTCGAACAGCAGCTCCAGGTTGCGGCCATCGATGCGCTGGCGCACCGCCTGGATGTACTCGCCGGGCAGCGGCGGCTGCTCGTCGCGGTAGCGCACGCCAAGGCCGCCGCCGAGGTCCAGGTGGCGAATATTGATGCCGCGCTCGTTGAGGCGGTCGATCAGGGCCAGCAGGCGGTCGAGGGCATCGAGGAAGGGCTCCAGGCTGGTGAGCTGGGAGCCGATGTGGCAGTCGACGCCGATCACTTCGAGGTTCGGCAGGCTGGCGGCCTGGGCATAGACGGCTTCGGCTTCGTCGATGGCGATGCCGAACTTGTTCTCCTTCAGGCCGGTGGCGATGTACGGATGGGTGCCGGCATCCACGTCCGGGTTGACCCGCAGGGACACGGGCGCCTTCATCTCCATGGCCGCAGCCACGTTCTGCAGGCGTTCCAGCTCATTGCGCGACTCGACGTTGAAGCAGTGCACGCCGGCTTCCAGGGCACGGCGCATGTCGTCGCGGCTCTTGCCGACGCCGGAGAAGACGATGCGCGAGGCGTCGCCGCCAGCGGCCAGCACGCGCTCCAGTTCACCGCTGGAAACGATGTCGAAACCTGCGCCCAGGCGGGCCAGCAGGTTCAGCACGCCAAGGTTGGAATTGGCCTTGACCGCATAGCAGACCATGCCCGCATTGCCGGCCAGGGCGTCGGCATAAGCCTTGTAGCCGGCCTCGATGGCTGCGCGGGAATAGACATAGGTGGGCGTGCCGAAGCGAGCGGCGATATCGGACAGCGCTACGCCTTCCGCGAACAGCTCCCCGTCGCGGTACGTGAAAGCGTCCATGACTGCTCCCCCGATCAGCGGATGTACACGTCTTTCTGGTGTTCTTTCGCTGCTTTTTCGTCGTCAGGCAAGTAAAGCGGGCCTTTCTGGCCGCAGCCGGCCAGCAGGCAGGCAACGGCGAGCAGGGCGACGAAGGGGGCGTGGAGTCGCTTCATGACGGAATCCTTGCAGAAAACGTGAATTGTTCCGGAGTATACCGACCCCCCGACGCCTTGCCTATTCAGTGAAATTCCCGCCCGGCGTGGCCTGCGGGCCTGTGCGGAGCTAGCATTGGCGGCTTGAAAAGGAGCGCTCATGGACAACGCGGCATCCCTCGCCGGCTCGGTCTCGGTTGCCTATCTGCAAGGCCTGGTGGAGCGCGTCGAACAGTTCGGTGTGGCCCCCGCCGAGCTGCTGGGTCATGTCCAACTGACCCCCGCCATTCTTGCCCAGCGCGACCAGCGCATCGCCGCCAGTGCCTATCTCGAACTGCTCGGCCATGCCGCGCGGCTGTCCGGCAATCCCCACCTCGGCCTGCACCTGGGCGAAGCAGTGCGCCCGGGCCACTACGGCGTGCTGGGTTTCCTGCTGATGAGCTGCGCGACCCTGGCCGACGCCCTGCATCGCCAGGCGCGTTATGCGGCGCTAGTGGGCAACCTGGGCCGCGTCGAACTGGCCGACGAGCCGCCCCGCGACGGCCTGGAGCCCCAGGTAGCGCACAGCTGGGAGTCCATCCTGCCGCAGCAGCGCGCGCTGCTGGCGGAAGAAACCCTTTCCGGTTGGGTGACCTTCGGCCGCTGGATCACCGGGCTGGACATTCCGCCCACCGAGGTGCGCTTCCAGCATCCGGCGCCGGCGGATACCACTGAATACCAGCGGATATTCCGTTGCCCGGTGCTCTTCAGTCAGGCGGACAACGCGCTGGTCTTCCCAAGGCGTCTGCTCGCCACGCCCCTCGGCCAGGCCGATGCCGATGTCCGCCGGCTGTTCGACGACTACGCCGAGCGCCTGCTCGACGAGCTGCGCCAGGGTCACAGCGTGCTGGACCGCGCCCGCGAGCTGCTGGCCGCTCAGCTGTCCGCCGAAGGACCGGACCTGGAGCGCCTGGCCGGGGCCCTGGCGCTGAGTCCGCGTACCTTGCAGCGCCGCCTGCGCGAGGCCGGGTTATCCTTCAGCCAGCTGGTGGACGAGACGCGCCAGCAACTGGTGCTGCACTATTTGCGCGATCCCGCCCTTGAGTTGGCCGATATCGCTTTCCTGGTCGGATTCAGCGAGTCCGGCTCCCTGGGCCGTGCCTTCCGCCGCTGGACCGGCCAGAGCCTGGGTGACTACCGTCGCCCTTCACCCCCATTAATGCCCTGAGGTAGACCCTGATGAGTTTGAGCGAAGCCCAGTTCCACGATCTGGTGGACGAAGTCCAGGAGCGAGTGGAAGACGTGTTCGACGACAGCGACCTGGACCTGGACCTGGAAAACAGCGGCGGCGTCCTGACCGTACGCTTCGAGAATGGCAGCCAGCTGATCTTCAGCCGCCAGGAACCGCTGCGCCAGCTCTGGGTGGCGGCGCGTTCGGGGGGCTTCCATTTCGACTATGACCAGGCCAGCGGCCGCTGGATCTGCGACAGCAGCGAAGAACCCCTGGGCGAGCTGCTCAACCGCGTGACCCGCGAGCAGGCGGGCGAAGACATTGAGTTCGACGAACTCTGACGGCGCGCCCCCGGCGCGCTACCCGTCGCCGTGCATCCGGCGTTGCTGTCTGGACGACACCGACGTCTGTGTCGGTTGTGGTCGCACCCTTGCGGAAATCTGCGAGTGGAACGCGGCCAGCGACCAGCGGCGCCGCGAAATCTGCGCCTCCGCCCAGCAAAGACGGCGGCCCGCGCCGGGCTGACCGGGCGGTCTTGCCAATTGCAGGCGGCCTGACGTACTGTCGGGCTTCCGGGCAAGTTGTCCGGCCAGACAAAATCTGAAACCCCGCCTTCGGGCGGGGTTTTGCTTTTTTCGTAACCTGCAAAGGAGTCGCGCGTTCGCCATGAACACCCACCCGTCCATCACCATTACCCGTCTCGACCTGCAACGCCTGGAGCGCCTGCTCGACAGCCTGGAGGAGTTCGGCCCCGCCGCCGAGGCGCTGGAACGCGAGCTGGCTCGCGCCCAGGTGGTTGGCCACGAGGAGGTTCCGCCGGGCGTCGTCACCATGAATTCCCGTGTGCATTGCCGTGAGGAAAGCAGCGGCAAGGACTATCACCTGACCCTGGTCTACCCGGATGACGTGGGTGGCGAAGGCAAGGTATCCATCCTCGCCCCGGTGGGCAGCGCACTGCTCGGCCTGTCCGTCGGCCAGCACATCGACTGGCCGGTGCCCGGCGGCAAGACCCTCAAGCTGACGCTGCTGGCCGTCGAGTACCAGCCCGAAGCGGCCGGCGAATACGCGCGTTGATTCATCCTCTGCTGCCTTTTCGGGCTGAGTCGTTGTAGGGACGATTTCAATCGGCAAACGGACCGCAGGTTCGCCCTCTGTGGTTCACATGGGGGCAGCGTTGCTGCCCTTGGCGAATGAGCTCGCCCCTACAGCGCAAACCCAACAGCTGAGTCCAACCCGTTGGGCTTCGTGGCCTCAGCCACAACCTAGGGCAGGGCTTCCCCCTGCATCGCGAATGATTTCGCTCCTGCTGATTCAACTGTCGCGCAAGGCGCGGTTCAGCCTTTCTTCCAGTTCAACCTTGTAGCGCAGGTAGTGCACCGTCTGCGCCTGGCCCCGGCCCGGCACCCGCGACAGGTCGAGGTCGGTGATGTAGCAGGGGTAGCGTTCCGGTTCGCGGCGCTGGGCGAGGATGTGCCGGGCCACGGCGGCGAACAGCCCCGCACCGTATTCCAGCTCGGAGAACTCGCGATGGTTGCAATACAGGGTCACGTGCACTTGTCCCTGCTCGGCTGGCTCGACGATGGCCTGCACGTCATAGAAGGGATGGCTGACCGCCGCTGACGGCGCTGCGCGGCGCTCCAGCTGGCGGCCCTGGCGCACCACCTCGTAGTAGAAGATTTCCGGCGTCGGCATGGCCACGGGGTTGTCCAGTGGCAGCAGGGCATTGCGCCGGTAGAGCAGCGACTGCAGGAAGCGCTGCAGCGGTGTCAGCAGGCTCTGCTCATCGCGGAACGGCAGGCGCTGGCGCCACAGGGCGTTGTGTTCGTCCAGCAGGCTGATTTCGGCGGTCTCGCCGATCTGGCGATAGAACACCTGGATGCAGTTCGGCCGGCCCAGGGGGAGGATCACCGCCAGGTCCTGGTCCTCCAGCGCATGCCGGTCCAGCTGCAGCGGGCTGTAGCCCGGCAGGTCTCGGCCAAGGTGTTCCACCAGCGCCGGCAGGTCGGCAAGGCTCGCGTGGCTGACCTGGCCCGGCTCCAGTTGCAGCACATGGAAGCGCTGCTGCACCTGCAGCAGGAAGCGTGGCACTCCGGCAGCGCCGAGCAGCTCCTGGGCGTCCTCGAACAGCTCCTGCACCCGCTGGCCAATGGCCTGGGCGCGATTGCGGCAGAAGCAGCGCACTCGCAGGCCGGGTCGTTCGCCTCTGGCGGGCAGGCTATTGAGGTAGTCGCGCAGGCAGGCGAGCAGGGCATCCGGACCGTCGTAGCGGCTGACCAGCATCTCGTTCCAGCTGTTCAGGATCACCTGGTCGATGGTCACCACCAGGTTCTCGCGCACCCCGGAGTAGCCCAGGGCGTCGGTGCGCTCGGTGGTCATGTGGACGTTCTTCTGGCTGTGCTGTTTCAGCGGGTCGACTCCGACGTTCACCAGCAGCAGCACGTCCGACGGCACCCCCGCGCGCAACAGGGCGCTTTCATCCACCTGGCCCAGTGGCTGGGGGAAGGTCTGTTGCAGGCTGGCCAGCAGGTTGGACAGCTCGTGTTCGGCCAGGTCGCTGGTGCCCGGATGCAGGGACAGGCGGGTGCCGGTATCGATTACGCCATTGCGATGGCACCAGGCGAGCAGGGGAATCAGTTCGCGGCTGCGCTTCAGCGGCGCGAAATCCTGCCATTCCAGGGTGTTCAGGCTGCCGGAGAACAGCGCCCACTGGGTTTCACCCCCGGCCTCCGGGCTGGAGCACTGCACCAGGGTCAGGGTGTCCTCGGCGATGTCCGGGGCGATGCCGGGGTTGATGAACTCGACCTTGCCCGCCTTGCGTTCGAAGGCAGCGTACAGGCGCCGTCCGAGCACGCCCAGATCGCGACTGCTGAGGGTGCCGCTGGCCTGTTCGCTGCGAGCGAACTGGGACAGGAAGCGATAGCTGTAGGTGAGTTCGTTGACCAGTGCGCGACGCTCGGCCAGCACCTGGCGCACTTTCCATTGGCTGCGGCTGTCGAGCATCGCCAATTGCCGGGGCTGCCAGTGCCACTCGGCGGTCAGGCGCTCCAGCAACAGGCGTTGCCAGCTCTTGCTGCGGTTGCGCGGGGGCCGGCTGAGCTTCTTGTTTACCTTGAGGTAGAGGCAGCGGCGAATCAGTTCCAGCCGCTCGGTTTCGTTGCGTTCACGCAGGTACTCCTCCAGGCGGCGGTAAACCACCATGTAGGGGTCCAGCTCATCCAGGTCCAGGCGGTTGGCGTAGACCGCTTCCTTGAAGCGCAACGACAGGCAGGCCACTTTCGGGTGCTCGCTGGCGTAAACCTCCGTGAGCAGCAGCTTGAGTACGGATTTGTAGGGCGACTCGATGCCCTTGTACAGCTGCCACATGCTGGCGCCGATGAACTCGCCAGGGGGAATGTGCGCCAAGTGGCCGAGGTCGAGGACTTCCTCGGCACGGATGAAGCGCTTGGACAGCAGTGTCCTGGTGTACTCGGCGTAGCGCGCTTCCTCGTACACCGGCACCAGCCACCAGAGCGGGGTTCGCCCGGCGAGCCAGATGGCGGTGCGATAGAACTCGTCCAGCAGCAGGTAGTGCTGGGTCGTGCCGCAGTCGTCGGAGGTCAGTCGCGTTTCGCGGTCGCCCTGGGTGAAGCGCACCGGGTCGATCAGGAAGAAGTGCGCTTCGGCGCCCTGGCTGGCCGCCCACTCTTCCAGGGCCGTACATTTGCGCTGCAGCTCGGCGATGGCGGCGGCATCCAGTTCCGGCGCGTGGCAGACCCAGATGTCCATGTCGCTCTGTTCGGCCTGGGCGATGGTGCCCAGGCTGCCCATCAGGAACAGGCCGTGGATGGGCGCCGGCTGCGGACCGCGTCGTGCCTTGTAGGCGAAGGAGCGGGTCAGCCGCTGGGCTTCGGCCAGCAGGTCGTCATCGGGCTCGAAGGCGGAGAGCCCGGCAGGCGTGGTGCCGGATACATAGCCCGGAAGCAGGGGGTGGTTGACGTGAAACAGCAATGGCAACAGCTTCAGGACCAGCTGCTGGCGGGTGGACAGGGCCTGCATGGCACGATCCAGGCGGCCGTCATTGATCTTGAGGAAGCGCGCGCGAAGTTGCGCGAGGACCTTGCGGTCGATGCCGTCGTCGATGTCCGGGCGGATTTCCTGGGTGCGCGTCATGCTCTGTTCATGTCCCGATGCTGGAGGCTCGCCGGCGGCCTTCGCCGCCGGCAGGCATCCGCATTGTATCGCCCGTTATGTTGCCGACTTGAGCGGCGGTGTCAGGCGGGCTGGGGTACGAGGATGGTGCGCAGCGCCTGGACGTGTTCGGCCGCGTCCAGTCCGAGGCTGGTCAGGTAGCCACCGTCGGGCTGGGTGATCAGGCCTTTCTGGTGCAACCGCATGACGGCGGCCTGGACTTTGGGGTTGGCGTTGTTGTGAACCTTCAGGCCTTCCTGGGTGTTGTCCAGGTTGAACAGGGCCAGCAGTTCGAATTCCGCGATGAGTTCGGGGGTGAAGACCATGGTCGCTCCTAGTTCTTGTTGTACTGCAAAGGCCGACGATGGCCGGCCGGAATCTGGAGTCTGTGGAGTGTAGGCGAGGTCAGCCCTGATCTTCGGGCAGGTCCGGCAGTGCCCGCAAGGCCCTTTCGTACCATTCGGTATCGAAGGGGCGGTCCGCCGCGAGCATGGCGTCGATCTCGTGGGCCAGGACCAGGGCCATCAACTGGAGGATTTCCTCGCGCTCGTAACCCACCAGGGTCAGCTTGTTGAGCGTGGCGCGAGCGGCAGGCGGCTCGCCGGCCTCGATCTGGTTCTCGATGGCCTGGGTCAGCGTGGCCTCGGCGAAGGCCTCTTCACCGTCATCAATATCGTCGGTCATGGCGATGTCCTGTCATCGGGGAGGCCGGGCGGCGCGGGGCGCCACCCGGAGAGCGGTCAGCGGGTGGCCAGCAGGTCCTTGCCACGCTGGACGGCGGCGCGGACCTGGTTCGGCGCGGTGCCACCGATGTGGTCACGGGCGTTCACCGAGCCTTCCAGGGTCAGCACGGCGAAGACGTCGTCGCCGATCTGGTCGCTGAACTGGCGCAGTTCGTCCAGGCTCATTTCGGCCAGGTCCTTGCCGGTGTCCACGCCGTACTTCACCGCGTGGCCGACGATCTCGTGGCAGTCACGGAAGGGCAGGCCCTTGCGCACCAGGTAGTCGGCGAGGTCGGTGGCGGTGGAGAAACCGCGGCGGGCGGCTTCGCGCATGATCTCGCGCTTGGGCTTGATGGCCGGAACCATGTCGGCGAAGGCGCGCAGGCTGTCGCGCAGGGTGTCGGCGGCGTCGAACAGCGGCTCCTTGTCTTCCTGGTTGTCCTTGTTGTAAGCCAGCGGCTGGCCCTTCATCAGGGTCAGCAGGCCGGTGAGTGCGCCGAACACCCGGCCGGACTTGCCGCGTACCAGCTCGGGCACGTCGGGGTTCTTCTTCTGCGGCATGATCGAGGAACCGGTGCAGAAGCGGTCGGGCAGGTCGATGAACTGGAACTGGGCGCTGGTCCAGAGCACCAGCTCTTCGGAGAAGCGCGACAGGTGCATCATCGCCAGCGAGGCGGCGGCGCAGAATTCGATGGCGAAGTCACGGTCGGACACGCCGTCCAGGGAGTTGCCGCCAACGGCGTCGAAGCCGAGCAGCTGGCAGGTGATCTCGCGCTGGATCGGGTAGGTGGTGCCGGCCAGGGCGGCCGAACCCAGCGGCATGCGGTTGACCCGCTTGCGGCAGTCCACCAGGCGCTCATGGTCGCGGCTGAGCATTTCGAACCAGGCCAGCAGGTGATGGCCGAAGGTCACCGGCTGGGCGGTCTGCAGGTGGGTGAAGCCGGGCATGATGGTGTCGGCTTCCGCTTCGGCCAGACCCAGCAGGCCCTGCTGCAGGCGGGTGATTTCGCCGAGGATGGTGTCGATTTCGTCGCGCAGCCACAGGCGGATGTCGGTGGCGACCTGGTCGTTGCGCGAACGGCCGGTGTGCAGTTTCTTGCCGGTGACGCCGATGCGGTCGGTCAGGCGCGCTTCGATGTTCATGTGCACGTCTTCCAGGTCCACGCGCCAGTCGAAGCTGCCGGCCTCGATCTCGCCCTGGATCTGCTTCAGGCCGTCGATGATGGCGTCGCGCTCGGCGTCGCTGAGCACGCCGACCTGTGCCAGCATGGTGGCATGGGCGATGGAGCCCATGATGTCATGGCGGTACAGGCGCTTGTCGAAGTCTACGGACGCGGTGAAACGGGCGACGAAGGCGTCGACGGGCTCGCTGAAGCGGCCACCCCAGGACTGGTTGGTCTTGTCGGTGCTCATGGGTTCACTCGGTGCGGAAGGTGAAAGAAAGCCGATGGGCCGGAAAATACCGTCGATAATAACAGTGTTGCCGGAAAAACCGGCGCGGCCTGTCCGGTCGGGGGCTGGGCAGATTGCCGCTGCCTTCACGGAAATGCCCTGGTTTTGATGGTTCAGTACAGGCTTTTGCCCGGCGACCCTGGCTGGTCGCTCGCCGGGCCATTGGGGAAATGTCCGGGATGCCGAAGCGCCTGAAAAAGAAAGCGCGTTCCAACACCGCCAAAGACGACTTCTTCCTGCCGGAATTGTGCCTGCCCGAGGCTTTGCTCGGGCTGGTGCTGCTGGCCGAACTGCTGGTGCTGGTGCTGGTGCTGGCCGAGCCCATGCTGCCCAGTTTCAACTGGGTACGCCTGGCTCTGACCTCACTTTTCGTGCAATGGATCGTCCTGCTCTCTGCGGCGGTGTTGTGTCAGCTCAGACCGTTGTTGGCGCGCATGCGGGCGGCCCTTGCCGGAAGCCTGTGCTGCGCCCTGGTGGTGGGCCTGACCCTGGCCGGTACCGCGGTGGCCGACTACTTCGATCTCGGCGGGCCGCTGCCGCGCAATGGCGAGGTCAACCTGTATCTGCGCCATGGACTGATCAGCCTGATCATGTCCGCGCTGCTGCTGCGTTATTTCTACCTGCAGAGCCAGTGGCGCAAGCAGCAGCAGGCGGAACTCAAGGCGCGCATTGAGTCCCTGCAGGCGCGCATCCGTCCGCACTTCCTGTTCAACAGCCTGAACAGCATCGCCAGCCTGGTGGTGATCGATCCGGACAAGGCCGAGCAGGCCGTACTCGATCTCTCCGACATATTCCGTGCCAGCCTGGCCAAGCCCGGTACCCTGGTCGACTGGGGCGAGGAGGTGGAATTGGCGAAACGATATCTCTCGATCGAGCAATATCGTCTCGGAGACCGGCTACAGTTGGATTGGCAGGTGGATGAAGTACCGGACGATCTGCCCATCCCTCAATTGACGCTGCAGCCGTTGCTGGAGAACGCCCTGATACATGGCATCCAGCCGCGCATCGAGGGGGGGCTGGTAAGAATCGAAGCGGATTATCGCGATGGCATGTTCCGCCTCTGCGTGAGCAATCCTTACGAAGAGGTCCAGGGGCAGTCGCCCTCGCGAGGAACCCAGCAGGCTCTGCGCAATATCGACGCGCGCCTGACGGCACTTTTCGGGCCGCGGGCAAGTCTCAGCGTGGAGCGCCGTGACGGCCGCCACTTCACCTGTCTACGCTATCCTTGTGCGAGACTCACGCAGGAAGCCCGTGCGATATGAATGTCCTGATCGTCGACGATGAACCCCTAGCCCGCGAGCGCCTCAGCCGCCTGGTCGGCGACCTCGAGGGGTACCGAGTACTGGAGCCTGCCGCCAGCAATGGCGAGGAGGCGCTCACCCTGATCGACAGCCTCAAGCCGGATGTCGTTCTGCTCGACATTCGAATGCCCGGCCTGGACGGGTTGCAGGTGGCCGCCAGGCTATGCGAACGCGAGGCGCCGCCGGCGGTGATCTTCTGCACGGCCCACGACGAATTCGCCCTGGAGGCCTTCCAGGTCAGTGCCGTGGGTTACCTGGTCAAACCCGTGCGCTCCGAGTCCCTGGCCGAAGCGCTGAAGAAGGCCGAGCGCCCCAACCGTGTGCAACTCGCTGCGCTGACCCGTCCTGCTGCGGTCAGCGGGAGCGGTCCCCGAAGTCACATCAGCGCCCGAACCCGGAAAGGCATCGAGCTGATCCCCCTGGACCAGGTGATCTTCTTCATCGCCGACCACAAGTACGTGACCTTGCGCCATGAGCATGGCGAGGTGCTGCTGGATGAGCCGCTCAAGGCGCTGGAAGACGAGTTCGGCGACCGTTTCGTACGCATCCACCGTAATGCTCTGGTGGCCCGCGAGCGCATCGAGCGGTTGCAGCGCACCCCGTTGGGCCACTTCCAGCTCTACCTCAAGGGTATGAACGGCGAGGCCCTGACCGTCAGCCGCCGCCACGTGGCCGGTGTGCGGAAGCTGATGAACAATCTGTAGCGGGCCGTCAGTCGGCCCGTTCCGTTTGCGCCGCGTTTCTTCGACAAACCGTGTCGCTGCGCGACATCCGCCTGCGCCCTGGCAGTGCGTGGGCCTGTTATGATTCCGGGCATTACCGTTTCCGGAAGTGATCATGTCCCGCGAGATCCGCATCGCCACCCGCAAGAGTGCCCTGGCCCTGTGGCAGGCCGAATTCGTCAAAGCCCGTCTTGAAGAAGCGCACCCCGGTATCAGGGTCAGCTTGGTGCCGATGGTCAGCAAGGGCGACAAGCTGCTCGACGCGCCGCTGGCGAAGATCGGCGGCAAGGGGCTGTTCGTGAAGGAGCTGGAAACCGCCCTGCTGGAGAACGAGGCCGACATCGCCGTGCACTCCATGAAGGACGTGCCCATGGACTTCCCCGAAGGTCTCGGCCTGTATTGCATCTGCGAGCGTGAAGACCCGCGCGACGCCTTCGTCTCCAATCGTTTCGACAGCCTCGACGCCCTGCCTGCCGGCAGCGTGGTCGGCACCTCCAGCCTTCGTCGCCAGGCCCAGCTCCTGGCTCGTCGGCCGGACCTGAAGATCCAGTTCCTGCGTGGCAACGTGAATACCCGCCTGGCCAAGCTGGATGCCGGTGAGTACGACGCCATCATCCTCGCCGCCGCCGGCCTGATCCGCCTGGGTTTCGAGGGCCGCATCCGTTCCTCCATCAGCGTCGAAGACAGCCTGCCGGCTGGCGGCCAGGGTGCCGTGGGCATCGAGTGCCGCACCGCGGACAGCGAAATCCACGCCCTGCTGGCGCCCCTGCATCACCAGGCGACCGCCCTGCGCGTCATCGCCGAGCGCGCCCTGAACAAGCACCTGAACGGTGGCTGCCAGGTGCCCATCGCCTGCTACGCCATCCTCGAAGGCGAACAGCTTTGGCTGCGTGGCCTGGTCGGTGAGCCCAATGGCGGCAAATTGCTGCGTGCCGAAGGCCGTGCCGCTTCCGCCGACGCCGAAGCACTGGGCGTGAAGGTTGCCGATGAGCTGCTGAAGCAGGGCGCCGGCGACATCCTCAAGGCCGTCTACGGCGAGGCCGGTCACCCGTGACGGCCTGGCGGTTGCTGCTGACGCGCCCCGCCGAGGAGTGCGAAGCCCTGGCCGCGACCCTGGCCGAGCAGCAGGTGTTCTGCAGCAGCCTGCCGCTGCTGGCCATCGAACCCATCGAGGAGACGCCCGAGCAGCGTGGCATCATCCTCGAACTTGATCGCTACTGCGCGGTGGTGGTGGTCAGCAAGCCGGCGGCGCGCCTCGGCCTCGACCTGCTCGATCGCTACTGGCCGCAGCCGCCTGCCGACCAGCGCTGGTTCAGCGTTGGCGCGGCCACCGGTGCCCTGCTCGAAGGGTACGGCCTGCCGACGGCCTGGCCCGCGGAGGGTGACGACAGCGAGGCCTTGCTGGCGCTGCCGCAACTGGCCGAAGCGCTTTCCGTACCCGATCCCAGGCTGCTGATCATGCGTGGCGAAGGTGGCCGAGAATTCCTCGCCGAGCGCTTGCGCGGCCAAGGCGTCGCGGTCGACTATCTGGAACTCTATCGGCGCTGTCAGCCGGACTACCCGGCGGGCACCCTGGCGCGCCGCGTCGAGTCGGAACGCCTGAATGGTCTGGTGGTCAGCAGTGGCCAGGGCCTGGAGAACCTCCAGCGCCTGGCGGGCGACGCCTGGCCCGAGTTGGCCCGCCTGACCCTGTTCGTACCCAGCCCGCGGGTGGCCGAGCAGGCCGCGGAGGCGGGCGTGAAGAATGTTGTGGATTGTCGTGGCGCCAGTGCCGCGGCCTTGCTGGCGGCGCTCAGGCAGTATCCGGCGCCGGCCCACTGATGCGAAGGATGGATACGTGAGCGAAGCAGAAGCCCCGAAACAAGAGCAACACACTCTAGCCGCCGAACCCGTGACCCCCGCCAGCGCCACGCCTGCTCCAAGGGGCAACGGCCTGGCGCTGTTCGCCCTGCTGCTGGGCGCCGCCGGCATCGCCGTGGGTAGCTGGGGCCTCTGGCAGGTGCGCACGCTGGAAAGCCGCGACCAGCAGCAACTGAGCATGGTCGAGGATGCCCGTGGCCAGACCCGCGCCCTGGCTCAGCGTGAACAACAACTCACCCAGCGCCTGGAAGCACTGCCCAGCGCCGCCGAACTGGACGAGCGCCGCCGTCTGCTGGTGGACCTGCAGGGCGATCAGCAACAGCTGCGCCAGCGCCTGGAGACCATCCTCGGCGCCAGCCGCAAGGACTGGCGCCTGGCCGAGGCGGAGCACCTGTTGCGCCTGGCCAGCCTGCGCCTCTCCGCGCTGCAGGATATCCACAGTGCGAGCGCCCTGGTACAGGCCGCCGACGACATCCTTCGCGAGCAGGACGATCCCGGCGCCTATGCCGCCCGCGAGCAACTGGCGAAGAGCCTTGCCGCCCTGCGCAGCACCGAGCAGCCGGATCGCACCGGCCTGTTCCTCCAGCTCGGCGCGCTGCGCGAGCAGGCAGCCCAGCTCAACCCGCTGGTGCCGGCCTTCGAGGACAAGGGTGGCGTGCTGATGGACATGGCCGCCGAAGGCGACGGTGGCAGCGCCTGGGCCGAGTGGCTGGAGAAGCTCTCGCACTACTTCCGCATCCAGCTGGACGCCAGCCAGGACATCAAGCCGCTGCTGGCCGGGCAGAGTCTTTCCCAGGTCCGCCTTGCCCTGTCGCTGGCCCTGGAGCAGGCGCAATGGGGCGCGCTGCATGGGCAGACCCAGGTCTACCAACAGTCCCTGCGCCAGGCCCGTGAAGTGCTGAACGGCCACTTCAACCAAGAGAATCCGGACAGCCGCGCGCTGCTCGCCCGTCTCGACGAACTCGCCGGTCAGCCGGTGGAAGTCCAGGCGCCTGATCTCACACCGGCGCTGAGCGCCCTGCAGGCCTACCTGCGGCGCACTCCGGGCGCGGCCGCGGCGGAATCCGAGGCGCCGGTCGCCGCCGAGCCGGCCAAGGAGGCCGGCCAATGAAACGCCTGCTCAAGGTCCTGCTGATCCTCGCGGTAATCGGTACCGCCGCCACCCTCATCGGCTTGGCTGTCGCCCAGCACAAGGGCTACGTGCTGGTGGCCTACAAGGGCTTCCGCTACGAGTCCACGCTCTGGGCGACCCTGGCGCTGCTGGCGTTCCTCTGGCTGCTGTTCGTGGTCCTGCGCTACCTGCTGCGGCTGGTGGCGGTGTCCGGCGGCGTGGTCAATCCCTGGTCGCGGCGCAATGCCCGGCGCCGCGCGCGGCTGGCCTCCGAGCAGGGGCTGCTGGATCTCGCCGAAGGCCGCTGGGCCCGCGCGCTGCGCCATCTCAAGCGCGCTGCCGAAGGTGATCCGCAGCCGCTGATCTATTACCTGGGTGCGGCCCGCGCTGCGCAGAAGATCGGCCAGACCGAAGAAGCCGAGCAACTGCTGGAGCGTGCGCTGGAACGCCAGCCCCAGGCCGAGCTGGCCATCGCCCTGGCCCATGCCGAGCTGCAATTGGATCGTGGCGACTCGGCCGCCGCGCTGGAAACCCTCAAGGCCGTGCACGAGCGCCATCCGCGTCACCATCAGGTGCTGCGTCAGTTGCTCCACGTGCATGAAGTGCGGGGAGACTGGGCAGCACTGGTCGGCCTGCTGCCGACTCTGCGCAAGGAGAAGGCCCTGCCCGAAGGCCGGCTGGCCGAACTCGAGTTGCGCGTCTGGAGCGCCCGTCTGCACCAGGCAGGCGAAGAAGGACTGAACGAGGGCGAAACCGCACTGCAGCCCCTGACCCGCGCCTGGCAGCAACTCTCGTCCGCCCAGCGCAACGAGCCTCGCCTGGTGCTGGCCTTTGCCGAACAACTGCATCGCCTGGGTGCCGAGGAAGAAGCCGAGGAGTCCGTACGTGGCGCCATCAAGCGCGGCTACGACGAGGCCCTGGTGCGTTTCTACGGCCTGCTGCGTGGCCGCGACCCGGCTCGCCAGCTGCAGACGGCTGAGGGCTGGCTGAAGGAGCATGCCAGTGACGCTGCGCTGTTGCTCACCCTTGGCCGCCTGTGCCTGCGCAACCGTCTCTGGGGCAAGGCGCGGGAGTACTTCGAGAGCAGCCTGAGCTTCCGGCGTGACCCTGAAACCTGTGCCGAACTCGCTCGCCTGCTGGCGCAGATGGGCGAAGTGGAGCGCAGCAACCAGCTGTTCCAGGAAGGCCTCGGCCTGCTCGACCAGCGTCTGCCGGCCTTGCCCCTGCCGGCCGAGAAGATCGCCTGATGCAGAAAGGCCCGGGAAGTCCCGGGCCTTTTTCATTGCCGCGTTGCGGGGTCACTTGCCCACGTAGTCGATGCGGTAGATGGCTCCGGCATAGTCATCGCTCACCAGCAGGGCGCCGTCCGGCGTCACCAGCACATCCGCCGGACGTCCCCAGACATCGCCGTCTTCCAGCCAGCCCTCGGCGAACACGCGCTGGCGTTTCAGGCTGCCGTCGGGGTTGAGCTCGACCCGCTTGATCCGGTAACCGATCTTCTCGCTGCGGTTCCACGAGCCGTGCTCGGCAATGAACAGGTTGTTGCGGTATTCGGCGGGGAACTGCTCACCGGTGTAGAAGCGCACTCCGAGCGGTGCCACGTGCGGACCCAGCTTCGCCACGGGGGCGACGAATTCGCTGCAGGGTCGCTGGGAGAATTTCGGGTCGGCCACGTCGCCGGCATGGCAGTAGGGAAAGCCGAAATGCTGACCGACCTTCTCCAGGCGATTCAGCTCGCAGTCGGGCACGTCGTCGCCCATCAGGTCGCGACCGTTGTCGGTGAACCAGAGTTCGCCGGTTTGCGGGTGCCAGTCGAATCCCACCGTATTGCGCACTCCGCGCGCGACCAGCTCCATGCCACTGCCATCGGCGTTCATGCGGTGTATGGCGGCATAGAGGTCGGGGTCTTCAGCGCAGACATTGCAGGGCGCTCCGATCGGCACGTAGAGCTTGCCGTCGGGACCGAAGGCGATGAACTTCCAGCCGTGATGGGTTTCCCGTGGCAGACCGGCAAGCACCACTTCAGGCCTGGGTGGTGAATCCAGTCGCGACTCTATGTCGCGCAGGCGCAGGACCCGGCTGACTGCGGAGACGTAAAGGTCACCTCCCTTGTAGGCCACGCCAACTGGAAGCTGTAGGCCGCTGGCGATGGTGCGGACCTTGCCGCTGACCGGGTCGAGCGCATAGACCGCGCCCGCCGCGTTGCTGCCGACGAAGAGCGTGCCGCGCTCACCCCAGGTCATTTCCCGGGCATCGGGCACCTGGTCGCTCAACAGCGTGATGCGAAACCCCTCGGGCAACCGGATACGCTCCAGGGGCAACGCGGCGTTGGCCACTCCGGATAGCAGGAGCAGGGCAAGCATGAGTAGCCGACACATGGCGGTGTTCTCCGGATAGGCAACCTCATCCAGCCTAGTCGGTCGCCTTGAAAGCCCAAGGCGCTTTCCACTACCGTAACGCCCTTCCTGATAACCCAACGGAGCCGCCATGTCCCTGGCAAGCCCGCGTTCACTCTTCCTGTTCGCCTTCCTCGGTTGCGTTGCCGTCATGGGCGGCGCGCTATACCTCGAACACGCCCTGGGTCTCGAACCCTGCCCGCTGTGCATCGTGCAGCGCGTCTTCATCATCGCCTTCGGCATCGTCTGCCTGATCGCCGCGATCCATGGTCCCGAGCGGACCGGGCGACGCATCTACGCTGTGCTGGCCTTGCTCTTCTCTGCAGGTGGCGCGGGTTTCGCCGGTCGCCAGATCTGGTTGCAGAGCGTGCCGGCGGACCAGTTGCCCGCCTGCCTGCCGAGTTTCGATTACATGATCGAGGCGTGGCCCTTCCTGCAGATCGTCAAGACCATGCTCCATGGCACCGCCGACTGCGCGGCTGTGACCTGGACTCTCTTCGGCATGAGCATTCCCGAATGGAGCCTGCTGGCCTTCGCCGGCTGCATCCTGTTCTCGCTCTATCAGCTGCTGCGTCGCGCTTGAAACCCCCAGGGCGCATGGCCTGCCATGCGCCCTATCGTTGAGCTTTCCCGCCTTTTTCCTGCCCTTCGTTCACTGCGCCAATTCGCCGCGTCGGCCAGACGACTCCGGCCAGACGGGCCGCGGCCTGTCGATTAAACGCTCGTATGAATTTTTTCCTGCAAGCGCCTTGATGGCACTGCCCGGCGGGCATAATCTGGCCCGCACGCGCCGCCGGAATATTGCCGTTTTGGTGGTGTCTTCCCAAGATCTTGCACCGGTCGACAAAAAACCGTCTCGGAGCGGACGTATAACGGCATTACCGAATTAGGGAAGTGAGGTCGTCACCATGCTCGAAAGTTGCCAGAACGCTCAGGAACGTTGGGGTGGCGTGCACCAGCTGATCGACCGCTGGCTGCAGGAGCGCCATGAGCTGGTCCGCGTATACAGCTCGCTGAGCGACAAACCACAAGCCCCCAGCGCCAACGCAGAAGGGCTGCAAAGGTTCTGTGAGGTCCTGCTGGACTATGTTTCCGCAGGGCACTTCGAGGTCTACGAGCAATTGCTCAATGAGGCGAAAGCGTTTGGCGACCAACGCGGCCTCGACCTCGCCAAGCAAATCTATCCACGTATCGAAGCCATCACCGAAGTTGCCCTGGCGTTCAACGACCGCTGCGACAACGGCGATTGCCGTGACCTCTGCCTGACTAGCGAATTGAAGAATCTCGGGCAACTGCTTCACGAACGCTTCGAGCTGGAAGACTGCCTGATCGAAGTGCTGCACAACGCCCATCAGGGCCAGGCCTCGCAACCGGCCTGATCGCTGTCCTGACGGCGCTGGAATCAGGGTGTTGAGACTCGCTGGGAACCTGATTCCAGAGCTATTGCGGCAATGTGCGGCTGTCGGTGCAAAGAGGGTTTCCCGACCTCGCAGGTCCAGGTCTGGATCGCACTCTTGAGACCTTGCACCGGCGATCAGTCGCAAGGCCCTGGCGGGCGGAATTGCGCGGCCTCTGGCGACTCGCGAAACAGGCGACTAGTATGGGCCAAATAACGCCCGCCAGGAGGCATACCATGTCGGCCAAGAAGAAGCCCGTAAGCACCCCGCTGCACCTGTTGCATCAGCTTTCCCACAGCCTGCTCGAACACCTCGAAAAAGCCTGCGCCCAAGCTTCGGTCGACGCTGAAAAGCTGCTGACCAAACTGGAGAAGCAGCGTGGCAAGAGCCAGGAAAAACTGCACGCCGCGCGCACCAAGCTGCAGGATGCCGCCAAGGCTGGCAAAGCCAAGGCGCAAGCCAAGGCCAAGGCCAGCATCGGTGAACTCGAAGCGCTGCTCGAGACCCTGAAGAATCGTCAGGCCGAGACCCGCACCTACATCGCCCAGCTCAAGCGTGACTCCCAGGAGAGCCTGAAGCTCGCCCAGGGCGTAGGCAAAGTGCGTGAGGCCGCCAGCAAGGCCCTGACCTCCCGCGAAGCCAAACCCGCCGTGGCCAAGCCTGCCGCTAAGCCTGCTGCGAAACCTGCGGCAAAACCGACTGCCAGGGCCGCGGCCAAGCCCGCCGCGAAACCGGCGGCCAAGCCTGTTGCCAAGGTCGCCGCAGCCAAGCCTGCCGCGAAGCCCGCTGCCAAGGTCGCCGCCAAGCCTGCTGCCAAAGTCGCAACCAAGCCCGCGGCGAAGCCTGCCGCTAAATCGGTTGCCGCCAAGCCGGCTGCGAAACCGACTGCCGCGAAGCCAGCCGCTGCTGCCAAACCCGCTGCCAAGGTTGCCGCGAAACCTGCTGCGAAGCCCGCTGCCAAGCCGGCCGCCAAGGCCGCCGCGAAGCCGGCTGCTAAATCCGCGGCAGCCAAACCTGCTGCGAAATCGGCCGCCGCGAAACCTGCCGCTGCCGCCAAGGCTGCTGCGAAGCCAGCCTCGAAACCGGCTGCGAAACCCGCTGCCAAGGTCGCCGCGAAGCCTGCTGCCAAACCTGCAGCCAAGCCAGCAGCCGCTGTGAAGCCCGTTGCCGCAGCCAAGCCTGCCGCGACTGCCGCCAAGCCTGCAGCTGCCGCCAAGCCCGCTGCGAAGAAACCGGCCGCCAAGCCGGCAGTGAAGAAGGCCGCTCCGGCCAAGCCCGCTGCCGCGAAGCCCGCAGCTCCGGCACCAGTCCCGGCCGCCAAGCCTGCCGCCGCGACCCCGGCTGCCGCTGTTGCTCCGGCCGTTCCGGCCACCGCACCGGTCGCCAGCGTGGCTCCGGCCAGCAGCAATGGTGCCGCTCCGACCTCGCCGTCGAACTAAAGCGCCAGGGCCGCGGCGCGCAACAGATCGAGCGCGTCGCGGTCCGCTGCTTCCCGCGCTGGGCAGCAGCCCAGCAGCCAGTTCTCCACCTGCTCCACCCCACCTTCCGCCCAGCCATCCGCGGTGCTCTCCAGACGCGCCAGCAGCTTGCGTTCGGCTTCCAGTTCCAGCGCCTTGATCTGCTCCCGCAAGCCGGCCAGCGCCGGGTCGTCCTGAGCTTGGGCGCGCCAGTTCTGGCGCAGTGTGCGCAACGGCTTCACCACTTCTTCCTGCCACGGCTCGCAAACGCGCAGCAGGTTGTCCAGGCGGGAAGCGTCGAAGGCGGCGCCGCGCCGCCCCAGCCAGCAGGCCGTGAGCAACAGGCAGACATCGCCACCGCCCTCCTGAAGATGCAGGCAGGCCTGTTCGACACCGGGTTCGGTATACAGGCGCAGGGCGAAAGTCCACAGGTCTGAAGGCATGGTGCTCCTCGGGCGACAGGGCGACGAAGCTGATAAACTCCGCCGCCATCATGATCCGACTGCAAAATCTCACTCTACAGCGTGGTCCGCAGCGCCTGCTAGAAGGCGCTGAACTGACCCTGCACGCCGGCCAGAAGGTCGGTCTCATCGGCGCCAACGGTGCCGGCAAATCCAGTCTGTTCGCCCTGCTGCGCGGCGAGCTCGGGCCCGATGCCGGCGACTGTCTGCTGCCCGCCGATTGGCGCATCGCCCACATGCGCCAGGAAGTGGACAACCTGGAACGCCTGGCCGTGGACTACGTGCTCGACGGTGACCAGCACCTGCGCCGGGTACAGCGCGAGCTGGCCGCTGCCGAAGCGGGCCATGACGGCACCGCCATCGCCCGCCTGCACATCGAGCTGGACAGCGCCGATGGCTACACGGCGGACGCCCGCGCGCGAAAGCTGCTGGCCGGTCTCGGCTTCTCCCCGGAGCAGATGGACCGACGCGTCGGCGATTTCTCCGGTGGCTGGCGGATGCGCCTGAACCTCGCCCAGGCGCTGATGTGCCCCTCCGAGCTGCTGCTGCTCGACGAGCCCACCAACCACCTTGACCTCGATGCCATCCTCTGGCTCGAAGAGTGGCTCAAGGGCTACCCGGGCACCTTGCTGCTGATTTCCCACGACCGTGATTTCCTTGATGCGGTCGTCGACAACGTCGCGCATCTCGAACTGCAAAAGCTGACGCTTTACCGCGGCGGCTACTCGGCGTTCGAACGCACTCGCGCGGAACGCCTGGCGCAGCAGCAGCAGGCTTACGAGAAGCAGCAGGCGCAACGTGCGCACATGGAAAAGTACATCGCCCGCTTCAAGGCGCAGGCGACCAAGGCCCGCCAGGCACAGAGCCGGATCAAGGCGCTGGAGCGTCTGGAAGAACTGGCGCCGGCCCATGTGGACTCACCGTTCGACTTCAGCTTCCGCGAGGCCGACAAGATTTCCAGCCCGCTGCTGGACCTGTCCGAGGGTCGTCTCGGCTACGGCGACAAGGCGGTGCTCCAGCAGGTCAAGCTGCAGCTCGCACCGGGTGCGCGCATCGGTCTGCTGGGCCCCAATGGCGCGGGCAAGTCGACCCTGATCAAGACCCTGTCCGGCGATCTCGATCCCCTCGGCGGCCGCCTTGCCCGTGGCGAAAACCTCGCCATCGGCTACTTCGCCCAGCATCAGCTCGATGCGCTTGATGCCAAGGCCAGCCCACTGCTGCACCTGCAGCGCATCGCTCCTGCCGAACGTGAGCAGACCCTGCGCGACTTCCTCGGTGGTTTCGACTTCCGGGGCGACCGTTGCGACGAAGCGGTGGCCAACTTCTCCGGCGGTGAGAAGGCGCGTCTGGCCCTGGCGCTGATTGCCTGGCAGAAGCCCAACCTGCTGCTGCTGGACGAGCCGACCAACCACCTCGACCTGGAAATGCGCCTGGCCCTGACCATGGCCCTGCAGGATTTCGCCGGCGCCGTGCTGGTGGTGTCCCACGACCGTCACCTGCTCAAGAGCACCACCGACGAATTCCTGCTGGTAGCAGATGGCCGCGTGCAGAGCTTCGATGGCGACCTCGATGACTATGCCCGCTGGTTGGTGGATTTCCGTGCGCGCCAGGCGCCCGTGGCCAGCAGTCCGGTGAATCCGGACAAGACCGACAAGCGTGCCCAGCGCCAGGCCGCCGCAGCCCTGCGTCAGCAACTGGCTCCGCACAAGAAGGAAGCCGACAAGCTCGAAAAGGAGCTGGGCAAGGTGCAGGAGCAATTGGCCGGTGTCGAAGAACGCCTGGGCGACGCCGCGATCTACGACGCCGCGCGCAAGGACGAACTGCGTGACCTGCTGGCCGAGCAGGCGCGCCTGAAAGGTCGCGAGGCCGAACTGGAAGAAGCCTGGCTCCTCGCCCTGGAAACCCTGGAGGAGCTGCAGCGGCAACTGGAGGCCGCGGACTGATGGATGACCTGCAACTCCTGATGGCCTGGAGCGAGCCGCTGATCCGTACCGCCCAGGTGCTGCTGATCGTGCTGCTGGCCTGGCTGGTGCAGCGCATCGTCACCCGCGGCATCACCCGCCTCGGCGTGCGTTATCCACAGCTGCCTCCGGAGCTGATGCTGCCGCTACGCGGCCTCTTGCGCTGGATGATCCTCGGCAGCGCCTTCATGCTGGTGCTGGAGCGCTTCGGTGTGTCGGCCGAGGTGCTCTGGACTGCCCTGACCGGTTTCGCCGCCGTGGCCGCGGTGGCGTTCTTCGCCATCTGGAGCGTGCTCTCCAACATGTTCTGCGCGGTGCTGATCTTCTCCCTCGGCCCTTTCCGCATGGGCGACAAGGTCGAAGTGATCGAAAGCGCCGACAAGCCGGGCGTGAAGGGCAGGGTGATCGCCATCAACCTGTTCTACACCACCCTGGAAGACCTCAGCGAAGACAACGTCGGCGCCATGGTGCAGGTGCCCAACAGCCTGTTCTTCCAGAAGGCGGTGCGCCGCTGGCGCTGACGGTACTGTGCAGTGCCCGGGCGAAGGGGTAGGCTCTGCGGCCTGCCCCTTTTCGTTTCCGAGGTATCTGCCATGGCGCTCCAGACCTGGCTCGCTTTCCTGGTTGCCTGCTGGGTGATCAGCCTTTCACCGGGTGCCGGTGCCATCGCCTCCATGTCCTCCGGGCTGCAGTACGGTTTCCTGCGTGGCTACTGGAACGCGCTCGGTTTGCAGATCGGCCTTGCCCTGCAGATCGCCATCGTTGCCGCCGGCGTCGGCGCCATCCTCGCCACCTCCGCCCTGGCGTTCAGCCTGATCAAGTGGTTCGGTGTGGTCTACCTGGTCTACCTCGCGGTCAAGCAGTGGAAGGCGCTGCCCAGCGACATGGCCGACAATGCCGCCGAGCGTCCCATCGGCCGCCCGCTGACCCTGGTGTTGCGCGGTTTCCTGGTGAATTTCAGCAACCCCAAGGCGATCGTCTTCATGCTCGCCGTCCTGCCGCAGTTCATTGACCCCCATGCACCGCTGGTAGAGCAGTACCTGGTGATGGGTGTGACCATGATCACTGTCGACCTGATCGTGATGGCCGGCTACACCGGGCTCGCCGCCCGTGTCCTGCGCCTGCTGCGAACACCGCGCCAGCAACGGGTGATGAACCGCGGTTTTGCCGCCCTGTTCGTGGGTGCGGCAGCGCTGCTGGCCACCGTCCGCCGCGCACCGGTGTGACCCCGGAGCCGGCGCCGCCGGCTCTGTTCCGTCGGAAATCTTCTTCCTGCGGTCTGCTTCCAGCATTCAGCAGTTGAGCCGAAGGCCAGCACTCATGCGGCCTTCAGGGATCCCTTGCGACAAACCGCCGCAATCCGGGTGGGCATCCGGGGTTGAGCTGGATCGTTAGGACGGTAACAATTCGCTTCCCCATTCTCATTTGAGATTGACTCATGTTCCCCATTCCGAGATTGCTCAGCTGGCTCCTGATGCCGCTGATGCTGGTCTGCAGCTTCGGCCTGATGGCCGACCAGACCGAAGGCGCCGCCCAGGCCCTGCACTTGCTCAGCTACATCGGTGCCGACTACCCGGCCACCGTGGTCGATGGCAAGGTCATCGACGCCAGCGAATACCGCGAACAGATCGAATTCCTCGGCGCCCTGCAGGCGCTGATCGTTGCCCTGCCGGCCCGTGACGGCCAGAAGGAACTGGAGCAGGGCGTCGCCAGCCTGCACCAGGCCGTCGAAGGCAAGCAGGATGGCGCCAGCGTGGCCCGTCAGGCCCGCCAACTGGCCACCCGGCTGGCAGCGACCTACGAGGTCAGCCAGGCCCCGCTCATCACGCCCGACCCCGCCCGTGGCGCGCCGCTCTATGCCCAGCATTGCAGCGTCTGCCATGGCGACACCGGCGCCGGTGACGGCCCCGCGGGCATGGGCCTGGAGCCGCCGCCGGCCAATCTGCGCGACCAGGCGCGGATGGACCGGATGAGCCTCTACGACCTCTACAACACCCTCGGACTGGGCGTGGAAGGCACCGACATGCCGGCCTTCGCCGACCAGTTGGACGACCGTCAGCGCTGGGACCTGGCCAGCTACATCGCCGGCTTCAGCGCCGACCCGTCGGTGAAGGGCAAGGCCATCCCACTTGGAGAGCTGGCTGGCCGCACGCCGGAAGAAGTGGGCATCAGCCAGGGCGCCGCAGCCCAGGCGCTGTTCCGCGCCCAGCGCGCCCAGCCGCCGATCCAGCAGCGCGGGCCCAGCGAGTTGATCGCCCATACCCGTTCCACCCTGGAGCAGAGCCTCAAGGCCTATCGAGACGGCGACGCCGATCAGGCCTATGACCTCTCGGTGGCAGCCTACCTGGAAGGTTTCGAACTGGTGGAAAGCTCGCTCGACAACCTCGATGCCGTGCAGCGCAAGACCACCGAGCGCGCGTTGATGGCCTACCGGCAGGCCCTGCAGGATCGCCAGTCGGTCGGCCAGGTCGCGCAGTTGCTGGAACACGCCAAGGCGGAACTGGAAAAGTCCGCCGAACTCCTGGGCGGCGACGGCCTGAGCGGCTCGCTGAGCTTCATCTCCAGTCTGCTCATCCTGCTGCGTGAAGGCCTCGAAGCCATCCTCGTGTTGGCCGCGATTCTCGCCTTCCTGCGCAAGACCGGCCAGGAGAGTGCGGTGCGCAGCGTACACGTCGGCTGGGGCCTGGCCATCGTGGCCGGCTTCGCCACCTGGGCGGTGGCAGCGTTCCTGATCGACGTCGGCGGTGCCCAGCGCGAGCTGATGGAGGGTTTCACCGCGCTGTTCGCCTGCGTGATGGTGCTCTGGCTCGGTGTGTGGATGCACGACCGCCGCCACGCCGCCGCCTGGCAGAGCTACATCAAGGAACACCTGCTCGGCAGCAGTGGCCGTTTCGGCTTCGCGACCCTCGCGTTCTTCTCGGTGTACCGCGAGCTGTTCGAAGTGATCCTCTTCTACGAAACCCTGTGGCTGCAGGCCGGTCCGGCTGGCCATGGCATGGTCATCGCTGGCGCGGTGAGCGCACTGGTGCTGCTGGTGGGGCTGGCCTGGGTCATCCTGCGCGGTTCGGCGAAGCTGCCGCTGGGCACCTTCTTCACCGCCAACGCCATCCTGCTCTGCGCCTTGTCGGTGGTGTTCGCCGGCCATGGTGTGGCGGCACTGCAGGAAGCTGGCGTACTGGGCACTCGCCCCGTGCCGTTCTTCGAGTTCGACTGGCTGGGCATACATCCCGATGCCTACACCCTGTCGGCCCAGGGCCTCGCGCTGCTGGCCATCGCTGCGCTCTACGGCCGCAGCTGGTTGCGCGAGCGCGACGCGGTGCAAGCCTGAATGGAGGGCGAGGGGTGTAAACTCCTCGCCCTTTTTCCTATCTGCGGAAGCTATCCCATGCGCGTCTGGATCGATGCCGATGCCTGCCCCCGGGCGGCCAAGGACCTGGTGATCAAGTTCGCCTTGAAGCGCAAGTTCGAGGTGGTGCTGGTGGCCGGGCAGGGTCAGGTCAAGCCGGCCTTCGCCTGCGTGCGCCTGGTGGTGGTGCCCAGCGGCCCGGACGCGGCCGATGACTACCTGGTGGAGAACGCCGTGCCCGGCGAGCTGGTGATCTGCAGCGATGTACCGCTGGCCGATCGGCTGGTGAAGAAGGGCGTGGCGGCGCTCGACCCGCGCGGTCGCGAGTTCGACGAGCGCAACATGGGCGAGCGGCTGGCGGTGCGCAACCTGCTCACCGACCTGCGCGACCAGGGCCAGATGGGCGGTGGCCAGGCGGCCTATGGCGACCGGGAGCGGCAGGCCTTCTCCAATTCCCTGGACCGGCTGCTGACGAAGCTGAGCCGGGGCTAGCGCACAGGCTGCAGCTCGGCCGCTGGTGTCTGCTCGGGTCACCGCATGGGGCTGGGTGGTGGCGTTGATCTGGCCGGCGGTACCCAGCCGCAACGGGATGTCGGGCGGCCGTCTGTGCCCGGACGCTCAACCGCAGAGGTAAGTGCCGGTGCCCACCGCCACCAGGGTGCCGTCGTCGGCGTGCAGTTCCGAACGCACCACCGCGACCTTGTTGCCCGAACGCAGCAGCACGGCGGTGGCGGTGAAGTGCTGGCCCCGGCCGGGGCGCAGGTAGTCGATGCGCAGGTCGATGGTGCCGAGCTTGGACAGCCGTGCCATGCGTTCGGCTGTGGATAAGTGCTGGTGCCGTTCGAAGGCGCCGATCAGCGCCATGGCGCCGCCGACCACGTCGAGCAGGCTGGATATCACGCCGCCATGGAGGATGCCGTGGACGAAGTTGCCGATCAGTTCGTCCTTCATCGGCAGGTGCATCACCACCTTCTCGGTGGTCATCTCGCCGAGCTGGATGCCGAGCACGCGATTGAAGGGAATGCGTTCGAAGAACCCGGCAACGGCCTGTTGCAGTTCCGGGGTGAGGATGAAGTCGGTCTGGCTCATGGCGCCTCCTGCGAGCGTCGATGGCCCGACGCTGCCCCAGTTGCGGCAAAGGTGCCAAGGGGGAGGGCCGGAGAGGCGGGCGGATTGGCCGGATTGGCACGAAGCGGGCGGCCGGAGCCGCCCGCTCGGGGACATCAGTGGGCCAGTTCCAGCACCCGGTCCACCAGCTTGTAGATGCCGGCGGCGGCCTCGCTGATGGATTGCGCCAGCATGTAGGCCGGGGTGGTCACCAGCTTGCGCTTGTGGTCTTCGACGATTTCGGCGACCACGCAATCCACGTGCTGGGCGCCCATCTCGGCCAGGGCAGCGGCGGTGCCGGCATCGTTGCCGATGGTGCAGGTCACGCCTTCGCCGTAGATCTTCGCCGCCAGCGCCGGAGCGATGCAGATCAGCCCTACCGGCTTGCCGGCTTCGGCGAAGCCACGGGCCGCGGCCAGTACGTCGGGCTGCACGATGCAGTTGGCGCCGCTGATGGCGAAGTCGGAGAGGTTCTTCGCCGCGCCGAAGCCACCGGGAACGATCAGGGCGTCGAAGTCGGCGGCGGCCAGTTCACGAACATCCTTGATTTCGCCGCGGGCGATGCGCGCCGACTCCACCAGCACGTTGCGGCTTTCCGGCATCTCTTCGCCGGTGGTGTGGTTGATCACGTGGTGCTGCGCGATGTTCGGGGCGAAGCACTGGACCTTGGCGCCGCGCTGGTCCAGGCGCAGCAGGGTGATCACGCTCTCGTGGATCTCCGCGCCGTCGTAAACGCCACAGCCGGACAGGATCACGGCAACTTTCTTGGTCATGGACATCTCCAGGTCATTGGGCCGGTCCGAGGTTCTCGCGCAGGAACGCCAGGGCGCGTTGCTGGGCATCCTGGGCCGGTCCGGGTTGGTAGGTATTCAGGTCGCTGCGCTGGTCGAAGACGTGGTCGGCATTGCCGTACTGCACCAGTTCCAGGCGCTCGCCAGTGAGGTGGTCGAGGGCCGAAAGGCATTGCTGGTGGTCGGTGACGTGGTCCTTGCCGCCGAGGAACATCAGCACGGGAGCGTCGTGTCCGAGGCCGTCGCGCAGGTGGGCGGGGAAGCCGCAGTAAGGGTAATAGGTGATCACGCCGCGCACGCCGGCCAGCGCGCCCTTGCCGGTGGCCGGGAATCCGTGGCCGGCGCTGCCGTCGTAGGAGAGTGCGTCGAGGATGGTCCAGCCACCGTGGGAGTAACCGAGCAGCGCCAGCCTGCTGCTATCGATGGCCGGATTGTGCCGTGCCAGCGCCAGGGCGGCGTAGACGTCGATGGCGCGTTCATTGCCCCACAGGCGTTTGCCGTCGCACACCGGCCGCCAGTCCTCGATGCCGCGTGCGGCGTGGCTGTCGACGAAGATCACGGCGTAGCCGGCGGGCAGCAGCCAGCTTTTCACGTTGCGCATGAACAGCGCGCTCTGGCCGCTGCAGCCGTGGAATACCAGCACGGTGGGGAAGGGGCCGGTGCCGTCCGGGGTGAACAGACTGAGGTGAGGCGCCAGGCGCTGCTCTGCCGCTGGCAGGTCGGCGGTCTGCGGCAGCAGCGCAGCGCGATAGGGATAGAGTCCGAGCAAGGCCGCGCAGGCCAGGAGGAGCAGGGCGATCAGGGCGGGTTTCAGGAGTTTGCGCATGCTGTCGTCATATGCCGCTTGGGTTGGCACGCCATGCCGCGGGGGAAGGCCGGCTGCGAGAGTAGCATCCCGGGTACTGGACGAAGGCCACCAGCGCGGCGGCGTTCGGACAGACCCTGACGAGCAATCCTAGCAGGCCGGGGAATCGGGCCGCGAGCACCGCGCCACCTCCCTTCGGCGCCTGTGGGTCACCGGACAAGAACGACGACAAGGCTGCCCCATGAACTATGTCCTTTATGCCGTGCCTTTCTTCTTCCTGCTGATCGGCGTCGAACTGATCGCCGACCGCCTGCGCGGAACGAGCAGCTATCGCACCGCCGATACCCTGAACAGCCTGAGCGCCGGGGTGCTGTCGACCACCAGCGGCCTGCTGACCAAGGTGGTGGGGCTGCTGACTTACACCTTTGCCTGGCAGCACCTGGCGCTTTTCGGCATGTCCGCCAGCAGCCTTTGGGTGTGGCTGCTGGCCTTCGTGTTCTATGACTTCTGCTACTACTGGAACCACCGCCTGGGTCATGAGCGCAACGTGCTCTGGGCGGCCCATTCGGTGCATCACCAGAGTGAGGAGTACAACCTCTCCACCGCCCTGCGCCAGACCAGCACGGGCTTCCTGTTCGGCTGGATCTTCTACCTGCCGATGGCCATCGCCGGCGTGCCACCGCTGGTGTTCTTCACCGTCGGTGCGCTGAACCTGCTCTACCAGTTCTGGGTGCATACCCGTCATGTGCCCAAGCTCGGCTGGCTGGAGTGGATCTTCATCACCCCGTCCAACCATCGCGTCCATCATGCGCAGAACCCGGTGTACATGGATCGCAACTACGGTGGTGTGTTCATCCTCTGGGACCGCCTGTTCGGCACCTTTCAGGAGGAGCTGGACGAAGAACCGGTGATCTTCGGCGTGACCACGCCGCTGGCCAGCTGGAACCCGCTCTGGGCCAACCTGCAGTTCTACGTGCAGCTCTGGCGCGACGCGGTGCGCGCCGAAACCCGCTGGGACAAGCTGCGCATCTGGTTCATGCGCACCGGCTGGCGTCCGGCGGACGTGGCCGAGCGTTATCCACAGGCCAAGCCCGACCTGTCGCGCTTCATCAAGTTCGAGGTGCCCCTGGACCTTGCGCACAAGTGGTACGCCGGGCTGCAGTTCACCCTCTACGTGGTGGCCGGCACCTGGCTGCTGGGTACCGGCGACAAGGCGTCGCTCGCCGGGCTCTGGCTGGCCTGGGCGTGGATGGCCTTGGGCCTCTACGTGATCGGTACCTGGATGGAGAACCGCCCATGGACACGCTGGCTGGAGCTGGCGCGGCTGGCGCTGAACTGGCCGGCGCTCTGGGCGGGGGCGGCACTCGGGCTGCTGCCGATGGGGGCGATGGGGTGGGGACTGCTGGGGCTGTACAGCCTGGTCAGTCTGCTGGCGCTGTTCGGCCTGCCGCGCCGCGAGGCGGCGCTGGCCGTCTGATCAGGCTTTCCGACCGTTGTTGCGCAGGCGGCGCCTCAGCCAGAGGAGGCCGCCGATGGCCAGCAGGCCGCCGAGGACCATCAGCTCGTAGCGCTTGAGGTTGCCGAGCATGCCTTCGAGGACGGCGCCGAAGTGGAAGGCGGCGAAGCCCAGGGCCAGGGCCCAGATCAGGGCGCCGATGCCGTTGAGGATCAGGTAGCGCAGCGGCGGGTAGCCGGACAGGCCGATGGCCACCGGCATCACGGTGCGCAGGCCGTAGACGAAGCGGAAACTCAGGACCCAGATGTCCGGGTGGCGGCGGATGTGCGCCAGGGCGCGGTCGCCCATGGCCTGCCAGCGTGGTTTGCGGGACAGTATCTGCCGGCCCTTGTGGCGGCCCAGGTAGTACCAGAGCTGGTCGCCGGCATAGCTGCCGAAGAACGCCGTGGCCACCACGGCGTTGATGTCCATATAGCCCCGGAAGGCAAGAAAGCCGGCCAGGACCAGGATCGTCTCACCCTCGAAGAAGGTGCCGAGGAAGAGGGCGAAGTAGCCGAAATCCTGGAGAAATTGTTGCAGCATGGTTGGGGTGCGCAGCGAAATGAACGCGCAGCCTAACCGGGATGGCGCGCCGGGAAAAGCTCCGACCGGTGCCGAATGCCATCAGATTGACCGCGGACAATGTCCATCTCCCTCCCCAGCGGTCGACGCGACCTCGGGTCGCTGTCGCGGATTGTTGCCATTCGGTCATAATCGGCCCTTATATTTGTCACACTGCGTCCGTCCCGGGCCCTGGAGTCTGCTGTGAGCTTTACCCCTGCCAACCGCCTGTTCCCCGCAACCCGCCTGCGCCGCAACCGCCGTGACGACTTCTCCCGCCGGCTGGTGCGCGAAAACGTCCTGACCGTCGACGACCTGATCCTCCCGGTATTCGTACTGGACGGTGAGAACCGCCGCGAAACCGTGTCCTCGATGCCTGGCGTCGAGCGCCTGTCCATCGACCTGCTGCTCAAGGAAGCAGAGGCCTGGGTCGAGCTGGGCATTCCGGCGCTGGCGCTGTTCCCGGTGACCCCGCTGGAAAAGAAATCCCTCGACGGCGCCGAGGCGTGGAACCCCGACGGCATCGCCCAGCGTGCCATCCGCGCCCTGCGTGATCGTTTCCCGGAGCTGGGCGTGATCAGCGACGTGGCCCTGGACCCGTTCACCACCCACGGCCAGGATGGCATCCTCGACGAGAACGGCTACGTGCAGAACGACGTGACCGTCGATGCACTGGTCAAGCAGGCGCTGTCCCACGCCGAAGCCGGCGCCCAGGTGGTGGCCCCCTCGGACATGATGGACGGCCGCATCCAGGCCATTCGCGAAGCCCTGGAACTGGCGGATTTCCCCAACGTGCGCATCATGGCCTACTCGGCCAAGTACGCCAGCGCCTACTACGGTCCCTTCCGTGATGCGGTCGGCTCCGCCGCCAACCTCGGCAAGGGCAACAAGGCCAGCTACCAGATGGACCCTGCCAACACCGACGAGGCCCTGCACGAAGTCGCAGCCGACCTGGCCGAAGGCGCCGACATGGTGATGGTCAAGCCGGGCATGCCTTACCTCGACATCGTTCGTCGGGTGAAGGATGAATTCCGCGTGCCGACCTTTGTCTATCAGGTCAGTGGTGAGTACGCCATGCACATGGCGGCGATCCAGAACGGCTGGTTGAGCGACGCCGTCATCCTCGAATCCCTGGTGGCCTTCAAACGCGCCGGCGCCGATGGCATCCTCACCTATTTCGCCGTGCGCGCCGCAGAAATGCTCAAGACGGGAGCCTGATCTCCCCCCAGGAACTGCAGATGAACACTGAAGGACTCAATCCCAGCGCTTTGCTCGAACCCCTGAAGGAGGCCACCGAAATTCCGGTGGCTCCGCCGGCCCCCGAGGTCCCCGCCGTCGATGCGGTGCCTGCCGCCACGGCTCCTGTGCCGGCGCCGCTGATGGTGCCGAGCCTGGATGACAGCAGCCTGTACATCCACCGCGAACTGTCCCAGTTGCAGTTCAACATCCGCGTGCTGGAGCAGGCGCTGGATGAGTCCTATCCGCTGCTCGAACGTCTGAAGTTCCTGCTGATCTTTTCCAGCAACCTCGACGAGTTCTTCGAGATCCGTGTCGCAGGCCTGAAGAAGCAGATCACCTTCGCCCGTGAACAAGCCGGTGCCGACGGCCTGCTGCCGCATCAGGCCATGGCGCGCATCAGCGAAGTGGTGCACGAGCAGGTCCACCGCCAGTACAACATCCTCAACGACATCCTGTTGCCGGAACTGGCCAAGCACCAGGTCAACTTCATTCGCCGCCGCTACTGGACCGCCAAGCTGAAGGCCTGGGTGCGTCGTTACTTCCGTGACGAGATCGCGCCGATCATCACCCCCATCGGCCTGGATCCGACTCACCCCTTCCCGCTGCTGGTGAACAAGAGCCTGAACTTCATCGTCGAACTGGAAGGCGTCGACGCCTTCGGCCGCGATTCCGGCCTGGCGATCATCCCGGCACCGCGCCTGTTGCCGCGCGTCATCCGCGTGCCCGAGGACATCGGCGGTCCGGGGGACAACTTCGTCTTCCTGTCCTCGATGATCCATGCCCATGCCGACGACCTGTTCCCCGGCATGAAGGTGAAGGGTTGCTACCAGTTCCGCCTGACCCGCAACGCCGACCTCTCGGTGGACACCGAAGATGTCGACGACCTCGCCCGCGCGCTGCGCGGCGAACTGTTCTCGCGCCGCTACGGCGACGCGGTACGCCTGGAAGTGGCGGATACCTGCCCGAAGAACCTCTCTGACTACCTGCTCAAGCAGTTCAACCTGGGCGAGAGCGAGCTTTACCAGGTCAACGGCCCGGTGAACCTGACCCGCCTGTTCAGCATTACCGGCCTGGAAAGCCATCCGGAGCTGCAGCACCCGTCCTTCACCCCGGTGATCCCCAAGCTGCTGCAGAAGGCCGAGAACCTGTTCAGCGTGGTGGGCAAGCAGGACATCCTGCTGCTGCACCCCTTCGAATCCTTCACTCCTGTAGTGGACTTCCTGCGCCAGGCCGCCAAGGACCCGAACGTCCTGGCGATCAAGCAGACCCTCTACCGCGCCGGTGCCAACTCCGAGATCGTCGACTCCCTGGTGGAAGCAGCGCGTAACGGCAAGGAGGTCACCGCGGTGATCGAGCTGCGTGCGCGTTTCGACGAGGAATCCAACCTGCAGCTGGCGAGCCGCCTGCAGCAGGCAGGCGCCGTGGTGATCTACGGCGTGGTGGGCTTCAAGACCCACGCCAAGATGATGCTGATCCTGCGTCGCGAGAACGGCGAGCTGCGCCGCTATGCCCACCTGGGCACGGGTAACTACCACGCCGGCAACGCGCGCCTGTACACCGACTACAGCATGCTCACCGCCGACGATGCGCTCTGCGAGGACCTGCACAAGCTGTTCAACCAGCTGATCGGCATGGGCAAGACGCTGCGCATGAAGAAGCTGCTGCACGCGCCCTTCACCCTGAAGAAGACGCTGCTCGACATGATCGCCCGCGAGGCCCAGCACGCCAGCGAAGGAAAGCCGGCGCACATCATGGTCAAGGTCAACGCGCTGACCGATCCCAAGGTCATCCGTGCTTTGTACAAGGCCAGCCAGAGCGGCGTGCGCATCGACCTCGTGGTCCGTGGCATGTGCTGCCTGCGCCCGGGCATCCCCGGCGTGTCACACAACATCCAGGTGCGCTCGATCATCGGCCGCTTCCTCGAACACAGCCGGATCTACTACTTCCTCAATGGCGGCGACGAGAAGATGTACCTCTCCAGTGCCGACTGGATGGAGCGCAACCTCGACATGCGCGTCGAGACCTGCTTCCCGGTGGAAGGCAAGAAACTGCTGACCCGCGTGAAGAAAGAGCTCGAGGCCTACATCAGCGACAACACCCAGAGCTGGGTGCTGCAGCCGGACGGCCGCTACCTGCGCAACAGCCCGAGCGGCAACCAGAACTCGCGCAACGCCCAGGCTACCTTGCTGGACAAACTGACCAACCCGCCGATCAGCGCACGCTGAGCGCACCAACGAAAAACGGGGCCTGAGTGCCCCGTCTTCATTTGAACCTGAACTCTCTTGGGAGCGAATTCATTCGCGAAACGGTCCGAAGGACCGTCGTGGGACTGGAGCAACGGACAGCTGCGCTGTCCTTCGCGAATGAATTCGCTCCTACAGGTTTCAGCTCACCTTCAGCTCGAACTCGATGCGCTTAAGCCACCCGGCTTCCTGCTCGAAGTCGGCCTGGGTCAACGGGTTGGCTTCCAGCCAGCCTTCAGGGAACCGCACCTCGAGCGTATTGTTCGAGGCGCTCAACTTCACCCTGGGCATGGCGGACGTGCCACGGATGTGGTGGAAGAGGATGGCGAAGCGCAGCAGCACGCAAAGGCGCAGCAGCTTCACGCCTTCCTCGCCGAATTCGGCGAAGCGGTCCTTGGGGATGTTGCGGCGGTGGCCGCGCACCAGGAGGGCCAGCATCAGCTGGTCCTGACGGGAGAAACCGGCCAGGTCCGAGTGCTCGATCAGGTAGGCGCCGTGCTTGTGATAGTGGTAGTGGGCGATGTCCATGCCGATTTCATGCACGCGCGCCCCCCACAGCAGCAGGTCGCGGTGCCAGTCATCATCCAGCCCCCAACTGGTGGCGACCTGTTCCAGGGCGGCCAGTGCCTTGGCTTCGACCCGTGCGGCTTGCTCCAGGTCCACGTGGCAGCGCTCCATCAACGCACTCAGGGTGCGCTCGCGAACGTCCTCGTGGTGGTGGCGTCCCAGCAGGTCGTAGAGCACGCCTTCGCGCAGGGCGCCTTCGGAATGGGTCATTCGTGTGAGATCAAGGGCCTCGAAGATGGCTTCGGTAATCGCCAGGCCGGCCGGGAAAATCGGGCGGCGGTCCGGCTTGATGCCGTCCAGGTCGAGCTTTTCCACATCGCCGAGCTTGAACAGCTTGCGCTTGAGCCAGGCCAACCCCTCGGGGTTGATCTCGCCGTTGCCGAGCCCCGCGGCCTGGATTGCCAGGCCGACGGCGCGGATGGTGCCGGAGGCGCCGACGGCCTCCTGCCAGCCGAGGCGGCGCAGGCTGTACTCGATGCCCATCAGCTCCAGGCGCGCGGCAGTGTAGGCCTGCGCATAGCGCGCCGGGGTGACCTTGCCGTCGCGGAAGTAGCGCTGGGTGTAACTGACGCAGCCCATCTGCAGGCTTTCCCGCAGTTGCGATTCGAAACGCTGGCCGATGATGAATTCGGTACTGCCGCCACCGATGTCCGCCACCAGGCGACGGCCGGGTGTGTCCGGCAGGGTATGGGAGACGCCCAGATAGATCAGGCGCGCTTCCTCGCGGCCGGAGATGACTTCCACCGGATGCTCGAGGATTTCCTCGGCGCGGCGGATGAATTCGGCGCGGTTGTGCGCCTCGCGCAGGGCGTTGGTGCCGACGATGCGCACCGCGCCTTCCGGCAGGCCGGCGATCATCTGGGCAAAGCGGCGCAGGCATTCGAGGCCGCGCAGCATGGACTCTTCGCTGAGGTTGCGTTCTTCGTCCAGGCCGGCTGCCAACTGGACCTTGTCGCCGAGCCGTTCCAGGATGCGGATCTCACCATGGTCGACCTTGGCTACCACCATGTGGAAGCTGTTCGATCCTAGGTCGATGGCGGCGATCAGGGACGGGATTTCGGCAGGCTTTTGCGGCATGGTTTCGGGTCTCGAGGCTGAACCGCGCAATCCTGCCACGGTTGTCCGGTCGAGCCAATGCGAATAGAGGTACGTCCGTACCAATGTGGCGCGAGCCTGGAGCGGTGGGATGGATGCGCCTTTCTTTGGCGAATGACTGGCTGTCCACACTATAGGTGGGATATGACAGTCGCGCGTTGCCGGTTCCGAATGTCCGCCGGCCCGGCATCCTGATCGGTAGCCGGATTGACGCCGGCGGCTGCATCCATCAGTTTTGCCCGATGTCGCCATAGCAAAGCTCAATCACCACCGGCTTTCGGTCCCTGGAAAGCCGGGATATGATGGCTCCACTTTTTTGCTTCCGAACACGGAGAGATCCTTCCATGAGCGAATTCATCACCAACGTCTCTGATGCCAGCTTCGAGCAGGACGTGCTCAAGGCCGACGGCGCGGTGCTGGTCGACTACTGGGCCGAGTGGTGCGGTCCCTGCAAGATGATTGCTCCGGTCCTCGACGAAATCGCCAAGGACTACCAGGGCAAACTGAAAGTCTGCAAGCTGAACATCGACGAGAACCAGGACACTCCGCCGAAGTATGGCGTGCGTGGCATCCCGACCCTGATGCTGTTCAAGAACGGCAACGTCGAAGCCACCAAGGTAGGCGCCCTGTCCAAGTCCCAGCTGGCCGCCTTCCTCGACGCCAACATCTGATTCCGCGCGGCCTCCCGTGCCGCCGGAACAGCATCCGAAGCGTCCCGGAAAAGCCCCGCGAAATGCGGGGCTTTTTCATTGAACTGCACTAGACTCCCCGTTGCGCCGGTGTTACATTCGGACCGCTGCTCGTTCTTGCAGCCCTCCACGCCGTCGCCGACGCACTCCTAATTCGAATAAGCACAGCGATCCTGTCGCCTTCTTTGCGGCGCGGCCTAAAAAGCTCAACGCTTTCCCTTCTTCTTTTCTACCAACGTCATTCCTATGAATCTGACCGAACTCAAGCAAAAGCCGATTGGCGAACTTCTGGAAATGTCCGACGCCATGGGCCTGGAGAACATGGCCCGTTCGCGCAAGCAGGACATCATCTTCGCCCTGCTGAAGAAGCACGCGAAGAGCGGCGAGGAGATCTCCGGTGACGGCGTGCTGGAGATTCTCCAGGACGGCTTCGGCTTCCTGCGCTCCGCCGACTCTTCCTACCTGGCCGGCCCGGACGACATCTATGTCTCGCCCAGCCAGATCCGTCGCTTCAACCTGCGAACCGGCGACACCATAGTCGGCAAGATTCGTCCTCCGAAGGAAGGCGAGCGTTACTTCGCGTTGCTCAAGGTCGATTCCATCAACTTCGATCGTCCCGAGAACGCCAAGAACAAGATCCTGTTCGAAAACCTCACGCCCCTGTTCCCCAATGAGCGCCTGAAGATGGAAGCCGGCAACGGCTCCACTGAAGACCTCACCGGCCGCGTGATCGATCTCTGCGCGCCGATCGGCAAGGGACAGCGCGGCCTGATCGTCGCTCCGCCGAAAGCGGGCAAGACCATCATGCTGCAGAACATTGCGGCCAACATCACCCGCAACAACCCCGAGTGCCACTTGATCGTCCTCTTGATCGACGAGCGCCCGGAAGAAGTGACCGAGATGCAGCGCACCGTGCGCGGCGAAGTGGTCGCCTCCACCTTCGACGAACCGCCGACCCGCCACGTGCAGGTCGCCGAGATGGTGATCGAGAAGGCCAAGCGCCTGGTCGAGCACAAGAAGGACGTGGTCATCCTGCTGGACTCCATCACCCGTCTGGCCCGTGCCTACAACACCGTGATCCCGAGCTCCGGCAAGGTGCTCACCGGTGGTGTCGATGCCCATGCCCTGGAGAAGCCCAAGCGTTTCTTCGGCGCCGCTCGCAACATCGAGGAAGGCGGCTCGCTGACCATCCTCGCCACCGCGCTGGTCGAAACCGGCTCGAAGATGGACGAGGTGATCTACGAGGAGTTCAAGGGCACCGGCAACATGGAACTGCCGCTGGACCGCCGCATCGCCGAGAAGCGCGTGTTCCCCGCCATCAACATCAACAAGTCCGGCACCCGCCGCGAAGAGCTGCTGACTGCCGAAGACGAGCTGCAGCGCATGTGGATCCTGCGCAAGCTGCTGCACCCGATGGACGAGATCGCTGCCATCGAGTTCCTGCTCGACAAGTTGAAAGACACCAAGACCAACGATGAGTTCTTCATGTCGATGAAGCGCAAGTAAGTCTTGGATGTGCCGCAAAGGCCGGGGAAACCCGGCTTTTGCGTTTCTGCACTGGCCCTTTGTTCTTCTGAATAACCCAGTTCGGCGCTAAACTTTGCGCCCCGACCTGCACGCCCTGAGAGGCTCAAGCATGCAGTATCGCGATCTGCGCGAATTCATCAGTGGCCTGGAACAGCGTGGCGAGCTCAAGCGCATCGCCACTCCGGTTTCGCCTGTGCTGGAAATGACCGAAATCTGCGACCGCACCTTGCGCAAGCAGGGACCGGCGCTGCTTTTCGAAAAGCCCACCGGCTTCGATATCCCGGTGCTCGGCAACCTCTTCGGCACCCCCGGGCGCGTGGCCCTGGGAATGGGCGCCGAGGATGTCGGCGAGCTGCGCGAGATCGGCAAGCTGCTGGCCTTCCTCAAGGAGCCCGAGCCGCCCAAGGGCCTGAAGGACGCCTGGTCCAAGCTGCCCATCTTCAAGAAGGTCATCGCCATGGCGCCCAAGGTGCTCAAGGATGGCCCCTGCCAGGAAGTGGTGGAGGAGGGCGACGACGTCGACCTCACCAGGCTGCCGGTGCAGACCTGCTGGCCGGGCGATGTCGCCCCGCTGATCACCTGGGGCCTGACCGTCACCCGTGGCCCGAACAAGGAGCGGCAGAACCTCGGCATCTATCGCCAGCAGGTGATCGGCCGCAACAAGGTCATCATGCGTTGGCTGAGCCATCGGGGCGGCGCGCTGGACTACCGCGAGTGGTGCGCGAAGCACCCGGGCGAGCCTTTCCCCGTGGCGGTGGCCCTGGGGGCCGATCCGGCGACCATCCTCGGCGCCGTGACCCCGGTACCGGACACCCTGTCCGAGTACGCCTTCGCCGGCCTGCTGCGGGACAACCGCACCGAACTGGTGAAGTGCATCGGCAGCGACCTGCAGGTGCCAGCCAGTGCCGAAATCGTCCTCGAAGGGGTGATCCACCCTGGCGAAATGGCCGATGAAGGCCCTTACGGCGACCACACCGGCTACTACAACGAGGTGGACAGCTTCCCGGTGTTCACCGTGGAGCGCATCACCCGCCGGCAAAAGCCGATCTACCACAGCACCTATACCGGCCGGCCGCCGGATGAGCCGGCCATCCTCGGCGTGGCGCTGAACGAAGTCTTCGTGCCCATACTGCAGAAGCAGTTCCCCGAGATCGTCGACTTCTACCTGCCGCCGGAGGGCTGCTCCTACCGGATGGCGGTGGTGACCATGAAGAAGCAGTACCCGGGCCACGCCAAGCGCGTAATGCTGGGTGTCTGGTCGTTCCTGCGACAGTTCATGTACACCAAGTTCGTCATAGTCACCGACGACGACGTCAATGCGCGGGACTGGAACGATGTGATCTGGGCCATTACCACGCGCATGGACCCAAAGCGTGACACGGTGATGATCGACAACACGCCGATCGACTACCTGGACTTCGCTTCGCCCATCTCCGGCCTCGGTTCGAAGATGGGCCTGGACGCCACCCACAAGTGGCCGGGCGAGACCAACCGCGAATGGGGCCGGGTGATCGTCCAGGACGAAGCGGTCAAGCGCCGCGTCGATGAGCTCTGGTCTTCTCTGGGAATCGATTGATGCGTGTCACCCTGCAACCTTCCGGCGCGGTCATCCAGACGGCTCCCAACGAGCGCATCCTGGATGCGGCGCGCCGGCTCGGCTACGAGTGCCCGCAAAGCTGCCGCAACGGGAACTGCCATGTTTGCGCGGCCCTGCTGGTGGAGGGGCGGGTACGCCAGAACGGCGCCGAGCTGAGCCAGGGTGAGCTGTTCACCTGCCTGGCCGAGCCCCTGGAAGACTGCGTGCTGCACTGGGACGGCGTGCTGGCCCCGGGCGAGCTGCCGGTGCGCGACATGAGCTGCCAGGTCAGCGAATGCGTGGAAGTGGGCGGCGATGTCTGGCGCGTGCGCCTGCGCGCGCCAGCCGGCAAGCCGCCGCGCTATCACGCCGGGCAGTACCTGCTGATCGAGCGCGACGATGGCGAGTCTTCGGCCTTCTCCATTGCCTCGGCGCCGAGTGCCGGGCGCGAAATCGAACTGCACATCCTCGGCCGTGAAAACAGCGCCAGGGCACTGCTCGCGCAACTCCAGCGCACCGGCATCGCCAGGGTGAAGATGCCCTTCGGCGATACCCACCTGGCGGAGTTGCCGGACGGTCCGCTGGTGTTGATCGCCGCCGGTACCGGCATGGGACAGATGCACAGCCTGATCGAACACTGCCGCGCCACCGGCTTCAAACATCCGGTGCACTTGTATTGGGGCGTGCGCCAGCCGGACGACTTCTACGAGCTGCTCCATTGGAAAGACTGGCAGGGCCTGGAAAACCTGCTCCTGCACAAGGTCGTCAGCGACCCCTGTGATTGGCGGGGCCGTCGTGGCCTGCTGCATGAAGCGGTGTGTGAAGACTTCCCGGACCTCAAGCAGTTGCACGTCTACGCCAGCGGCTCACCGGCGATGGTGTACGCCACCCTGGATGCGCTGGTTGCGGCCGGGATGGATGCCCACCAGATGCGCGCCGACGTATTCGCCTACGCCCCGCGTGGCTGATTAAGCCGCCTGGGGGCGCTGGGGCACCTCGCCGCTTAGCCGGCTGAATGCGTTGGCGCTGCGAACTCCTCCTGCAGCGCCGCGCGGATCCAGCCTTCGAACCACTCCACATCGGCGCTCACCGGCCCCGGGGGCAGCAGCAGCTGGTAGCTCTCCAACTGGACCTCTTCCGCCAGCGGGCGCACCAGGGTGCCGGCGGCCAATTGGTGCTTCACCAGCACCGCATTGGCCAGGGCGATACCGTGGCCGGACTCGGCCATCGACAGCGCGTGGTCATTGCTGACGTAGAGCACGTCCGAACTCACCCGCAGCGAAAGGCCGACAGTGGACAGCCAGAGGTTCCACCATTCTCCATCGTCCACGTGGATCAGCTTGTGCCGTGCGAGCTCTTCCACACTGCTCAGCGTGCCGTGTTCGGCCAGGTAGGACGGCGAGCATACCGGGAACACCGTCGGACGGATCAGCGTGCTGTGGCACTGTGAGTAGATACCCGGCAGACCGTAGACGATGCCCAGGTCGGCGGTCTTGCCGTCCACTTCAGTGAAAGTCGGGTTGGGTTCCACCGCCACCTTCATCCCCGGTCGCTGCTGGCGCAGGGATTCCAGGCGCGGCATCAGCCAGCGCTTGGCGAAGGCGGGCACCACCATGATCTTCAGCCAGCGTGCAGTGCCGCCAGGAGCCAGCTCAAAGCCGGCGTCGGCGATTTGCTGCAAGGCCGTGGATATCTTCGCGTAGTAGCGCTGCCCGGCTGGCGTCAGGCTCACCCCGCGCGGCGTGCGCTCGAACAACTGCACGCCCAGCCAGTCCTCCAGCAGCTTCACGTGGCGGCCGATGGCTGGCTGGGTCACGTGCAGGGCCTTGGAGGCTGCGACATAACTGCCCAGCCGGGCGGCGGCCTCGAAAGCGCGGACGGCATTGAGCGGTGGAAGGCGCTGGATGGACATGGCCTGGGCCTCGGTGAGTGCTGTTAGTTTTTTTAATATCGAATGTAAGAAAATTGAGCTTTTCGCTCAATCACCTTTCTCCGAATATCCGCCTCAGCAGCACCACGACAATAGGAGCCGATAACACGGCCAGCGCTGCATCCGGCGTTTCTCTAGTCCTGCCAGAACAACTACAAGACCCCCCGCCCACCCGCGGGGAAGGAACCGGAGGTTTCACATGAGTGCCCTGCACAGCCTGCAGACGGCAGCGGTTTCGATCCGCTCCGTGCGCAAGGTTTACGGCGATCCGGCCAGTGGTCCCGTGGCGCTGAAATGCGTCGACCTGGACATCCGCGACAACGAATTCTTCACCCTGCTCGGCCCCTCCGGCTGTGGCAAGACCACCCTCCTGCGCATGATCGCCGGCTTCGAGTTCCCCACCAGCGGGGAAATCCGCCTGTACGGCGAGAACATCGCCGACCGACCGCCCTTCGAGCGCCCGGTTAATACGGTGTTCCAGCACTATGCGCTGTTCCCGCACATGAGCATTGCCGAAAACCTGGCCTTCGGCCTGGAATCCCACCCGATGGGCAAGCGCATGGGCAGGGCGGAGGTCGCTGAGCGCGTGCGTGAAATGCTCGCCCTGGTGCAGATGGAGCGCTTCGCCCAGCGCAAGCCGACGCAGCTCTCCGGCGGCCAGCAACAGCGCGTCGCCCTGGCCCGCGCCCTGGCGCCGCATCCCAAGGTGCTGCTGCTGGACGAGCCGCTCTCCGCGCTCGACCTCAAGCTGCGCCAGGCCATGCGTGAGGAGCTGAAGGCGATCCAGGCCAAGACCGGCATCACCTTCATCTTCGTCACCCACGACCAGGAAGAAGCGCTCACCATGTCCGACCGCATCGCCGTGCTCTCCGAGGGCGAGGTGCAGCAGGTCGGCCGTCCGGACGAAATCTACGAGCGTCCGCGTAACCGCTTCGTAGCCGACTTCATCGGTGAGACCAACTTCCTTCCCGCCCGCGTCGAGCACTTCATTGATGAGCGCGCGCACTACCGCATCGCCGGCGACCAGCTGATCGAGGCCGGCATCCGCGAGGGCCTGGAGGTCGGTGCTGAGGTCACCTTGTCGATCCGCCCCGAGCGCCTGCAACTGGTGGCCGAGGACACGCCGTCCGCCGTGCCATGCAGCATCGTCGCGCAGATCTACCTCGGCACCGACCTGCAATATCAGGTGGCGCTGCGTGACGGCGGCAAGCTGACTGTCCGTGCGCCCAACAGTGCCGGCCAGCGTCAGCGCCTGGTGGCCGGGCAGCGCGCCGGGCTGCTGTTCGAGAAGGGCAGCGCCAGCGTCCTGGTGGACTGAGCGGGGGTGAGCATGAACCAGTTATCCACAACCGCCGGCAATTCGCTGGAGCGGCGCAAGGCGCTGCACAGCTTCCTCGGCGTGTCGCCCGCGCTGCTCTCCATCGGGCTGTTCCTGATCGTGCCGATCTTCATCGTGGTCGGCTATTCGCTGATGCAGGCCAACCCCTACGGCGGCGTGAACCAGCACTTCAGCACCGAGGCCTACGTCTCACTGCTGTTCGAGCGCCAACTGGACGACAGCCTGGCTTTCGCCGACTCCTACCTGACGATCGCGTTGCGTTCCATCGGCATCGCCGCCGCGACCACGGCGATCACCCTGGCGGTGGGCTTCCCGGTGGCTGTGTGGCTGGCGATGCAGCCGGCGCATCGTCGCGGCCTGCTGATCTTCCTGATCACCGTGCCGTTCTGGGCCAACCTGCTGATCCGCACCTACGCCTGGATCCTGCTGCTGCGCGGCACCGGCGTCGTCAACGGCACGCTGATGAGCCTGGGCGTGATCCACCAGCCGTTGAACCTGCTGTACACAGACGGCGCCGTGCTGCTGGGCCTGGTCTACACCTACGCGCCCTTTGTGGTCCTGCCGATCTACGCAACCCTGGAGAAGATGGACATGCGCCTGCTCGAAGCCGCCCAGGACCTCTACGCCGGGCGCATCCGCACCCTGCGCAAGGTGGTGCTGCCCATCGCCCGGCCGGGGATTCTCGCCGGCGCCATCCTCACCTTCGTGCCTTGCCTCGGCGCGATGATCGCTCCCGAGCTGCTCGGCGGCGGCACCAAGATGATGCTCGGCAACCTGATCTTCCGGCAGTTCAGCGATGCGCGGAACTGGCCCTTCGGCGCGGCGCTGTCGCTGGTGCTGATGGCCGCGGTGATGCTGGTACTGATGTTCTACGCGATGCGCGCCGAGCGCCTGCGCATCGCCCGGGGAGGTGAATGATGCTGTCGCTGCTGAGCAAACGCCGTCTGGGCGTACAGGATTTCCGTGGTTTCGGCGCGCTGAGTTTCCTGTTCTACCTGTACCTCTACGCGCCCATCGTGGTGCTGGTGGTGCTCTCGTTCAACGCCAACCAGTCCGCCACCGTGTGGACCGGCTTCAGCCTCGACTGGTACCGCGCCGCGTTCGCCAACCAGGCGCTGCGCCAGGCCGCCGGCAACAGCCTGCTGATCGCCGTGTGCGCCAGCGTGGTCGCCACGGCGATCGCCACCCTGGCCGCGCTGGGCACCTCGCGCGGGGCCAGGTTCAAAGGCATGCGCCTGTCCATGGGGGCGATCATGCTGCCGCTGGTACTGCCCGAGATCGTGGTCGGCGTCGCCACCCTGGCGCTGTTCTCCACCCTCGGCCTGTCGCTGGGCTACGGCAACCTGATCATCGCCCATACGGTGTTCTGCATCCCGTTCGCCTACCTGCCGATCCGCGCACGGCTGAACGATATGGACCTGTCCCTGGAGCAGGCCGCCGCCGACCTCTACGCCGGCCCCTGGCGGACCTTCCGCAAGGTCACCCTGCCGCTGCTGACGCCGGGGATCGTCTCCGGGCTGATGCTGGCCTTCATCGTCTCGCTGGATAACTTCGTGATCTCGATGATGGTCTCCCAGGCCGGCACCACCACCTTGCCGATCTTCATCTTCGGCCTGCTGCGCATGGGTGTGACACCCGATGTGAACGCAGTCTCGACCCTGATCCTCGGCGTTTCCGTGCTGTTCGTAACCCTGTCGTACCTGCTTGGCAAGAAGAAAGCCTGAGAGCCCGTCCCATGCCTGTCCGAGCTTGCCCATACGTCGTTGGATGCCGTCTCGAAATGCTCATTTACAGTCGTAAACTGCGCTTTCTCAACTGCTTCCGCCTAGTCTGGGCTGCGCTCGATCAGACCTTGAACGGACTCTCCGCCCACATACCGGAGTAGAAGATGAGCAAACTGATCGCTGCTGTAGGGGCCACGCTGACGTTGGGCCTGGCCGTCACCAACGCGCACGCCGCCGAACAACTCAACGTGGTGAGCTGGAGCGGCTACTTCTCGCCGCCGATCCTGGAGAAGTTCGAGAAGGAAACCGGCATCAAGGTGACCGTGGATTCCTACGATTCCAACGAAACGCTGCTGGCCAAGCTCAAGCAGGGCGGCACTGGTTACGACGTGGCCATCCCCTCCCACCAGTTCGTGCCGATCCTGATCCAGGAGAAGCTGCTGGAGCGCTTCGATCCGGTCAACCAGCCGTACTACGCGAACATCGAAGACAACCTGAAGAAACCCACCTGGGACCCGGAAGGCGCCTATGCCGTGCCCTTCATCTGGGGCACCACCAGCGTCGTGCTCGACAGCGCCAGGTACAGCGGCCCGGCCGACAGCTACTCGGTGCTGTTCACTCCGCCCAAGGAGCTGCAGGGCAGGATCAACATGTTCGACTCCTCCAGCGAGGTGATCGACACCGCCAGCCTGTACCTTGGCATCCCGCTGTGCAGCGAGGATCCCAAGCAGATGCAACAGGTGCTGACCCTGCTGAAGAACCAGAAGGGCTTCGTGAAGACCTACAGCTCCAAGGCTGGTTCGATCCGCGAGAACCTGGCCTCGGGCGAAGTCGACATGTCGATGTTCTGGGGCGGCTCGTCGATGCGTGCGCGTGAGATGAAATCCAGCCTGAAGTACCTCTACCCGAAAGAGGGCGTGATGGCCTGGGTGGACAACCTGGTGATCCCCGCCGGTGCGAAGAACCCGGAGAACGCGAAGAAGTTCATCGCCTTCCTCAGCCAGCCGGAAAACGCGGCGATGACCCAGAACTTCCTCAAGCACCAGAGCCCGATCAGGGGCGTGGAACCCTTCCTCGATGCCAGCCTCAAGGATGCGCCGGAACTGCACATCCCCGAGGGCACCAAGGTGGTGTTCAGCAAGACCTGCGGCGAAGGCGCGATCCGCCTGGCCGACCGTATCTGGACCAACCTGATGCGCTGATTCCCTCGAGGGAACACGGCATGGCGATGCGCGCCTGCGCCGTCTCGGCGCAGCGGCATCGCTCGGCCTGAAGAACGCAACAAGCCCCGCCTGCGGGCGGGGTCGCTGAACCCGACTCAGGCTTGCCGCAAAGCGCAAGCCCCGATGAAAGAAGGCCGCGCTCCATGAGCCAGTACAAGCACAACAACGAACTCGTCCAGCTCCAGGCCCATGAACTGGCCGAACTCATCCGCCTGCGCCAGATCTCCTGCCGAGAAGTCATGCAGGCCCACCTGGCGCAGATCGAGCGCTACAACCCGAAGGTCAACGCCATCATCAGCCTGCAGCCTGAAGAGCAGCTGCTGGCCGAGGCCGACCAGCGAGACGCCGAACTGGCGCGCGGCGAGTATCGCGGCTGGATGCACGGCCTGCCGCACGCCATCAAGGACCTGTCTCTGACGAAGGGCATTCGCACCACCCTCGGCTCGCCGCTGTTCCGCGACTACGTGCCCGAGCGCGACGGCATCATGGTCGAGCGCATCAAGGCAGCCGGCGCCGTGCTGATCGGCAAGACCAACACCCCGGAATTCGGCCTGGGTTCGCACAGCTACAACCCGATCTTCGGCGCCACCGGCTGCGCCTACGCACCGGAGCGCACCGCCGGCGGTAGCAGTGGCGGCGCGGCTGCGGCGCTGGCGCTGCAGATGGTCCCGGTGGCCGACGGCAGCGACATGATGGGCTCGCTGCGCAACCCGGCGGCGTACAACAACATCGTCGGCTTCCGTCCGTCCCAGGGGCGCGTGCCCTTCGACGACAGCGCCGACCTGTTCATCGACCAGCTCGGCTACGAAGGCCCAATGGGCCGCAGCGTGCGCGACGTGGCGCTGTTGCTTTCAGTGCAGGCCGGTGGCGACGCCCGCGCGCCGCTGTCCATCGCCGAAAGCGGCGAACAGTTCGCCGGCAATCTTGCGCGCGACTTCAAGGGCGCGCGTCTGGGCTGGCTGGGCGACCTGGGCGGCCACCTGCCGATGGAGCGCGGCGTGCTGGAGCTGTGCCGCAAATCCTTCGCCGATTTCCAGGCCATTGGCTGCCGCGTCGAGGACACCGCGCTGGGCTTTTCCGCTGAGCGCCTGTGGGATACCTGGCGCACCCTGCGCCACTGGATGGTCGCCGGCTCCCTGGGCGCCGCCTACGCCGACCCGGCCAAGTGCGAGCTGCTCAAGCCCGAGGCCATCTGGGAAGTGGAGAACGGCCTGAAACTCTCGGCCATGGACGTGTTCCGCGCCTCCGCCGCGCGCAGCGACTGGTACCGCGCCATCAACACACTGTTCGAACGCTACGACTACCTGCTGCTGCCCAGCGCCCAGGTGTTCCCGTTCGACAAGACCTGGGATTGGCCGAAAGAGATCGCTGGAAAGTCGATGGACACCTACCACCGCTGGATGGAAGTGGTCATCCCGGCCACCCTGTCCGGTTGCCCGGTGGCCAACGTTCCGGTGGGCTTCAATGAACAGGGGCTGCCCATGGGCATCCAGATCATCGGCAAGCACCAGGCCGACATGGCCGTGCTGCAGCTGGCCCACGCCTATGAGCAGGCTTCGCACTGGTACCCGCGCTGCCCGCCGCCGCTGCTCGCTCGGGACTGAACATTCGCCAGAAGGGGTGACGCATGAACACCAGCTTCTTCCAGGGTCTTCTGCAAAGCATCACCGAGCGGGGCCGGCAATTGCTGGAGTCGCGCGAGCCGGCACCGGGCAATGCCCAGGCGCTGGCGCAGGCTTGCCACAAGCTGATTTCCAGCCATGGTGAAGCCTCGGGCGTAGCGTTGGCGCGGCAGGTGCTGTGTGCCTACCGCGACTGCCCGGAGGCTCAGCAGAAGGCCTTCTTCGACATCCTGCTCAAGGACTTCGCGCCGCCTCACGATGCGCTGGCCGAAGCCTGCCAGCGTTACCTCGACGACCCGTCGTCGGCCAATACCACGGCGCTGTTCCAGGCCAGCGAGCCGCCGCGCCAGGAGCTGTTCCGCCGCTTGAACCAGGCGCCCGGCGGCACCGCCGAGCTGATCGCCATGCGCCGTCTGTTGCTGCAGGAGCTGAAGGCCAGGCCTGAACTGACGGCGGTGGACCACGACCTGCAGCATTTGCTGGCGTCCTGGTTCAACCGCGGTTTCCTGGTGTTGCGGCGCATCGACTGGTCGACTCCGGCGTCGATCCTAGAAAAGATCATCAAGTATGAAGCCGTCCACGCCATCAAGGACTGGGACGACCTGCGCGGTCGCCTGCAGCCGGCGGATCGTCGCTGCTTCGCCTTTTTCCACCCGGCGCTGGCTGACGAGCCGCTGATCTTCGTCGAGGTGGCGCTTACCCGCGCCATGCCCGGCGCGATTGCAGACATTCTCGAGCCTGGCTCCGGGGCGCAACCTGCGGAAGAACCGGACACCGCGGTGTTCTACTCCATCAGCAACTGCCAGGACGGCCTGCGCGGCATTTCCTTCGGCAACTTCCTGATCAAGCAGGTGGTGGAAGAACTGGCGCGGGAAATTCCCGGCCTGCGCCATTACGTCACTCTGTCGCCGGTACCCGGCTTGCGTCGCTGGCTCGACGGCCTGGGTGATGACCCGCAACTGGGCGCGGCGGCGGCCGAGCTGCTCAAGGCCCTCAAGCCCGACGCACCGCCACCGCCGCGCACCGAGCAGCCGCTGCTGGCGCTGGCCGCCGAATACTTCCTGCACGCCAAGAACGGTGCCGGTTTGCCGCTGGACCCAGTGGCGCGCTTCCACCTGGGCAACGGCGCCCGCCTGGAACGCCTGAACTGGCGCGGCGACCTCTCCGTCAGCGGCCTGCGCCAGGCCGCCGGGCTGATGGTCAATTACCGCTACGAACTGCGCCAGATCGAAAAGAACCACGAAGCCTACGCCAACCAGGGCGCGGTTGCGGCCTCCCCGGAGGTGCGCAAGCTCGCGACCCTGTCAGCGAAAACAAAACGCTAGGACCTCCCCATGAACCAGAGCCTTTTCGCCGAAGTCGGCAAACACCTGCCCAGCGACCTTTCCAAACCCTTCATCCGCACGCCCGAGGGCGGCGGCTACAGCTATGCCGACATGCTGCGCAGCACCTCGCAGTTCGCCCACGCGCTGGTTGAGCTCGGCGTGCAGCCGGGCGACCGCGTTGCCGTGCAGGTCGACAAAAGCCCCGAGACGGTGATGCTCTACCTCGCCGTGCTGCGCGTCGGCGCGGTGTACCTGCCACTCAACAGCGGTTATACGGGCGAAGAGCTGCGCTACTTCCTCGACGATGCCGAGCCATCGCTGTTCGTCTGTGCGCCGGCCTTCGACGCGCAAGCCCGCGAGTTGGCCCAAGCCAGCGGCGTAGCCCGCGTGGCGACCCTGGGTGACGCCGGCGACGGGTCGCTGATGGATGCGGTGCATGGCAAGCCGGGCCGCTTCGTCGACGTGCCGCGTGCCTCGACCGACCTCGCCGCGATCCTCTACACCTCCGGTACCACCGGGCGCTCCAAGGGCGCGATGATCAGCCACGGCAACCTGGTCTCCAATGCCCTCGCGCTGGTGCAGTCCTGGCAGATCAGCCCCTCCGACTGGCTGCTCCACGCGCTGCCGATCTTCCACATCCACGGCCTGTTCGTGGCCATCAACAGCCTGCTGATGGCGGGCGGATCGATGCTGTTCCTCGCCAAGTTCGACGCCGCTGAAATCCTCCGCCTGCTGCCGCAGGTGAATCTGCTGATGGGCGTGCCGACCTTCTATACCCGCCTGCTCGACCAGAGCGGCCTGACCCGCGAGGCGGTGGCGCACATGCGCCTGTTCATCTCCGGCTCCGCGCCGCTTACCGCCGAGACCCACCGCGCCTTCTCCGAGCGCACCGGCATGGCGATCCTCGAGCGCTACGGCATGACCGAGACCGGCATGAACACCTCCAACCCGCTGGAGGGCGAGCGTATCGCCGGCACCGTCGGCTTCCCGTTGCCGGGCGTCGAGTTGCGCATCACCGATCCCGGCCAGTCTGAGCCCACTGTGCTGCCGCAGGGCGAGCCGGGGATGATCGAGGTACGCGGGCCGAACGTGTTCCAGGGTTACTGGCGCATGCCGGAGAAGACCGCCGAGGAGTTGCGCGCCGACGGCTATTTCATGACCGGCGACATCGGCTTCATCGACGACAAGGGCTACGTGCAGATCGTCGGCCGCAGCAAGGACATGATCATCAGCGGCGGCTACAACGTGTACCCGAAGGAGCTGGAGCAGATCCTCGATACCCTGCCGGGCGTGGCCGAATCGGCGGTGATCGGCGTGCCGCACCCGGACTTCGGCGAAGGCGTCACCGCCGTGCTGGTGGCCACCAGGGATCACGCGCCGAGCGAGGCGGAAATCCTCGCCGCCCTGGACGGCAAGCTGGCGCGCTTCAAGCAGCCCAAGCGGGTGATGGTGGTCGACGCGCTACCACGCAATGTAATGGGCAAGGTGCAGAAGAACGTGCTGCGCGAGCGGTTCAAGTCGCTGTACAACTGAGGCCTCGGGTTCGATTCCGCTCCCTCTCCCTGCCTGGAGAGGGAAACCGCGCAGCCGCTGCCCACAAAAAGCCCCGCCAGAGCGGGGCTTTTGAGTTTTGGCAGGAGCCAGCAATCAGCGGACTTCGACCACGACCTTGCCTACGGCCTGGCGCGTGGCCAGGGCATTGATGGCGTCGGCGGCGCGTTCCAGCGGGAAGGTCTGGGATACCAGCGGCTTGAGCTTGCCTTCGGCGTACCAGGCGAACAGCTGCTGGAAGTTGGCCAGGTTGTCCTGGGGCTGGCGCTGGGCGAAGGAGCCCCAGAATACGCCGACCACCGAAGCCCCCTTGAGCAGCGCGAGGTTCACCGGCAGCTCGGGGATGCGGCCGCTGGCGAAACCCACCACCAGCAGGCGGCCATTCCAGTTGATCGAGCGCATGGCGGCATCGAACAGGTCGCCGCCGACCGGGTCGTAGATCACGTCGGCGCCCTGGCCGCCGGTGAGTTCCTTGACGCGATCCTTGAGGTTCTCCTCGCTGTAGTTGATCAGCGCATCGGCGCCGGCGGCCTTCGCCACTTCAAGCTTCTCCGCGCTGCTGGCGGCGGCGATCACCCGGGCGCCCATGGCCTTGCCGATTTCCACTGCCGCGAGGCCCACGCCACCGGAAGCGCCGAGCACCAGCAGGGTTTCGCCGGGCTGCAGGTTGGCGCGCTGTTTCAGGGCGTGCATCGAGGTGCCGTAGGTCATGCCGAAGGCGGCGGCGGAGTTGAAGTCGATGCCCTTGGGAATCGGCATCACGTTATAGGACGGCACCGCCACCTGCTCGGCGAAGCTCCCCCAGCCAGTCAGCGCCATCACCCGGTCGCCGGGCTTGAGGTGGCTGACCTTCTCGCCCACTGCCGCCACGACGCCAGCCGCCTCGCCGCCCGGGGAGAAGGGGAAGGGGGGCTTGAACTGGTACTTGCCTTCGATGATCAGGGTGTCGGGGAAGTTGACCGCGGCGGCATGCACATCGATCAGGATTTCATTCTTCTTGGGTTCGGGGCTGGCGACTTCCTCCAGCACCAGGGTGTCGGCGGGACCGAAGGCTTTGCACAGGACGGCTTTCATCGCGGAGCTCCTTGGCTTGGGGCGCTGGCCCCGGGCATGTGGCCTTGCAGTGTAGGTGGGGGGCACCGGGGGTCAATCAGCATGGCCGGGCCTGATGGAGCTGCATAAACGGAGGTCTTGGGGGCGGCCGCGCCTGTGGCTATGCTAGGCGCCATTCGTGCTGAGGATGATCCCGGTGAAAAGACTGACTGCAATGCTGCTGGCCCTGACCCTCCCTCTGCTGGTGATGGCCGAAGAGGAGGCCAAGGAAGGCGAGGCGCCCAAGGTCGCCTATATCGACCTGGTGCCGTCCCTGGTAGGCAACTATGGACCGGGTCCGCGCCTGAAGTACTACAAGGCCGACATCTCCCTGCGGGTCACCGGGCCTGAGGCGGAGGAAAAGGTCACGCGCCATGAGCCGCTGATCCGCAACCAGCTGGTGATGCTCTTCTCCCAGCAGACTGACGAGACCCTGAACTCGTCCGATTCCAAGGAAAAGCTGCGCCAGGAAGCCCTCAAGCAGGTGCAGCAGGTCTTGCACGGCGAGGAAGGCGCCCCCCTGGTGGACGACCTGCTGTTCAACAACCTGATCATTCAGCCCTGAGCCTTCTCCCACAGGCAGGTTCGATTGCGTCCTTCGCGTTTCGCCCGGTAGAGCGCGGCGTCACTGCGTGATACCAGGCTGTCGGGCTGGTCCTCGCGGGCCGGGTCTGAGATTGCGATGCCGATGCTCAGGGTCAGCCGCCCCTCCGGGCTGGCGGGATGTTCGATGTCCAGCTCCGCCACCTGCGCCATCACCCGCTCCGCCACATGCCGCGCGCCGTCTTCGGCGGTATTGGCGAGGATGATGGCGAACTCCTCGCCGCCATAACGGCAGGCCACATCGCCTTCGCGTTGCAGGCTCTGCTGCAGGGCCTGGGCGACCCGTCTCAGGGCGTCGTCACCGGCCTGGTGGCCAAGCCGGTCGTTGAATGCCTTGAAGTGATCCACATCCAGCATCAGCAGCGCCAGTGGCGCGCCGAGGCGGCGCAGGCGGCGCCATTCGCCATTCAGCTGGCGGTCGAAGTAGCGGCGGTTGTACAGGCCGGTCAGGCCATCCTGTTGGGACAGCCGCTGCAGGCGCGCTTCCAGTTCCAGGCGTTCGCGATTGTCGCGGGAGACGCCGATCAGGTAGTCACGGCCGTTCAGGCTCACCAGCTGGGCGCTGATTTCCGCTGCCTGGAGGCTGTCGTCGGCGCGGCGCATCTCGCGCTGGAAGATGCCCGAGTCGCCATCCCGACGGGCCTGGCGTACCAGTTCCAGCCAGCTGTGGAAGCCGGGCAGCAGTTGCTCCGGGTCCTCCTTCAGCAAGTGGCGGAAGGCTTCGGCGCTGTAGCCGAGGCTGGCGTGGGTGGCCCGGTTCATGTGCAGGATCTCGCGGCTGGCGAGGTCGAAGATGAACAGGCCATCCTGGCTGAAGTCAGTCAGGTCGAGGACCAGTTGCAAGCGCTCGCGGCTTTCGTTCAGGTCCTGCTCGGCATGTTCGCGCTGGCTGACTTCATCATTCAGGCGCCGATAACCCTCCTGCAGGGCGCTGGCGCGGCGGGCATTCTCAAGAGCCAGGGCGAGGGCGGCGACCAGCAGCAGGCTGGTGAGCAGGCTGGCACCGAGCAGCACCTGGGGCAGGGGCGAGCTGAGCTGTTCCACCAGTTTGCGGGTGGGTGAGAGCTGCAGGGCGAAGTTGCTGTTGTTGAGCAGGTGCAGGGGTACGCGCTGGCTGAGCGGGGTCAGGCTTTCCGGCTGATCCTGCTGGTAGATGGATTGGCCGGATTCCAGTAGCTGCACGCTGAAGTCGCGGTTGTCGAGGCTGGCGAGGAGTGCGTCCATCAGCGGCTCGACGCGAAACACGCCCTGGAGGAAGCCGTCGAAGGTGTGGTCGCTCTGTTCATCCTTGATGTACAGGGGGGTGTAGAGCACGAAACCGCGGCCGCCCTGGACCAGGGGGAAGCTGTTGGACAGCTGCGCCTCGCCACTGGCCTTGGCCTGCATGGCGAGGTTGAAGTTGGGGTGGTTGCGGGTCAGGCGGAAGCCGATCGCCGCCTCGTTGCCCTTCTCGGGCAGTACCCAGCGCATGCGCAGGTCGGCGCCCATCCACTGGATGGACTGGTAGCCGGGAAAGTGCTCGAGGGCGAAGTTGGCTTCCAGGGTCCATTGGTCACGCGGAATCCGGTCCTGATGGTTCCACAGCAGGGCCATGCGGCGCAGGCCCTCGACTTCATCCACCAGGTTGTTTTCCAGTTCGGCGGCCAGAGCGCGAGCCTGGTAGCCGACGCGGTCGCGGATGCGCTCCTGCTGGGCATTTTCCATCTGTTTCCAGAGCAGCAGGCTGGTGCCGCACAGCGCCAGGAAGAGCAGGGCGAGTGTCGTTCGGACCAGCCAGGCGGGATGAGAATGCGACATGGGGACGCTCTGGGGAATTCCCCTTCGTCATAGCACAGGGCCATGTCCGACTCAACGCAGGGCGAGTACCCCGGCCCATTCTTCTTCGGTTACCGGCATTACCGACAGGCGGCTGCCTTTCTGCACCAGCGGCATGCCGGACAACACCGCCTGCTGGCGTAGCTCGCCAAGAGGGATGATCTGCGGAAATGCTTCGACGAACTCCACGTCCAGGGCGCTCCAGGGATTCTTCTCCGGACTGGCCTTGGGGTCGTGGTAGTGGCTCTGCGGATCCAGCGCGGTGGGGTCCGGATAGACCTCTCCGGCGATCCGCGCGATGCCGGCGATGCCCGGTTCCGGGCAGCTCGAGTGATAGAAGAAGAACAGTTCGCCCGGGCGCATGGCGCGCATGAAGTTGCGCGCCTGGTAGTTGCGCACGCCGTCCCAGCGCGCCTTGCCCAGGCGCTGCAGGTCGTGGATGGAAAGTTCGTCGGGTTCGGATTTCATCAGCCAGAAAGGCATGAACTTTGCTCCTGTACGTTCGTCCTTAATTGGGGCTTCCAAGCTTGGAGTCTGGCCGACAGCCGGTTGGCGTCATAAATTGCGTGTTAGCTCACGTTGCCGGAAAATGCCGCGCTTTAAGCTGCTGCCGCCGTACGGTCAAAACCAGAACAACAATTCGCCATCGGTCATCGCGCGAAGTTTGCCTGCAAGGGGGAGGCAATCGATGAAACGCAAGCCAGACATCCTCTGGGTATTGGTCATCATTTTTGGCCTGGGTGTGGTTACCACCGGTTACACGCAGAGCCTGTGGGAACGCCAGAGCAGCGCGCCCGTCAATCTGACCCAACAACCCTGATCCTATCCCGACCGGCACCGCAAGGATCGCGGTGCCGCTGTCAGCCTGCTCAATACCAGCCTCTGTCCGTCACGGTCGCCTGCAGGGCCACGTCCCAGCTGGCCAGTTCCAGCCTGTCCACTTTCTGGCATTCGTGCGCGAGGCCCAGCAGGGTCGGTTTACGCCATTGGCGGCGGCGTGCCAGGTAAGCCAGGCTGCGGTCGTAGAAACCGCCGCCCATCCCCAGTCGTCCGCCGAACTCATCGAAGCCCACCAGGGGCATCATGACCAGGTCCAGTGCCCAGACCTTGCGTTGCTGCGCCTGGTTGGCGCGCGGCTCGAGGATGCGGAAGCGGTTCTTCTGCAGCCGTTCCCCCGGCAGCAGGCGCTGGAACACCATCTTTTCCCGTGGCCAGGCGTTGAGCACCGGCAGGTAGGCACGCTTGCCCCGGCGCTGGGCTTCGCGCAGCAGCGGGCGCGGATCGATCTCGCCGTTGGTGGGCAGGTAGAGGGCGACATGCCGCGCGCGGCGGAATAGTGGATCCTGCGCGAGCTGGCGGTACAGGGCCTTGGCGGCCTGTTTCTGCTGGAGGGGGGTGAGTGCGCGACGGGCCTGGCGGAGCAGGCGGCGCAGGCTCTGGCGGGAGTGGGATCCGGCGCAGATCATGAAGAAATTAGACTCCCCGGTCGTGCCGCTGTCGGGTTAGCCCTTGAACCCGAAAGTTCAAGGTGGAGGCTGCAGGAGGCGTTAAGGCTTTCCGTCAGGCGGACATGCACACCGGCCTCAACTTGCAACCCCCGTGGTTGCATTTATCGGCTCAGGGACATCACCGACTGGCCAACACACCAGGGAGCTGGCGGCGAGTATACCCCAAGAACCGTTCAGGAAACTGCTGTGCGTCGGTCCGGCTGCGTCAAAAAACGCCAAGGAGTGTCACTCTGCCGCGGCCGGGCGATGCTCAGGCCTGCTGTGCGTCCGGATCGGCGGCCAGGGCGTGGTCGACGCGCTCGAGCAGGTCACGTACCCGCTCGCGGGTGGACGTGGCTTCCTGGTCCAGGCGCTGCTGCTTGTGCAGCAGGTCGTGGGTAATGTTCAGCGCAGCCATCACGGCGATGCGGTCGGCGCCGATGACTTTCCCGCTGGAACGGATCTCGCGCATCTTCCCGTCCAGGTAACGGGCGGCGCTTTCCAGGTTGGCGCGCTCGTCGGCGGGACAGGCGATGCAGTATTCCTTATCGAGGATTTGGACGGTGACGGTGTTGGACTGGGTCATGAATCCTGCTCCAGGGCTTTCAGGCGCGAAATCATCGCTTCGACCTTGAGCCGGGCCATTTCGTTCTTTTCGATCAGATGAGCGCGTTCTTCACGCCAGGCCTTCTCGCTGGCAAGCAGGAGCCGGTTCTGGGCCTTGAGCTGCTCGACGCGCTGGATCAGCAGTTCCAGCTTGGCTGTCAGTGCATGCAGTTCGGCGTCTTCCATGGGCTGTCTACTTGGTGAGGAGTGACCGGGACTATATAGGATCGACGCGAGGAAGGGTCAAACCCATAACTGCCGGTGCGAATTGTCGCAGGTACGCAGATAGGGCGTCGTGGCCGGGCGGCCAATGCTGCCTTCAGGGCGCCAGGCTGCTAGGATACGAGGCCGTCATTCTAGTGATTGCGCCTTCTGGCGCCTAGCCACCCTTATGTCCAGTTCGAATTCTCCCTACAACGCTTTCGCCGCGCTTCTGGCCACCTCCGGCCAGCCGGTTTCCCCCGCCGAACTGCATGGCATGCTGCTCGGCCGCAGCTGCGCCGGTGCCGGTTTCGAGCCAGAGCCCTGGCTGGTCGACGTCGAGGAACTGCTTGGCAGCGCCCCCCAGGACAGCCTGCGCCAGGCCCTGATCGGCCTGCAGGAAATGGTCAAGAGCGAGCTGACCGGCACCGAGATGGCCGTGGTCCTGCTGCTGCCCAGCGACGACGCGCCGCTGGCCGAGCGCGCCGCCGCCCTTGGCCAGTGGTGCCAGGGCTTCCTCGGTGGCTTCGGCCTGACCGCCCGTGAGGGCGCGCTGTCCGGCGAGGCCGTGGAAGTGCTCCAGGACCTCGCCTCGATCGCCCAGGTGCAGAGCGCCCTGGAAGACTCCGACGACGGCGAGAGCGACTATATGGAAGTGATGGAATACTTGCGCGTGGCGCCCCTGCTGCTCTTCGCCGAGTGCGCCAAGCCCGCCGCGCCAGCTGCCAAACCCTCGTTGCATTGACCCTTGTGGCGGGCACCTGCCCGCCCTGAAGGAGCGCGAATGACCCGTATCCCCAAGGCCGAATACGCCCGTCGCCGCAAGGCGCTGATGGCGCAGATGGAAGCCAACAGCATCGCCATCCTGCCCGCCGCGCCCGTGCATATCCGCAATCGCGACGTCGAGCACGTCTATCGCCAGGACAGCGACTTCCAGTACCTCAGCGGCTTCCCCGAGCCGGAAGCGGTGCTGGTGCTGATTCCCGGCCGCGAGCATGGCGAGTACGTGCTGTTCTGCCGCGAGCGCGATCCGGAGCGTGAACTCTGGGACGGCCTGCGCGCCGGCCAGGAAGGCGCCATCCGCGACTTCGGTGCCGACGACGCATTCCCCATCGGGGATATCGACGACATCCTCCCCGGCCTGATCGAAGGGCGCAGCCGCGTCTACTACTCCATCGGCACCAACACCGAGTTCGACCAGCACCTGATGGAGTGGGTCAACACCATCCGCTCCAAGGCCCGCCAGGGCGCCCAGCCGCCCAAGGAATTCGTCGCGCTCGATCACCTGCTGCACGACATGCGCCTGTACAAGTCGGCGGCGGAAGTGAAAGTCATGCGCGAGGCCGCCGAGGTGTCCGCACGTGCCCATGTGCGTGCCATGCAAGCCTCCCGCGCCGGGTTGTACGAATACCACCTGGAAGCCGAGCTGGAATATGAATTCCGCAAAGGCGGCGCGAAGATGCCGGCCTACGGCTCCATCGTCGCCGCCGGCAAGAACGCCTGCATCCTGCACTACCGCGAGAACGACGCGCCCCTGAAGGATGGCGACCTGGTGCTGATCGACGCCGCCTGCGAGCTCGACTGCTACGCCAGCGACATCACCCGTACCTTCCCGGTCAGCGGCCGCTTCAGCCCCGAGCAGAAGGCCATCTACGAGCTGGTGCTGAAATCCCAGGAAGCCGCCTTCCTCGAAATCGCCCCCGGCAAGCACTGGAACGAAGCCCATGAGGCCACCGTTCGAGTCATCACCGCCGGACTGGTGGAGCTTGGCCTGCTCAAGGGCGATGTCGATGAACTGATCGCTTCCGAAGCCTACAAGGCCTTCTATATGCACCGCGCCGGCCACTGGTTGGGGATGGACGTGCACGACGTCGGCGAATACAAGGTCGGCGGCGAGTGGCGCGTGCTGGAGCCCGGCATGGCGATGACCGTCGAGCCCGGCATCTATATCGGCGCCGACAACCAGGATGTGGCGAAGAAGTGGCGTGGTATCGGCGTGCGCATCGAGGACGATGTGGTGGTGACCAGGACCGGCTGCGAAATCCTCACCGGCGGCGTACCCAAGACCGTGGACGAAATCGAGGCGCTGATGGCCGCTGCGCGCAGCCAGGCCGCCTGACATGCATCACAGCCAAGTCGCAATCATCGGCGGCGGACTGGTCGGCGCCAGCCTCGCGCTGGCGCTGCAGGAAGGTGCCCGGGCGCGGGGTTGGAAGATCGTCCTGATCGAACCCTTCGCCCCCGGCAACAGCTTCCAGCCCAGCTACGATGCCCGTTCCTCCGCGCTGTCCTTCGGCAGCCGGCGGATCTACGAGCGCCACGGCCTCTGGCAGACCATCGCCCAGCGCGCCGAGCCCATCCTGCAGATCCACGTCTCCGATCGCGGACGCTTCGGCGCCGCCCGTCTCTCGGCCCTGGAAGAGGGTGTGCCTGCATTGGGCTACGTGGTGGAGAACGCCTGGCTCGGCCAGTGCCTCTGGCAGGCCCTGGACGAGGACGTGGTGACCTGGCACTGCCCGGCCGAAGTGGTCGGCATGCAGGCCCTGGAGGGTGGCTACCGCCTGACCCTGAACGACGAGACCCAGCTCGACTGCGACCTCGCCGTGCTCGCCGATGGCGGTCGCTCCGGCCTGCGCGAACAACTGGGCATCGGCGTGCGCCGCACTCCCTACCAGCAGACCGCGCTGATCGCCAACGTCAGCCCGCTGGAAGCCCATCGTGGCCAGGCCTTCGAACGCTTCACCGATGACGGCCCGATGGCCCTGCTGCCGCTGCCGGAGAATCGCTGTGCGCTGATCTGGAGCCGCCCTGGCGACGACGCCGAACGCCTGGCTCGACTGGACGAACGGCGATTCCTCGACGAACTCCAGGCAACCTTCGGTTATCGCCTGGGGGCTTTCCAGCAGGTCGGCGCGCGCCACCTCTATCCGCTGGAACTGGTGGAAGCCGAAGAACAGGTGCGCTCCAACCTTGTGGTGCTGGGCAACGCCGCCCACAGCCTGCACCCCATCGCCGGCCAGGGCTACAACCTGTCGCTGCGCGACGCCCAGGCCCTGGCCGAGGCGCTGCTGGCCAGCGACCGGTTGCCGGGCGACTTCGCCACCCTGCAGGGTTACCTGCAGCGCCAGCGCCTGGACCAGAACCTCACGGTGGGCTTCTCCGACCAGGTGACCCGCCTTTTCTCCAACGCCGAGCCTCTGCTGGCCGCCGGACGCAACCTGGGCCTGCTCGGCCTCGACCTGCTGCCGCCTGCCAAGCGCTGGTTCGCCCGCCAGGCCATGGGCCTGGGCACTCGTCCGGATTGACCGGGCGAGCCTCGAACGGACATACAGGGAGCCTCAAGGCCTGATATGGAATTGCGCGCGGATCTGATCATCGTGGGCGCCGGCATGGTCGGCAGTGCACTGGCCCTGGCGCTGAAGGACAGCGGCCTGGACATCCTGCTGATCGACGGCAGCCCGCTCAGCGTCAAGCCATTCGACCCGGCCGCGGCCTTCGAGCCGCGCGTCAGTGCCCTGTCCGCCGCCAGCCAGCGCATCCTCCTGCGCCTGGGCGCCTGGCCGGGTGTGCTCGCGCGGCGCAGCAGCCCCTATTCCGAAATGCGTGTCTGGGACGGCTCCGGTACCGGGCAGATCCATTTCTCCGCCTCCAGCGTGCATGCCGAGGTGCTCGGCCACATCGTCGAGAACCGTGTGGTCCAGGACGCGCTGATGGAGCCGCTGCACGACAGCGGTATCGGCCTGATGCCCGGTGCGCGCCTGGAACGCCTGCGCCGCTCCGGCGACGACTGGCTGCTGACCCTGGTGGACGGCCGCGAACTGCGCACGCCGCTGGTGGTCGCCGCCGACGGCGCCAACTCCGCGGTGCGCCGCCTGGCCGGTTGCGCCACCCGCGAGTGGGATTACCTGCACCACGCCATCGTCACCAGCGTGCGCTGTGCCGAACCGCACCAGAGCACCGCCTGGCAGCGTTTCACCGATGACGGCCCGCTGGCCTTCCTGCCCCTGGAGCGGGATGGCGAGCACTGGTGCTCCATTGTCTGGTCGGTGACCCCGGCCGAGGCCGAACGCCTGATGGCGCTGGACGATACCGCCTTCTGCAACGAACTCGGCCGGGCATTCGAATGGCGCCTGGGCGAGGTGCTCGGCGCCGATCCGCGCCTGTGCATCCCGCTGCGCCAGCGACACGCCAAGCGCTACGTGGAAGAAGGCCTGGCCCTGATCGGTGATGCCGCCCACACCATCCATCCGCTGGCGGGGCAGGGGGTCAATCTCGGCTTCCTCGATGCGGCGGTGCTGGCCGAAGTCCTGCTGCATGCCAATGCACGTGGCGAGCGTCTGGCCGACGAGCGCGTGCTGGGCCGCTTCGAGCGTCGGCGCATGCCCCACAACCTGGCGATGATGGCAGCGATGGAAGGTTTCGAGCGGCTGTTCCAGGCCGACCCACTGCCCCTGCGCTGGCTGCGCAACAGTGGCCTGAAATGGGTCGACGGCATGCCCGAGGCCAAGGCGCTTTTCGTGCGCCAGGCGCTGGGACTTTCCGGGGATCTACCGGACCTGGCGCGCGCCTGACGATTAGCTGCGCGTCGGAATAACTGCGTTGAAAAAGGCTTTGGAAGCCGCTTGCGGCTAACGCGCTTCAGCGCGGCCCGGAGGGCGAACAAAGTGAGTACTGCTCATTTACAATCGTAAACTCCGCGTCCTCGGCCATTTTCGCCTTGTTCTTCTCCAGCTCGCAGAATCGTGCACATAGTCCCCTAAATACATACCCCGACATATAAACCCTTAGAGTTCACAACTGAGGTTGACTATCATTCAGCCTTCGTCGACATCACAAGAGGCTCCTGCAATGCGGGTACGTAAGTCCCTTTTCGCGCTCCTGGCGCTGTCCGCCGCCGCTGTTTCGGCCCAGGCTGCCGATGAAGTGGTGGTCTACTCCTCGCGGATCGACGAGCTGATCAAGCCGGTCTTCGATGCCTACACCGCCAAGACCGGCGTGCAGATCAAGTTCATCACCGACAAGGAAGCTCCGCTGATGCAGCGGATCAAGGCCGAAGGGGAGAACGGCGTAGCCGACCTGCTGCTCACCGTCGACGCCGGCAACCTCTGGCAGGCCGAGCAGATGGGCATCCTGCAGCCCTTCACTTCGCCGTTGATCGACAGCAACATCCCGCCCCAGTACCGCGCCGGCAGCCACGCCTGGACCGGCCTGTCGCTGCGTGCGCGGACCATCGTCTACTCCACCGAGCGGGTGAAGCCGGAAGAGCTCTCCACCTACGAGGCGCTGGCCGACAAGAACTGGGAAGGCCGCCTCTGCCTGCGTACCGCGAAGAAGGTCTACAACCAGTCGCTGACCGCGACCCTGATCGAAACCCATGGCGCGGCCAAGACCGAGGAAATCCTCCAGGGCTGGGTGAACAACCTGGCCACCGACGTCTTCGCCGACGATAACGCCGTGATCCAGGCGGTGGATGCCGGCCAGTGCGACGTGGGCATCGTCAACACTTACTACTACGGCCGCCTGCACAAGGAAAACCCGGAGCTGCGGGTGAAGATCTTCTGGCCGAACCAGGCTGACCGCGGCGTGCACGTCAACCTGTCGGGCGTCGGCCTGACCAGGCACGCGCCGCATCCAGAGGCCGCCAAGGCCCTGGTGGAGTGGATGACCACCGACGAGGCGCAGAGCCTGTTCGCGGGCATCAACCAGGAATTCCCGGCCAACCCGAAGGTCAAGCCGTCGGATGAAGTCGCCGCCTGGGGCAGTTTCAAGGCCGACACCATCCCGGTGGAAGTGGCCGGCAAGCGCCAGGCCGAGGCCATCAAGATGATGGACCGCGTCGGCTGGAACTGATCCGCCGCTCTGCCGCTATACTCGACGCCCCGGCCAGTCCGGGGCGTCCTGTTTCGATCCCCGAGAGGTTTGCGTGGCCCATCCCGCCCAGCGCCGCTGGTATCCCATCAGCTTTGCCGTCGCCTTCCTGGTTCTGCTGCCCCTGAGCGTCCTGCTGCTGTCCTGGGGCGAAGTGGACGGGGAAATCTGGTCCCATCTCTGGGACACCCAGATGCCGCGCCTGCTGGGCAACACCCTGGTGCTGGTCACTGGCGTGTCGGTGGGCGTGACCGTGATCGGCGTCAGCCTGGCCTGGCTCACCAGCCTCTGCGAGTTCCCCGGCCGGCGCTGGCTGGACTGGGCGTTGATGTTGCCCTTTGCCGTACCGGCCTACGTGCTGGCCTTCGTCTTCATCGGCCTGTTCGATTTCTCCGGCCCGGTGCAGACCCTGCTCCGCGAGTGGTTCGGCAGCGGCTTGCGGTTGCCGCGGGTGCGCTCGACAGGCGGGGTGATCACGGTGCTGGTGCTGGTCTTCTATCCCTACGTCTACTTGCTGGCCCGCGCCGCGTTCCTGGCCCAGGGCAAGGGGCTGATGGAAGCCGCCCGGGTTCTCGGACAATCACCCTGGCAGGCGTTCTGGCGGGTCGCCCTGCCCATGGCGCGACCGGCCATCGGCGCCGGCCTGGCCCTGGCGGTCATGGAGACCCTGGCGGACTTCGGCGCCGTGGCGGTGTTCAACTTCGACACCTTCACCACCGCCATCTACAAGACCTGGTACGGCTTCTTCAGCCTCTCCAGCGCCGCCCAGCTGGCCAGCCTGCTGCTGCTCGGCGTCTGCCTGGTGCTCTATGGCGAGCGCCGCGCCCGTGGCGCCAGCCGCCCGGCCAGCGAGCGGCCCCGGGGCAAGGCGCTCTACCACCTGCACGGGATCAAGGCGCTGGCGGCGACCTTCTGGTGCTCCCTGGTATTCGCCTGTGCCTTCGTCATTCCGATCCTGCAACTGCTGGTGTGGTTCTGGCAGCGCGGCCGCTTCGACCTCGACGAGCGCTATGCCGGGTTGATCCTGCACACCCTCTACCTCGGCGGCATGGCTGCACTGCTCACCGTCTGTGTGGCGCTGCTGCTGGCCTTCTCCCGCCGCCTGGCGCCCGCCCGGCCGGTGCGCGCTGCAGTCGGCCTGGCCAACCTCGGCTATGCGCTGCCGGGCTCGGTGCTGGCGGTGTCCCTCATGCTCGCGTTCAGCTACCTCGACAAACACCTGGTAATCCCGCTGTCCAGCTGGCTCGGCGGTGCCGGCAAGCCGCTACTGCTGGGCAGCCTCGGCGCGCTGCTGCTGGCCTACCTGGTGCGCTTCATGGCGGTGGCCTACGGTCCGCTGGAGAACGGCCTGGCGCGCATCCGTCCGTCGCTGCCGGAGGCTTCCCGCAGCCTCGGCGTCGGTGGCCCGGCGCTGTTCTTCCGCGTCTACCTGCCGCTGCTGGTGCCCGGCACCTTGAGCGCCGCGCTGCTGGTGTTCGTCGATGTCCTCAAGGAAATGCCCGCCACCCTGCTGATGCGCCCCTTCGGCTGGGACACCCTGGCTGTGCGCATCTTCGAAATGACCAGTGAAGGGGAATGGGCCCGCGCCGCATTGCCGGCCCTGACGCTGGTGCTGGTCGGCCTGCTGCCGGTGATCGGCCTGATACGCCGTTCGGCACGACGGATCGGCCACTGAACGCGGTGGGAGAAGGGGCGGCGAGCCCGGAGTGGGCAGGGCGCGATGGCAATTTGCTAATGCGCGACCACACTTTTCGCTGACTGCCAGCCGGAGTGTCCAGTGCCCGACCTTGCGGCTACAATGCGCGCCATTCGTTGCGGCCTACCCTGCTGCGGCAGCGGATGATCCCGCGCCCAAGGCCCGCCGCATCCTCGCCAAGCCCGGAAGGAGAAACCCATGGGACAGCGCACTCCATTGCACGACCAGCACCTGGCGCTGGGAGCCAAGATGGTCGATTTCGGCGGCTGGGACATGCCGCTGCACTACGGCTCCCAGGTCGAGGAACACCATCAGGTGCGCCGCGACTGCGGCGTCTTCGATGTCTCCCACATGACCGTGGTGGACGTGTCCGGTGCCCAGGCCAAGGCCTGGCTCCAGTATCTGCTGGCCAACGATGTCGAGCGCCTGCAAACCCCGGGCAAGGCCCTGTACAGCGCCATGCTCAATGAGCAGGGCGGGGTGATCGACGACCTGATCGTCTACCTCACCGGCTCCGGCTATCGCCTGGTGGTCAATGCCGCCACCCGCGACAAGGACCTGGCCTGGATGCAGGCCCACAGCCAGGGCTTCGAGGTCCGGCTCGACGAACGTGCCGACCTGGCCGTGCTGGCCATCCAGGGCCCCAGCGCACGCAGCAAGGTGGCCGAGCTGGTGAGCACTGAGCGAGCGGCGCTGATCCACGAACTGAAACCCTTCCAGGGCCTGCCTGACGGCGACTGGTTCGTCGCCCGCACTGGCTACACCGGCGAAGACGGCCTGGAGATCATGCTCCCCGCCGATCAGGCCGCCGGCTTCTTCAACGAACTGGTGGGCGCCGGCATCGCCCCCATCGGCCTGGGCGCCCGCGACACCCTGCGCCTGGAGGCCGGCATGAACCTCTATGGCCAGGACATGAGCGAAGAGGCTTCTCCGTTGGTGTCCAACATGGCCTGGACCGTCGCCTGGGAACCCGAAACCCGTGACTTCATCGGCCGTCAGGCCCTCGAAGCAGAACGCGCCGCCGGCGTGGCCAGCAAACTGGTCGGCCTGGTGCTGGAAGAGCGCGGTGTGCTGCGCGCCCACCAGGTGGTGCGGGTGGAGGGCGTGGGCGAGGGCGAGATCACCAGTGGCAGTTTCTCCCCGACCCTGAACAAATCCATCGCCATGGCGCGGCTGCCGATGGCCGCCGGCGAGCGTGCCGAAGTGGAAATCCGCGGCAAGTGGTTCCCGGTACGCATCGTGCGGCCGAACTTCGTGCGCAATGGCAAAGCCTTGATCTAAATTTGCAGGCGGGCCATCCGCCACAGTCTCTGAGGAATTCGACATGAGCAACATCCCCGCTGAACTGCGTTACGCCCCCAGCCACGAGTGGGCCCGTCTGGAAGCCGATGGCACCGTTACCGTGGGCATCACCGACCATGCCCAGGAAGCCCTGGGCGACGTGGTCTTCGTCGAACTGCCGGAAGTCGGCAAGACCCTGGCCGCTGGTCAGGAAGCCGGCGTGGTGGAATCGGTGAAGGCCGCTTCCGACATCTACGCGCCGATCGGCGGTGAAGTGATTGCCGTGAACGAAGGCGTCAGCGATGCCCCCGAGAGCGTCAACAGCGATCCGTACGGTTCCTGGTTCTTCAAGCTCAAGCCGAGCGACGTTGCCGAGCTGGACAAACTGCTCGATGCCGCCGCCTACAAGGCAGCTGCCGACGCCGATAGCTGATTCACCCGCTATCCTTCAAAAAGCCTCGCTAGTCGAGGCTTTTTGTTTTTCGATGCGGCCAAACGAGGTTCTGCCCATGTCCCAGATGCCCTCGCTGTCCCAGCTCCAACAGCCCGATGCCTTCCTCCGCCGCCATCTGGGGCCGGACGAAGCGGAGCAGCGGGCCATGCTTGAGGCCATGGGCCTCGACAGCCTCGATGAGCTGATCGTGCAGACGGTACCGCCGGCGATCCGCCTCAATCGCCCTCTTGAGCTGCCGGCGGCGCTGGACGAACAGCAGGCCCTGGCCAAGCTGCGCGGCTACGCCGACCAGAACCAGCTGTGGACCAGCCTGATCGGCATGGGCTACTACGGCACCATCACGCCCACGGTGATCCTGCGCAACGTGCTGGAAAATCCCGGTTGGTACACCGCCTACACACCCTACCAGCCGGAGATCGCCCAGGGGCGGCTGGAAGCGCTGCTGAACTTCCAGCAACTGACCATCGACCTCACCGGTCTCGACCTCGCCAGTGCGTCCCTGCTCGATGAAGCCACCGCCGCCGCCGAAGCCATGGCGCTCGCCAAGCGCGTGGCGAAGTCCAAGAGCAACCTGTTCTTCGTCGACGAGGATTGCCACCCGCAGACCATTTCCGTGGTGCAGACCCGGGCCCAGGCCTTTGGCTTCGACCTGGTGTTGGACCATGTGGATAACCTGGCGCAGCACCAGGTATTCGGCGCGCTGCTGCAGTACCCGGATACCCACGGCGAGATCCGCGACCTGCGCCCGCTCATCCAGCACCTGCATGGCCAGCAGGCGCTCGCCTGCGTCGGCGCCGACCTGCTCAGCCTGCTGGTGCTCACCCCACCCGGCGAGCTGGGGGCGGACGTGGTGTTCGGCTCGGCCCAGCGCTTCGGCGTGCCCATGGGCTACGGCGGCCCTCACGCGGCCTTCTTCGCTACCCGTGACGACTTCAAGCGCGCCATGCCCGGGCGGATCATCGGCGTTTCCAAGGACGCCCGCGGCAACGTCGCCCTGCGCATGGCCTTGCAGACCCGCGAGCAGCATATCCGCCGCGAGAAGGCCAACTCCAACATCTGCACGGCCCAGGTGCTGCTGGCCAACATCGCCAGCTGCTACGCCGTCTACCACGGCCCCGAGGGGCTGAGACGCATCGCCCAGCGGGTCCACCGGCTCACCGCGATCCTTGCCGAAGGCCTGGCGCGCCGGGGCGTCCAGCGTGACAACCAGTACTACTTCGATACCCTGACCCTGGATGTCGGCGGCAGCCAGACGGCGATCATCGAGTCGGCCAAGGCGGCGCGCGTCAACCTGCGCATCCTCGGTCGCGGCAAGCTGGGGGTCAGCCTCGACGAAACCTGCACGGCGGAAACAGTGAATCAGCTGTTCAGCATCTTCCTCGGCGCCGACCACGGCCTGTCCGTCGCCGAACTGGACCAAGCCGTGCTGGTCCCCGGTATCCCGCCCGAGCTTTCCCGCAGCAGCGGTTATCTCGACCACCCGGTGTTCAACGCCCACCACAGCGAAACCGAGATGCTGCGTTACCTCAAGCAGCTGGAGAACAAGGACCTGGCACTGAACCAGGCGATGATCCCGCTGGGCTCCTGCACCATGAAGCTCAACGCCACCAGCGAGATGATCCCCATCACCTGGCCGGAGTTCGCCAACCTGCACCCCTTCGCGCCCCGCACGCAGGCCCTCGGCTACAAGCTGATGATCGACGAACTGGAGTCCTGGTTATGTGCCATCACCGGATTTGACGCCATCTGCATGCAGCCCAACTCCGGCGCCCAGGGCGAATACGCCGGGCTGCTCGCCATCCGCCGCTACCACGAGAGCCGCGGCGAGGGGCATCGCAACATCTGCCTGATTCCCGCCTCGGCCCACGGCACCAATCCGGCTTCGGCGCAGATGGCGAGCATGCGGGTGGTCATCGTCGAGTGCGACCAGGAAGGGAACGTCGACCTGGAAGACCTCAAGCGCAAGGCCGAGGACGCCGGTGGCCAACTGTCCTGCCTGATGGCCACCTACCCCTCGACCCATGGTGTGTACGAAGAGGGCATCCGCGAAATCTGCGAGGTCATCCACAGCCACGGCGGCCAGGTGTACATGGATGGCGCCAACCTAAACGCCCAGGTGGGCCTGGCGCGTCCGGCGGACATCGGCGCCGACGTCTCGCACATGAACCTGCACAAGACCTTCTGCATTCCCCACGGTGGTGGCGGGCCGGGCATGGGGCCGATCGGCGTGCGTGCGCACCTGGCCCCCTTCGTCGCCAACCACCCGGTGATCGAGCTGAAGGGACCGAACCCGGAGAACGGCGCGGTCAGCGCGGCGCCCTGGGGGAGCGCGAGCATCCTGCCGATCAGCTGGATGTATATCGCCATGATGGGGCCGGAGCTGGCCGATGCCACCGAAGTGGCGATCCTCAGCGCGAACTACCTGGCCCGGCAGCTTGGCGACGCCTACCCGGTGCTCTACAGCGGGCGCAACGGGCGGGTGGCCCATGAATGCATCCTCGACCTGCGGCCGCTCAAGGCGGAAACCGGGATTACCGAGGAGGACGTGGCCAAGCGCCTGATGGACTACGGCTTCCATGCGCCGACCATGAGCTTCCCGGTACCGGGCACGCTGATGGTCGAGCCCACGGAAAGCGAAAACAAACACGAGCTGGACCGCTTCATCGAGGCGATGCTGAGCATTCGCGCGGAGATCGCCAAGGTTCAGGCGGGCGACTGGCCGGCCGAAGACAACCCACTCAAGCGTGCGCCCCACACCCTGGCTGATGTCATCGGTCACTGGGAACGGCCTTACGGCATCGAGGAAGCCGTCACCCCGACCGCGCATACCCGCGCCCACAAGTACTGGCCGACGGTGAACCGGGTGGACAACGTCTACGGCGACCGCAACCTGTTCTGCGCTTGCGTGCCGATCGAGGACTATCGGGAGTAGGTCTGAAGTCAGGACCGTAGGAGCGAGCCCTGCTCGCGAAGGGTTAGGTGCACGTGGGCTGGGTCGAGGATCGCGCTACCGGCGCCGGATCGCGAATGAATTCGCTCCCACAAGGTTCGGCCCTGTGGGAGCGAAGGGCATTACTTCATTCTTCGGTTGCCAGGATCGCACCGGCCAGTTCGGCGTCGCTGGCCTTGAGGTCGGGGTGTTCGCTGCGAATGCGCTGCAATGCGGCTTCCAGGTAGGGGCCGCGGATTTCCCCGCCGCTGGCGACGAAGCTGCTGGCATCGTCGCGTGCCGCGACTATCAGCTTGTCGTCCTTGAAGGTGAGGTAGGTGGATGCGGTCGTGGCACCGGACGAAATGATGTCTCGCCAGAAATCGCTGTCTGCCATGGCCGAGCCGAAAGGTACGGCGATCAGGGCGAAAGCGGCTGTATAGAGGCGGGTGCGCATAGGCTGTTACTCCGTTCACGGGTGGGCCTAGAACATCAGATTCAGCCGCCATCGACGTAGTTCAACCTCGCCGCCCACCGGTCACGGGTACGGGTCGGGTACGCCGCGCGCACCAGCGTCTGGCGGCGCAAGGATCGTTCCCAGGGACGAGCTCCGACTACTCCCGCCTCAGCGCCGGGTCGTCCGGGTTCTGCTGCTCCAGTTCCGCCAGCAGCGCCTGGACCTTCTGCATCTGCCCGGCTTCGCGCCAGTAGCTGATCAGTGCCAGGCGTGCTTCGCGGTTGGCGGCGTCGCGCTCGAGCAATTCTTCCAGTCGATGGCAAGCCGTCTCCAGCTGGCCGCTATCGTGCAGGGCCACGGCGTAGACGTAGTCGTACTGGCTGTTCTGTGGCTCCAGGCGGACGGCTTCGGCAAAGGCCTCGAGCGCCGCCGGCAGATCGCCCTTGCGCACCAGCATCAGCCCGTTGGCGTGCTGTAGCAGGGCGGACTGGGGATGTTCCTTGAGGCCCCGGTCGAGCAGGGCACGGCCTTCCTCCCAGCGGAAGTTGCCATCCAGCCACTGCACCAGGGCGACCAGGGCCGGCAGGAATTCCGGATCGCGCTGCAGTGCGGTGCGCAGGCGCGACTCCACGGCGTCGCCGCGCCCGTTGGCTTGATAGAGCAGTGCCAGGTTGAGGTTGGCCTCGGCGCGTTCCTGCAGCTTGAGTTGCACGGCCTCGTATTCCGCGATGGCCTTGTCCCAGGTTTTCTCGTAATTGCCCAGCCCTGTGGCGCGCAGCCCCAGCAGCTCATGGGCGGCGGTGATGCGTACGCCGCGCACCGGGTCGGTGAGCAAGGGCGCCAGCAGATTGCGCCGCTGCTCAGGCGGCACCAGGGCCGCGACTGCACGAATCGCCGCCAGGCGCACCTGCGGTGCGGGGTGGGTCAGGTCCCGTGCGGCGGCCTTGAGCGCCCGTTCGCTGGGATAGGCCGGCAGTTCCGCCAGCAAGGTAGCGCGGCGAATGGCCGGCAGCTCGCGGATTTCCAGTTGCTGGTAGAGCGCCCGCGAGGCGCCCGGACGGCCATTGCGAATCAGCCACAGGCTTTCGTCGTAGCGGGGCGCGTCGGCCTTGGCCTCGCCGTACCAGAGGCGAAACTGCTCGGCGACCCTGTCGCCCGACTGGTCGCGGTGGCAGCCGAGGCAGGCATCCGAGGTGCCCAGGCGCAGGGCGCGGGCCGGGTTGGGCAGGGTGAAGCCGTGGTCGTGGCGATAGTCGTTGACCATGAAGGACTTGCCCGGCATGTGGCAATCCACGCATTGCGAGCCGGCCTGCCCCTGGGGGTGATGGTGATGCTCGGGGTTGTCGTAGTCCTTCGCTTTCAGTCCCTTGCCGTCGATCCCGGAGATGCCGGTCTTGCCCGACGGGTTGTGGCACTGCAGGCAGAGGCCGTTGCCCGGCACCTCGAGTGCCGTGCTGTGAGGGTTGTGGCAAGTGCTGCAACGCAGGCCCTTGGCGAACATCCGGCTCTGGGCGAAGGAGCCGTACTCGAACACCTCGTCCTTGATCTTGCCGTCCAGTTCGTAGAGCTCACGGGTCAGCGCGCTGGGCAGGTAGTCGTCCATCAGGCGGTTTTCCTGGTGGTGGCCGTCGTCCAGCGGTGCGCGCCGGGAGTGGCAGCGGGCGCAGGTTTCCACGGCCCTGATCCTGTTGGTGCCGCTGAGGTCGATGGCGAAGCCGGCGTTCGCTGCATCGAGCTTCTTCGCCGCCCAGTCGAGATGGCCGGAGGCCGGGCCGTGACAGGCCTGGCAGCCGACGCCGAGGCTGTTCCACTGGCTGGAGAAGCGATCGGCGGCGGGGTCGTAGTTACGCTTGAAGCCCGTGGTGTGGCATTCCACGCACATGAAGTTGGCGTTCTGCTGCGGGCGGCTCCAGTGCAGGGGATTTCGGAAGTCCACGCCCTGCCCGGGGTAGAGATGGAACCAGGCGCGCTTGTCCACGTCCCAGGCCACGCCCAGGGCCTGCAGGCGTCCGCCCGGAATCTCGATCAGGTACTGCTGCAGCGGCGCGACGCCGAAGGCGTAGGCAACGCGGAAATCGGCCGGCTTGCCGTTGGCGCCGGGGGTGTTGACCCAGAAGCCGCCCTCCTTGCGGAAGAAACGGGTGGTCTCGCCTTCACCCTGGAAGGTGACGTCGTTGAAATCGCCCAGCACGCTGGCGTCGGTGGCTTCCTGCATCGCCAGCTGGTGGTGGCTGCCCCGCCAGTCGTTCGCCTGCCGGGCATGGCAACCGGCGCACTGGCCTTCGTCCACCATGCTCGCGGTCTGGTTACCGGCCTGGGACGGGAGTTTGTCCGGCTGGGTACCGCTGCCGCCCTTGAGGTACAGCCAGACGCCCAGTCCGATCAACAGCAGCAGGGCTGCCAGGACCGGGTAGACAGGGCGCCGAACAGGCTTGGGCGGGGCGATCTTGTGGTGCTTCGACATGCAGACATCCGCTGTACAGGCAAGCGTGCTTCACGGGCGTGCAGGTTCGATGAATGCCCCGCAGGCCGTCAAGGCTGCATGTCGATCCCGCTCGGCGATAGCGGTTGATGATGCCTTTCAGCTTGCACCCTTCGATGGTCTCCACGTCCCGCGCCCGCCGCGAGCAGCGGACGCAGGCGCTGGGTGACCGATATTCCGATACTCCCTTCGCAATCACCAGGTCCGGCCCTGCAAGCCCGGCTGGCGATCCGCGGCGCGGGATGATCAGACGGGTTCGACCTTCAGTAGCACGCCATCCTGGCCGACGACGCGCACCTGGCTGCCGGCCGGCAGGTCCGGCCCGGACACCAGCCAGACGGAATCGCCGGCGCGGATCTTGCCGCGACCGCCGCTGATGGCTTCATGCAGGGCGAATTCGCGGCCCACGAACTCCTGGCCGCGCCGGTTCAGGCCGGGCTGGTCGGAGACTTTCGCGGCGCTGCGCTGGCGACGCCACCAGAGCACGGCGGTGAGGATGGAGAGGACGCCGAACAGCAGGAACTGGATGGCCCAGTGCAGTTCAGGGGCGATGAAGGTGATCACCCCGACGCAGGCCGCGGCCACGCCTATCCACAGCAGGTAGCCGCCGGCGCCGAAGACTTCGAGGATCAGCAGGAGGGTGCCGAGTGCCAGCCAGTCCCAGTAGGTCAGGTGCTGGAGGTAGTTCCACATCGTTTCAGCCCTTCTTGCCGTCGAAGGTGGCACGGACGATTTCGCCGATGCCGCCCACCGCGCCGATCACCTGGCTGGCTTCCAGGGGCATCAGCACCACCTTGCTGTTGTTGGCGCTGGCCAGCTTGCCCAGCGCGTCCACGTATTTCTGCGCGACGAAGTAGTTCACCGCCTGCACGTTGCCGTGCGCGATGGCCTCGGACACCACGCGGGTCGCCTCGGCTTCGGCCTGGGCGGCGCGCTCACGGGCCTCGGCTTCCAGGAAGGCGGCGGTACGCTCGCCTTCGGCCTTGAGGATCTGCGCCTGCTTCTCGCCCTCGGCCGTGAGGATTTCCGCCTGGCGCCGGCCTTCGGCTTCGAGGACCTGGGCGCGCTTCAGACGCTCGGCTTTCATCTGGCTCGCCATGGCTTCCACCAGGTCGACCGGCGGGGTGATGTCCTTGATCTCGATACGGGTGACCTTGATGCCCCAGGGCGCGGTGGCTTCATCCACGGTGCGCAGCAGGCGTTCGTTGATCGCGTCGCGCTGGCTGAGCATGGCGTCCAGCTCCATGGAACCGAGCACGGTGCGGATGTTGGTCATCACCAGGTTGCGGATGGCGTGTTCCAGGTCGTTGACCTCGTAGGCCGCCTGGGCGGTGTTGATCACCTGGAAGAAGCACACGGCGTCGATGGTGACGATGGCGTTGTCGGCGCTGATGGCTTCCTGCGGGGGAATGTCCAGCACGCTTTCCATGACGTTGATCTTGCGGCCGATGCGGTCCATCACCGGAACGATGATGTTCAGGCCCGGCTTGAGCGTGTTGGTGTAGCGGCCGAAGCGCTCTACCGTCCACTCGAAGCCTTGCGGCACGACCTTGAAGCCCATGAAGACGATGGCGATCGCCAGGGCGACGAAGAGGATGACGACACTGCCGATTTCCATGGGATGTGCTCCTTTTGCTGGCTGTATCTCGGTGACTGGAGCCCCTCCGCTCCAGCCGCCAAGCATTTCATTTCTGTTCGCTTTGTGGCGTGACCCGCAGCACTTCTTCGATGGTTGTCAGGCCCGAGGCGACCTTCTGCGCGCCGGACAGGCGCAGGCTGCGCATGCCTTCCTTGAAGGCTGCACGGCGCAGGGCGATGAGGTCGGTATCGGCGGTGATCAGCGGTTTGATGCCGTCGGACAGCAGCATGATCTCGTACACCCCTGCGCGGCCCCGGTAGCCGGTATCACGGCATTCCAGGCAGCCAACGGCGCGGTGGGCGCCGGTAGGCAGCGGCGCGCTCCAGGGTTTGGTCAGGCTGGCCCAGTCTTCCTCGCGCAGTTCCATCGGTGCCTTGCAGTGCGGACACAGGGTGCGCACTAGTCGCTGGGCCATGACCCCGAGCAGGGTGGCGCGCAGCAGGTAATAGGGCACGCCCAGTTCCAGCAGGCGGGTGATGGCGCTTGGGGCGTCGTTGGTGTGCAGGGTGGAGAGCACCAGGTGGCCGGTCAGCGCGGCCTGGATCGCCATCTCGGCGGTTTCCAGATCGCGAATCTCGCCGATCATGATGATGTCCGGGTCCTGGCGCATCAGCGCGCGCACGCCGCTGGCGAAGGTCAGGTCGATGTTGTGCTGCACCTGCATCTGGTTGAAGGCGCCCTCGATCATCTCGATGGGGTCTTCGATGGTGCAGACGTTCACCTCGCTCGTGGCCAGCTGCTTGAGCGTGGTGTAGAGCGTCGTGGTCTTGCCAGAGCCGGTGGGGCCGGTGACCAGGATGATGCCGTTGGGCTGGTTGGTCATGCTCTGCCAGCGGCGCAGGTCATCCTGGGAGAAACCGAGCTGGTCGAAGCTTTTCAGCAGCACTTCGGGGTCGAAGATCCGCATCACCATCTTTTCGCCGAAGGCGGTGGGCAACGTCGACAGGCGCAGTTCCACTTCGCCGCCGTCCGGGGTCTTGGTCTTGACCCGGCCGTCCTGGGGCTTGCGCTTTTCCGCCACGTTCATCCGCCCAAGGCTCTTCAGGCGGCTGACCACCGCCATGGTGACCTGCGGCGGGAATTGATAGACGGTGTGCAGTACGCCGTCGATGCGGAAACGCACGGTGCCCTGCTCGCGGCGCGGTTCGATGTGGATATCGCTGGCGCGCTGCTGGTAGGCGTACTGGAACAGCCAGTCGACGATGTTGACGATGTGCGCGTCGTTGGCGTCCGGCTCCTGCTCGCTGGAGCCGAGCTTGAGCAACTGCTCGAAGTTGCCGACGCCGCTGATCTTCTGGTCCACCGCGCTGGCGCCGCTGACCGACTTGGCCAGGCGGTAGAACTCCAGGGTGAACTTCTGGATGTCCACCGGGTTGGCGACCACGCGCTTGATCGGGCGCTTGAGCACGTGGGTGAGGTTGCTTTCCCAGCCCTGCACGAAGGGCTGGGCGCTGGCGATGGTCACCGCCTCGCTATTCACCTCCACGGCGAGGATCTTGTGGCGCTGGGCGAAGGCGTAGGACATCAACGGGGTGATGGCGGCGACGTCGATCTTCAGCGGGTCGATGCGCAGGTAGGGCTGGCCGGCATGTTCGGCCAGCCAGTGGCTGAGGGTTTCCAGGTCCAGCTTCTTGCCGGGACGCTTGAGATCGTCCACCTGCTGGCTGGCCAGGAACTCCAGGGGATGCTGTTGGTTGTTCACCGCGCTACGGCGAATGGCCAGGCAATGTTCGGCCTGGTCCTGGCTCAGGCGGCCCTGGGCCACCAGTTCGCGCATCAGGTCGTTGAGGTCCAGCCAACGATCCTGGGCGGGTGAGGCAAAGGCGGACATGCATGCTCCTCGGTCACGCTGTTCAGTCTCAAAGAGTAGTCAATCGCTCTTCTCGCGGGACGGCAAGCATGCCCGAATCGCAGGTTCTCGACTAAGTGCTGGATCAAGGAACGGCAGCCTGCTCCAGCTCCACCGAGAACACGCTGACCAGCGAGCGCATCTTCTGCGCGATGACTTCCGCACGGTGCGGCGTCAGCCCCGGCTGGCGCAATTGCACCAGCAGGTTGTCGCCGAGCCGGTTCACTTCCAGCCAGTGCGGTACCAGTTGCAGCTGGGAGAAGAAGGCGAGCAGGCGACCGAGGATGTCCGCTTCCGCCTCGGCGATGATGGCGAATTGCATCTCGCAGGCCTGGAGCTGGGTGGCGCGCGGGTGCCAGTGGTCTTCGCGGGTAGCGGGGGCGGTCTGCAGGCTGAGCATGGTGGATTCCTCGGTGGGGACGCCGATAGTTTTCCAGTCTGCAACGGGATTTTTCTGCCTGAATCACGTGGATAGGCAGATTCTTTGGATAGACTTTCCTGAAATTGATCAGAGTCGGGAATTTTTATGTCCGTCGCCCTGGATAGCTACGATAAGCGCATCCTTGAACTGCTGCAGGAGGACGCGAGCCTTTCCACCGCCGAAATCGCCGAGCGGGTGGGGCTGTCCCAGTCGCCCTGCTGGCGGCGTATCCAGCGCCTGAAGGAGGAAGGGGTGATCCGCCGCCAGGTCACCCTGCTGGACCGGCGCAAGGTGGGCCTTAATGCGCAGATCTTCGCCCAGGTGAAACTCAACGCCCACGGCCGTTCCAACCTCACCGAGTTCGCCGAGGCCATGCGCCGGTTTCCCGAGGTGCTGGAGTGCCATGTGCTGATGGGGGCGGTGGATTTCATGCTGCGCATCGTCACCCGGGACATCGAGGCCTATGAGCGCTTCTTCTTCGAGAAGCTGTCGCTGGTGCCGGGGATACAGGAAGTGAACTCCATCGTCGCGCTGTCGGAGATCAAGTCCACCACCAGTTTGCCGGTGGGGCAGGGGTAAGGCGGAGAGAGATGTGTGGGAGCGATTCAATTGCGAATGAATTCGCGCCCACAAAGTAGAGCGTCAGGAAGCCTTGCTGTCGTCGCCCAGGACGACCGGCTCCTTCGCCAACCTGCCCGCCTGGTGCGGCGGCGTGAGGCCCATGGACAGGTAGATGCTGGTCAGCCCTTCCACACCCATCTCCGCCGGTCGTACCCACTCCACCGGCACGTAGATCAGCCCGCCGCCCACCGGAATGGGCGCGGTGGGCACGAGGATGGCGCAGTAGGGGCGGCCGTCCAGTTCGAAGGTTTCCGGGTTCGGGCGCAGGGCCAGCACGGCCGCGCCGTTGCCGCCGAACAGGCACCAGACCGGGGTCATCGCGGCGATGTCGGCGTTCTGGCTGCGGTCCAGCAGGCCGACGAAGCGGTCCGCCAGGCCGTACAGGCTGCCGATCAGCGGTGCACGGCGCAGGGTCATGTCCAGTAGCCAGGCCAGCGGCCGGCGCAGGCCGAGCTGCACGGCCAGGCCCAGGGGGTACAGGCTGCCCAGCAACACCAGGGTGCCGACCAGATAGGCCAGCACCGGGTTGCTCGCAAAGGGCTGGCCGAGGGCGCCGAGGAGCTGGCCGATCACCGTGGAGGGTCCCACCAGCCGGTTCAGCAGGCTCACCAGCCAGGCCAGCAGGGCCAGGGTCAGCACCAGTGGCAAGAGGGCCAGCAGGCCGGTGAGCCAGGTGGTGACCACGGAGCGGAAGCTTTGCTTGAGCATGGTGGGTTCCCGGAACGTGCCTTATCTGGTCAGCGCCTTCCAGCTGCGCAGGCTGATCAGGGCCTGCGCCTGCTCGCTGCGGGCTGCCAGTACTTCCGCGTCAAGCGGCTGGGCGGCCAGTTCGGCGAACTTGGACAGTTCACCGTAGGCGCGGTCGACTTCCGGCACTTCCAGCACCTGGCGCGCCAGACGCAGCCAGACCAGCAGGCGCTCGATACGCGGAAGCTGCTCGGACAGGTCCTCGGGCTGGCGCTTGTAGCGATCCAGCTTGAGGGCTTGGCCTTCCTCGGCGATCAGGCGCGGCAGCCAGTTGCCCAGCACGGCCTGGCCCTGGCGATTGCCACGCTCATTGCGTTCGACGGTCCAGGCGCGGGTCAGCAGCCAGCGGGAAGCGTTGAGGGAGAACAGGCCCCAGCGGGTGCCGGCGAGTTCTTCGGCGAACTGCTGCGGCGCGGCGTGGCGCACGGCTTCATCCAGCTCGCCGGCCTGCACGCGCGGGCGCCAGTCGTTGAGCAGGGCGTCCAGGGCTTCGCGCAGGTCATGGCTGCTGGCGCGGGGAGCGGCCTGGCCGAGGCTGCCGATCAGGGCGCGCAGGTCGACCAGTTGCTGCAGCCAGTCCACCAGCAGCTTCCAGTGACCATTGAAGCGGTACTGCTCGGCCAGGCGCTGGCTGCTGCCCAGCAGGTGCCAGGCGAGGGCGGTGAAGGCGTCGTCCAGCGGCAATTCGGCCGACAGGGCCGGCGCCGGCAGGCTGAGGTGGTAGCTGTTGGCGTCATGGAGGCGATAGCCGCGTTCGGCCTTGCTGATGTCGCAGGGCATCAGCGGCAGATCGGCGGCGAGCTCGGCGGCCAGTTCCAGCAGCGCCTCGGGTTCGCCCTGGCGCAGCTCCAGTTCCAGTTCGCAGATGTCTTCTTCCAGCTTGCCGGCGATCACCTTGCCCTGGTCCAGGGCGGCCTCGATCACCACCTTGGCCTTGCCGCGGCCCCAGGCGATCTCGGCGCGGTCACGGTGGAAGTCGGTGGTGAAGATGGGCTTGAGCTGCTTCTTGTCCAGCTCGGCGAGGCTGGCGGGCCAGCAGTCGTCGGTGAGCTTCTTCGGGTCCAGCTTGGCCTTGTCCAGGTACCAGTCCCACTCATTGCGCTCGGACAGCCCGGCCACGCTCTGGCCACGGGTCTTGAGGGTCTGGATGAACTGCTCGCCGTCGCGGCGCAGGCGCAGGGCAACGCGGGCCTGGGCCAGGTCGCGGTCGGGCGTGTCGAAGTACTGGTTGAAGAGTTCGCGGCGTTCCCAGCCGGACTTGTTGCGCTTCTTCAGCAGCGGGTGGTCGCGCAGGGCTTCCAGGGTCTCGCGGCTGGCGCGAAGCTTGATTTCGGTCTCTTTGTTCATCGCCGGGGTCTTCGGACGCAGCCAGGGGGTGGCTGCCAAGGCGGTGAAGTTTACAGGACGGGCGGGCCACGTGCCGCAGCGGTTTCACCGCGCGCGGCCTTGGGCCTATGATTATCGCTCGTCCGTGGAGGTCCTCCGATGTCCGTTCCAGACCTGAAATCCCAGTTCGCCGCACTGATCGCCACCCCCTCGGTGAGCTGCACCCAACCCAGTTGGGACCAGTCGAACCAGGCGGTGATCGAATTGCTGGCCGGCTGGCTCGGTGACCTCGGTTTCCGCTGCGAGATCCAGCAGGTCTCGCCGGGCAAGGCCAACCTGCTGGCAACCTACGGCACGGGCCCCGGCGGCCTGGTGCTGGCCGGCCATAGCGACACCGTGCCCTTCGACGCCGCCCTGTGGAAAACCGACCCGCTGAAGCTCAGTGAAGCCGGCAATCGCTGGTATGGCCTGGGCAGCTGCGACATGAAGGGCTTCTTTCCCCTGGCCATCGAGGCCGTGCGCGGCCTGCTGGACCAGCGGTTCCAGCAGCCGCTGATCATCCTCGCCACCTGTGACGAGGAAAGCTCCATGGCCGGTGCCCGCGCGCTGGCGCAGGCCGGCAGGCCCCTGGGCCGCGCGGCGGTGATCGGCGAGCCGACGGGGCTCAAGCCCATCCGCCTGCACAAGGGGGTGATGATGGAGCGCATCGACATCCTCGGGCAGAGTGGCCATTCCTCCGACCCCAGCCTGGGCCACAGCGCCCTGGAAGCCATGCATGCGGTGATGAGCGACCTGATCGCCTTGCGTGGCGAGTGGCAGCAGGAGTTTCGCAATCCGCAGTTCAGCGTGCCCCAGCCCACGCTGAATCTCGGCTGCATCCACGGTGGCGACAACCCCAACCGTATCTGCGGCCAGTGCAGCCTGGAGTTCGACCTGCGCCCACTGCCGGGAATGAATCCGGACACCCTGCGCGCGGTGATTCGCCAGCGCCTGCGTCCGGTGGCCGAGCACTACCAGGTGATGATCGACTTCAAGCCGCTGTTCCCGGCAGTGCCGCCGTTTGAGCAGTCGCCGGAAAGTGATCTGGTGCGCCTGGCCGAACGTCTTACCGGCCATACCGCGCAGTCGGTGGCCTTCGGCACCGAAGCACCGTATCTTCAGCAGCTCGGTTGCGAGGCCCTGGTGCTCGGCCCCGGCGACATCGCCTGCGCCCACCAGCCGGACGAGCATCTCGAACTGTCACGGATCGAGCCTACCGTTGCGCTATTGCGCCAGCTCATCCAGCATTACTGCCTGCAATCCGCCACCAAGTCCTGACCAGGAGGGTTTCCGTTGATGCTCATGCGACGACGATAACGCGCCGCCTCACTTTCATTCCCGGACAAGCCGGGGATCGCACTCGTCAATTCGCTCTACGACAGGCTCACGGAACCATGCTCGACTACGTCAACTGGCTGCGCCACGCTACCCCTTACATCAACTCCCACCGGGACTGCACCTTCGTGGTGATGCTGCCCGGCGAGGGGGTCGCTCATCCGAACTTCGGCAATATCGTCCACGACCTGGTGCTGCTGCACAGCATGGGCGTGCGCCTGGTGCTGGTGCACGGCTCACGCCCGCAGATCGAGGCGCGCCTGGCTGCGCGCGGCCTGACCCCGCACTTCCACCGCGACCTGCGGATCACCGACGGCCCCACGCTGGAATGCGTGATCGATGCCGTGGGCCAGCTGCGCATTGCCATCGAGGCACGCCTGTCCATGGATATCGCCGCCTCGCCGATGCAGGGCTCGCGGCTGCGGGTGAGCACCGGCAACTTCGTCACCGCGCGCCCGATCGGCGTCGTTGACGGCGTCGACTACCACCACACCGGCGAAGTGCGCCGCGTGGACCGCAAGGGCATCGGCCGCCTGCTGGACGAGCGCGCCATCGTGCTGCTGTCGCCGCTCGGCTACTCGCCCACCGGGGAAATCTTCAACCTCGCCTGCGAGGACGTGGCCACCCGCGTCGCCATCGACCTGGGGGCGGACAAGCTGATCCTGTTCGGCGCCGAGCGCGGCCTGATCGACGAATCCGGCAAACTGGTGCGCGAGCTGCGTCCGCAGCAGGTGCCGCCGCATCTGGTTCGCCTGGGCAACAACTACCAGGCCGAGCTGCTCGACGCCGCGGCCCAGGCCTGCCGCGCCGGGGTCAAGCGCAGCCACATGGTCAGCTATGCCGAGGATGGCTCGCTGCTCACTGAGCTGTTCACCCGCGATGGCGGCGGCACCCTGGTGGACCAGGAGCAGTTCGAATCCCTGCGCGAAGCCACCATCGACGACGTCGGCGGCCTGATCGATCTGATCACCCCGCTGGAGGACCAGGGCATCCTGGTGCGCCGTTCGCGGGAAGTGCTGGAGCGGGAGATCGAGCAGTTCACCATCGTCGAGCGCGATGGCCTGATCATCGCCTGCGCGGCGCTCTATCCCATCGCCGACTCCGACGCCGGCGAGCTGGCCTGCCTGGCGGTGAATCCGGAATACCGCCACGGCGGCCGAGGCGACGAACTGCTGGAGCGTATCGAGGAGCGGGCCCGCGCCCTGGGCCTGAAGACCCTCTACGTCCTCACCACCCGCACCGCCCACTGGTTCCGCGAGCGCGGCTTCCAGCCCAGCGGCGTCGAGCGCCTGCCGGTGGCGCGGGCGTCGCTGTACAACTTCCAGCGCAATTCACAGGTGTTCGAGAAGGCACTGTAGGGGCTGTTTCTTTGTGGGAGCGAATTCATTCGCGAATGAATTCGCTCCCACAGAACAAGAAAGTGCCAGGCGATTCGCCGATCAGTTGCTGATCAAGCCGAGGATGCTCGCCTGGTAGGCGGCGACGAAGGTGTCGAAGTCGACTTCCGGCTCGGCTTCCAGGCGCGCCTGTTCGTCCAGGGACTGGCGGGCCATGGCCTCGAAGCGGTCATGGTCCTCGGTATCGAGCGGCCGGCTGCGGAAGTAGTCGGCATGCTGGCGGCTCTGGCGCAGGGCGAACTGGCTGAAGCTTTCGCCACGCTCGCGCATTTCGGCCAGTACCCGTGCCGACGGGGTCAGCTCCGGGTTGGCGACCTTGGCACGCTGGGCGGCCAGGGCCTCGGCGTGTTCCTGGCCACCCTGGGCGGCGTCCAGCACTTCGGCGGTGCGGGCGATGCGGTCGAGCAACTCATTGGCCCATTCGGTCAGGCTGGTGGTATGGCCGTGGCGCTGCAGTTGCAGGCCGGGACGGCGACCTTCCTTGACCACGCGCTGGAAGTTGTCGGTGGCGCTGCGGCATTCCTCGCCGGCCATCGGCGGGCTGTCCTGCAGGGCGCAGAACAACAGGAAGGCATCGAGGAAGCGCGCTTCGGTGAGGTCGATGCCCAGCGGCAGGAAGGGGTTGATGTCGAGGCAGCGCACTTCCACGTACTGCACGCCTCGGGCCATCAGTGCCTGGATCGGGCGTTCGCCGGTGTAGGTGACGCGTTTGGGGCGGATGCTCGAGTAGTACTCGTTCTCGATCTGGATGACGTTGGTGTTCAGTTGCACCCACTCGCCGTCCTGCTTGGTGCCGATCTCGGCATAGGGCGGGTAGGGCGTGGACACCGCCTGGCGCAGGCTCCCGAGATAGCTGTCGAGGCTGTTGTAGCAGGGGGTGAGGCCCGCCTGGGCGTTGTTCTGGTAGCCCAGGTCGCTCATCCGCAGGCTGGTGGCCCAGGGCAGGTAAAGGGTGTCGGCGTCCAGGCTGTCGAGGTCGTGCGGACGGCCGCGCAGGAAGCTCTTGTCCAGCGCCGGGGCGGCACCGAACAGGTACATCAGCAGCCAGCTGTAGCGGCGGAAGTTGCGGATCATCGCGATGTAGCGCGCCGACTGGTACTCGCGGTCGCTCTGCGGATCGCCTTCGGCCTGCTTGAGCAGCGGCCAGAGTGCCTCGGGCAGGGAATAGTTGTAGTGGATGCCGGCAATGCACTGCATGGTCTTGCCGTAACGCACGGCCAGGCCCTTGCGGTAGACGTACTTCAGACGGCCGATGGGCGAGGTGCCGTAGCGGGCGATGGGGATGTCTTCCTCCGCCGGCAGGCGGCAGGGCATGGACGGGCTCCAGAGCAGTTCGTCGCCGAGCTTGTCCAGGGTGAAGCGATGGATCTTCTCCAGGTCCGCCAGGGTCTGCGCCGGATCGGCCTCGGCCGGAGTGATGAACTCCAGCAGCGACTCGGAATAGTCCGTGGTGATCTGTGCATGGGTCAGGGCCGAGCCCAGGGCGGGGGAGTGTGGCGTCAGCGCCAGTTGGCCATTGCCGTCGACCCGCAGGCATTCACGCTCGATGCCGTGCAGGCACCGGGTGAGCAGGGGCAGGTTGGCGCGCTCGCCGAGCAAGGCCAGGCGGCGGGAAAGAAGATCGCTCAATTTGGAATCCTTCACGCGTCGGTCGCCCCAATATGGGGGTGGACCAAGCTGTCTACAAGAGGCGGACTTGGCCGCCGGCAGAAATACTTGTCCCGCCGGCGGTTCGCGTTGTCGCTTCGTCCAGAATAGAGCCTTGCCACCACCCCGCGATTACAGCTGAGCGAAGGTGCCTTGTCCCTTGGCGACCAGCTTGTCGCCCTGCAGTACGTCGGCTTCCACTACCAGCGTGCGTTTGCCGGCATGCAGCACCCGCGCCCTGCAGATCACCTCGCCCTCGGCCACCGGGCGGATGTAGTTGATCTTGCATTCCAGGGTGGCGCTGCGCCGGTCGAAGCCGTGGCTGCTGGAACAGGCCAGCCCCATGGCGATGTCCAGCAGGGAGAAGATCGCCCCGCCGTGCATCACCTGGCCACGGTTACGCAGGTGTTCGGCCATGGGCAGGCGTGCCTCGGCGACGCCCTCGCCCAGGCTCACAGCCTCGATGCCCAGCAACTGGCTGTAGTTGCTGCCTGTCTGCAGGTCGGCCAGGTCCATGGTCACTTCTTCTTGATCTGCTTGGCATTGGCGAACAGCGACGCCATGGCGCCGGTCGCCGGCGGAGCGCTGTTGCGCGGTGCGCTCTGCTGCTGACGGGACTGGCCGCCCTGGCGGGCACCGCCGCGCGGACCATCGACCTTCTCGCCGGGGGTGTCGCTCATGCGCATGGACAGACCCACGCGGTTACGCGGGATGTCGACTTCCATGACCTTCACGCGGACGATGTCGCCGGCCTTGACCACTTCGTACGGGTCCTTGACGAACTTCTCCGACAGCGCGGAGATGTGCACCAGGCCGTCCTGGTGGACGCCGATGTCGACGAAGGCGCCGAAGTTGGTGACGTTGGTCACCACGCCTTCCAGCGTCATGCCGGGCTTGAGGTCCTTGAGGCTTTCCACGCCTTCCTGGAACTCGGCGGTCTTGAACTCGGGACGCGGGTCGCGGCCGGGCTTGTCCAGCTCCTTGATGATGTCGGTGACAGTGGGCAGGCCGAAGGTCTCGTCGGTGAACTTGGCCGGGTCCAGGCGCTTGAGGAAGCCGGAATCGCCGATCAGCGAGCGGATGTCGCGGCCGGTGCCTTCCGCAATGCGCTGCACCAGCGGATAGGTTTCCGGGTGCACGGCGGAGGCGTCCAGCGGGTTGTCGCCGTTCATCACGCGAAGGAAGCCGGCGGCCTGCTCGAAGGTCTTCTCGCCCAGGCGGCTGACTTTCTTCAGTTCGTCGCGGGTCTTGAAGGCGCCATTGGCGTCGCGGTAGCTGACGATGTTCTGCGCCAGGGTGGCGTTGAGGCCGGAGATGCGCGCCAGCAGGGCTGCGGAGGCGGTGTTCACGTCCACGCCCACGGCGTTCACGCAGTCCTCGACCACGGCATCCAGGCTGCGCGCAAGCTGCACCTGGGACACGTCGTGCTGGTACTGGCCGACGCCGATGGATTTCGGGTCGATCTTCACCAGCTCGGCCAGCGGGTCCTGCAGGCGGCGGGCGATGGACACGGCGCCGCGCAGGGAGACGTCCAGGTCCGGGAATTCCCTGGCCGCCAGCTCGGAGGCGGAGTACACCGATGCGCCGGCCTCGCTGACCATGATCTTGGTCATTTTCAGGGCCGGGTATTTCTTGATCAGCTCGATGGCGAGCTTGTCGGTCTCACGGCTGGCGGTGCCGTTGCCGATGGCGATCAGGTCGACGCTGTGCCTGGCGCAGAGCTTGCCGAGGATGGCCAGGGTCTCGTCCCACTTGTTGTGCGGTACGTGGGGGTAGACGGTGGCGGTGTCCAGCAGTTTGCCAGTGGCATCGACCACGGCGACCTTGCAGCCGGTGCGCAGGCCCGGGTCCAGGCCCAGGGTGGCGCGCGGGCCGGCCGGCGCGGCCAGCAGCAGGTCGTGCAGGTTGCGGGCGAAGACGTTGATGGCTTCGCTTTCGGCGGCTTCGCGCAGCTCGCCCAGCAGGTCGGTTTCCAGATGGGTGTAGAGCTTGACCTTCCAGGTCCAGCGCACCACTTCGGACAGCCACTTGTCGCCGGCACGGCCCTGGTTGGCGATGCCGAAGCGCTCGCCGATCATCAGCTCGCAGGGATGCAGGGTGCCCGGCAGCTCTTCGCCGACCTTCAGGGCGATGCTCAGCACGCCTTCGTTGCGGCCACGGAAAATCGCCAGGGCGCGGTGCGAAGGCACGCCCTTGAGGTGTTCGTCGTGCTCGAAGTAGTCGCTGAACTTGGCGCCTTCCTGCTCCTTGCCGGCCACCAGGCGGGCACTGAGGGTGGCACTGTCCTTGAGGAAGCTGCGCAGGCTGGCGAGCAGGGTGGCATCTTCGGCGAAGCGCTCCATGAGGATGTACTTGGCGCCTTCGAGCACGGCCTTGACGTCGGCGAAGCCCTTTTCGGCGTCGATGAAACGCTCGGCTTCGGTTTCCGGGGCCAGGGACGGGTCGTTGAACAGCGCGTCGGCCAGTTCGCCGAGGCCGGCTTCCAGGGCGATCTGGCCCTTGGTGCGGCGCTTCTGCTTATAGGGCAGGTAAAGGTCTTCGAGGCGGGTCTTGGTGTCGGCGAGCTTGATCTCGCGTTCCAGCTCCGGAGTCAGTTTGCCTTGCTCGGTGATGCTGGCGAGGATCGCGCCGCGGCGATCTTCCATTTCGCGCAGGTAGCGCAGGCGTTCTTCCAGGGTACGCAGCTGGGTATCGTCGAGGCTGCCGGTGACTTCTTTCCGGTAACGGGCGATGAAGGGGACGGTAGAACCCTCGTCCAGCAGTTCCACGGCGGCGGCGACCTGTTGCGGGCGCACGCCCAGTTCTTCAGCGATGCGGTTGTTGATATCCATTGAAAACACCTGCATGGGCGGCAGCCCGGGTCGGGTCACGGCGGCTACCGCGGAAAAACAGACCGGCGAGCCAGGGCTCGCCGGTGATGAAAGGCGCCGCATTATAAACACCGAGTTTCCAAGGGTAGGGAACCGTTCGGGGAAAAATCTGCTAACAATGGGCAAGCCGCTGCGCGCTGCCGTCAGGCGATAATGCGCGGCTTGCACAACAGGAGAAAACATGAGCAGCAACCCGACCGCTGAAGGCGAAAAGATCCTCATAGTCGACGACGACGCCCGTCTGCGGCGCCTTCTTGAGCGCTTCCTCGACGAGCAGGGCTTCCGCGTGCGCGCCGTGGAGAACGTCGAGCAGATGGATCGCCTGCTGGCTCGCGAACTCTTCAACCTGGTGGTGCTGGACCTGATGCTCCCCGGCGAGGACGGCCTGTCGGCCTGCCGCCGCCTGCGCGCGTCCAACAACCAGGTGCCGATCATCATGCTCACCGCCAAGGGCGACGAGACGAGCCGCATTCAGGGCCTGGAACTGGGCGCCGACGACTACCTGGCCAAGCCGTTCAATCCCCGCGAACTGCTGGCGCGGATCAAGGCCGTGCTGCGTCGCCAGGCGCCGCAGGTGCCGGGCGCCCCGGCCAGCGAGGACGAAAGTGTCAGCTTCGGTGAGTACGAGTTGTCCCTGGCGACCCGCGAGCTGAAGAAAGGCGACGATGTGCAGATGCTCACCACCGGTGAGTTCGCCGTCCTCAAGGCGCTGGTCCAGCATGCCCGCGAGCCGCTGACCCGCGACAAACTGATGAACCTGGCCCGTGGCCGAGAGTGGGACGCCCTGGAGCGTTCCATCGACGTGCAGATTTCCCGTCTGCGCCGGCTGATCGAACCGGACCCTTCCAAGCCGCGCTATATCCAGACCGTCTGGGGCGTGGGCTACGTGTTCGTACCCGATGGCAACAAGTGAACGTGCGGCGGGTGTTCCCGCCGCCGGGCAACCCAGGGTGGTGATGCGCACCCCCTACTGGTTCCCGCAGAGCTTCTTCTCCCGCACCCTCTGGCTGGTGCTCATCGTCGTCCTGTTTTCCAAGGCGCTGACCCTGGTCTACCTGATGATGAACGAGGACGTGCTGGTGGACCGCCAGTACAGCCACGGTGCGGCGCTTACCCTGCGCGCCTACTGGGCGGCGAGCGAAGAAGAGCGTCACGACCTGGCCAAGGCAGCCGGGCTCAAGCGTGTCACCCGCGATGCCGTGCCTGCCAGCGAGCAGCACTGGCCCTACAGCGAAATCTTCCAGCGCCAGATGCAGGCCGAGCTCGGCCCTGGCACCGAGGTGCGTCTGCGCGCCCAGAGCCCGCCGGCGCTCTGGGTCCATGCCCCGGAGCTGGGCCCGGATTGGGTGCGCATCCCGCTTTATCCACATCCCCTGCGCGGCCAGCGTATCTGGAGCGTGCTCGGCTGGTTCCTCGGCATCGGCCTGCTCTCCACCGCCGCCGCCTGGATCTTCGTGCGCCAGCTCAACGCCCCGCTCAAGCGCCTCGTCTTCGCCGCCCGCCAGGTCGGCCAGGGCCGCAGCGTGCGCCTGCCGGTGAGCGACACACCGAGCGAGATGGCCGAGGTGTACCGTGCCTTCAACCAGATGGCCGAGGACGTCGAGCGCGGCGCCCGCGAGCGCGAGCTGATGCTGGCCGGCGTTTCCCATGACCTGCGCACACCGCTGACGCGCCTGCGCCTGTCCCTGGAGTTGATGTGCAACGACTCCGAGCTGACCGAAGACATGGTCCGCGACATCGAGGACATGGATGCCATCCTCGACCAGTTCCTCGCCTTCATCCGTGATGGCCGTGATGAGCGGGTGGAAGAACTGGACCTGGGCGAACTGGTGCACGAAGTGGTCGCTCCCTACAACCAGAAAGACGAACAGGTGCGCCTGTGCCTGGAACCGCTGCCGCCGTTCCCGTTGCGGCGGGTGTCGATCAAGCGCCTGCTGGCGAACCTGATCGAGAACGCGCTGCGATATGGCGGCAATGGCGTCGAGGTAGCGGCCTTCCTCGCGGGCGACAACGCCGCTCCCTACGTGGTGCTGAGCGTGCTGGACCGGGGCCAGGGCATCGACCCATCCGAGCTGCAGGACATCTTCAACCCCTTCATCCGTGGTGACCGCGCCCGTGGCGGCAAGGGCACCGGCCTGGGGCTTGCCATCGTGAAACGCATCGCCGCGCAGCACGGCGGCAGCGTCGAACTGCGCAACCGCTCCGGCGGCGGCCTGGAAGCCAGGGTCTGCCTGCCGTTGGGATTGTTGCTTCCCCGCGACGCTGTGTAGTGCTCGTGATAGCGCGCCGGACCATCGTCCGGCGCGCTTTCGTACAGAGCGGGATATCTCCGGCGCACCACTCGGGCGCCCTTTCCTGCGACTCCTTTGGTCACTGATTCGGACCTGCCATCGGTAGTGCTGTCAGGACGCCAGTCGTTCGGCGTACGCTAGCCCGGCGCTGGGCTATCCTCAGCTTGCGCACCGACATGAGGTCAGTATGCCAGCTGCTTCTTTCCGACTACCCCAATGGACCTGGTGGTTGCCTCTGCCGCTGCTGCATCTGGCCACCTGGATTTCCCTAGGTACCCAGGCTTCCAGTGGATTGGCCGTCTGGTACCTGCCCTTTGCCCTCGGCCTGGTGTTCTGCCTGTGGTGGGGCGCGCGGGTATTGCCCGCCATCTATTTCAACGCGCTGCTCAGCGTGCCCCTGTGGGACCTCAACTGGTACTGGGCGCCACTCTACGCCGTGCCGGAAACACTCAGCGTCGCCCTGGGCTGGTGGGCGCTCAGGCGTGCCGGCTGCCACGCTGACCTGCGCGACTTCCCCGAATTGCTGCGTTTCATGCTCTACGGCGTGCTGTTGCCGGTGAGTCTCTTGGTCTACGGCGAGCAGGCGGCGCTGACGCTGAGCCACAGCGCGGCGCGCGCGAGCTGGGGCAACTCCGCCCTGCTGGTCTGGCCCGGGGCGTGCCTGACCACCCTGGCCGTCAGCCTGCCACTGCTGACTTACCTCACGCCGCTGTTCAGCCGCCGTGGCTGGGTGCCGGAGCCGGTGGAGGCGCTGCCCGAGACCCTGCACCGACTGCCGCCCTGGCCATTGCTGCTGGTGCTGGCGCTGCTGATACCCTGGCTGCTGACCGTCGTGCCGCTGATCCTCACCTTGCCACCCATCGGCCTGATGATGCTCGGCCTGGGGCTGGTCTGGGGCTTTCCCGGTGCCCTCTGCGGTGCCGGCCTGACCGCCCTGACCGTGCTCGCCCTGCCGGCACTGCGCCAGTTCGATGGCGGCGCGCGCCTGGCCGAGCCGCAGTCGGGCGTCGAGCTCTATTTCAGCGTGCTGCTGCTGATGATGTCCGCCCTGCTGGTCGGACGCAGCCTGAGCGACCTGCGCCTGGCGCTGGCTCGCCGCGACGAGATGCAGAAGGAACTGGCCATGAGCAACCTGGCGCTGCAGGCCAGCCCCCTGGGGGTGACCATCATCGATGCGCGCCAGGCCGACCAGCCGTTGATCTACTGCAACCCGGCCTTCGAACAGATGAGCGGCTATTCGCGGGACGAGGCCCTGGGCAATCACTGGCGTTTCCTGCTCCATCACGACCGCAACCAGTCCGAGCTGCCGCGCCTGCAGGATGCATTGCAGCGTGGCGAACAGTGCCAGCTGGTGCTGCGTAACTATCGCAAGGACGGCAGCCTGTTCTGGAACGAGATCACCGTGGCGCCCATGCGTGACGCCCAGGGCATCAGCCATTTCGTCGCCCTGCAGCACGATGTCAGCGGCCGCGAGATGCTTTCCGAGGAACTGGACACCCGCCGCGACGAGTTGCTGCGCCAGACGCACCTGCTGAACCAGACAGAAGCCATCGCCGATATCGGCAGCTGGGTGCTGGAGATCGCCACACTGAAAATGGCCTGGAGCGAGGGCAGCTTCCGTATCTATGAACTGGACCCGGGCGCCGGCGCTCCCAGCCTCGGGCAGATGCTCAGCTACTTCGACCCGGCCAGCCGCTCGCTGCTGGAAGACACCCTGGAGCAGTGCCTGCGCAGCGCCGAGCCCTTCGACGTGGAGCTGCGCATCCAGGCCGCTCGCGGTACTCCGCGCTGGCTGCGGATCAAGGGCCTGGCCGAACACGATGGCGACCAGGTGATCCGCATCTACGGCGCCATGCTTGACCTGACCAGCCAGAAGCGCTCCGAGCGCCTGCAGCACGAGCGCGACAAGCACCTGCACCTGTTCTTCGAGGCGCCGTTGATCGGCATGGCCCTGTGCACCCCGGACCAACGCTGGGAAGAGGTCAACTACAAGCTCTGCAGCATCCTCGGCCGTTCCCGCGAACAGCTGCGCGGAGTCGACTGGATGAGCATGACGGTGGTCGAGGACCGCGCCGCCGAAGAGGCCCTGCTGGAGGAGGTGCGCAAGGGCGAACGTGATGGTTACGAGCTGGACAAGCGCTTCATGAAAGGCTCCGGCGGCACCGTGCACGCGCGGGTCAACGTGCGCGGCGTGCGTGACCTGGACGGCCAGCTCTACGCCTTGCTGGCGCTGGTGGAGGACATCAGTGCCCGGCACGAGGCCGAAGCGCGCTACCGGACCCTGGTGGAGCACGCGCCGGAAGCCATCCTGGTGTTCGATCCCCAGCACGGCATCGTCGAAGCCAACGAGAACGCCGCGCGCCTGTTCGGCATGTCCCGCGAGCTGCTGCACGGCCACATGCCCACCAGCTTCAGTCCGCCGCTGCAGGCCGATGGCCGCTCGTCGCGGGAACTGGGCAATGCCTATACCCGCGCCGCGCTCAAGGGCGACACGCCTACCTTCGACTGGCTGATGCGCGATGTGAACGGCCGTGTGCGTCCCTGCGAGGTGCGCCTGGTACGCTTGCCTGGCGAAGGCCGGCCTCTGATCCGCCTGAGCATCACCGACATTTCCGAGCGCCAGCGCTACCAGCGCGAGATCGAGCGCCTGGCCTACAGCGACGAACTTACCGGCCTGCCCAATCGCCGTCTGCTGCTCGACCGCCTGCAACACGCCATGGCCCGCGAGCAGCGCGAAGGTCGCTACGGCGCCTTGCTGTTCATCGACCTGGACCACTTCAAGACGGTCAACGACAGCCTCGGCCACCCGGTTGGCGATGCCTTGCTGCGGGAAGTCACCGCGCGCCTGGCCGGCTGCCTGCGCAACGAAGACACCCTGGCGCGGCTCGGCGGCGACGAGTTCGTGGTGCTGCTCGAAGCCTTGGCCGACAGCCCGGAGCAGGCCGGCAAGCTGGCCGCCGAGGTGGGCGACAAGCTGCTGCAGAGCCTGCACGGGAGTTACATCATCGGCGAGCACGAACTGGTGGTCAGCGCCAGCATCGGCATCGCCCTGCATCCCTTCATCGAGCAGGTCGCCGCTGACGTCCTCAAGCAGGCCGACACTGCCATGTACCGGGCCAAGCAGTCCGGGCGCAACGCCCTGCATTTCTTCGCGCCGGCAATGCAGGCGGCCATCGACCAGCGCCTGCAACTTCAGAGCGAACTGCGCCAGGCCATCGACCGCGGCCAGCTCAGCCTGGAGTTCCAGCCGCAACTGGCCCTGGCCGATGGCCGCGTGCTGGGCGCCGAGGCACTGATGCGCTGGCATCACCCCACGCGCGGCGACGTGCCGCCGGCGCAGTTCATTCCGCTCGCGGAAGAAACCGGCCTGATCCTCGAGCTCTCGGACTGGATGCTCGAACGTGCTTGCGCCTGCCTCGCCAACTGGCAGACCGACCTGCCGTGGCTGGTGCTGGCCATCAACGTCAGCCCGCGCGAGCTGCGCAAACCCGGTTTCGTCGAGCGCATCGAAAGCGCGCTCAAGCGCCATGGCGTTCCGCCCGGCCGGCTGGAGCTGGAAATTACCGAAGGCAGCCTGCTGGAAGAGGTGGAGCAGTGCATTTCCGCCATGCAGGCGCTCAAGTCGCTGGGCGTGCGTTTCGCCATCGACGATTTCGGCACGGGCTATTCATCCCTGGCCTATCTCAAGCGGCTGCCCCTGGACCGGCTGAAGATCGACCGCAGTTTCGTCGATGGCCTGGCCGTTGACGCAAGCGACCTGGCCCTGGTGGAAACCATCCTGGCCATCGGCCGCAACCTCGGCCTGGAATGCATTGCCGAAGGCATCGAGAGCGAAGAGCAACTGTCCATGCTGCGCCAGCGCGGCTGCGAACTGGGACAGGGCTATTTCTTCAGCCGGCCGCTGGACGAGGAAGGCTTCCGGGGATGGATACGCGACCGGGAAGGGCGGCAGGTGGTGGTGCAGAGCCTCTGAGCCGACGCATGTTCCTGTGGGGGCGATTTCAATCGCGAATGAATTCGCTCCCACCGGCCTCCCTGGCCGGGTGCCGGAACAACGCATGCTCCTGCATCGCAACGATCGGCTTGCAGCAGGAATCCCTGTCGTGGCTCCGCTGTTCAAGTTCAGCCCCGGCCCGGCCATCCTTGCCCGGTCGTTCGCCGGGGCACCGCATGCGTCGCCTTGTCGGGCTCACCCCTTGCCCTTGGTCCGGGTCGAATTGGGGCAGGCGTTCTTCTCCAGGTACTGGATGATGATGCCGGCCACGTCGTGCCCGGTGGTGGTCTCGATGCCTTCAAGACCAGGAGAGGAATTCACCTCCATCACCAGAGGACCGTGGTTGGAGCGCAGGATATCCACGCCCGCTACCGACAGTCCCATGACCTTGGCGGCGCGGATGGCGGTCATGCGTTCTTCCGGGGTGATCTTGATCAGGCTGGCGCTGCCGCCGCGATGCAGGTTTGAGCGGAATTCACCCGGCTTGGCCTGGCGCTTCATCGCCGCGATCACCTTGTCGCCCACCACGAAGCAGCGGATATCGGCGCCACCGGCCTCGCGGATGTACTCCTGCACCATGATGTTCTGCTTCAGGCCCATGAAGGCCTCGATCACCGATTCGGCCGCCTTCTCGGTCTCGCACAGCACCACGCCTATGCCCTGGGTGCCTTCCAGCACCTTGATCACCAGCGGCGCGCCGTTGACCATGCGGATCAGGTCGGGGATGTCATCGGGGGAGTGGGCGAAGCCGGTCACCGGCAGGCCGATGCCCTTGCGCGAGAGCAACTGCAGCGAGCGCAACTTGTCCCGCGAGCGGGTGATGGCCACCGATTCGTTGAGCGGGAATACCCCCATCATCTCGAACTGGCGCAACACGGCGCAGCCATAGAAAGTGACCGAGGCGCCGATCCGCGGGATCACCGCGTCGAAGCCCTCCAGTGGCTGGCCGCGGTAGTGGATCTGCGGCTTGTGACTGGCGATGTTCATATAGGCGCGCAGGGTGTCGATGACCACCATTTCATGGCCGCGCTGCTGGCCGGCCTCGACGAGGCGGCGAGTCGAATACAGGCGCGGATTGCGCGATAACACGGCGATTTTCATTGGGCACCCGGAAGGGAAAGAGTCGGTTTTTCCTGAACGTAGGTGAGCGCCGGGTTGACCACCAGTTGCGCCTGTACCAGGGCCTTGGAGCCCAGCAGTACGCGGTAGCGCATGGTCTTGCGGCAGGCCAGGGTGAACTCGATGGGCCAGACCCGGTCACCCAGCGCGAGCAGGGTGCGGATGACATAACGGGTCTGTGCCTGGCCGTTGGAGCTCTTTATGGTCTTCACCGAAACCACTTGCGCTTCGCAACGATGTCGCCGCTGCACCAGGGTGCCGAGGTGCGCGGTGAACCGGACCCACTTCTCGCCTTTCTTCTCGAAGGGGACGATGTCGCTGGCGTGCAGGGTGGAAGTGCTGGCCCCGGTATCGATCTTCGCGCGCAGGCCGACCATGCCGAGTTCTGGCAGGGCGATCCACTCGCGGAGTCCGATCACGGAGAGATGGTCGAAAGTCTTCAATGCAGGCTTTCCGGTAAAGTTGGCGCATTCTAGTGGGCCGATGTGACAACTGCATCTGGCCCTGGCTGAGCTTAGACCGGGCTGGCGAATGGGGCAGCCCGTGCAGGATGGAAACGAGTCATGCGTGCGAAAGAGAAAGACGACAAAGACGACGACAAGGTTCGCCTCGACAAGTGGCTGTGGGCCGCGCGCTTCTACAAGACCCGCGCCCTGGCCAAGGAAGCCATCGAGGGTGGCAAGGTCCACCATCACGGCGAGCGCTGCAAGCCGTCCAGGGAGCCCCGGGTCGGGGACGAATATGTGATCCGCACCGGTTTCGATGAACGCACTGTCGTCGTCCGCGCGCTTTCCGTGGTGCGTCGCGGTGCCCCCGAGGCGCAGACTCTCTACGAGGAAACTGCCGAGAGCCTGGCCAAGCGTGAAGAGGCGGCCGCCATGCGCAAGGCCGGCGCCCTGGGCATCCAGACCGATGGCCGGCCGACCAAGAAACAGCGGCGGCAGATTCATTTCCTGCGCGGCGGCCACGAATAGGGTCACAGCGAAGACCGGCCACTGCGGCCGGGTTTTCCATCGATAGAAAACACCCGCACCGGCGATAGACAACCGGCCCTTGGTCAGCCGGCGGATTTGCGCATAAAATCGCCAGCCTTTCGGCCAAATTGGCCCAAATGCAGCGAGTCCGGCATGTCCGATTTCACCCAACGTTTTCTGTTCGACGACACCGATGTGCGCGGCGAACTGGTCTCCCTCGGCGAAAGCTACGCCCACGTCCTGGCCAAGCATCCCTATCCGGAGCCGGTTGCCCAACTGCTCGGTGAAATGCTCGCCGCCGCGTCCCTGCTGGTCGGCACCCTGAAGTTCGACGGCCTGCTGGTGTTGCAGGCGCGCTCCTCCGGCGCGGTTCCATTGCTGATGGTGGAATGTTCCAGCGACCGCGAAGTGCGTGGCATCGCCCGTTACCACGCCAGCCAGGTCACCCCCGCCGCCGGCCTGCGCGAACTGATGCCCGAAGGTTCGCTGACCCTGACCGTGGACCCGAAGCAGGGCCAGCGCTACCAGGGCATCGTCGCCCTCGAGGGCGCCACCCTGGCCGAGTGCCTGTCCAGCTACTTCGACAATTCCCAGCAGTTGCCCACCCGCTTCTGGCTCAACGCTGATGGCCGCAATGCCCGTGGCATGCTGCTCCAGGCCCTGCCGGCGGACCGCCTGAAGGACCCTGAGTCCCGCGAGGCCAACTGGCAGCACCTGACCACCCTGGCCGACACCCTGACCGCCGAGGAACTGCTCGGCCTGGACAACGAAACCGTGCTGCACCGCCTCTATCATGAAGAAGCGGTACGCCTGTTCGATCCGCAGATCATCCATTTCCGCTGCAGCTGCTCGCGTCAGCGCTCGGCCAACGCGCTGGTCAGCCTGGGCAAGGACGATGCCCAAGCCCTGCTGCTGGAAAGCGGTGGCACCGTGGTGATTGATTGCCAGTTCTGCAATCAGCGCTATTCGTTCGACGCGGCGGACATCGCCCAGTTGTTCGCCGGTGGCGGGAGCGCCGCGCCGTCGGAGACGCGCCACTGAATATGTAGTGTGCCCATCGGGTCGCTGCGTGACCGGGGTGCGATTATCGGTCAGGAATATGCCCGGCTGACAGGAGGTTTCTACCCAAAGCGGGCTTTTCTGGCATAATCGCGCGCACTTTTTTCGCTGTAGGGGGTCGCAGTACCCACTACAAATCGTTTGGAGGACTCGGCTTTTCGCCGACGGGGAACCACATGACGCAAGCCAATAACGCCGTGTACACCGATATCAGCGCCGCGCAACTGGTCGAAGAGGCCATCCGCCGTGGCGAGGGTGAACTGGCCGCCAACGGTTCGTTGGTAGTGAAAACCGGTCACCGCACCGGCCGTTCTCCGGCAGATCGTTTCATCGTTCAAGAACCGAGCACCGACGCCAAGATCGCCTGGGGCAACATCAACCGTCCCTTCCCGGCGGACAAATTCGATGCACTTTGGGCGCGCGTTGAAGCTTATGTGACCGAACGTGAGCGTTTCGTCTCCCACGTGCACGTTGGCGCCGATCCCGAGCACTACCTGGCCGTCAAGATGACCACCGAGACCGCCTGGCACAACCTGTTCGGCCGTTGCCTGTTCATCAATCCGGAACAGTACAACCCGCAGTCCCGCCAGGAGTGGCAGATCCTCAACGCACCGAACTTCGTCTGCGAGCCGGAGCGTGACGGCACCAACTCCGATGGTTGCGTGATCCTCAACTTCGCCGCCAAGAAAGTCCTGATCGCCGGCATGCGCTACGCCGGTGAAATGAAGAAGGCCATGTTCTCCGTGCAGAACTTCCTGCTGCCGGAAAAAGACGTGCTGCCGATGCACTGCGCCGCCAACGTTGGCGAAGAAGGCGACACCACCCTGTTCTTCGGCCTGTCCGGCACCGGCAAGACCACCCTGTCCGCCGACCCGAGCCGTTACCTGATCGGTGACGACGAGCACGGCTGGGGCGTGGGCACCGTGTTCAACGTCGAAGGCGGCTGCTACGCCAAGTGCATCGACCTGTCCGAGAAGAACGAGCCGGTGATCTGGAAAGCCATCCAGTTCGGTGCCGTGCTGGAAAACGTGGTGCTGAACCCGGAAACCCGCGTACCCGACTACAGCGATGACAGCCTGACCCAGAACACCCGTGCCGCCTACCCGCTGCACCTGGTGGAGAAGCGCGTCGAGGCCAACCGTGCCGGCGAGCCGAACGCAGTGATCTTCCTGACCTGCGACCTGACCGGCGTGCTGCCGCCCGTTTCCATCCTGAACAACGAGCAGGCTGCCTACCACTTCCTGTCCGGCTACACCGCGCTGGTCGGTTCCACCGAAATGGGTTCCGGCGGCGGCATCAAGTCCACTTTCTCCACCTGCTTCGGCGCGCCGTTCTTCCCGCGTCCGGCTGGCGAGTACGCTGAGCTGCTGATCAAGCGTATCCAGGGCTTCGGCTCCAAGGTCTACCTGGTCAACACCGGCTGGACCGGCGGTGGCTACGGCGTTGGCAAGCGCTTCAACATCCCGACTACCCGCGGTGTGATCGCTGCCATCCAGAGCGGTGCCCTGATCGGTGCCGAGACCGAGCACCTGGACACCATCAACCTGGACGTGCCGAAGGCCGTTCCGGGCGTCGACACCAACCTGCTCAACCCGCGCAACACCTGGGCTGACAAGGCTGCCTACGACGAAGCTGCCAAGGCCCTGGCCGCGCAGTTCATCGAGAACTTCAAGAAGTTCGACGTTTCCGACGCCATCAAGAACGCCGGCCCGCAGCTCTAAGCCGCACCGCGTCCTTGCGAAGAAGCCGCCTCCGGGCGGCTTTTTTATTGGCCGACGCGTCGAAGCACTTGGGGTGGATGTCGCTGTTTACATCCACCGTCGGCGCCCGGCCTGGCCTCGATGGCGGGTCGATGAAGCGTGACCCCCCCTACGACCGCACCGAGCCGTACCATTCGCACCGGAGTTCCGGATTCGTCCCGCCCATTTGGCGCACCGAGGCGGTGTGCTTCGGGTCCATGATCAATGCCCCATCAAAGGAGTGATCCCCATGCCCGCAACCAGCCTCGCCAGGGTGTTCGGTTACGACCATTTCCGTCCCGGCCAGGAAGCCGCCATTTCCGCCGTGCTGGCGGGCCGCTCGACCGCCGCCATCTTTCCCACCGGTTCCGGCAAGTCGTTGTGCTACCAGTTGCCGGCCCTGCACCTGCCGCACCTGACCCTGGTGGTGTCGCCGCTGCTGGCGCTGATGCAGGACCAACTGGCCTTCCTCGCCCGTCACGGCATCGCCGCGGCCAGCATCGACTCGGCGCAGAGCCGCGAAGAGGCTGCCGAAGTCATGGCGCGGGCGCGCGCTGGTGAGCTGAAGATCCTGATGATTTCCGTCGAGCGCCTGAAGAACGAGCGCTTTCGCGGATTCATCCAGCAGGTGCCGATCTCGCTGCTGGTGGTGGACGAGGCCCACTGCATTTCCGAGTGGGGGCACAACTTCCGCCCCGACTATCTCAAGCTTCCCGAGTACCAGCGCCAGTTTGGCATCCCTCAGGTGCTGCTGCTGACCGCCACGGCGACGCCGACGGTGATCGCCGACATGCAGCGCAAGTTCGCCATCGCCGATGCCGATGTCATCACCACCGGCTTCTACCGCCCCAACCTCAACCTGCTGGTGGAGCCGGTGGCCGGTGCGGGCAAGCTGGACCGGTTGGCGAGCTGGCTGGGCGATCGCGCCGGGCAGCCGGCCATCGTCTACGTCACCCTGCAGAAAACCGCCGAAGACGTGGCCGCCTGGCTGACCGAGCGCGGCGTCGCCGCCAGCGCCTATCACGCCGGGATGGCCCATGAGGAGCGTGAGGCGCTGCAGCGCCGGTTCATGGCCGGCGAGGTGAATGTGATGGTCGCCACCATTGCCTTCGGCATGGGCATCGACAAGAGCGACATCCGCCAGGTGGTGCATTACGACCTGCCCAAGTCGGTGGAAAACTACAGCCAGGAAATCGGCCGCGCGGGGCGCGACGGCCAGCCCTCGGACTGCCTGGTGCTGGCCAACCGCGACAGCCTCAACGTGCTGGAAAACTTCGTCTATGGCGATACGCCGGAGCTGTCCGGCATCCGCCTGGTGCTGGCGGAGCTGAAGGCGGCAGGGCAGGGTGGGGACCGCTGGGAGCTGATGCTCGGCGCGCTCTCCGACCAGAGCAACATCCGCCAGCTGCCCCTCAAGACCTTGCTGGTGCAGCTGGAGCTGCGCGGCATCATCGCACCGCTCTACGCCTACTTCGCCGAGTACCGTTTCAAGCACCTGCTGGCGCCTGAAGCCCTGGTGGAGCAGTTCGACGGTGAGCGTCGCCAGTTCGTCGACGCCATGCTGCGCACCTCCACCCGCGCTCGCACCTGGTGCACCGTGGATTTCGACCGTCTCTATCGCGAGTACAACGCCGAGCGCGGCCGCGTGGTGAAGGCCCTGGATTACTTCCAGGAACGGGGCTGGATCGAGTTGGAAAGCAAGCAGATGACCGAGGTCTACGCCTTGCAGAAACCCGACTTCGAGCCGGAAGCCCTTGCCGTCGAACTGCATCGTTACTTCCGCCAGCAGGAAGACAGCGAAATCGCACGCATCCAGGCGATGCTGCAGCTGTTCTCCAGCGATAGCTGCCTCAGTGCGCGGCTTGCCCGCTATTTCGGCGACCACGAGGTGCCCGAACGCTGCGGCCACTGCTCGGTATGCCAGGGCCGCGTGGCGCGCCTGCCGGCGCCGCCAGCATTGGCGCCCCTGGCGCAGCGGAGCTTCGGCACCCTGTGTGGCGGCTTCAGCCAGCGCTACCTGGAATCGCGCGGCGAGCCGCCCAGCGCCGAATGCCTGACCCGCCTGCTCTGTGGCATCAGCGCACCACTCTTCACCCGGCTCAGGGCGCGCAGCCTGCCTGGTTTCGCTGCATTGGAGGCCTATCCCTACGCCGAGGTGCGTGCATGGGTAAGCCAACAGCTGGGCTTGTAGGGGCGAATGAATTGGCTCTGTCTGTAACGTCATGAGTCAGGCTGCTTGCCGAGTTCTGCGGACGTTTCTGGTTCCGCCTTCCCAGGCGAGTCCCTTTTTCAAACGTCGGAATGCCGCCCACAAAAAGGAACCCAAAGGCTTGCCCCTGCATCCAGGTTTGGCTTCGCCAAACGCCCCTCGCTCCATCGTTGCGCCGGGTGCTCGCCTCTCGCGATATCCATGCCGCTCGTTCCCCTGACTCGCTGCGCTCGCCCTTCGGCTGTTACTTCGCTCCGCTGCGTTTTACAACGATTCCGCCCGGCCTCCCGAAGGGGCGCAGTCGCTGCTCCAACGCTTCTGCCCGGTATCAGGCCCGTATGGGTTTCAGGATTGCTATAGCCGCACCGGCGCGAGTCACTCCTCGTCCTCTGGGAGAGGGGCCGGGGGTGAGGGTTGTGTTAGGCCGGCGCGGAAGCCTGAAAGGCCTGCCCCTGGATGCCGAAGGACCGCTTCGCGGTCCTTGGCGAATGAGTTCGCCCCTACAGGAAAAACCAGCCCCTCGGAAGGTCGGGCCAAACGGATTTTTTGATCGATTGAATCGTTAATCAGTGTTGGAAGCCGACCTCCCGGCTGCTTAGGATGGCGCTACTTTCAATCTCGCCTCTCCCAAGGATTCCTGCATGCACATTGACGACGCCATCCGCAGCCGCCGGGCCATCAAGAACTACGACACCCGCTACAGCATGAGCCGCGAGGACAAGGACGCCCTGCTGGAGCTGGCCCTGCTCGCACCCACCGCCTTCAACCTGCAGCACGTGCGCCTGGTGGAAGTCAGCGACCCGGCCCTGCGCCAGCGCATTCGCGATGTGGCCTGGGACCAGGCGCAGGTGACCGAGGCCGCGATGCTGGTGATCATCTGCGCCCGCCTCGATGCCTGGGAGCAGGATTCCGCCCGTGTCTGGGCCGAAGCCCCGCAGCCGGTGCAGGAGTTCATGGCAGGCGCCATCGACACCTACTACCGCGGCAAGCCGCAGGTGCAGCGTGATGAAGTGATGCGCAGCTGTGGCCTGGTGGCCCAGACCCTGATGCTCGCTGCGCGTGGCAAGGGCCTGGACAGCTGCCCCATGGATGGCTTCGATTTCGACGCTGTGGCCGACCTGATCCGCCTGCCGGAGAACCACGCCATCGGCCTGATGGTCGCCGTCGGCAAGCAGACCGCGCCGGCCCGGCCGCGCATCGGCAAGCTGGCCTTCGACGAGGCGGTGATCCGCGACCAGTTCTGACTTTTCCCGCTGCCTGTGGGAGCGATTTCAATCGCGAACGAATTCGCGCCCACAGGTTCCTCCGCAGGATGGGTGGAGCGGAGCGATACCATCATCCCGGTGGGCTGAAGCCCACCCTACTCACCTCGCTCATATCCGGCCTATGGCCATCAAATGCTCGATCAGCCATTGCAGGGCTTCATCCTCTTCGCGCTGGGCCACGCTCACCAGATCGAGGTGGAAGGGGCCGACGGCGAAGGGCAGGGGATGCACCTGCAAGGGCAGCAGGCTGGCGAAGTGATGGGCCAGGCGGGTCGGCAGTACCACGCTGAGGTCGGTGCTGGCGACGATATGGGCCGCCTGCAGGTAGTTGGGCGTGGTGTAGACGATGTCCCGCGCCAGCCCTTGCTCCCCCAGCCATTGATCGACCATGCCTTTGGTCTGGCCTCCGTGTACCCAGAGGTGACGTAGCCTGAGAAAACCGGACAGGTCCGGTGCCTCCTGCAACTGCGGATGGTCGCGGCGGGCCACCAGGCGCAGCGTTTCGCTCATCCAGCGGCGGCTGGCGAAGCGCGAGGGAATGCTTTCGAAGCGGCCCAGCACCAGGTCCAGTTCGCCGTGATCCAGCGCGGCGGCGGGCAGGCTCGGAGAGAGGTGGCGGATGGCGATCTTCACCCCCGGCGCCTCTTCGGCCAACTGCTGCAGCAGCCGTGGCATGCAGATCAGTTCCACGTAGTCCGTCACGGCGATGGTGAAGCGCTGGCGGCTGCGTGTCGGGTCGAAGCCTTCACCGATCACCAGGCTCTGCTCGATCTGCTTGAGCGCCGCGCGGATCGGTGTTTCCAGGGCCAGCGCCCGGGGTGTCGGTTGCATCGCCCGCCCCACGCGCACCAGCAATGGGTCACCGAGCAGCTCGCGCAGGCGGTTGAGTGCGTTGCTCACCGCCGGCTGGCTGAGTGCCAGGCGCTCCGCTGCGCGGGAGACGTTGCGCTCGCGCAGCAGGGCGTCCAGTACCCGCAGGAGGTTGAGGTCGAAATTGGAGGTATTCACCGTAGGAATGCCATTTATCACAAGACTAAATTTCAAAAATAGTACCGGTTTCCTTAAGGTGATTGGCGATCTCGTGATCACGCGGCGCTGATTGGCCGAGGTTCGTAGGAGCGAGCTTGCTCGCGAACGCGGCAGCACATTCGCCAGCAAGCTGGCTCCTGCGAAGGGCCGCGTCGGTTATCGCCTACTGGAACAAGAGGACATCTCAGTGAGCCCTAGCGCATTCAACATCCAGCGTGCCGCCGTGATCGGTGCGGGCACCATGGGCCGCGGCATCGTCATGAGCCTGGCCAGTGCCGGCCTTGAGGTCCGCTGGCTGGACAACAACCCGCAGATGCTCGAGCAGGCGCAGGGCGTGGTCGCCGAGACCTATGCCCACAACGTGCGCCAGGGCCGGATCAGCGAGGCCCAGGCCGCCGAGCGCGTTGCCCGTATTCAGCCGGTGGGTGGCTACGATGAGCTGGCCGATGTCGACCTGGCGATCGAGGCGGTCTTCGAGAACCTCGAACTCAAGCAATCGATCTTCCGCGAGTTGGATGCCCGTCTGAAGCCGACGGCCATCCTCGCCAGCAACACCTCCGCGCTGGATATCGACGCGATCGCCGCCGTGACCGGGCGCCCGGAGCAGGTCCTCGGCCTGCATTTCTTCAGCCCGGCGCACATCATGAAGCTGCTGGAGATCGTCCGTGGCGCACTCACGGCGCAAGTGGTGCTGGATGCCACCCTGGAGCTGGGACGGCGCATGGGCAAGGTCTGCGTGGTGGCCGGCAACTGCAAGGGCTTCATCGGCAATCGCATGCTCCATACCTACGTGCGTGAGGCGCGCATGCTGCTGCTGGAGGGCGCGTTCCCTCATCAGGTGGACAGTGCGCTGCAGGGCTTCGGCTTCGCCATGGGCCCCTTCCGCATGTACGACGTGGTGGGTATCGACCTGGAATGGCGCGCCCGTGAGCTGGCGGGCAAGGGCCAGGACGACCCGGCGGTGCAGGTGGACAACCGCCTCTGCGGGCTTGGCCGCTTCGGCCAGAAATCGCGCCTGGGCTACTACCGCTACGCCGAAGGCAGTCGCCAGGCCGAGCACGACCCGGAAGTGGATGCCCTGGTGCTGCAGGTGTCCGAACAGCTTGGCTTCGCGCGTCGCGACATCGGCCCTGAAGAAATCCTCGAGCGTTGCCTGCTGGCCCTGGTCAACGAAGGGGCGAAGATCCTCGAAGAGGGCATCGCGGCCTCCAGCGCCGATATCGACACCGTTTACCTCAATGGCTACGGCTTCCCGGCCGACACGGGTGGGCCGATGGCCTGGGCCGACAGCCAGGGGCTGCCGGCCATCCGCGCGCGCCTGGAAGCCCTGGCCGAGCGCTTCGGCAGCCACTGGCAGCCGGCCGCACTGATCCGTCGCCTGGCCGAGTCCGGCCGCCCCTTCGCCGATTTCCAACAGGAGGCCTGACATGGCTTACAAGGCACCCCTGCGCGACATGCGCTTCGTGCTCCACGAACTCTTCGACGTTTCCGCCCACTGCGAGGTGCTGGCCAACGGCCTGGACCGCGAACTGATCGACGGTGTGCTGGAAGAGGGCGCGCGCTATGCCGCCGAAGTGGTCTCGCCGCTGAACCGCAACAGCGACGAAGAAGGCGTGACCCTGGAGCAGGGCGCGGTGACCACGCCCAAGGGCTTTCGCGAGGCCTATCGGCAGTACTGTGACAACGGCTGGGCCAGCATGACCGGTCCGCAGGAATTTGGCGGCCAGGGCTTCCCGCAGATGGTCGCGTGCAATTTCCACGAGATGCTGATGGGCGCCAGCCTGTCCTTCCGCGTCTACTCGGGCCTGACCGAGGGTGCGGTGCTGGCGCTCCACAAGCACGGCAGCGATGCCCTCAGGCAGGCCTATCTGGAGAAGCTGGTCAGCGGCCACTGGGCCGGCACCATGTGCCTCACCGAACCCCAGGCGGGTACCGACCTGGCCCTGCTGCGCACCCGTGCCGAGCCCCAGGCCGACGGCAGCTTCAAGGTCAGTGGCAGCAAGATCTTCATCAGTGGCGGCGAGCAGGACCTTTCCGAGAACATCGTCCACCTGGTGCTGGCGCGACTGCCGGATGCCCCGGCCGGGGTGAAGGGCATCAGCCTGCTGCTGGTGCCCAAGTTCATCGCCAACCCCGATGGAAGCCCGGGAACGAAGAACGCCGTGTCGTGCGGTGCCATCGAACACAAGATGGGCATCAAGGGCGCCGCCACCTGCGTGATGAACTTCGACGGCGCCACCGGCTGGCTGATCGGTGAAGCCAACCAGGGCCTCGCCTGCATGTTCACCATGATGAACGACGCGCGCTTCCAGGTCGGCCTGCAAGGGCTCGGCATCGGCGAACAGGCTTTCCAGGGCGCCCTGGCCTATGCCCGCGAACGCCTGCAGTCCCGCGCCCTCGGAGGGCCGGCGGCGCCGGAAAAGCCGGCGGACCCGATCATCCATCATCCCGATGTGCGGCGGATGCTGCTGACCCAGAAGACCCTGGTGGAAGGCAGCCGCATGCTGGCCGCCTATTGCGCGTGCCAGCTGGACCTGGAGCACGGCCATCCGGATGCGGCCCAGCGCAAGGCCGCCAGCCGTCGCGCGGCGCTGCTGATCCCCATCGTCAAGGCCTTCCTCACCGACATGGGCCAGGAAGTGGCCAGCCTCGGTGTGCAGGTCTACGGCGGCCACGGGTTCATCCGCGAGTGGGGCATGGAGCAGCTGATGCGCGACAGCCGCATCACTCAGATTTACGAAGGCACCAACGGCATCCAGGCGCTGGACCTTATCCGCCGCAAGCTGATGGGCGACGGCGGTGCCGAACTGGCCGCCCTGCAGGACGAGTTCTCCGCCCTGGCCGATGCCCAGGCTGCGCGCACCGAACTGGCCGAGCTGGCCGGTGCTGTGCTGGCGCGCCTGCAGGAGTGGCGTGGCCTCACCGCGACCCTGCTGGACCGGGTGCGGGAAAACCCGGAGGAAATCGGTGCCGCCTCGGTGGACTTCCTGCAGTACTCGGCCTATGTCCTATTGGCGGGCTTCTGGTTGCAGGCGGCGGCGCGCGCCCAGGACGCCCTGGAAGCGGGCAGCCCGGAGGTGGACTTCTATCAGGCCAAGCTGCACAGCGCGCGCTTCTACCTGCGTCGCGTGCTGCCGCGAGCCAGCAGTCACCGCGAGGCCCTGCTGGGCGGCGCCGATTGCCTGATGGCGCTGCCCGAGGCGCACTTCGCCTTCTGACCAGGCGAACCGGCGCACCGCGTGATGCGGTGCGCCTCCACAACGACAACGGAGGACGCCCCGATGCAGCCCTTCAGCTTTGCCACTACCGCGCAGATCCTCTGCGAATCCGGCTCGGCCGCGCGCCTGGCCGAACTCTGCCGTGAGCGCGGCGCCCACCGCGTGCTGGTGGTCACCGACCCGGGCATCACCCGGCTCGGGCTGCTGGATGACATCCTCCTCGGGTTTGCCCTCGAGGGCATCAGCGTTGCGGTCTACGACCAGGTCCAGGCCGATCCGCCCGAGGCGGTGGTGCTGGAGGCCGTGGAGCTGGGCAAGGTCCTTGGCGCCCAGATGGTGGTGGGCTTCGGCGGCGGCAGCTCGATGGACGTGGCCAAGCTGGTGGCGCTGCTGGCGCACCCGGACTGCCAGCAGGGGCTGGCTGACATCTACGGTGTGGGCAACGCGCGCGGCCAGCGACTTCCGCTGCTGCAGGTGCCGACCACCGCCGGTACCGGCTCCGAGGTGACGCCCATCGCCATCGTTACCACTGGCGAAACCACCAAGATGGGCGTGGTTTCGCCGCTGCTGCTGCCGGACCTCGCCTTGCTCGACGCCGACCTGACCCTTGGGCTGCCGGCGGCGGTCACTGCGGCCACCGGGATCGACGCCATGGTCCACGCCATCGAGTCCTACACCAGCAAACTGAAGAAGAATCCGCTGTCCGACCTGCTGGCCCGCGAGGCCCTGCGCCTGCTGGCCGGCAACCTCGACGCCGTGGTCCGGGACGGCCGCAACCGCGAAGCGCGCCAGGCCATGCTGCTGGGCGCATGCCTCGCCGGGCAGGCGTTCGCCAATGCCCCGGTAGCGGCCGTGCATGCACTGGCTTATCCGCTGGGTGGGCACTTCCATATTCCCCATGGCCTGTCCAACGCCCTGGTGCTGCCCCACGTGCTCCGCTTCAACGCCGAAGTGGCAGCACCTCTCTACGCGGAGCTGGCGCCGCTGGTGCTTGGCAGCAGGCTCAAGCCGGGCAGCGCGGCGGAGCTCACCGACCAGTTGATCCTCGAACTTGCCGCGTTCAGCGAACGCAGTGGGTTGCCCACCCGCTTGCGTGATGCCGGTGTGCCCGAGGGGATGCTGCCGCGCCTGGCCAGCGATGCCATGTTGCAACAGCGCCTGCTGGTGAATAATCCGCGCGAGGTCAGCGAAGCGCAGGCCCTGGCCATCTACCAGGCTGCCTTCTGATCCGCCGACGCCCGAACCGAATACAAGGACTTCCATGAGCCAACCCCGGCACCTGCGCGGTGACTACCGCCACTTCCAGCCCATCACCACGCGCTGGCACGACAACGACATCTACGGCCATGTGAACAACGTGGTCTATTACGGCTACTTCGACAGCGCGGTTAACACCTACCTGATCGAGCGGGGTGGGCTGGACATCCACGAAGGTGGCGTCGTGGGCTTCGTGGTGAGTTCGTCCTGCGACTACTTCGCCTCCATCGCCTTCCCCGACCGCATCGAGGTCGGCCTGCGCGTCGGCAAGCTGGGCAACAGCTCGGTGCAGTACGAGCTGGCGATCTTCAAGCAGGGCGAGGATGAAGCCTGCGCCGCCGGACGCTTCGTCCACGTCTTCGTCGACCGCGACAGCAACCGGCCGGTGCCGATTCCGGAAAGCCTGCGCGCGGCGTTGGCGGAGCTGGTGGTTGAGAGCTGACGCACATCCCGTCCTACAGGCTGTTCATCGATGCGGACAACTTTCATCCATTGGGCCCGAAACAACTGAAATAGCGACATCCGAAGCCCCGTGCGTCCACCCGCTCTATCCATTGTCGGCGTGAATCCGCACAATGCGCGCCAAACCCGAATGACCCACCCGGCTGCGAGGTACTGAACCGCGCGGCCCGGCTTTTACTTTTCCGCCTGATCTGGAACAGCCAGGACGGGGCGTCATCGGGGTTCAATGTCCACCCCGGGCCGGCTCGTCGTGCGGCCCGACGTTCAGCGGTACCTGCCATGACTCATGCAAACGGCTCCATCCTGCAACGCTTGAAAGGCACCAGCCTGGTGACCCGGATCATCATCGGCCTGATCGCCGGCATCGCCCTCGCCCTGATCGCCCCTTCGTACGCCAGCGCCGTCGGCCTGCTCGGCAAACTCTTCGTCATGGCCCTGAAGGCCGTGGCGCCTGTGCTGGTGTTCGTCCTGGTGATCGCCGCCATCGCCAACCACAAGCCGGGTGAGCGCACCCATATCAAGCCGATCCTGTTCCTCTACCTGATCGGCACATTCGCCGCAGCGGTAGTGGCGGTGCTGGCTTCCAGCGTTTTCCCGTCGACCATTGCCCTGACTACCAGCGCCAATGACCTCGCTCCGCCCGGCAACATCTCCGAGGTCCTGCTGGGCCTGCTGAGCAGCGCGGTAGCCAACCCGGTGACCGCGCTGATGGAAGCCAATTTCATCGGCATCCTGGTCTGGGCGGTTGGCCTGGGTATCGCCATCCGCCAGGGCAGCGAGACCACCCGTGCCGTGTTCAGCGACCTGTCCCATGGCGTGTCGCTGATCGTCCGTGTGGTGATCAGCTTCGCCCCGCTGGGCATCTTCGGCCTGGTGGCCTCGACCCTCGCGGAGAACGGCGTCGGCGTGCTGGTCGACTACGCGCACCTGCTGGCGGTGCTGCTGGGCTGCATGCTCTTCGTGGCCCTCGTGGTGAACCCGCTGATCGTGTTCTGGAAGATTCGCCGCAATCCCTATCCGCTGGTGCTGACCTGCCTGCGTGAAAGCGGCATCACCGCCTTCTTCACCCGCAGCTCCGCCGCCAACATCCCGGTGAACCTGCAGCTGTCGGAAAAGCTCGGCCTGCACGAGGACACCTACTCGATCTCCATTCCCCTGGGTGCCACCATCAACATGGCTGGCGCGGCTATCACTATCACCGTGCTGACCCTGGCGGCGGTGAAGACCCTGGGCATCGCCGTGGACATTCCCACCGCCATCCTGCTCAGCGTGGTGGCGTCCATCTGTGCCTGTGGCGCTTCCGGCGTGGCCGGTGGTTCCCTGCTGCTGATCCCTCTGGCCTGCAGCCTGTTCGGCATTCCCAGCGAAGTGGCGATGCAGGTGGTCGCCGTCGGTTTCATCATCGGTATCCTTCAGGACGCCGCCGAAACCGCGCTCAACTCGTCCACTGACGTTCTCTTTACCGCGGCCGCCTGCATGGCCAGCGGCGATGTGGATGAGGCGCGCGCCGAACAGCAGATCGGCTGATTCCCGCGCGCAACGAAAAAGCCCGGCATATGCCGGGCTTTTTCATGGGTGCAGCGATCAGTGGCGATGCTTGCGGTGCTTGCCATGGCCGTCGTGATCGTCCTTGGTCAGCTCGGTGGCGATGGCGCCACCCGCTGCGCCACCCAGGCCCGCGCCGATGGCGGAACCGGTGGAGCCGCCCAGTGCGCGACCGGCTACCGAACCGCCGGCGGCACCCAGACCACCGCCGATGGCGGCTTCGGTCTTCTTGCCGCTCCTGGCGGTCATGGCGCTACCCGCTGCACCACCCAGGCCGGCGCCAATGGCTGCGCCGGTGCTGCCGCCGACGGCGTTGCCGACGACGTTGCCCAGGGCGCCGCCGAGGCCGCCGCCGATGGCATTGTTGGTGGTTTCGCCAGCCACTACGGCCTGAGTGGCCAGCAGGCTGAGGGCGAGGGCGGTTACTGCTTTACGCATCGTGCTTTGTCTCCATTGCAAAGGGGGATGTCCATGGTCCCTCGGCTTGTCCAGGGGGGGCCATGACGCAGGTCAGATTATGGGGGCGGGAAAGGGCCGGCTGTCGTTCGACCAGGCCTCATGTCTGGAAAAAGCCCGCTTGAAGCGGGCTTTTTCGTGGGTGCGTTGATCAATCGTCCCAGTGGCGGTGCTTGTGCTTGCGATGGCCCCAGGCGTGTCCACGGCCAGGGTGGTCGCGGTAGGCACGACGATAGTGGCGATGGTCATCATCGTAGTCGTCATCGTCGTAGCGGTTGCGGTCACCGAACTCGTTGCCGAGGGCGCCGCCGGCGCCACCGCCGAGCGCTGCACCGATCAGGCCGCCAGTGGTGCCGCCCATTTGCCGGCCGACAACTTGGCCACCCGCCGCGCCCAGGCCACCGCCGATGGCGGCTTCGGTACGGTTACGTTTCGGGGCTGCTACTGCACCGCCCGCGGCACCACCTACGCCGGCGCCAATTGCTGCGCCAGTGCTGCCGCCAACAGCGTTGCCGACAACAGAACCCAGGACCCCACCCAGCGCGCCGCCAATACCGGCATCGGTATTGCCGCCTGCAAAGGCGCTGCCGCTGGCCAGGCCAAGAGACAGAAGAAGGATCGAGGTGTACTTCATGGTGAGGATCGCCTCAGTGGTTTTGGTGAGGCGATATTTACTGTAGGAATTTTCTTAAGCAAGTATCTGGCGACGAAAAGTAGCAACTTTTCCTATTTTTTTAATTATCTGTTTATTTGGCAGAACTTTTTTGGCTCAGGGCTGTCAGACACCTGTTCCTACCCGCTTTTTTCAAGCCTTTCAGCCTCTTCCGATGCTGGCGAATTGCCAAGAAACTATAAAGTTCCGTCGTGACTTTATATAGGCATCGAATCCGTATTTCAAATTGTTTCTGGCGAATACAAGTTCGCGAAACAAACTTCTCTTGGCTCAATTAAAGAATGATTTCAGTCGTGCCATTGTGTGCAGGCTTTGTCGCGCCCCGGGCTGGCCGACGCCGGCCCGGGGGGCGGCCACGTCAGAGGATGCGGCCGTTATCGCGGGAGGCTTCGAGGCGGATGGCCACGAACTTGGACGTGGGGGTGTAGCTGCCATCGCCGTAGCTTTCCAGCGGAACCAGCGGGTTGGTTTCCGGGTAGTAGGCGGCGGCCTGGCCCGCGGGGACGTCGAAGGCCAGCAGGCTGAAGCCGGAGACCCGTCGCTCCACGCCATCGTCCCAGAGCGTGACCATGTCCACCTTCTGCCCCGGTTCGAAGCCCAGGCGGCGGATGTCGGCCTCATTGGCGAAGACCACTTCGCGCTGCCCGCGTACGCCGCGATAGCGATCATCCAGGCCGTAGATGGTGGTGTTGTACTGGTCGTGGGAGCGCAGCGTCTGGAGGATCAGGTGCGGCGTCTCGCCAGTGCTGCGGACCTTCTCGTGGAGCAGGTCGGCCGGTAGCGGATTGGCCGCGAAGTTGGCGCGGCCGCTTTGCGTGCTCCACCGCCGGACGTTGGCGGCGTTGCCCAGGTAGAACCCCCCCGGATGCCGCACGCGACGGTTGAAGTCCTCGAAGCCGGGAATGGTGTCGGCGATCAGGTCGCGGATACGGTCGTAGTTGGCGATCAGCGCGTCCCAGTCCACTGGGTGGTTGCCCAGGGTGGCCTTGGCAATACCGGCGACGATGGCCGGCTCCGAGCGCATTTCGCTGGAAGAGGGCTCCAGCTGACCATAGGACGCGTGGATCATGCTGAAGGAGTCTTCCACCGTCACCGCCTGGGGCCCTTCGAGCTGGCGATCGATGTCGGTACGGCCCAGGCACGGCAGGATCAGCGCCTCCTGGCCAACCGTGAGGTGGCTGCGATTGAGCTTGGTGCTGATCTGCACCGTCAGCTCGCAGTTCCGCAACGCGGCGTGGGTGCGATGGCTATCCGGGGTGGCCTGGGCGAAGTTGCCGCCAAGGCCGATGAAGACCTTGGCCTCGCCACCCCGCATGGCGTTGATCGCTTCCACCGTGTTGTGGCCATTCTCCCGCGGCACCTTGAAACCGAAGCGCCTTTCCAGCGCATCCAGCAGCGCCGCCGGTGGGCGGTCGTTGATGCCCATGGTGCGGTCGCCCTGGACGTTGCTGTGACCGCGCACCGGGCAGAGGCCAGCGCCGGGGCGGCCGACGTTGCCGCGCAACAGTTGCAGGTTGACGATTTCCTGGATGGTCGGCACCGAATGGCGGTGCTGGGTGATGCCCATCGCCCAGCAGATGATCACATTCCCGGCATCGCGGTAGATGCGTGCGGAGGTCTCGATTTCCTCCAGGGCCAGGCCCGACTGCTGCTCGATCTGCGTCCAGGGCGTGGCGTCTACCTCAGCCAGGTAGGCGTCCACGCCAGTGGTGTGCTCGGCGATGAACGCGTGGTCGAACACCGGCGCCTCGCCGTTCGCCTGGGCCTCACGCTCCCACTGCAGCAGGAACTTGGCGATGCCGCGGATGGCGGCCATGTCGCCACCCAGGGCCGGGCGGAAGAAGGCCGTGTTCAGCGGGCGCGAGCCGTTGCTGAGCATTTCCAGGGCGTGCTGCGGGTGCTGGAAACGCTCCAGGCCGCGCTCCTTGAGCGGGTTGTAGCAGACCACCTGGGCGCCGCGCTTCACCGCTTCGCGCAGCGGTTCGAGCATGCGCGGGTGGTTGGTGCCGGGGTTCTGCCCGAATACGAAGATGGCGTCGGCATGCTCGAAATCGTGGAAGGTCACGCTGCCCTTGCCCACGCCGACGCTCTGGATGAGGGCCACGCCGCTGGCCTCGTGGCACATGTTCGAGCAGTCGGGGAAATTGTTGGTGCCGAAGGCGCGGACGAACAGTTGGTACAGGTACGCCGCCTCATTGCTGGCGCGGCCGGAGGTGTAGAACTCGGCCTGGTGCGGGCTTTCCAGGTTGCGCAGGTGGCGGGCCACCAGGGCGAAGGCGTGCTCCCAGCTGACCGGCACGTAGTGGTCGGTCTGGCGGTCGTAACGCATGGGCTGGGTCAGGCGGCCCTGGTATTCGAGCCAGTAGTCGCTCTGCTCGCGCAGCTGGCTGACGCTGTAGCGGGCGAAGAAGGCGGCATCCACCCGGCGCTTGGTGGCTTCCCAGTTGACCGCCTTGGCGCCGTTCTCGCAGAACTTGACGCGACCATCCTCGGGGGAGTCGCCCCAGGCGCATCCGGGGCAGTCGAAGCCGCCGTTCTGGTTGGTCTTGAGCAGGGCGCGGAGGTTCTTGAACGGCTGTTTGCTGTCCAGCCAGAAGCGGGTAACGCTTTTCAGCGCACCCCAACCGGCCGCCGCGCCCTTGTAGGGTTTGTAGCGGGGGTTTACGGGTTGCAGGCTCATTCGATGTCGGCTTTCGCTTGCGGCGCCGGGCTGTAGACCCGGGGGGCGCTGTGATGGGGCAAATGGATGAGGTTGAGGTGGTGCCGGCGGGCCCATTCCACGGTCAGGGTGGTGGGCGCGGACAGGCTGACCAGGGTGGACAGGCCCGCGCGTACCGCCTTGTGGATGAGTTCCAGGCTGCAGCGGCTGGTGACCACGGCGAAACCGGCGCGTGGGTCCAGACCTTGTCGCAGCAGGGCGCCGATCAGCTTGTCCAGGGCATTGTGACGGCCGATGTCTTCGCGGCACAGGCGCAGCGTGCCATCGGCATCGACGAACAGCGCGGCGTGCAAGGCGCCGCTGCGCCGGGCCAGTTCCTGGGCCTCGTTGATGCGCTGGCGCAGGTCCACGAAGTGCTTGGCGGGCGGCAGGGGCGCTGGGTCCAGGGAGCGCAGTTCGGGCAACGCCTGTTCCAGTGCTTCCACGCCACAGAGGCCGCAGCCGGTGGTGCCGGCCAGGTTGCGGCGCTGCTCCTTGAGCGACCAGAAGGCGCGATTGCCGATATCCACTTCGGCGTGCAGGGCGATGCCTTCGCCTTCGATCTGGATGTCATAGATGTCGTCGATGGATTGCACCACCGCGCTGGTCAGGCTGAAGCCGGCAACGAAGTCTTCCAGGGCGCTGGGGGAAACCATCATGACGGCATAGCTGATGCCGTTGTAGGAAATGGCCAGGGCGCACTCTTCAGCCAGGGCGGCATCTTCCACACGCGCTTCGCCGTCCAGCTCGGCGTACTGATAGCCGGTCGGTTCGGTCGGGTTATCCACAGCAGTGAGATGGCGCTTGGCGTCTGGGCTCGGCATGGTTCTGCCTCTGCGACGGTTTGACTCAGCCATCCTAGGCCCCTCTGGCAAGGGCGTCTAATCGCTATTCCCGATTCACTGATCGAGCGCGTTTATCAAGAGCAGCGGCCAGGTTCCAGCAAGGCCCGGGCTTCGGAGAAGCAGGCATCGGCGAGCGCCGAGCGGGGCGCGCCACGGCGCAGGATCAGGCCCAGCGGCGCCAGGGTGCGGGCGTCCTCTATGGGCGTCAGCGCCAGGTGCTCGGTGAAGTCGTCGAGGCCGCTGTCCAGCGGCATGATGGCGCAGCACAGGCCGGCACTGACGGCCTGCAGCAGCTGGTGCACGGCATCGGTTTCCAGGCGGGGCTGGGGCGACAGGCCGCGGCTGCGGAAGCCATGGTCGATGGACTGACGGAAGTGCATGCCGCCGGAGAGCAGCCCCAGGGGCAGGTCCACCAGGCGTTCCCAGGGCAGGGCTGGCACATCGAAGCTGAAGTGGCGGCGGTCGTGCAGCAGGCCCATTCGCGTCTGCGCCAGCTCCAGGCTTTCGAAATGCTCGCGATCCAGGCGGTCGAGATAGGACAGGCCCAGGTCCAGCTGGTTGCGCGCCAGGCCTTCGAGGATCTGTTCGGAGCTCATCGAGAACAACTGGAAGCGCAGGCTCGGGTGCGGGCCGGAAAAGGCCTCTACCAGGCGCATGGGGTCGAAGCCGGCGAGTGGCACCACGCCCAGGCGCAGGGTGCCGACCAGTTGGCCGCGGCAAGCAGCCGCCTCGGCGTAGAGACCGTCGTGCGCCGCCAGCAGGCTGCGCGCCCAGGCCAGCACGCGCAGGCCGGCGTCGGTGAAACCTTCGAAGCGCTGGCCGCGAACCACCAGTTCCAGGCCCAGCTCTTCTTCCAGGCTGCGCAGGCGCATGGAAAGCGTCGGCTGGGTGACATGGCAGCGCGCGGCGGCTTGCCCGAAGTGGCGGGTTTCCTCCAGTGCGATGAGGAACTTGAGTTGCTTGATGTCCATGCCGGTTCCTCTGCGGAAAGGTCAGAGCCCCTCGATCAGGGTGCGATAGCTCTCCACCGCGGTGAATTCCTCGGTGTCCTTCGGGCCCTTGCGGCTGTCCGGCTCGCGTACGGCCAGCAGCTGTGCAATGCCATAGCGTTGTGCGCTGCGCAGGATCGGCAGGCTGTCATCGATGAACAGGCTGCGCGCCGCGTCGAAGCCGAAGTCCTCCTGCAGGGCTTCCCAGAACTGCTGGTCTTCCTTGGGATAGCCATAATCGTGGGAGCTGATCAGGCGGTCGAACCAGGGCGCCAGGTGCACCCGTTCCATCTTCAGTGACAACGAGTCGCGGTGGGCGTTGGTGATCAGCGCCACGCGCTTGCCCGCGCGGCGCAGGGCGGCGAGAAACAGGTCGGCATCCGGCCGCAGGGCGATCAGGTGCGCCACCTCGCGCTTGAGGTCGCGGATCGACAGGCGCAGTTCGCGGCTCCAGAAGTCCGTGCAGTACCAGTTCAACTGGCCGGCATTGTCGCGGAACAGCGGCAGCAGTTCGGCCTCGGCCAGTTCGCGGCTGATGCCGTGGTGTTCGGCATAGCGCTGCGGCAGGTACTCCAGCCAGAAGTGGTTGTCGAAGTGCAGGTCGAGCAAGGTGCCGTCCATGTCGAGCAGGACGGTGTCGATCTCGTTCCAGGGCAGTTGCTGCATGGTCGGCATCGGTGGTTGCGGTGGGCTGTCGTCATTGCGTCGCTGACCGTCGCTGGCGTGCAATCTCCAGCACGGACAAAGCGCAAAGGCGGGGTATGATAACCCGCCGGTCATGCCAAGGAGTCCGTTATGCGTCAGAAGCCCACGGTGCTCGCTCGCGAAATCGTCGCGAGCAGCCGTCTGTTCCGTGTCGAAGAGCTGCAGTTGCGCTTCGCCAATGGCGTCGAGCGCACTTACGAACGCCTGGTGGGCAAGGGTTCCGGCTACGGCGCCGTGATGGTGGTGGCCATGGCCGATGCCGAGCACGTGCTCCTGGTGGAGGAGTACTGCGCCGGTACCGACGACTACCAGCTGTCCCTGCCCAAGGGCCTGATCGAACCGGGCGAGGACGTGCTCGCCGCCGCCAACCGCGAGCTCAAGGAAGAAGCCGGGTTTGGTGCGCGCCAACTGGAGCACCTCACCGAGCTGTCCCTGTCTCCGGGGTACATGAGCCAGAAGATCCAAGTGGTCCTGGCCCGCGACCTCTATGAAGAAAGCCTTCCCGGCGATGAGCCGGAACCGCTGCGGGTCGACCGCATCAGCCTGCGCGAGCTGTCCAGCCTCGCCCAGCACCAGCAATTCAGCGAAGGGCGTGCCCTGGCTGCGCTCTATCTGACCCGGGACCTGCTGACCCAACGTGGGGAGTACCAATCGTGACCCATCCTCTGCTTCCTGCCGTCATCGACCTGGTGCGCCAGGCCGGCGAGGCCATCCTGCCGTTCTGGGGTGGCGACCTGGCCGTGACCGAGAAGGATGACGCTTCTCCTGTCACCGCCGCAGACCTGGCCGCCCACAAAGTGCTGGATGCCGGCCTGGCCGCGCTGGACGGTGGCATTCCGGTCCTGTCCGAAGAGGCGGCGAACATTCCCCTGGCCGAACGCGCCGCCTGGCAGCGCTGGTGGCTGGTGGACCCGCTGGATGGCACCAAGGAATTCATCTCCGGCAGCGACGAGTTCACCGTCAACGTGGCGCTGGTGGAAGGTGGCCGGGTGGTGTTCGGCGTGGTCGGCATGCCGGTGACCGGGCGTTGCTACTACGGCGGCGCCGGTATGGGCGCCTGGTGCCAGGATGTCGATGAGGAACCCTTTGAAGTCAGCGTGCGTGTCGCGCCGGACGAGGCTTTCACCGTGGTCGCCAGCAAGCGCCATTCGAGCCCGGCCCAGGAGCGTCTGCTGGCCTGGCTGGCCGAGCGTTTTGGTGATCTGCAGCTGGCCAGTATCGGCAGCTCGCTGAAGTTCTGCCTGTTGGCCGAGGGTTCCGCCGATTGCTATCCGCGCCTGGCGCCGACGTCCCAGTGGGACACGGCTGCTGCCCAGGGCGTGCTTGAAGGCGCTGGCGGCGAAGTCCTCGACCTTGCCGGCAAGCCGCTGGCCTATGAGGCACGCGAGGGCTTCCTCAATCCTTCCTTCCTGGCGCTGCCGGTGGCTGCAGAATGGCGCGCGGAACTGATCCAGCTGGCGCGCGCGCTGGACTGAGAACGCCGGAAACGACAAAGGGCCCCAAAGGGGCCCTTTTTCATGGGTGGTTTTCCTGTGGGAGCGAATTCATTCGCGATTGAAATCGCTCCCACAGGGGAAAACACCTCAATCCAGCATATCGGCGAAGCGCTCGTCCTTCTTGTAGCGCAGCGTCTGGGCGAAGCCGGGCACCTGGATGCCTTCGGGGCTCAGCTCGATCTGCTGCTCGTCGATCAGGTCGTTGCCGAAGTTGTAGATGATGTCGAGCTCACCCTGGCGGGCGCGGCGATCGTACTCCTCGGCATTGGCGCGGGTCTTTTCGCGCTTGGCGCAGTAGGCGGCGAAGGCGGCCTCGCCGTAGCGCTTCTTCAGCATCTTCTCGGCCTGGCGCGGGGAGATGACCACACCTGTGGCGTTGTTGCCGCCGAAGCCCTTGGAGTTGATGAAGCAGACGTCCAGCTGGCGATCGCCCAGGACCCGGTCGCGGGTTTCGATGGACAGGTGCTCGCGGTGGACGTCGTCGGCCACTCGGTCGATGGTCTTGATACCCGGCAGGATGCCGTACTTGAAAGTGCCCAGGGCCGCGATCACCTGGTCGCCGCTGGCGGTTGCCAGGGAGTGACCGACATAGGCCTTGACCGCTGCGACGGGCCATTGCTCGATGCCGAAAGCAGCGGCAACGCGGTCCAGCAGTTCGGATTCGGTAACGCGGTTGGCCGGGGTGCTGGAGCCGTGGGCATGGACGAAGCTGCGCTCGCGCACGCCGTCCGCGCCGATCAATTGGGCAGCGGAGGCCACGGCCTTGGCCAGGGTCAGGTAGTTGCCCGGGCCGGGGGCGGAGATGGATTTCTTGAAGCCGTCGGCGTTGATGAACACATCGGTCACCGCACCATGGATATCGGCACCCAGTTCCAGGGCCAGCGCGTCGTCCATCAGCACCACGTACTGGCTGGACTCGGCCAGGGTGAAGCCACAGTTTTCGCCGAAGGGGCGGCTGGCGCGACGGAAGTCGACGTCTTCGCGGCCGCCGAGCTGGCGCAGGCCTTCCTCGGTAGCCAGGGCGCCCATGGCGCCGTAGCCGTCGATGCATTCCTGGTTGATCGGCGCTTCCGCGTTGCCGATCAGGGCCACGCGGGCGCGGCCGGAGGTGATGAGCTCGATGCCCTTCTGCAGGTTGTAGAGGAAGGTGGCGCAGGCGCCGGTGACGCTGCCGGTGGTGCCGACACTGCCTAGCACGTAGGCGTTGATGAAGTCGGCGGGCATGGTGTTCAGGCCCAGCGGGCACTGCTTGGCGGTGACGCGGCCGCCCTTCAGGCGCGACTGCATCATGCCGCCGAAACCGTTCTCGTCCAGCTGGCTCATGATGCTGCCGGAGAACACGGCAATTTCGTCGGGCTGCACGCGGTCGACGATGTCTTTCCACGGCAGGCCGATGGAACGGATGGCGTCGGTAGCCGCGACCACCGACATCTGCAGGCCGCGCGGGTGGAAGCGGGAGTTGTACAGCTCGCCCGGCTCGAAACCGGTGGGCAACTGGCCGGCGGACTTCACCGGCAGCTCGCGGTAGCTGTCCACCTTGAAGTCGCAGGCGCCCTTCAGGGTCACGCGCACTTCACCGTTGTCCAGGGTTTCCACTTCCCAGTTGGCCGGCAGCGGTTCGGGGAGTTGCTTGCGCGAAGTGATGAAGCTGAGCGCCTCGCCGTCTGCGGCCGAAACGCTGAGGTTCTTCTGCCAGTGGGCGGCGTCCACATCCAGATGCTGCTTGCCGATGCGACGCACCAGGGTGGCATCGAGGATTTCAGCGGAGTAGCGCATCTCGATCTCGGCCAAGGTCAGGACCTTGCCGTCGGCATCCAGGTACTGGCCATCGGTCACCGATACCAGTTTCGTCATCACAGCGAGGCCGGCCAGGGTTTCCTGGCGGGCCTGGGCGTCCAGGGTCTCGATCACGATGCGGCGGAAGCCGTGGTGGAACGAGCTTCGCCCAGCCGCGTTGTAGCCGCCAAAACCCACAATCACTGGAAGTCGGGACATCTCTGGGAAACTCCTCAAAAAGACCATCTCATGCCGGCGGGATGGCTTGCCCACGGGGCGCCGCGTGTCGGGGCGGCAATTTGCGGGGTCAAGCGTCACGGGCCAGGTGGCATGAGCCAGGTGGCAGCTCGAATGAACGGGATGTCTACCTGACGCGGGGTATGACTATCAAGTCACTCCTTTGGTCATTCGGCGGGAGATTTGGGGAGGCGGACGAAAGGGAGGAGATCGATTGTAGGAGCGAATTCATTCGCGAATGAATTCGCTCCTACAGGGGAGGCGACACTTGTGGATCAACGGTACTCGATACCGGCCTTCCTGGTGCTGACGCGGGTACCGGACTTGCCTTCGGTGATTGCGACGATGTTTTCCAGGGAACCGATGACGGCATCCTTGCCGGTGTTGCGGGCGAACTCCATGGCGGCCTGGACTTTCGGACCCATGGAGCCGGCGGCGAAGCCGAGGCGTTCCAGTTCGTCCGGGTGGGCCTGGGCGATGGCCTTCTGGGTCGGTTTGCCCCAGTCGACGTAGGCCGCGTCCACGTCAGTGGCGATGATCAGCACGTCGGCACCGAGCTCCTGGGCCAGCAGCGAGGAGCAGAGGTCCTTGTCGATCACCGCTTCGACACCGGAGAGCTTCTTGCCCGATTCGTCATACATGGTCGGGATGCCGCCACCGCCGGCGCAGATGACAACGGTGCCTTTCTCCAGCAGCCACTTTACCGGACGGATCTCGAAGATGCGCTTCGGACGGGGGCTGGCGACCACGCGGCGGAATTTGTCCCCGTCGGGGGCGATGCTCCAGCCTTTTTCCTTGGCCAGGGCTTCGGCGTCTTCCTTGGAGTAGACCGGGCCGATGGGCTTGGTCGGGTTCTGGAAGGCCGGGTCCTTGGCGTCGACCTCGACCTGGGTGAGGATGGTGGCGAACGGCACTTCGAACGGCAGCAGGTTGCCCATTTCCTGTTCGATCATGTAGCCGATCATGCCTTCGGTCTCGGCACCCAGAACGTCCAGCGGGTAAGGGGTGACCTTGTCATAGGCGGCGCCCTGCAGGGCCAGAAGGCCAACTTGCGGGCCGTTGCCGTGGGCGATCACCAGTTCGTTGCCCGGCGCGACCTTGGCGATCTGCTCAGCGGCGATCTTCACGTTGGCGCGCTGGTTGTCGGCAGTCATGGGCTCGCCACGACGCAGCAGGGCGTTGCCACCCAATGCGACGACGATACGCATATTGATTTCCTCCAGAGGGTGAAAATGCGTCCCGGACCGGCGACGTTGTCGCGGTCCGGGGCGTATCGGGACTTACATGTCGGCGAGGGTCGAAACGAGGATCGCCTTGATGGTGTGCATGCGGTTTTCCGCCTGCTCGAAGGCGATGTTGTACGGGGACTCGAAGACGTCTTCGGTGACTTCGATGCCGTTCTTCAGGTTCGGGTACTGCTCGGCGATCTGCTTGCCGACCTTGGTTTCGCTGTTATGGAAGGCCGGCAGGCAATGCATGAACTTCACGCGCGGGTTGCCGGACGCTTTCATCATGTCCATGTTGACCTGGTAGGGCAGCAGTTCCTTGATGCGCTCGCCCCAGGCTTCCACCGGCTCGCCCATGGATACCCAGACGTCGGTGTGGATGAAGTCGACGCCCTTGACCGCCGCTTTCGGGTCTTCGGTGATGGTGAGGCGGGCCCCGCTTTCTTCAGCGAATTTCCTGCAGGCAGCGACGTGCTCCTCGGTGGGCCAGAGCTCTTTCGGTGCGGCAATGCGCACGTCCATGCCGAGCTTGGCGCCGATCAGCAGCAGGGAGTTGCCCATGTTGTTGCGGGCGTCGCCCAGGTAGGCGTAGCTGATTTCGTGCAGGGGCTTGTCGCTGTGCTCACGCATGGTCAGCACGTCGGCGAGCATCTGGGTCGGGTGGTACTCATCGGTCAGGCCGTTGAACACCGGCACGCCGGCGTACTTGGCGAGTTCTTCGACAATTTCCTGCTTGAAGCCACGGTACTCGATGGCGTCGTACATGCGGCCGAGCACGCGAGCGGTGTCTTTCATGGACTCCTTGTGGCCGATCTGCGAGGAGTTCGGGTCGATGTAGGTGACGTTGGCGCCCTGGTCATAGGCGGCGACTTCGAAGGCGCAGCGGGTACGGGTCGAGGTTTTCTCGAAGATCAGCGCAATGTTGTTGCCCTTGAGGTGCTGTTGCTCGGTACCGGTGTACTTGGCGCGCTTCAGGTCGCGGGACAGGTCGAGCAGGTAACGCAGCTCGCGGGTGCTGTGGTGCATCAGGCTGAGCAGGTTACGGTTGTGCATGTTGAAGGCCATGATTCTTTCTCCTTGTGGGTAACTTGAAACCAGGCTCCGTCAGAACAGCTTTTGGCTGGCGGGGCAGACGGCTCCGGGTTTGGAGCCGCCGGGGATATCAACTCAGTAATCGATCGGGTCGCGCAGGATCGGGCAGGTCATGCAGTGACCGCCGCCACGGCCGCGGCCCAGTTCGCTGGCGCTGATGGTGACCACCTCGACGCCAGCCTTGCGCAGCAGGGTGTTGGTGTAGGTGTTGCGGTCGTAGCCGACCACCACGCCAGGCTCCAGGCAGACCACGTTGTTGCCGTCGTCCCACTGCTCGCGCTCGGCCTCGAAGGCGTCACCGCCGGTCTGCACGACGCGCAATTGCTTGAGGTTGAGGGATTCGGCGACCACCGAGATGAAGTCTTTCTCTTCGCGGCGGATGTCGATGCCGTAAGGGCGGCTCTCATCCGGGCGCAGGACGAAGGGCACGATTTCCTTGACCACTTCCGGGAAGACGGTGACCAGGTCGCGGTCGCAGAAGGTGAACACGGTGTCCAGGTGCATGGCGGCACGGGACTTGGGCAGGCCGGCGACGACGATTTTCTGCGCCGCGCCCTTGCTGAACAGCGACTGGGCCAGTTGGCCGATGGCCTGGCGGGACGTCCGCTCGCCCATGCCGATCAGTACCACGCCGTTGCCGATGGGCATCACGTCGCCCCCTTCGAGGGTGGACATGCCGTGGTCCTTGTCAGGATCGCCGTACCAGACTTCGAATTCGGCTTCGGTGAAGATCGGGTGGAACTTGTAGATGGCGCTGGTCAGCAGGGTTTCCTGGCGTCGGGCCGGCCAGTACATCGGGTTGAGGGTCACGCCGCCGTAGATCCAGCAGGTGGTGTCACGGGTGAACTGGGTGTTGGGCAGCGGCGGCAGGATGAAGCTGGAGTGGCCCAGGTAGTCGCGATACATCTTGATCGCGCTGACGCCTTCGCTCTCGGGCAGATCGGAGCCGGCGACACCGCCGATGAGGAATTCGGCGATCTTGCGCGGTTCCAGGCCTTCGATCCAGGAGCGCACCTCATTCACCAGGCCAACGCCGACCTGGTCGTTGGTGAGCTTGCGATCAAGGATCCACTTCAGGGCTTCCTTGTTCTGCACGATGTCGGTGAGCAGGTTGTGCATCTCCAGTACATCGATACCGCGCTCACGCATCTTGGTGACGAAATCGAAGTGGTCGCGCTTGGCCTGGTTCACCCAGATCACGTCATCGAACAGCAGCTCGTCGCAGTTGTTGGGGGTCAGGCGCATGTGTGCGAGCCCCGGCGAGCAGACCATTACCTTATGCAGTTTGCCGGCTTCCGAATGAACGCCGAGTTTGACTTTGGACATGGCAGGTCTCCTTACGATTTACAGGGTCAGGAAGCCGTCGTAGAGCCCATAGGCGGCTACGAGCGCGCCGATTACCACGGCGGCGAAAATCAGCTTCTCGACATTGGTGAATACCGGTTGGCCAACTTCCCGTTTGGCCTTGGCGAAGAGGATCACGCCCGGGGCGTAGAGCAGGGCGGAGAGCAGCAGGTACTTCACGCCACCGGCGTACAGCAGCCAGACGGCGTAGATCAGCGCGATGACGGCGATGACCAGGTCCTTGCTGCGGTCCTTGGCATCCTGCTCGTAGGTTTCGCCGCGCAGGGGTAGCAGCACTGCATAGGCAGCGGACCAGAGGTAGGGCACCAGGATCATGGAAGTCGCCAGGTAGATCAGCGACAGGTAGGTGCTCGCGCTGAACAGCGTGATGATCAGGAACAGCTGCACCATGGCGTTGGTCAGCCACAGGGCGTTGGCCGGTACCTGGTTGGCGTTCTCCTTGCGGATGAAGGCCGGCATGGTGTGGTCCTTGGCTGCGGCGAAGAGAATCTCGGCGCAGAGCAGTACCCAGGAGAGCAGGGCACCGACCAGGGAGATGACCAGGCCGACGCTGATCAGGACCGCGCCCCAGTGGCCGACCACGTGCTCGAGCACCGCCGCCATGGACGGGTTCTGCAGCTTGGCCAGTTCCGGCTGGGTCATGATGCCGAGGGACAGTACGTTCACCAGCACCAGGAGCAGCAGCACGATGATGAAGCCCAGCACGGTGGCCTTGCCGACGTCGCTGCGCTTCTCGGCGCGTGCGGAGAAGATGCTCGCGCCCTCGATGCCGATGAACACCCAGACGGTGACCAGCATCATGTTGCGCACCTGGTTCATCACGCTGCCGAGCTCGATGTTCTTCGAGCCCCAGATGTCAGCGGTGAAGATGTCCAGCTTGAAGGCGAACAGGCAGATGAGGATGAACAGGAACAGCGGGACAACCTTGGCAACGGTGGTCACCAGGTTGATGAAGGCCGCTTCCTTGATCCCGCGCAGCACCAGGAAGTGCACGGCCCAGAGCACGATGGAGGCGCCGATGATGGCGGCCAGCGTGTTGCCCTCGCCGAAGATCGGGAAGAAGTAACCCAGGGTGCTGAACAACAGCACGAAGTAGCCGACGTTGCCCAGCCAGGCACTGATCCAGTAGCCCCAGGCCGAGGAGAAACCCATGTAGTCGCCGAACCCGGCCTTGGCGTAGGCATACACCCCGCCGTCGAGGTTCGGCTTGCGGTTGGCCAGGGTCTGGAAGACGAACGCCAGGGTGAGCATGCCCACCGCGGTGATACCCCAGCCGATGAGAATGGCGCCGACATCGGCACTGGCCGCCATGTTTTGTGGCAGCGAGAAAATGCCCCCGCCCACCATCGAGCCGACTACAAGTGCAACTAACGCACCAAGTCGAAGTTTGTCGGAAGATTCTGACATTGTGCACCTCCATCCGGAGTAGGAACTGTGCTTATTGAGCGCGTGGTCTTGTGACTGCGTTCTGATCCAGATCAATAGCTAGCTAATGAGTCATTCGGACAATTTCCTTACTGTCGAAGAGGGAGGGATTACTGCAGATCACCGCCCGAAGCGAGCAGGATAGAAGGGTTAGGCAGGCCATCCCGGCTGCGCCTAATTCAAACTAGTCGTTTTTTTCGGGCCTTCAAGTTGCAGCTTCGTCGCTTCATTTCCTATGGCTTATCACCATATTCCCTGTAGGAAATTACAGATGGATGTCGCTCCCTTTGGTGATAAGCGAGGGCTTTTTAAGTAGGAAAAGTCTTAAGAAAAGGGTTGGAAATATCATGTTCAAACCAGGGCGAATTGCCATCAAACAATCCCCCTCCCGGCGAATTCCGGGATATGAACTGGCACTGGACTATGAAATTGAAAAGTGTCCACAGGGCCAGTTCGTGAACTTCGAAATGCACGGCCAGATCGCCGGCAATCCGGTGCACGAGCGCTTTTCTCTTCACCGGGACGTGGCCTACAACTTTCTTCACAGCGCCGGCCTGCGTCTGCGCAAATACGGTGTCATGCAGGGGTTGGAGCGCACGCCGGAGCTGCGCGTCGATTTCGAGAAGGCCTATGCCGACCTGCGGCGGCGGCTGGGCGTTGAACCCGGCCATCCGGTCGATCTGGATCGCTTCCTGCTGGACCGCCCCTAGGCGTGTGCCGACGCTGGCGACCGACGCCGCAAGTTCGCCAACAGCGGGCGGAAGGAGACAAGAAAAAGCCCGGCGCTTGGCCGGGCTTCGGTCACCTGGCGGGTAGCCGGGTGGTGCCTCCGGGGCTGGGCCCGTGGGCGATTATGGGAAGACCCCTTGGCCGGCTTGTGGCCCGCCAGGGGAGAGGCGTGGCACTCACGAGCCTTGCCTCCTGACCCTGCAAGAAGCAGGGATTGACGCTTACAGGGCAAACCTTGTGCCACTGCGGTGAAACCGCTCTGGCCCGGACGCTCCCGTACTTTTCCTCTGCCTTGCTGAGCGGATTGCTGCCGATCAGTCCTGCTCGTCTGCGGGATTTCCGCCACTGAAACTGAGGTTGTGCTTGCGCAGCTTGTCCGAGAGGGTCTTGCGCGGCAGGCCCAGCGCTTCGGCCACGCTGCGCAGTGAGCCGTGGGGGCGGGTCAGCTCGGCGGCGATCAGCGCGCGCTCGAAGGCTTCCACCTGCTCGCTGAGGCCGCCTTCCACCTTCGGCAGGCCCATCGGTGCGTTGTCCAGGGCCAGATCCAGGCCCAGGGCGAAGCGTTCGGCAGCGTTCTGCAGTTCGCGGACGTTGCCTGGCCAACCATGGGTCAGCAGCAGCGCGCGCTGGCTGCTGTCGAGGCTGCGCGGGGCCATACCGTGCCGGCTGCAGGCCGCATCGGTGAAGTGCTGGAACAGCGTCAGCGCGTCTTCACCCCGCTCGCGCAGCGGCGGAATGCGCAGGCTGGCGACGTTCAGACGGTAATAGAGGTCGGCGCGGAAGCGGCCCTGGTCGGCGGCGTGGCGCAGGTCTTCCTTGGTGGCTGCGATCACGCGGATATCCAGGGGGATCAGCTGGTTGGCGCCGAGGCGCTCCACCACGCGCTCCTGCAGCAGGCGCAGCAATTTGACCTGGACGTCCAGGCTCATGCTTTCAATCTCGTCGAGGAACACGGTGCCGCCATTGGCGAACTCGAACTTGCCGATGCGGCGCTTCTGCGCGCCGGTGAACGCGCCTTGTTCGTGGCCGAACAGCTCGCTCTCCACCACCGATTCGGCCAGGGCGCCGGCATTGATGGCGACGAATGGGCCATCACGGCGCGCCGACAAGTCGTGCAGGGCGCGTGCCACCACCTCCTTGCCGGCACCGGTTTCACCGAGGATGAGCACGTCGGCATTGGTGGCGGCCAGGGCGCCGATCTGTCCGCGCAGACGCTGCATGGCAGGCGACTGGCCTACCAGGCGCCCGCTGAGCTGCTGGCGATCGGACAGGGCGAGGCGCAGGCTGCGGTTCTCCAGCACCAGGCGGCGCAGGTCGAGGGCGCGACGCACGCTGTCCAGCAACTGGTCGCTGGGGAAGGGCTTTTCCAGGAAGTCGTAGGCGCCGGCGCGCATGGCCTGCACCGCCAGCGGCACGTCGCCGTGGCCGGTGATCAGCAGCACCGGCAGGTCAGGGTCGCGCTCGCGCAGCTGGCGCAGCAGCTCCAGGCCGTCGATGCCGGGCATGCGGATATCGCTGACCACCACGCCCGGCCAGTCTTTCTCGATCTTCTCGGACACGCCCTGGGCGTCACCCAGGGCCAGCACCTTGAGGCCGGCCAGGTCGAGGGTCTGGCTGAGGGCCTGGCGCAGGTGCGGATCGTCGTCGATCAGCAACACCTGGGTACGGGCATCAAGGGCGTTGGTCATGCAGAGAGGTCCTCGGGAGGCTGTGGGATGACGCCAGGGGCGGCATTGCGCAGGCGCAGGGTGAGCAGGGCGCCACCCTCGGGGTGGTTGGCGAGCAGCAACTCGCCGCCGAGGGCGCGCATCAGGCTATCGCAGATGGCCAGGCCCAGGCCCAGCCCCTGGGCGCTGGTCTTGGTGGTGAAGAACGGCTCGCGGGCATGGCGCAGGGCATCCTCGGAGAAGCCGGGGCCATTGTCGCGCAGGTGCAGTTCAACGCCGTCCGCCGTGGTTTCGGCGCTCAGCCAGATGCGGCGTGGCTGGGGCTTTTCCTTCAGGGCATCGAGGGCGTTGGTGAGCAGATTGCCGAGCACCTGGCGCAGGCGGGTTTCGCCGGCCTGGACCCAGAGCGGCGCGTCCGGCAGGTCGCGGATCAGTTCGACGTCCATGGCCCGCCGGCGCTGGGCTACCAGAGCCAGAGCATCATCCAGGGCAGGCTGCAGGGCGACGCTTTCCGGCGCATGGCGGTCGCGGCGGGCGAAGGCGCGCAGGTGGGCGATGATCGATGCCATGCGGCCCGTCAGCTCGCTGATCTGGCGCAGGTTGCCGCGGGCGTCGTCGAAGCGCTCGTGGTCGAGCAGCACGCCGGCATTGTCGGCATAGCTGCGGATCGCCGCCAGGGGCTGGTTCAGCTCATGGCTGATGCTCGCTGACATGGTGCCCAGGGCTGAGAGCTTGCTGGCCTGCACCAGTTCGTCCTGGGCACGGACCAGCTCCTGCTGGGCCTGCTCGCGTTCCAGTACTTCGTCCTTGAGCCGGCTGTTCAGGGCCTCGAGGTCCTGGGTGCGTTCCAGCACGCGCATCTCCAGCTCGCGGCGGGCGCGGGCGTCGAGGGCGATGCGGTCGAGATAGTGACGGCGGCGCTGCATCATCAGGCCGAGCAGCAGCAAGAGAGTCAACAGGGCGGCGCCGCCGATGGCGACGGCGGTGGTCACCTGGCGGTCCACCAACTGGCGGGGCGCGAGGATGCTGGCGGTCAGGCCGGTTTCACGGAGCTCGCGGCTCTGGATCATCCAGGCGTTCTGGTCGAGGGTGAGCGGCGACGGCGACTGAGTCGGGTACGGTTGGTTGGCGGCAATGGCGGCGCGTTCGGCATTGTCCAGCGGTCGGGTCGCGCGGAAGCGCCAGTCACTGCGCGAGGAGATGATCACCACGCCATTGGCGTCGGTCACCATCAGCTGCTCCGGGGTCTTGCCCCAGAGCGTCTCGGCGTCGTCCAGGTCCACCTTCACCACCAGGATGCCGACGATTCGATCCGCGTCCCTGACAGGGCTTGCGAAGAAGTATCCGCGCTTGCGCGAGGTGGTGCCCAGGCCGAAGAAGCGGCCTTGTTTGCCGGACAGGGCCTCGCGGAAGTACGGGCGGAAGGTGAAGCTGCGGCCGACGAAGCTGTCGGGCTGGTCCCAGTTCGACGATGTCAGGGTGAGGCCGGCGGGGCTCATCAGGTAGATCACGTCGGCCCCGGTGTCCTTGCGGACTTCCGCCAGTACGCGATTGGCCTCGGCCTGCAGCTCCGTGCTGTCGGGTGAAGCGAGCAGCTCCCGCAGCGGCGGCAGGTCGGCGAGGATGGGGGGCAGCACCTCGTAGCGGTGCAGGGTACCCAACAGGTTGGCGACGTAGAGGTCGAGGGTCTGGCGGTTCTGCTCGGCCAGCGACTCGCTGTAGTAGCGCTCGCTGAAGTGGTGCAGTGGCCAGAGTAGCGGTGCCAGCAACAGCGCCAGCAGCACCAGGCTGCGCCAGCGTGGGCGGTGGGGAGTGGGGATGGCTGTCATGCGGTCACTGTGCGCCGGTCGATGAAGCGCATTATGGCATCGACGCCCGAGATCGGTGGCAGGAATGGCAGCGGGGCAGGAGGAGAGGCGTGATGCCTGCTCCTCCCCGGGGGCTCAGCGTGGCTGCCGCAGGCACTCCGCCAGGGCGCTGCGCCAGTCCGGCAGGCTGACGTGCCAGTCCTGCGCCAGTTTGCGGCCGTCCAGGCGGGAATTCAGCGGACGCTTGGCCGGCGTTGGATATTCGCTGGACGGAATGGGCACCAGGCGCCCACACGGCTTGCCGGCGGCTTTCAACTGCTCGCCGATGGCGCTGGCGAAACCGAACCAGGAGGTTTCGCCCTGATTGGTCAGGTGATAGACCCCCCAACGGCGATTGCCCGCCTGCCACTGCTCGATGAGTTCGAGCGTGGCCTGGGCGATGCTGCCGGCCCAGGTCGGCGCGCCGATCTGGTCATCCACCACGCGCAGCTCCTCGCGCTCCTGCAGCAGGCGCTGCATGGTGAGCAGGAAATTGCGTCCGTGCATCGAATAAACCCAGCTGGTCCGGAGGATCAGGTGCTGCCCGCCGACGGCCTGGATCGCCTGCTCGCCGGCGAGCTTGCTGCTGCCGTAGACGCCCAGCGGATGGGGCGGGTCGGCCTCGTTGTAGACGCCGTCTTTGGAGCCGTCGTAGACGTAGTCGGTGGAATAGTGGATCAGCGGAATGCCGAGGGCTGCCGCTTCCTCGGCGAGCACGCGAGGCGCCGTCGCGTTGATAGCGAAGGCGGTGTCCTGGTCGTTCTCGGCCTGGTCCACCGCCGTGTAGGCGGCGGCGTTGATCAGCAGGTCGGGAGACAGGGCGCGTACTTGTTGGCGAATCCGCTCAGGGTTGGCCAGATCGAGCTGATCGCGACCCAGGGCGATCACATCCGCCTTGTCGGCAAGGGCGAGCTGGAGCTCCCGCGCTACCTGGCCGCTGTTGCCGGTGATGAGGATATTCATGCGAACAGGTCCGCGTCCTTGAAGTTGACGCCGGCCTTGTCCTTGGCGGACAGCTGCGGCGCCTCGACCAGCGGCCAGTCGATGGCGAGATCCGGATCATCCCAACGAATGCAACGCTCGTGCTCAGGGGCGTAGTAGTCGGTGGTCTTGTAGAGGAACTCGGCGTATTCGCTCAGCACCAGGAAACCGTGGGCGAAGCCTTCCGGTACCCAGAGTTGGCGCTTGTTTTCGGCGGAGAGATGGACGCCGACCCAGCGGCCGAAGGTCGGGGAACTGCGGCGGATGTCTACCGCGACATCGAACACTTCACCCTGAACGACTCGCACCAACTTTCCCTGGGCCTGTTGCAATTGGTAGTGGAGGCCGCGCAGGACACCGCGCTGGGAGCGCGAGTGGTTGTCCTGCACGAAATCGCGCTGTATGCCGGTCACTTCGGCGAAGGTGCGGGCGTTGAAGCTTTCGTAAAAGAACCCGCGTTCGTCACCGAACACTCTGGGTTCCAGGATCAGTACGCCACGGAGTGCTGTGTCTACCACTTTCATTCGATTTCACCTGCCAGCTTGTACAGATACTGGCCGTAGCCCGTTTTTCCAAAAGCCTTGGCCTGGCTTATCAACTGAGTCTTGTCGATCCAGGTGTTCTGGAAGGCGATCTCTTCAAGACAGGCGACCTTCAGGCCTTGGCGATGCTCGATGGTCTGCACGTACTGGGCTGCTTCCAGCAAGCTGTCGTGGGTGCCGGTATCGAGCCAAGCGAAGCCGCGACCCAGACGCTCGACGTGCAGATCGCCGCGGTTAAGGTAGGCATTGTTGACATCCGTGATCTCAAGCTCGCCACGTGCCGAAGGTTTCACGGCCTTGGCGATTTCAATCACGTCATTGTCGTAGAAGTACAGGCCGGTGACGGCGTAGCTGGAGCGAGGCTTCACCGGCTTCTCCTCGATGGAGATCACGCGATTGGAGTCGTCGAACTCGACAACACCAAAGCGCTCGGGATCGTTGACCCAGTAGCCGAATACCGTCGCACCGGAAGCATTGCTTGCGGCGCGCTTGAGCTGATCCGAAAAGTGCTGACCGTGGAAGATGTTGTCGCCCAGGATCAGGCAAACCGAGTCGTTGCCAATGAATTCTTCGCCAATGAGGAAGGCCTGCGCCAGGCCATCGGGGGAGGGTTGGATCGCATAGCTGATGGCAACGCCAAACTGGCTCCCGTCTCCCAGCAGATTGCGATACTGCGGCAAATCGTGGGGTGTGGATATCAGCAGAATCTCGCGAATGCCGGCGAGCATGAGTACCGACAACGGATAGTAGACCATCGGTTTGTCGTAGATCGGCAGCAACTGCTTGGACACCCCCAGGGTGATCGGATGCAGTCGAGTACCGGAACCACCGGCGAGAATTATCCCTTTCATGCTGTTGCCCCCAGTCTTTCTCGTTGATAACTGCCGTCCTGAACGCGTCGGCACCATTGCAGATTATTCAGATACCACTCGACGGTCTTGCGCAGGCCGGTCTCGAAGGTCTCGGCCGGCACCCACCCGAGCTCGCGCTCGATCTTGCTGGCATCGATGGCATAGCGCAGGTCGTGGCCCGGACGGTCCTTGACGAAGGTGATAAGGTCTTCGAAGCGGGCGATGCCGGACGGCTTTTGCGGCGCGAGCTCCTCGAGCAGGCCGCAGATGGTGCGCACTACGTCGAGGTTCTTCTGCTCGTTGTGGCCACCAATGTTGTAGGTCTCTCCCACCTTGCCGCGAGTGACCACTTCCACTAACGCGCGGGCGTGGTCTTCAACGAACAACCAGTCACGGACCTGCTGGCCGTTGCCATAGACAGGCAGCGGTTTGCCTTCGAGGGCGTTGAGGATGATCAGCGGGATCAGTTTCTCAGGGAAATGGTAAGGGCCATAGTTGTTGGAGCAGTTCGTCAGCAACACAGGTAGACCGTATGTGCGATTCCAGGCGCGGACCAGATGGTCGGATGCGGCCTTGCTGGCGGAGTAGGGCGAACTGGGGGCATAAGGCGTCGTTTCCGTGAACAGATCGTCAACGCCATGGAGGTCGCCGTAGACCTCGTCAGTGGAAATGTGATGAAACCTGAATGCCGCCTTGCGCTGGTTGTCCAGTCCAAGCCAGTAGGCCCGGACGCTCTCAAGCAGGCTGTAGGTGCCGACAATGTTGGTCTGGATGAACTCAGCGGGACCATCGATGGAGCGATCCACGTGGGATTCGGCGGCGAGGTGCATCACCGCATCAGGCTGGAAGCTCGCCAGCGCAGCACCGACGGCAGCACTATCTGCGATGTCGGCCTGCAGGAAGCCATAGCGGGGATTACTGGCAACCGACTCAATGGATTCCAGGTTGCCCGCGTAGGTCAGCTTATCGATGTTAAGCACTTCGTGCTCAGTGCCAGCGATCAGATGGCGGATTAGCGCGGAGCCGATGAATCCGGCTCCGCCAGTAATAATGATTCTCATCTTAATTTTGCTCGTGCTGATACGGAGACTGGAAAACCGGTGAGGGCAGCCAGTTTCGTTTTGCTGTTGGGCAGGCGTAGACGCACCGGCAAGGGCGAAGTCGCACTAACCTTGGGGCAGGTCCGGCGGGCGATCATGGTAGCATAGCGGCCGCTCCTGAAGACGTTCTGTCGGGACAGGTTGACAGCAAACGGCTGTAACAGGCTTTCTGATGGTTATTACGTGGTAGGAATCGTGCAGCTCAGACAGGGCTTTGCGTCGAAGCAGTGAGAGCGTTTGTTCAAGAAATAATTGGTATATCTAAAAAGTACTGATATGTGTTTACCGCCTGCGCATTTAATTTAACGACGCTCCGCGTAAATCAGGAGAGTGCATGGCTGATGTTTCTAGGGAAGAACCTTTTCGCGCAGTGCAAAATTGATCTTGAAGTGCATTCAGAGCGCTGTTCATAAGTTATCGGTGTGACTGATAATTTTTCGTTGTCTAGATGAATTACGAGTTTTATTCCAGGAGAAATGCGGAGCGCCAAGGGAATGTGCGGCGTGTTCTTGTTCGACGCCATGGCAGTCGTCCTGTGTCGCGAAACAAGATTTTTCCTGAGCGCTGTCAGGCGGTGCCGCTGGCGCTGATTTAGAGCCTCCGAGGCAGATTTAAGTTTGGCTACTATCACGCTTTTTGTCTGGGAGACTGTGACAGCCCACGCGCGACGGATCGTCCCGGAGTTTCTTGATGCATCCGGCATGGATCGTGCTGGGGTTCACGGTTGTGCGCTGATAAGAAGGATCTGCGGATGAGTTTTCAACTGAAACAGTTGGCGTGGAATATGGGTGTCGATCAAAAAAATGCTTCCGTACCCTGTCCGGTTATGGAGAGCAGGGTAGCGATCCTGCTTTGCACATACCAAGGCCAGCGGTATCTGTCGGAACAGTTGAGTTCGATTGAGCAGCAGAATCACAAGAACTGGATTGTGTGGGCTTCGGATGATGGCTCGCATGATAATACCCAGGCAATACTTGAGGACTTCCAGAAGCGGTGGGGCAAAAGTCGGGTGTCGATTCAGTCGGGGCCGGCGGGTGGGTTTGCTGCGAACTTTCTGTCGTTAGTCTCAAATGTTGACGTGCGTGCGGACTATTATTCGTTTGCTGATCAAGATGATATATGGGAACCGGTCAAGGTGCAGCGAGCGGTCGGCTGGTTGCGCAGCATCCCAAGCCATATCCCAGCGCTGTATTGCGCGAGAACAACCCTGGTGGATGAGGCGAATCGTGAAATTGGATTCTCTCCCTTCTTTGGCAAGCCTCCTTGTTTTGCTAACGCCTTGGTCCAGAACATAGGTGCGGGTAACACCATGGTGTTCAATGAGGCGGCTCGTAATATTCTGCGTCGTGCCGGTGATATCGATGTGGTTTCTCACGATTGGTGGGCATATTTGGTCGTCAGTGGGTGTGGCGGTAAGGTTTATTACGATCCAAGTCCTTCGCTCCGCTACAGGCAGCACGGTCGGAATCTGATCGGAAGCAACATGAGTATCTGTGCCCGAGCTGCGAGAATTCAGATGATGTTCGCTGGCGTCTTTCGCGAGTGGAATGACAGGAATGTGCGTGCTCTGGAGAAAGTTCGCGATGAATTGACGCCGGAAAGCAAGAGAGCACTTGATTTGTTTCTTGAGGCAAGGGCAGGGAAATTCCTACCGAGAATCAAAGGGTTTCTCAAGTCCGGAGTACATCGCCAGACCTTTTTGGGGAACATGGGTTTAATACTTGCAGCTGTGTTTGGGAAAATATGAGTCAGCGCATGAGGCGAACGGCGGCATCGTTTCTTCGGGTGTTGTTGTATTTTTTAATAAAGCTGGTTTCACGGATTATCTCTTTGGCGTTACTTCATATTCAAGCACTTGGCGTGGGTATGGAGTGTCGAAAGATTTCTAGTGAAAACAAACGCGCGTGTGGGTGGGGTCGTTAAATTGAAAGTGGCGGCTGGTTATTTTTCGTACCTTGTGTCTCATTCAAGATCAATAGTTGAGATGGTCTGGAGTGAGTTCAATAATAAGTATCTTGCGTCCTACCTTGGGTTGTTCTGGGCATTCGCGCAGCCCGTCTCCCTCATTGTCGTTATATGGTTGGTTTTCGAGCTGGGACTTCGCCAGTCGAATGATAATGGGACTCCCTTTCCACTGTGGCTCGCTACTGGCTTGCTGCCTTGGCTTTTCTTGGTTGAGTCGGTAAATGGATGTTGTAACTCCATAGTGGGAAAAAGGTTTCTCGTGCGTCGTGTGGCTTTTCGCATCAGCTTATTGCCGATAATAAGTGTCTTCGTGGCGCTTATTGTCCACCTAGTGCTGATTGTTTTGCTTCTTGGTGTTCTCGCGCTGATGGGGTTTGGGCCAAGTATCTATTGGATTCAGATACCTTACTTCATGCTGTGTGCACTCGTGCTCGTTCTTGGGAGTGGGTGGCTTATTTCCTCGCTTATGGTTTTCATTAGCGACATTAAATACCTTGTGTCTATATGTATCCAGTTTGGCTTCTGGTGCACTCCTATTGTCTGGGGGCTGGGGCGGCTTCCTGAAAGGTTTCAAGTTATTGCCTTTGTAAATCCCGCAGCTTACATAGTTGACGGCTACAGGAAGTCCCTGCTCGGACAGGAATGGTTTTTCTCTTCCGGCTGGGTTCATACCCTCGCTTTCTGGATGTGGGCAGTTATTGTCGCGGTTATTGGTGTCACCGTTTTCCGCCGGCTTCGACCACACTTTGCAGATGTAATATGACAAGCAGTGATGATGTTGTTATATCGATTAGCGGTCTGCGCAAGTCGTATAAGGTTTATAGCAAGAATATTGATCGTCTTAAGGAGGCCCTTGATCCGAGGCGTCGAATCTATCACAAAGAGTTTGATGCGCTGAAAGGGGTTGGGCTTTCCATACAGCGGGGGGAGATTGTCGGGATACTTGGAAGCAATGGGAGTGGGAAAAGCACCCTGCTCAAGATCGTAGCCGGAGTACTTCGTCAGTCAGCAGGGAAGGTCAAGGTGAATGGATCGGTTTCTGCACTGCTGGAGTTGGGCGCAGGTTTCAATCCGGAGCAGAGCGGACTGGAGAACATTTATCTCGCGGGCGTCTTGCGTGGGGTACCTCGCAAGGCAATGAGCAAGAAGCTTGATGAGATTGTAGAGTTTGCTGACATCGGTGAGTTCATTCACCAGAAAACAAAGTTCTACTCAAGCGGAATGTTCGCCAGGCTTGCATTTTCTGTATCCATCCATGTGGATCCGGACATCCTTATTATCGATGAAGCACTAAGTGTGGGCGATGCCGCTTTCAAGAGGAAGTGCTTTTCCAAGCTGGAAGAATTTCGAAAGTCAGGAAAAACCATTTTGCTAGTGTCGCACTCTGAGGCGGCGATTACCGAGATGTGCAACAGAGCTGTTCTGATTGATCGAGGAGAAGTACTGGCGGATGGTCCGGTAAAGGAGACGATCGCCTGTTATCTCAAGCTAATAAACGCGAAAGGTGAAAAACGAAAGGAAATTCGGGATGGGATTGTTGCTGGTCAAGCGATTTCGCCAGCCGCAAGTCCGCCCAAGAACAGCACCCCCGCCGCAGCTCAACCGCAGCGAGCAGTTGACGCTGAGGAGCTTTTTCTGGAGGGGCTACGCCCGAAGAGTACGGTTGAGTACCCTTCGGAAGGCGCTCGATTGCTCAACGTCAGGATTGAAACTCTGGATGGACGGAGGGTCAATCGACTGGTGCATGGCAAGCGATACCGATACGTGTACGAGATTGAATTCCACTGCTTATCCCAGAATGTTTCCTTTGGGATGATGATCAAAACCACTCAGGGTACCGCTTTGTGTGGGGGGAGTTATCCGCAGAAAGGTGCCTGGATTCGTGAGGTTGGAGCCGGAGAAGTCAGAGCGGTGACTTGGGAGTTCGACTGTCTGCTAGAGGAGGGGACTTACTTTACGAATTGTGGGGTAATGGCCGATCGGGAAGGGGGGCGGAGCTACCTCCATCGGATCTTGGACGCATACATGTTTCAAGTTGCACCCCGCGCAGATCGGATCACAACAGCTTGGGTTAATCTCGGTCTGACCGCAAGATATGATGAGAAGGTAGTGACATGAGGAAGTGCTTGCTTGTCCTGGGGATGCATCGAAGCGGAACCTCCGCCATGGGCGGGGCACTGAACTGCGCAGGCGTCTCCATGGGGCGAGAGTTGCTGGGTGCCGCTGCCGATAACAAAAAGGGATACTTTGAAAGTAAAGCGATTCAGGTATTCCATGACCGGCGTCTTCTGCCCCGAATTGGCCGTGATTGGAAGTCTGTGTCACCACTCCCCGCAGCGGGATGGGAGTCTAGCGAAGCTGTGGCCGATCTGGTGGCCGAAGCCAAGGAAATCGTTCTAGACGAATTCGGCGACTCAGCTCTTTTCGGCATAAAGGATCCTCGGATTTCTCTGCTCGCTCCCTTCTGGATGAAAGTTCTGAATGAACTTGGGATCAGTGTTTGTGTAATCATCCAGTATCGTCACCCTATCGAAGTTGCGGGGTCCCTGTTGAGCAGGAACAAAATGACTATCGAGCAGGGAGTGGCTCTCTGGCTGGAACATGTCATAAATGCAGAGAGATTTACCCGCAATGTTCCAAGGGTATTCACTCACTATCAGGATCTGCTAGATGATCCTGCTGCCATGCTGCAACGGATCGCCAAGGGTCTCAAAATTGAATGGCCGAGTCCGGCCGACGAAACAGCAGCGAAGCTAGACAAGTTCGTCGAAAAAAACCTGCGTCACCAGTTGAGCGTGGGCGAGCAGAGCATCAGAGAGTTGCCGGAGATAGTTTCCAGGATCTATTCCGCGCACATGCTTGCAATTTCTCAAAGTTGCAACGAAGACATTGTTCTAGACGCCTTCGACGAGTTGAACCTCGCCTATGAAAGAGCCCAGAAGTTCTTCAGTGACGCTGCCTTGTTGGCCGGCCTGCGTGAGGCAGAGCTCTTCTACGATGAAGGAGAAGGGTTCAGCCAGTCGAGGCGAGATAGCCGGTACTTTTCTGTGGATTCAAGTGACAGGGTGTCGCTCGAGTTTGACCTTCCCAGCAGCGGAGTCGTCGACGTCAGGCTTGATCCCTGCTCGGAAAGTGTAATTGCCGAGTTGTGTGATGTTGAGCTGGTCTATGACGAGCGCCCTGCGGAAAGTATCAAGAAGTATATAAGAACGAACGCAGCGTATCGTTGGGGCGATGTGTATTTCTTTGCTGGAGGCGACCCGCAGATAAGGTTCAAGGGTCTGGCACAGGAGCACTTTGATGGTGCTCGCAAGGTTCGCGTGAGTTTTGATGTTCTTCAGAACGGCGACCGTTCCGAGAGAATAATCTCTCCGGTTCATTACCTGTTCTCGGAAGTAAGAAAGCACCAGAAGGAACTCGAAGAGGTTCGGGTTGGGCAGGAACGGTTGAAGTCTGAGAGGGACGTCGCAGTCAGCGAAAGAGCTTCCGCAGACGGAGAACTCTCCAGACTTTCCAAGGAGCAAATCGCGCTGGAAGGGCGCGTTGAGCTGTACAAGACGAAGTTCGAGCAGGCGCAAGAGCAGAACTTGAGCGAGCGCGCGGCCAGTCAACTGCTGCGTGAGCTCATTCAGGAGAAAGATCGTTCGCTACAACTGGCGGTGAATCTGACGAAGGAGCTCGACCTGGCCGCTACCCAAGCGCGAGCTACTGCTGCGGCGAAGGAAGCGGAGGTCGAGCAGCAGAAAATAGAGAATCTCCAACTGGGCACTGAGCTTGAGGCTGCTCAGCAGATGCATCAGCACGTCATCGAAACCAACCAGAATTTGATCGATGCCAACGCGGTTCAACGTGAAGAGCTGACCGCCTTGAATGAAGCCCGCTTTCGTTTGAGTGCTTCGCTTGAAAGTTTGCAAGGTGCGTATCAGCAGGAGCTCGATGGCAATGCAGAGCTTAAGCAAGCGCTAACCACTCTACAGAATGAGTCGAAGAAAACTGAGGCTCTGCTGCTGGACTCTCGTTCAGAATCCGAGGGGCGCGCGCAGCAGCTTAGCCAGTGCAAGGACGAACTGGCGCTTTTGAAGAAGGATATTGATGCGCGCGAAAAAATGATGCAGGAAACTTCGTTCGAGTTACAGCGCGCTCGTGCTTTATTGCATGAAACAATGGAAGAGGCGGATAAGCTGCGGAGCAGATTGACACGAGTCGGCTTGAGCAGAAGTTGGAGATATACCCGATTCCTTAGGAGAATATTAGGGAAGAAGGGGTGATGGAATGAACTACGGTGTGGGTCAAATGCGCGAATATATACGTAAAAAACGGATAGAGAAAAGTGGGCTATTTGATCCGCATTTCTATGTTTCGACATACACAGATGTCGTCGAAAGTAATCTTGATCCACTTTCTCATTATTACTATATAGGGTGGAAGGAGGGGCGTAGGCCAAACCACTACTTCGACACGAAGTGGTATTTGGCAAGATATCCGGATGTAGCGCGCACCGGCGTGAACCCGCTTTATCACTATGCAATGTATGGGATAAAAGAAGGACGATACCCCTCTGGCGAATTTACAGGACGAAAAGCACCGAAAGCGCATGAGTTGGCCGCCCATAGACCTGCATTTCAGAGGCGCTCCACTGGGGACGTCAGTTGTGTTGTAGCGGCACCAGCGGTCGCTAAGCGAGATGAGCTTGCAAGCGGCACCGCGGCTCTTCCAATCGCTGGCAAGAACATGGCCATTTATGTCCATGTTGCCAATGCAGATGACCTGGCTCTTGTGATGCCGCTTCTGGTCGATCAGTCCGATCAATACCGCATCTATCTTTCCGCCGACAGTACCCACTACTCGGCTGTCGTTGAGGGCGCGAAGAAGATATACACGGACATCAGGGTGTCCGAGTTGGCACAAGGGCGGAACTGGTGGAGCTTGTTGCTGCCTCTGCTGAAGGCGGACCGGATGGAGTTCTTCTGCTGCCTGAGTACCCAGCAGCTCCGCACATGGCAGGATCAGGGCCTCAGTCGCTCGCATCAGGAGCGGCTGATCGCCCTCAGCTTCCAGGGGTTGATCGGTTCCAAGGCAGTGCTTTCGAACGTCGTGGATGCCTTTGCGCAAAACCCCGATGTCTGGCTCATTGGCTCTGCGCTGTTCCACCGACCCATGGCCGCCGCAAGGGGCTTTGATCCCGCGGCTGCTCATCCGATTCTGGATCGATACTCTTCCAGCCTGGCGGGTGACTGGGGTTATTTTGCGAACCATATGTTCTGGGCGCGAATCGGCTTGCTGGAGGCGCTTGCGGAGCTATTCAAGGGCGTATCCGAGGCTTCGGATCTGGAAGTCGCGGGTGCAGTAAGCCTGCTGCCATTGTTGTCGGGGAAAAGAGTCGCGCTGCTTCACGCGTTCGATCGCTCGACCCGGGCTCATGGGATAGAGATACCGCAATCTGGCGATGTCCCGTATACGAGCAGCTTGAAGAACACCATCATTCAAGAAATGAACTTGGGGCAGGACTACGACAGACTTTTGTCGAGCTCCATGGTTGATCGGGAGTTCTATCGAACCCAGTGCGACCAGAGCCAGTTCGAAAATTATGATGCGGTACTCCACTATCTCCGATTCGGTGCGCATCTGGGGCTGGACCCCTGCAAGAGTTTTTCTACTCGGAAGTACCTCTGGCGTTATCCGGATGTCGCACGAGCTGGGGTGAACCCCTTGGTTCACTACATAAAGTATGGAGCGAACCGTCAGGCTTCTCCCGTCTTGTCCAGCTCCCGGGGTGATGGTCGATATCGAGTCTTCGTGTCTTGCTGGTTGAAGAACAAGGAGTCGATACACGACGGGCTACTGGAACTCTCCGAAAGGTTACTGGCCGATGGAGTGAGGACGACCTTTGTCACCAATGCTGCGACCTTGCTTTCGGAGCCAGGGGTCGAGGCGCTGTCGACGGATTTCCTGATTTCCAACCTGTACCCCAAGTTGTCTTCCTGCAACGTCAGTTTTCCCGATTGGTTGACAGAGATTGTCGAGATGACGAGGTGTTGGGAAGAGGTAATGATGACGTCGGAAGGTGCGCGGGCAGACGTTGGCATCGAGGCACGAGTCAGATCCGCTTACGCTTTCTGGAAAGTGCTGTTTGAAGAGTTCAAGCCGCGGATGATGCTTATCTGGGGCAGTACCGCGCCGCTGAGCAAGCTCCACTATAGGCTCTGCCTGGATCTTTCCATTCCTTCGTTGATTGTTGAGCGCGGACATTTCCCTGGAACCATTTCGATTGACCTGCTTGCTCAGTTTGGGCGAGGCGGAATCAATCTCCGACCTCACTCCGCCCTGCTCGCCAACGTCAATTGTTCGGAGAGTGACATTCATCACTATGCCGAGTGGGTGCGCAAGAATCAGGAGTCGCCCTATTCGAGCAAGAACTGCAAGGAGAACGTAGAGGAACTACTGTCTACCTTCCGTGCCGAGCAACGGAAAATCGTCCTGTTCATTGGCGTCAACGATCTGGGTTCGGGCACAGCTTATGCGGGACGGGCGGGAGTGGAGGAACACTCAAAACTGTTCAGTTCCTCCTTGCAGGCGTTCCATGCGGTCAGAGATGCGCTGCGCGCTATCGATCCAAAAGCGGTTCTCATGTTGAAGCCGCATCCGTCCGACAAGACGAACTATTCCGCTCTACTTTCGGATGGGGATGTCTTGGTGGACTCCCATAACATCAACCCGCTCATCGTCGCGGCCGATGTTTGTGTTTCCCTGTCCACTACGGCACTGGCCCGTTGCATGCTCGAAGCAAAGGCGACCTTGAATATCGGAATATCCGATATCAGCATGAAAGGTGCTGCCTATGAGTGCTCGAGCCTGACCGATATTCCTGTACAGCTCAGGGCCGCATTGCACGGAGAAGGGCTCGAGGAGCGTAGCCGGAAGGGCTTTGCGTTTATAAAATATATATTTGAAGAGCAGTTGGTTGGTGTCGACGAAACCACTCCTGCGAGACTCGGCATAAGAGATCTGAGTGAGTTCATCAGTGGCCGGATAGCGTCGAGCCCGGTCATGAGTAAAGTTGATGGGCGACTGCAGGGACGGCATCTGCTTCGCCGACTCTTCAATCCTGCCAATCCCATCTTCTACAAGGAAGACTACAGTACCGCTGGCTTGAAGCCCTCTCGTGGTGTGGATGTGGTCATTCCGGTGTACGGTGACGCTGCTATAACCAAGGCATGTATAGATAGTGTGCTCTTGGCCAGGGGGCAGGATGATTACCGAATAGTCGTGATCTTCGATGCCAGCCCTTATGAGGACGTCAAGGCCCTGCTGGAAGACTATCGTTCAACGGAAGGCGTTGTCGTGCTTTTCAATCCCGTTAACGTGGGATATCCCGCTACAGCCAACAGGGGGATGGCCTACTCGCAAGACAGGGACGTCATTCTGCTCAATAGCGATACGCTCGTTACCCCTGGGTGGGTAAGCAGGCTGCAGCGCCATGCGTATTCGTCGGACGAGGTTGCCACTGTTACGCCGTTCTCGAACAATGCGTCCATTTTTAGTCTTGCAGACTTCCCGCGAGGTGCGGAACTCCATGGCGGTCTCGAGGAAGTCGCGAGGGTGAATGAGGCACTGGTTTCTGCCGGCGGCGATACGATCGAAGTGCCAGTGGGGCACGGCTTCTGCATGTACGTGAAGCGCACCGCGGTACGGGAATTGGGCTTCTTCGACGAAATTCTATTTGGGCGGGGCTACAGCGAGGAAGTGGACTTTTGTCTGCGCGCCCGCAGTCTCGGCTTCAAGAACGTCTGCGCTACAGATGTGTATGTCGGCCATGTAGGTGGAGTGAGTTTCGCAGACACCGCCAATGCGCGGAAAGTGGCGGCTCGCAAGATAATCTCGGATAAATTCCCGGACTATTTTCCCGAGATCAAGAAGTTTGTGAGTGCGGACCCGTTCGCCAGCTACAGAAAGCTGGTTTGAAATAGCCATTTTTGACGTTGAGTATTCTTGGTCGTGTTATTTGATCTCCGGCCAGAAAAGGAGGAAGCTTGGTGATTCCCGATCGTAAAATGTTAACCGTGCTGGATTGCACGCTCCGTGATGGCGGCTATTACAATAACTGGGATTATCCGACCGGCCTGGTTCGTCGCTACCTGGAGGTCATGAAACGAGCGGGAATCGACTACGTGGAGCTTGGTCTGAGGACCGAATCTGCGGATTCATTCGCCGGACCGTATGCATTCACGGTCGATGAATGGATCAGGCACATTGGCGTTCCTGAGGGAGTGCGCGTAGGTGTGATGTGCAACGCCAAGGACCTCTTGAAAGGTGGCCCGGGTGCAGTACAGCGAATTTTTGCGAAAGCTGAAGACTCTCCTGTCGAGCTGGTGCGAATTGCTGCCCATTTTGCAGAGATTGATAACTGCACTGAAATTGTTCTGGCTCTGCACGCTCTGGGGTATCGAGTCGGTTTCAACTTCATGCAATCCAATGGTCGCTCTGCAGACGAGCTGAGCAGCAAGGCCAGGCTGCTCTCTGAGTGGCCCGTCGATGTGCTTTATTTCGCCGACTCCATGGGGAACATGTCGGCGAAGGACGTTGCATTTATAGTTGCTGCCCTGCGCGATGGGTGGGACAGGGAACTGGGCTTCCACGCTCACGATAATATGGGATGTGCCCTGAGCAACTGCATGGCCGCCATGGAACTGGGGGTAACCTGGATCGATGCGACGGTACTGGGGATGGGGCGCGGCGCGGGTAATGCCCGGATAGAGAATCTCTTGCTGGCCCTTGCCGAAAATGGAGGTCATGACGCTGACCTCAGTAGCTTGCTCAACCTGGTAGTCGAGGAGTTCCAGCCACTTCAGAAGAAGTACGGCTGGGGGCCCAACCTCTATTACCACCTGTCGGCAATGTACGGGGTGCACCCGACCTATGTTCAGGAGATGCTGAGCGACGACCGATACAAGCCCTCGACGATCATCACCGCACTCCGCCGGCTGGGTGAGTCGGGCGCTACAGGTTTCTCCCAGGACAGATTGCTGGACGCTACGCAAGAACAACGGGATTCCGTGCTGGGTACCTGGAGTCCTAAAGGATGGCTTCAAGGACGGGATGTCCTCATGATCGGTCCGGGCTCGGGGGTAAAACAGCACCTTGAGGGGCTGCTGCACTACATAAGTACGAAGAAGCCATACGTCATTTGCATCAACAGCAATGATTGGTTCCCTGTCGACAAGGTCGACGCGTGGGTTGCCTGCAACCGGCAGCGCCTGCTGCTGGACAGGGACTTTTACGCGAACAATCAGGGAACCCTGGTCGTGCCGGTCGGCTTGATCGACGAGGAAGAGCTTTCCGTGTGGAAAAACTGGAATATCCTCGACTATGGCATGGCCGTTCAGAAGGGCCATTTCGAAGTAGGTGAATTGACTGCCGTTCTACCTGCGGCCCTGTCGGCCATTTATGGTCTCGGGATATGCAGCGTGGCTGGTGCCAATAGAGTCCTGCTGGCCGGATTCGATGGCTACGAGTTGGGCGATCCCCGTCATAGCCAGATGGAAATGGCGTTGAAGTGCTACCGGGATTATCAGGATTCCATACCGCTGGTAGCTATTACGCCAACTTCTCTTTCACTGCCAGAAAAGTCTCCGTACGCACCGCGGATCTAGTTAATTCAATATATGATAGGCTCGGGGGCTACCACCCTCGGGCCTTTTTATCTCAGAGCCTATTTGAAATAATGATAACTTCGAACGGCAGCTCGCCAACCCACAGGAACTGCTTTGATCTGGTCCGGCATTTTGCGGCGTTTATGGTGCTGTTTAGCCATCACTTTGCATTGTCGGGAATGACAGAACCTTCTTTCATAGGGATGCATTCGCTGGGTGGACTGGCAGTTGTAATTTTCTTTTCGATATCTGGCTATCTGGTCACCAAGAGCTTCGTCCGCTCGGCCAACTTCTATGATTATCTGGAGAAGCGGGCGAGAAGGATATTCCCCGGCTTGATTGCCTGCTCTGCGGTAGTCGTATTCGTTGTCATACCTTTTTATGTGGAGCTGGGCTATTTCGATTATCTCAGCGAAGAAAGGACCTGGAAAACCTTCCTTTCTGCCTCCATGCTGCTGGGCATAAGGTATGCGGGTATTTTTTCTGATTTTATCTATAGCGGTACGATAAATGGCAGTCTCTGGACTTTGCCAATCGAGTTTCTGTGCTACCTGATTGTTGGGGTGGCACTTGTTTTTTCCAGAACTGTAAAGGCACCTCTCGCTCTTTTTGTGGTCAGCTTCGTAGGTATGCTGGTCGTTCGGGAGAGCTCCATAAGCTATACATTTTATGCGATTTCCCTCGAAAGGCTCATGATGTTCCTCCTAGTGTTTTCCTTGGGCGGTTTGCTTGCGCTTACCGAATCCATTTGGACGGGTAAGGCTAGCAGGATCTATTTGATACTCGCTTCTCTAGCTGTTCTCTTTGTTTTTAAAGGTCGGCCGGAAATGATGGTTCTTGGTAATATGGCGATCTGTGCCATTGTGATCGTCTTTTGCACATCCTTCTCTGAAAATCTGATTGCCGGGCGGTTCGATGTTTCATACGGGGTTTATATTTACGCCTTCCCTGTGCAGCAACTGGTGATAAATAATTTCCGCTACGGGCTTTATTCCGAAATGGCGCTTTCGGCGTTGTTCACTCTTGTCCTCGCGATTGCGTCCTGGTTGTTCGTCGAGAAGCCGATGCTCAAGCGGAGCAAGGGCTGAAGTGCAGGAAAATACTCAACGTGATTCTCAAGGCGTCATATTTTTGTTGCAGATTCGAGCTGCATGACTAGCGTTTTAATGAGGGGCCTGCGCAAGGTTTCGTCTGTGATGAGGAGCCTGTTCGGTCGTTTGCGCAGGAGCTTCTTTCAGCGCTGGCGAGCGCGTCAGTGGAAGAACAGGCATTCACGTATCTTCATATCCTGCTGGTTGAAATCGACTGAGTCTGTCCATGGTGCACTTGTTCAACTGGAGCGGAGTCTCGCGAGTAAAGGAATTCGGCTGACCTTTGTTACAGACGCCCCCGTTCTTGTGAGTTCTTTACGCCTGGATATCATTCGCTCAGGGTTCTTTGTCAGCTCTCCACGGCGCTATGACTCACCTGTCCCGGACAATGTGGCTCAATGGCTTTCGGGGATATTGAGCTATGAACGGTTCTGGCTCATGTCTTCCGGCAGGCCGTTGCCTGATCTGCAGCGGCATAGAGAGGCGATGAGCGATGGTTATCACTATTGGCTTGAAGTGCTGAGAGAAAGCCGGCCGGCGCTAATGTTGGTTTGGGGAAGCACGGCGCCACTGAGTCAGTTGCATTTGAAACTATGTGGCGAGCTATCGATCCCGGTGCTAGTACTCGAAAGGGGGCACTTCTCCGGAACGCTAATGCTGGATACGGTTGGCCAGTTTGCTTTCGGCGGCTTTGGGCTACAGCCTCAACGGGTGTTGTTCGGTAAGTCGCAAGGGCAAGGCGGATCATATCGCCACTATTCGGAGTGGGTTAGATCAAACACAGCGCTACCTTACGCATCGTATAACGTTGCTGCGCTGTCAGAACTCCGGGAAATGCTGGAAAGTACGAAAAAAAGAGTGATTCTCTTTATCGGGGTCAATGATCTTGGGACTGGCAGTCTTCTCTCTTCTTTTGGGCGTTGGCAAGAGAGTGACAATCCTTTCTCATCGACACGTGCGGGATTGAAGTCAGTCATAGACGCGATGAACGTGGTCGCCCCCAATGACATATTGCTTTTCAAGCCTCATCCATCCGATCGTGGAAATTATACTGACCTAGTCACAGGGAACGTCCATCTTGCCAAAGATGTAAACATTAATTTCCTGATAGAGAGTGCGGACGTTTGCGTTTCTCTTGCGACTACTGCCTTGGCCAGGGTACTGGCCAGCGACAAGCCGCTGGTCACGCTGGGCTTCACCGAACTGAGCCAGCGAGGTGTTGCCTATGAGTGTCGAGCGACGCAGGATGTGTCTGCCATGCTACGGGCTGCGCTCTGCCGTGACAATTTCCCGGAACGCATTACCAACGGGCATGCATACATTGGCTCTCTATTCGAGAATTACCTCATTGCAATCGACCAGAATGTTCCATGCCGGATTGATATGGAGGATCTGTGCGAGTTCATCGTCGAAAGGGTGAGACACTATGGGTAAAGTAATCCAAGGCATCGTCCCTGTGGGTTGCTGCCATGCCTCATGCATGGATAAACCTGAGGGGCAGATATGATTCAGAAAGGCATCGTTTGGCATCAGGGTAATGTGACCCGCCAAGAGCGAGAAGGATTATTGCAGCAGGTCGGCGTCACGATTTGGTTGACTGGTTTGAGCGCATCCGGCAAGTCGACACTGGCATTCGCTTTGGAGCGTCGATTGCTTTCGGCTGGAAGGGCATGCTTCACACTAGACGGTGACAATGTCCGCCACGGTCTGAACAGGAATTTGGGGTTTTCCATTCAGGACCGCTCCGAAAATATCAGAAGGGTGGCCGAAGTTGCTCGGTTGATGAACGAGGCAGGGCTGATAGTGGTGGTTGCGTTGATCTCGCCATTGCGTGCTGATCGGCTCATGGCAAAAGAGATCATTGGAGCGGAGTTCTTCAAGGAAGTGTACGTCAGCACTCCGCTCGAGGCCTGCGAGGCCAGGGATCCGAAAGGGCTCTATGGAAAAGCAAGGGCGGGAGAGCTTGCCGAGTTCACCGGGATATCTTCGCCCTACGAGTCTCCTTCTTCGCCAGATCTGATCATCAATACACTTGACGCGCATATTGATGATGCAGTCGAGCGGCTTTACGGGCTTATCAAGAGTTCCTGATTCGAGGTTTCTATACCTGGCCGGCGATTTGCGTGTTGAGAAACGACTCGATACTGGCCTGAATGACAATTTTCTTGTCGCTGAAATATGCCGGCCACTCATTGAACTCGCTCCACGCGCTGAGGAACACAAAGTCTAGCCCAGCCGCCGTGGCGCACTGATGATCGAAGCGGCTGTCCCCAATGAACAACGCCGGCTTCTGAATGTTTTGCCGTTCGATTTCTCTTTCCAGTATGACGTCTTTTGGCGTTGGGCTGCCAAAGATGCCGCCGTCGAAGTATTCCGTCAGACCGCGGGCCATGAAGACTTCTCGCAGCTCTACCTGATCGCCGCCCGAAACAATTAGCCAGCGGCTATCGGCAGTGATCTCGCGCAGCTTTTCGAGGCCGGGCGCGATGGAGCAGGTCAGGAGTCCATCGCGGACAAAGTTTGCGTAGTTTTCGAGGACGACGTCGAGTTCGTTGTCCCACGATGTTCTGTTCAGGATGTCACGGAAGAAGTACTCAAATTTCCGATAGCGAGAAATACCGCCATTTGCCACGTGGAATTCCACAAGCTTGGTGGCTGGGGCTTTTCCATAGTCCAGCGCCGCTCTGTAGAAGGCATCGGTCTTTATCCGATTGGAGTCCAATATGACCCCGTCGCAGTCGAAGACCAGGCACTCGTAATTTCTCAGAGTGGCATTCATGGGAGCTTACCTTCCTGAATTGCAGCTTCAGCGCGCAGCACGTCCTCGGGATTGTCCACGGCGATTGAGCTGGTGGACAATTCGATCATCCTTACTTCCCAGCCAAGTTCCAGGAAGCGAAGAATTTCGATGTCCTCTATGCTTTCCAGTGGCGTCTTTTTCGTTTGCGAGCTGAAAGCCTCGAGTGCTTTTCGGGGGAAGGCATAAACGCACACTTGGCGATGGCCAGCAATGAATCTGTCGTCTTTCGTTCCGGGAATTGTCGCGCGGGACATATAGAGCAGCCGCCCATCAGGACGGATTACAACTTTCGGTGTACTGGTACTGCGAAAGTGCTCTTCTTCCAGTATGGGGCAGAAACCGTTGAGCACATCACCCGGGAAATCATTGATCTTTTCGATAATTGATATTAGGTCTTGCGGATTGAAGAGGGGCTCGTCTCCCTGGACATTGATGAACACTTCAGAGTCAATCAATCTTGCGCATTCGGCTACCCGATCGGTACCAGTTAGACAGTCTTTTGATGTCATCAGGACCTGTATGCCATGTGCCTCGCAGACATCCTTGATTCTATCGTCGTCAGTTGCGACAAAAATCTTTTCCTGAGGGCAGGCCTTGGCACACTGATCATAGGTCCTTATGATCATCGGGATGCCGCATATCTCTATAAGTGGCTTTCCGGGAAGTCGACTGGATTCATACCGTGCCGGAATAATTACGCTGAAATTGTGCTCTTTCTTCAACTTGAAGCTCTCCGTCGTAGCAAGCTGATCATGGTACACCGGCCCCTGTCTGTGTGGCTACAGTGGCCACAGGGCGGCGCAATGATCGGCGTATGCTCTGAATCTCCGTATAAGTAGTGGCAATGTTCTACGGCACCTTTCGTCGGAAGACGAATTATTCGGACCTGTGGACTTGATTAGTGCATACGCTTTCGGTGCTCATGTATGCATTCCTGAATGCTGTTGGCCCATTGAAGAAGGGCTTGGTTTATCGGAGGTGTGCGGTTGTGCTTTAATAGGCGCCATATTTGAAGCGCACGACTGCCCAAGGTAACGCAGCTGGAAGGGCTGTTAGTTTCGTCAGATATTCTTGGTAAGGATGGGCCCCTGCTACACCCAAAGGTTCTCGCCAAGTGTTTCGTGCTCGAAAGATGAGTGCGCGCTCCTTTCGCTATTTTAAGGGGGCGTTCCGTTCTCTAAAGTCGGGCGCGCAGGGCTTTTGAGCGCGAAGGCAGTGTATGGTCCGGCTGTTATGGGACTTCATTTTACCTAGTTTTTCAGATTTTTCTGGCAGGACGATCTGCCGGCTGTTGGTCCAACTATCAGAGGAAGGGTATGAAAAAGGAACTAATGGCGGTGCTTGTTGCAGGCACCATGTTTAGTTTGCAAGGTTGTAACGATGAGTCAGCTTCGACCAAGGTCGGTACTGCCGCGCCGTCTCTAACCGAAGCCAGCGTAGTATCCGCGGTGGGAGCCACCGTGGTGAAGCGTATCGTCAAGCAGGGAGAGGCTTGCGCCATTAGTCGCTACAAGTTTTCTCGCGACACCGTTGGCATGACGCTGGAGTTCAGTTGCGGCCGCACCAATATTTCCTGGCACAAGGCCGAAGGGGAGTTGGCCAGCCAGGCTAAAGCTGGTCAGGAGCTCGCGCGACGCGCGCTTGCCGCCATGTCTGGCGCCGATGGCGCCGAAGTCGACGCGGCTCTCAACGGGGAAGTTTTCCGCCTCAAGAAACTGAACCAAGGCTTCAAGCTGAGCGGCTCCTGCAATTCCAACACCTGCCTGCTCACGCTCTCGGGCGAGGTCGAGCGGGAGCACGAGGCGGCGAAGAGCAGCAGCTAATCAACGCTTGAGTTTGATTCACGCATCTCGGCGGCAACTCATCTCAACCCTTGGGCTCCAGTTGGTTGAGGGGGGGGCTGCCCATTCGTTTCAGGGGCGCGCGCGATAGCCTGGCGTCGATGCGCTGATTCGATAATTGCGCTGGTCGTCCGCCGATGCTGAGGCGGTTTCTCCCGCAAGCGTCATTTCCCTCACCTTCCAATCGACAACTCGATGGATCGCACTAATCCGTCAGCGGCAAGTCTGGCAGCTGTCTCCCCTCCGCGTTGCTTCATTGCTCTGCTGCGCGGCATATGCAACATGAAAGTTGATTGGCCAGAAATAGGTTGAACACAACCGACTGGCGGCAGGTCTATCACCTCGCCGCAATTGACCAGCAGGAATGCGCAAGGGAATGTCGTTGGTGCTGATCAGCACCTCATTTTTCAACATGGTTGGCTGCAGCGATTCGACGGATCGTAAGATCGTGAAGCCTTCATCAGTCGCGAATGCACTGCCGCTGCAGTTCAAGACAGCGCCCGAGATGATCGATGACTTTGTCGACTATTCTACCGAAAACGGCAGTTTCGAACTGATATCGACTCACCCTTGCAGTTCCAGATTTCGCCAACAGTTGTGGCTGGAGAGAGCCCCGAGAATGTGCGGCGCGAGCTACGCAAAGCGGCGCTATATGGAGTCTATCGGACGTTCATCCACACAGATGTGGTGGCGGTAACGGTAAGAGTCGTGCCAATCGAGATGAATGCGAATATGACGTTGCCTTCCATCTTGGAGAGGAAATCGCGGTTACCCGTAGTCAGGCACTGAGCGCGGTTCGAGCGCTGCTGAGGGTCGAGGGTTTCTCCGAGCTGGTCGTTCCGAAAAAGGTCGGAACGGAGCATGTAGACAATTGGACCACGTCCTTCGAGCAACTCTTTTACAGGGACGATGGCCAAGAGGCGTTGTTCAAGGCGATCGGCGGCGCTGCGGGTGGGACATTGATAGGCAATATGTAAGTGCCTGCGCCGGGCTGGCAAGAAGCGGAAAGCCCGGCAATGCCTGTGTTCGCGTATGAGGCAGACCTTGATCCGTGGTGGTCGAGCGGGCAAGTGGGAGCTGAAGGGAAAATCGGTCCAGCTTGCTACGTGCTGCCGAACAATCGATCAAGTCAGGAGAGGCGGGGCATTCGTTTGCCAAATCCCCGCTTTGTTCGCTACGCAGCCTTCCTGCAGCGGCGGCTGCCTGTCTGCGCGTCATGATATCTAGAAGTGGATGGTGCCGGCACCAGGAATCGAACCCGGGACCTACTGATTACAAGTCAGTTGCTCTACCAGCTGAGCTATACCGGCCAGGAGGGGTCGCCATTATAGCGATTGAGTGTGGCGAGTAAACCTCTTCGATGCTTGTCGGTGCAGCTTCCGGAATCAGCGTGGCGGGGTTTATGCACAAAGGTGCTTCGTCCCGTCTCCTCCTGCCTGAGAATTTGTGCGCTGGGTCTCAGAATTTCGCAACCTCCTGTATTCCTTGGCTTTTCATTTGTCGCGCAAAAAATGAGCAGTCCCTGAATGGTGCGTACAGCAAGGCTTTCCGGGCGTTTGCCCAGATTTCATCAACAAAGTTATCCACAGGTTTTGTGGGTAAGTTCAGCGCTCGGCCAGGAGCAGGACGTTGCGTGGTGTGAGCTGAGGCGGGCAGAAGCTGCCGAGCGTCACCTGGTAGCCCTGTTCTTCGAGGAACAGGGCGCGGTCCAGTAGCAGCCAGAGCTCCAGGGGGCGGCGGAACAGGCTGCGGGGGAGTTCCAGGTTGCGCACCACGGCGAGGCGTTGCCAGCCCGCTGCTTCCAGTGCCTGCCAGTCGCGATTCGCCGGGACGGATAGCCCCTTGAGGGTGCAGAGATCGCGGCAGTAATCGGGGAATGGCTTGTCCAGCCAGCTGGTGGCGAGGGAGGGAATGGGCAAGTACTGGTCCTTGCCGGTCAGTTCTCTCTGCAGGAGGTCAAAGGCCAGTCGTCGTGCCATGGATTGGTCGCGCTGGCGGCGAACGCGGGCGCCGGCCGTGACGGTCTCGCTGAGCGGCAGGCGCAGGTCCGTCTGGTTGAGGTGCAGCGTGGAGCGCCTGGCTATTGCGGAAAGCGGTTGGTAGTCCGGGGTCCGGATGCGGTTGTAGCAGCAGGGCGCCACTGCCAGCTGGCGGCAGCCGGCGGCACTGGCCAGTTGCATCAGGCGCACGTGGAGGTCGCCACAGGCGTGCAGGGCCACCGCCGTGTGTTCGGCGGTGAGGTGGAGACCGGCGTCATCCGCCAGGGCATCCTGTTCGCGGTGCTGCGCCGTGAGGCCCAGGCGCTGGCTGAGTTGCTGGCCGCTGGCGACCAGTTGCGGATCGAGTTCGATGCAGGTCAGTGGCGTGCCGTCGTGGGCCAGGCGGCGTCCCAGATGTCCCTTGCCGGAGCACCAGTCCAGCCAGTGGGCGGGCGCCTGGCGAAAGCCGAGGCGGCTGGCGAAGGCGTCGATCTGCTGCCACTTGCGTCCGGGAACATCCACCGTGAATGCGTTGGGAATTGCATCCGTCCGCGTGGAGGGCAGTTCTTCAATCTGGCTGAGCCTGGAAGATTGCGCCGCAAGCTGTGGATAAGGTGCCGGGGCCTGCAGTCGTTCCGGGTGGTTGTGGATGGCGTCCGCCTCCGCCAGGCTGCGGCCGCGCAACCTGGCGGCCAGTTCGGCGTGCTCGCGCTCCCAGGGGAGTTCCAGCTCGGTAAAGGGTGTCGGGCGCCAGATGTCCTGATGCGCGCGCAGGAAATCGTCCAGGGCGGCGAAGCGTTCCCGCAGGAGCGGGCCTTGGAGGGGCGCAGGGCTGGTCATGTGGCGAGGCGGTGGGAATCAGGGGCGGCGATTATAGCGCCGCCACCTCCGCCCCTCATCCGGGGACGAGGAGCGGTAGCGGGCTCAGCGGCCCTGCAGGGCGTCTACCCGCAACTTGTGTTCCAGCAGGCGGAAGGCCCGAACCAGTACATAGGCGATCAGCAGATAGAACAGGCCTGCGGCGAAGAAGATTTCCACCGGCAGGTAGGTGCGGGCGATGATCGTACGGGCCATGCCGGTGAGTTCCAGCAGGGTTACGGTACTGGCCAGCGCGCTGGCCTTGATCATCAGGATCACTTCGTTGCTGTAGGCCGGCAGGCCGATGCGCGCCGCGCGCGGCAGGATGATGTAGACCAGTGCCTGGAAGCGCGACATGCCCAGGGCCCGCGCCGCTTCGATCTCGCCCGGCGGAACGGCCTGGATGGCCCCGCGCAGGATCTCGGCGATATAGGCCGCGGTGTGCATGGTCATGGTGATCACGGCGCACCAGAATGGGTCGCGCAGATAGGGCCAGAGCGGACCTTTGCGCACCGCGTCGAACTGCGCCAGGCCGTAGTAGACCAGGAACAGTTGCACCAGCAGCGGCGTGCCACGGAAGAAGAAGATGTAGCCGTAGGGCAGGGCACGTACGTACCAGTGGCGCGATGCGCGGGCGATGCCCATTGGGAGCGCCAGGATCAGGCCGGCGATCACTGCGATGGCCACCAGCTCCAGGGTGAGGATGGCGCCCTGGGCCAGTTGCGGCAGGTATTTGACGATGACTTCCCAGTTCATGCTGCGCTCCGCTTGAAGCCGCGGCCTGCGCGCTTCTCAAGCCAATGCATGCCGATCATCGCGAGGATGGTCAGGCCCAGGTAGATGAAGGCGGCCACCATGTAGAAGGTGAAGGGCTCCTTGCTGGCGGTCACGGCGATCTGCGAACGGCGCATGATTTCCTCAAGGCCGATCACGGAAACCAGCGCCGTGTCCTTCATCAGGATCATGAACAGGTTGCCGAGGCCCGGCAGGGCGATGCGCCACATCTGCGGCAGGATCACCCGCCAGAGAATGCGCCCGCTGGACAGGCCAAGGGCCATGCCCGCTTCGCGGTGTCCCTTGGGGATGGCCAGGATGGCGCCGCGGAAGACCTCGGTGGCATAGGAGCCGAAGCACAGGCCAAGGGCGATGGTGCCGGCGGCGAAGGCGTTCAGTTCCAGCGCGGGGTAGCCGAGCGACTCGCCCAGGCTGCGCATCAGGTTGACCGTGCCGAAGTAGATCAGCAGAACCCAGAGCAGCTCGGGAACGCCACGCACGATGGTGGAATAGGTGCCACCCAGCCACTGCAGCGGCTTGATGGAAGAAGTCCTGGCCAGGGCGCCGAGCAGACCGAGCACCAGACCCAATACCAGCGCGGACAGCGCCAGCTTGATGGTCATGAGGGTGCCCGCGGCCAGGGCCGGGCCGAATCCGTGAAGGTCTAGGGTCATGGGAGTTCAGGCGCCGGTGCCGCGCAGGGGCGGCACCGGACGGACAGGTCAGTAGATGCTGAAGGGGAAGTACTTGTCGTTGATCTTCTTGTAGGTGCCGTCGGCAACGATTTCCTTCAGCGCGGTGTTCAGCTTCTCGCGCAGCGGGTCACCCTTGCGCACGGCAATGGCGATCTTGTCGTTGTCGAATACCGGGTCGCCCTTGAACTCGAAGTCCTTGCCGGCGTCGCTCTTCAGCCATTCCCAGTTCACGAACTTGTCAGCCAGTACGCCGTCGAGGCGGCCGGAAGCCAGGTCGAGGTAGGCGTTTTCCTGGGTGTCGTAGAGCTTGATGTCGACAACGTCTTTCATGTTGTCTTCCAGCCAGGTGCCGGCGATGGTCGCGCGCTGGGCGCCGATCACCTTGCCTTTCAGGCTGTCCTTGTCGGTCTTGAAGTCGCTGCTTTTCGGAGCGATGTACTGCAGCTTGTTGGTGTAGTAGGGGTCGGTGAAATCGACGGCCTGCTTGCGCTCTTCGGTGATGGACATGGAGGCGACGAGGAAGTCGAACTTCTTGGCGTTCAGGGCGGGGATGATGCCGTCCCAGTCGGAGGTCACCACTTCGCACTCGACTTTCATCTTGGCGCAGAGGGCCTGGCCGATTTCCACGTCGAAGCCGCCGGCCTGGCCGCTGGCATCGATCAGGTTGAAGGGCGGGTAGGCGCCTTCGGTGCCGATCTTCAGCTTGTCGGCGGCAACGGCGCTGGTGCCGAAAGCGAGTGTGGCGGCCGCGGCCAGCAGAATCTTCTTGTAGTTCTTCATTGCGCTCTTGCTCCGTGTTTTAGCGATTGCTGGACATGAATTGTTTACAGCGCGCCGACTGCGGGTTGTCAAATACCTGCGCTGGCGGTCCCTGTTCTTCTACCAACCCTTGGTGAAGGAAAACCACTTCGCTGGAGACGTTCCGGGCGAAGTTCATTTCATGGGTGACCAGCAGCATGGTGCGGCCTTCCTCGGCCAGCGCGCGGATCACGTTAAGCACTTCTTGTACCATTTCCGGGTCCAGCGCCGAGGTGGGCTCGTCGAACAGGATCACCTTCGGCTGCATGGCCAGGGTGCGGGCGATGGCCGCACGTTGCTGCTGGCCGCCGGAAAGCTGGGTCGGATAGACGTGGCGCTTGTCGGCGATGCCGACCTTGGCCAGCAGGGCCTCGGCGATTTCGGTGGCTTCGGCCTTGCTCTGGCCGAGCACGCGGCGCGGCGCTTCGATGATGTTGTCGAGCACGGTCATGTGCGGCCAGAGGTTGAAGTTCTGGAATACGAAGCCGATCTCGCTGCGCATGCGATTGATCTGCTTGTTGTCGGCGGCAACCAGTTCACCGGTGCGGCTCTGCTTGAGCTTGAGCTCTTCGCCTGCGACCAGGATCTGGCCCTCGTGCGGGTTCTCCAGCAGGTTGATGCAGCGCAGGAAGGTGGACTTGCCGGAGCCGGACGACCCCAGGATGGAGATCACGTCACCGTCGTTGGCGGTGAGGGAGATGCCCTTGAGCACTTCTAGATCGCCGTAGCGTTTGTGCAGATTACGGATTTCAAGCGCTGGCGTGGCTTGGGCCATGGGGGGTCCTCTTATTGTTCGGGGGCACTCTGGCGGTGGGGCGGCCTTCCTGGCGACGGCCAACCTAGCATAGCCCCTTGCCCGGCGAAAGCCGACGGAGAGCCCTGAAATGGCCCTGCGGGCGCGGTTGTCGCATCGCTGCAGTTGCTTGTCGCGGTAGCTAAAAAGGCCCTGAGTCGGGCTGGAATGCCCGAATGCCGCGGTTTTGCACCGCTTTTTCTATTTTTTTCTTTGGAATCAATTGCTTAATTCGTGTTCAGGTGTTGGCCATCCTTTAACAGCGCGATTAAGGCGGAAGCGGGCAGCGGCCGGGCGAAGTAGTAGCCCTGGCCGAAATCGCAGTCCAGGGACTGGAGGATCTGCAGGTGCCGCTCCGTCTCGACCCCCTCGGCGACCGCCTCGATACCCAGGTTGCGCGCCAGGCTGAGGATGGTCTGGACGATCTGCAGGCCTTCCGGGCACTGGTCGAGCTGGGTCACGAAGGAGCGGTCGACTTTCAGGACGTCCAGGCGGAAGCGGTGCAGGTAGCTCAAGGAGGAGTAGCCGGTGCCGAAGTCATCGAGGCTGATGCGCACGCCCAGGTCGTGCAGTTGCTGGAGTACTGCGATGGTTCGTTCGGAGTCGGCCATGGAGACGCTCTCGGTGATCTCCAGGCGTACGCAAGCCGGAGCGATGCCGGTTTCGACGATGATGGCGCCCACCTGTGAAACCAGGTCGTGCTGGGCGAACTGCCGGGCGGAAAGATTGATGCTCACCGTCAGCGGGGCGGGACCGGGATATTCCTCGTGCCAGCACGCCATGCTGCGGCAGGCTTCGCGCAGCACCCACAGACCGAGTGGCAGGATCAGGCCGGTGTCCTCGGCGACCTGGATGAAGTCTCCCGGGTAGACCAGCTCGCCGCTCGGCTTCTGCCAGCGTACCAGTGCCTCGACGCCGGCGAGCCGGCCGCTGGCCAGATGCATGATGGGTTGGTAATGGAGCACGAACTCGCCGTTCTGCAGCGCATTGCGCAGCCGGGTTTCCAGGTTCAGGCGACCCACTGCCAGGTCATGCATGCTGTGGTCGAACAGCTCGAAGCGGTGCTTGCCGAGGGTCTTGGCGCGGTACATCGCGAGGTCCGCGTGGCGCAGGATCTCTTCGGCCGACTCGTAACCCAGATCGCTCGAGGCGATACCGATGCTGGCGCTGATGTAGAGCTGTTCGCCATTGACCAGGAAGGGCGGTTCCAGCGCATTCAGCAGGCGCTCGGCGACGCTCGCTGGCGCCTCGGAGTTGCCGATGCAATCCAGCAGGATGGTGAACTCATCGCCACCCATGCGCGCCAGGGTGTCGGTCTGACGCAGGCACATGCCAAGGCGAGTGGCGACCTGGACGATCAAGAGGTCGCCGGCCAGGTGGCCCAGGCTGTCGTTGACCAGCTTGAAACGGTCGAGGTCGATGAACAGCACCGCGAAGGCTGCCTCGCGATGCCGGTTGCAGCGGGCGACGGCGCGGGACAGGCGATCGGCGAAGAGGGCGCGGTTGGGCAGCCCGGTGAGCGGGTCGTGGAAGGCGTCTATCAGTTGCTCTTCCGCGCGCTTGCGTTCCACCACCCGGCCCATCTGCACGCCGATCTGCGCCATCAGGTGCAGCAGCTTGTCGTCGGGCTCCAGCACGTTGCTGGCGAAGAATTCCAGGGCTCCCACCACTTCGCTGCCCACCAGCACGGGAAAGGCTGCTGCTGCCCTGAGCCCCGCCTGCTCGGCAGCGTCGACGCGGCAGAATTCCGGGGTCTGGCTGATGTCGGAAATCCAGGCCGGGGCGCCGCTGGAAAGCACGCGGCCGGGCAGGCCCAAGCCTGGCGGGAACTCCATGGCTTCGGTCACTTGGCGAAAGTCGCGGAAGCGTTGCTCGTCGGCGTAATGCCAGATGCTCGCCGAGCGCAAATGTACCTCGCCATCGACGTGGTCTATCAAGTAGGCATGGCCGATCAGCCAGCCGGTGTACTGGCAGACGCTGGATACCGTGAAGCTCAGGCCGTCGGCCACCGATGCCGCGCCGTTGGCAGCGTCGGCGATGGATTCCAGCAATTGCAGCTGCAGCTGCTTTTCATAGAGCTCGCGCAGGCCGCGTTCGGCGATCTGCTCCGCTTCCAGGCGCGCCTGGTGTTCGCGCTGCAGGCGGCGGCGCAGCTTGTCGGCTTCCGGGTTGCGCGGTCCGCCATCCATCTTCGGTCAACCCTGGCGTTTGCCGTGGAAAGTGATGCGGCAACGGCATTCCGCATCGCCCTTGTGCATGCAGGAGAGGTGATCGACTCCCAGGGATTCGCCGAAGTGCACCGCGGCGCCCTCGATGAACCCGTGGGCGAGGGCGCAGAGGCGGCGTGGAGAGCGGTAGGTCATCATCAGTGCGCCGTCGGGTTCGTCGCGGAAGCCGAAGGTCGGGACATCCGCCCCCGGATAGATCATGCGGACTTCGGGATGGATGATCTGGTTGACGCTGAGGATGAACGAGCGCGTCGAGTCGTGAGTGTCGAAATAGGCCGGGTAGCGGATGGCCAGAGAAGGCATCGCCTCGCGGCCGAACCAGCGCAACACCTCGAAGGGAGGCATGTCGAGCAATTCGGAGGCGGCCGCAACGAGGCGGAAGATGAACTCGTCGGGATAACTGCCGAGCGCGGTGTAAACGCCGTCGAGGCCGGTGCGTTCCAGCAGGGAGTCCCAGGAATCTTCTCCCTGGTGCCGGACAACCACTTCTTCGAGCAGATTGAAGACGATTCCCTTCATGCCATCCCCCGGGGTTTCCTGCGGCCGTACCCTCTTCGGGGTCGCCTCGAGGCGCTTCGCAGTGAGGTTAGCAGTGCTGTCGGTATCGTGCCCGGCAGGGGAAAGATGAGCCGGAAAACAAAAAGCCCCAGCGCATGGCTGGGGCTCTTTGACGGTATTAGTGGTGCCCAGGGACGGAATCGAACCGCCGACACGGGGATTTTCAATCCCCTGCTCTACCGACTGAGCTACCTGGGCAACGGGGCGCTATTAAACGGATTTGCCGGCACCTCGTCAACACCCTTCCGAAAAAATTTTTAGTTTTTTCGGGCGCTTACGCGCCAGGGGGGACATAACCCTCGGCCTGGGCGTACTCCTCGCCTGAGAGGAACTTGTCCATTTCGGCCTGGAGGAACTTGCGGTCCTCGCCATTCATCATGTTCAGGCGACGCTCGTTGATCAGCATGGTCTGGTGGGCCTGCCACTCATCCCAGGCCTTCTTCGAGACATTGTTGAAGATGTCCTCGCCCTTGGCGCCCGGATACGGCGGACGCTCCAGGCCCGGCAGTTCCTCTTTGTACTTGCGGCACATCACGGTGCGGGTCATCGCGGTTCTCCTGCATTCAATACGTCAGCCGCGCGCTTGAGCAGCTTCTTCACCGGGGCGGCTAGCCCTAAGCGCGGCGGGGTGGCGAGGTTATACCAGAGCCAGTCGCCCTCGGCCACGAGGGGGGCGCTGCCTTCGACGGCGACCAGCCAGGGCTCGATGGCCAGCTGGAAATGGCTGAAGGTGTGGGTCAGCCCGGGAAGTTCGCGACGCTCGCCCAGGTGCAGCGAATGCTGCCTGGCAAGCGGGGCGAGGGCATTCAGGTCGTCCAGCTCCGGCAGGCTCCAGAGACCGCCCCAGAGGCCGCTCGAGGGCCGGCGGTAGAGCAGGATGGCGCCGTCGCGGCTGGCCAGCAGCGGCATCAGGGTGCGCTTCTGCGGCAGCGCCTTGCGTGGCTTCGGGACGGGGTAGGCGGTTTCCCGGCCCAGCGCGTGTGCGCGACATCCGTTCTGCAACGGGCACAGCAGGCAACTGGGTTTGCTGCGGGTGCAGAGGGTGGCGCCGAGATCCATCATCGCCTGGGTGTAATTGTTCACCCGGAGCTGCGGGGTGAAGCGCTCGGCCACGTCCCAGAGCTGCTTCGCCACCTTCGGCTCGCCCGGGTAGCCCTCCTGGGCGACATAGCGGGCCAGCACGCGCTTGACGTTGCCATCGAGGATGGGCGCGCGCAGCCCCATGGAGAGGCTGGCGATGGCGCCGGCGGTAGAGCGTCCGATGCCCGGCAGTTCCGCCAGCCTGTCCACATCGCGGGGGAATTCGCCGCCGAACTCGGCAACCACTTTCTTCGCGGTCTTCTGCAGGTTGCGGGCGCGGGTGTAGTAGCCGAGGCCGGTCCAGAGGTGCAGCACCTCGTCTTCCGGCGCGACGGCCAGGGCGTGAACGGTGGGCAGGGCGTCCATGAAACGGTCGAAGTAACCCAGGACGGTGCTGACCTGGGTCTGCTGCAGCATGATTTCGGACACCCAGACGCGATAGGGCGTGATGCCCTGCTGCCAGGGCAGGTCCTTGCGGCCATGGCTGTCGTACCAGTCGAGTACGGCGCCGGAGAATTGTTCAGGGGTCATCGTTTGAACAGCCCCTTGAGCGCATCCTTGAGTTCCGGGCTGACCTTGTCGCCGAGCTTCTCCTCGATCTTCTCGTTGAGCTTGTCGCCGGCCAGCTTGGCGGCCACCTTGCCCATGCCGTCCTTGTCCAGGCGACAGGCCTTGGCCCCCAGCTCCAGCGGGCCGCGGCAACGCAGCGGCCACTCGAGGCCGACATAGCGCTCGTTGACCTGGCAGGCCGGGTCCGGCATCGCGCTCTTGTCGCCTTCGATGACCACACCGAGGCGGTAGTCCAGGCCTAGCACGCGCAGGTCGACGGCGCCATCGCCCTTGACGCTGAGGCCGGGAATGCTGGCGCGCATGTCGGGGTTGGTGGCCACGCCGTTGTTGAAGGTGAGCGAGCCCTTGAGCTCCTGGAATGGTGTTTCGCTGCCGCCACGGGTGCTGGAGAGCGACTTGCGGTTGAGGGTGGCGATGCCCTGGCAGAGCTGCTGTTCGAGGTTGGCGTCGAGCAGCGCGCCATCGTTGAGGGCGAAGCTGGCGGTACCGTTGAGGCCGTCGACCCAGGCCTTCTGGCTGTTGCCGCTGCTGGTGACATCGGCGGTCATGTCCAGGAGGCCGCGCACCGGAGGCTTCTGCTCCTGGGCCTGGAGGAGTTTTTCCACTGGCACGTTGTTGATGCGCTTGTGCGCCTTGAGCAGCGGTACCGCCGGGCGCGCGTCGATCTGTGCGTTGGCCTGGAAGCTACCGCCGAACAGCCCGCCGCGCAGGTCTTCCAGGGTCAGCAGGCCGGCTTTGCCATTGGCCTTGAGGTTGACGTCATCCATGGGCAGCTTGTCGACCGTGAGCTGGCCGAAGTCCAGGGTGGCTTCCAGGTCGACCTTGCGCAGCTGGTCCACCGGCAGCACCGGGGCTTCGCTCCAGGCTGCCTGGGTCGGCGCGTTGGGCAGCGGCGTGGTGCCCTGGGTCGCAGCGGTCACGGCAGGCTTCACTTCGGCCTGGCGGGCGGTCTGGGCTTCCTGCTTGGCCTTGGACTTGGGCGGCAGATAGCGGTCGAGGTCGAGCTTGTCGCCCTTGAGCTGGACCCGCACGGCCTTCCTGGCGAAATCCGCCACGGCCAGGCGGCCGCTGAAGGTGCCGTCGTCGAGCTTGAGGTTCAGGCCTTCGAAGGCGAGGCTGTTGGCGCTGCCATTGAGCTTGGTGACCAGCTCGAACTTCTGCAGGGCGGTGGCGTCGCTCATGGGCGGCAGTTCGACACCGACGCTGGTGAGGAACTCGCGCAGGTTGAGCGGGGCGATGGACAGGCCGCCCTCCAGGCGCGGGTCCTTGTCCAGGTTGTGCACTTTCAGTTCACCCAGCGCGCGCAGCTGGTTACCGGAGAGTTTCAGACCGTTCCACTCCGCGACGTTGGCGGCCAGGTCGGCCAGCAGCTGGCCCTGGGCGTTGAAGGTCAGGGTCTTGCCCTTCAGGGGCTCGCCCGAGGCTTCGCCGTTCAGCTTGAGGTCTTCCAGCTGGTAGCGCTTGAGGGCGCGTTCGAAGCGCAGGTTGGCGGTGAGGTCGGTCTTGGCGCGCAGTACCGGCTGGTTGGTGCCGAAGAAGGCGCTGAGCTTGAGCGGAATGTTGGCGCCTTCGCGGATGGCGCCGGTGGTCAGCTCGATGCCTTCGGCGGAAAACTGCTTGCCGCTCTTGGCGTCGGTGTAATCGATACGGGCATTGCGCACGTTGAGGCTGTCGATATCCAGCTTGATCGGGCGTGCGGGTTCGTCGGCGGCGGGCGCCTGCTTGGCCTCTTCAGCCGGTGCCGGTGTGGCCGGTGTGCCGGTCTGGGCGGTTTCCGGGGCCTTGGCCGGGCGGCCGATGTCTTCCCAGTTGCCGCGGCCCTTGTCATCGCGCTGCAGGTCGAGGTTGAGGCCTTCGACGCGGATGTCGCTCATCTGCACTTCACGGCGCAGCAGCGGCAGGACGCGGACCGAGAGGCCGATCATGTCGAGGTTGGCGAAGGGCTTTGCCGGGGTGGCGGCGCTGGCCAGGGTCGCCTGGTGCAGTTCGAGGCCGAGCCAGGGGAACAGGCTCCAGCCGATATCACCGTTGAGGGTCAGTTCGAGGTTGGCCTTGTCGCGGGCCAGTTGCTGAATCTCGTCCTTGTAATCGTTCGGGTCGAACAGGTGGGTCAGGGCGAAGCCCGCCGCCACGATGATCAGCAACAGCCCGAGGAAGATGAGGCCCAGGATTTTGCCGAAGGCTTTCATTGGCCAGTCCTTGTGATGGATCGCGTGAATTGAAGGTGCCGAGTATAGCGCCGGGCCATCAGCGATGGCGTTCGGCGACGAGGGCCCGACTCCCGGGTCTGGGAACGTTGGATGGCGATTTGCGCCGTCGGTTCAGCGTGGGATGTGCGCTCGCTTCAGCGGCTTTCCAGCGGCAGGTGCAGGCGGGCGGCGAAGGCCTGGCTTTCCAGGTGGTCCTTCGGCGCGGCCAGGTGCAGCGGCTTGCCCGCATCCCGCGCCAGGCGGGCCACTTCCTCCACCAGGCGGCGGCCGACGCCACGATGACGGGTCACCTTGCGCACACAAAGGTGTGACAGCTGCCAATGCTGCTCGCCGCGCACCACAAGGGCCGCGCCCAGCAGGCGGTCGTTGAAGCGTCCCGCCACCAGCAGACCGTCGGCCAGGCCGCGCGCCACCAGTTCCGCCGCATTGGCGTAGGGCGGCAGCAGCCAGTCCGGGGCGTCGGCGTAGATCTTCGCCAGGTCGCCGCGATCCTGCTCGGAAGGGCTGTTCAGGGTCTCGACGATCACGGGCATGGGGGCTCCTGGAGGACATTGCGGTAGGGTCCGGCAGTGTAATCCCCGCCGACCGCCGTCGGTAGCGGCGCCCAGGGCCAGCGGCCTATAATGGCGCTCTTTTTCGTGAGCCTTTTGTGGAGCTGGTGATGGCCGAACGCACGGCATCCGTCGAACGCAATACCCTGGAAACCCAGATCAAGGTCTCGATCAACCTGGATGGCACTGGCAAGGCACGCTTCGATATCGGCGTACCTTTCCTCGAGCACATGCTCGACCAGATCGCCCGCCATGGCCTGATCGACCTGGACATCGAGTGCAAGGGCGATCTGCATATCGACGATCACCACACCGTGGAAGACGTCGGTATCACCCTCGGCCAGGCCTTCACCCAGGCCATTGGCGACAAGAAGGGCATCGTCCGCTACGGCCATTCCTACGTGCCGCTGGATGAAGCCCTGTCCCGCGTGGTCATCGACTTCTCCGGCCGCCCGGGCCTGCAGATGCACGTGCCGTTCACCCGCGCGGTGGTTGGCGGCTTCGACGTCGACCTGTTCCAGGAATTCTTCCAGGGCTTCGTCAACCACGCCCTGGTGACCCTGCACATCGACAACCTGCGTGGCCACAACACCCACCACCAGATCGAAACCGTGTTCAAGGCCTTCGGCCGCGCCCTGCGCATGGCCGTCGAACGTGATCCGCGCATGGCCGGCCAGATGCCCTCCACCAAGGGCGTGCTCTGATGCAGACGGTTGCAGTCATCGATTACGGCATGGGCAACCTGCACTCGGTTGCCAAGGCCCTTGAACACGTTGGCGCCGGCCGCGTCCTGGTCAGCAGTGACGCCAATGTGATCCGTGAAGCCGACCGCGTGGTGTTTCCCGGCGTCGGTGCGATTCGCGATTGCATGGCCGAGATCCGCCGCCTGGGCTTCGACAGCCTGGTGCGCGAAGTCAGCCAGGACCGCCCCTTCCTTGGCATTTGCGTGGGCATGCAGGCCCTGCTGGAGCACAGCGAGGAGAACGACGGCGTCGATTGCATCGGCCTGTTCCCCGGCCAGGTGCGCTTCTTCGGCAAGAACCTGATGGAGGACGGCGAGCACCTGAAGGTGCCGCACATGGGCTGGAACGAGGTGGAGCAGAGCGTTGCCCACCCGCTCTGGCACAACATCCCCGACCGGGCGCGCTTCTACTTCGTGCACAGCTACTACATCGAGGCCGGCAATCCGCAGCAGGTGGTCGGTCGCGGACATTACGGCAAGGACTTCGCCGCCGCGCTGGCCGACGGTTCGCGCTTCGCCGTGCAGTTCCACCCGGAAAAGAGCCACACCCACGGCCTGCAGCTGCTGCAGAACTTCGCCGTCTGGGACGGCCGCTGGTAAGCCCATGAGCCGCGTGAAGAAGGCTCCGAGTTTGCAGCTCGACGCCGCCCAGACCCAGGGCGCGGTGCTGGCGATCAAGCGTTTCATGGCGGATCGCTTCGAGCTGGAGCTGGGTTCCTTCGAGGCCGAGGAAGTACTCGACTTCTTCGCCCGGGAATTCGCGCCGCATTTCTACAACAAGGCGATCTTCGATGTGCAGGCGCACCTGAAAGACAGGTTCGAAAGCATCGAGAGCGACTTGTGGGCGCTCGAGAAAGACTGAGCGCCGAGCCGAATCCACTGACTTCGAACAGGTTGAACCGATGCTGATTATCCCCGCTATCGATCTGAAGGACGGCGCCTGCGTGCGTCTGCGCCAGGGCCGCATGGAAGACTCCACCGTATTCTCCGACGACCCGGTGAGCATGGCCGCCAAGTGGGTGGAAGGTGGTTGCCGCCGCCTGCACCTGGTGGACCTCAACGGCGCCTTCGAGGGCAAGCCGGTGAACGGCGAGGTGGTCACCGCCATCGCCAGGCGCTACCCGAACCTGCCGATCCAGATCGGTGGCGGCATCCGCTCGCTGGAAACCATCGAGCACTACGTCAAGGCCGGCGTCAGCTACGTGATCATCGGCACCAAGGCGGTGAAGGAACCCGAGTTCGTCACCGAGGCCTGCAAGGCCTTTCCGGGCAAGGTCATCGTCGGCCTGGATGCCAAGGACGGATTCGTCGCCACCGACGGCTGGGCCGAAGTGAGCAGCGTGCAGGCAGTTGACCTGGCGCGCCGCTTCGAGGCCGACGGCGTGTCCGCCATCGTCTACACCGACATCGCCAAGGACGGGATGATGCAGGGCTGCAACGTCGAAGCCACCGCCGCCCTGGCCGCCGCCAGCCGCATTCCGGTGATCGCTTCCGGCGGTATCCACAACCTCGGTGACATCGAGAAGCTGCTAGCCGCCAAGGCCCCCGGCATCATCGGCGCCATTACCGGCCGTGCCATCTATGAAGGCACCCTGGACGTCGCCGAGGCCCAGGCCTTCTGCGACAGCTACAAGGGTTAATCGACGGCAAACGGTGCGCGCGGCGCACCCTATGGGACACTGTTATGGCTCTCGCAAAACGCATCATCCCCTGCCTCGACGTGGACAACGGCCGCGTGGTCAAGGGCGTCAAGTTCGAGAACATCCGCGACGCCGGCGACCCGGTGGAAATCGCGCGTCGCTACGATGAGCAGGGCGCCGACGAGATCACCTTCCTCGACATCACTGCCAGCGTCGACGGCCGCGACACCACACTGCATACCGTGGAGCGCATGGCCAGCCAGGTGTTCATCCCGCTGACCGTGGGGGGCGGCGTGCGCACCGTGCAGGACATCCGCAACCTGCTCAATGCCGGCGCCGACAAGGTGTCGATCAATACGGCCGCAGTGTTCACGCCGGAGTTCGTTGGCGAGGCCGCGGCGCGTTTCGGTTCCCAGTGCATCGTGGTCGCCATCGACGCCAAGAAGGTGTCCGCCCCCGGGGAAACACCGCGCTGGGAAATTTTCACCCACGGCGGACGCAAACCCACCGGCCTCGACGCCGTGGCCTGGGCGAAGAAGATGGAAGACCTGGGTGCCGGTGAGATCCTGCTCACCAGCATGGACCAGGACGGCGTGAAGAGCGGCTACGACCTTGGCGTCACCCGCGCCATCAGCGAAACCGTCGGGATTCCGGTGATCGCCTCCGGTGGCGTCGGCAATCTCGAGCACCTGGCAGCCGGCATCCTCGAAGGCAAGGCCGACGCCGTTCTGGCGGCGAGCATCTTCCATTTCGGCGAATACACCGTGCCCGAGGCCAAGGCCTACCTCGCCAGCCGCGGAATCCTCGTGCGCTGAGCACGAATCTTGCCTAGCATTCGCCCAGGCTGCACACGTGACGGACTTCGCAGCCTGGGCTGCTGATGCCCGAGCCTCGCTCCCGCGAGGTTAAGCTCAGCGCATTTCCCATCTCTCCTGGAAGGTTAATCGCCTATGTCGAAACGCCTGCTGCTGGCGTTGGCCGGTACCCTGATGGTGCTTGCCGGTGCCGCCCGCGCCGAAGTGGATGAGAACTACAGCGTCGTTCTCCTGACCGAAAACTTCCCGCCCTACAACATGTCGATCAACGGGAAGAACTTTGCCCAGGAAGACAACATCGACGGTATCGCCGTCGACATCGTGCGTGAGATGTTCAAGCGCGCCGGGGTCAAGTACAGCCTGACCCTGCGCTTCCCCTGGGACCGGATCTACAAGCTGGCACTGGAAAAGCCGGGCTATGGCGTATTCGTCACCGCTCGCCTGCCCGAGCGCGAGCAGTCCTTCAAGTGGGTCGGCCCGATCGGCCCGGATGACTGGATCATGCTGGCCCGCGCCGACAGCCAGATCGCCCTCGGCAGCCTGGACGAGGCCCGCAAGTACAAGGTGGGCGCCTACAAGGGCGACGCCATCGCCGAATACCTGGCCCAGCAGAAGCTCGAGCCCATCACCGCCCTGCGCGACCAGGAGAACGCCAAGAAGCTGGAGAAGGGCCAGATCGACCTCTGGGCCACCGGCGACCCCGCCGGCCGTTACCTGGCCAAGCAGGAGGGTGTGGGCGGCCTGAAAACCGTATTGCGCTTCAACCAGGCGGAGCTGTTCCTGGCGCTGAACAAGGAGGTCCCCGACGAAGTGGTGAAGAAACTGCAGGGCGCGCTGGACCAGATGCGCGCCGAGGGCTTCGTCGAAGAGATCCTCAACAGCTACCTCTGATTGGTAGCCGCAAGACAGTAGAACCAGACCTCAGCGACCGGCCACAAGCCGGTCGCTTGCCATGGAAGGCAGGACGGGTCGAGTCGTACGTCCGTGGGTGGGGAGCCCACGCAAGGAAGCCGCTTAGCCACAACCACAACTCAAGCGAGCGGTATGACAATGCAGAAGTTGATCCAACGCGCCCTGACCCTGGGCCTGATGTTCCTCGCCTTCACGGCGCGTGCCGAATTGCCGGCGGACTACAAGGTGGTGTTGCTCACCGAGAACTTCCCGCCATTCAACATGGCGGTGGACGACAAGAACTTCGCCCGTGACGACGGCATCGACGGCATCAGCACCGATATCGTCCGCGAGATGTTCAAGCGTGCCGGCATCAACTACAGCCTGACCCTGCGCTTCCCCTGGGACCGCCTCTATCGCCTCACCCTCGACAAGCCCAGCTACGGCCTGTTCTCCACCACCTTCACCCCGGAGCGCCAGCCGCTGTTCAAGTGGGTCGGCCCCATTGCCAAGACCGAGTGGGTGCTGCTCGCCGCGCCGGGCAACAACCTGAGCGTCAAGGACCTGAAGAGCGCGTCCCAGTACCGCATCGGCGCCTACAAGAACGACGCCGTGAGCCAGCACCTGGAAAGCCAGGGCATGGCGCCGCAGAACGCCCTGCGTGACCAGGAGAACGTGAAGAAGCTGCTCAAGGGCCAGATCGACCTCTGGGCCACCACCGATCCGGTGGGCCGCTACCTGGCCAAGCAGGAAGGCGTGACCGGCCTGCAGACCGTGCTGCGCTTCAACAGCGCCGAGCTTTACCTGGCTTTCAACAAGGACACCCCGGACGAGGTCATCGAGCGTCTGCAGAAGGCCCTGGATGAGATGCGCAACGACGGTTACGTCGACGAGATCACCCAGAACTACCTGTAATCGGAGGGGCGCTCGCAGGTTGTGGTTGCGCTGAGCGAAACCCAACGATTCAGGCAGCCTGATGTTGGGCTTCGCCGGCTCAGGCCAGCGTGGCCCGCACCAACCTGCGGCAGGGCCTTGTCCTGCTTCGCGAATGAATTGGCTCCCATTGGGCAGGTGCTCATCTCATGGGAGCGAATTCATTCACCCCTACACGGTGTCCTTGCCGCCTAGCGGTAAACCCCCGCCTTGCCATGGGCCGCCATGGCCCGGTTGCCGCGCAAGGCGATCAGCATTTCCACGTCGATCAGCTCGAAGCCTTGCTGCTTCAGGCGCGGGAGTTCGCGTTCGAGCAACTCCAGGGTCGCCGGGTGCGGGTGGCCGATCATCAGCGCCGAGCCCTGCTTGCGGGCGAGCTTGCGGGCGGCGTCGAACTGGGCGGCCACGGCTGCCGGGCTCTGGTCGTCGTCAAGGAAAATGTCCCGCGAGAGGCTGGCCAGGCCGGCTTTCTGCGCCTCGGCGGCGGCGACGGTGGAAGCGCTGGTGCGGCTGTCGATGAAGAAACGGTGATCCCGCTGCAGGCGCTGCATCAGCCAGGCCATGGCCGGGCGCTGCTCGGTCATGCGGCTGCCCATGTGGTTGTTCAGGCCGCGCGCGTAGGGCACCTGGCGCAGGGCGGCGTCGAGGCGTCTTTCCAGCTCGGCGCTGGTTAATCCGGGGTGCCAGGCGTAAGGGCCGTTGGCCGGGTCCATGGGCAGGTGCAGCATCACCGTCTTGCCGGCGGCGTGGGCAGCTTCGGCCAGTTCGCGGGAGTGCGGCGCGTCCGGAAGGATGGACAGCGCCACCGGGCCGGGAAGGGCAAGGACGCGGCGATCACGGGTGGGATTCTGGCCCAGGTCGTCGATCACCAGGGCCAGGCGGGCGGGCTGGGCGGCCCAGGCGCTGGCTGCCGTCGCGCTCAGGCAGAGCGCCAGCAGCCAGGCCGTCCGGCGCATCCTCAGTTCTCGCGGGTGACGTTCAGGCCTTTCAGCAGGTTGAGGGCCTGACTCAGTTGGAAGTCGTCATCCTGCGGGCGCGGTTCCGCGGACTTCTTGCTCGCGCTCGGACGGTCGGCGCCGCCGTTGCCGTTGCCGAGGTGGCCGGCGAGGTCGGCTTCCTTGAAGGATTCGCCGTCCTGCTCGCGGGTGACCTTGGCGCGCGCCACCTCGATGTCCGGAACAATGCCCTGGGCCTGGATCGAACGGCCATTGGGGGTGTAGTAGAGCGCGGTGGTCAGCTTCAGGGCGCGGTCGTTGTTCAGCGGCAGCACGGTCTGCACGGAACCCTTGCCGAAGCTGTCGGTGCCCATCAGCACGCCGCGCTTGTGATCCTGCAGGGCGCCGGCGACGATCTCGGCCGCCGAAGCGCTGCCGCCGTTGATCAGCACCACCAGCGGCACACCTTCGCTGGCATCGGCCGGGTCGGCGGAGAAGCGCAGCTCGGAATTGGCGATGCGGCCCTTGGTGTAGACGATCAGGCCTTTCTTCAGGAAGTGGTCGGAAACCTCCACCGCCGACTGCAGCACGCCGCCGGGGTTGTTGCGCAGGTCGAGCACCAGGCCGGAGAGGCGGCCGTTGTTGTCCTTGCGCAGCTTGGCCAGGGCCTTGCCGACTTCTTCGCCGGTATTGACCTGGAACTGGGTGATGCGCACATAGCCATAGCCCTTCTCCAGGAGCTGGCTCTTCACGCTCTTGACCTTGATCGCCGCGCGAACCAGCTCGACATCGAACGGGCGGCCGCCGTCGCGCACCAGGGTCAGGGTGATCTTGCTGCCGGCCTTGCCGCGCATCTTGTCCACCGCATCCATCAGCGAAATGCCCTTGGTGGGCTGGCCGTCGATCTTGACGATCAGGTCGCCGGGCTGGATGCCGGCCTTGGACGCCGGGGTGTCATCGATGGGGGAAACCACCTTGATGAAGCCATCTTCGGCGCCGACTTCGATGCCGAGACCACCGAACTCGCCGCTGGTGCTTTCCTGCAGCTCCTGGAAGTCTTCCGGCTCCAGGTAGGCGGAGTGCGGGTCTAGGTTGCTGAGCATGCCCTTGATGGCATTCTCCAGCAGGGTCTTGTCGTCGACCGGCTCGACGTAGGCGGATTTGATGCGATCCAGGACCTCGGCGAAGGTGCGCAGCTCATCCAGCGGCAGCGGCGCCTTGCCGCTCACTGCCGTGGCGGGGAGGGTTGCCGGCTCCTCGGCGGCCAGCAGCTGCGGGGCGCCGCTGAGCAGCGCCAGAGCCATGGCCAGGGAAGTGAGGCGGGACAGATGCGGCATGCGAAACTCCTGCTAGATGAGATGGCGCCTATCCTTGCGCGCGGCACCATTGTGCCGGGTCTGTGGGGCGGCCCTGCTGGCGAATGGCGAAGTACAGCGCGGGCGTGTCCTGCCCGCCACTGTTGCCGACGGTGGCGATGGATTCACCCGCCTTCACGATATCGCCGGCACTTTTCAATAGACGTTGATTGTGTCCGTAGAGGCTCAGATAGCCGTTGCCATGGTCGAGAATGACCAGAAGCCCGGCGCCGCGCAACCAGTCAGCGAAAACCACGCGACCGCCGTGTACGGCCCGAACCGAGCTGCCTTCGGCGGCGCCGATCAGCACTCCATCCCATTTGGCGCGGGAGTCACCACCACGGGCCGAGCCGAAGCGTGCTACCACGCGGCCGTCCACCGGCCAGGGCAGTTGGCCACGGGCCTTGGCGAAGGGGCCGCCGAAATTGCCGCCGGCGCTGGACACCATCGGCCCGTTGGCGGGTCGCGCGGGGCTGCCGGCCGGGTGCTCGCGCAGCTGGCGCTGCTGTTCGGCGAGGGCGCGCTTGCGGGCTTCCTCGGCCGCCCGCGCCTCGCGCTCCTGGCGCGCCAGGGTTTCTTCGATGGTTTTCAGCACCTTGCCCAGTTCGGCCTGCTCCTGCTGACGGGCCTTGAGCTTCTTGTCGCGGTCGCTGAAGTCCTGGTTGAGCTTGGCCAGGGCCTGCTGGCGCTCCTTGCGCGCAGTCGCCAATTGTTCGCGGCGGCCTTCCAGGGCGGCCTTCTGCTCGTTGAGCTGGTCCTGCTGGGCAGTGATTTCCTGCTCGACGTTGGCCAGCTGGCGCAGGGTCTCGTTGAACGCCGAGAGCTGCTCCAGGCGGGCCTGGCTCAGGTAGTCGTAGTAGGTGAGGGTGCGGGCGAACTTCTCGGGGTGCTGCTGGTTGAGCAGCAGCTTGACGTATTCCTGCTGGCCGCTCTGGTAGGCGGCGCGAGCCTGGATGCCGATCAGCCGTTGCTGTTCAGCGCGCGCTTCCTGGAGTTTTTTTTTCTCTCCATCCAGGCGCTGGATTTCGCCTTCGCTGTCCTTGAGCTCCTGCTGCAGGTCCTTGACCTGCTGCTCGAGGTTGCCCATTTCGGTCTCGGTTTTCTTCAGGTCGGCCTGAACACCGGACTTTTCCTCCTGCAATTGCTTCAGGAGTTTCTTCAGCTCGCCAACGTCCCTGGCGGCCTGGTCCAGCTGCTGCTGGGTTTCGGCGCGCTGGTCGGCCATCACCGGGGTGATCAGGCTGGCGAGGATAACGAGGGCGAGGGTGCGAAACATGGGGCGTGGGGCACCAGGGGGGAGGACCGGCCTAGTATGCCCGTGGCGCCGGGCAAAAAAAACGCCCGGAACCAGGGGTTCGGGGCGTTTCCTGATGAGGCGCGCAGAATTTCCGCGCTCGGGCCGCGCCGTGGCGGCGGCCCGGGTCGATCATTGCAGCTCGACGATGGTCTTGCCGGTCATCTCGGCCGGCACCGGCAGGCCCATCAGGGTCAGCAGCGTCGGGGCCACGTCGGCCAGCACACCGCCTTCGCGGATCTTCGCCGGGCGCTTGCCTACATAGATGAAGGGCACCGGCTCGCAGGTGTGGGCGGTGTGCGCCTGGCCGGTCATTTCGTCTTCCATCTGCTCGACGTTGCCGTGGTCGGCGGTGATCAGCGCTTCGCCGCCCACCTTGTCCAGGGCTTCGACGATGCGGCCGACGCAGCCGTCCAGGCATTCCACGGCCTTGACCGCGGCTTCGAACACGCCGGTGTGGCCGACCATGTCGCCGTTGGCGTAGTTGACCACTATCACGTCGTAGCGCTGGTGGAGGATGGCGTCGACGATCTTGTCGGTCACCTCGGGGGCGCTCATTTCCGGCTGCAGGTCATAGGTGGCGACCTTGGGCGACGGGATCAGGATGCGTTCTTCGCCTTCGAAGGGCTCTTCGCGGCCGCCGGAGAAGAAGAAGGTCACGTGGGCGTATTTCTCGGTCTCGGCGATGCGCAGCTGGGTCTTGCCGTTCTTGGCCAGGTATTCGCCCAGCACGTTGTCCAGGGACTCGGGCTTGAACGCGCAGGGGGCGGGGATGCTTGCCGCGTACTGGGTCAGCATCACGTAGCCGGCGAGGTTCAGCTCGCGCTGGCGCGGGAATTCCTTGAAGCCCGGCTCGACGAAGGCGCGCGACAGCTCGCGGGCGCGGTCGGCGCGGAAGTTCATGAAGATCACGGCGTCGCCATCTTCCACCTTCACGGCATCGCCGATACGGGTGGCCTTGACGAACTCGTCGCTCTCGCCGCGCTCGTAGGCGGCAGCCAGGCCTTCGACGGCGGTGGCGGCGGTGAATTCGGCCTGGCCTTCGGTGATCAGGTTGTAGGCAGCTTCGACGCGGTCCCAGCGGTTGTCGCGGTCCATGGCGAAGTAGCGGCCGATCAGGCTGGCGACGCGGCCCTTGCCGAGGCGGGCGAAGGTTTCGTCCAGCAGCTTGATGGAAGGCTCGGCGCTCTTTGGCGGAGTATCGCGGCCGTCGAGGAAGGCGTGCAGGTAGATCTTCTCGGCGCCGCGCTGGGCAGCCAGTTCAGCCATGGCGACCAGGTGGTCCTGGTGGCTGTGCACGCCGCCGTCGGAAAGCAGGCCCATGAAGTGCACGGCCTTGCCGGCGGCCACGGCCTTGTCCACGGCGCTGGTGATCTCCGGGTTGGTGAAGAACTCACCATCGCGGATCGCCTTGGTCACGCGGGTGAAGTCCTGGTACACCACGCGACCTGCACCCAGGTTCATGTGGCCGACTTCGGAGTTGCCCATCTGGCCGTCCGGCAGGCCGACGTCCATGCCGCTGCCGGAAATCAGGCCGTGGGGCTGGGTGGCGCGCAGGCGGTCGTAGACCGGGGTACTGGCGGCGTGGATGGCGTTGTATTCGGGGCTGTCACTGTGACCGAAACCGTCCAGGATGATCAGGACCAGGGGTTTGGGCGTGGCTGTCATAGTGTCCGACTCGTCTGCGGCAATGGGTGGAAAGTTGCGGGCAAGGCCCCGGAAAAAAGACGCGGCATTCTACGGTCTGGTTCCGTCGGCGTCACCGCTGGACGGGGTTTGGCCGACCTGTGGGGCTGTGTATACTGGCCGGCATTTTACCGTCCCGGAAGCCGACGATGCTCGCTAAGCTGATTGAATTTGCCACTAACCACTATGTACTGAGTGGATCGTTCGTGGTGCTGCTGGCCCTGCTGCTGGCCCATGAACTGCGCCGTAGTGGCCGCGCCATTTCCACCCGCGAGCTGACCACCATGGTCAACGGCGGCCAGGCCGTGGTCCTGGACGTGCGCGCCACCAAGGACTTCTCCGGCGGCCATATCGTCGACGCCCTGAACATCCCCTACGAGAAGCTCGCCAGCCGCATCGCCGAGCTGGAGAAGCACAAGGACAAGGCCATCATCGTGGTCGATTCCATGGGCCAGCATGCCGGCACCGTCTGCCGTGACCTGCAGAAAGCCGGCTTCAACGCGCTCAAGCTGTCCGGTGGCATCGGCACCTGGCGTGGCGACAACCTGCCGCTGGTGAAGTGAGATGGCCGAAATCGTCGTCTATTCCAGCGCCTGGTGCCCCTACTGCATCCGTGCCAAGCACCTGCTGGACAGCAAGGGCGTGCGCTATGAAGAGATCAGCGTGGACGGCAACCCCGCAATTCGCGCCGAGATGACCCGCAAGGCCGGGCGCACCTCGGTGCCGCAGATCTGGATCGGCCAGGCCCACGTGGGCGGCTGTGACGACCTGTACGCCCTGGAACGCGCCGGCAAGCTCGACGCGCTGCTCCAGGCCAGCCCGCAAACGGAAACGCACTAGAACAAGGCAGAACCATGACCGAACAAGCAAGCAACGGCGAAAACCAGAATCCCCAGTTCTCCCTGCAGCGCATCTACGTGCGCGATCTGTCCTTCGAAGCGCCGAAGAGCCCGGAGATCTTCCGTCAGGAGTGGGCCCCGAGCGTTTCCCTGGACCTGAACACCCGCCAGAAGCAGCTGGACGGCGACTTCCACGAAGTGGTGCTGACCCTGTCCGTGACCGTGAAGAACGGTGAAGAAACCGCCTTCATCGCTGAAGTGCAGCAGGCCGGTATCTTCCTGATCAAGGGCCTGGACGCGGCTTCCATGAGCCACACCCTGGGCGCCTTCTGCCCGAACATCCTGTTCCCCTACGCCCGCGAAACCCTGGACAGCCTGGTTGTCCGTGGCTCCTTCCCGGCGCTGATGCTTTCCCCGGTCAACTTCGACGCCCTGTACGCCCAGGAACTGGCGCGCCTGCAGGCTGCCGGCGAAGCCCAGGCCTGAGTCATCCGGCCACAAAAAAGGCGCCCTTCGGGGCGCTTTTTTGTTGGGTTGGGATGTGTCCTACAAGAGAACCCCAGTGGAGCTGGGGACTCAGTCCAGGCTGAAAGCATGCTGCCGCCAGGCCTCGTACACCGCCACGGCCACGGTGTTGGAGAGGTTCAGGCTGCGGCAGTTGGGGCGCATTGGCAGGCGCAGGCGCTGCTCGGGCGGCAGGCTCTCGCGTACTTCCTGGGGCAGGCCACGGCTTTCCGGGCCAAAGAGGAAGGCATCGCCCTTTTCGAAGGCCACGTCATGGAACAGCCTGGTGCCCTTGGTGGTGAAGGCGAAGACCCGGGGATGGCCCAGGGCTTCCAGGCAGCTTTCCAGGTCGCTGTAGCGCTTGAGGGTGGCGTACTCGTGGTAGTCCAGGCCGGCCCGTCGCAAACGCTTGTCGTCCAGTTCGAATCCGAGGGGTTCGATGAGATGAAGGTGGCAGCCAGAATTGGCGCACAGCCTGATAATGTTGCCGGTATTCGGCGGAATTTCCGGTTGAAACAGGATGACGTGAAACATGGGTGGCCCCGAGCCCGAAGACGGGCGGCATTCTACTCCTGATGATGATCCGCGACCGAGCCTGTGGCCGCGCTTTTTGTTCTCCCTTGCGCTGTTCGGCCTGCTGGTGGGAATGATGATCGGCCGCCTGACGACGCCCGAGCCCGTGCATCTGGAGCAGATCGAGGTGCGCCAGGATGGCCTCGCACTCTGGTTCGACCAGGAGCCCGAGGTGCGCGCTGAAGAATTGGAAGGAGCCTACGCGCTGACGCTCGGCGCGGACGGACAGTCCGCCCGCGGGCAACTGACCCTCGGCACGGCGCCGGTGAGCTGGAAGGTGTTGCGCTCGACCCATGGCGTGATGGTGCGCTTCGTTGCTGCGCGGCCCCTGCACGGTGAATGGCACGGCGCCGCTGCGGATGGGCGCTGGCGGCTGGAAGTCAGCCTGCGCGCCGAATAAGAAAGGGGATTCCCCGGCCTGCCTGTACCAGGGCCCCCTGAAGGGTGGTCGCCCGCCGTTGCGGGTGACACGGTTCTGCACTGGGTCCTTATGGAGCCCGGCGGCCGGAAGCCAGCGCGCCTGTGAATAAAAGAGGGGATTCCCCGGCCTGCCTGTACCAAGGCCCCCTGAAGGGTGGTCGCCCGCCGTGACGGATGACGCGGTTCTGCGTGGGCTCTTCCCGGAGCCCGGCGACTGGAAGCCAGCGCGCCTGTGGATAAAAGAGGGGATTCCCCGGCCTGCCTGTACCAAGGCCCCCTGAAACCTGGTCGCCCGTGGGCGACGTTGTGCTGCATGCGGCTCTTCTGGAGCCGTGGCGGCTGGTGTTCAGCCTGCCTGTCATAAGAGCGGGGATTCCCTGGCCTGCCTGTACCAGGGCCCCCGAAACCACTGTTAGCTGGACTATTGCAGAGGCCGTGCCAATTTTTCACAGGGCGCCGGATCAGGTTCCTTCGATCGCCTGGAGGCCGCGTGGCTGGTGGCTTTGAGGGAGAAGGGGCGTGATTGGACAGGGCGCCAACGACGGGATTTCAGCGCTGCAAGTGTCTGGGGGCGGGCACTTTTTTGAGGCGTCGCTGTGATTCGGGCACCAGGGATGGTCCTTTTGCAGCGGGATCAAAATGCCTGGCAGATGCAGGAAGACCCCCGGGGCGGGCTCGGTGGCCGTCAGAGTGGAGATAGGCTTCGGTGGACTTGCAGATCCGCGGTCTATTCACCGTGAGCGAGAGGTGCTTTGGCGCACGGACGGCGGCGTGTTGGACAAATCACGAGTCGTGGCGTTGAAAACGGGGAAGGCGGGGCATTGCGCCCCGCCGGAAGGCATCAGGCTTCGTCGCCGTCATCCTCATCGCCGCCATCCACCTTCATGCCCAGTTCCTTGATCTTCCGGGTCAGGGTGTTGCGGCCCCAGCCCAGCAGCACGGCTGCATCCCGGCGGCGGCCGGCGGTGTGCTTGAGGGCGGTTTCGATCATGATCCGTTCGAAGGCCGGCACGGCGGTGTCGAGCAGCCCCGACTGGCCGCGTGCCAGCGAGTGGTCGGCCCACTGGCGCAGGGCCTGTTCCCAGTTGGTCACCGGGGCGGCGTCCTGGGGCTGGGTGAGCAGCTCCGGCGGCAGGTCGTCGACGTGCACCTCGCGCCCCGAGGCCATCACCGTGATCCAGCGGCAGGTGTTTTCCAGCTGGCGCACGTTGCCCGGCCAGGGCAGGTGCTTGAGGTAGTCCTCGGTCTCGCCTTTCAGCAGCTTGGGCTCCACCGCCAGTTCCTGGGCGGCGCGGGCGAGGAAGTGCCGGGCCAGCGTCGGGACGTCTTCGCGGCGGTCGGCCAGGCGCGGGATGTGGATGCGGATGACGTTGAGGCGGTGGAACAGGTCTTCGCGGAACTTGCCGGCCTGCACCAGGTTTTCCAGGTTCTGGTGGGTGGCGGCGATGATGCGTACGTCCACCTTCACCGGTGTGTGGCCGCCGACACGGTAGAACTCGCCATCGGCCAGCACGCGCAGCAGGCGGGTCTGGGTGTCCGCCGGCATGTCGCCGATCTCGTCGAGGAACAGGGTGCCGCCGTCGGCCTGCTCGAAGCGGCCGCGACGCTGGTTGGCCGCGCCGGTGAAAGCGCCCTTCTCATGGCCGAACAGCTCGGATTCCATCAGGTCCTTCGGGATCGCCGCCATGTTCAGGGCGATGAAGGGGGACGCGGCGCGCGGGCTGTGGCGGTGCAGTGCATGGGCGACCAGTTCCTTGCCGGTACCGGACTCGCCGTTGATCAGCACGGTGATGTTGGAGTGGCTGAGGCGGCCGATGGCGCGGAAGACCTCCTGCATGGCCGGTGCTTCGCCGATGATCTCCGGGGTGCGCGCCTGGCTCGGCGGGGCTTCCAGGCCTTGCTGTTCCTGGGCGTGCTGGTAGGCGCGCTTGACCAGGGAAACCGCCTCGTCGACGTCGAAGGGCTTGGGCAGGTACTCGAAGGCGCCGCCCTGGTAGGAGGCGACCGCGCTGTCCAGGTCGGAGTGGGCGGTCATGATGATGACCGGCAGGCGCGGATGCAGGTCGCGGATCTGCGCCAGCAGGTCGAGGCCACTGACGCCCGGCATGCGGATGTCCGAGATGATCACGTCCGGCTGCTGCCGGGAGAGGCGTCCAAGGAGGCTGTCAGCGCTCTCGAAGCTCTGCGTGTTCATGCCTTCCTGCTGCAGGGCCTTTTCCAGGACCCAGCGGATGGAACGGTCGTCGTCGACGATCCAGACGGTTTCACTACGGCTCATGACGAAGAGACTCCTTGTTCCAGCGGCAGGAAGATCGAGAAGACGGTGTGGCCGGGATGGCTCTCGCACTCGATCAGGCCCTGGTGCTGACTGATGATGTTCTGGGCGATGGCCAGCCCCAGTCCGGTACCGTCCGGACGGCCGCTGACCATGGGATAGAAGATGGTTTCCTGGAGCTCGGCCGGGATGCCCGGGCCGTTGTCGATGATTTCCACCTTGGTCACCAGGCGATGGCGTGTGTGCCCGATGGTGAATTGGCGCAGGGTGCGCGTGCGCAGGGTGATGCGGCCCAGGCGCAGGTCGTTCGGCCCGGCGAGGGCCTGCATGGCATTGCGCACGATATTGAGCACCGCCTGGATCATCTGTTCCTTGTCGATGAACACGTCAGGAATGCTCGGGTCGTAGTCGCGCACCAGATTGAGGCCGCCCTGGCTTTCCGCTTCCACCAGGCTGCAGACCCGCTCCAGCACTTCGTGGATGTTGGTCATGGCCAGCGACGGCAGCTTGTTCGAGCCGAGCATGCGGTCCACCAGGTTCCGCAGGCGGTCGGCCTCTTCGATGATGACGTTGGTGTAGTCCTTCAGGGACTCTTCCGGCAGTTCGCGGGAAAGTAGCTGCGCGGCACCACGGATGCCCCCGAGGGGGTTCTTGATCTCGTGGGCCAGGCCGCGCACCAGCAGTTTGGTGGTCTCCTGCTTGGACAGCTGAGCCTCTTCCTTGGTGATCCGCAGCAGGCGGTCACGGGGATGGACCTCCAGCAGCAGCAGGGTTTCGCCACGGTTGGGGATGGGCGTCACCGCGTAGTCGACGGTCAGCGCCTGCCCGGACAGTGAGGTCAGCATGGCTTCGCGCTTGGTGAAGGGGTGCGCCTGCTCCACCGCCTGGCGCAGGGAGGCCAGGGCCTCGGGCGATTCGGTGAACAGCTCGCTGATGAACTGGCCATGGCTGCGCTGGCCACTGACGGCCAGGAGCATTTCCGCCGCCGGGTTCATGTACTCGAGCCGCAGGTCGGCGTTGAGCAGGATCACCGCAGTGGTCAGGTTGTCGAGCAACAGTCGGTGCAGGGCGTCGTTGATGGTCATGGCTTCGGCGCTCGTGGCGATGACAGGAAAATGCAAGAAGCAAACCAAGGCCCTGAAAAGGCGCGGGAAAACAGGGTTTCCGCTGGTCGAAGCAGCTTTTCAGAGCAGATAGTTCGGCGCGGAACGAACCAAAATGGGGAGAGTATAGAAAGCGGTGCAGTGACTCGCACCGAAATGGTGCGTATTGGGCGAGTGGTCGGGCCGGCGGAGCGGAATGTCATCCCGCTCCGCCGGCCACCGGGGAGGTATCAGATGAACGGCAGGATGGCGATATCGTCGTCATCCTCGTCCTTGGGCTTGTCCTTCAGCGGGCATTCGGGGCGCACGCCGTAGTCGTCCTTCTTGCACGGCCGGGCCTGGCGCTTCTGCGACAGCGACATGCGCACGATATGCACCGGCTGGCCGGGGGTGCGTTCCACCACGCGGCCCTGCTCGTCGACGATTTCCACCGCCAGCTGATGGGTGCCGCGATCCAGGTTCTCCAGCGGGAATACCGGGCTGCGTCCCGGCGCGCCCACGGGCTGGCCATCCAGCAGCAATCGATAGTTGTGGTTGCCGCGCAGGCCGGGTTCGCTCATGGCGCTGACGATCAGGTTGCCTTCGCCGTCGCGGATGGTGGCATCGGGCTCGGGCACCAGGATGCGCAGCACCTGGTAGCCCTGCTCGCGGGGAATGGGCTTGGGGTAGAGCGGCGGCGGCTGGATATCCCTCGGCGCGTTCATCTCGTTGGGTGCGGGGGCGATTTCCAGGCGCTTGGCGTTGCCCGGCTTGGGCTGGTCGGTGAAGACGCGGTTACCTTCTTCATCGATGTAGGTGTAGACCTCGGCCAGCACGGGCTGGCCGAGGAGCAGCAGGGCGAGGAGCAGGAAACGGGTCATCGGTCAGTTGCTGGGCCGTGGCGTGGGGGCTGGCGGGCGCAGCGCCGGGCTGCTGGTGTTGACCCGCTGGACGGTAAAGGTAACGGGCGCGCTGCTCTGCACCACAGTGGTGCCAGCAAGGACATCGACTGCCAGGCTGTGCTCGCCACGGTCGGCGTTCACCACTTGCAGGCGCGGCACGTTGGCCGGTTGGCCGTAAGGCTCGCCGTCCAGGCGCAGGCGCAGGCTGTGGCCGGGCTGCAGGCGCGGCTCAAGGCGTACGCCGACACTGAAGGTGCCGTTGTTGGCGCGCATGGCTTCCTCGTCGGGGATGCCGGTCAGCTCCACCACCTGGTAGGACGCCACTTGCTCGGCGCTGGCCTCCGTGTCGGCCGGCTGGCTCTGCGGCTGCGCCTGGATCGCGTTGGTCGGCGGCAGCTCCACCTTCTCGCTGGCGGTGCCATCCGGGGGCTGGTTGGTGAACACCGTGTTGCCGTTGGCGTCGGTGTACTTGTAGATCTGCGCGGCGGCCGGCAGGGCGGCGGCAAGCAGCAGGCAACTGATGATGAGGCGCATGAGGGCGGTCTCCGGAAACCCATGCCAAGCCTTGCACCCGGATGGCGGGCTGGCAAGTCGGGCATTGTGCGACAGCGTCGGTATGGCCGGTGTGCGGTGCAACACGTTGGCACATTTCTACAGGGTGCGGCCGCTCGAATCTCGCTGGAGCGAACCCTCGGGAGCCCGCGCTGTCACTGTTGCCGCCGCTGAGTGCGAAGCCGGTGTCCCGCGTGAGTGGGGGGTGTGCCAGCTTTTGTATGATGCGATTCGCTTTCATCGTTCGTGGGTGCTCCTCCCGTGCCAATACCATCCTTTCCCGCCCTCCGCGTCCTGTTCCCGCTGCTGTTCTGTCTGCTCGTCGGCCTGCTCGTTCCCGCACAGGGCCAGGCGGCGCTGCCCAACCCGCTGGCGGCCAGCGCCTCGAGCAGCGAACAGGTCAGCAATGCCCAGCTCGAGCAGTCGCTCAACCAGGTGATCCGGACCCTGGAGAACGACCAGCAGCGCGCCGACCTGCTGAAGAAGCTGAAGCAGTTGCGCGATGTCACCGGCAAGGAGAAGGAAAGCGAAGGCGGAGTGATCGGTCTGATCGGCGATACCCTGGGCAGCCTGGAAAAGCAGTTCCAGGGCGACAACAGCCCCCTGGTGATCTGGAGCAACCAGTTCCGCCTGGCCCGCGCCGAAGTGGAAGAGCGCCTGCCCGGCTGGCGCGACTGGCCGGGGATCGTGTTCAACTTCGGCGTGGTCATCCTGCTCTGGGGCTGCCTGGCCAGCGCGCTGCTCTGGCTGGGGCGGCGCATGCGTGAGCGCTTCGGCCTGTCGGCGGAGCTGCCGCAGCATCCCAAGACCCGCGACCTGGTGCTCTTTGCCCTGCGCAAGCTGGGGCCCTGGCTGATCGCCTTCTTCATCACCCTCTACCTGTCGTTCGCGCTGCCCAGCTCCCTCGGCAAGACCCTGGCGATGGTGATGGCCTACGTGCTGGTCTGCGGCACCCTGTTCTCCGCGCTCTGCGTGATCTGCCTGTCGATGCTCAGCGGCCCGCACCGGATCCGTGCACTGGATATCCTGCGGCGCCAGGCATTCCGTCCGTTGTGGCTGATCGGCAGCCTGGCCGCCTTGGGCGAAGCAGCCCACGACCCGCGCCTGGTGGCCGGCCTGGGGGAGCACACGGCGCTCTGCCTGAGCACCCTGGCCAACGCCACTGCGGCGGTATTCACCGCGCTGTTCGTCCTGCGCTTCCGCCGCCCCATTGCCCACCTGATCCGCAACCAGCCGCTGGAGCGCCGCCTGAAGCGACGTGGACTGCACGAGCTGGTGGAGCTGGTCGGCTCCCTCTGGTTCGTGCCAGTGCTGCTGCTGGTGGGGACCTCGCTCTTCGCCACCTTCGTGTCCGCCGCCGACAGCAGCGTCGCCCTGCGCCGCGCCCTGGTCTGCGCAGCGTTGGCGGTGGTGGCGATGACGGTGATCGGCCTGCTCAGCCGGCGCTCCGGCCGCGGTGCCGAGGGGCATCGGCGCAGCGCTCCCTACGTCGAGCAGCTGCAGAGCTTCGGCCTCACCCTGGTGCACCTGTTCGTGGTGCTGTTCTTCGTCGAGGTGGGGTTGCGGGTCTGGGGCATGTCGCTGATCCGCTACGCCGAAGGCGAGGGCTCTGAAATCAGCATGAAGGTGGTCAGCTTCGGCACCACCCTGCTGGTGGCCTGGCTGGTCTGGATCCTCTCCGACACCGCGGTGCAACACAGCCTCGGTGTCAGCGGCAAGAGCCGGGCGAACACTCGCGCCCTGACCATGCTGCCGCTGATTCGTAACGTGCTGTTCGTGACCATCGCGGTGATCGCACTGATCGTCGCCCTGGCCAACATGGGTATGAACGTCACGCCGCTGCTGGCCGGCGCGGGGGTGATCGGCCTGGCGATCGGTTTTGGTGCGCAGTCCCTGGTGGCGGACCTGATCACCGGCCTGTTCATCATCATCGAGGACTCGCTGTCCATCGACGACTATGTGGATGTCGGCGGCCACCTGGGCACGGTGGAGGGGCTGACCATCCGTACCGTGCGCCTGCGCGACCTCGACGGCGTGGTGCACACCATCCCCTTCAGCGAGATCAAGAGCATCAAGAACTACTCGCGGCAGTTCGGCTACGCCATGTTCCGCTGGCCGGTGCCGGCGAGCATGCCGATCGACGACGCGGTGGCGCTGGTGCACGAGGTGGCCAAGGAGCTGCGCAGCGACCCGGAAGTGCGCCGCAGCCTCTGGTCGCCCCTGGAGCTGCAGGGGGTGGAGAGTTTCGACAACGGCCAGGCGATCCTGCGTTTCCGTTTCAAGACCGCGCCGATCAAGCAGTGGGAAGTGCAGCGGGCGTTCAACCTGCGCCTGCGCAGGCGCCTCGACCAGACCGGCCTGGAACTGGCGATGCCGCGCCTGAACGTCCAGCTCAGCCGGATGCGCCAGCCACGGACCGAACCGCCGGAAGGGCAGGGCGTGCCGGTGGATGGGGGGATTTGAGCGGAGCAGGCAGATATTTTTTTGTGGGAGCGAATTCATTCGCGAATGAATTCGCTCCCACAGGTTTGACGGGGTGCCGAAGCCGATCCCGGAATCGGTGCGCACAGCGCACCCTGTGGTCCAGGCCGAACGCCTTGCTGCCCCTGCGGGAAGAGCAGCCGCTACCACCGGCCCGGCAATAAAAAAGGCCTCCCGAAGGAGGCCTTAATGTTGAAGCTATTTATAGGTATTCGCGGATCAGACGCTGTAGTACAGGTCGTATTCCAGCGGGTGCACGAAGGTGCGCACCTTGATTTCTTCTTCGCTCTTCAGCTCGATGTAGGCATCGATGAAGTCGTCGGAGAACACGCCGCCCTTGGTCAGGAACGCGCGGCCCTTGTCCAGTTCTTCCAGAGCCTCTTTCAGGCTGCCGCAAACCTGCGGGATTTCCTTGGCCTCTTCCGGCGGCAGGTCATACAGGTTCTTGTCGGCGGCATCGCCGGGGTGGATCTTGTTCTGGATACCGTCCAGGCCGGCCATCAGCAGAGCTGCGAAGCACAGGTAGGGGTTGGCCGCCGGGTCCGGGAAGCGCGCTTCGATACGGCGGGCTTTCGGGCTGTTCACGTACGGGATACGGATGGAGGCGGAGCGGTTGCGGGCGGAGTAGGCCAGCATTACCGGAGCTTCGAAGCCGGGAACCAGACGCTTGTAGGAGTTGGTAGCCGGGTTGGTGAAGCCGTTCAGGGCCTTGCCGTGCTTGATGATGCCGCCGATGAAGTACAGGGCGGTGTCGGACAGGCCGGCATAGCCTTCGCCTGCGAAGGTGTTCTTGCCATCTTTGGAGATGGACATGTGAACGTGCATGCCCGAGCCGTTGTCGCCGTACAGGGGCTTCGGCATGAAGGTCACGGTCTTGCCGTAGGCGTCGGCAACGTTGTGCACGCAGTACTTCAGGGTCTGGACTTCGTCAGCCTTGGCAACGAGGGTGTTGAACTTCACACCGATCTCGTTCTGGCCGGCGGTGGCCACTTCGTGGTGGTGAACTTCTACCACCAGGCCCATTTCTTCCAGGGCGTTGCACATGGCAGTACGGATTTCGTGGTCGTGGTCGACCGGCGGTACCGGGAAGTAGCCGCCTTTCACGCCCGGACGGTGGCCCTTGTTGCCGCCTTCGATGTCGGCGTCGGTGTTCCAGGAAGCCTGCTCGGAGAAGATCTTGAACATGGAGCCGGAGATGTCGGACTTGAACTTCACTTCGTCGAAGATGAAGAACTCCGGCTCCGGACCTACGAATACGGTGTCACCGATACCGGTGGTCTTCAGGTATTCCTCGGCGCGACGGGCGATGGCGCGCGGGTCGCGGTCGTAGCCTTGCATGGTGCTCGGCTCGATGATGTCGCAGACCAGGATCAGGGTCGGCTCTTCGGTGAACGGGTCCAGAACGGCGGTAGCGTCGTCCGGCAGCAGGATCATGTCGGAGGCTTCGATGCCTTTCCAGCCTTCGATGGAGGAACCGTCGAACATCTTGCCGTGCTCGAAGAATTCGTCGTCGGCGTCACGGGCCGGCATGGTTACGTGCTGCTGCTTGCCTTTGGTATCGGTGAAGCGCAGATCAATCCACTTCACGTCGTGTTCTTTAATCAGTTGAAGCGACTTCGACATGTTGTCCTCCGGATGGAAAGGGGGCGGGAACCGTTAACCCCTCAAAGAATTCGTAGTGAAGCCGGGGCGGGATAGTCCGCCAGGGCGACCTGCCTCACAAGGGAGCAATTAGCGTGCCAGTGCCCCGTTATGGGCAGAAGCCCTAAAACTCGCGCCTGGCGGGGGCTTGGCCCTGATTGAGCGCAATTTTGCGCACCTTTTTCGTGCTCGCAGTGGTGCATGTGAACCATTTTGGTGCGATGCGGGCTTTGCTGAAGGAATTTGGTCAAAGCTTGAACAATTTCCGCTATAATCCGCGCCCCTCTTTTTCGGCCGCCGTCCACGCGCTGTTTTTCATGAAACTCATCGTCAAAGTCTTCCCGGAAATCACCATCAAGAGCCGGCCGGTGCGCAAGCATTTCATCCGTCAGCTCTCGAAGAACATCCGCGCGGTCCTGAAAGACCTGGACCCGGAACTCGAGGTGACCGGTGTCTGGGACAACCTTGAAGTCCAGACTCGCCAGACCGAGCCGAAGCTCCTGCGCGAAATGATCGAGCGGCTGACCTGCGTCCCCGGTATCACCCACTTCCTCGAAGTGCACGAGTACCCGCTGGGCGACTTCGACGACGTGCTGGAAAAGTGCAAGCTGCACTACGCCGACCAGATCCCCGGCAAGATTTTCGCCGTGCGCTGCAAGCGCGCCGGCAAGCATGAATTCACCTCGATGGAGCTGGAGCGCCACGTCGGCAGCCGCCTGCGCCAGGAGTGCAACGCCGCCGGCATTTCCCTGAAGAACCCGGAAGTGGAAGTACGGATGGAAGTGCGCGACCAGCGCCTGTTCGTCATCCACCACCAGCACGACGGCATCGGCGGTTACCCGCTGGGCTCCCTGGAGCAGACCCTGGTGCTGATGTCCGGTGGCTTCGACTCCACCGTCGCCGCCTATCAGATGATGCGCCGCGGCCTGATGACCCACTTCTGCTTCTTCAACCTCGGCGGCCGCGCCCACGAACTGGGCGTGATGGAAGTGGCCCACTACCTGTGGGAAAAATTCGGCCGTTCCCAGCGCGTGCTGTTCATCAGCGTGCCCTTCGAGGAAGTGGTCGGTGAAATCCTCAGCAAGGTCGACAACAGCCAGATGGGCGTGGTGCTCAAGCGCATGATGCTGCGCGCCTCCACCCACATGGCGCGCCGCCTGAACCTGGATGCGCTGGTCACCGGCGAAGCCATTTCCCAGGTGTCCAGCCAGACTCTGCCCAACCTCTCGGTGATCGACTCGGCCACCGACATGCTGGTGCTGCGCCCGCTGATCGCCAGCCACAAGCAGGACATCATCGACACCGCCACCCGCATCGGTACCGCCGAGTTCGCCAAGCACATGCCCGAGTACTGCGGCGTGATTTCGGTGAACCCGACCACCAGGGCCAAGCTCGGCCGTATCGAGCACGAGGAAGAGCAGTTCGACATGGCCATCCTCGAACGCGCCCTGGAACGTGCGCGCCTGGTGCCGATCGACCGTGTGATCGACGAGCTGGGCCAGGACCTCAAGGTGGAAGAAGTGAACGAAGCCCTGCCGGGCCAGATCGTTCTCGACATTCGCCATCCCGATGCCCAGGAAGACGATCCGCTGGAGTTGCCGGGCATCGAGGTGCAGGCCCTGCCGTTCTACGCGGTCAACAACCGTTTCAAGGAACTGGACGCCAACCGCCAGTACCTCCTGTATTGCGACAAGGGCGTGATGAGCCGCCTGCATGCCCGCCACTTGCTGAGCGAGGGGCACGCCAATGTGCGCGTTTATCGCCCGGCCTAAACAGCCAGGGCTGTTCGGCGGCAGCATCCGCCATCGCCCACCCGATTGCCGGCCCTGATTCGCACTTCATTCATATGCGCCGCCTAGAATTCGCGGCAAACCGAATCCTCTGATCGAGATACAAACGTGATCGAAAAACTCCGCAATATCGCCATCATCGCCCACGTCGACCATGGCAAGACCACCCTGGTGGACAAGCTCCTGAAGCTGTCCGGCACCCTCGACCGCAAAGAAGCGGAAAGCGAGCGCGTGATGGACTCCAACGACCAGGAAAAAGAGCGCGGCATCACCATCCTGGCGAAGAACACCGCCATCAAGTGGAATGGCTACAACATCAACATCGTGGACACCCCCGGCCACGCCGACTTCGGCGGTGAAGTGGAGCGCGTGATGTCCATGGTGGACTCCGTACTGCTGGTGGTGGACGCCCAGGACGGCCCCATGCCGCAGACCCGCTTCGTGACCCAGAAGGCCTTCAAGGCCGGCCTGCGTCCGATCGTGGTGGTGAACAAGATCGACCGTCCGGGCGCGCGTCCTGACTGGGTCATCGACCAGATCTTCGACCTGTTCGACAACCTCGGCGCCACCGACGAGCAGCTGGACTTCCCGATCGTCTACGCCAGCGCCCTGAACGGCATCGCCGGTCTGGACCACGAGAAGATGGACGACAACATGGACGCCCTGTTCCAGGCCATCATCGACCACGTGCCGGTTCCGGACGTCGACGTCGACGGCCCGTTCCAGATGCAGATCTCCCAGCTGGACTACAACAGCTTCCTCGGCGTGATCGGCATCGGCCGTATCGCCCGTGGCCGCGTCAAGTCCAACACCCAGGTAGTCGCCATCAGCGACGACGGCACCCGCCGCAACGGCCGTATCCTGAAGATCATGGGCCACTCGGGCCTGCAGCGCGTGGAAGTGTCCGAAGCCGAAGCCGGCGACATCGTCTGCGTATCCGGCATGGAAGAGCTGTTCATCTCCGACACCCTGTGCGACCCGCAGAACGTCGAAGCCCGTCCGCCGCTGACCGTTGACCAGCCGACCGTGAGCATGACCTTCCAGGTCAACGACTCGCCGTTCGCCGGCCGCGAAGGCAAGTTCGTCACCAGCCGCAACATCAAGGACCGTCTGGACAAGGAGCTGCTGCACAACGTTGCCCTGCGCGTCGAAGCCGGCGACTCCGCCGAGAAGTTCAAGGTGTCCGGCCGTGGTGAACTGCACCTGTCCGTACTGATCGAAACCATGCGCCGCGAAGGCTTCGAGCTGGCCGTGGGCCGCCCGGAAGTGGTGATCATCGAGAAGGACGGCGTCAAGCAGGAACCCTACGAGAACGTCACCATCGACATCGAGGAACAGCACCAGGGTCCGGTGATGGAGCAGATGGGTCTGCGCAAGGGCGACATGACCAACATGATCCCCGACGGCAAGGGCCGTATCCGCCTGGAATACATCATCCCGGCTCGCGGCCTGATCGGCTTCCGTAACGCCTTCCTGACCATGACCTCGGGTACCGGTATCCTGACCTCCACCTTCGACCACTACGGTCCGGTGAAGGCCGGTGACGTCGCTCACCGCCAGAACGGCGTACTGGTCTCCATGGCCACCGGCACCGCGCTGACCTACTCCCTGGAAACCCTGCAGGACCGCGGCAAGCTGTTCCTGTCCCCGGGCGACGAAGTCTACGAAGGCCAGCTGGCCGGCATCCACAGCCGCGACAACGACCTGGTGATCAACCCCACCAAGGCCAAGAAGCTCGACAACATGCGCGCTTCCGGCAAGGACGAAACCATCCAGCTGACCCCGGCGCTGAAGTTCACCCTGGAACAGGCTCTGGAATTCATCGACGAAGACGAGCTGGTGGAAGTGACTCCGAAGTCCATCCGCCTGCGCAAGAAGCTGCTCAACGAGAACGACCGCAAGCGCTACGAGCGCAGCAAGGTCTAACCTCGCGCAGTGAATTGAAAAGCCCCCGCCGGAGTGATCCGGCGGGGGCTTTTTGTTGGGCGCCCAGCCAGCCTCTGGGTCTTCGGTCCCGTACGAACTCTCCTTCACACAGGCAATAGCGAAATTTCCACTGCTGGCTAAGTTGCCGTCCTGCATACCCCCATACGGATGACTGCTTCCATTCGCATCGGTTTGAACCCAGTCGATTGCGAAGGACTGCCCGTTGCTCTTTTCTCGATTTATCGCCCCCGTTTTACTGCTGGTGACGTTCACGCCGTTGGTTGTACTGGCGGAAGTCTCGCCCGGCGACCGCGACCTGATCCGTGAGCGACAGGAGCGCCTGCTGCAGGAACAGCAGAAGCGCCTGGAAGAGCTCCAGCAACTACCCGGCAGGTCCTTCGAAAGCGCCACGGCGCAGATAGTAGAGGAGGGGCACTGCTTCGAGATCCGCCAGATCGATATCCAGGGCGCAACGCTTCTGGCGCAAGGCGAGCGAGATGAACTGCTGGCCTCCTTCATCGGCCACTGCCTCGGTGTCCCCCGGCTCAACGAACTGCTCAAACTGATCACCGGCCACTACCTGGATCGGGGCTACGTCACCACCCGCGCCTATCTGCCGCAGCAGGACCTCTCCACCGGCAGGCTCGAGATCATCGTCGTCGAGGGCAAGCTGGAAGGCCTCGACAGCTCCGAACTCGCCAGCGAACGCGAGCTGGCCATGACCTTCCCCGGCCGTACCGGCGAGGTGCTCAATCTGCGGGAGCTGGAGCAACTGGTTGACCATCTGAACCGCCTGCCATCCCGCCAGGCGCAGCTGGAGCTGGTGCCCGGCGAACAGGTCGGTGGCAGCCGCATGCACCTCAAGGGCACTCGCAGCAAGGCCTGGCGAGCCTCGGTCACGCGTAGCAACGATGGCGACATCAGCACTGGTGAGCAGCAGATGGGGCTCGGTCTGGATTGGGACAGCCCGCTGGGCCTGGCCGACCAGCTCAGCCTGCGGGCCAATAGCGATGCGGTCAGCGACCAGTGGCGCCACTCCGACAACCAGAGCCTCTACTACAGCCTGCCCTGGGGCTGGTGGACGTTCAGCTACAACTACAGCCAGAGCTACTACCGCACCCGCAATGACAGCTCCGGATTCGCCTTCGCCCTGGATGGCGACAGCAAGACCCACCAGCTGCGCGCCGAGCGCGTCCTGCACCGCGACAACCTGAGCAAGACGGCTTTCAACCTTGGCCTCAGCCATCTGCGCACCCGCAACTACATCGACAACGCCCTGGTTGACGTTTCCAGCACGCGACTCACTGAAAGTCAGCTGGGCTTCAACCATGGCCGTCGCATAGGTACTGCCTTCGTCAACCTGGATGCCGGCCTGCAGCGCGGAATCGGCGCGCTGGACGCTCAGGGATCGGGCGATCCCCATGGCAGCGAGCCGGTAGCTCGCTACACCAAGTACAGCCTCACCCTCAGCTACCTGCAGCCCTTCCAGCTCTGGGGCGAACACTTCAGTTTCGACAGCCTCGCCTACGGGCAGCGCAGCGAAGACGTGCTGTTCGGCCCCCAGCGCGTCAGCCTCGGCGGCCTCAGCTCGGTACGCGGGTTCAAGGACCAGTCCCTGTCCGGGGATAGCGGCGGCTATTGGCGCAATCAGTTGCGCTGGCGTCGGGCGATCACCTGGGAGCCGCTGCAGCCATGGTTCCACGAGTACGGCGCGGCACTGGCCTATGACCTGGGCGTGATCCATGGCAACCGGCACAACCCGCAGGCGCATGGGCGCATGAGTGGCGACGCCATCGAGCTGAACCTGCGCGGGCAGTACCTCGCCGCTTCGGTGACATTCGCCCGTTCGCTGGAGCGCCCCGACCTGATTGAACAGCGCGAGAGCCCGATCTATTTCCGTGTCGACGCCTTCTTCTAGCGAGTCGACCTACCAGACATTTCGCCCCGTTCCCGGACCTTTCCGAGCGGGCTTTGATTCAGCGTTGCGCGGTCGTGTAGCGGCCGCCCGAGAGGAAACACATGGACGTTCGCAGCCCCCTCAACCAATGCATCGCCCTGGCACTGGTCGGTATCCTGTTTCTCGATCCGATCGTTGCTGCCGCCGCCGAACTTGCGGTGGACAAGGCCGCCGGGGGCAACACGCAGCTGGGACAGGCCGGCAATGGCGTGCCGGTGGTCAACATCGCCACGCCCAACGGCAGTGGGCTGTCCCACAACAAATTCCGTGAGTACAACGTTGGCCATCAGGGCCTGATCCTCAATAACGCGACTAACAAGACCCAGTCCACCCAGTTGGGCGGGATCATCATTGGCAACCCAAACCTGCAGGGCCGTGCCGCCAGCACCATCCTCAACGAGGTCACCGGTGGCAACCGCAGCCGCCTGTCCGGCTATACCGAGGTCGCCGGCCAGTCAGCCCGGATAATTGTCGCCAACCCCCACGGCATCACCTGTAGCGGCTGCGGTTTCACCAACACCCCGCGCGCCACCCTGAGCACCGGTAAGCCCGTGGTCGACGCAGGACGGCTCGATCGATTCGAGGTGGACGGTGGTGACATTGCCATCGAAGGCGCTGGCCTCAACGCCAGCAATATCGACCAGTTCGACCTGATCACTCGCAGCGCCAAGCTCAATGCCGAACTTCATGCCCGGAACCTGGACATCGTCACCGGTCGTAATGATGTGAAGGCCGACAGCCTCGCGGCGACCGCGCGTGCTGACGATGGCAGTGCACAGCCCGGACTGGCCATCGACAGCTCCGCCCTGGGCGGCATGTACGCCGACGCCATTCGCCTGGTGGGTACCGAGGCGGGCGTTGGCGTGAGGCTGGCGGGCGACATGGCCGCCAGTGGTGGAGATATCAAGATCGACGCCAACGGCAAGCTGATCCTGGCGCAGGCAGCGGCCAGCGGCGATCTGCGTGTGAATGCCCAAAGCGCCGAACTCATCGGGAAGACCTATGCCGGCGGCAGCGCGACCCTGGTCACTCAAGGTGACCTGGAAAACCACCAGGGCCTCGCTGCCCGCAACGAGGTTCGCCTTTCCAGTGGTGGCCAGCTTGGCAACCAGGGCGTTATCGAGGCCGGAGTCAACCCGGACGGCAGCCGCAATGCCACAGGCGACCTGTATGCCTCGGCAAAGGCCTTGCGCAACAGCGGCAGTCTGGTGGCCAGTGGCAACCTCGACGTCAATGTCAGCCAGACCCTGGGCAACCAGGGCGGCACCCTCAGCGCCCAAGGCAATGCCCGTGTCTCTGCTGGCAAGCTGGACAACCGCCGGGGCCGGGTGCTGACCGGGGGCGACCTGGCGCTCAGCGCCGTCGAACTGGACAACCAGGCCGGGCTGTTGAACGGCGCCAGCCAGGTGCAGGCCCAGCTGGGCCAGCTGGACAACCGGGGTGGTGAGCTGTCCAGCCGAACCGGCGTCTCGCTGCAGGCCGGCAGCATCGACAATCGCAGCGGCAAGGTCATCGGCGAACAGACGCTGCAACTGCAAGCCAGTGGCGCGGTGAACAACCAGGGCGGCAGCCTTGGCGCCAACCAGCAACTGCAGGTCAAGGTCACCAGCCTCGATAACAGCCAGCAAGGCGATGTCAGCAGCCAGGGCGACCTCGATGTGCAGGTAGCGGGCAAACTCGACAACCACGACCAAGGCCGGATTGGCGCCAATGGCGCCGCCAGGGTTCAGGCGGGCTCCCTGGATAACCGCGCCGGTCAACTCACCAGTGGTTCGACCCTGGATTTGCAAACCGGTCTTGTGGATAACCGCAATTCAGGCCGGATCGCCAGCAATGGCAAGCTGACGGCCAGCATCGCCGGGCTGGACCAGCAGGACGGCGGCAAGCTGTACAGCAACTCCGAACTCGACCTGGACCTCAATGGCGGCACCCTGAGCAACAGCGGCGGCCTGCTCAACGCGCCCGGCCGGTTGTTGCTGAAGAACCCGGGTGATGTCCGCAACCAGGGCGGTGAAATCTCCAGCCAGCAGGCCTTCACCCTGGCCGCGCGTAGCCTCGACAACAGCAGCGGCAAGCTACTCAGCGCCCAGTCCCTGACCCTGCGCATCGACCAGACTCTTAAGAATATAAAGGGCCTGATTTCCGCCGCTGCACTCGATGTTCGCAGCGCCTCCCTGGATAACGGCGGTGGTCTGCTGACCGGCACCGGCGACCTGCTGTTGAGGGTTGGCAGCCAGGTAGGCAACCGTAGCGGTGAAATCTCCAGCGGTGGTGTCACCCGGCTGGAAGCCGCCAGCCTGGATAACCAGGGCGGCGACCTGCTGGGCGACAACGGCCTGGTGGTGTCCCTGAGCGGGGCCCTGGATAACCAGGGAGGCACGCTCGGCGCTGGGCACGACCTCGAACTGCAGGCTGCAAGCGTCGACAACCGTCGGGGCACACTGGTGGCGGAGGGAGCGCTGAACGCTCGGGTCAGCGGCCAGTTCGACAACCATGAGCAAGGACGACTGCTGGCACAGGGCTCCATGGCGATTCAGGCCAATCGGCTGGATAACCGCGCTGGCCAGGTCAGTGGCCAGGGTTCGGTCGCGATTGACACCAACCAGCTGAACAATGGCAGTGGCAGGCTTGCGGCGAACGGGCCGCTGGTGCTCCACACGGATCAGCTGGACAACCAGAGTGGCCGCATCACTGCCTCCGGTCCGCTGTCTCTTGAGGCCGAGGAGGTACAGAACGCTCAGGGCCGTATCGCCAGCCAGGGCGACCTGCGCGCGACGCTCGGGACCCTGGCGCAGCACGGAGGTGAACTGGTCGCCCAGGGATCACTCCAACTTCGCGCCCGTAGCCTGGACAACCGGCAGGGCGGCCTGGTGGGCAGCACGAAAGCGCTGAAACTCCAGGTTGGCGAAATCGACAACCGTGGCGGCGAGCTGTCCAGCCAGGCTCGCGTCAGCCTTGTCGGTCAGCGTCTCGACAACAGCGGCGGCAAGCTGTTGGCCGGCAACCAGCTGGCCCTTGCCGTGGATCGCCTGATCAACCAGACAAAGGGGCTGATCTTCGGCCGTCAGGCCACCAGCGTCGACGTCCACCGCCTGGACAACAGCGGTGGCACTCTGGGCAGCGCCACGTCCCTGGTCATTGCCCTGGCGCCCAAGGTCGGCGGGCTGGAAGGCGAACTGGTCAATCGCCAGGGCCTGATCAGCAGTGAGGGCACGCTGGCGCTCCAGGCCAGCCGGATCGACAACCAGGGGGGCGTCCTCTCCAGCGCCGCTGATCTCGGGCTGGTCAGCGCTGCCCAGCTGGACAACAAGGGCGGCTCCATCGTCAGCGACGGCAACCTCGCTGTGGCCAGCGCCAACCTCGACAACAGCGAGGCGGGAGTCCTCAGCGCCAAGGGCAACGCACGTATCGATACCGGGGCGTTGAACAACCGCCAGGGCGGCCAGCTCACCACCGCCGGCACCCTGGACCTGGATGCCGGCCAGGTCGACAACAGCGCCAATGGCCGCATTGCTGCCGGCCAGAGCCTGACCGCCAAGGTCACCGCCCTGGACCAGCACGATGGCGGCGAACTGTTCAGCAAGGCCGACCTCGACCTCGACCTGCAACAGGGCCTGTTGAACAACGACAACGGTGGCCTGATCAACAGTCCAGGTCAGCTCCTGCTGCGCAACCTGGCGCAGGTCAGCAACCGGGGCGGCGAAATCTCCAGCCAGCAGGGTTTTACCCTGGCGGCCCAGCAACTCGACAACAGCGGCGGCAAGCTGCTCAGCAATCAGGCGCTGGTGCTGCGCATCGCCCAGGCCCTGGACAATGCCAAGGGCGCAATCGCCGCGAAGGGGCTAGACGTTCGCGCGGCCAGCCTGGACAACACCGGGGGCCTGATCGACAGCCGCGACCCGCTAAGCCTGGTAGTGGCCGGTCATTTCGCCAACCAGGGCGGCATCGTTTCGGCTAACGGCAAGCTCGACCTGGAGGCGGCCAGCCTGGACAACCGCGCCGGCGAGATCGCCAGCAAGGGCGACGTCCTCGCCGCCGTGGGCAGCCTCGACCAGCGTGGTGGCTTGCTGATCGCCCAGGGCGGCATGCGCCTCGAAGGCCAGCGCCTCGACAACCGTGGCGAAGGTCTGGTCAGCGCCGCCAAGGGCCTGACACTCGACATCGACGACATCGACAACCGCGCCGGCGAGTTCTCCAGCCAGGAGACCGTCCAGATCAGCGGTCGGCAGCTCGACAATAGCGACGAAGGCCGCCTGTTGGCCGGCACTCGCCTGGGCCTTGCCGTCGATCGCGTGATCAACCGCAGCAAGGGCCTGATCTCCGGCAAGACCGGCTTCGAACTCGACGGCCTGAGCCTGGACAACAGCGGCGGCCGCCTGATCAGCCTGCAAACCGTGGATATCGCGCTGCAGGGCGCACTGAGCAACGGCCGGGGCCTGATCAGTAGCGAAGGTCGCCTCGAGCTCAGTGCCGGCAGCCTCGACAACAACGCTGGCAGCTTGTCCAGTGCAGGCGCCATGGCAATCACCAGCCGTGGCGCGCTCGGCAATGACAGCGGTCAATTGGTGACTGATGGCCCCCTGCTTTTGTCCAGCGCCAGCCTGAGCAACCGCCAGGGCGCGTTGTCCGCCAAGGGCCAGACTCAGCTCACCACCGGCGAACTCGACAACAGTCAGGGGCAACTGATCAGCGCCGACACCCTGACCCTGACCAGCGGGAAGCTTATCAACAACGGCGGTCGCATCGGCAGCGACAGCGCGCTCAGCGCCAGCGTCACCCGCCTGGAGCAGCAGGGGGGCCAGCTCTTCAGCAATGCCAGCCTCAGCCTCGACCTCCAGGGTGGCGACCTCGACAACCGTCAGGGCCTGATCAACGCCCCCGACCAACTGCTGCTGAAAAACCTGGGCAACGTGAACAACCAGGCCGGAGAAATCTCCAGCCAGCAGGCCTTCACCCTGGCCGCACGCAGCCTGGACAACACCAGTGGCAAACTGCTCAGCGTCCAGGCCCTGACCCTGCGCCTCGACCAGGTACTGGCCAACCTCAAGGGCCTGATCGTCGGCTCGCAGCTCGACATTCGCGCCGCCAGCCTGACCAACAGCGGCGGAACCCTGACCAGCCGTAGCGATACTCGGATAGATGCCAGCGGCACCCTCGTCAACGACGACAAGGGACTGATCAATGCGACCCAGCAGCTCAGGCTGAATGCCGGCACCCTCGACAACCGAGGCGGTTACCTGCTGGCCGGTAGCGCCCTCGACCTGCGCGCCCAAGGCATCGACAACCGCAATGGCGGCCTGATCAACAGTCAGGGCGGGCTCGACCTACAGGCAGGCAGGCTGGATTCCAGCGGCGGTGGCGAAGTCTCTGCCAAGGGCGCGCTGAACCTCGTTCTTGACCAGTTCATCCAGCACCAGGGCCGGTTGATCGGCGCATCCGGGCTCAGCCTCGACCTGAAGGGCGGCGACCTCGACAACCAGGGCGGCCTGATTCTCGCCCAAGGGCCGCTCAGCCTCTCGCGCCTGCGTGATCTGGCCAACCAGAATGGCGAGATCAGCAGCAGCCAAGGCTTCACGCTTGCCCTGCGCAATCTCGACAACAGCGGCGGCAAGCTGTTCAGCAGCGGTCAGCTCGGTCTGGCTGGTGCGGCTCTGAACAACCACGGTGGTTTGCTCTCGGGATGGCAGGGCCTCAGCGTCAGTGGCCAAAGCCTCGACAACCGCAACCTCGGCACCCTCTCCAGCCGCAGCGGCAATTTGACAGTCGACCTCAGGGGCGCCCTGCAGAACAGCGGTGAAGGCGCCCTGGCTAGTCAGGGCCGACTGAACGTCAAGACGGCCAGCCTGGACAACAGCGGCAAAGGCATTCTCTCCAGCGGGGGCGACCAGCAACTGGACGTCGCCGGGAGTCTGAACAACAGCGCGGGCGGGCAGATCGACAGCGGCGCCACGCTGACCCTGAAGGCCACCACCCTGAACAACACCGCCGGCAGCCTCCAGGCGCAACAGGCGCTGGATCTGGGCGCAACCGACCTCGATAACAGTAGCGGCACATTGGTCGGCAATGGCGCTGTCACCCTGGACCTGCTCGGCACCCTCGGCAACGCCAACGGCCAACTGGCCAGTGTGGGGCCGCTGCTGGTGCAGCGCGCAACCCGGGTCGACAACCAGGGCGGCCAGATCGTCAGCCAGGGTGCGCTCACCCTCAACAGCGGCAACCTGGACAACCGCAATCGCGGCACCCTCGCGGCCAATGGCACCTTGCTGCTGAGCACGACCGGCGCAGTGCTGAACGACAATGACGGTCTCATCTACAGCCGCGATGCTGGCGTGCATATTGAGTCCGCCAGCCTGGGTAACAGCCAGGGTGCCATCCAGGCCCAGGGCGACCTTGCAATCGTCACCGGAGACTTCTCCAACCTGGGTGGGCAAGCACTCAGCCAGGCGGGCAACCTGGATATCGCCGCCAGCAACCTGGACAACCGGGACGGAACCCTGGCCAGCCTGCAGGGCTGGATCAAGGCCCGTCTCGGCGGCTGGCTGAACAATGGCAGCCACGGTGGCAAGGGCGGTACGGTCCAGGGCCAATCCCTGGACCTGGCGGCCAGCGCCGTGGTCAACCAGGGCGGGCATCTCTCGGCAGTGGCGGGTAATGCGCTGCTGGTCACCACCAGCCTGGATAACAGCCAAGGCGGCCTCTATGCCAAGCAACTGCTCCAGGTCACTGGCAACAGCCTCACCAACGCCGGGCAAATTGCCGCCCAAAGCATTGATTTCAGCTTGGCCGGTGCCCTGAACAACCAGCACGGCATCATCGAGAGCGACACCAGCCTGACCCTGGGGGCTGCCTCACTGGACAACCAGGGCGGGCAGCTGCGCGCCCTGGGCGGCAGCGGTCGCACCCAGTTGAACGTGCAGGGTTCGCTGGATAACCGTAGCGGCATCCTGGAAACCGCCAACACCGACTTCGGCCTGGCCGCGGGGAGCTTCCAGAATGCGGGCGGCAAGCTGCTCCATGTTGGCAGCGGCGCCTTCGACATCTCCCTGCCCAATGTGGTCCACGCTGGCGGCAGCATCGTCACCAATGGCGGCCTGACCCTCAACGCCGACAGCTGGACCAACAGCACCGCCATCCAGGCCGGGCGCCTGACGGTGAACGTCGGTCAGTTCCACCAGACAGCCAGCGGCCAACTGCTGGCTGGCAAGGCCTTTACCGGCAGCGGCGACAACTGGACCAACGATGGCCTGATCGCCAGCGACGGCACGCTCAGCCTCAACCTCAGCGGCATCTACGGCGGCAGCGGGCGCGTGACCAGCCTGGGCGACCTCGACCTGAGCGCCACCCAACTGACCCTGCCCACACCCGGTCGCATCACCGGCGGCGGCAACACCAGCATTGCCGTGGTCGGTCAGCTGGACAACAGCGGCGTCATCACCTCCGCCGGCGGGCTCACCGTCAGCGCAGGGGCACTGAACAACTACGGGACGCTGGGTAGCGCGCAGCAACTGCGCCTGGTAACGCCGAACCTGCTCAACCAGAACGGCCTGATCTTCGGTGGCGGGGACATGGCGCTGCGGGTGGGCAACTTCACCAACCGCTACGCGGATGTGTACAGCCTGGGCGCACTGAGCATCGCGGCCAACGATGCTGGCGGCTACAGCACCCTGCTGGAAAACATCTCCGCGACAATCGAGAGCGCCGGGGACATGAGTCTGGCAGCTGCCAGCATCATCAACCGCAAGGATTTCTTCTCTGTATCCGAGCGACTGGTTGCAGGCTCCATCACTTTCCACTGCTACGACTGCAAGGGGCGGCATTACGACCTCGATTACTTCGTCAACGAAGAAATCGAGCGGACCGTGACTGCCGACTCCGCAGCCTCGACCATTGCAGCAGGCAACAACCTCAGCGTCTCTTCCAGCAACTTCAACAACCAACACAGCCTGGTTTCGGCCGCCGGCAACATTACGATCAACACCGGGACTTTCAACAATGAAGGCGCCGCAACGGAGAGCATCGTCCGCTCACGCACATTCCGTAAAACCGACGATACCGAGCCTTCATCGGTGTTCTACGGACTCATCAACGGGCAATTGGCGGAGTACAACCACTACAACTCGAAGTACGTGCATCAGTACACGAAGAAGATTGGAGGCCGGGATCCAGTCGAGATCATCCTCCGTACCGATCAGCAGGTAACCAGTACTCCCAATCCGAACTTCAATCCGAGCTTTGAGCACGGCATACCGGATCGCTTTTACAGCTACATCCTGGCCAGTTCTTCCGAGACCACTATCAACAGCGGCGTTGCGGCGAACGCCATCGTCCAGGCAGGCGGCAACGTTTCCATCAATGCGTCCAGCAGCCTGGGTAATGGCGTCAGCCGTAGTAACGTCACCCATGCGGGCGGTAGCAACAAGGTCTCCGACACCTCGGTCGGTTCTGGCACGGGCGGCACGGTCGTTCAGATCAAGGCCCAGTTACCACCGGATCTGGCCCAGCAGCAGGTCAACCCCCTGACCCTCCCTGGTTTCAGCATCCCCAGTGAACAGAATGGCCTGTTCCGCCTGAGCAGCATCGCCGCCAGTGATACCGACGCGACCCTGGCCGACCAGGGGCCGCAGAGCTGGAACATTGCCGGTGGCAGCATCGGCCTCGCCCAGCGTGAGCGCGACCTGACTGACACCCAAGCGCGCCATGCCCAGATCGACGAGCGGGGACCGGCACGCATCGGTACCGGCCAGATGGAGTTGGGTAACCGCCTGCTCATCGAAGGTGTCAACGTAGGAACCATCCGCGTGGAGACGGGTGGCGCGTCCACCGGCGTCGTAGTACCCGAGCGGACTGACGTGACCGGCACTCCCTCCCAGGGTGATGCCGTCACCGGTGTGCCGGGCGGCACCAGCAATCCACCCACCCAGACTGTAGATCGCGTCCAGGGGCTGCCGGCCACCAGTGGTCAATCTAAACCTCACAAGTACCTGGTCGAAACCAACCCGGAGCTCACTAGCCTCAAGCAATTCCTCAGCTCCGACTACCTGCTCGGCAATCTCGGCTACGACCCGGACCAGGCACAGAAACGCCTAGGCGATGGCCTCTACGAACAGCGCCTGGTGCGCGAGGCCATCGCCGCCCGCACCGGCCAGCGCTTCCTCGATGGCCTCACCTCTGACGAAGCGATGTTCCGCTACCTGATGGACAACGCCGTTGCCAGCAAGCAGCAGCTTGGCCTCAGCGTCGGCGTGAGCCTCTCTGCCGCCCAGGTGGCGGCCCTGACCCACGACATCGTCTGGCTCGAAGAGCACGAGGTGAATGGCGAGAAGGTGCTGGTCCCTGTGCTTTACCTGGCCCAGGCCAACAACCGCCTCGCCCCCAACGGCGCGCTCATCCAGGGCAAGGTCGTGGTGCTGATCTCCGGTGGTGAGCTGAGCAACCAGGGCACCCTGCGGGCCAGCAACAACCTCAGCGCCACCGCCGGCAACATCATCAACGGTGGCCTGATCGAAGCGGGCAACCGCCTCGATCTGCTGGCTACAGACAGCATCCGCAACGCCCAGGGCGGCATCATCTCCGGGCGCGATGTCAGCGCAACGGCGCTCACGGGAGACATCATCAATGAGCGTAGCCAGGGCTCCCTGCTGCATGCCGGGCCCAGTACGCGTCAAGACAGCGTCATGGACAACGCTGCCCGAATCGAGGCGGGCAACAATCTCAGCCTCTCGGCCGGACGCGACCTCGCCAACATTGGCAGCGTGCTGAGTGCCGGCGGTAATGCCAGCCTGAGTGCGGGGCGCGATCTGCTCATCGCCTCCGCCACCGAGGTGGATACCGCCGAAGGCCATGCCAAGAAGTCGCGCTGGACTGAAACCGACATCACCCAGCATCGCAGCGAGGTGCAGATTGGTGGCGACCTCAAGATCGAAGCCGGCCGCGATCTGGCGGTCATTGCCAGTCGTGTCGGCGTCGGTGGCGATGTCGACCTGGCCGCCGGGCGTGATCTCGATATCGCCTCAGCCGCTAACGAAAGCCACTACGAGTACCACTACAAGGGGGGTGGCAAGAAGCTCGATATCCAGAACGACCAGGTCCGCCAGCAGGGCAGTGAAATCACCGCCGGTGGTGGCCTGAGCCTGGTCAGCGGCAACGACCTGAGCATTACCGCCAGCCGCCTCGAAGCAGGCGATGAAGCCTACCTCTACGCCGGCAATGACCTCAGCTTGCTGGCGGCCGAAGACAGCGACTACTCGCTGTACGACAAGAAGAACAAGGGCAGCTTCGGCAGCAAGAAAACCCAGCGCGACGACGTCACCGACGTACGCAACATCGGTAGCGAAATCATCAGCGGCGGTGACCTCACCCTGGTCAGCGAAGGCGACCAGCGCTACCAGAAGGCCAAGCTGGAATCCGGCGCTGACCTCACCCTGGACAGCGGCGGTGTGATTGCCTTCGAAGCAGTGAAAGACCTGCACCAGGAGAGCCACGAGAAGAGCAAAAGTGACCTCGCCTGGACCTCCATGAAAGGCAAGGGCACCACCGACGAGACGGTGCGCCAAAGCGAGCTCGTCGCCCAAGGCGACCTCATCATCCAGGCCGTTGACGGCCTGAAGATCGACCTCAAGCACATCGACCAGCAGACGGTCAGCCAGACCATCGACGCCATGGTCCAGGCCGATCCGAACCTGGCCTGGATCAAGGAGCTGGAACAGCGCGGGGATGTGGACTGGCAGCGGGTGAAGGAGATTCACGACTCCTTCAAGTACAGCCATTCCGGGTTGGGCGCTGGGGCGCAACTGGCGATTGCCATTGTTATGGCGGCGACCGTGGGGCCGGCGGCCGGCGCGGCTGTAGGGGGAGGCACGGGCGGTGCGATAGTCGGAGCGGTCGCGGCCACTGCCGCGACCAAGGGCAGCGTCAGCGTCATCAACAACCAGGGCGATCTGGGCGCCGTGTTCAAGGACGTCACCTCCAAAGAGAGCCTGAAGGATTACGTCGTGGCCGGCGCCACGGCGGGGCTGACCTCAAGCCTCTTCGACAAGTTGTTCGGGACCCAGACCAACACCTTCACGGACAAGGTCAATAACGTCGATCTGGGGACGCTGGAAGGCGTCGGCAACTTCGCCGGCAACCAACTGGCCCAGAGTGGCACGGCGGCGGCGCTGAACAAGCTGATGGGGCGTGATGCTTCGTTCAGGGATGCCTTGCAGGGCGCGCTTTACAACACCCTGGCCGCAGCCGCCTTCAACGCCGTTGGCGACTTCACCGAAGACAAGTGGGTCGATGGCTCCCCGCAAAAGGTGGCTATCCACGCCATCGTCGGCGGCCTGCTCAGCGAAGCCACTGGAGGTGATTTCAAGACCGGCGCCATTGCAGCAGGTGCCAACGAAGCGTTGGTTGTACAGCTCGATGCACTGGTGAAGGGTGATCCGAACCTGCTGACCATGTCCTCGCAACTGGTTGGCCTTGTCGCGGCGGCGGCGGTGGATGGGGACATCGAGAAGGGCGCGTGGGTCGCGCAGAACGCGACGCAGTACAACCGGCAGTTGCATGCGACAGACAAGGAACTAGCCAAGGAACTCGCGGCGCGCAGCGATGGAAAATACACTGCTGAGCAGATCGAAGAGCAATTACGCCTTTCCAAGGTAAACGGCACAGATATTGGTCCTGGCACGGACATCGTAGTCAATAAGGAAAATATATATGACGCCGGAGGAAGCTGGGTGGAACTGGATGATGACCTGTATCTGCAACAGTTCGCCAAGCTCGATCTAGATATCGTCGCCTATATAAAGTCCGCTACTAGCACTTATAGTTGGGCAGCTTTCCCAATAGCCCCCAGTCAGGATTGGAGTAAGACACCTGGTGCTGGCAGTGAGTTGCGCGATCGTTTGACAGGATACGTATTGGATGAATCTGGTAGGTATAAGGTTGGAGTTGCAATTGAGGGAGTTAGTTATTTTCCTAGGTTTTTGCCATGCGCATCTGTCGAATGCATTGCAGTTGGCGCGAATATAGATTTTTCAAGTATTGAGACCTTGCGATATTTAAGAGCTGCTGATGCCAAGTCTCTTAGCGATCTAAGCAAGATATTGGGTGCTGGGGCAATAGTCACAAGCGGTGGGCTTGCCGCAGGTTTAGGGGTTGCTTCTAATATTCCTAGCCTTATGTCAGGTTACCTGAAAGGTGATTTGTCTGGGGCTGCCACCTCCGCAGCATTGAGTGTTGGTTTTGAGTCTTATGCAACTTCAAGAGGCGTCGCGCCGGAAGTTGCTGAAAAATTGGCAAATATATTATCCGTCATGGGGGCTTGGGATGGGTTGGTCGAAAATGGCCGGGAGTTATTTGAATGAGGCTTCTTGAGTTTCTTTGCCGGTACAAAAATTTTGTGGCTTTTTTGATGTGTTTAGGTAGTGCGATTAACTCTGTTAGATTTGTCGGTGAGTGGGACAATTTTTGTGGTGTTATTTCTGTTCAGATTTTTTTTGGTCAAGGATTTTATTGTTATATTGCAAAAAAAACTATTCGCTTGGCGCCTGGCGGGGTAAAGGTTGATCATCCGTGGGAAGTTAGGCTCTTAGTGGGTGGATTGGCACTACTGGTTTATTTGGGGATGTTTGCTTTTAATGGTTACGGCAGGGATTGGGGGTGATTGTTCGTGTGCGTCCGAAAAAAGTGAAAAAGGGGACAGATTTATCTTTCCCACTCTAATTTCAGACATCGCGGGATCGAAACGCGTAGGGAGGTGTATGCCAACCTCCCGGATCATCAGTCTGCCAGATGACTCAGGGAGGGATGTCGACCTGCCCAGGATGGGACGAGTACTGCTGCCCAACTATCTCCACCATATTGTGCAACACGGCCATTACCGTCAGGTCGTCTTTGCGGAAGATGCCCAGAGCTACCTGGCCGATCTTCGAGAGTTGAAGGATGTCTTTGGCGTCAAGGTATGGAGCGGCGGAAGCAGGGCAGGCTTGAATTAGAGTAGAGAAAATAAATCTGTCCCCTTTTTCAGAACCTAGCCAATATTGCTGCTCAAGACTCCCGGTTGGCTGCTGCGGTTAAAGGTAGCGGTACGACAAATCCAAATTTCTCAATAGGACGTGGTACCACTGCGGAGGCAGATCGGTTAGGGAAGATTTGGGTTGGAGATGGAACTCGTCCGATAAGTGGTGTTCCTGGTGGACTGATTAGTGCTGATGGCACTAGGGTTTATAGACCCCCGACTGCGAAACCAAATACACCTATTCAACTTAATCCGACCGGAGTGCAAGCAAACTTCCAAGAGCTGAGCAGCGGAAAGGTTGTTAGCAACGGTCACTTGAGTGTTACTGACTAAATGAAAGCTATTTTGAAATCAATAGATATGAATGGGCTTGTTGGGTTTGATGACTTTCAGCCGGAGGATGAGAAGGATTTTGGAGTCTGGTTGACAGTTCAAGTTGGGCCGGATGATCAAGATGGCGGGCATCTGTTTCAAATATTCATATGCACTCCAAATTGGCTTAAAAAAGAATGTTTGTCTCTTGGTGCTGTATGGGGGCGCCATATGTTGATTGTTTGCGAATATGATAGGGGTCTTATTGTAAAGAGTATTTCAAAATACATTGAAAGTTGCACTGGTGATGATTTTTGGGGGGGTGCTCAAAAAATTTCTCGTATAGGTGCGTGGGAATTCGAAGATTACCAACCGTAAGGGAAAAAGGGGACAGGGAAAAAGGGGGCGGCGGATTCAATCAGCGAAAAGGGGGCAGATTTATTTTTCCTACTCTAAACCTGACTGGTGGGACGAGATTGGAGTGCAGAAAATAAATCTGTCCCCTTCTTTTGAGAGCTGCTGATGCTAAAGCGGTGAGCGACTTGAGTAGGGTTATGGCTGCAGGTGCGGTGGTCACAAGTGGGGGAACTGCGTCTTTCATGGCAGGCGGATCCGCAACTATTGGGCTTATGGCAGGATATCTTAAAGGGGACTTTGTCGGATCTGCTACGTCTGCTGGATTAAGCGCTGGGTTCGAGAGCTATGCTGCATCTAAGGGTATTCCAGTGGACGTCGCGGGCAAAATAGCAAACTCACTTGCGGCTATGGGGGTGTGGGACTCTCTGGTGGAAAATGTACGAGAGGTATTTGCAAGTGGTGAGTAGGGTTGTTAGGTGGTTGCATTGTAAGAGTCAGGTTATTCTTGTTCTTATGGTTTCATTCTCGTTGGTTAATTTGTTGTCGCTGCTGGGGCGGTGGGAGGTGTTTTGGGGGGTGCTGCTTGGGCATTTATGGTTCGGGAACTGTGTTTATTCGTTCGTATGTGGTCGGGAGATTTTTTTTCGGCAGGGGCCAGGGTTGGAAGTGAATCAAACATATATGTAAGGGTTATGGTTGGTGGTTTTTCATTGTTTATATATATTATTTTGTTTTTCTTTAGGAAGTATTAATTCGGGGGGGAGAGGACTGGGGGGGAAAGGGGGCATGAGAAGAAAGGGGACAGATTCATTTTTCCTACTCTAAACCTGACTGGTAGGGCGAGATTAGAGTACAGAAAATAAATCTGTCCCCTTTTTTGCTTCGGGTTGCAGCGGAGGGGCTAGGGTTTAGACGAGTAGCAGAAACAGTTCATGGCGGTCAGTTGGTATACAGAAAAGGAAATTTATATATAACAAGAGACTTGGATGGTCACAACGGTGGCGCATGGAAAATGGCCACTTCCATAAAGGGCCTTTCGAGTAAGGATGCGCGCATGGGTACATATGATAGAAATCTTAATCGTATAGGTGACTAGCTTCATGGATAAAGTATTGAAAGATGAAAGGTGGAAAGTGGCCGGGAAAACAATCAGGCAGTTGATTGTTGAGTTGGAAACTTTTGAGGATAAGGATTTAGTGGTTGAAATGTCGGCTGATGGGGGGGTGAGTGGGAAGTCAATAAGTTTGGTTGGAAAGATAGATGGGAAATGCATGCTGATTCATATCGAATGAGAGCGGGAAAAGGGGACAGATTTATTTTTCCTACTCTAAACCTGACTGGTGGGGCGAGATTAGAGTGCAGAAAATAAATCTGTCCCCTTTTTTTGTTCTATTCCATATGTCATGGTGCCGCTGTCAGTAATGTACTTAATCAGATTCCTGGGTTTAATTCATTTGCAACTCTTCATGATCAGTGGATGATTTCTCTTGAAAAGACAAAGGGGACGGATATGACATTGTTTGAGAATATAGGAAGCATGCCGCCAGCTATTGTTGTGAATTACGGTGCCATCTATGAATGGTATCGTCCTGTTGTAGAGGGTTTGCCTGATGAAAATTCCAAAAAAAGGAAGTAAGAGTAGAGCGGTGGAGTTACTAAGCGTATTAGGGGTAGCAATGATCGTTTCGGGATGCCTATCCTATAGAGCATGGGAGCTTAGTAGGGATGATCTTGTAGGTAAGACATTCAATCCGGCAGTTTCTCTATATGTATGGCCGGAAAGAGGGCTATATATGAGGGGCTTTGGAAGCGAGAGGCGGGGGGTTGATAGGTCTGTGAAGGAGGGTGGGGATACTAGATACTACATAATATATTTGCAGTCTGGCGAAGGGATGCCAATTTGTATTTATTCAATACTGGTTTCTGCCAGTGGGTTGATTAGGTCTTGGCGGCGAGAAACTTCTGATAGGCGATCTTGCTATGTGCTCTAGATTATCTAAAGGGCAGGAAAAGGGGGCGGATTTATCTTTGCTACTATGGCGAAAGGGGGACAGATATATTTTTCCTACTCTAAACCTGACTGGTAGGGCGAGATTAGAGTACAGAAAATAAATCTGTCCCCTTTTCCGCGCTTTTTCGCGGCCTTTTCCGCTGGCAGTTGACGGGCAGCAGCCGCTTCGTGGACGAGATCAGAGTAAAAAGGGGCAGATCTATTTTTCCTACTCTAAAACTGTCCTCTTTTTTGTGGTAGAGGTGTTCATGTTGGAAAGAGTGCTTGCGATTAGTTTCGCTCTGTTGATTTCTGGATGCAGCACTGGTCCATATCTTCATCCTGAGGCGGTGACCGGCGTTCTCCGTTCAGCTAATCGGACCTGTCCTGGTGCTCTTGAGGCCAGATGGTATGGCGTTAAGGATCCTGCGCCTTTTTCGGGAGTGGTAGCTGCGGTTATTCACGCAAAACTACCAGGCACGCCGGAATGGGACCCTGCTACGGAATCAATTATCAGTGCAGTTGATACAAAGTTGATAATTAAATTCTGGCTATATCCGAACAGGGCTAAGCCTTTTTGGGCCTTAAGCACAGAAGACAAGGAAAAGACCAGGAAAGCGTACGATGAACAGCAAAGGGCCGCCGAGAGCCCTGCGGTTATCAGTGTGTCTTCACCCTACATTGTGCTTGTGTCGAGTTATGGGGAGCGGAGAAAAATTAAGATTGATATACCGGGCAGTTTCGATGCGAATAGTCAGGAAAATAAGGCTATTTCTGTGTCTCTATCGAATGGGGAGATTGATAATTTTTTGGTGATTTTTCCTGAATTTTTTGTGAATGGAGAGGTGTTCAATATTTCTCCTGTGAATTATAGGATTAAGGAGGATACGTATGTTCCAGTAATAAATTGCTGATGGCAGGTAACGAGGAAAAAAGGGACAGATTTATTTTTCCCACTCTAATTTCAGACATAGCGGGATCGAAACGCGTAGGGAGGTATGCCAACCTCCCGGATCATCAGTCTGCCAGATGACTCAGGGAGGGATGTCGACCTGCCCAGGATGGGACGAGTACTGCTGCCCAACTATCTTCACCATATTGTGCAACACGGCCATTACCGTCAGGTCGTCTTTGCGGAAGATGCCCAGAGCTACCTGGCCGATCTTCGAGAGTTGAAGGATGTCTTTGGCGTCAAGGTATGGAGCGGCGCAAGCAGGAGGGAAAAGGGGACAGATTTATTTTTCCTACTCTAAACCTGACTGGTAGGGCGAGATTAGAGTACAGAAAATAAATCTGTCCCCTTTTTTTGGACTTCAAAAAAATAAAGAGCGCCGACAAAACTGGTGGCCATGACCTGAGGGTGAAGTGAAATGTTTGAAAAAGTAAAGTTGGTAGACTCCAGGGATGCTTGTATTTGGCATGGGAATATTCTTAGAGCGCGCGGAAAATACCCATACGAAGAATTTGTTGATTTTATGGTTTTTGAGACCCTGTCTGAAGACAGACCCCATGGACTGATTGTTACCTCTGGATACAAGGCCGGTTTGATATTGGTGTACCTACCCAAAGAGAGTTCATCTTTAGACGGGGGGGTGGATAGAGAGTGGGTAGTGTCTAATTGGGATAAATGGATTTATCCTGATTGCAATGTTTCGGATGTTTATTTGATCGACAAATATGAGGCTACACCAATTATTTAATAGGAAGATGCAGCGACCGAAAAAGGGGACAGATTTATTTTTCCTACTCTAATCCTTTGAATAGAGAACACGTTCTTTTAAGTCTTCATGGAGGGAGAAACCTTGCCCAGGGTGGGGCGGGTCCTGTTGGCAAACTACCCGCATCACATTGTGCAGCGGGGCCACAACCGACAAGTCGTGTTTGCCGAGGACACTGATTTCGAGCGTTACCTGGCTGATCTACGCGAGTTGAAGGATGCCTTCGGGGTAAAGGTCTATGCGTTCTGCCTGATGACCAATCATGTGCACCTGCTGCTGGCTCCGAATGATTCGCTCGGTGGACTCAGCCAGTTGATGAAGACCTTGGCCGCTCGTACCACACGCTACCGCAATCGTTTGGAAGGTCGCTCCGGAACTGTGTGGGAAAGCCGCTACAAGTCGAGCATCGTGCAGTCCGATAGTTATCTGTTGGCCTGCAGTCGATATATCGAACTCAATCCTGTGCGTGCGTGCGTGCGTGCGTGCGTGCGTGCGTGCGTGCATGCATGGTGGCGGAGGCTGGGGATTATCCCTGGTCGAGCTACGCCCTCCGTATTGATGCCGCGCCTGGGCAGAACTGGTTGGACGAAGACCCGTGTTTCAAGGCGCTCGGCGTTACGGTTGAGGAGCGACGCCACCGGTATGCCGATTTTGTAAGGCAAGCGGTTCCTTCCGAGGAACTGAGCCTTATCCGAGAGGCCATTCAACGCGGCCAACTTACCGGGACCCGCCGTTTCGTGGATGAAGTCGAGCGTATTGCCGGAGTGCGGATTGAGCACTGGAAGCAGGGCAGACCGAAATTAGAGTAGGGAAAATATATCTGTCCCCTTTTTCCCTTTTTCCTCTTCCCGGGCGCTCCGGACTGCGATTGCGAGTCCCGGCGTGATTTCAGGGTAAGGGGTGAAGAAGCCGGGTCATTCCCAGCCTCCACCACCGGCACGGTGTCCGGCATAGGCGTCCACCAGATCGAGGAACGGGGACAGCAGAGGAAGTTCACAGTCAAGGTCGAGCCCCTGCGCGCGGAGGTCGCGCCTAACGCAAGTCAGTGACGGGGCCTGCCAACGTCCACAGAGCCGTCGCTTGAGGCGGCTCTGTTTGGCAGGGGCGCGATTCACCCCCGAACACCTCACGTTGATCGATCAATTGACGAACTTTTCACGGCTTCGCAGTCATATTCATCGCTTTGCGGCCAGATCGACTGGTCGGGGCTGAACCAGGCGGGTGTTTATGACGATCGGAGTGAAAGGCGCCGAGGATCGGCGATTCGACTGGGCCGGATTAGGCTGGCTCTTTCTCTTTTTCTGGTATTTCTCGGGTGTCACCCAGTTCCTCATCCAGGTAACCGGCACCAGCGGATTCAGCGGATTCCGCCAGGCGTTCCTGCTGAGCGGCCTGTGGCTGATCCCGGTACTGCTCTTCCCGGCGCGCACTCGAGCCATCGCTGCCGTCCTGGGGGCGCTGCTCTGGCTCGCCTCCTTGCCGGCCTTCGGTTACTTCCTGGTGTACAGCCAGGAGTTCTCCCAGAGCGTCATCTTCATCATGTTCGAATCGAACGTGGCGGAAGGCTCCGAGTACCTGACCCAGTACTTCGCCTGGTGGATGGTGCCGGCTTTCCTCGGCTATGCCCTGGGCGCCGTGCTGCTGTGGACTCGCCTGCGTCCGGTCCACCTGCCGCGCGGCAAGGCGATGCTCGCGAGCCTGGCGCTGCTGGCCGCGCTGGTGGGGTATCCGGCGGTGAAACAGGGCCTGGGCAACGAGACTTTCGAGGCGGCCCGCGACAGCTTCGAGAAACGCATGGAACCGGCCGTGCCCTGGCAGTTGCTGGTGGGCTACCGCCAGTACCGCCAGCAGTTGGCTGATATGCATGATCTTCTGGAAGGCAACGCCCGCATCGCGCCGCTGGCCAACTTCAAGGACGCCAACGCTGGCCTGCCGGCCACCCTGGTGCTGGTGATCGGCGAGTCCACCAACCGCCAGCGCATGAGCCTCTACGGCTACCCGCGCCAGACCACTCCGAACCTCGATCGTATCCGCGACCAGCTGGATGTCTTCGACAACGTCATCACCCCGCGCCCTTACACCATCGAGGCGCTGCAGCAGGTGCTGACCTTCGCCGACGAGCAGAACCCCAATCTCTACCTGACCAAGCCGTCGCTGCTGAACATGATGAAGCAGGCCGGCTACAAGACCTACTGGATCACCAACCAGCAGACCCTCACCAAGCGCAACACCATGCTCACCAACTTCTCCAAGCAGGCGGATGAGCAGTTCTACTTGAACAACAACCGCAACCAGAACGCGCGCCAGTACGACGACGATGTGCTGCCACCGTTCGAGAAGGTGCTGGCCGACCCGGCGCCGCGCAAGTTCATCGTGGTCCACCTGCTGGGCACCCACATGAGCTACCAGTATCGCTACCCGCCGGAGTACGACCGCTTCACCGACCGCCTGGGCGTGCCGGCCAACGTCACCGATGACCAGTTGCCCACCTACAACAGCTACGACAACGCGGTGCTGTTCAACGACCATGTGGTGTCGAGCCTGATCGAGAAGTTCTCCGGCAGCCGCGCCAACGGCTTCCTGCTCTATCTCTCCGACCATGGCGAAGCGGTGTTCGACCCGGAGCATCCCGACGTACTGGGGCGCAACGAGGCGGCGCCGACCGCGCCCATGTACACCATTCCCTTCATGCTCTGGCGTTCACCCCAGTGGCGCGCCGAGCACCCGCAGGAGCTGGGAGCCTGCCAGGACCGGCCCTACAGCAGTTCCAGCTTCATCCACACCTGGGCGGACCTGGCCGGGCTCAGCTTCGATGACTTCGACCCCAGCCGCAGCGTCGTCAACGCCGCCTTCCAGCCGCGCCCACTGCTGATCGGCGACCCCTACCAGCCCAAGGCGCTGATCGATTTCAGCCTGATCAAGCCCAAGACCAAGGCTTCCGACATGGAAGTGGTCAGTGGGGAACGTGAAGCCACTGGCAGAAAGGGGCCGCCGGGTTGACCGCCGGGGCGATTTTGTCTGTAGTTCGCCTTCGCCGAATTGCGGCATCAACGCCCCCCACTGCAAGGACACACCATGGCCGGAGCCAGCCTGCTGACCCTGATCGACGACATCGCGACCCTGCTCGATGACGTCTCGGTAATGACCAAAGTCGCCGCGAAAAAGACCGCAGGCGTGCTGGGCGATGACCTGGCGTTGAACGCCCAGCAGGTCAGCGGCGTTCGTGCCGAGCGCGAGCTGCCGGTGGTCTGGGCGGTGGCCAAGGGTTCGCTGGTGAACAAGGCGATCCTGGTGCCGGCAGCCCTGCTGATCAGCGCGCTCGCGCCCTGGGCGGTGATCCCGCTGCTGATGCTGGGCGGTGCTTTCCTCTGCTTCGAGGGCTTCGAGAAGCTGGCGCACAAGTGGCTGCACAGTCACGAAGAGGATGAGCAGGCCCACCAAGCGCTGGCAGAAGCCGTGGCCAACCCGGACGTGGATCTGGTGGCCATGGAGAAGGACAAGATCAAGGGCGCCATCCGTACTGACTTCATCCTCTCCGCCGAGATCATCGTCATCACCCTGGGCACCGTGTCCGATGCGGTGTTCGGCAAGCAGGTGGCGGTGCTCGTGGGCATCGCGCTGATCATGACCGTGGGCGTGTACGGGCTGGTGGCCGGCATCGTCAAGCTGGACGACCTCGGCTTCTATCTGGTGCGCCGGGCCAGTTCGACGGCCCGGGCCATCGGTCGCGGCATCCTCGCCGCTGCGCCCTGGATGATGAAGGGTCTTTCGGTGCTGGGCACCGCCGCCATGTTCCTGGTGGGCGGCAGCATCATCCTTCACGGCATTCCCGCCGCTCATCACCTGCTGGAGCCGATCTTGGCCGCTGCTGGCGGCCTCTCCTGGCTGGTGCAGATCCTGATCGACGGCGTGGCAGGCATCGTCTCCGGCGCGCTGGTGCTGGCCGGGGTGAGCCTGGTGCAGAAGGTGCTGGGCGCTGTCAGGGGCTGACTGATTGCTCCGGAACGCGCGGCGCCCCCTGCGGGTCGGTGAGACGTCGCTTTGAGGTCGATTGGGCTGCTGTGCGGCCCTTTGCGATTGAAAGTGCTCCCACAGGAGAAGCAACGGCTCGACGCTGCGCGGACTGCTCCCTCTGCCTCCGGGAGAGGGTCGGGGGGCGTCAGTCCTTGGGCTTGAAGGCGCAGTAGCCGGGGCGCGGGCCGATGCGCGGGTGGTTGCGGCAAGTTTCCGGGCGCTTGTCGTAGACGGTGCACAGCCGGCTCTTGCGGTCGAGGAAGTAGCAGTCGTTATTGCCCATGCGGGTGAGGGTGAAGATGCCCGACTTCTGGTTGAAGCGCTCTACCACGCCTTCCTTCATCAGCCTTTTCGCAATGTTCTTCGGCGGCTCGCCGCGCTCGAACTCGGCCACCAGTTCCAGGCGGATCAGGTCACTCAGACGCGTTTCGACCGGCATGGTGCAGCAGCTGGAAACGCATGCGTGGCACATGGTCTTTTCGTATTTGATCCAGGTGTCCGTCCGGTCGAGGTCGGCACCGACGATCATCATGGTCTTCATGGTCGGCGAGCAGGCTAGGGGAGAAGGGCGGGCATCATAGCGATGTCGGTGAAAAAGTGAACAGTTTCCCGTCGGGGAACATGAAATTTCCCTTTGTCCCTACGGATTTGTGCCGGTCTTGTGCTGAGCTGTAGGAATCTTCTGTGTCTGTGAGTCAGAGCTCAGGCGTCTCTATTGGGTCGATGCCGGATCTCTTGTAGCTTCTGGTTAATACCGGCCGCGAGGAATGCGGCCCACCTGCCCAACCATCCGAGTAATCGCTGCATGCAATGGATTTTCATGCTGATTGGCCTGGCCTTCGGGGCCGGGATTGATGAGAGCGTCACCGGTGCCCTGCTCGGCGGCCTGATGGGCCTGGGGCTGGGGCAGGCCATTCGCCTGCAATGGCTGGCGCGGGAGAACGCCGAGCTGCGCAAGTCGCTGGCCAGCTTCGCGGCCCGTTTCGACAAGGGCACCCAGGCCATCCATGAGCGCCTGCTCAAGGTGGAGCAGGGCGTCGCGCAGCCAGCCGAGGCGGGGCCTCCCGTCGCCGAACCGGATACGCCAGCGGCGCAGGCCGCGCCTGAACTGGTACCTGACGACAGCGATCTGGTCTGGGAACTGCCGGCCGATGTGCTGGCACAACCCACCGCCGCGGCTGAACCGGCCCCCGAGCCTGCCCCAGCCGCCGCTACAGCTGATGCCTGGGGCCAGGAAGCGCGACCCGAGACACCACGCCGCACGCCACCGATCCCCCCCAGGCCCCGCGAGCCCTCCCTGCTCGAACGGGGCTTCGCCGCCGCCCGCAACTGGCTGTTCGGTGGCAATACCGTGCTGCGCATCGGCGTCGTGCTGCTGTTCCTCGGCCTGGCCTTCCTGCTGCGTTACGCCACCGAAGGCATGGTGGTGCCGGTTGAGCTGCGGTACGCCGGGGTGGCGCTGGCCGCCATTGCGCTGCTGGGGCTCGGCTGGTGGCTGCGTCGGCGCAATCCCAGTTACGGCCTGATGCTCCAGGGCGCCGGGATCGCCGTGCTCTACCTGACGGTATTCGCGGCCATGCGCCTGCATCCGTTGCTCGACCCGAAGATGGCCTTCGGCCTGCTGGTGGCGGTGACCCTGTTTTCCGCGATCCTCGCGGTGGCGCAGGACGCCCTGGGCCTTGCGGCCGCAGCGGCGCTGGGCGGCTTTGCCGCGCCCATCCTCACCTCCAGCGGCAGCGGCGACCATGTGGCGCTGTTCAGCTACTTCGCGCTGCTCAATGCGGGCATCTTCGCCATCGCCTGGTTCAAGGCCTGGCGCCTGCTCAACCTGATCGGCTTCGTCGGCACCTTCGGCATCGGCTTCGCCTGGGGCCTGCGTTCCTATCGGCCGGAGCTCTTCGCCAGCACCGAGCCCTTCCTGGTGCTGTTTTTCCTGATGTACGTGGGCATCGGCCTGCTCTTCGCCCGGCGCAAGCTGGCCGAGGCGGCGGATGCGCCAGAGGAACGGGGCGAGCTGCTGCGCTGGTCGGCGCGCCAGGCGGACACGGTGGACGGCACCGTGCTGTTCGGTCCGCCGATCATCGGTTTCGGTCTGCAGGTGGCGCTGATCCGCCATATCGAGTTCGGCGCCGCCTTCAGCGCCCTCGCCCTCGGGCTGTTCTACATCGTCCTGGCGCGCATCCTGGCGGGCCGCACCGCCGGCCGCGCGTTGCTGCTGGTGGAAACCTGCCTGGCGCTGGGCGTGGTGTTCGGCAGCCTGGCGATTCCCCTGGGGCTGGACGCCCGCTGGACCTCCGCTGCCTGGGCGGTGGAAGGCGCCGGCATCTACTGGCTCGGCCTGCGCCAGGGCCGGCCTCTGGCGCGGGCATTCGCGTTGCTGCTGCAGTTCGGCGCGGCGGTGGCCTTCCTCGGTGGGCTGCGTGCGGGCAGCTACACGCTGCTGGATGGCTCACCCCTGGGCGCGCTGATGCTGGGTGCGGCGCTGCTGTTCGTGTTCTGGCAGCTGCGCCGGGCGCCTGCCGGGGCTGCCACGGAGCTGGAGCAGCGCAGCGCGCCGGTGTTCGCCTGTGCCGGGCTGGCCTTCCTCTACCTGATGGCACCGCTTTCCTTCGCAGCCGAAGGCACGTCCATCGCCTGGGCGCTGGCGGGGCTGGCGACGATTTTCGCCGGACTGCGTCTGCTCTCCCGCGCGTTCCTGTTCAGTGCCTTCGCCGTGCAATTGCTCGGTGGTGCGATCTTCCTGCTCGATCTGGATGGCTCCGGTCTGGGCAGCGGTGCCGTGCCGGGGTGGCGCGGGTTGCTGGTGGCTTCGCTCATCGGCCTGGCGCTGATTGCCGGAATGCTGCTGGCCGCCCGTCACCCGCTGGCACGTGCTGATGTGCGGCTGCTGCGGAGCCTGTCGCTGGTCCTGCTGGCGGGGCTGGCCTTCGTCAACCTGGCGGTGCTGTTCGTGCTGCCCTGGCGCACCGCTGGTGCGGTGTGGGCCGGAAGCGGTTTGCTGATCCTCTGGCTCAGCCTGTATTTGCAGCAGCGCGCAGCGTTCTGGTTCGGCCTGTTCCTGCAACTGCTGGCAGGCTTCAGCTTCCTCGCGGTGAGCCCTCTGTTGCTGGGCGAGTTGATTGGTGAAGGCCTGCGCCCGCTGGGCCATGCCGGTTTCTGGACGCCGGCGGTGCTGGCGCTGGCAGCCTTCATCGGTGCCTGGCGCCTGCAACGGGCGGCGCGAGCGGAGGCGGCCATGGGTGGGCTCAGCCTCGCGCACCTGGCGCAGCTGCTGCTGGCCTGGAGCGCCGGTTGGTGGGCCCTGGCCTGGCTGGCGGAGATCGGCCGCTTCGCAGCGCCCGAATTGCAGGTGCCGCTGGCTCTGCTGCTGGCGTCCGCCAGCGTCGCTTTCACCACCTGGCTGGCCGGCCGCGAACAATGGCGTGCCCTGGCGCTGCTGTGCCTGGTGCTGGCGCCGGCGGGCGTGGTGGCGCTGGCGGTGGCCTGGGAACCGCAGTACCACCCGGCGGCGAGCTTCGGCTGGGCCGGCTGGGGCGCGCTGTGCGGCGTGCACCTGCTGGCGCTGCGCAGGCTGGATGGGCTCCTGCCCGGCGGCGCGCGCAGCGCCTCCCATGTGCTGGGATGCTGGCTGCTGCTCGGCGTCCTGGCGCTGGAGCTCCGTTACCTGTTGATGCTGTTGTCCGAGCAGTACAACGCCTGGCGCTGGCTGGGCTGGGCGCTGCTGCCGAGCGCCTGGCTGTTGCTGGTGGCCTTGCGCCCACGCCTGCCCTGGCCGATGACGGCCTATCCACGGGAATACCGGCTGTGGGCCTCGCTTCCGCTGGCTTTGCTGATGCTGGCCTGGTTCTGGATCGCCAACGCCTGGAGCGATGGTGCCGCAGAGCCGCTGCCCTATCTGCCTCTGCTCAATCCGTTGGAGCTGGGCTTGCTGTTCGCGCTGCTGGGCGTCTACCTCTGGGTGCGCGACTGCCTGCCGCGGTTCGACCTGCCTGACGTGCCGGCCAGGCTGATCCAGGGCGTGGCGGGCGTGTCGCTGTTCGCCCTGGCCACGGCGGCGGTATTCCGTTGCGCGCATCACTGGGGCGGTGTGCCGTACCAACTGGAGGCGCAGCTGGATTCCATGCTGGTGCAGGCCGGTCTGTCCATTGTCTGGACCAGCATCGCCCTCGGCCTGATGGTCGTCGGCCATCTGCGCGCCTGGCGCCAGCTCTGGCTGGTGGGCGCGGTGCTGATCGCGCTGGTGGTGGCCAAGCTGTTCTTCGTCGAACTGGGCAACCGCGGTGGCCTGGAGCGCATCGTGTCTTTCATCGGCGTCGGCGTCCTGCTGCTGATCGTCGGCTACTTCGCACCCCTGCCGCCCAGGCGCGCGGAACCTGAACAGGAGCGGGTCAACGCATGATCGATTTGTCTTCCCTGGGCCGTCCCGGCCTGGCCTTGCTGGCTGGCCTGGGGCTGCTCTGCCAGCCGCTGCTCGCCGCCGAGCAGCCCGAGGATTTCACCACCCGCGTCGAACTGCGCGTGGAAGGCCAGGGGCCCTGGTATCGCATGGACATGCCCATGGCCCTGCACTTTGCCGCACGCCATGCCGACCTGCGCGACCTGCGGGTGTTCAACGCCGAGGGTGAGGCCCTGGCCTACGCCATGACCCGCAGCAGCGCCAGCGAACGTCGTGCCCGTCATGAACATTCCCTGCGCTGGTTCCCGCTGCATGGCTCCATCGAGGGCGCGGCGGGGTTGCCCAGTGTGCGGGTGGAACGCAGCACCACGGGGACGGTGGTGCAGGTTGTGCCGGAAAGCCCGGTTGCGGCTGGTGAGCAATTGCGCGGCTGGTTGCTGGACGCCAGTGGCGTGCAGGCGCCCCTGGAGAAGCTCAGCCTGGACTGGAACGGCGGTGGCGAAGGCTTCCAGCGATTCAGCATCGAGGCCAGCGATGATCTGCAGCATTGGGAGCCCTGGGGCGATGGCCAGGTGGCCCGGCTGTCCTTTGCCGATCAGCGCATCGATCAGCGCGAAGTGACCCTGCCGGGACGCCCGGCGCGCTATCTGCGCCTGCTCTGGCAGAGCCCGCGCCAGGCCCCGGAATTGACCGCCGTGAAGGTGGTGAGTGCCAGCCGCGAGAGCCTGCCGGCGTCGATGGCCTGGTCGGCACCGCTGGAGCCGGTCAGCAGCAAGGATGGCCAGTATGTCTGGGACCTGCCGCTGGGGCTGCCCATCGAGCGTTTGCGCATTGCCGTGGAGCGTCCCGGCAGCCTGTTGCCAATACAGGTGGAGGCGCGTCGCGATGGCGCGCCGCAATGGCAGCCGCTGGCGTCGGGCCTGCTCTACCGCCTGCCCCAGGACGGCAAGGACGTGGCCCAGGAGCAACTGGACCTGCCGGGCTGGATGGCGGTCAAGCAGCTGCGTCTGACGGTGGATCAGCGTGCCGGCGGCTTCGGCCAGCAGGTACCGCGCCTGGAGGTGGGCATGCATGTCACCCAGGTGGTGTTCCTCGCCCGTGGCAATCCGCCGTTCACCCTGGCGCTGGGCAATGCCGAAGCCAGCCGCACAGAACTGCCCCTGGCCACGCTGGTGCCGGGCTTCGACGCTTCCAGCCTGGAGAAGATGGGCCGCGCCGAGGCGGTGGTGATTCCGCCGCAGGTCGGCGAACACCCGGCGCAGCGGCAGACTGCCGGGCAGATCGTCTGGAAGCGCATCGGCCTCTGGGCGGTGCTGCTGTTGGGCGTCGGCCTGCTGGGCGTCATGGCGTTCAGCCTGCTGCGCAGGCCAGCCACGCGTTCCTGATGAGCGTCAAGGCTTGCAGGCGGAAGTGCTGGCATTTTGATGTATCTTTGTCCGGTCATTCCACGGGCCGCAGCAGACGGCCCACATTCAGGTCAGGACGGCCAGTGCCCAGCCTCGAGCAGTTCCATTCGCGCCCCGTTTCCTCGCTTGCCAAGCTTCCCGGAGCCCGGCGATGAACGCCTGCCTGGCCGGTGGCTGGAGCTTCAGCTGGCCTGTGGCGCTGACCCTTGCGGTCGGCATCGGGGTGATTCTCATGGCGCGCTGGGTCAGCCGCCAGCGCCACTTCCCCGGTCGCGAGAGCTTCATCGTCCTGCATGTCGGCATCTGCTGGTGGCTCGCCGCAGCGGGGCTGGAGCTTGCCGCACAAGGGCCGCAGTGCAAGGTGTTCTGGGCCAGCATGGCGTGGCCGGGAATCATTGGCGTGCCGACTTTCTGGGCGGTGTTCCTCTGGCAGTTCGTCAACAGCATCCGTGAACCCCTGACGCTGCGTGGCTTCCTGCTGCTGGGAATCGGCCCGCTGGTCGCCTCGGCCATGGCCCTGAGCAACCCCTGGCACCAGCTGTTCTACGGCCCCGGCACCCTGCCGGTGGACGGCAGCCCGGGCGCAGCGATCCGCTATGACCACGGCCCGCTGTTCAATGCCGTGGCCATCTACGTCTACGTCTTCATGATCTTCTGCCTGGCCGTGGTGACCCGCGCCGCCCTGGCCAGCCACGGCGTGCACCGGCGCCACTACCTGGCCTTCGTGCTGGTCACCTGCGTGCCCTGGAGCGCCAACCTGAGCTACGTGGTCTTTGGCTGGACCCTGTTCGGCTTCGACCCCACGCCATTCAGCTTCGCCTTCACCCTGGTGGCCTTCGCCTGCCTGATCCTCGGCGTGCGCCTGTTCGATCTGCTGCCGGTCGCACGCCACCTGCTGCTGGAGGAACTGCCCGACCCGGTGCTGGTGGTGGACCCGCAGCGCCGGGTGATCGACGCCAACCCCGCCGCCCTGGAGCTTGCCGGACAGTCTGCGGCCTGGCAGGGCACGACCCTGTCCAGATGGCCGGTCTACGGCGTGGAGCTGGACGCGATGCTGACGGCGGGGGAACGCGAGATGCTGTTGATCCCGGCCAGCTCATCGCGCTATTTCGAGGTGCGTTCCCGCGATATCGAGCGGGTGACCCGGAGCGGTACCTTCATCCTCGGACAGATGTTCTACCTGCGTGACATCACCGAGCGCCATTGCAGCGAACTCAAGCTGGCCGAGGCGCTGGCCACCAGCGAGGAGCGCCTGCGCACCATCACCCGCCTGCATGAACAGCTGCAGGAGCAGGCCCTGCGCGATCCACTGACCGGCCTCTATAACCGCCGTCACCTGGGTGAACTGTTCGCCCGCGAGCTGACCCGCTGCCAGCGCGAGCGCACACCCATTTCCCTGGCGCTGATCGACCTCGATCACTTCAAGCAGCTCAATGACCGTCACGGCCACCTGGTGGGTGACGACGTGCTGCGTGCCGTGGCCATCCACCTGACCGGCAACCTGCGTGGCAGCGATGCGGTGTTCCGCATCGGCGGCGAAGAATTCCTCCTGCTGCTGCCCGGCGCCGCTGGCGATGAGGCGTTCGCTCGCCTGCAGGCGCTATGCCAGGCGCTGGCCGGCCAGCCTCTGCCCACACGCGAGGGGCCGCTGTCGGTGACCCTTTCCGCCGGCCTGGCCGTCTGGCCGACCCAGGGGCAGACACTGGAGGAACTGATGCAGGTCGCAGACGCTGCGCTGTACGACGCCAAGCGCAACGGCCGGAACCAGGTGCGGCGATTGGCTGCTACAGGCGCCGACTGACGGCTGAACCAGTGGCCGACGCCAGCGTCAGATGAATTCGCAGCCCCTGACAGGCTGCCCTTACCGCTATTTCAGCGCCTTCCATCCCGCTGAGAGGCATTGCGATACGACTCGCGCTAAACTGCGCGCATTTTTCCACCCTCCGGAGCCATTTCATGTCCCGCGTTACCCTGAGTCGCTACCTGATCGAGCAGACCCGAAGCCATAACACTCCTGCCGATCTGCGCTTCCTCATCGAGGTCGTCGCGCGCGCCTGCAAGGAAATCAGCCATGCGGTGTCCAAGGGCGCGCTGGGCGGCGTGCTCGGCAGCATGGGCACCGAGAACGTGCAGGGCGAAGTGCAGAAGAAGCTGGACGTGATGTCCAACGAGATCCTGCTGGAGGCCAACGAGTGGGGCGGCCACCTGGCCGGCATGGCGTCCGAGGAAATGGACAACGCCTACCAGATCCCCGGCAAGTACCCCAAGGGTGCCTACCTGCTGGTATTCGACCCGCTGGACGGCTCCTCCAACATCGACGTCAACGTGTCGGTGGGCACCATCTTCTCGGTGTTGCGTTGCCCTGAGCAGTACCTCTCGCAGAACGACGCGCTCAACGAGCAGGCCTTCCTGCAGCCGGGCACCAGGCAGGTTGCCGCCGGTTACGCGATCTATGGTCCGCAGACCATGCTGCTGCTGACCCTGGGCGACGGCGTGAAGGGTTTCACCCTGGATCGCGAGCTGGGTTCCTTCGTGCTCACCCACGACAACATCCGCGTGCCGGAAACCACCGCCGAGTTCGCCATCAACATGTCCAACCAGCGTCACTGGGAAGCCCCGGTGAAGCGCTACGTCAGCGAGATGCTGGCCGGCAAGGAAGGCGCTCTGGGCAAGAACTACAACATGCGCTGGATCGCTTCCATGGTGGCCGACGTGCACCGCATCCTGACCCGCGGCGGCATCTTCATGTACCCCTGGGATGCCCGTGAGCCGGAGAAGCCCGGCAAGCTGCGCCTGATGTACGAAGCCAACCCGATGTCCTTCATCATCGAACAGGCCGGCGGCGCCTCCACCGATGGTCGTCAGCGCATCCTCGACATCCAGCCGAACTCTCTGCACCAGCGCGTGCCGGTCTTCCTCGGTTCCAAGGAAGAAGTCGCCCGCGTCACCGGTTACCACCTGGAGTAACCCATGCAGCCCTGGCAGCCGTTGCTCGACTGGTGGTTCGGACCTGAGGCCTCCGCCAGTCAGACCGCGGCGGCGCGCCACGGGCTGTGGTTCGGCAAGAAGGACCATCAGGATGCCGAAGCCCGCGAGTGCTTCGGTGGCCTGGTGGAGCAGGCCCTGGACGGCGGCCTCGCCGACTGGGCCGAACAGCCGGATGGCTGGCTGGCGCTGGTCGTGCTGCTGGACCAGCTGCCCCGCATGATCTTCCGCAACGACCCGCGAGGCTTCGCCGGCGATGCCCGCGCCCAGGCGCTCGTGGCCGAGGGCCTGGCTCGTGGCCTGGAACGGCATCTCAGCCCGATTCGCCAGGTGTTCATCTACCTGGTGCTGGAGCACGCCGAAGACCTGGCCAGCCAGGAGCGCGCACTGTATCGCTACCGCCTGCTGCTGGACGGCGCCGACGCCGCCGAGCGGTCGCTGTTCGAGAACTTCCTCGATTTCTCCGAGCGCCACCGGGTGGTCATCGCCCGCTTCGGTCGTTTTCCCCATCGCAACGCCGTTCTCGGTCGCCCTTCCAGCGACGAAGAAAGCGTTTTTCTGCGGGAACCCGGTTCGCGCTTCTAGAATCGAATGGAACAATCTTGCGACCCGCCCCCTCTGGCGGGTCGTATTCCATCCGCCAAGGAGTGCTTCATGTCGCTGCGTACCCTCGCCCTCTTGTCCTGCTGCCTGGTGCTGGCCGCCTGCAACAAGCTCAACCAGGAGAACTATTCCAAGCTCAAGTCCGGCATGACCAAGGCCGAGGTGGAGCAACTGCTCGGCAGCCCGACCGAGTGCTCCGGCGCCGTCGGCTTCACCAGCTGCACCTGGGGCGACGAGAAGACCTTCGTCAGCGTGCAGTACGCCGGCGAGAAGGTGTTGATGTTCTCCGGAAAGGGGCTCAAGTGAGGCGCGTAGCCGCGCTGTTGGCGGCCCTGGTGCTGGCCGGCTGCGCCAGCCATGGCGAGGGCCCGGTTCCGCCACGCACGGTGGAGGCGGTGGACCTCGCACGCTACCAGGGCACCTGGTACGAACTGGCGCGGTTGCCGATGTTCTTCCAGCGCGGCTGCGCCCAGTCCGAAGCCCATTACAACCTGCGGGACGACGGCAGCCTGGGCGTGCTGAACCGCTGCCGCACGCTGGATGGGAACTGGAAAGAAGCACACGGCAATGCCGTGCCCCAGGTTGACGGGCGCACCGACAAGCTCTGGGTGCGCTTCGACAACTGGTTTTCCCGGCTCCTGCCGGGCATCGCCAAAGGCGAGTACTGGGTGCTCTACGTGGACGACGACTATCGCACCGCCGTAGTGGGCAATCCGGATCGCAAGTATCTCTGGCTGCTGTCACGCACGCCGGTGGTCTCGGAGCGCACCCGCGAGCGGCTTATGGAAGTGGCGGAAGGGCAGGGCTATGACACGGACCTGCTGATCTGGCGCACGCCGGACAGCGCCCTCAACGATTCGGCGCAGCATCCGTAGGTTGGTGCCAAGCGCAGCACGGCCCAACATCTGCCTACCGGCAAATGTTGGGCTCCAGTGGCTCAGCCTCAACCTGTGGAAGTCGGAGTCCGGCGTTAGCGCAGGGCTTCCCGCAGCACCCCGGCAAACGCCTTCGCGGTCTCCGCTTCGGCCTCGTGCCGGCCATCGCGCACCACCCACGTGCCTGCCACCATCACATCGCGCACCTGGTGGTCGCCGCCGGCGAACAGCCAGCGGTTGAGCAGCGCGTCGCCCTCGGCAGTGGCGAGGTAGGGGTCATGGCCGTCCAGCACCAGCCAGTCCGCGCGCTTGCCTTCGGCGAGGGCGCCGACGGGCTGTCCAAGGGCCTGGGCGCCACCGGTCAGGGCAGCATCGAACAGGGTTCGGCCGACCTGCGGCTGATCGGCGCGATAGAGGCGGTTGCGACGCTGGTCGCGCAGGCGCTGGCCATATTCCAGCCAGCGCAATTCTTCCACCACGCTCACCGAGACGTGGCTGTCCGAACCTATGCCAAGGCGGCCGCCCCGGGCGAGGAAGTCCACCGCCGGGAAGATGCCGTCACCGAGGTTGGCTTCGGTGGTCAGGCAGAGACCGGCGACCGCGCCGCTGGTGGCCATGGCAGCGACTTCATCGGCCTCGGCGTGGGTGGCATGGACCAGGCACCAGCGTTCGTCCACCGGTGCGTGCTCGTAGAGCCATTGCAGGGGACGACGGCCGCTCCAGGCGAGGCAATCGTCCACCTCCTTCTGCTGTTCGGCGATGTGGATGTGGATGGGGCGGGCGCCCTGTTCCGCAGCCAGCACCGCATTCAGTTGCTCGGGGGTGACGGCGCGCAGCGAGTGGAAGCACAGGCCCAGTTGCTGGTTCGACCGGCGGGCGATTTCTCCGCGCAGGCGTTCCTGCAGTGCCAGGTAGCTGTCGGTGCTGTGGATGAAGCGCCGCTGCCCGTCATTGGGCGCCTGGCCGCCGAAGCCGGAATGGCTGTAGAGCACCGGTAGCAGGGTCAGGCCGATGCCGGCATCGTGGGCGGCCTGGCTGACTCGCAGGGAGAGTTCGGCCGGGTCGGCGTAGCGGCGGCCATCGGCATCGTGATGCACGTAGTGGAACTCGGCGACGCTGGTGTAGCCGGCCTTGAGCATCTCGATATAGAGCTGCCGGGCGATGATCTCCACCTGCTCCGGATCGAGCCGGCCAACCAGCCGGTACATCAGGTCGCGCCAGGTCCAGAAGCTGTCGTTGGGGTTGCCCGCCACTTCGGCAAGTCCGGCCATGGCGCGCTGGAAGGCGTGGGAGTGCAGGTTGGGCATGCCCGCCAGCACCGGCCCCTGGAGGCGTTCGGCGCCTTCTCCGCTGGCATCGGGCAGCACCTTTTCGATCAGGCCGTCGGAAGAAACTTCGAAGCGGACGTTGCGAGCCCAGCCTTGCGGCAGCAGGGCGCGTTCTGCGAAGAAAGCGGACATGATGAGGCACCGGGGGTGGGTTGTTTTATTTGTATATACATATACAGACGTTTGAGGGTAACGTAAACTCACGTCAGTCGCGCACTTGTCTGGAATTGTCGAATCCGGTACATGCCGGAGGCGGGCAGCCGGTTCGGGGCTACGCCTGTTTGCCATCCAGGGTCCTGCTTCATCGCCGACAAGGAGATTCCCGTGCCCAGTTCGCCCAATGCACCGTCTTCGCTGGCCGCCCAGATAGGGGAGGCCCCCGCGCCCCTTTATGCGCGCGTCAAACAGATGATCAGCCAGCAGATCCAGAGCGGTGCCTGGCCGCCGCACTATCGCGTGCCGTCCGAGAGCGAACTGGTCAACGAGCTGGGCTTCAGCCGCATGACCATCAACCGCGCCCTGCGCGAGCTGACCGCCGAAGGCCTGCTGGTGCGCATGCAGGGCGTGGGCACCTTCGTCGCCGAGCCCAAGGGCCAGTCGGCACTGTTCGAAGTGCACAACATCGCCGAAGAGATCGCCGCACGCGGCCATCGCCACCATTGCGTGGTGGTCAGCCTGGTGGACGAGGTGGCCGGCCCCGAGCGCGCCCTGGCACTGGACATGCGCGAAGGCCAGCGGGTGTTCCACTCGCGCATCGTGCATTTCGAGAACGATGTGCCGGTGCAGATCGAGGACCGCTACGTGAACCCCTCGGCCGCCCCGGACTACCTGAAGCAGGACTTCACCCGCCAGACGCCCTACGCCTACCTGTCCAGCGTGGCGCCGTTGACCGAGGGTGAGCATGTGGTCGAGGCCATCCTGGCCGACGCCGATGAATGCAAGCTACTGCAGATCGAGCGGGGCGAGCCCTGCCTGCTGATTCGCCGGCGCACCTGGTCCGGGCGCAATACCGTGACCAGCGCTCGCCTGCTCTACCCCGGTTCCCGCTACCGCCTCGAAGGACGTTTCGGTTCATGACCCAATCCCGCCTGCTGCGCGCCGCTGAGTACCCCCGTATGCCGTGGAAGAACGGCGCCGGTTCCACCCAGGAAATCGCTCGCGACGCAGGCGACGGTCTCGACGGCTTCGGCTGGCGCCTGTCCATCGCCGATGTCGGCGAGTCCGGCGGTTTCTCTGCCTTCACCGGCTACCAGCGGGTGATCACCGTCCTGGAAGGCGCCGGCATGCGCCTGGACGTGGATGGCCGGCGTTCCCGCGATCTCACCAGCCTGGACGCCTTCGCCTTCGATGGTGGCAGCGCGGTGCAGTGCGAGCTGATCGACGGGCCGATCCGCGATTTCAACCTCATCTACTCGCCCAAGCGCTACGCCGCTCGCCTGCAATGGCTACGGGTCGCGGGCGAGGCCGAATTCTTCTCGTCCGCCAGCACCCTGTTGTTGTTCGCTGCCGAAGGCGGAGTGAGCCTTGCCCACGAAGGCCAGGTGTCAGCCGTTCTGGGTCGGCACGACTGCCTGCACCTGGAGAGCGCCGGCGCCCTGGCCGGGGTGAAGCTGAGCGGCGCCGGCGCGGTCTGCCTGATCGAGCTGACGCCGCGCTGATTCCCAAGCCGGCTCCAACCTTGTAGGGGCGAATGAATTCGTCCCTACAGTAGTAGCCTCTCCTCCGCTCCGTAATCGGGCACATTGGCGCCACAGGGTCTACACCTAACCCTGTCGCCCGCCACGCCTACCGGAGCCACCCATGCCCCGCCACAGCGTTCTCGTTGCCATTGTCCTGTCCCTGGTCCTGCCTGCCTCGCTGGAGGCCGAAGCCGCCGAATGTCCCTATCCCAAGCCGGTGATGCTGGCTGGCCTGAACTGGGAAAGCGGCATGTTCACCACCGAAGTGCTGCGGGTGCTGCTGGAGAAAGGGTACGGCTGCAAGACCGACGTTCTGCCCGGCAACACCCTGACCATGGAAAACGCGCTGCGGCAGAACGATATCCAGGTGATCGCCGAGCAGTGGGCCGGGCGCAGTGAGCTGTGGCGCAAGGCCGAAGCGGCCGGTGAAGTCTTCGCCGTCGGCGAGCCGGTGAAGGGCGCCACCGAAGGCTGGTGGGTGCCGGAATACCTGGTGAAAGGGGATGGCGCTCCCGCCGCCGGACTGCGCTCGGTCAGCGACCTGCCGCACTTCAAGGCGCTGTTCAAGGACCCTGAGTCACCCGGCAAGGGCCGCTTCTACAACTGCCCCACCGGCTGGACCTGCGAAGGGGTCAACAGTCAGAAGCTAAAGGCCTATGGCCTGGAAGACAGCTACGTGAACTTCCGCACCGGCACCGGACCGGCGCTGGATGCGGCCATCAGCTCGGCGATTCGCCAGCAGCAGCCGATCCTCTTCTACTACTGGTCGCCCACTCCACTGATGGGGCGTTACAAGCTGGTGCAGCTGGAGGAGCCGCCCTTCGACCAGAAGGCCTGGGAAACCCTGATCGACCCCAGCAACCCGAAGCCCGTCGGCACCCGATCGTTGCCGGCGAAGATTTCCATCGGCGTGTCCCGTGATCTGCGTGAGAAGGCGCCGGCCCTGGTGCAGGCGTTTTCGAAGGTGGAAATCCCGCTGCCTCTGTTCAACGGCATCCTCGCGCGGATGTCCGAGGAGCACACCGATGCAGGTCCCGTGGCGGATGCCTTCTTCCGTGAGCACCGGGAAATCTGGTCGGCCTGGGTGCCTGCGGATGTCGCCCAACGCGTAGACGCCTCCTTGAAGTGACTGTTACCTAAGGCCCCAATCTGGGGCCTGAGTGCTTCGAAATCGGGCATTTTTCATTCTGGTAACAGATTGCGGCGTCGGCTCCGCTGGCACCGCATGGCTTCCCGATTCTCTCCACCCCCCGTTGCTGAAGGCTTTTCCGTGGATTCACCTCCGCGGCAAAGGAGTTGGCCCTTTGCTTGCTTATGCTTGTATGTACAAGTAGAGATGTGTTCAGACATTCAGCCCGACCTCAATCGCCAACGGAGAAAAGAGATGCCCGAAGAGCTATCGCCAACCTTAGCCTCCTCCCGCGGACCTGCATTGGCCCGGTTGCTGGGCTATAGCCTGATCGGGCTGGTCCTGTTCTTCGTGCCGTTCGAGATCGCCGGCCGTTCGACCATCCTGCTGGACCACGCCGCCACGGCGCTGCAGACGCATGCGCGACCCCTGGTGATCGGTCTTGCGCTGCTGTTCATGCTGTTTGGCGCGATCGAGCCCTGGTACAGCGGCAGTTGGCGCAACGGCACGACCCGGCTCGTGTTCAGCGTGTTGAAGGTGATTGGCCTACTGATCGGCGTGGCCTACCTGTTCCAGTTCGGTCCGGCAGCCATATATCAGCCTGGGATGCTGCCCTTCCTGTTCGACAAGCTGGTGCTCAGCCTGGCCCTGATCGTGCCATTGGGCGCGCTGTCGCTGGTGTTCCTGATCGGTTTCGGCCTGCTGGAGCTGATCGGAGTGCTGATGCAGCCGGTGATGCGGCCGATCTGGCGCACGCCGGGCAAGTCGGCGATCGATGCCGTCGCCTCCTTCGTTGGCAGCTACTCCGTCGGCCTGCTGATCACAGACCGCATGTATCAGCAGGGCCACTACAACGTACGTGAGGCGGCCATCATCGCCACCGGCTTCTCCACGGTTTCGGCCCCGTTCATGGTGATCATCGCCAAGACCCTGGGCCTGATGGACCAGTGGAACCTGTATTTCTGGGGCGCCATGGCCGTGACCTTCGCCGTGACTGCCGTCAGTGCGCGCATCTATCCGCTTTCCCGCTTGCCGTCCGAGCCCATTCCCGAGCCGCAGCTGCAGCCTGGTGTGGGCCGCCTGCGCAGTGCCTGGCAGGCCGGCATGGAGCAGGCGAGCGTCGCGCCGCCCCTTGTGGTCTCGCTGCGGGAAACCTTCGTCGATGGCTTGCGCATGACCGCCGCGATCCTGCCGAGCATCCTTGCCGTCGGCCTGCTGGGCCTGCTGGCAGCCAAATACACCCCGTTGTTCGACGCCGTCGGTGTCCTGCTCTACCCGGTCACCTGGCTGTTCGGCCTGAACGAGCCGATGGAAGTGGCCCGCGCGATTTCTGCCGGCCTGGCCGAAATGTTCCTGCCCGCCATGCTGCTGAAAGATGCCGACGTCGTGGTCAAGTTCGTCGCCGCCATCGTTTCGGTCAGCAGCGTGCTGTTCCTCTCTGCTTCGATTCCCTGCGTGCTCGCCACGCGGATTCCGCTGAGCCTGCGCGACCTGCTGGTGGTCTGGCTGCAGCGCACCATTCTCAGCCTGGTGTTCAGCATCCCGCTGGCTTACCTGGCGCAATTCATGGGGTGGCTCTGATCGCCGCCCCCGCTACTACCCTTTAATGAGGAGTCTGCCATGACCAAATTCCGTGACACCGAAATCCGCGCCCCGCGTGGCAACAAGCTGAACGCCAAGAGCTGGCTGACCGAAGCGCCGCTGCGCATGCTGATGAACAACCTCGACCCCGAGGTGGCGGAGAACCCGAAGGAACTGGTGGTTTACGGCGGCATCGGTCGCGCGGCGCGCAACTGGGAGTGCTACGACAAGATCGTCGAGACCCTGAAGGAACTGAACGAAGACGAAACCCTGCTGGTGCAGTCCGGCAAGCCGGTCGGCGTCTTCAAGACCCACGCCAACGCCCCGCGCGTGCTGATCGCCAACTCCAACCTGGTGCCGCATTGGGCGACCTGGGAACATTTCAACGAACTGGACGCCAAGGGCCTGGCCATGTACGGCCAGATGACCGCCGGCAGCTGGATCTACATCGGCAGCCAGGGCATCGTCCAGGGCACCTATGAAACCTTCGTCGAGGCGGGCCGCCAGCACTACAACGGCAACCTGACCGGTCGCTGGGTACTCACCGCCGGCCTCGGCGGCATGGGCGGCGCCCAGCCCCTGGCCGCCACCCTGGCCGGCGCCTGCTCGCTGAACATCGAATGCCAGCAGACCAGCATCGACTTCCGCCTGCGCAGCCGCTACGTCGACGAACAGGCCACCGACCTGGACGACGCCCTGGCGCGCATCGCCAAGTACACCAGCGAGGGTAAGGCGATCTCCATCGCGCTGCTGGGCAACGCCGCTGAAATCCTGCCGGAGCTGGTGCGCCGTGGCGTACGTCCGGACATGGTCACCGACCAGACCAGCGCCCACGACCCGTTGAACGGTTACCTGCCGATCGGCTGGACCTGGGAACAGTACCGCGACCGCGCGCAGACCGAGCCGGCTGCAGTGGTCAAGGCCGCCAAGCAGTCCATGGCCGTGCACGTGAAGGCCATGCTGGACTTCCAGAAGCAGGGCGTCCCGACCTTCGACTACGGCAACAACATCCGCCAGATGGCCAAGGAAGAAGGCGTGGCCAACGCCTTCGACTTCCCCGGCTTCGTTCCGGCCTACATCCGCCCGCTGTTCTGCCGCGGCATCGGTCCGTTCCGCTGGGCCGCCCTCTCGGGTGATCCGCAGGACATCTACAAGACCGACGCCAAGGTCAAGGAACTGATCCCGGACGACGCCCACCTGCACCGCTGGCTGGACATGGCTCGCGAGCGCATCAGCTTCCAGGGCCTGCCGGCACGTATCTGCTGGGTCGGCCTGGGCCTGCGCGCCAAGCTCGGCCTGGCCTTCAACGAAATGGTCCGCAGCGGAGAGCTGTCCGCGCCCATCGTCATCGGCCGCGACCACCTGGACTCCGGCTCGGTATCCAGCCCGAACCGCGAAACCGAAGCCATGCAGGACGGGTCCGACGCCGTTTCCGACTGGCCGCTGCTCAACGCCCTGCTGAACACCGCCAGCGGTGCCACCTGGGTGTCGCTGCACCACGGCGGCGGTGTGGGCATGGGCTTCTCCCAGCACTCGGGCATGGTGATCGTCTGCGACGGCACCGACGAAGCCGCCGCGCGCATCGCCCGCGTGCTGACCAACGACCCTGGCACCGGCGTGATGCGTCATGCCGATGCCGGTTACCAGATCGCCATAGACTGCGCGCGTGAGCAGGGCCTGAACCTGCCGATGATTGGCAAAGGAGTCTGAGTGTGAATTCGCTGAACCTGAAACCCGGAACCCTGACCCTGGCGCAGCTGCGCCAGGTCTTCCACGCCCCCGTGCGCGTGGCCCTGGATGCCAGCGCCGGCGCGGCCATCGACGCCAGCGTCGCCTGCGTCGAGAGCATCGTCGCCGAGGGCCGCACCGCCTACGGCATCAACACCGGATTCGGCCTCCTGGCCTCGACCCGCATCGCCCCGGCCGACCTGGAAAAGCTGCAGCGTTCGCTGGTGCTGTCCCACGCCGCCGGTGTGGGCGAGGCGCTGGACGACGCCATGGTCCGCCTGATCATGCTGCTCAAGGTGAACAGCCTGGCCCGCGGCTTCTCCGGCATTCGCCGCAAGGTGATCGACGCCCTGGTGGCGCTGATCAATGCCGAGGTCTATCCGCACATTCCGCTGAAGGGTTCGGTGGGCGCTTCCGGCGACCTGGCGCCCCTGGCGCATATGTCCCTGCTGCTGCTCGGCGAAAGCAAGGCCCGTCACAAGGGTGAGTGGCTGCCGGCCACCGAGGCCCTGGCCGTTGCTGGCCTGGAGCCGCTGACCCTGGCCGCCAAGGAGGGCCTGGCCCTGCTCAACGGCACCCAGGTTTCCACTGCCTACGCCCTGCGCGGCCTGTTCGAGGCCGAGGACCTTTTCGCCGGCGCCACTGTCTGCGGCGCCCTCAGCGTCGAAGCCATGCTCGGCTCGCGCGCGCCCTTCGATGCGCGCATCCACGCCGCCCGTGGCCAGCGCGGCCAGATCGACGCAGCCGCAGCCTATCGTGACCTGCTCACCGCCAGCAGCGAGATCGCCCTGTCCCACGAGAAGTGCGACAAGGTCCAGGACCCGTACTCCCTGCGCTGCCAACCGCAGGTCATGGGCGCCTGCCTGACCCAGTTGCGCCAGGCCGCCGAAGTGCTGGAGATCGAATCCAACGCGGTCTCCGACAACCCGCTGGTATTCGCCGAAGAAGGTGACGTGATCTCCGGCGGCAACTTCCACGCCGAGCCGGTGGCCATGGCCGCCGACAACATCGCCCTGGCCATCGCCGAGATCGGTTCGCTGTCCGAGCGCCGCATCTCGCTGATGATGGACATGCACATGTCCCAACTGCCGCCTTTCCTGGTGGAAAACGGCGGGGTCAACTCCGGCTTCATGATCGCCCAGGTCACCGCCGCCGCCCTGGCCAGCGACAACAAGGCCCTGGCCCATCCGGCCAGCGTCGACAGCCTGCCCACTTCCGCCAACCAGGAAGACCACGTGTCCATGGCGCCGAACGCCGGCAAGCGTCTCTGGGCCATGGCGGAAAACGTGCGCGGCATCCTCGCCATCGAATGGCTGGGCGCCTGCCAGGGCCTGGACTTCCGTACCGGCCTGAAGAGCTCGCCGAAGCTGGAAGAAGCCCGCGGCCTGCTGCGCGCCAAGGTCTCCTACTACCAGGAGGATCGCTTCTTTGCCCCGGATATCGAAACGGCAAGCGACCTGCTGGCCAGCGGCTGCCTGAACGCGCTGGTCCCGGCAAGGCTGCTGCCGAGCCTGTGAACCTGAAGTAGGGAGCGGGAGGGCGGGGTGCGAGCGTCCCGTCCAGGTCGGGAAGACCGCAACTGCGTGAGGTACCCGGGACGATCACGAGTCCTTCCGGTCGTCAGAACAACAATTGCCAGTCACTGGCACCGGAAGCCGGCACAACCGGCTTCTGTCGATGAACGAACTGCCTTAACCCCTTACCAAGTTTCAGGAGCGTCGGAACATGCAATTCAAGAAGCGAGTGTTGAGCCTCATGTGTGCGGCGGGTCTGCTGGCCGGAGCGGCTTCCGCCCAGGCGGCGGGCTGGTGCGAATCCGGCAAGCCGGTGAAGTTCGCCGGACTCAACTGGGAAAGCGGCATGCTGCTCACCGACGTGCTGCAACTGGTGCTGAAGAACGGTTACGGCTGCGAGACCGACAGCCTGCCGGGCAACTCCATCACCATGGAGCAGGCCCTGGGCAACAACGACATCCAGATCTTTGCCGAGGAATGGATAGGCCGCAGCGACGCCTGGAACAAGGCCGCCGCCGCCGGCAAGGTGGTGGGCGTGGGCGCACCGATCGTCGGCGCCACCGAAGGCTGGTACGTGCCGCGCTACGTGATCGAGGGCGATGCCAAGCGTGGTATCGAGGCCAAGGCGCCGCAGCTCAAGGCGATCGCTGACCTCGGCCAGTACGCCGAGCTGTTCCGTGACCCGGAAGAACCGGGCAAGGGGCGCTTCTACAACTGCCCGGCCGGCTGGACCTGCGAGCTGGACAACTCCGAAATGCTGAAGAGCTACGGCCTGGAAGAGAAGTTCACCAACTTCCGCCCCGGCACCGGCCCGGCCCTGGATGCGGCCGTGTTGTCGAGCTATCGCCGTGGCGAGCCTATCCTTTTCTATTACTGGTCGCCGACGCCGCTGATGGGCCAGGCGGAACTGGTCAAGCTGGAGGAGAAGCCCGGCGTGGACAAGAGCGTGACCATCCAGGTCGGCCTGTCCAAGACCTTCCATGACGAGGCCCCGGAGCTGGTGGCCGTGCTGGAGAAGGTCAATCTGCCGATCGACCTGCTCAACCAGAACCTGGCGAAGATGGCCAAGGAAAAGATGGATTCGGCCGACCTGGCCAAGGTCTTCCTCAAGGAGCATCCGGAAGTGTGGCGCGCCTGGGTCAGCGAAGACGCGGCGAAGAAGATCGAAGCCGCCCTCTGAGGCCGGGGACTTTCCCCATTCCTGGCCCCTCCTCCGCGGGGAGGAGAGGGCCCACCATCTGACCGGAGCGAGCCATGTTCCCTGAACGCTTCACTTTCTCCATCGCCGATTGGGTCAACAGCTGGGTCGACAGCCTGGTGACCAACTACGGCGACGTGTTCCGTCACATTTCCGACACCCTGCTCTACGCCATCGTCTACCTCGAAGGCCTGCTGCGCGCCACGCCCTGGTGGCTGGTGCTGATCGTGGTCGCCGGGATTGCCTGGCATGCCACCCGGCGCATCCTGCCGACGGTGGTGATCACCGGCCTCTTGTTCCTGGTGGGCGCCGTCGGCCTGTGGGACAAGCTGATGCAGACCGTCGCGCTGATGCTGGTGGCCACCTTCATCTCGGTGCTGATCGGCATTCCGCTGGGCATTCTCGCGGCCCGCAGCGACCGCCTGCGCGCAGTGCTGATGCCTCTGCTGGACATCATGCAGACCATGCCCAGCTTCGTGTACCTGATCCCGGTGCTGATGCTCTTCGGCCTGGGCAAGGTGCCGGCCATCTTCGCCACCGTGATCTATGCCGCGCCGCCGCTGATCCGTCTGACCGACCTCGGCATCCGCCAGGTTGACGGAGAGGTGATGGAAGCCATCAACGCCTTCGGCGCCAATCGCTGGCAGCAGCTGTTCGGCGTGCAGTTGCCGCTGGCCCTGCCGAGCATCATGGCCGGTATCAACCAGACCACCATGATGGCCCTGTCGATGGTGGTGATCGCCTCCATGATCGGCGCCCGTGGCCTTGGCGAAGACGTCCTGGTGGGCATCCAGACCCTCAACGTCGGCAAGGGCCTCGAAGCGGGCCTGGCCATCGTCATCCTGGCCGTGGTCTTCGACCGCATCACCCAGGCGTACGGCCGTTCGCGGCACGCAGCCAGCAAATGAGTGGCGAGAACATGAGCAAGATCGTCGTCAAGAACGTATTCAAGATCTTCGGCCAACGCGCTGATGAAGCCCTGGCAATGATCCAGCAAGGCAAGAGCAAGGCCGACGTACTGGCCAACACCGGCTGCGTGGTCGGGGTCAACGACCTGTCGCTGTCCATCGGCGCTGGCGAGATCTTCGTGATCATGGGCCTGTCCGGTTCCGGCAAATCCACCCTGGTGCGCCACTTCAACCGCCTGATCGACCCCACCAGCGGACAGATCCTGGTGGATGGCGAGGACATCCTGCGCTACGACATGGAACAACTGCGTGAATTCCGCCGCAGGAAGATCAGCATGGTGTTCCAGAGCTTCGGCCTGCTGCCGCACAAGACGGTGATCGACAACGTCGCCTACGGCCTCAAGGTGCGCGGCGAGGACAAGGCCCATTGCCTGGAGCGCGCCCAGCACTGGATCAACACCGTGGGCCTGAAGGGTTACGAGAAGTCCTACCCGCACCAGCTTTCCGGCGGCATGCGCCAGCGCGTCGGCCTGGCCCGGGCACTGGCCGCGGACACCGACATCATCCTCATGGACGAAGCCTTCAGCGCCCTCGACCCGCTGATCCGTGCCGACATGCAGGAACAGCTGCTGGAGCTGCAGAAGACCCTGCAGAAGACCATCGTGTTCATCACCCATGACCTCGACGAGGCCGTACGCATCGGCAACCGCATCGCCATCCTCAAGGACGGCCAGCTGATCCAGGTGGGGACGCCGAAGGAGATACTCCACCAGCCGGCGGACGACTACGTCGACCGCTTCGTGCAGCGCCGCGTGGCCAATCTGTAAGGGACAGCCGAGATGTCGTTACCCGAAAAAATCCTGCTGGGCGATTCGCCGCTGACCTGGCGCCAGGTGGTGGCGGTGGCCCGGCATGGCGCGCGCCTTGCGCTGACGCCGTCGGCCTGGGCGCGCATCGACAATGCCCGAGGCATCGTCGAGCGCATCGTTGCCCGTGGCGAGCGCGCCTACGGCATCAGCACCGGCCTCGGCGCCCTGAGCGAGGTGGTGCTGAGCGCCGAACAGTTCGCCGCGTTGTCGCGAAATACCCTGCTCAGCCATGCCTGCGGCGTCGGCCCGGTGCTGGCCGATGAGCAGACCCGAGCCATCATCTGCTGCGCCATCGCCAACTACAGCCAGGGCCGCTCCGGCCTGCAGCGGCAGGTGGTGGAAGCGCTCCTGGCGCTGCTGGATCGGGGCATCACCCCGCGCGTGCCGTCCCAGGGGTCGGTGGGCTACCTGACCCACATGGCCCATGTCGGCATCGCATTGCTGGGCGTTGGCGAGGTGAGTTATCGCGGCCAGGTGGTGCCCGCCGCCGAGGCCCTGGATGCCGAAGGCCTGGAACCGGTGCGACTGGGCGCCAAGGACGGGCTCTGCCTGGTCAACGGCCTGCCCTGCATGACCGGCCTGACCTGCCTCGCCCTGGACGACGCCGAGCGCCTGATGCGCTGGGCCGACGTGATCGGCGCCATGAGCTTCGAGGCCCTGCGCGGGCAGATCGCCGCCTTCGACCCGGACATCATCGCCCTCAAGCCGCACCCCGGAGTGCAGGCGGTGGGTGCCAACCTGCTGGCCCTGCTGGCCGGTAGCGAAGTGATCGCTGAAAGCCGCGGCATCCGCACCCAGGACGCCCTGAGCATCCGCTCCATCCCGCAGGTGCATGGCGCCTGCCGAGACCAGCTGGCCCATGCCGCGAAACAGGTGGATACCGAACTGGCCTCGGCCAACGACAACCCACTGCTGCTGGGCACGCCGGACGACTACAAGGTGGTGTCCCAGGCGAACCCTCATGGCGAATCGGTGGCCATGGCGGCGGACCTGCTGGCCATCGCCGTGGCCGAGTTGGGCGGCATCGCCGAGCGGCGCCTGGATCGCCTGGTGAATCCGCTGGTAAGCGGCCTGCCGGCTTTCCTGGTGAGCCAGCCCGGGGTCAACTCGGGAATGATGATCGCCCAGTACGTCGCCGCCGCCCTGGCCGGTGAGAACCGCCAGCTGGCGCAGCCGGCCGTTGTGGATAACTTCGTCACTTCCGGCCTGCAGGAAGATCACCTCAGCCTCGGCACCAGTGCTGCGCTCAAGCTGGGCCGGTCCGTGGAGAACTGCCGGCGCATCCTGGCCATCGAATACCTGTTGGCCGCCCAGGCCTTCGAATTCCACAAGCCCAAGGGGTTCGGTGCGGGCACCGGGGCCGCCTGGGAAGCCCTGCGTGAGCGGGTGCCGGCCTATGACCAGGATCGCTGGCTGGCGCCGGACATCGCCCGTGCCGCCGACCTGCTTGCTGACCGCTCGGCGCTGGACGGCATCACCGCGCGTATTGGAGGCCTGCAATGAAACACCTCTGGCACAACTGCCATGCCGTCACGATGCGAGGCGGCAAGTACTCGATCATCGAAGACGCTGTGCTGCTCACCTACGCCGGGCGCATCGAGTGGATCGGGCCGCGTGCCGAACTGCCGTCGATTCCCTATGACGTGGACGTCGACCTCAACGGCGCCTGGGTCACCCCGGGGCTGATCGACTGCCATACCCACCTGGTGTTCGGCGGCGACCGCAGCCGCGAGTTCGAGCAGCGCCTGGAGGGCGTCAGCTACGCCGAGATCGCCGCCCAGGGCGGCGGCATCGCCAGCACCGTGCGCGCCACCCGCGAGGCCAGCGAGGACGAGCTGCTGGAAAGCGCCACCCGCCGCGTCCGCCAGTTGCTGCGCGACGGCGTCACCACCCTGGAAGTGAAGTCCGGCTACGGCCTGGACCTGGCCAGCGAGCGCAAGATGCTGCGGGTCGCCCGGCGACTGGGTGAGACCCTGCCGGTCACCGTGCGCGCCACCTGCCTGGCCGCCCATGCCCTGCCGCCGGAATATGCCGGCCGTGCCGACGACTACATCGATCACATCTGCCGCGAGATGCTGCCGGCCCTGGCCAATGAGGGGTTGGTGGACGCGGTGGATGCCTTCTGCGAGCACCTGGCGTTTTCCCCGGCCCAGGTGGAACAGGTGTTCAAGGCGGCCCGCGAGCTGGGCCTGCCGGTGAAGCTGCATGCCGAGCAGCTGTCGTCCCTGCATGGCTCCAGCCTGGCGGCGCGCTATCAGGCGCTGTCGGCGGATCATCTGGAATACATGACCGAGGACGACGCCATCGCCATGGCCGCCTCGGGCACCGTCGCCGTGCTGCTGCCCGGCGCCTTCTTCCTGCTGCGGGAAACCCAGCTGCCGCCCATCGATGCCCTGCGCAAGCACGGCGTGGCGATGGCGGTGTCCACCGACCTCAACCCCGGCACCTCGCCCGCGCTTTCCTTGCGGATGATGCTGAACATGGCCTGCACCTCCTTCCGCCTGACCCCGGAAGAAGCGCTGGCCGGTGCCACATTGCACGCCGCGAAGGCGCTGGGCCTGGCCGACAGCCATGGCAGCCTGGAAGCGGGCAAGATGGCCGACTTCATCGCCTGGGACATCCAGCGCCCGGCGGAGCTCGCTTACTGGTTGGGTGGCGACCTGCCCAAGCGGGTGATTCGACACGGACAGGAGATCGACTGTGGATAACGTTCTCTCATTCAGCCGCGGCAGCGTGCCGCTGCTGATCAGCATGCCGCATCCCGGCACCCTGCTGACCCCGGCGGTGGAAGCCGGGATGGTGGAAGCCGGCTGGGACCTCACCGATACCGACTGGCACATTCCGCGCCTCTACGATTTCGCCGCCGAACTGGGGGCGAGCACCCTGGCGGCGCAGTATTCGCGCTATGTCATCGACCTCAACCGCCCGGCCGACGACAAGCCGCTCTATGCCACTGCCACCACCGGCCTGTACCCGTCGACCCTGTTCGATGGCGAACCGCTCTATCGCGAAGGCGAGGAACCCTCGGCGGCGGAGCGGGCGCGCTACCTCGCGGACATCTGGACTCCCTATCACCAGACCATCAGCGATGAGCTGGCGCGGATGAAGGCCGAGTTCGGCTACGCCATGCTGTTCGACGCCCACTCCATCCGCTCCTTCGTCCCCCGCCTGTTCGATGGCCGCCTGCCGGACTTCAATCTCGGCACTAACGCCGGCGCCAGTTGCGACCCGGGCCTGGCCGATGCCCTGGTGGCGGTTTGCGCCGAGGCGGAGGACTACAGCCACGTGCTCAATGGCCGCTTCAAGGGTGGCCATATCACCCGCCACTACGGCCAGCCCGACCAGCATATCCACGCCGTGCAGCTGGAACTGGCGCAATGCACCTACATGGACGAGCAGGTGCCCTTCGACTATCGCGAAGACCTCGCGGTGCCGACCCAGGCGGTGCTGATTCGCTTGCTGCAGGCGATGCTGGCCTGGGGGCAACAGCGCTACGGCCGCTGACCACCCTGACGGGCAACGGCGAGCGGTGCTGTTGCCTCAGAGGGCGCGGAGGAAGTCCAGCATCAGCGCGCTGACCTCCTCCGGCCGCTCCTGTTGAACCCAGTGCCCGGCGCCGTTGAGCAGGTGGCACCCCCGCAGGCCGGGCAGCGTTTTCGGGAACGCGGCGATCAACTGGGGAATCACCGGAAAGCCGAGCACCGAGTCCCGGGTTCCAGCCATGAACAGCGACGGCTGGCGGATGATGCAGCCGCGCCAGGGTGCCATCAGTTCAGCGGAGAGGCGCATGGTCCGGTACCAGTTCAGTCCGCCGCGAAAACCAGTGCGGCGGAACTCCCCCGTGTAGTGCGAAATGTCGTCTTCGGTTAGCCAGGTCGGCAGCCGCCTGGGTACTTCCATGTGGTCGAGGAAGCCCTGCCCGGGGAGGCGGCCAAAGGCCGGCACACCGTGCCAATCCCCGGAACCGCAATGGAGCAACCGCCTGATGGCGGCTTCGGTATCCTGCTCCAACTCGGCTTCCGCCACGCCGGGAGCCTGGAAGTACTGCAGGTAGTGATCATGGATACCTCGGTCTTCCAGCGCTTTCAGGATATCCGTGGGGTCGGGTGGCGCGAAGGGCACGCTCATGCCGATGACGGCGTGAAACAGGTCCGGTCTGGTAAGTGCAGCGCCCCAGGCCACTATGGCCCCCCAGTCATGGCCGGCAATCACCGCCTGTCTTTCCCCCAATACCCGGACCAGGTCCACCATGTCCCCGATCAGATGCAGCCGGGTGTAAGCCTCCACCTGCAGCGGCGCGTCGGTCCCGCCGTAGCCGCGCATGTCCGGGGCGACGACCCGGAATCCGGCGCTCGAGAGCGCCTCGATCTGGTGCCGCCAGGAGTACCAGAGCTCCGGAAACCCATGGCACAGCAGCACGAGTGGCCCGGCACCCTGCATGGCGATCCGCATGCGAATGCCATTGACGCTGAGGGTTTCCAGGTGCGGATTGGTCATGTTCGCGTCCGGTGCTCAGGTGAGCATTGCCATCAGCCGCGGCAGGTTTTCCACCCCCCGCTGTCGGGCATTCGCCAGCTTATGGAGCAGGGCATGTCGTTCCGTGTCCTCCGGGCGCAGATCGCGCACGACGGTGGTCATCAGAAACAGGCGTGATTTCCCCAGCCACTGGGTCAATCCCGGATCAGCGCGCCAGCGCACGAAGTTGTTCATGTAGCTCGCCCAGATCCTGATCCAGTCTTCGGGTAACCGGGGCGTGGGAACCGGTTCGCAATAGGCGTTCTTCTCGTGGTTGTCCGCCAAGTGGCATTCGATATAAGCGATCAGCGCTGCGGAAAAGACCGGCTGGTTGTTGCTGACCAGGGTCAGGTTGATCCGTTCGGCGTCGAATACCCGCACCGGGTCCCAGCCGTCGAGGCCCCTTGCGCTGCAGTCCACATGCAAGGCGCCGGTGGGTACGTCGAGGGTGCCCCGCTCGAGCTCGATTCGTCCCGGCGCGATCGCTTGCACATGGCCCAGGCGCACCTTGTGGCGAATGCCGCGCAGGGCGCCCAGTTCTGCTTGCGATACGGTCGCCCCGCGATAGGCCGTCGGTGTGACGGCAGGGTCGATGCGCAGGAGCTGGCCAGACTGCTCCAGCCGGTCGAACAGGTCGGGCAGGGACGTGGCGTCGGCGATGGCGTCGTACTGTGCCGCGACGCTCTGGACCACCTGTTCGAAATACTCCAGGCCGGGCTGAATGTTTGCGCGGTCCACCAGCCAGGCATCCTTGGGCATGATCCAGTAGATAGACTCCGGCGCCACGCCGTTCTGCAGCAACCACACGCAAGTATCGATGCCGGTCTTGCCCGAGCCAACCACCACGTAGGCCGGGCACGGCTGGCCGATTCGCGGCAGGTCATTGGGGGGCACGCAAGCCACCCCACTGGCGACCCGGTATTTCGGGGGGTGGGTGGAAGGCACCTGGGTCCGGGCGTGAGTGGCATCCACCAGTTTTCGCCGCACCTGCACCCGGTATTCCCGGCCACTGAGCAGGGAGACGAAGCGATGGTCGGACGTGCGGTCACCGATGTAGTCGCACATGGGGTAGTAGCGCACGCGCCCCGAACGCAGGAACTGCTGATTCATCACCTGCTCGTAGTAGCTGAGAATCTCTGTGCCGGAAGCCAGTTCGTACAGGCCATTGCCCAGTGCGGAAGCGTCCTTCCTGCCACTGCCGAGTTCGCGGGAGTTGACCCCGTAGCAGGCCGAGGGCTGGTGCAGTCGCACGAAGGGATAGGCATCGTTCCAGTGGCCGCCGGGTTGGGCGTGGCGGTCCACCATCAGCACAGTGGCGTCGGATTCGCTGAGCAGGGTGTCGACGAAGGCCATCGCCGCAGCGCCGGCGCCGATCACCAGATAGTCGGTTTCCAACAGGTCCGGGTGCATGGCGACTGTCCTCGCGAAAGTTGAAGCCCCCAACCTCCCAAGGCTAGTCCCGTGAACCCGGCACTCCAGATCAAGAGCTGATTGCGACGATAGCCAAGGGCTCTAGCGCTGCAGGCCGAGGTGGCGAATCACCACTTCCTCGGCGGCGACCCGCTCCCACACATCATCCAGCAGCTCGGCCGGATAGAAGGGCAGGGCGGCCAGCTCGTCGCGGCTGATCCAGGCCAGTTCCTTGATGTCGAACTCATCGCCTCCGAGTCCGCTCAGGTTGGCCAGGCTGAGTTCGCCGCGCCAGGCGTCGATCCGGTAGAACAGCTCCATGTGGAAGCGGCCCATGGCCGGTTCGGCGAATTCGCGGACGTAGACCAGCGGGCCGACGTCCACCGCAAGTCCCGTCTCCTCCATGAACTCGCGGCGCACGGTGTCGCGGGTGGATTCGTCTTTGACCGATTCGAAGCCGCCACCCGGCGGTATCCAGTAGGTGTCCTCGCCCACCTCGTGCCTGACCAGCAGGATGCGGCCATCACGCACCAGCAGGCCGGCGGCGCGGATGCGATGGGTGAGTGGCGTGCTCATTGCCAGTCCAGCCGGGCGAGTTTCCATTCGCCATCGTCCAGCCACCATTCCAGCTTCACCCCGTAGTGACGGGCGCTGTCGGGGATCAGCCCCTCGGCGCCGGTGAGGGCGACCTGGGCGTCGGTGTAGCCCTTTTCGCGATAGGTCGGGTCGAGGCGGTTGGCCTTGCCGAGGGCGAGCACGCTGACGTTCTTGTGGCGCATGAACAGCAGGGTCATGGTGCGTTTGGCCCAGTCGCGGTCGTTCTGTTGCTGGGCGATGAACTGCGGATGCAGCTGTTCCAGCACCGCGGCGGTCTTCTTCGCTTCGAGGTTGTCCTGCAGCTGTTGCACCGCCGCATCCAGCTCCGCAGCCGGGTCGTTCCGGCCACAACCGGCTAGGATTGCCAGAACGCAGAGCGTCGGCAGCGCGATCTTCCTGAGTAGCATGCTGAACTCCTTTTTCCTCGTTATGATGCCCGGCAGATTAGAAGGCCGGACTCGCCCAGGGGTCGACCTTACGCACAGTTTCGGGAGCCCAGAATGCAGACTTTGTATCCGGAGATAAAACCCTACGCCCGGCACGAGTTGGCGGTGGATGCGCCGCACGTGCTCTACGTGGACGAGAGCGGTACGCCGGAAGGCTTGCCGGTGGTGTTCATCCACGGCGGCCCGGGGGCCGGCTGCGACGCCATGAGCCGGCGCTTCTTCGATCCGAACCTGTACCGCATCGTCACCTTCGACCAGCGCGGCTGCGGCCGTTCCACGCCCCATGCGAGCCTGGAAAAGAACACCACCTGGGACCTGGTGGCCGACCTGGAACGCATCCGCCAGCATCTTGGGATCGACAAGTGGGTGCTGTTCGGCGGTTCCTGGGGTTCCACCCTGTCCCTGGCCTATGCGCAGGCGCACCCGGAGCGCGTGCTCGGGCTGATCCTGCGGGGCATCTTCCTGTGCCGCCCGGAGGACTTCCACTGGTTCTACCAGCAAGGCTGCAGCCGGATGTTCCCGGACTACTGGGAGGATTACCTGGCGCCGATCCCGGCCGAGGAACATGGCGACCTGATGCAGGCCTTCTACAAGCGCCTGACCGGCCCTGACCAGATTGCCCAGATGCATGCGGCCAAGGCCTGGTCCACCTGGGAGGGCCGCACAGCTACGCTGCGGCCGAGCGCGCCGGTGGTGGAGCGCTTCAGCGAGCCGATGCGCGCCCTGTCCATCGCCCGCATCGAGTGCCACTACTTCGTCAACAACGCCTTCCTCGAACCCAACCAGTTGCTCCGCGACATGCCGCGCATCGCCCACCTGCCGGGTGTGATCGTGCATGGCCGCTATGACGCCATCTGCCCGCTGGACAACGCCTGGGCCCTGCACAAGACCTGGCCGAACAGCGAGCTGCAGATCGTCCGGGACGCCGGCCACGCGGCCGCCGAGGCCGGCATCACCGACGCCCTGGTGCGCGCGTCCAACCAGATGGCTCGCCGCCTGCTGGAGCTGCCGCCCGAGGAAGACGCCTGATGAAGGCACTGCTGCAACGGGTCAGCGCTGCCCGTGTCGAAGTGGAAGGCGAGGTGGTCGGCGCTATCGACCAGGGCCTGCTGGTGCTGGTGGGCGTGGAGCCCCAGGACACCGAGGCCAGTGCCGACAAGCTGCTGCACAAGCTGGTCAACTACCGGGTCTTCGCCGATGCCGAGGGCAAGATGAACCTGTCCCTGGGCGCCGTCGGCGGCGGCCTGCTGCTGGTCTCCCAGTTCACCCTGGCCGCCGATACCAGGAGCGGCCTGCGCCCGAGCTTCTCCACCGCCGCGTCTCCGGCGCGTGGCGAGGAGCTGTTCGACTACCTGGTGGAACAGGCCCGTCTCAAGCATCCGCAGGTGGCCACCGGCCGCTTCGGCGCCAACATGCAGGTGCATCTGGTCAACGACGGGCCGGTCACTTTCCTGCTCGAAAGCTGAGCTGGCCCGATATCTGCTTCTTGCGACTCGCCATCCACGGAGATGCGGTTTAGCATGCGCGCCATGCCCCGTCGTTCGTGGGCTGGACAACAACAACGATCTGCCCCATTGGCAGGCTGTTGGAACGCTACCTGCGTTGCCGAGGCGTCGCCTCGACTGCCTCGTTAACGTTTTTCAACGGGCCGCCCCATTAGGAGAAAGAATGAAAAAGCTTCTCGCCTCTCTGCTGTTCGCCGCCAGCGCCCTGACCGGGCTGGCCCACGCCGGCATGGTCGATGATGCAGTCAAGCGCGGCACCCTGCGCGTCGGCATGGACCCGACCTACATGCCCTTTGAAATGACCAACAAGCGCGGTGAGATCATCGGCTTCGAAGTCGACCTGCTCAAAGCCATGTCCAAGGCCATGGGCGTGAAGCTGGAGCTGGTGTCCACCAGCTACGACGGCATCATCCCGGCCCTGCTGACCGACAAGTTCGACATGATCGGTTCCGGCATGACCCTGACCCAGGAGCGCAACCTGCGCATCAACTTCTCCGAACCCTTCATCGTGGTTGGCCAGACCCTGCTGATCCGCAAGGAACTGCAAGGCGAGATCAAGTCCTACAAGGACCTGAACGACGGCAAATACCGCATCACCTCCAAGATCGGCACCACCGGCGAAATGGTCGCCAAGAAGCTGATCGCCAAGGCCCAGTACCACGGCTTCGACAACGAGCAGGAAGCGGTGATGGACGTGGTCAACGGCAAGGCCGACGCCTTCATCTACGACGCCCCGTACAACGTGGTGGCGGTGAACAAGGCCGGCGCCGGCAAGCTGGTGTTCCTGGAAGAGCCCTTCACCTTCGAGCCCCTGGCCTTCGGCCTGAAGAAGGGTGACTACGACAGCCTGAACTGGATCAACAACTGGATGCACCAGATCCGCAACGACGGTACCTACGAGCGCATCCACGCCAAGTGGTTCAAGAAGACCGACTGGCTGAAAGAGATGGAATGAGCCCGCGCTGGCCTCAGGGCCGCGTTGGTTGCGACAGGCCCGGCCCACAAGGCCGGGCCTGCCTTTTGTTCCCCGCCATGAGCGAGATTTACCGTGACTAGAAAACATCGCCGCACCTGGCCCTGGCACATCCTGACCGGTCTGATCCTGGTCGTGATGGGCTGGGGACTCTGGTACTCCACTTCGCTGATTTCCTATGAATGGCGCTGGAACCGCGTGCCCCAGTACTTCGCCTATCAGGCGGAGGAAAGCCAGCGCGCCGCCGATTACGGCACCGTCAGCGCCATCGCCGATGCCGGCGACCATGCCCGCGTGACCCTGACCGCAGAGGGGGGCGGGGAACAGGTGCTGGAAGTGGCCCGTGACAGCCTGCAGGTGAGCCAGGGCGATGACGTTTCCGAAGGCGACCAGATCGGCGTGACCCGCCACTGGGCTGCCGGACCGCTGCTCTGGGGCCTCTGGACCACCCTGTGGATATCCGTGGTGTCCGGTGCATTCGGCCTGGTGATCGGCCTGTTCACCGGCCTCTGCCGTCTGTCCGGCAACCCCACGCTGCGCGACCTGTCCACCGTCTACGTCGAGCTGGTGCGTGGTACGCCGCTGCTGGTACAGATCTTCATCTTCTACTTCTTCATCGGCACCGTCCTGAACCTGTCCCGCGAGTTCGCCGGGGTGGCGGCGCTGGCGCTGTTCACCGGCGCCTACGTCGGCGAGATCGTCCGCGCGGGTGTGCAGTCCATCGCCCGTGGCCAGAACGAGGCGGCGCGCTCCCTGGGCCTGACCGCTGGCCAGTCCATGCGCCACGTGATCCTGCCGCAGGCCTTCAAGCGTGTGCTGCCGCCGCTGGCCGGGCAGTTCATCAGCCTGGTCAAGGACACCTCGCTGGTCTCGGTGATCGCCATCACCGAGCTGACCAAGAGCGGCCGCGAGGCGATCACGACTTCCTTCTCCACCTTCGAAATCTGGTTCTGCGTCGCCGCGCTCTACCTCGTCATCAACCTGCCGCTGTCGCAAATCGCCAGCCGTCTGGAACGGAGGCTCGGGAAAAGTGATTGAAGTCCGCAATCTGGTGAAAGTCTTCGATGCCCGCGGCCATGAAGTGCGGGCTGTGGATAACGTCTCCACGCAGGTCAAACGTGGCGAAGTGGTGGTGGTGATCGGTCCCTCGGGCTCCGGCAAGTCCACCTTCCTGCGTTGCCTGAACGGCCTTGAGGAGCTGGACTCCGGTTCGGTGAGCATCGACGGCGTCGACCTCGCCGATCCGAAGACCGATGTGAACGCCTACCGCCGCGAGGTGGGCATGGTGTTCCAGCACTTCAACCTGTTCCCGCACATGACCGTGCTGGAGAATCTCTGCCTGGCGCAGAAGATCGTCCGCAAGCGCGGCAAGGCCGAGCGCGAGGCCAAGGCCCAGGCGCTGCTGGCCAAGGTCGGCATCGCGCAGAAGGCCAACGAATACCCTTCGCGCCTGTCCGGCGGCCAGCAGCAGCGCGTGGCCATCGCCCGCGCCCTGTGCATGGAACCCAAGGTGATGCTGTTCGACGAGCCCACCTCGGCGCTGGACCCGGAAATGGTCGGCGAAGTGCTGGACGTGATGAAACAGCTCGCCCAGGAAGGCATGACCATGGTCTGCGTGACCCACGAAATGGGCTTTGCGCGTGAAGTGGCCGACCGGGTGCTGTTCTTCGATCACGGCAAACTGCTGGAAGACGCACCACCCGCGCAGTTCTTCGACAAGCCCCAGGACCCGCGCGCGCAGAGCTTCCTGCGGCAGGTGCTCTGATCTGACTCTTTGGGGCCGCTGCGCGGCCCTTGGCTTGGCACTTGTGGGTTGTGGCTGAGCGAAGCCCGACGCGGGCCGGTGAAACTGCTGACTGATCCGTTCTTGTGGGGGCGAATTTCTTCGCTAAGGGCAGTAACGCTGCCCGCTGCCCGCTGCCCGCTGCAGGCTCGAAGGGCACGCCTTCGGCCTGCCAAGCGATTGAAATCGCCCCCACAGGACTCAGTGCAGCGGCTTCGCCAGCTGCAGTTCGTTCTCTTCCAGCCAGTCCTGGGCCAGTTCGCGCAGCCGGGCGGCTTCGAACTGGTGCCAGGTCTCCAGCAGCACCGGGTACTCCATCAGCACGTGGCGGAAGCTGCGGGCGGGTTTGCGGCCCGCCAGGGCCTGTTCCAGGGCTGAATAGGCGTGGGGGTGGACCACCTCAACGAGAAACTCCTGCATCAGCCGCAGTTCGTCGCCCTGGCCCAGCGGCTCCACCAGCAGGAAACGCTCCGGCTCTTCGCGCAACAGGGTCTCCAGTTCGGGATCGGCGTCTTCTTCGGGAATCAGCAGGACCTTGCCGCTGAGCAGGTCGAGGTAGTGATCGAGTCCCTCGGTGTTGAGGGCGAAGGCGATCTGGTCGAGGTCGATGGTCAACGGGCGCATGGTGGGGCACTCGAAGGCAGGAGGCATGACCGGATCCTACCTCCAAGCCCTGTGGATTGTCAGATGCGGAAGCGGCTGACGGTCGCCTGCAATTCGTTGCCCAGGCGCGCCAGTTCGCTGCTGGAGGCGGCGGTCTCCTCGCTGGCGGACGCGGTCTGCTCGGAAATGTCGCGCACGTTGACCACGCTGCGGTTGATCTCGTCGGCAACCGCGCCCTGCTGCTCGGCGGCCGCCGCGATCTGCTGGTTCATCGCCTGGATGGTGGAAACCGCCTGGGCGATGGCGCTGAGTCGTCGCCCGGCGCGGCGGGTCAGTTCGACGGTGCTGTCGGTCAGGCTGCGGCTGGTGTCCATCAGGCTCGCGGCCCGCTGGGTGCCGTTCTGCAGGCCGTCGATCAGTTCCTCGATTTCTTTGGTGGACTGTTGCGTGCGCTGCGCAAGGCCCCGTACTTCGTCGGCCACCACGGCGAAGCCGCGCCCGGCCTCGCCCGCACGGGCGGCCTCGATGGCGGCGTTGAGGGCCAGCAGGTTGGTCTGCTCGGCCACCGACTTGATCACATCGAGCACGCTGCCGATCTTCTCGCTCTCCTGCTTGAGGCGGTCGACGGCGTCGTTGGAACGGCCTACCTCGGCGGCCAGCCGGTCCATCTGGGCGACGGCATCGTTGACCGCGGTCTCGCCTTCCTTCGCCTGGCGATCGGCTGCGCTGGCCGCTTCGGAGGCCTGTTCGGCGTTACGCGCGACTTCCTGCACGGTGGCGGCCATCTCGTTCATGGCGGTGGCGACCTGGTCGGTTTCCACTTTCTGGTTGTTGACCCCGGCGCTGGTCTGCCCGGTGACCGCCGAGAGCTGTTCGGCCGCGCTGGCGATCTGGATGACGCCGTCGCGAATCTGGCCGATCAGCTGGCGCAGGTTCAGGGTCATGCGCTGCATGCTGCCCTGCAGTTGGCCGAGTTCGTCGTTGCGGTCCGCATGCAGGTCTTCGCTGAGGTCGCCGGCGGCGATGCGCTCTGCAGCGCCCAGGGTGCGCTGCAGGGGGCGGACGATCTGCCGGGTGATGACCAGCGCGGCACCAATGCCGATGAGCAGCGCCAGAAGCAGGGTCGTCAGCAGCAGGCTGCGGGTGGTGCCGGTTTCGTGGTTGCGCTTGTCGGTCTGCCGTTCGACCAGCGAGCTACTGACCTGCATGAGCTTTTCGCCCAGGCCGCGCATGGTTTCCAGGTGGGTGCCGGTGCTGTCGGTGGCGCTGCGGAATTCGACGATCGCTGTGCGGTAGGCCTTCAGCGAGACGCCGACCTTGCCCAGGTCCGCGTCGTCGCTGCCGATGGTCTCGCCGAGCCTGGCCACTGCGGCGAGCGCACTGTCCACCGCCTTCAGGGCGGCTTCTTCCAGGTTCGGGTCGCTGCTGAAGGTGTAGCCGCGCACCTGGAAACGGGCCTGCTGCACGGACAGGCGGAGCTGGACGAGGGTGCGGTACTGCGCGAGGCGGGCGCTGTCGTCGAGGGTGATGTCGTCGAGGATGCGCTGTTCGATCTGGTCGATCACCGCCACCGCCTGGTCGGCACTTTCGCCCAGCCTGGCGCGCGCCGCCTCGCGGGCCTGGTAGGCCTGGACGAGCTGTGCAAAGGCGCTCTGGTAATCGCGGGTGGCACTGCCCTGCTCGGCGACGAGGGTGCGGTCCTGGGGGTCGAGAAGGACGCCGGAGAGGTGGCTGCCAAGGTCTTCCAGTGCCTTGAGGCTGTCGTTCACCGCAGCGGCGACGGCCGGGTCCTGCTTGATCTGGAACTGCATGCGGTTGATGCGCAGATCCTTGGTCAGTTCGCTCAAGCTTGCGCTTTCGCTCAACTTTTCACCGCGTTCGATGGTGCTGCTGAGCGCGAGCCAGCCGGTGAGGGTGATCAGGACGGTCAGCAGCAGGACCAGGCCGAAGCCTGTGGCCAGCTTGAGGTTGACGCTGATGTTGCTGAACCAGCGAAGCATGCGGAGCACTCCTTTGCGAGCATGGCGGGCGATGAGCCGCCACGAATACCCCTGCTATCGGCAGGGAAGTCGCACGCTTGAAGTCGCTTCGTCGTCTCAGAACAGCCGGGCGAGCAGGGCGGTGACCGCCGTTTCCACACGCAGGATGCGTTCGCCGAGTTGCACGGGCTGCAGGCCGGCTTCCTGCAGCTTTTCCACTTCGTAGGGAATCCAGCCGCCTTCCGGGCCGATGGCCAGGGTGATGGGCTCGTTCACCGCGCGTGGGCAGGGCGGATGGTTGCCGGGGTGGCCCACCAGCCCCAGGGTGCCCGCGGCGAGCTGCGGCAGGCGGTCCTCGACGAATGGCTTGAAGCGCTTTTCGATGACCACGTCAGGCAGGACGGTATCCCGCGCCTGTTCAAGGCCCAGGATCAACTGCTCGCGAATCGCCGCAGGTTCGAGGAAGGGGGTTTGCCAGAAGCTTTTTTCCACGCGGTAGCTGTTCAACAGCACCAGGCGCGGCACGCCCATGGCGGCCACCGTCTGGAACACACGGCGGAGCATCTTCGGCCTTGGCAGGGCCAGCAGCAGGGTGAGGGGCAGCTTGGCTGGCGGTGGCTGGTCGAAGCTCACTTCCAGCTCGGCGCAGGCAGCTTCGAGACTGAGCAGGCGTCCCTGGCCCATCTGGCCGCCGAGGCGGCCGACCCGCAGGCTGTCGCCTTCCTCGGCGCGATGGACTTCATGCAGGTGCCTGAGGCGCCGGCCTTCCAGGCGCACGCGGTCCGCCGCGATGAAGTCGGCGTCTTCGAGAAGGAGCAGGTTCACGGGCGGGTAGCGGGCGGCTGGTCGCCGGGCTCTTGGGTGTCGTCTTCCGGATGGTCGCCGCGCTTGCGGATCAGGCCACCGAAGAACACGCCGACCTCGAACAGCAGCCACATGGGCACGGCCAGCAGGGTCTGGGAGAAGATGTCCGGCGGGGTGAGGATCATGCCCACCACGAAGCAGCCGATGATCACGTAGGGACGGATGCGCTTGAGGTAGGCGACGTCGACCACGCCGATCCAGATCAGCAGCACCACCGCCACGGGGATCTCGAAGGCGACACCGAAGGCGAAGAACAGCGTCATCACGAAATCGAGGTAGCTGGTGATGTCGGTCATCATCGACACGCCTTCGGGCGTCACGCTGGCGAAGAAGTGGAAGATCAGCGGGAACACCAGGAAGTAGGCGAAGGCCATGCCGGCGTAGAACAGCACGATGCTCGATACCAGCAGCGGCAGGGCGATGCGCTTTTCGTGCTTGTACAGGCCGGGAGCGATGAAGCCCCAGACCTGGTGCAGGATCACCGGCATGGCGAGGAACAGCGCCACCACCATGGTCAGCTTGAACGGGGTGAGGAAGGGCGAGGCCACGTCGGTGGCGATCATGGTCGCGCCTTCCGGCAGGTACTGGCGCAGGGGCGCCGAGACCAGGGTGTAGATCTTCTGCGCGAAGTAGAACAGGCCAGCGAAGATCAGGAAGATCGCCGCCACGCAGCGCAACAGGCGTGTGCGCAGTTCGGTGAGGTGCGAGACCAGGGGCATTTCCTGGTCTTGTTCCGGCTTCTGGTCGCTCATGGGATGCGGGACGGCTGTTGCGGTTCGACGGGGGCCTGGGGCGCAGCCGGCGCTGCCGGGGTAGCCGCCGCGGAGGCGGGCGACTGGGCGGGCGCGGGTTGGGCGGTTGGGTTCTGAGCGGGCGCGGTGGCTGCGGTGGCCTGTGCCGGCACTGGGGGAACAGCGGGAGCTGCCTGACTGGCGGGTGCCTGGTTCGCGGGCGCAGCGGCCGGTGCAGCGCTTTCAGACTCGGAATCGGACAGCAGGGATTCGACTGTCGGAGGCACGATGCTCTCCTTGATCTGCTTCTCCAGCGCCATGATGTGTTCGTTATGCAGCTGGCGGCGGATCTCGTCGGCGCCGATCTCGCGCTCGACCTCGGTCTTGATCGCGTTGAAGCTGCGCTTGAGACGGCCAATCCACAGGCCGGCTGTGCGCGCCGCGCCAGGCAGCCGTTCAGGCCCGAGCACCAGGAGGGCGATCAGGCCGATCAGCAGCAGTTCACCGAAGCTGATACCGAACATGGGGCATCAGTCCTTGCGGGTCACCGGGTCCTGCACTTGCTGCGCCTGGCCGTCGATGGTGTGCGGCTGGTTCAGCGGGGTGCCGGATTGCTGGGCGGTGGTCTGCTCGGGGGCCTTGTCGGCTTCCTCGGTGTTCATGGCCTTGCGGAAGCCCTTGATGGCCTCGCCGACGTCGGAGCCGAGGTTCTTCAGGCGCTTGGTGCCGAAGACCAGCACGACGACGATGAGAATGACCAGCCAGTGTTTCCAGTCGAAGATGCCCATGGTGTGTTCCTCTTGATTGTCTTTGTCAGGCGGATGGCTGGCGGGCGGCCTTTTCGGCGTGCCCGGACAGGCCAAAGCGACGGTCCAGTTCATCGAGTACGGCCTGGGGGTGCTGGCCGAGGGCGGCGAGCATGACCAGGCTGTGGAACCAGAGGTCGGCGGTTTCGTAGATCAGGTCGCTGGCATCGCCGCTCGTGGCGGCATCCTTGGCGGCGAGTATGGTTTCCACCGCTTCTTCCCCGACCTTCTCCAGGATCTTGTTCAGGCCCTTGTGGTACAGGCTGGCGACGTAGGAACTGTCGGGCGCGGAGTTCTTGCGCTCTTCGAGCACCTCGGCCAGGCGGGCGAGAGTATCACTCATGGCTGTGTCCTGCGGCGTAGATGGCATGCGGGTCCTTGAGCACGGGGTCGACGGTCTTCCAGCCGCCATTCTCGTAGACGCGGTAGAAGCAGCTTTCGCGCCCAGTATGGCAGGCGATGCCGCCCAGCTGTTCGACCAGCAGGATGACGACGTCGGCGTCGCAGTCCAGGCGCAGTTCGTGGAGCTGCTGCACATGGCCGGATTCCTCGCCTTTGCGCCAGAGCTTGGCACGGGAGCGTGACCAGTAGATGGCGCGGTTCTCGGCAACGGTGAGGGCGAGGGCTTCGCGGTTCATCCAGGCCATCATCAGCACGCGGCCCGTCTTGTGGTCCTGGGCGATCGCCGGCACCAGGCCTTCGGCGTTCCAGTGAATCTCTTCCAGCCAGTCTTTCATCGTGTCATCCACAACTGGGCCGGCCCTGCAGGACCGGCACTCGAATCGAAATAGTGTGCCAGTGCCGCTCCGGGCTGGCTATCGGCGCAGCACCAGATATAGACCGCCGGCCAGCATCAGCCAGCTCGGCCAGGTTTCGGTGGTGGGCGCCAGGCCCTGGGTCGCGGCGCCGGCCACCAGCAGCGCACCGAGCAGGCGGGCCGGCCACTGGACGCTTGCCGGCTGCTCGATTTTCTGCGGCGCGCTGGCGGGCTTGGCCAGGCGTTCCAGGGTGTCGCGGGCGATCTGCGACAGGTGCGGCACCTGCTCGGCCTGCTGCTGCAGGTTGCGTAGCAGCTGCAGAGGGCTGACGCGCTCGCGCATCCAGCGTTCGAGGAATGGCTGGGCGGTGGTCCAGAGGTCCAGGTCCGGGTAGAGCTGGCGGCCCAGGCCTTCGATGTTCAGCAGGGTCTTCTGCAGCAGCACGAGCTGCGGCTGGACTTCCATGTTGAAGCGGCGGGCGGTCTGGAACAGGCGCAGCAGCAACTGGCCGAAGGAGATGTCCTTCAGCGGCTTCTCGAAGATGGGTTCGCAGACGGTGCGGATGGCCGCTTCGAAATCGTTGACCTTGGTTTCCGCCGGCACCCAGCCGGAATCGATGTGCAACTGGGCCACGCGGCGGTAGTCGCGCTTGAAGAAGGCGATCAGGTTGCGGGCGAGGTAGTTCTGGTCCTCGGGGGTGAGGCTGCCGATGATTCCGCAGTCGATGGCAATGTACTGCGGGTTCCAGGGCTGGCGGGTGGCCACGAAGATGTTGCCGGGGTGCATGTCGGCGTGGAAGAAGCTGTCGCGGAACACCTGGGTGAAGAAGATTTCCACGCCACGCTCGGCCAGCAGCTTCATGTCGGTGCGCTGGTCGGCAAGGGTGGCGAGGTCAGTCACCGGGATGCCGTAGATGCGTTCCATCACCAGCACCTTGGGACGGCACCAGTCCCAGTAGACCTGGGGGACGTAGAGCAGCGGCGAGCCGTCGAAGTTGCGTCGCAGCTGGCTGGCGTTGGCCGCCTCGCGCAGCAGGTCGAGCTCGTCGTAGATGGTCTTCTCGTAGTCGTCCACCACTTCCACCGGGCGCAGGCGTCGGGCGTCGGCGGACACGCGTTCGGCCAGGCGGGCGAGGAGGAACAGCCAGGCGAGGTCCTGGCGGATGATCGGCCGCAGGTTGGGGCGGATCACCTTCACCACCACTTCCTCGCCGCTCTTGAGCTGGGCAGCGTGGACCTGGGCCACCGAGGCCGAGGCCAGCGGCTCGACGTCGAAGCGGGCGAACACCTCGCTGACCTTGGCCCCCAGTTGTTCCTCGATACGCGCGACGGCCTTTTCCGGCGCGAACGGTGGTACCTGGTCCTGCAGTCGGGCCAGTTCGTCGGCGATGTCGGGTGGCATCAGGTCGCGGCGAGTGGAGAGCAGTTGGCCGAACTTGATGAAGATCGGGCCAAGGTCTTCCAGCGCCAGGCGCAGGCGCGCACCGCGGGATAGCGGCAGTTCCCTGCGTGGCAGCCAGCGCCAGGGCAGGGCGTAGCTCAGCGTGCGCAGCCACCAGGGCAGCGGCAGTTCGAGCAGCAGGTCATCGAGGCGGTAGCGGATGACGACCTGCTGGATGCGCAACAGGCGGCGGGCGGCGAGCAGCTTCATGCGTTGGGCTTGGTTCTCTGGTTCAGGCGCTCGACGCGGGCATCGAGGCGGTCGAGGGCGAGCTTGAGGCGGTCCAGTTCGGCGAAGCGCGCGTCGGCTTCGCGGCGACCCACCAGGGTGCGCGACTCTTCGGCCAGGTAGTCGGCGAAGTTCTGCCGCAGGTTGTCCAGCCCCTGTCCGGCCCAGCTGGCGCGGCTCTTCAGGTGGCCGGCGAGCAGTTGGGTGCCGACCGGGCCGAGCCAGCGCGACAGCTCGTATTCCCAGTCCAGCTCGAGGTCCTGGAGGATGGCTGCCAGTTCGAGCAATACGGCGCTGTCGCCTTCCAGAGAGACTGCCGGGCTGTGCAGGACAGCGGTTTTCTCCCGCGTGGTGGCCAGCTTCAGCAGGCTGCTGGCGGGTGCCCGCAGGCAGCAGTCGGCGGGGGCGGACCAGTGGGCGGAGAGCTTCAGGCCATCACCGCCGGGGAGCAGGAACAGGGTCAGAGCCGGGCTCTGGCAGTCCACCTCGATGACGCTGCCTTCCAGTGCGGACATGCGCGGCAACGCGGTGCTGTCCAGGGCCAGCACCCGGTTCAGGCCGAGCTCGATACCGGCCAGCAGCGCCTGGGTCAGCATCAGGGCTTGATGCCGCGATGCAGGGCGACGATGCCGCCGGTCATGTTGTGGTAAGTGACGCGTTCGAAGCCGGCTTCGGACATCATCGCCTTGAGAGTCTCCTGGTCCGGGTGCATGCGGATCGACTCGGCCAGGTAGCGGTAGCTGTCGGCGTCGTTGGTGATCAGCTTGCCCATCAGCGGCAGGAGGCTGAAGGAGTAGGCGTCATAGGCCTTGGACAGCAGGCCGCTGGTGGGTTTGGAGAACTCCAGCACCAACAGCCGGCCGCCCGGCTTGAGCACCCGCAGCATGGAACGAATGGCTTCGTCCTTGTGGGTGACGTTGCGCAGGCCGAAGGCGATGGTGACCACGTCGAAGTGATTGTCGGGGAAGGGCAGCTTCTCGGCGTCGGCCTGGACGAAGCTGACGTTGCCGGCCACGCCGCTGTCCAGCAGCTTGTCGCGGCCCACCTTGAGCATCGAGGCGTTGATGTCCGCCAGCACCACTTCGCCGGTCACGCCCACCAGGCGCGAGAACTGGCGGGTGAGGTCGCCGGTGCCGCCAGCGATGTCCAGCACACGGTTGCCCGGACGCACGCCGGACAGCTCGATGGTGAAACGCTTCCACAGGCGGTGGACGCCACCGGACATCAGGTCGTTCATCAGGTCGTACTTGGCCGCAACCGAGTGGAATACCTCGGCGACCTTGTCGGCCTTCTGGCTTTCGGGGACCTGCTGGTAACCGAAGTGGGTCGTGGGTTCGGCGTCGTTGCCTTTGCGCGGGTCGTTCATGTCGATGCCACCGGAATTGAATGGCGGCCATTCTAATGCCGGCGCCCGGCTTTGTCTTGGCGAGCGGGTGCTGCGGGGGGCGGCCAGGGCGCGTGCTGGCTGGTATAGTCGCGCGACCAAAGGCCGCAGTTCAGGAAACACCCATGTCGCGCATCCAAGTCGAACGTCCCCATGCCCTCGGTCTTGAAGCCGTCCGGGACAAAGCCGAGAAGCTGGCGCAGCGCCTGGCGCGCGAGTACGACGTGCGTTACCAGTGGCGTGGCGACACCCTGGAGTTCAAGCGCAGCGGCGCTGATGGTTCGATCGAGGTGAGTGACGCCAAGGTGCGTGTCGAGGTCAAGCTGGGCCTGCTGCTCTCGACCATGAGCGGCAGCATCAAGCGCGAGATCGAGAGGGCGCTGGACGAATACCTGGCCTGAGCCAGCCTGTTCCACAGGGCCGCTTCGCGAATGGATTCGCCCCCACTGCTACCCAGCCCGGACAGCCCGCCTCGCGGCTAGTATGCGGTTTCTAATTTTCCTCGCTACCTTGCGCACAAGTCCTGAAAAAGGACGAGTCATCTACCTTTCAGCGTGAGGTGCACCATGGCCAAAGTAGCCGTCAAGAAGAAAGTCGAGAAAGCCGAAAGCAAGTCCACCGTCATTGCCGACGTGAAGCTCTATGCCCGCAAGATCTGGCTGGCTGGCCTGGGTGCCTACGCCAAGGCCGGTGCCGAAGGCGTCGATTACTTCAAGGAGCTGGTGAAGGCCGGCGAAGGCGTTGAGAAGCAGGGCAAGAAGCTGGTGGACGAGCAGGTCGAAGCCGCCAACAGCCAGTTCGACAGCGTCAAGAACAGCGTTAGCGGCGTGAAGGAAAAGGTCGAAGTTCAGTTCGACAAGATCGAGAAGGCTTTCGACAACCGTGTGGCCAGCGCGCTCAATCGCATCGGTATTCCCTCGCGGCAGGACGTTGAGGCACTCTCTGCTAAGCTTGATGAGCTGAGCGCGTTGCTCGAGCACGTCGCGCGAACCAAATAAGGAGAGCAGGATGGCTGGCAAGAAGAAAACCGATAAAGACACCAACTCCTGGATCGGCGAGATCGAGAAATACTCGCGCCAGATCTGGCTGGCTGGCTTGGGGGCCTACTCGAAGATCAGCAACGACGGCTCCAAGCTGTTCGATACGCTGGTCAAGGATGGTGAGAAGGCCGAGAAGCAGGCCAAGACCGAAGTGGACAAGCAGGTAGACGCGGTCAAGTCGACTGTCGGCTCCCGCGTTGGATCGGCCAAGTCCAAGGTCGAAGAGGTCAAGGGCAAGGCGATCGGCAAGTGGAGCGAACTGGAAGAGGCTTTCGACAAGCGTCTGAACAGCGCCATTTCCCGTCTCGGCGTGCCCAGCCGCACCGAGGTGAAGGACCTGCAAGGAAAGGTGGATGCCCTGACCAAGCAGCTCGAGAAGCTCACCGGTGTGTCGGCCAAGTCGGTCAAGCCAGCAGCCAAGCCTGCCGCAAAACCGGCAGCCAAGGCCGCCGCCAAACCTGTTGCCAAGGTCGCCGCCGCCAAGCCGGCAGCCAAAGCCGCTGCTGCGAAGCCGGCGGCCAAGGCTGCTGCGAAACCGGCCGCCAAGCCGGCAGCCAAAGCCGCTGCTGCCAAGCCTGCAGCCAAGGCCGCTGCCAAACCGGCTGCAAAACCGGCTGCCAAGCCTGCTGCCGCGAAACCGGCCGCCGCCAAGCCCGCCGCAGCGAAACCCGCTGCCAAGCCGGCCGCCGCGGCCAAGCCTGCAGCAGCCAAGCCCGCCGCCGCGAAGAAGCCGGCAGTGAAGAAGCCCGCCGCGCCCAAGGCCGCCAAGCCTGCGGCACCGGCTCTGGCCGTCCCGGCAGCGCCTGCAGCATCGGCCGCTCCGGCACCCAGCGTGGCACCGACTCCGGCAGCACCGGCTACTCCGGCAACGCCGCCGGCCAGCCAGTCCTGATTGGTATCGGTATGACGAAAACGCCCGGCTTGTCCGGGCGTTTTCGTTTCAGGCGTCCAGATAACGTCTGGCGAGGCTTTCGGCAGCGTGCCGGGAGCCGGGGCGAAGGTGCGGGGCGACCAGCATCATCACCTGGTACACCACGAGGCGGATCTCGCCGCCGCTTCCCAGTACCCGCTGGTAGTCGAGCGAGAACAGCAGGGTCAGGGTGATCTGTTCCACCAGTTGGCCAAGGGACTCGGTATCGCTGACCAGTTGCTCCTCGGCCTTCAGCCTGGCCAGCAGGGCAGCCAGGGTCCGCTTGAGGTGGTTCAGCCAGTTGCGCATTCCCTTTGCCAACTTCGGCAGGCGACCGGCCAGGTTGGAGAGGTCCTGGAACAGGAAGCGGTATCGCGACAGCCGCTCGACGATCAGGTGCAGGAACAGCCAGTAGTCCTCGGCATCCAGTTGCGCGTCGGCCGGCGGGTCGAGCAGCGGCGCCAACTCCTCCTGGAAGCGCTCGAACAGCGCCATCACCAGAGGTTCCTTGCCGTGGAAGTGGTAGTAGAGGTTGCCGGGGCTGATGCCCAGTTCGGTGGCTATTTCCAGGGTGGTGACGTTGGGTTCGCCGTTGTGATTGAACAGTTCAAGTGCGCATTCGAGGATGCGGTCGCGGGTCTTCATCCAGGATACTGCCAGCCTTTCCGTAAAGAGGTGAAGGGCCGGCCGGGCGATCGCCGGGCCGGCCGCCGGGGTGTCAGCGCACGTGCACGTAGGTGCCGGGAGCGGCTTCCATCGCGGGGTAATCCTGGTTGCCCAGGGCTGTGATGGTTTCCCGTTGCTCGCCGGAGCGCTCCTGGATCCAGCCCAGCCATTGTGCCCACCAGCTGCCCTGTACGTGCCTGGCATCGTAGTACCAGGCACGGGGGTCGGAGGTGAGCTTGCCGTTCTCGTAGTAGTTGGCCTTGGGATTGCCCGGGGGATTGAGAATGCTCTGGATGTGGCCGCTGTTGGACAGCACGAAACGGCTGTCGCCGCCCAGCAGCAGGGCGGAGCGGTAGACGGCGTCCCAGGGGGTGATGTGGTCGTTGATGCCGGCCACGCTGAAGCTGTCCACCGTGACCTTCTGCAGGTCGATGGGTGTACCGCAGATTTCCAGCGCGCCGCTGCGGGTCAGCGGGTTGTGCTTGAAGAAATCCAGCATGTCGCCGTGCAGCGCGGCGGGCAGGCGGGTGTTGTCGTTGTTCCAGTAGAGGATGTCGAAGGCTGGGGGTTCGCGGCCCAGCAGGTAGTTGTTGACGAAGTAGTTCCACACCAGGTCGTTCGGGCGCATCCAGGCGAACACCTTGGCCATGTCCTTGCCCTCGAGCACGCCGGCCTGGTACGAGCGGCGCTTGGCGGCTTCGAGGGTCTGCTCATCGGCAAAGAGCGCGGCCGGGCTGTCCACCTGGCTGTCCAGCAGGCTGACGAGGTAGGTGGCGCTGGTGACCTTGCGCAGTTGCCGGCGCGACTGCAGGTGGCCCTGCAGGGCCGCGATGGTGAGGCCGCCGGCGCAGGCACCCGCCAGGTTGACTTCCTTGCTGCCGGTGATGGCACGGCAGGCTTCGAAGGCCTCTTCCAGTGCCTGCACATAGGTGGAGAGGCCCCATTCGCGGTGCCGCGCATCGGGGTTGCGCCAGCTCACCATGAACACCTGCAGGCCGTTCTTCAGGGCGTACTGGACGAAGCTCTTGTCGGGGCTCAGGTCGAATATGTAGTACTTGTTGATCTGCGGCGGAACCACCAGCAAGGGGCGCAGATACTGCTTTTCGCTCATTGGCTTGTACTGGATCAGCTCCAGCAGCTCATTGCGGAAGACCACGGCACCGGGGGTGTTGGCGAGGTTGCGGCCGATCTCGAAGGCTTGCTTGCTGACCTGGCTGGGCATGCCGTCGTTGTGCAGCAGATCGTCCACCAGATGGCTGAGGCCCTTTACCAGGCTGAGGCCACCGGTGTTGAACAGCTCCTTCACCGCCAACGGGTTGAGCAGGCTGTTGGTGGGTGAGAGGGCGTCGCTCAATTGGGCCAGGACGAAACGGGCCCGAGCACGGTCGTCGTCGCTCAGGTCGCTCTCATCGATCCAGCTGCTGAGCTGTTTCTGCCAGGCCAGGTAGACCTGCAGGCCACGGCGGTAGAAGGGGTTGTGCTGCCAGGACGGGTCGGCGAAGCGGCTGTCCTGTGGGCTGGGCTGGTACAGGGTATCGCCAAGCAGCGCGCGGCCGACCTGGCCGCCGAAGGCGAGCATGTGTCGCGCACTGTGCACCGGATGCCGCAGTCCTTGCAGCGCCAGGTTGCGTACCGTGGAAAACAGATCTTTGCCGCGAAGCCCCACGATGGCGTTCTGCGCATTCATGAAGGCGGCAGGTGCCGGCAAGGTGCCCGGGATTTGTTTTTCTCGCATGGGGCAACGCTCCGTATTCGGTCCGTGGTTCGGGAGGACTACAGCAAGGCTTGTACCACCAGGAGCCCGAAGGGCATTCCAGACTATCTCCAGCAAAATTCAAGTTGATGACAGCGCGCACCGGTCTGGTTCGGGCGTCATGCGGCCGCCCCACAAGGGAGCGGCAGGTTCTCAGCTACTGCGCAGCGGCACGGCCTGGGGGTGGATCACCGCGCGCTGACGTTCCTCGGCGAGGAACTTCATGATGATCGGTGCCACCGTTTCGGCACGGGTAACGAGGAACAGGTGACCGTCGTCGATCACGTGGAGTTCCGCATTCGGGATGCGCCAGGCGAGCAGGCGCATGTTCACCAGCGGGATGATCGGATCGTCGTCGCCGGCCAGCACCAGGGTCGGCTGGCGGATGCGATGCAGCCAGTGGATGCTGGTCCAGCCGAGCCCCGCGAACAGCTGCCAGTAGTAGCCCATCTTGCCGGAGGAGCGCACCTTGCTGGCGTGGGCCATGGCCAGGCCAGGGTCGCGGCGGAAGGCGCCGCCGTAGATGTCCGGGGCGATATGCACGCCGTAGGACGGCTGGATGTAGCGCCGCGGACTGGCCATGCGCCAGAGAACCTTGGGCTTGCCGGGCACCATGACGGCACCGGCCGAGGTGGCCGCGAGGATCAGTTTCTTGCAGCGCTCCGGGTAGTCATGGGCGAACTGCTGGGCCAGGGCGCCGCCCCAGGACACGCCAATGGCGTTGACCTGGCCGTAGTCCAGGTAATCCAGCATGCGCGCGGCGAGCTTGGCCAGGCCGGAGAAGCGGTAAGGCACGCTGGGGGTGGACGATCCGCCGACGCCGGGCACGTCGAAGGCGATCACTTCCAGGTCCGGATCCAGGGCCTGGACGAAGGGGAAGACCAGTTCGAGGTTGGCGCCGATGCCGTTGAAGATCAGCAGCGGCGTCATGTGCGACTGGCCGGGGCGGACGGCGGTTCGGATGGTCTGGCCATCCAGCTCGATGGTTCGGAATACGAAAGGTAGCGGCATGCGCGGAGCCCTATTGAAGAGAACACCGGAAGCAGCCGCCAGAGGCTGTTTCCGAATTCGCCAGGCAGCGCCTGGCTGGCGCCGCCGGCAAATGCCGGCGGCGCGCAGGGCACATCCCGGTGCCATGGGCAGTGTTGCGCAGGGCGCAGTCTGTCATCGCTCGTGCACGTAAGTGCCGGGCGAAGCTTCACCGGCCGGGAAGGCCTTGTTGCCCAGGGTGAAGTTGGCTTTCCTGGTCTTGCCTGAGCGATCGCCTATCCATTGCTGCCAGTGCAGCCACCAGGAATCGGCATGCTTGGTGGCGTTATCCAGCCAGGCCTTCGGGTCCTCCGGCATTTCACTGCTGGTGGAGAAGCGCGCCTTGGGGTTGCCCGGCGGGTTGAGGATGCTCTGGATGTGGCCGCTGTTGGACAGCACGAACTCGCATTTGCCACCCAGCAGCCGCGCCGAGCGGTAGCAGGCTTCCCAGGGGGTGATGTGGTCGGTGGTGCCGGCCACGCAGTAGAAGTCGCAGGTGACCTGTTTGAGGTCGATGGGCGTGCCACAGACTTCCAGCGCGTTGGGACGGGTCAGCGGGTTGGTCTTGAACATTTCCACCAGCTCGCCGTGCAGCGCGGCAGGCAGGCGTGTGGTGTCGTTGTTCCAGTAGAGGATGTCGAAGGCCGGCGGCTCGTTGCCCAGCAGGTAGTTGTTGACCCAGTAGTTCCAGATCAGGTCGTTGGGGCGCATCCAGGCGAATACCTTGGCCATGTCCTTGCCCTCCAGCACGCCGGCCTGGTAGGAGCGGCGCTTGGCGGCTTCGAGGGTCTGCTCATCGGCGAACAGGGCGACCTGGGTATCGAGGTTGAAGTCCAGCACGCTGACCATCTGGGTGAAGGCGTTGACCTTGTTCTCGCCGATCGCCTGGTAGTGGCCGAGCAGGGCGACGGTGGTGATGCCGCCGGAGCACGCGCCGAGGATGTTGAGGTCCTTGGCGCCGGTGATCTTCAGGATGACGTCGATGGTTTCCTTGAGGGCATCGATGTAGGTGGACAGGCCCCACTCGCGTTGCGCCTTGGTCGGGTTGCGCCAGCTGACGATGAAGGTCTGCAGGCCGTTGCGCAGGCAGAAGCGTGCCAGGCTCTTTTCCGGCGACAGGTCGAATACGTAGAACTTGTTGATCTGCGGCGGTACCACCAGCAGCGGGCGCTCGTGCACGCTTTCGGTGATGGGCTTGAACTGGATCAGCTCCAGCACGTCATTGCGGTAGACCACCGCGCCTTCGGTGGTGGCGAGGTTCTTGCCGACCTCGAAGGCGTCCATGTTCACCTGGCTCGGCATGCCGCCGTTGTTCACCAGGTCCTTGGCCAGATGAGAAAGGCCGTCCAGCAGGCTCTTGCCGCCGGTTTCGAAGAAGCGCTTCACCGCAGCCGGGTTGGCCATGCTGTTGGTGGGTGCCATGGCCTCGGTCATCAGGTTGATGACGAAATGACCGCGGCTGGTGTCCTGTTCGGAGAGATTGCTGTGCTCTATCCACTGGTGCAGTTCCTTGCGCCAGGCGAGGTAGGTCTGCAGGTAACGCTTGTACAGCGGGTTCTGGCTCCAGGCAGGGTCACTGAAACGGCGGTCGTCGGCTTCGGGTTGCAGGCCGGATTGGCCGAGCACCACGTTCTTCAGTTCCAGGCCGAAATGGGCGACGTGTTTTGCACTGTGGAAAGGTTGCTTGATGGCTTGCAACAGCACCATCCGCGCTGAAGACAGCAGATCCTTGCCACGGATACCTATCACCGGATTGAGGTTCAAGGTGTTGTCCGAGGCTTGGCGCTGCAGGTCTTCATTGTTCTTGTTGCTCATCTACGACGCTCCATTGTCCTGAGTCGAACAGCGCCCTGGCGAAGCAGTGCGCCGACACGCTCGGGTTACCGGGAAGGCGAAGCGAACTTCGCGAATTTCTCTGTATCTGGCTGTGCCAAATGCATGGAACTTGCCAGAAATTGGTTACCTGAGTTTGTCAGTTTGCGCAAGCCGACCGCAGAGAGTTCGCTGCAGCGGGAGTATGTCGCGAGCATTTAGAAAATGCGCCCTAACCTTGGGCGGCAAGGGCTGGAATGGGGCGCGGCCTGCACCGCTTCAGAGCATGAGCTTGACGACGGATTCATCCGGGTCGCGGGAGCGGCCGGCGGCTGCAAGCTCCTGCAGATAGTCGTTCCACAGCTCTTCCTGTCGGGTGGCGAGCTGGTAGAGGTAGTCCCAGGTGAAGAGGCCGCTGTCGTGGCCGTCGTCGAAGGTCAATTTCAGGGCATAGTTGCCGGCCGGTTCCAGCCTGGTCAGGCCTACGTTCAGCTTGCCGTACTGGAGGATGGGCTTGCCGTGGCCCTGTACCTCCGCCGAAGGCGAGTGCACGCGCAGGAATTCGGCGGAGAGGGTGTAGCTTTCCTGCGGACCGTACTTCAGGGTCAGGGTCCTGGAGGCCTTGTGCAGTTCGATACCGCTGGGGATGCGCATTTCAGGGGTCTCCAAACCGATACAGCCGGCAGTTGCCGGCTGTATCCAGTGTGCGCCTGTCAGAGGATGTAGCGCGACAGGTCTTCGTCCTGGGCCAACTCGCCGAGGTGGCCGTTGACGTAGGCCGCGTCGATGAGGATCGGCTTCTCGTCGTGCTGCGCGGCGAGATCGCCGGCGCTGAAGGACACTTCTTCCAGCAGTCGCTCGATCAGTGTGTGCAGGCGGCGGGCACCAATGTTCTCGGTCTTCTCGTTCACCTGCCAGGCGATTTCGGCCAGGCGCTTGATACCGTCCTGGGCGAACTCGATGTTCAGGCCTTCGGTCTTCAGCAGCGCGCTGTACTGCTCGGTCAGCGAGGCGTGGGGCTCGGTCAGGATGCGCTCGAAGTCTTCCGGCGACAGGGCTTTCAGCTCGACGCGGATCGGCAGGCGGCCCTGCAGTTCCGGCACCAGGTCGCTGGGCTTGGACAGGTGGAAGGCACCGGAGGCGATGAACAGGATGTGGTCGGTCTTCACCATGCCCAGCTTGGTGTTCACGGTGCAGCCTTCGATCAGCGGCAGCAGGTCGCGCTGCACACCTTCACGGGAGACGTCGGCGCCGCCGACGTTGCCGCGCTTGGCCACCTTGTCGATCTCGTCGATGAAGACGATGCCGTTCTGCTCAACCGCTTCCAGGGCGGCGGCCTTCAGTTCTTCCTCATTGACCAGGCGTGCGGCTTCTTCGTCGCGCACCAGCTTCATGGCTTCCTTGACCTTCAGCTTGCGGGATTTGCGCTTGCCCTTGCCAAGGTTGGAGAAGAGGTTCTGCAGCTGGTTGGTCATTTCCTCCATGCCGGGCGGGGCCATGATTTCCACGCCAGCCGGGGATTCGGCCACTTCGATGTCGATTTCCTTGTCGTCCAGCTGGCCCTCGCGCAGGCGTTTGCGGAACAGCTGGCGGGTGTTGGAGTCCTCGCGCGGTTGCTCGTCGCCAAAGCCGGTGCGGGCCTGGGGCAGCAGGGCGTCGAGGATGCGCTCCTCGGCGGCGTCTTCGGCGCGGTAGCGCACGCGGTGCATTTCCTGCTCGCGCATCATCTTCACGGCGGCGTCGGCGAGGTCGCGGATGATGGACTCGACGTCGCGGCCGACGTAGCCCACCTCGGTGAACTTGGTGGCTTCGACCTTGATGAAGGGCGCGTTCGCCAGCTTGGCCAGGCGACGTGCGATCTCGGTCTTGCCGACACCGGTCGGGCCGATCATCAGGATGTTCTTCGGCGTCACCTCGGCGCGCAGTTCGGCTGGCAGCTGCATGCGGCGCCAGCGGTTGCGCAGGGCGATGGCGACGGCGCGCTTGGCGTCGTCCTGGCCAACGATGTGGCGGTTGAGTTCGTGGACGATTTCGCGGGGCGTCATGGACATGAAAATGGCTCCAATGCGGGACGGCTGCCTCACTCGGCGCTGTCCAGCTCCTCGATGGTCAGGTTCTGGTTGGTGAACACGCAGATGGAGCCGGCGATGTTCAGGGCGGTCTCGGCCACTTCGCGGGCGGACAGTTCGGTGTGTTGCAGCAGCGCCAGGGCAGCGGCCTGGGCGAAACCGCCGCCGGAGCCCATGGCGATCAGGCCGTGCTCGGGTTCCACCACGTCACCGTTGCCGGTGATGATCAGCGAGGCATCCTTGTTGGCCACGGCGAGCATGGCTTCCAGGCGGCTCAGGGAACGGTCGGTACGCCAGTCCTTGGCCAGCTCGACGGCGGCGCGGACAAGATGGCCCTGGTGCTTTTCCAGCTGCCCTTCGAAGCGTTCGAAGAGGGTGAAGGCATCGGCGGTGGCACCGGCGAAGCCGGCCAGGACCTGGCCGTGGTAGAGGCGGCGGACCTTGCGGGCGTTGCTCTTCATGACGGTGTTGCCGAGGGAAACCTGGCCGTCGCCGCCCATGACGACTTTGCCGTTGCGGCGGACTGAAACGATGGTGGTCAAGGGGAGAGTCTCCACGCAGCGGGGCGGAATGCCCGAATGGAAACTCAGATGGGGGGCCGTGCCCGGCTTTTCAACCAGGCGCGGACGATTGGCCGACTGTTGAATAACTGCCTGCGTTGCCGGTGCTTCGTCAGAACCTGGCTCAAAATGCTCATTTACAGCTCGTAAACTCTGCTTTTTCGCCTGCTTCTGCCTCGCACCGGCTGCCTCGCCGACGTTATTTCAACGAGTCGCCCGCAGCTCAACGGCTCTGGCGCTGCTGTAACAGCAGATTGCTGAAACCGCTGCCGGCCAGCTGCTTCTGCGCCGAGGCGAGTTGCTCGCGGTTGGCGAAGGGGCCGACCAGCACGCGGTACCAGGTTTCCTCGCGGACGGTCCCGGATTCCACCTGGACGTTCTGGCCGAGCAGGATGATCTGTGCACGCACCCGGTCGGCGTCGTCACGCTTGCGGAACGAACCGGCCTGGAGGAAGAACTGGTTGGTGACCGGCGCCTTGGCCACTACCGGCGGCGGGGGCGGCGTTTCGCCATTCAGCGCTGCCTGGGCACGGGCGGCGTCGATCTTGGCGGCCTCTTCCGGGGTGACCGGTTTCTGTTCCGGCTGCGTGGGCGGCGTCTCCTTCGGCACGGCTTCCGGCGGCACTATGACTTCCGACTCCGGCAGCAGGGTGTAGAAGTCGTACTTGGGTTTCGCCGGTTCCTGTGGCGGCGGTGTCGTCGGCCTGGCCTGGACCTTGCCGGTATCACTGCCGGCCTTGCCGCTGGCGGCACCGTTCGCGGCCTGCTCGGGCTTGGTCCGGCGCACTTCGTCGCGGCCCGGTTCGAGCTGGTTGAGGAACACCACGAAGCCACCGATGACCAGTCCGATGGCCAACCAGACCCAGCCGGGCACCGGTTTCTTGGCCGGCGCCTGGTAGCGGCTGGCCCCGCGCTTGGGTGCAGGTTTCTTCTTCGCCATAGTCCGTTACATGCGTTCCAGGGTTTGCAGGCCGAGGAGTTCCAGGCCTTGCTTGAGGGTGCGGCCGGTCAGCGCGGCGAGGCGCAGGCGGCTCTGCTGGGTGGCCTGGTCCTCGGCGGTGAGGATCGGGCAGTTCTCGTAGAAGCTGGAGAACAGGCCGGCCAGGTCGTAGAGGTAGGCGCAGAGGATGTGCGGTACGCCCTTCTCGGCCACATTGCCCAGGGTGTCGGCGAACTGCGCCAGCTTGGCGGCCAGGGCCTGCTCCTGCTCGGCGGCAAGGATGATCTGGCCGTCGATTTCGGAGAAGTCCAAGCCCCGCTTGCGGAACACGCTGGCTACGCGGGTGTAGGCGTAGAGCAGGTAGGGCGCGGTGTTGCCTTCGAAGCTCAGCATCAGCTCGAAGTTGAAGCTGTAGTCACTGGTGCGGTGCTTGGACAGGTCGGCGTACTTCACCGCGCCGATGCCCACGGCGCGGGCGATCTGGCGCAGCTCGGCCTCGTCCAGCTCGGGGTTCTTGCCCTTCACCAGGTCATAGGCGCGCTGCTCGGCTTCGTCCAGCAGGTCGATCAGTTTCACGGTGCCGCCGTCGCGGGTCTTGAAGGGCTTGCCGTCAGCGCCGTTCATGGTGCCGAAGCCCATGTGCTCCATTTCGAAGCTCGGCGGCACGAAGCCGGCCAGGCGCGCGGCGGCGAACACCATCTGGAAGTGCAGGGCCTGGCGCTGGTCGACGAAGTACAGCGCGCGATCGGCCTTGAGCACATTGGCGCGGTAGCGGGTGGCGGCCAGGTCGGTGGTGGCGTAGAGGTAACCGCCACCGGCCTTCTGTACGATCAGCGGCAGGGGGTTGCCCTCGGCGTTCTTGAACTCGTCCATGAACACGCACAGGGCACCGTCGCTTTCGGTGAGCAGGCCCTTGGCGCGCAGGTCGGTGATCACATTGGCCAGGTCGTCGTTGTAGGCGCTTTCGCCCTTCACGTCCGCCATGGTGAGCTTCACGCCCAGGCGGTCGTACACGGCCTGGCAGTGGCTCAGGGAAATGTCGTTGAAGCGGGTCCAGAGTTTCAGGCAATCGGGGTCGCCCGCCTGCAGCTTGACCACCAGCTCGCGGGCGCGGTCGGCGAACTCGGAGGATTCGTCGAAGCGCTTCTTCGCGGCGCGATAGAAGGATTCCAGGTCGGACAGTTCGGCGTCGCTGCCTACCGGCTGTTCCTGCATGTAGGCCAGCAGCATGCCGAACTGGGTGCCCCAGTCGCCCACGTGGTTCTGGCGGATCACGGTGTCGCCGAGGAATTCCAGTACGCGTGCCACGCCGTCACCGATGATGGTGGAGCGCAGGTGGCCGACGTGCATTTCCTTGGCCAGGTTCGGTGCCGACAGGTCAATGACGACGCGTTGCTGCGGGCCGTTCTTGCGCACGCCAAGGTGAGCGTCAGCCAGCGCAGCTTCCAGGCGCTGGGCCAGGGCCTGGGTGTTCTGGAAGAAGTTGAGGAAGCCCGGGCCGGCGATTTCCACCTTGGCTACCTGCTCGTCCTGGGGCAGGGCGGCAATGAGCTTCTCGGCCAGGTCGCGCGGTTTCATGCCGGCAGGTTTGGCCAGCATCATGGCAATGTTGCTGGCGAAGTCGCCGTGGCTCTTGTCCTTGGTGTTTTCCACCTGGATGGCCGGGCTGAGGCCCTCGGGCAGCACGCCCTCGCTGGCGAGACGGGTCAGGGCTTGCTGGATCAGCTGGCGAATGGTGTCTTTCATCTTCTGCTCTTCCGGCCGGCCCGGAGAGGGCTGGCGCTGGTTGAAAACTGTGCATTATCGGCGGGCTGCGGCTGCAGCTTCAAGTTTTAAGCGGCGAGCTGCAAGGGACTTTCTGTGATATCGGCCGGGCGGCGGTGGTCAGAACAGGTCTATTGGATCGACATCCAGCGACCAGCGTACCGCGCGGCCTCCGGGCAACTGCTCCAGCGCCTGGCTCCAGGGCGTCAGCAGGCGATGCAGGGGCGCGCGGGCATTGGCTTGCAACAGGAGCTGGGCACGATAGCGGCCGGCGCGGCGTTCCATGGGGGCGGGGACCGGTCCCAGTAATTCGACTCCGTTGAGGCCCATTTCGGCCAGTTGTTGTTCGGCTTCGGTGCAGGCGCTGTCGAGGAAATCCTCCGCCTGGCCCGGCTTGTGTGCCTCGGCGCGCAACAGCGCGAGATGAGCGAAGGGCGGCAGGCCGGCTGCACGTCGCTCGGAAAGGGCCTGATCGGCAAAGGCGAAGTAGCCCTGTTCGGTGAGCTGCACCAGCAGGGGATGCTCGGCCAGGTGGGTCTGGATGATCACCTTGCCCGGCTCCTCGGCGCGACCGGCCCGGCCCGCGACCTGGACGATGAGCTGGGCCATGCGTTCGCTGGCGCGGAAGTCGGCTGAGAACAGGCCGCCGTCGGCGTCGAGGATGGCCACCAGGGTCACGCGGGGAAAATGGTGCCCCTTGGCGAGCATCTGGGTGCCGACCAGGATGCAGGGTTCGCCGCGCTGGATGGTGGAGAACAGCTTGTCCATCGCGTCCTTGCGCGAGGTGCTGTCGCGGTCTATGCGCAGAACCTGGGTCTTGGGGAACAGGATCGCCAGGCGCTCTTCGGCGCGCTCGGTGCCGGCACCCACCGGACGCAGGTCGACCCGGCTGCAGTCGGGGCAGCAGGATGGCTGGCGCTGGGTGTGACCGCAATGGTGGCAGCGCAGCTCGTTGAAGCGCTGGTGCAGGGTCATGCGCGCGTCACAGCGCGGGCACTGGCTGATCCAGCCGCAGTCATGGCACAGCAGGGTCGGCGCGAAGCCGCGTCGGTTGAGGAATACTAGTACCTGCTGGCCCGCCGCCAGGGTCTGGGCGATGGCCTGTTGCAGCGGCATCGATATGCCGGAGTCCAGCGGCAGGCTCTTCACATCCAGGCGCAGGAAGCGCGGTTGCTTGGCGCCACCGGCGCGCTGGGTCAGGCGCAACAGGCCGTAGCGGCCGGCGTGGGCATTCTGCAGGCTTTCCAGCGAGGGTGTGGCCGAGCCCAGCAGGATCGGGATGTTCTCCTGGCGGGCACGTACCAGGGCCAGGTCGCGGGCGTGGTAGCGCAGGCCTTCCTGCTGCTTATAAGAAGCGTCGTGTTCCTCGTCGATGATGATCAGCCCCGGATTCTTCAGCGGCGTGAAGAGTGCCGAGCGGGTGCCGATGACGATGTCGGCCTCGCCATCGCGGGCGGCGAGCCAGGCGTCCAGGCGCTCGCGGTCGTTCACCGCCGAGTGGAGCAGGGCGATCCGCGCGTTGAAACGGCGGGAGAAGCGTTCGAGGGTCTGCGGACCGAGGTTGATCTCGGGGATCAGTACCAGTGCCTGTTTGCCGGCTTCGAGGGTCTGGCGGATCAGTTGCAGGTAGACCTCGGTCTTGCCGCTGCCGGTAACCCCGGCCAGGAGCAGGGCATTGAAGCTGCCGAAGGAAGCATGCACCGCGTCGAAGGCGGCGCGCTGCTCGGGGTTGAGCGGCAGCTCCGGCTGAGCCAGCAATGGACCGTGGCGGTCGCTGGGGACGTGGCGGCGTACTTCGACGCGGGCCAGACCCTTTTCCAGGAGGATGTCGAGACTGTCCTTGTTCAGCTGCAGTTGGCTGAGCAATTGGTGCGCGACACCATGGGGATGCTGCGCCAGGGTGGCCAGGGCCTGGCGCTGCCGCGGTGCGCGGGCCAGGCGCGGGTCGTCGAGGCTGGCGCCCGGGGCGACATGCCAGAATCGCTCCTGCCGGGCCTCCGCCGGTTCTCCCTGGCGTAGCAGCACCGGCAGGGCCCAGCTCAGGGTGTCGCCGAGGCTGTGCTGGTAGTACTGGGCGGTCCACAGGCAGAGCTTGAAGAGCGAGGGCGGCAGTGGCGGGCGGCTATCCAGCAGTTCCAGTGCCGGTTTGAGCTTGTCCGCGGGCACATCGCTCTTGTCCGTCACTTCCACCAGCACGCCGATGATCTCGCGTCGGCCGAACGGCACACGCAGGCGAACCCCCGGCTGCAGGGCGGCGCGAGGCACGCCGGCAGGCGCCCGGTAGTCGAACAGGCGGCGTAGCGGCGAGGGCAGGGCTAGGCGCAGGATGGGTGCGTCGGGCAAGCGGGCGGTCCCTTCGGAAAAGGCGCGATCTTAACATGGCCCAGCGCGACGGCCGGTGCGGCTGGCGGCTTGCAACGCACCCTCACTCTGGTATCATCCGCCGCCTGTTTCCGTGCGGTGCTCGACATAGGGTCGGGTGGCGGCACGCCAGACCTGAGGATCATGCAATGAAACCGGAAATCCATCCCGAGTACGTAGCGATCGAAGCTACCTGCAGCTGCGGCAACGTCATCAAGACCCGCTCCACCATCGGCAAGAACATCAGCCTCGACGTATGCTCCGAGTGCCACCCGTTCTACACCGGTAAGCAGAAGGTTCTGGACACCGGCGGCCGTATCGATCGCTTCAAGCAGCGTTTTGGCGTGTTCGGCGCCAAGTAAGAGCCGACACAGCCCGGGAAGGCCTGATGGCCAAGTCCCCGCTGACGAGAAAGGCGCCTCTGACAGGCGCCTTTTTCTTTTTCTGGCTTTTGAGTTTCTCCCTTCATGCCGCCTGCCCGCTTTCGGGCAACCTTCCTACCTATAAAGTCCGAAAAGTCGTCGATGGCGACACCTTGCGTCTGGTCGATGGACGAAGCGTTCGTCTGATTGGCCTGAACGCGCCCGAGTTGGCTCGCAAGGGGCGGTCGGATGAGCCCTACGCCGTAGCGGCGCACCGACGTCTGACCGAACTGGTGAAATCCAGTGGCGGGCGCGTTGGGCTGCGTCTCGGGCGCGAACCGAAAGACCACTACGGTCGCACCCTGGCTCACCTTTATGACAGTAGCGGGCGCAATCTCGAGGAGCGCTTGCTCGCCGAGGGGCTGGCGTTTCACATTGCCATCGCGCCTAACGCCGCGCTCAGCGGATGCCATGCCATTGCGGAGCGGGAGGCACGTCGTGCCGGACGGGGACTTTGGCGTCGACCTCCGTTGCAATCGCCGTGGCAGCTGCGCCGGGGCGGTTTTGCGCTGGTGCAGGGGCGCGTCGCCAGGGTCGAACGCAACCGTGGCGGGGTCTGGCTGCAGCTGGACGGGCCCCTGGTACTGCGTGTCGAACTGAAGCATCTGCGCCAGTTCGATGCCGCCACGTTGCAGCGACTGGAGGGGCGGCGAATAGAAGCGCGAGGCTGGGTAATTGACCGTGCACGCAGGGGCGGCGTAAATACGAGGAATCCCCGCTGGATGCTCCCCCTTACCCACAATGGAATGCTCGAGGTGATTCGATGAGATCCCCTGCGCTGGTCTTGGCGCTGCTGTTCGGTTCTTCCCTGCTGGCCGGTTGCGCGGTGAACCCCGCGACCGGCAAGACCAATTTCGTGATGATGAGCGAGCAGCAGGAGCTGGATCTCGGTCGCCAGTACAACCAGGAAATCGCCAAGCAGAACCCGCCCTATGCGGACGAAAAGCTGCAGGCCTACGTGCAGGAAGTGGGGCAGCGCGTCGCCAGTCACAGCCACCGCAGCAATATTGCCTACCACTTCACCGTGGTCGACTCGCCGGACATCAACGCCTTCGCCCTGCCGGGCGGCTACATCTATATCCATCGCGGCCTGCTGGCCTACCTGAACTCGGAAGCGGAACTCGCTGCGGTGCTGGGGCACGAGGTGGGTCACGTCACCGCACGGCACAGCGTGCAGCAGCAGAGTCAGTCCACTGCGTGGAACATCCTGGGGCAGGCGGTCGCCATCGGTACCGGCGTTGGCGCTGCAGCCGACCTGACCAACGTGCTGGGCACGGCCTTCGTTCGTGGCTATGGGCGTGACATGGAGCTGGAGGCGGACGGTCTGGGCGCCCAGTACCTGGCGCGCAGTGGCTATGACCCGCAGGCCATGATCGAAGTCGTGAAGGTGCTGAAGAACCAGGAAGAGTTCGCCCGCGACCAGGCTCGTCGCAAGGGGCAGACGGAGGCGCCGTCGGGCTACCACGGCGTATTCGATAGCCACCCGGACAACGACACGCGGCTGCAGCAGGTGGTCGGCCCGGCGAAGGCGCTGGCTGGCGGCAATCAGGTGGTGAACCGGGATGTCTTCCTCAAGCACCTGGAGGGGCTGCCTTTCGGCGACTCGGCTGAAACCGGGGTGCGCCGGGGTCAGGACTTCTATCACGCCGAACTCGATTTCACCCTTCACTTCCCCGATGGCTGGGGGATGGTCAATCGCGCTGATGCAGTGATTACCCACAGCGCCAACCAGCAGGCCTTCATCGCCATGACCCTGGATGGGCGCAAGCCGAACCTGGCTCCGGCAGGCTATCTGCGGCAAAAGGCCGGTGGTCAGCGGTTGGCCATGGAAGAGTCCCTGCAGCAGGCCGGGCTGCAAGGCGCCACTGCGGTCTTGCCGGGAAATCCGGCGCGCCGGGTGGCGGCCATCTACAAGGACGACAAGGCCTATCTGTTCGTCGGTGCGATTCGCAATGGGGCGTCCCTGGAAAGCGAGGACGACAAGTTCCTCTCGGTGATCCGTAGCTTCCGTCCAATGAAGAAGGAGGAGCGGGTCTTGGCCCAGCCGTTGCGTCTGCACCTGATCCAGGCGAAGTCCGGCCAGACGATCGCAAGCCTGGCCCGGGAGAGCAAATTGCCGGGCGCGCAAGCGGACCTGGAAAATCGTATCCGATTGTTGAATAATTTGTATCCAATCGGCGAGCCAAAGCCCGGAGATTGGCTAAAAGTCGTACGTTAGAGGGGTTGACGCCGGGTGACTGAACGGTCTTGTTAGCCCCATGCATCTTGCGTATGCTCGCCCGTCACGTCTGTCACAAGCAAAAAGCGGAAATGCCAAAATGTCTGATCTGAAAACGGCCGCTCTCGAATACCATGCCCAGCCCCGTCCCGGGAAACTCAGCGTCGAGCTGACCAAGCCGACCGCCACCGCCCGCGACCTGTCGCTGGCCTACAGCCCGGGCGTCGCCGAGCCGGTGCGCGAAATCGCGCGTGATCCGGAACTGGCTTTCAAGTACACCGGCAAGGGCAACCTGGTAGCGGTCATTTCCGACGGCACCGCGATCCTCGGCCTGGGCAACCTCGGCCCGCTGGCTTCCAAGCCGGTGATGGAAGGCAAGGGCGTGCTGTTCAAGCGTTTCGCCGGTATCGACGTATTCGACATCGAAGTGGACGCCGAAAGCCCGCAGGCATTCATCGACACCGTCAAGCGCATTTCCATCACCTTCGGCGGCATCAACCTCGAAGACATCAAGGCACCCGAGTGCTTCGAGATCGAGCGCACCCTGATCGAACAGTGCGACATCCCGGTCTTCCACGATGACCAGCATGGCACCGCCATCGTGACGGCCGCCGGCATGCTCAACGCCCTGGAAATCGCTGGCAAATCCCTGGCCGAAGCCAAGATCGTCTGCCTCGGCGCTGGCGCTGCTGCCATTTCCTGCATGAAGCTGCTGGTGAGCATGGGCGCCAAGGTCGAGAACATCTTCATGATCGATCGCAAGGGTGTGATCCATGCCGGTCGTGACGACCTGAACCAGTACAAGGCCGTTTTCGCTCACGAGACCGACAAGCGCACCCTGTCCGAGGCCCTCGACGGCGCGGACGTGTTCGTGGGCCTGTCCGGTGCCAACCTGCTGAGCCCGGAAGACCTCAATCGCATGGCGCCCAACCCGATCGTATTCGCCTGCTCCAACCCGGATCCGGAAATCAAGCCGGAGCTGGCGCACGAGACCCGCAACGACGTGATCATGGCCACCGGTCGTTCCGACTACCCGAACCAGGTCAACAACGTGCTGGGCTTCCCCTTCATCTTCCGCGGTGCCCTGGACGTACGCGCCACCCGCATCAACGAAGAAATGAAGATCGCCGCTGCGCTGGCCCTGCGCGATCTGGCCAAGCTGCCGGTGCCGCAGGACGTCTGCGACGCCTACGGTGTGGCTTCCCTGGAGTTCGGCCGTGAGTACATCATTCCGAAGCCCATGGACAAGCGCCTGATCACCGTCGTATCCGATGCCGTGGCCAAGGCCGCCATCGAGTCCGGCGTGGCAACCCTGCCGTATCCGAAGCACTATCCGCTGAAGTCGGTGGATGAAGTGTTCAACGGCTAAGCCGAGACGCAATGAAAAAGCCCCGCAATCGCGGGGCTTTTTCTTTTTGGGCGACTGTTCCTCAGAAGAGGTCGATGGGGGCGGCCTCGTCAGCCGGGAGCGGACTGCCGGGAATGGCCAGGCCTGGTTCCAGCTCGCTCATGGGCGGGGGGGTGTCCTCGCTCTTGAACAGCTCGAAGAAGGCATCGGGCGTTCCCGGGCTGGCGGCGCGGCCACTCAGCGGGTCGATACGCAGCGTCAACAGTCCGGCAGGCTCCGGCTGGACGTGGGCGGGTTTGTCCTTGAGCGCGGCGCCCATGTAGTTCATCCAGATGGGGAGTGCGACAGTGCCGCCGTATTCGTGGCGACCCAGGCTTTCCGGCTGGTCGAAGCCGACCCAGACGGTGGTGACGTAGTCAGCGTTGTAGCCGGAGAACCAGCTGTCCTTCGACTCGTTGGTGGTGCCGGTCTTGCCGGCGATGTCGCTGCGTCCCATGGACAGTGCGCGGCGACCGGTGCCGCGCTTGATCACATCCTGCAGCATGCTGTTGAGGATGTAGGTCGTGCGCGGGTCGACGATGCGTTCGGCGACGGCTGGTGTCTGGCTCTGGGGGGCCGAGGCGTCGGTGGAGGCGAGCAGGGTGTCCGGTGCTCCGCTGCCTTGCGCGATTTCGTTGGGCTGCGCCTCGTTCGCCGGAACCCTTGGCGGATTGGCGACGAACAGGGTTTTGCCGTCTCGGCTTTCGATGCGCTCGATCAGATAGGGCTGGACCTTGTAGCCGCCGTTGGCGAAGGTGCTCCAGCCGCCGGCGATTTCCAGCGGAGTGAGGTTGGCTGTACCGAGCGCCAGGGACAGGTTGCGCGGCAGATCGTCCTTGTTGAAGCCGAAGCGGCTGACGTAGTTCAGCGCATAGTCGATGCCGATGGCCTGCAGCACGCGGATCGACACCAGGTTGCGCGACTTGTACAGGGCTTCACGCAGGCGGATCGGGCCGAGGAAGGTATTGTTGTCATTCTTCGGGCGCCAGGCTTCTTCCATGCCGGCCTCCTGGAAGACGATGGGGGCGTCGTTCACCAGGCTGGCGGCGGTGAAGCCGTTGTCCAGGGCGGCGGCATAAAGGAAGGGCTTGAAGCTGGACCCTGGCTGCCGCTTGGCCTGGGCCGCGCGGTTGTAGTTGCTTTGCTCGAATGAGAAGCCGCCGACCAGTGCGCGGATGGCACCATCGTTCGGGTCCAGGGAGACCAGGGCGCTCTGCGCAGCCGGCAGCTGGACGAAGCGCAGGCTGCCGTCGGTCTGGCGCTGCACGCGGACCAGGTCGCCGACCTGGCTGACGTCGGCTGGCTGTTGCGGGCGCGGACCCAGGCTGTTGGTGTTCAGGAACGGGCGGGCCCACTTCATGCTGTCCCAGCTCACGGCCTCTTCCTGGCCGCTGCGGGTCAGGACCAGGATGCCGCTCTTCTCCACCTGGGTGACGATGGCCGGCTCCAGGCCACCAAGGGATTTCTGCTTGGCCAGTTCCTGCAGCCAGGTTTCCTTGGTCATGCCGGGCAAGCGGGTTTCCGGACCACGATAGCCGTGGCGCTGGTCGTACTCGATCAGGCCCTCGCGCAGCGAGGTATTGGCAGCTTGCTGAAGGTCGCTGGGTACCGTTGTGGTGACGCGGAAACCTTCGGTGTAGGCGTCGCTGCCGTAGCGGCCGACCATTTCGGCGCGGGCCATCTCGGCGATGTATGGGGCAGCCAGTTCCGGAGTGGGGACGTGGTAGCTGGCGTCGATCGGCTCATTGATCGCTTGCTGGTAACGGGCCTGATCGATTCGGCCCAACTTGTACATGCGGCCGAGAATCCAGTCGCGGCGCTCCTTGCTGCGGGTCGGGTTGACCAGCGGATTGAAGCGCGACGGCGCTTTGGGCAGGCCGGCAATCATGGCCATCTGAGCCAGGCTGATTTCGCGAATCGACTTGCCGTAATAGACCTGTGCGGCGGCCTCGATACCGTATGCGCGGTTACCGAGGTAGATCTTGTTCACATAAAGTTCAAGAATTTCGTCTTTGCTGAGTTCCCGCTCAATTTGCAGTGCAAGCAATATTTCATTGATCTTGCGGGAGAAACTTCTTTCGCTGGTGAGGAAGTAGTTTTTCGCCACCTGCATGGTGATGGTGCTGCCGCCCGTCTGGATGTGCCCGGTCTTCAATAATTGCGTGGCAGCGCGCATCAGGCTGGTGAGGTCGACGCCATAATGGTTGGCGAAATTGTCGTCCTCGGCAGCCAGTAGAGCCTGGATGAAATCCGGCGGAATGTCGGCGAAACGGACCGGAGAGCGGCGCATTTCGCCGAATTCTGCGATCAGTTTGCCGTCGCTGCTGTAGACGCGAAGCGGGATCTGGAGCTGGATCCGGCGCAGCGAGTCGACCGATGGAAGGCTGGGGCTAAGATAGAGGTAGGCGCCGCTGAAACTGAGCAGCAGGCCACAGAAGACGGCAACGAAGGACCACCAGAATAACTTCAGCAGGCGCATCAAGGCTTGTGGATTTCCAGGCAAAAGAATGAGTTAAGCGGAAGGTAATGATAAAAGGCAAAAGCCGATCACATTATAAGCGTTTTTTTTCCGGGGGAGCCATTTGCGCTTCTGTCAAGACTGCTATTTAATGTGGAAAAACATAAATCGTCCGTAAGTCTCGGACGCTGATAGGAAATCGGTCGTGCTAGGGCTCTTCAATAAGAAAGCGAATTCGCTGTTGGGGATCGACATCAGCTCGACCTCAGTCAAGCTCCTTGAATTGAGTCGCTCGGGAAGCCGCTTCAAAGTGGAGTCCTATGCCGTCGAGCCGCTCCCACCAAACGCGGTTGTCGAAAAGAACATCGCGGAGCTGGAGGGCGTCGGGCAGGCACTTTCCCGAGTAATCAGCAAGGCGCGTACCGGCGTCAAGGCCGCGGCAGTGGCTGTGGCCGGTTCGGCCGTGATCACCAAGACCATCGAAATGGAAGCCGGGCTCTCCGAAGACGATCTGGAGAACCAGCTGAAGATCGAGGCCGACCAGTACATTCCCTATCCGCTGGAAGAAGTCGCCATCGACTTCGAGGTGCAAGGTGCCTCGGCACGCAACCCGGAGCGGGTCGATGTGCTGCTCGCAGCCTGCCGAAAGGAGAACGTCGAGGTGCGCGAGGCCGCGCTCGCCCTGGCCGGACTTTCCGCCAAGGTGGTCGACGTCGAGGCCTACGCGCTGGAGCGCGCCTATTCGCTGCTTTCGGCACAGCTGGGCGATGCTCATGACGAGCTGACCGTCGCAGTCGTCGACATTGGCGCCACCATGACGACCCTCAGCGTGCTGCACAACGGCCGCACCATCTATACCCGCGAACAGCTCTTCGGTGGTCGTCAACTGACCGAGGAGATCCAGCGTCGCTATGGTCTTTCCGTTGAAGAAGCTGGTCTCGCCAAGAAACAGGGCGGTCTTCCGGATGACTACGACAGCGAGGTTCTGCAACCGTTCAAGGATGCTGTAGTCCAGCAGGTTTCCCGTTCGCTGCAGTTCTTCTTCGCAGCCGGCCAGTTCAATGATGTGGATTACATCCTCCTGGCAGGCGGCACGGCTTCGATCCCGGATCTCGATCGCCTGATCCAGCAGAAGATCGGTACACCGACCTTGGTTGCCAATCCCTTCGCCGATATGGCGCTGAGCAGCAAGGTCAATGCTGGTGCGCTGGCTAGCGATGCGCCTGCCCTGATGATTGCGTGTGGCTTGGCGATGAGGAGTTTCGACTGATGGCGCGCATCAACCTACTCCCCTGGCGCGAGCAGCTTCGCGAGGAGCGCAAACAGCGTTTCCTGGTGGCGATGGGAGCCATTCTGGCCCTGGGCGCCGGCGCGGTATTTCTGGGTGACCAGTACCTGAACAGCGCCATCGAGAATCAGCAGGCGCGTAACGACTTCGTTCGCAAGGAAATTGCCGTCCTGGACGCCAGGATCAAGGAGATCAGTGAGCTGAAGACCCGTCGTCAGCAGCTGCTCGAGCGTATGAAGATCATCCAGGACCTGCAGGGCAACCGGCCGATCATCGGTCGTGTATTCGACCAGCTCGTGCGCACTCTGCCCGACGGCGTCTTCTTCACCGGTGTGAAAATGGCTGGCAAGAGCATCGCCATCGTCGGTGCCGCCGAGTCGAACAACCGGGTCTCCAACCTGATGCGCAACCTGGATGCTTCGGAATGGCTGGTGTCGCCCAATCTCACCGAGGTCAAGGCGGTGACCGCGGGGGCCGTCGATCAGGCCAACGTATTCCAGTTGACCGTGCAGCAGACGCAGCCAGGTTCCGAAGAGCAGAACGGCAAGAACGCTGCAGCCACTACAGGAGCCGCGAAATGAGTTTCTCCGACTCCCTTGAAAGCCTGCGCAAGATCGACCTTGCCGACCTGGACGTCAACAACCTGGGTTCCTGGCCCATTGCGGTCAAGGTCATCACTTGCGTGTTGCTGCTGATCCTCGTACTGGTGCTGGGGTACAACTTCCATCTCAAGGACCTCGAACTCCAGCTGGACTCGAAGCGTGCTGAAGAGGCGACCCTGAAGGAGCAGTTTGCCTCGAAGGCGTTCCAGGCCGCGAACCTCGAAGCCTACAAGGAACAGATGAAGGAGATGGAAACCTCCTTCGGTGCGCTGTTGCGTCAGTTGCCCAGCGACACCGAGGTGCCGGGCTTGCTGGAAGACATCACCCGTACCGGTCTGGGCAGCGGTCTCGAATTCGAAGAGATCAAGCTGCTGCCGGAAGTCACCCAGCAGTTCTACATCGAGCTGCCGATCCAGATATCCGTGGTGGGTGGCTATCACGACCTGGCGACCTTCGTCAGTGGCGTCGCCAGCCTGCCGCGGATCGTGACCCTGCATGATTTCGAGATCAAGCCGCTTTCCAATGAGAGTGGCTCCAAGCTGCGCATGTCGATTCTTGCCAAGACCTACCGCTACAACGACAAGGGGCTGCAGAAATGAGTAGTCCTCGCGCCCGCCTGGCGCTCTGTGCCCTGATGCTTCTCGGTCTGTCCGGCTGCGGTGTCGGTGACGACTTCAGCGACCTGCAGGCCTATATGGACGAGGTTCGCGCCCGTCCGAAGGGTTCCATCGAACCCTTGCCGAAATTTCAGCCATACGAAGCCTTCACCTACAGCGCGGCCGCATTGCGCAGTCCCTTCCAGCCGCCGATCAAGATCGATCTGGCCAAGCAACAGAAGGGTTCGAAGGATGTTCACCCGGATGAGACTCGGGTCAAACAGTTCCTCGAAGGGTTCAATATCGAGTCCTTCGAAATGGTGGGAACCCTGTCCAATGGTTCGGGGAGCTTTGCCTTGATCAGTGGCGCTGGAGGGGTGCATCGGGTCAAGGTGGGGGACTATCTGGGGCGCAACCATGGGAAGGTCGTCGGCATCGACGAGTCCAAGGTCGACGTGATCGAGATTGTCCCGGACGGGGAAGGCGGATGGCTGGAGCGTCCGCGGAGTCTCGCGCTCAGGGAGCGCTCTTGAGGGCGAGGTTAATCACCGATGAAGAATAATTACCGGTCTGCACAACGGAACCAGATGATGAAAAGCTCGCTATCGCGCCTTGGTATCACGCTATTGGCCGCCCTGATGTCACCTGCGCTGCTGGCGGCGAACCTGCAGGGGCTGGATGTTGCGGCCCTGCCGGGCGACAGGGTCGAACTCAAACTGGCCTTCGACGAGCCGGTGGTAGCTCCTCGCGGCTACACCATCGAGCAGCCAGCACGCATTGCTCTGGACCTGCCGGGCGTGTCCAACAAGCTGGGTTCGAAGAATCGGGAGCTGGGCGTGGGCAATGCCCGCAGCGTGACCGTGGTGGAAGCCAAGGACCGCACTCGCCTGATCATCAATCTGTCCACGCTCGTGCCCTACAGTACCCGCGTAGATGGCCGAAACCTCTATGTGCTGGTGGGGGACTCCGCATCTGCGCCGGCAGCCCCGCGTCAGGTTACTGCGGCCCCGGCGCCCGCCCCGGCCGCCGCACAACTGGCCGCCTCGCAGCCGGTCAAGAGCTACGCCCGTGCCGGTCGGAGCATCGAAAACATCGACTTCCAGCGTGGTGATCAGGGTGAGGGCAATGTGGTGATCACCTTGTCCGATCCCAGCGTCAGCCCGGACATCCAGGAGCAAGGCGGCAAGATCCGTCTGGCCTTCCCCAAGACCCAGTTGCCTGAGCCGCTGCGCGTTCGCCTGGACGTTAAGGACTTCGCTACGCCGGTGCAATTCGTAAGCGCGTCGGGTGCCGGCAACGACGCCAGCATCAGCATCGAACCCACCGGCTATTACGACTACCTGGCCTATCAGACCGACAACAAGCTGACCGTCAGCATCAAGCCGCTGACGCAGGAAGATGTGGAGAAGCGCAAGACCGAGCGTTTCGCCTATTCCGGCGAGAAGCTGTCGTTGAACTTCCAGGACATCGATGTGCGCTCGGTGCTGCAACTGATCGCCGACTTCACCGACCTCAACCTGGTGGCCTCGGATACCGTACAAGGCAACATCACCCTGCGCCTGCAGAACGTGCCCTGGGACCAGGCACTGGATCTGGTGCTGAAGACCAAAGGCCTGGACAAGCGCAAGGTAGGTAACGTGCTGCTGGTCGCGCCGGCTGATGAGATCGCCGCCCGTGAGCGCCAGGAGCTGGAGTCGCAGAAGCAGATTGCCGAACTGGCCCCTCTGCGCCGCGAGCTGATCCAGGTGAACTACGCCAAGGCTGCCGACATCGCCAAGCTGTTCCAATCCGTCACCAGCGGGGACCCGAGCGCTGCCGGTGCCGATGAGCGCGGTTCCATCACGGTAGACGACCGTACCAACAGCATCATCGCCTACCAGACCGAAGATAAGCTGGATGAGCTGCGTCGCATCGTTACCCAGCTGGATATCCCGGTTCGCCAGGTAATGATCGAAGCGCGTATCGTCGAAGCCAACGTCGATTACGACAAGGCCCTGGGCGTGAACTGGCGTGGTGCGAGCATCGGCGACAACAACTTCGTCGTTGGTGGCGGTGGTCTCGGTCGTCCGGCCGCCAACCAGGCGGGCAATGTCAACCTGGCCAACGCCCCCTTCGTCGATCTCGGCGCTGACAGCGCGACGTCCAGCATCGGCATCGGCTTCATTACCGACAACACCATCCTGGACCTCGAGCTGTCGGCGATGGAGAAGACCGGTAACGGCGAGATCGTATCGCAGCCCAAGGTGGTCACCTCCGACAAGGAAACCGCCAAGATCCTCAAAGGCCAGGAAGTGCCCTACCAGGAAGCCAGCTCCAGCGGTGCCACCAGCACCTCGTTCAAGGAGGCGGCCCTGTCCCTGGAAGTCACTCCCCAGATCACGCCTGACAACCGCATCATCATGGAAGTGAAGGTGACCAAGGATGCGCCGGACTTCGCCAACGCCCTGAACGGAGTACCGCCGATCAACAAGAACGAGGTCAACGCCAAGGTGCTGGTCAATGATGGTGAAACCATTGTCATAGGTGGGGTATTCTCCAACACCCAAACCAAGGCGGTGGACAAGGTGCCCTTCCTCGGCGACCTTCCCTTCCTCGGCCGCATGTTCCGTCGCGACGTGGTTCAGGACAAGAAAGCCGAGCTCCTGGTATTCCTCACTCCCCGCATCATGAACAATCAGGCCATTGCGGTGAGTCGCTGATATCGGTGCGTAATTTGATTCTGATCGGCCCGATGGGAGCTGGGAAAAGCACCATCGGGCGTTTGCTTGCCAAAGAACTGCGTCTTCCCTTCAAGGACTCCGATAAGGAAATCGAACAGCGCACCGGCGCGGATATCCCCTGGATATTCGATGTCGAGGGTGAGCAGGGCTTCCGTGATCGCGAACAGGCGATGATCGAGGAACTCTGCGGCCACGACGGCGTCGTGCTGGCGACCGGTGGCGGCGCGGTTCTGCGTCCGGCCAATCGTCAGGCATTGCGTGGCGGTGGTCGCGTCGTCTATCTGCACACGTCGGTGGAGCAGCAGATCGAGCGCACCTCGCGTGACCGCAATCGGCCGCTGTTGCGGTCGGCCGACCCGGGGAAAGTCCTGCGTGACCTGATGGCAATCCGCGATCCGCTTTACCGCGAGATCGCCGACATCATCATCGAAACCGACGAGCGGCCGCCGCGCATGGTGGTGCAAGAAATACTGGCGCGCCTACAGGCATTGCCGCCCCGTTAAAGCGCGGGCGGAACTGCGCTATCCTTTAGCCCTTTTTATGACGGGGGCCCCATGCGGACACTTCAGGTCGATCTTGGCGAGCGTAGCTATCCCATTCATATAGGTTCCGGCCTGCTGTCGCGGCCGGAGCTCTTCACGCCGCATATCGCCGGTAAGCAGGTGGCCATCGTCACCAACGAGACCGTGGCGCCCCTGTATCTCGAAACGCTGACCCGGACGCTGCAGGGCTACTCGGTTCTGCCGGTGGTGCTGCCCGATGGCGAGGCCCACAAGAACTGGGAAACCCTGCAGCTGATCTTCGACGCCCTGCTGGGGGCTCGTCATGATCGCCGTACTACCGTCATCGCCCTGGGTGGCGGAGTGATCGGTGACATGGCAGGCTTTGCCGCGGCCTGTTACCAGCGTGGTGTGGACTTCATCCAGGTGCCTACCACCCTGTTGTCCCAGGTGGATTCCTCGGTCGGTGGCAAGACCGGGATCAACCATCCGCTGGGCAAGAACATGGTGGGTGCCTTCTACCAGCCCAAGGCGGTGATCATCGATACCGATAGCCTGCGCACCCTGCCGGAGCGCGAGCTCTCCGCCGGCCTTGCGGAAGTGATCAAGTACGGCCTGATCTGCGATGAGCCCTTCCTGCCCTGGCTGGCCGAGAAGATGCCGGCCATGCGTGGTCTCGACGCCGGTGCCCTGACCGAAGCCATCGAGCGTTCCTGTGCGGCCAAGGCGCGCGTTGTCGGGGTGGACGAGCGCGAATCCGGTCTGCGCGCCATCCTCAATCTGGGCCATACCTTCGGCCACGCCATCGAGACCCAAATGGGCTACGGCGCCTGGCTACACGGCGAGGCGGTATCGGCGGGTACCGTCATGGCCCTCGAAATGTCCAGCCGCCTCGGCTGGATTTCAACCGACGAGCGCGACGCGGCGATTCGCCTGCTGCGCAGCGCCGGCTTGCCGGTCGTGCCGCCAGCGGACATGACTCCGGAACATTTCCTCCAGCACATGGCCGTAGACAAGAAGGTGCTCGACGGTCAATTGCGTCTGGTGCTGCTGCGCCGGATTGGCGAGGCCGTCGTGACTGCCGACTATCCGCGCGACGTGCTGGAGGCCACCCTGGCCGCTGACTATCGCGCCCTGGCCGACCAGCTTGGAGAGTAAGGAATTCCCATGAGCAGCCTGCACGCCGACGAGGCCTACCTCGGCCATTACCAGTTCACCCATGACCCGTTCGCGGCGCGGGTGCCTGGCTTCAAGTTCTTCCCGGCCCAGCGCAAGCCCGTGCTGGGGCAGCTTCACCATCTCGCCCGCTACAGCCAGCTGATGCTGGTGGTGAGCGGTCCCCACGGCAGCGGCAAGACGCTGTTGCGCCAGGCGCTGGTGGCCAGCACCAACAAACAGGCCGTGCAGAGTCTGGTGGTGTCGGCGCGCAATTCGGCTGAGGCCGGCGGCCTGCTGCGCCAGATCGCCCAGGGGCTGAACATCGCCCAGGCCGATGTGCGCTCCATCCTCGCCCAGGTTGCTCAACTGGCCCTGACCGGTCAGGAGGTGTACCTGCTGGTTGATGATGCCGAAGAGCTGGACGATGCCGCTCTCGGCAATCTGTTGGCCCTGGCCGAAGGTAACGTCGAGGCGCGCGCCCATGTCTTCCTGTTTGGCGAGGATTCCCTCCTCGCACGCCTCGATGCGCTGGCGGAAGGCGAGGAGCGTTTCCACGTCATCGAGCTTCAGCCCTACAGCCAGGAGGAAACTCGCGAGTACCTTGGCCAGCGACTCGAAGGCGCCGGACGTGGCGTCGAGCTGCTGAGTGATGAGCAGGTGGACGAAATCCATCTGCAGTCCGGCGGCTGGCCGGGGGCGATCAACCAGGTCGCACGCGATCTCATGATCGAAGCCATGCTTGCTGAGCGCGGGGCGTCGCGGAAATCCGCCGGCGGCTTCAGCCTGCCGAAGAAGCATCTGCTGGCCCTGGCAGTGGTCGGGGTGGGCGTGATCGCCGCCTGGATGATGCAGGGGCGCAATGAAGGTAGCGTCGAGCAGGCTCCCGCTACTGCCGAGCTGCCGTTGGGGCAGGCGCCAGCCGGTCAGGCTTCCAGCCAGGATGATTCGGGTGCTCCGGCCGTCGAGTTCGCAGGCTCCTCGCAGCCGCTGCCTTTGCCTCTGGTGGGGGAGGCCCAGCCGGTGATTCGCGAGCCGTTGGCCCAGGCCGCCGGCCAGGGCGAGCCGGAGGACGGCCCGGCGCCTGCCGAGGCTGCCAACGTGCCGCCTACGGTCACTACCATTGCGCCGCCCCAGGGCGCGACCGCCAGTCCGACGCCCGCTGTACCGGTGGAGCCCATCGTGCCGGTGCAACCGCTGCCCAAGCCGGCGCAACCCATTGCTCCCGCGCCGGCGGCGACCCAGGCTGCTACAGCCAAGCCAGCTGCACCCACTCCGGCCCCGGCGCCCAAGCCGGCTCCCGCGCCTGCCCAGGTCGCGGCCAAGCCTGCCGAGAAGCCTGCGCCGGCAACTGCGTCGGTCGCCCCGGCTGGCGTGGCGGGCAATGGCTGGTATCGTAGCCAGGCCGCCAGCCACTTCGCCCTGCAGGTGCTCGGCACCAGTTCGGAGAGCAGTGCAAAGGCCTTCGTGCAGCAGAATGGCGGGCAGTACCGCTACTTCAAGAAGCAGCACCAGGGCAAGGTGCTCTATGTCGTGACCTACGGCAGCTTCGCCAGTCGGACTGCGGCCCAGGCGGCAATCAAGTCTCTGCCGGCCAAGGTCCAGGCTGGCAAGCCCTGGCCCAAGACCTTCGCCAGCATCCAGCAGGAAATGGCTCGCTAGTTTTCCGCGAGCCTGATCCCCCGCCTTATGACCAGGTGGTCGCTAGCACGACCTCCTGGTTCATTCATTCATTTTTGCGACATCGACTTTCACTAGTTGGCCGCTAAGATTTGTGGTCGACCAATGGGCTATGTACAATGACCTCCCTTTGCCCTACGCAAAAGCTGGCGTCAAGTCCGGCGCGTATGGTAAGGAGTTGAATTACAAAGCAATTCTGCCTTTTTCTGAAGGCAACCCTGGTGAGAGTTCCCCTATGAAAGCAGGTCTGTACCATCCTGATGAATTCAAGGATAACTGCGGTTTCGGCTTGATCGCCCATATGCAGGGCGAGGCGAGCCACCATCTTCTTAAAACCGCCATCGAAGCCCTGACCTGCATGACCCACCGTGGCGGCATCAATGCCGACGGCAAGACCGGCGACGGTTGTGGTCTGTTGATCCAGAAGCCTGACCTTTTCCTGCGCGCCATCGCCAAGGAAACCTTCTCGGTCGAACTGCCGGCCCAGTACGCGGTCGGCATGGTCTTCTTCAACCAGGACCCGGTTCGCGCCGAAGCGGCTCGCGAAAACATGAATCGCGAAATCCTTGCCGCCGGCCTGCAGCTGATCGGCTGGCGCAAGGTCCCGGTGGACACCAGCGTCCTCGGCCGACTGGCCCTGGAACGCCTGCCGCAGATCGAGCAGGTGTTCATCGGTGGTGAAGGCCTTGGCGACCAGGACATGGCGGTCAAGCTGTTCAGCGCCCGTCGTCGTTCCTCCGTGGCCAACGCCGCGGATGCCGACCACTACATCTGCAGCTTCTCGAACAAGACCATCATCTACAAAGGCCTGATGATGCCGGCCGACCTGCAGCAGTTCTACCCGGACCTGGGTGACGAGCGCCTGCAGACCGCCATTTGCGTGTTCCACCAGCGTTTCTCCACCAACACCCTGCCGAAGTGGCCGCTGGCGCAGCCCTTCCGCTTCCTCGCCCACAACGGCGAGATCAACACCATCACTGGCAACCGCAACTGGGCGGTAGCCCGCCGCACCAAGTTCGCCAACGAGCAGCTGCCCGATATCGATGAGCTCGGCCCGCTGGTCAACCGCGTCGGTTCCGACTCTTCCAGCATGGATAACATGCTCGAGCTGATGGTCACCGGCGGCATCGACCTGTTCCGTGGCGTGCGCATGATCATCCCGCCGGCCTGGCAGAACATGGAAACCATGGATGCCGACCTGCGCGCCTTCTACGAATACAACTCCATGCACATGGAGCCCTGGGACGGTCCCGCCGGCGTCGTGCTCACCGACGGCCGCTACGCCGTCTGCCTGCTCGACCGCAACGGCCTGCGCCCGGCCCGCTGGGTTACCACCAAGAACGGCTACATCACCCTCGCGTCGGAAATCGGCGTGTGGGACTACAAGCCGGAAGACGTACTCGCCAAGGGCCGTGTCGGTCCTGGGCAGATCCTCGCGGTGGATACCGAAACCGGGCAGATCCTCAACACCAACGATATCGACAGCCGCCTGAAGTCGCGCCACCCGTACAAGCAGTGGCTGCGCCAGAGCGCCGTGCGCATCCAGGCCAAGCTGGACGACGACCACGGCGTGGCCAGCTACGACAGCGACCAGCTCAAGCAGTACATGAAGATGTTCCAGGTCACCTTCGAGGAGCGTGACCAGGTGCTGCGCCCGCTGGCCGAGCAGGGCCAGGAAGCCGTTGGCTCCATGGGCGACGACACTCCCATGGCCGTGCTGTCCCAGCGCGTACGTTCGCCGTTCGACTACTTCCGCCAGCAGTTCGCGCAGGTCACCAACCCGCCGATCGACCCGCTGCGCGAAGCCATCGTCATGTCCCTGGAGATCTGCCTTGGTGCCGAGCGCAACATCTTCAGCGAGTCGCCGGACCATGCCACCCGCGTGATCCTCAGCAGCCCGGTGATCTCCCCGGCCAAGTGGCGTGCCCTGATGTCCCTGGACCGCCCGGGCTTCGAGCGTCACATCATCGACCTGAACTACGATGAGAGCCTCGGTCTCGAAGCGGCCGTGCGCAACATGGCCGACCAGGCCGAAGAAGCCGTACGTTCCGGCAAGGTGCTGCTGGTCCTGACCGACCGCCACATCGCCCCCGGCAAGCTCCCGGCCCACGCCTCCCTGGCCGTTGGCGCCGTGCACCATCGCCTGGTGGAGAAGGGGCTGCGTTGCGACTGCAACATCCTGGTCGAGACCGCCACCGCCCGCGATCCGCACCACTTCGCCGTGCTGGTGGGCTTCGGCGCCTCCGCCGTGTACCCGTTCCTCGCCTATGAAGTGCTGGCTGACCTGATCCGCACCGGCGAAGTGCTGGGCGACCTGTACGAAGTCTTCAAGCACTACCGCAAGGGCATCTCCAAGGGCCTGCTGAAGATCCTGTCGAAGATGGGCATCTCCACCATCGCCTCCTACCGCGGCGCGCAGCTGTTCGAGGCTGTCGGCCTGTCCGAGGAAGTGGTCGACCTCAGCTTCCGTGGCGTCGCCAGCCGCATCAAGGGTGCGCGCTTCGTCGACATCGAGTCCGAGCAGAAGCTGCTGGCCAATGAGGCCTGGAACAACCGCAAGGCCATCCAGCAAGGTGGCCTGCTGAAGTTCGTCTACGGCGGCGAGTACCACGCGTACAACCCGGACGTGGTGAACACCCTGCAAGCCGCCGTGCAGCAGGGCAGCTACGAGAAATTCAAGGAATACACCGCGCTGGTGGACAACCGTCCGGTGTCGATGCTGCGCGACCTGCTCAAGGTCAAGACCGCCGACCAGCCGCTGCCGCTGGACGAGATCGAGCCGCTGGAGTCCATCTTCAAGCGCTTCGATGCCGCAGGTATCTCCCTCGGCGCGCTTTCCCCCGAAGCCCACGAGGCCCTGGCCGAAGCCATGAACCGACTGGGCGGCCGCTCCAACTCCGGTGAGGGCGGTGAAGACCCGGCGCGCTACGGCACCGTGAAGAGTTCCAAGATCAAGCAGGTGGCTACCGGCCGCTTTGGCGTCACCCCGGAATACCTGGTCAACGCCGAAGTGCTGCAGATCAAGGTCGCCCAGGGCGCCAAGCCCGGCGAAGGCGGCCAGCTGCCTGGTGGCAAGGTCAACGGCCTGATCGCCCGTCTGCGTTATGCAGTGCCCGGCGTCACCCTGATTTCGCCGCCGCCGCACCACGACATCTACTCCATCGAAGACCTCGCCCAGCTGATCTATGACCTCAAGCAGGTCAACCCTCAGGCGCTGGTTTCGGTGAAGCTGGTGGCTGAAGCCGGCGTCGGCACCATTGCCGCTGGCGTGGCCAAGGCCTATGCCGACCTGATCACCATCTCCGGCTATGACGGCGGTACCGGCGCATCCCCGCTGACCTCCATCAAGTACGCCGGCAGCCCGTGGGAACTGGGCCTGGCGGAAACCCACCAGACCCTGCGCGGCAACGACCTGCGCGGCAAGGTGCGCGTACAGACCGACGGCGGCCTGAAAACCGGCCTCGACGTCATCAAGGCGGCCATCCTCGGCGCCGAAAGCTTCGGCTTCGGTACCGCACCGATGATTGCCCTGGGTTGCAAATACCTGCGTATCTGCCACCTGAACAACTGCGCCACCGGCGTCGCTACCCAGAACGACAAGCTGCGCAAGGACCACTTCATCGGCACCGTCGAAATGGTGATGAACTTCTTCACCTACATCGCCGAAGAAACCCGTGAGTGGCTGGCCAAGCTGGGCGTCCGCAGCCTGAGCGAGCTGATCGGTCGCACCGACCTGCTGGAAATGCTGCCGGGCGACACCGAGAAACAGGGCTTCCTGGACCTCAGCCCGCTGCTCGGCAGCGACCACGTGCCGGCCGACAAGCCGCAGTTCTGTGAAGTCGAGAAGAACCCGCCCTTCGACCCGGGTCTCCTGGCCGAGAAGATGTGGGGTATCGCCAAGCCTGCCGTCGAAGGCAAGACCGGCGGCGTCTACGACCTGGAAATCTGCAACTGCGATCGCTCCATCGGCGCGCGCATTTCCGGTGAAATCGCCCGTCGCCACGGCAACCAGGGCATGAAGGACGCTCCGGTGACCTTCCGCTTCCGTGGTACCGCGGGCCAGAGCTTCGGCGTGTGGAACGCCGGTGGCCTGAACCTCTACCTCGAAGGCGACGCCAACGACTACGTGGGCAAGGGCATGACCGGTGGCAAGGTGGTGATCACCCCGCCGAAGGGCAGCCCGTTCAAGAGCCAGGAGTCGGCCATCGTCGGCAACACCTGCCTCTACGGCGCCACGGGCGGAAAGCTGTTCGCCGCAGGTACCGCAGGCGAGCGTTTCGCAGTGCGTAACTCCGGTGCCCACGCTGTGGTGGAAGGTACCGGCGATCACTGCTGCGAATACATGACCGGCGGTTTCGTCTGCGTTCTCGGCAAGACCGGCTACAACTTCGGTTCCGGCATGACCGGCGGCTTCGCCTACGTGCTGGACCAGGACAACAGCTTCGTCGACCGGGTCAACCACGAACTGGTGGAAATCCAGCGCATCAGCAACGAGTCCATGGAGGCCTACCGTAGCCACCTGCACGGCGTGCTGGTCGAATACGTGAAGGAAACCTCCAGCGACTGGGGCGCCCACCTGCTCGAGAACCTGGACGATTACCTGCGCAAGTTCTGGCTGGTCAAGCCGAAGGCCGCGAGCCTGGCTTCGCTGCTCTCCAGCACCCGTGCCAACCCGCAATAACAACAGCGCCTGAAGTGGTTTGATGAGGTTTTTTTAATGACTGAACGTCTGAACAACGACTTCCAGTTCATCGAGGTCGGGCGCAAGGATCCGAAGAAGAAACTGCTGCGCCAGCGCAAGAAGGAATTCGTCGAGATCCATGACCTGTTCAAGCCGCAGCAAGCGGCCGACCAGGCTCACCGCTGCCTCGGCTGCGGCAACCCGTATTGCGAGTGGAAGTGCCCGGTGCACAACTTCATTCCGAACTGGCTGAAGCTGGTATCGGAAGGCAACATCCTGGCCGCCGCCGAGCTGTCGCACCAGACCAACACCCTGCCGGAAGTCTGCGGCCGCGTGTGCCCGCAGGACCGCCTCTGCGAAGGCGCCTGCACCCTGAACGACGGCTTCGGTGCCGTGACCATCGGCTCGGTGGAGAAGTACATCACCGACACCGCCTTCGCCATGGGCTGGCGGCCGGACATGTCCAAGGTCAAGCCCACCGGCAAGCGCGTCGCCGTGATCGGTGCGGGCCCGGCGGGCCTGGGCTGCGCCGACGTACTGGTGCGTAATGGCGTGACCCCGGTGGTCTTCGACAAGAACCCGGAAATCGGCGGTCTGCTGACCTTCGGTATCCCCGAGTTCAAGCTCGAGAAGCATGTGCTGAGCCGTCGCCGTGAAGTGTTCACCGGCATGGGTGTCGAGTTCCGCCTGAACACCGAAGTGGGCAAGGACGTGACCATGGACCAACTGCTCGAGGAATTCGATGCGGTCTTCATGGGCATGGGTACCTACACCTACATGAAAGGCGGCTTCCCGGGCGAAGACCTCCCGGGCGTGCACGACGCGCTCGACTTCCTGATCGCCAACGTCAACCGCAACCTCGGTTTCGAGAAGTCCCCCGAGGACTTCGTCGACATGAAGGGCAAGCGCGTGGTGGTCCTGGGGGGTGGCGACACCGCGATGGACTGCAACCGCACTTCCATTCGCCAGGGCGCCAAGGCCGTGACCTGCGCCTACCGCCGTGACGAAGAGAACATGCCGGGTTCGCGCAAAGAGGTGAAGAACGCCAAGGAAGAGGGCGTGAAGTTCCTCTTCAACCGCCAGCCCATCGCCATCGTCGGCGAGGACAAGGTGGAAGGCGTGAAGGTGGTCGAGACCCGTCTCGGCGAGCCGGACGCCCGTGGCCGTCGCAGCCCCGAGCCGATTCCGGGCTCCGAGGAGATCATCCCGGCCGAGGCCGTGCTGATCGCCTTCGGTTTCCGCCCGAGCCCGGCTCCCTGGTTCGAGCAGTTCGAGATCAGCATCGACAACCAGGGCCGCGTGGTGGCACCCGCCCAGGCGCAGTTCAAGCACCAGACCAGCAACCCGAAGATCTTCGCCGGTGGCGACATGGTTCGTGGTTCCGATCTGGTGGTGACTGCGATCTTCGAAGGCCGTACGGCTGCCGAAGGCATCCTGGACTACCTGGGCGTTTAAGCTGCTGCGCTCGCTATGCTTTAAGCGCTGGGGGCGCAGCGACTAAATGTCGCGCAAGACAAAAGGCACGGCACCCGCCGTGCCTTTTGCATTGGGCTCTGCGAAAATGCCCGCACTTTTTTGCTGGAATCCTGCCATGACCGCTCTGAAGAACGACCGTTTCCTTCGCGCGCTGCTGAAGCAGCCAGTCGACGTCACCCCTGTCTGGATGATGCGCCAGGCCGGTCGCTATTTGCCGGAGTACCGCGCGACCCGCGCCAAGGCCGGCGACTTCATGAGCCTGTGCATGAACCCCGAGCTGGCCTGCGAAGTGACCCTGCAGCCGCTGGATCGTTACCCGCAACTGGACGCGGCGATCCTCTTCTCCGACATCCTCACCATCCCCGACGCCATGGGCCAGGGCCTGTTCTTCGAGTCCGGCGAAGGCCCGCGCTTCAAGAAGGTGGTGAACAACCAGGCCGATATCGACGCCCTGCCGATTCCCGACGCGGAGAAGGACCTGGGCTACGTGATGGACGCCGTGCGCACCATTCGTCTTGAGCTGAACGGCCGCGTGCCGCTGATCGGCTTCTCCGGCAGCCCCTGGACCCTGGCCACCTACATGGTCGAAGGTGGCTCCAGCCGTGACTTCCGCAAGTCCAAGGCGATGCTCTACGACAACCCGCAGGCCATGCACGCCCTGCTGGACAAGCTGGCCCAGTCGGTAACCGCCTACCTCAGCGGCCAGATCATGGCCGGCGCCCAGGCGGTGCAGATCTTCGACTCCTGGGGCGGCGCGCTGTCCGCGGCGGCCTATCAGGAGTTCTCCCTGGCCTACATGAAGAAGATCGTCGATGGCCTGATCCGCGAGCACGACGGTCGTCGTGTGCCGGTGATTCTCTTCACCAAGGGTGGTGGACTCTGGCTGGAATCCATGGCCGATACCGGTGCCGAAGCCCTGGGCCTGGACTGGACCTGCGACATCGGCAGCGCCCGCGCCCGCGTAGGCAGCAAGGTGGCGCTGCAGGGCAACATGGACCCCTCCGTGCTCTACGCCAACCCGGCTGCCATCCGCGCCGAGGTGGGCCGCATCCTCGCGGCGTACGGCAATGGCTCGGGCCATGTCTTCAACCTTGGCCATGGCATCACCCCGGAAGTCGACCCCGCCCACGCCGGCGCCTTCTTCGAGGCGGTGCACGAGCTGTCGGCGCAGTACCACGCCTGAGCAGCCTCCCGAACATGAAAAAGCCCGGCAATGCCGGGCTTTTTTGACTCAGAGAGCGTCGAACTTCTTCTCGATCTTGCGCTTTTCCAAGGTGTACTGGGCGAGGTCGATTTGCTTGGCGCCGAGTTGGTCATCCAGGGCTTGGATTTCCTTTTCCTTAAGCTTGTCGACATGCGCCTTGGTGGCCTGATAGTTGATGGCACGGGAGGCGTCGTAGCCGCTGATTGGGTCCCAGAGGATGGAGAGCGGCCAGAACAGAAGGTTGACCACGCCAAAACCGTATTCGCGCCCATAGAAGGACCCGCCGCCCGGCAGGAGGCCGAGCGCTGCACCCGTTCCAGGGTTCTTTTCGACCACAGCCAGACCTCGGGCTTCGTAATGATCAAGCTCGGCCTTCTGGGCAGAGTTGAGTCCGGTGGCACATCCTGTGCCCAGGCTGATGACGATGGCGGCGAGCAAAATGCGTGGTGACACGGGGGAACTCCTTTTATATGTTTTTCCTGGCCGCGTTCTCGCGCGGCGGCGAAGGCTACCACGCGTAATATCAATAGGCCATTATTCGTCGGGATTGCCTGAGAGCGGCAGGCGCGATACAACCCTGCTTCAGTCCATCGAAGGCAAAGGAGAAGGCGCATGCGGCGCGTGGTTTTCAATCAGAAGGGCGGAGTGGGCAAATCCAGCATTGCCTGCAACCTGGCGGCGGTGAGCGCTTCGCAGGGGTATCGCACCCTGCTGATCGACCTGGATGCCCAGGCCAACTCCACGCATTACCTCACCGGCCTGACCGGCGAGGAAATTCCGATGGGGATCGCCGATTTCTTCAAGCAGACCCTGTCGGCAACGGCCTTCCGCAAAGGCAAGGTGGATATCTACGAAACCCCCTACGAAAACCTGCACGTGGTGACCGCCACGGCCGAGCTGGCCGACCTGCAGCCCAAGCTGGAGGCCAAGCACAAGATCAACAAGCTGCGTAAGTTGCTGGAGGACCTGAGCGAGGACTACGACCGCATCTACCTGGATACGCCGCCGGCATTGAACTTCTATACGGTTTCCGCACTGATCGCTGCCGATCGCTGCCTGATTCCCTTCGACTGCGACAGCTTCTCGCGCAATGCGCTCTACGGCCTGCTGGCGGAGATCGAGGAACTCAAGGAGGACCACAACGAAGGCCTGGAAGTGGAAGGCATCGTGGTCAACCAGTTCCAGCCTCGGGCTTCGTTGCCCCAGCAACTGCTGGATGAGTTGGTGGAAGAAGGGCTGCCGGTACTGCCGGTGAACCTGATGATGTCGGTGAAGATGCGCGAGTCGCACCAGGCCTGCAAACCGCTGATTTATCTCGAACCCCGGCACAAGCTGACCCAGCAGTTCGTCGAGCTGCACGATCTGTTGGAAAGCTGAAGGGGACGATTGTGCGGAAGTCCCCATTCGCCCCTGCTTGCCGGGGGGCGAATGCGCTATTTGACCAGCAAAAGGTCGCAGGGCGGGGCTTGCAGGTAACGCAAGGCGAGGCTGCCCAGCAGGGCCTGGGATATCAGGCTGCGGCCATGGCTGCCGAGGGCCAGCAATTGCGGACGTCGCTCGGCGACAGCTTCGTCCAAGGCTCGGGGCAGGGCGCCGCGCACCACTTCCAGCTCCATCGCCGGAGTCTGGCCCGCAAGGCCGGACAGTTCGTCTTCCAGCAGTTTCCCCAGCAATTCCCGTTGAGTGGCGAGTAAGTCGGTCGCATTGCCGCTCTTCGTCAGCAGTCGGCTGCCCAGTTCCATCACGTTGATGGCGACCAGGCGGGCTTCCTGAGGTAACAGGGCGCAGGCATTGCGAAGGGCATCGCAGGCGCAGAGGGAGAAGTCCAGCGCCACGGCAGCCTCCTGGTAGGGCTCGTCCGCCTGTTCGCCCATCACCAGCAGCAGGGGAGCGCCCAGGTGGCGGGCGACCCGCTCCAGGGTGGTGCCGATGAACAGTTCCGGTGCGTTGTGGTGATGCCGGCCGATCACCAGCAGGTCGGCCTGGCTGTCGCCCATCTCTTCGAGGATCTGCTGGGCTGGGCGGCCTTTGCGCAGGAGCAGTTGGCAATCCTCCACACCCAATCGTGCCAGGTGCTCGCTGAAGTATTGCTGGGCGGCGTCGCGCAGGTTGTTCTGGACGGCGTTGGGGAGGTGATCTTCGAGGACATGCAGGACGGAGAGGCGTGTGCCGAGCTGGCGGTTGAGCTGGATGGCGCGGTGCAATGCGATGTCAGCCTCGCGGCTGAGGTCATGGGCAACCAGGATGTGCTTGAACATGGTGTGGACCTCCTCTGGAGGCCACACTCTGCGGCCCTTCGCCGCGCGGCAGATTGATCCAGCGCAAGGCCGCTCAATGTGCCCGCACCTGGTACAGCCCGCGGCTTTCGGCGACCACCTCTCCCTCGGCGTCCAATAGCTGCAGCTCCAGCCAGTAGTCGGCCTTGCCGCTGGCTTCGGCTTCGTTCTGGATGCGCGTGATCTCCGCCTGGTCGATGCGCGCGTCCACCGTGATGTCGCCCTTGGCCGGCCGGCGGAAGCGCAGGTTCATCTCCTTCACCACGGGGTAAAAGCGACGGGCGTCGAAACTGGTGAGAAACAGTGCGCCGCCGGGCATCTCGGCCAGCGTGAAGATCGCCCCGGCATACAGGGTACCGATGTGATTCTGGTTGCCTTGCAGCGGCATGCGAAGGCGCACGTGGCCGGGCTCCAGGACTTCGGCCTGCAGGCCGCTGCGTTTGACGAAGGCGATCTGTTCTTCGGTGAGCTGGCGAACCAGCTCCAGGGGCATGGACATGGCGGGCTCCGGTGTTGGGATTTCCAGAGCCTAGCCGGCGCGGCGAGCCCGGCAATGACCGGGATGGCCAGCGCGATTGACCGAAGCGATCAGATGCCCTGGGAACTGAGCCAGCCGATCAATTGGGGCAGTGGCAGGGCACCGCTCTGGCGGGCGACTTCCTTGCCGTCCTTGAACAGGATCAACGTCGGAATGGAGCGGATGCCCAGTTGCCCCGCGAGGTTGCGATTGGCTTCGCTGTCCAGCTTGCCCAGGCGGCAGCGGCCCTGGAGTTGGCTCGCAGCCTGCTGGTAGATCGGGGCGAAAGCCTTGCAGGGGCCGCACCAGTCCGCCCAGACGTCCACCAGAAGCGGCAGGTCGCCACGCAGTTGTTTGGCAAATCCGGCTTCGTTCAGGTCGAACGGGGCAGGGGGAAGCACGGCCCCCTTGCAGTGGCCGCAGCGCGGGGAATCGCCCAGGCGGGCCGCGGGAATGCGGTTCAGCCCGGCGCATTGGGCGCAGGGAATGAGCAGGGGATCGGTCATGGTCGGCTCCAGATCGGGACTAACCCTGATCTGGAGCCGGGACCGGCACAAATCAAGTCCCCGGCGCTTGGGAGCGGGAGGCCTCCAGGGCCTGGGCCAGGTCGGCGAGGATGTCGTCGATGTGCTCGATGCCGATGGACAGGCGCACCATGTCGCGGCTCACCCCCGCCCGTGCCAGTTCTTCTTCGTTGAGCTGGCGGTGAGTGGTGGAGGCCGGGTGGCAGGCCAGGGACTTGGCGTCGCCGATGTTCACCAGGCGCACCACCAGTTTCAGGGCATCGATGAAGCGCGTACCGGCTTCGATGCCGCCGAGGATGCCGAAGCTGAGGATGGAGGCCGGTTTGCCGCCGGTGTAGCGCTGCGCCAGGGCATGTTCAGGATGATCCGGCAGGCCGGCGTACTTCACCCACGCCACCTGCGGGTGCGCTTGCAGGAAACGGGCGACTTCGCGCGCGTTGCCGGTGTGACGCTCCATGCGCAGGGCAAGGGTCTCCAGGCCCTGGAGGATCAGGAACGCGTTGAACGGCGAGAGCGCCGCGCCCATGTTGCGCAGGGGCACAACGCGGCAGCGGCCGATGAAGGCTGCGGGACCGAAGGCTTCGGTGTAGGTGACGCCGTGGTAGGACGGGTCGGGGGTGTTGAGTAGTGGAAAGCGGTCCTTGTGCCGGGCCCAGGGGAACTGTCCGGAGTCGACAACGATGCCGCCAATGCTGGTGCCATGGCCACCAATGTACTTGGTCAGCGAATGCACCACGATGTCCGCACCGTGCTCGAAGGGTCGGCAGAGGATGGGCGTGGCCACGGTGTTGTCGACGATCAGCGGCACGCCGTGACGGTGGGCCGCCTCGGCCAGGGCTGCGAGGTCGACGATGTTGCCCGCCGGGTTGCCGATGGACTCGCAGAACACCGCCTTGGTGCGGTCGTCGATAAGCGCTTCCAGGGCGGCAATGTCGTCATGGGCGGCGAAGCGTACCTGGATGCCCGAACGCGGCAGGGTGTGGGCGAAGAGGTTGTAGGTGCCGCCATAGAGCTTGGCCACCGAGACGATGTTGTCGCCGGCTTCGGCGAGCGTCTGGATGGCATAGGTGATGGCCGCCATGCCCGAGGCGACCGCCAGGGCGCCAACGCCTCCTTCCAGCGCCGCGACACGCTTTTCCAGCACGTCGTTGGTGGGGTTCATGATCCGGCTGTAGATGTTGCCGGCCACCTTGAGATCGAACAGGTCCGCCCCGTGCTGGGTGTCATCGAAGGCGTAGGAGGTGGTCTGGTAGATCGGCACGGCCACGGCCTTGGTGGTCGGGTCAGGGCTGTAGCCGGCGTGTACGGCGAGGGTTTCCGGTTTCATGCAGTTGCGTTCCTTCGGCAGTTGGAGGCACGCAGCATGTGAAAACACACCGGCCCCGGTCAATCCGTCGAAAGGACTGACAGGGGCCGGGGCTAGAACCTTTGCTTCTGTACTTGGATCGTCGTCGTGTGATCAGGCCAGGGATTTGTAGATGTTGAAGGCGCTGATCAGGGTGATCAGGCAGCCGACGATGATCAGCAGGGTGCGCGGCGAAAGCCTCTTGCACAGCAGGGCGGCAAGGGGCGCGGCGAAGAGGCCGCCGAATACCAGGCCGGCGACCATCTTCCAGGTATCCGGCTGGCCGGCCAGGAGGATGAAGGAGGTGGCGCTGGAGATGGTCAGGAAGAACTCGGCGAAGTTCACCGAGCCGATGGTGGTGCGCGGGTCGGTGCCGGAGCCGATCAGGCTGCTGGTCACTACCGGGCCCCAGCCGCCACCGCCAGCTGCATCGACGAAGCCGCCGAACAAGGCCAGTTTGGCAACGTGCCTGGGCGCCTTGCGCTTGGCGACATGGCGGTAGGCCTTGCTCAGGATGTACAGGCCCATGAGCAGCAGGTAGGCGGAGATGAAGGGTTTGAGCGCCGCGCCATCGAACTGGGTGATCAGCACTGCACCGAGCACGGCACCGATGATTCCCGGCAGCAGCAGGCGCAGGAACAGGGACTTGTTGACGTTGCCGAGCTTCACGTGGGAGATGCCGGACAGACCGGTGGTGAAGACCTCTGCGATGTGCACGCTGGCGCTGGCTGCGGCGGGGGAGGCGCCGGCACTGAGCAGGAAGGTGGTGGCGGTGATGCCATAGGCCATGCCCAGGGCACCGTCGATGACCTGTGCGAAGAAGCCGACCGCCACGGCGCTCCAGAAGCCCTTGCTGGTCAGGGCGTTTTCGATGATCTCCAGGCCGCTGCCGCCGCCGTTGTCGAAGAACAGGCGCCAGGAGAGGAAACCGAGCAGACCCACCAGGATGAGGATCGCCGCCCACATGGCGGCCCGCAGGACCGGGTGGTCGTCAGGATGGGAAACGAAATCTTCGACTGGCGGAATCCCCAGCGCTTCGTGTTCGGTGTTGATCGAACTCTGGCTGAGGTCGAGGTCGCGAATCTTCATGCGGGCACAGCGCCTGACAGTGGGTGGTAGAACAGGCTGGAATAAGCAGGGGGCCGAAGATAATTCGCTTTTCTTAGATAGTCTAAGAAGATTTGTGCAGGTTTATATTCCATTTCGTGCGTACGGGCCTTCGCAGGCGGCCGGCGCTCATTCGACGTGGCTGTACCTCCAAGTTGCCTGGCAACTGTATTCCCGACCTGCGGTGGGCCTGGACTAGGCTGGGGTTTTCCATTTCGAGGAGAGGGCTGCCATGCGCATGCTGGGTGTACTGGGCGGGATGAGCTGGGAATCGACCGTAACCTATTACCAGTTGCTCAACCGCGGTGTGCGCGATCACCTGGGTGGTCTGCACTCCGCGCCGCTATTGCTGCATTCAGTGGACTTCGCGCCGATCGCTGCCCGGCAGAAGGCCGGCGAATGGGATGCCGCGGGCCAGGTGCTGGCTGAGGCCGCAAGGGGGCTCGAGGGAGCCGGTGCCACGGCGCTGCTGCTGGCGACCAACACGATGCACAAGGTGGCGGCAGCCATCGAGCAGGCTGTGGATATCCCGCTCCTGCACATTGGCGATGCCGTCGGCCAGGCGCTGCAGGGGCAAGGGGTTGAGCGCGCGGCGCTGCTTGGCACCCGCTTCACCATGCAGGAGGCCTTCTATCGCGAGCGTCTGGGCCAGCACTACGGCATCGAAGTGCTGGTGCCGGGTGCCCAGGCCATCAGCGAAATCGACCGGGTGATCTTCCAGGAACTGTGCGTCGGCCAGTTCCTGCCCGATGCACGTGCCTTCTACCTCGACCAGCTGGCGCAGCTGAAGGCGCAGGGTGCGCAGGCGGCGATACTTGGCTGCACCGAGATCGGGCTGCTGCTGGAAGGCTGCGAATCGCCGCTGCCGCTGGTGGACAGCGGCGAGCGGCATGTCGCGATGGGGCTGGAGTGGATGCTGGACTGCGCGCTTTGATTCGTAGGAGCCAGCTTGCTGGCGAAAAAAACCTGTTCGCTAGCAAGCTGGCTCCTACAGGGATCGCCGCTCAGGACGAGCAGCTGATTTCCAGATGCTTGCCCCATTCCGGCGGACGCTCGGCATAGCGTTCCATGCCTGGCTGCTCGTCGAAGGGACGGGACAGCACATCGTGCAACTGGCGCACCTCTGAGTAATCGCCTTGCTGGGCGGCCTCGATAGCGCGCTGGGCCAGGTAGTTGCGCAGGACATACCGGGGGTTCACGGCGTGCATGCGTGAGCGGCGCGCTTGCTGGTCGTCGCCCTCCAGCGCCGCGCGGGCCCGGTAGTCGGCAGCCCATGCATCGAAGCCGGCCAGGTCGACGAAATCTTCCCGCAGTTTGCGCAGTGCCTGCTCCGGCGCCTCATCTCCCAGGCGGCGGAAGAACTGGCTGTAGTCCACGGCGCTGCCCTGCATCAGCTGCAGCAGGCGCTGCACCAGCGCCTCGTCGGCATCCCCGGCGGAGGTGAAGCCCAGTCGCCGGCGCATCAGGTCCAGGTAGTGGGCCTGGTAGAGCGGCAGGAAGAGGTTGAGGGTCTCGCGCAATTGCTCGACTTCGACGTAAGGCGTCAGCGCCTGGGCCAGGGCGGCAAGGTTCCAGTGGGCGATGGGCACCTGGTTGCTGAAGCTGTAGCGGCCACTGTCGTCGGAATGGTTGCAGATGTGGTTGGCGTCGAAGTCGTCGAGGAATGCGTAGGGCCCGTAGTCGAAGGTGATGCCCAGGATCGACATGTTGTCGGTGTTCATCACGCCGTGGCAGAAGCCGTAGGCCTGCCAGAAGGCGATCAGTTCGGCATTGCGTTCCAGTACCTCGCGGAAGAAGGCCGCCCAGGGCTGCTCCTGTTCCAGGCAATGCGGGAAATGGCATGCCATGACGTGCCGGCCGATGGCTTCGAGCTGCTCGTGCTGGCGTGTGTAATAGAAGTATTCGAAATGGCCGAAGCGCACATGGCTCGGCGCCAGGCGCAGCAGCATGGCGCCGGTCTCGCGGGTTTCCCGGTACACCGGACTGGACGAGCCGGTCACGCACAAGGCGCGGCTGGTGGGAATGCCCAGGGCGTGCAGGTACTCGCTGGCGAGGAACTCGCGAATCGAGCTGCGCAGTACCGCGCGGCCATCACCCATGCGTGAGTAGGGCGTCTGCCCGGCGCCCTTGAGGTGCAGGTCCCAGTGCTCGCCGGCGTCGTTGAGCACCTCGCCCAGCAGCAGGCCGCGGCCGTCACCCAGACGCGGGTTGTACGCACCGAACTGGTGCCCGGAATAGACCATCGCCCGCGGCTCCGCCCCGGACCAGAGCTTGTGTCCGGAGAACAGCTCGGCGAACACCTGGGTATCCGCCTCGGCCGGGTCGAGGTCGAGCAGCGCCATGGCCGCCGGGCTGGCCACCACCAGGCGCGGCTCGGCGATGGGCTCGGGCAGCACCTCGGTGGAGAACGCGTCGCCCAGGCGGGCGAAGCGGTTGTCGAACTGCAGTTCGTCGAGTGTCTTCATGGCTTCAGCTTGTCATGCCGCCGGGGCGTTCGGAAGAACCTGGATGGCGTGGCTCATCGGGACTCCGGAACCGGCACCTTGTCCTTGACCGGTATCGATACGGCGTCGACTTCGTCCTCGGCGTGCTTCTCGATCCGGCGGGTGAGGGTAACGTCCATCTTCGGCACGCTGGAGGTGTTGATGTCGTGCTCCTTGAACAACTGGTCGATGCGCCGGTTCAGTTCGTCGGTAGCCAGGCCGCGATCGCCCAGTTCGCGCACGTAGATCTTCAGCTCATGCTCCAGGGTACTGGCGCCATAGGTCTTCAGTTGCACGGTAGGCGCCGGGTCGCGCAGCACGCGCGAGTTTTCCGTGGTGGCCTGCAGGAGCAGCTTGCGCACCAGTTCCAGGTCGAGATCGGAGCTGCGGTTGACGTTGTACACCAGCACGATGCGGGTGACGGTATCGGTCAGCGTCCAGTTGATCAGTTGGCTGGTGAGGAAGGTCTGGTTCGGCACGATCACTTCCTTGCGGTCGCTGTCGGTGATGTGCGTGGCGCGGATGCGGATGCGGTTGACCGTGCCGGTGACGGTACCGATGGTCACCAGGTCGCCGATGCGCACCGGGCGCTCGAACAGCAGGATCAGGCCGGAAATGAAGTTGGCGAAGATCGCCTGCATGCCGAAGCCGATACCCACCGATAGCGCGGCCACCAGCCATTGCAGCTTGTCCCAGCTGACCCCGAGGGTGGACAGCGCACTGACGAAACCGATGCCGGCGATGGCATAGGACAGCAAGGTAGTGGTGGCGTAGGCGCTGCCCTGGGCCAGCTTCAGCCGCGACAGCACCAGTACTTCCAGCAGACCCGGCAGGTTGCGCGCGAGCGCCGTGGTGATGCCGGCGATGATCAGCGCGCCGAGCACATCCAGCATGCTGATGGGGACCTGGGTGGTAGCGTCGCCGGTGCCCGTGGAGTACTGGTAGAGCGTCACTTGGTCGAGGTAGGCGAACACGCTGATCAGGTCGGCCCAGACCAGGTACAGGCAGGCAAGGAACACGCCCAGCAGCGCCAGGCGGATCAGGCGCAGTGACTGCTGGTTGACCTTCTCGATGTCCAGGGCCGGCTCTTCCACCACCACTTCCTCGCCCTCGGCGTTCTCCTTGGTCTGCGCCTGGCGCTTGGCGAGCACCCGCTGGTAGGCCAGGCGCCGTGCGGCTACGGCCAGGCCGCGGACGAAGGTGGCCTCCACCAGCAGCAGGAGAATCAGCAGGTAGAGCGTGGTGATCAGGCGGTCAGTGAGCTTGAGCGAGGTGTAGTAGTAGCCGAAGCCCACCGCCACGATCAGCGCCAGGGGCAGCAGGGTGAAGGCGACGCCGATCAGGAGGCGGAAGGGCGAGGTCTGCTCGCGCATCGGTTCGGCCAGCAGCAGGTTGCTCAGCACCAGGGTCATCAGGGCATAGCAGCTCAGCACCACGATCACGCCGATGATGTCGTCGGCCAGGGCGGCAGGCTGGTGCTCGGCCACGGTGACGATGGCCACCAGGGCCATGACCACGCCGCCTAGGCGGCGGATCTGGCTACGCAGGAAAGCGACCTGCGGGCGATCCCAGTGGAAGTGCAATTCGGCGATGCCGCCCGGGGCGAGGATGCGGTAGAGGGTGTAGAACACCATCCAGGCCTGGGCCATCTCCATCAGGGCTGCACCGAGCGTGGCGTTCTGGCCGCGTGCGTCGATCTGCAGGGCAAGGCCACAAAGCAGCAGGAACAGGCTGACGGGCAGGGCCAGCAACACGGTGAGGAACAGGGCCACGGGCGTGTGCACCTGGCTGTCACGCTTGAAGTGGCCGACGTCCTGGTTGATCTCGTTGAGCCTGGCGTAGATATAGCGGCGCTTCCATAGCAGACCGCCGATCAGCAGCAGTAGCGGCAGGAACAGCCAGGGCCGGTCCATCAGGCCTTCGCCCAGTTCGCGCACGCCCGAGCCCCAGGGCATCTCGGCCAGCTGGCGTTCCAGCATGTGCGGGGTGGATTTAAGCCAGTTGAAGTCCAGTGGCTTGTTGCTGGGAATCCAGAACATCTGCTCATCGAGGGTGTTGCGCAGGGTCTGGGAGGTTTCCTGCAACTGCTTCTGGTTGAGCTGCAGGGTGATGGATTCGTTGAGCAGGTTGTTCAGCTCGCGACTCAGGCGATCGAGCAGTTCGCTGCGGGTACTGATCAGGTCCGTGAGCATGGTGCGCAGTTCCGGGGTGATCTGCTCCGGCGGCTGGTCGGCAAGCAGTTCGTCGACATAGGCCTGGGGATTGCCCAGTTTGTCGCGCTGCTGGTTCAGCTCGAACTGGTAGAGGCGGATGTCGGCGATTTCGTCGGCCAGGTTCTTGTCCAGGTGCAGTTGCGGCAGCGCCTGCTTCTGCTGATAGAGGATCTTGGCCAGCAGCAGGCTGCCCTTGAGCACGCTGATCTGTTCTTCCAGGGCCTGGTCGGCCTGGCTGAGGCTGTCCAGTTGCTGGCGGGTCTGCAGGTTCTGCCGGGTCAGTTCGTTGAGGCGGTCGGTAGAGCGCAGCAGGTAGTCGGACATCTTCAGGTTGATGGCGCTTTCCTTCGCCACCAGGCTGTCCGGCGTGGTCTGATCGGCGTCTCGGGAGAGCTCGGCGACTGTCTGTTCCGAGCTTTCCCGGCGCATTTCGTTGATCAGCGACTGCAGGTCCAGGGTTTCCTGCTCCAGGCGGCGGATACGCTCCACGAGCAGGTCGCGACGGCTGTTGCCGAGGTCCTGCAGCAGGCTGTTACCGGCCAGTTCCTCGCGGCGCAGCTCGGTCTGGGCGGCGAGGGCGGCCTGCTCGGCGGTGAGCAGGGCGCGCTGCTCTTCGCTGATGGCCTTGCCGCTGTCCTTGCCGGTCTTGAGGATGGCGTTGATCTGCTGGATGCGGGTCTGGTTGGCGCTGATCTCGGCCTGGGCCCGCTCCGGACGGGTCTGGGAGGTGATGATCAGGCTGTTGGCCTCGGCCAGCGACTTCTGCCGCTCGGCCAGTTCGTTGCTGCGCTCATCCAGCAGCTTTTCCAGTTGGATGAGCTCGGATTTGCCGTAGCGCTCCTTCACCGGCACCGGCGGGCTGGTCTTCAGCCGCGCCAGCTCTCGCTGGGCCTCGCCGACCAGGCGCGGCGCATCGTTCAACTGGCGCTTGAGCGCCGCAAGGCTCTGCTCGCTCTCCTTCTGGTTGGCGACGAAGGTCTGGGTCTGTTCCTCGACCGAGGGCTTGGCCTGGGCCTCGCCTTCGGCAGGCTTGCTATCGGCTGGCGCAGTGGCGGGTTTGGGAACGCCAACGCCAACGCCGGTGGCAGGGGCGGCCTGCAGGTAGGCCGGAGTCAGGCACAGGCCCAGCAGGGCGGCGGCAATAAAGGTGCGCAAGGAAGCAATCATCGCGATCAGGCAGCTCGGGTTCAAATGCGGCTAATGATATGCCACGGCGGCCTTTGCGGGGCTGCCGGGCACGAGCGGTTGTGATCCGGGTTCGCGAATTGGCGAACCCCAGGTTTCCATGGCGGGGGCCTGAAGGTCCGGGAGGGCCGTCGCAGAGGGGGTTCCCTAGAGGAACAGCCCCGGGCGGCCCTGACCTTCGGGGAATTTGACGCCCACCTTGCGCACCTTGTTCCCCTCCATCAGAGCAACGGTCCAGGTCAGGCCGTTCCACTCCACCTGGTCGCCCACCACCGGTTCGCCGCCGATTTCGTGGGCAATGAAGCGGCCGAGAGGCTGTTGGCCATCCTGCTCGCCGAGCTTGAGGCCATAGAGCGAAGCCACGGCGGAGAGCTGGGCGTCGCCTTCCAGCACGAAATCACCGAAGAAGCGCAGGTCGAGGCCGCGTTGCGGTGCCTGGCTGAACAGCTTGCCGAGGGATGGAAGGTCATGCTCGTGGCCCACCACGCAGAGGATATCGCCGGCTTCCAGGGTGGTACTGCCCGAGGGGTGCAGCAACTCCCGGCCACGGAACAGTGCCGCGATACGGGTGCCTTCCGGCATCTTCAATTCGCGCAGGGCGGCGCCGATGCACCACTTTTCAGCACCCAGGCGGTAGACGAACAGCTCCCACTCGCTGGTGGGGTGCACTTCCAGGCCAGCGCGGGAGATGGGCGCGGGCTCCGGCGGTACGGTGACGCGCAGCAGCTTCGCGGCCCAGGGCAGGCTGGTGCCTTGCAGCACCAGGGACACCAGCACGATGAAGAAGGCCACGTTGAAGAACAGCTGGGCGTTGGGCAGGCCGGCCATCAGCGGGAATACCGCGAGGATGATGGGCACCGCGCCGCGCAGGCCGACCCAGGCGATGAAGGCCTTCTCGCGGTCATGGAAGGCGCGGAACGGCGCCAGGCCGAGAAAGATCGACAGCGGGCGGGCGATCACGATCATCCAGAGCGCCAGGCCCAGGGCCGGCAGGATGATTGGGAAGAGCTCATGGGGCGTCACCAGCAGGCCCAGCACCAGGAACATGCCGATCTGCGCCAGCCAGGTCAGGCCGTCGAGCATGTGTAGGATGCCGTGGCGGGAGCGGATCGGCCGGTTGCCGAGGAACAGGCCGAACAAGTAGACGGCGAGGATGCCGCTGCCGTGCACGGCGTTGGTCAGGGCGAATATCAGCAGGCCGCCGGCCACCACCAGCAGGGGGTAAAGGCCGTTGGCCAGGGTGAGGCGGTTGATCAGTTGCAGCATCAGCCAGCCGCCGGCGAAGCCCATCAGGGTGCCGACGCCGAATTGCTGGACGATGTGGACGACGAAGCTCCAGCTGAAACCGGATTGGCCGGTAGCGAGCATCTCGATCAGGGTTACCGTGAGGAACACGGCCATGGGGTCGTTGCTGCCCGACTCGATTTCCAGGGTGGCACTGACCCGTTCGTTGAGGCCGCGTCCGCCGAGCAGGCTGAACACCGCCGCCGCGTCGGTGGAGCCGACGATGGCACCGATCAGCAGGCCTTCCAGGGTGCTCAGGTTGAACAGCCAGGCCGCTGCGACGCCGGTGAGCCCAGCGGTGACCAGCACCCCGATGGTGGCCAGGGACAACGATGGCCAGAGCGCCACACGGAAGGTCGCCGCGCGGGTGCGCATGCCGCCGTCGAGCAGGATGATCGCCAGCGCCAGGTTGCCCACCAGGTAGGCTTGGGAATAGTTGTTGAAGACGATGCCGCCGGGGCCATCGCTGCCGGCGAGCATGCCGACCACGAGGAAGACCACCAGGATGGGGACACCGAAGCGCGATCCGAAGGCACTGACCAGGATGCTCATGCCTACCAGCACCGCGCCGATCAGGAACAGGCTATTGACGGTGGCGGCATCCACTGGCGGCTCCTTGCATTAGGGGGGATGGACTACGGGACATGCAGGGGGCGCATGCCGAGGAATTCTAACCTGCCGGTGGCAAGGCTCTGCAAGATTTCATGCAGGGTCCTTGCCAGCGACGGGAAGCCGTTGGGCAGGCGGAGTGGTTCGAGGTTCCGGGAAGGGGAGAAAGGACGATGAAGAAGCCATTGATGGCGTTTCGGGTGCTGTTATAGGCGTCTTCTCCGGAGCAATAAAAAAACCCCGCATGTGCGCGGGGCGTGAAGAACCCTGGAAAGGGCTAGAACCAGTTGTCCTGCATGGCCAGGCAGGTGTCGTCGCGGGCTTCCAGCAGTGCCAGTTCGTGGTGGCAGCCGGGCACTTCCCAGGTGAGGAAGTAGCGCGCGGCCTGCAGCTTGCCGCGGTAGAAGTCGGCGTCCGCCGCGTTTCCACGGGCCAGGCCCTGTTCCGCGCGGATCGCCTGTTCCAGCCAGCGCCAGCCGATGACGGTGTGACCGAACACCTTCAGGTACAGCGCCGAATTGGCCAGTGCTGCGTTGACCTTGCCCTGCATCAGGTCACCGAGCAGGGCCAGGGTGACGCTGGAAAGCCGTGCAACCAGTTGCTCCAGCGGCTGGCGCAAGGCGTTCAGCGACTCGTACGCGGTGGCGCGTTCGCAGCACTCGTTGATCAGCCGGGTCAGTTGCTTGAGGCCGGCGCCCTTGTTCTGCGTGAGCTTGCGGCCCAGCAGATCGAGGGACTGGATGCCGTGGGTGCCTTCGTGGATCGGGTTCAGGCGGTTGTCGCGGTAGTACTGTTCCACTGGGTATTCACGGGTGTAGCCGTGGCCACCGAGGATCTGGATCGCCAGTTCGTTGGCCTTGAGGCAGAACTCCGAAGGCCAGGATTTGACGATCGGGGTGAGCAGGTCGAGTAGTTCGTGGGCCTGCTGGCGCTCTTCTTCGGTGGCCAGCGTCTGGGTGTCATCGAACAGGCGCGCGGAGTAAAGGCCGAGATCGAAGGCGCCTTCCACGTAGGCCTTCTGGGTCAGCAGCATGCGGCGCACATCGGCGTGCTGGATGATCGATACCTGGGGGGCGGTCGGGTCCTTGCCGTCCGGCAGGCGGCCCTGAGGACGTTCGCGGGCGTATTCCAGGGAATAGAGGTAGCCGGCGTAGCCGAGCATTACCGCGCCCATGCCGACGCCGATGCGCGCCTCGTTCATCATCTGGAACATGTAGGACAGGCCGGCGTGGGGCTTGCCCACCAGATAGCCGACGCAGTCGCCGTTATCGCCGAAGTTCAGCGCAGTGGACGTGGTGCCGCGATAGCCCATCTTGTGGAACAGGCCAGCCAGGATCACGTCGTTGCGCTTGCCGAGGGAACCGTCGTCGTTGACCAGGAACTTGGGCACGATGAACAGCGAAATACCCTTCACTCCGGGCGGTGCGTCCGGCAGCTTGGCCAGCACCATGTGCACGATGTTCTCCGACAGCGGGTGGTCGCCGCCGGAAATGAAGATCTTGTTGCCCTTGATGCGGTAGGTGCCGTCGGCGGCCGGTTCGGCGCGGGTGCGGATATCCGACAGGGACGACCCGGCGTGGGGCTCGGTGAGGGCCATGGTGCCGAAGAAGCGGCCGTCGATCATCGGCTGCAGGAAGCGCTGCTTCTGTTCCTCGCTGCCGAAACTTTCGATCAGGTTGGCCGCGCCCATGGTCAGGAAAGGGTAGGCCGAGCTGCCGACGTTGGCCGACTGGAAATGCGCGAAGCAGGCCTGGGAAAGCAGGGTTGGCAGTTGCATGCCGCCTTGCTCGAAGCTGCGGGTGGCATTGAGGAAGCCGGCTTCGAGGAAGGCGTCGACTGCCGGCTTCACTTCCGGGATCAGGGTAGCGGCGCCATCCACGTACTCCGGTTCCTCTTCGTCGCCCTTGCGGTTGTGCGGGGCGAAGAATTTCTCGGCGATGCTGCGGGCGGTGCCCAGGGCTGCGTCGAAGGTTTCGCGGTTGTGCTCGGCGAAACGCTCGCGCTGGGTCAGGGCTTCGGCGTCCAGGACTTCGTAGAGCTCGAAGGCCAGGTTGCGGGAACTGAGCAGGGTCTCGGGCATGATGGCTCTCCGGTTGGATCAGCCGAGTCTAGATCGGTGAATTAAGGGCGCCTAGCAACATCCATGAGCGTGATAAAGCCGGTGAAGCCGCGGTGAACCCGGGACTGGTAGAATGCGCGCCTTGCGAGGACTCCCCATGAACTACCGCCATGCCTTCCACGCCGGCAACCATGCCGATGTGCTCAAACACTTCACCCTGGCCCGCCTGATCGCCCTGCTGTCGCGCAAGGAGGCGCCCTTTGCCTACCTGGACAGCCATGCCGGTGTGGGCCTCTACGACCTCCTGGGCGACCAGGCCAGTCGCACCGACGAATGGCGCGAAGGCATCGGCCGCCTGTGGGACCTGCCCGACCTGCCGGCGCCCATGGCGGATTACCTGAAGGTCGTTCGCGAGCTGAACCCGGACGGCAACCTGCGCTACTACCCCGGCTCGCCTGAGCTGGCGCGACGTCTGACGCGTCCCCAGGACCGGCTGCAGTTGAACGAAAAGCACCCCGAAGATGGCCTGCTGCTGAAAGACAACATGGCCGGTGATCGCCGCGTTGCCGTGCACCTGGGCGAGGGTTGGCACATTGCGCGGGCGCTGCTGCCGGTGCCGGAAAAGCGCGCACTGATGCTGATCGACCCGCCGTTCGAGAAGGCCGACGAACTGGAGCGCTGCGTCACCGCGCTGGGCGAAGCCATTGGCCGCATGCGCCAGACGGTGGTCGCCATCTGGTATCCGATCAAGGACCAGCGCCAGCTCAAGCGTTTCTACCAGGGCCTGCAGGCCAGCGGCGCCCCGAAGATGCTGCGGGCGGAATTGCGCGTGCATGCCGCCGATACGGCCGACTCCGGGCTGAACGGTTCCGGGCTGGCCATCGCCAACCCGCCGTGGGGCATCGAAGACGAGCTTCGCCAGACCCTGCCCTGGCTCGCCGAGCGCCTGGCACAGAGCAAGGGCGGCTGGCAGCTGGACTGGCTGATCGAGGAGTGATCCGGGCTCAGACGCGACCGGGCTGCGGTTCGATGTAATAGCTCAGTTGCCGGCGAGGGCTGAGGTACTCCAGGACCTCCAGCGGCAATTGCGCCGGACGCAGGCTGCGGGCGATGGACAGGCGTGGCTCCTGCGCAAGGTCCAGGATCAGCGCCTCCTGCTTGGGAATGGCGGGGTCATGGAGGATCAGCGTCGGTTTCAGCGGCTGGGCAGGGGGCACGCCCAGCACCAGGGCATAGCGGTCATCATCGAGCTGCACCAGGCTGCCGGGCGGATAGACGCCCATGGCGCGAATGAAGGCTTTCAGCGCCACTTCGTCGAAGCGCTGGCGCTGCTGCTTGAACATCAGCGCCAGGGCCTCGTGGGGACTCACGGCGCTGCGCGGGTCGAGCGGGTTGCACAGGTTGTCGAACTGGTTGGTGATGGCCACCAGCTTGCTCAGGCGGCCGATGCCCGCTTCCTTCAGGCCACGCGGGTAGCCGCTGCCATCGCAGTGCTCGTGGTGCTCATGGATGATCCGCAGCACTTCGTCATCGAGCATCAGGCGCTGCCCCATCTTCAGGCCGAAGTCGGTATGCAATTGCAGGAGCTGTTGTTCGGGCCTGGTCAGCGGCTCGCTTTTCAGCAGCACCTTGCTCGGGACTTCCATCTTGCCGATGTCATGCAGCAGTGCGCCGAGCCCCAGGCTGTGGCAGGCCTCGGTATCCAGGCCGAGCTGACGGCCCAGCAGCAGGGACAGCACGGTGACGTTCAGGGCGTGGAAGTAGCTGTCCTCGGCGGCCTTGCCGGTGATGCTGTGGAGGACCGCGCCCGGCTCGCCCAGAAGGGTTTCCACCAGTTCGCCGACGATGGCGCCGGCCTGCTTGACGGCCTCCTCCGGCCGGCTGCGCAAGGTCTGGTTGAGCGTCTTGACCTGCAGGCTGGCCTGGATGAAGCGCCGGTCCACTTCAGCTACGCGCTGGCGTAACAGGCGGAGCTTCTCGGTTCGGGCTTCGCGTGCGCGGGCGCCTGGATCTTCCACGACCGGCGGCGGTGGCGCCTCGGGAGCGGTGAGGGGCAGGGGTTCGCAATCGCTGCGGGCGGGGTCATAGCGCAGCCGCTGCAGCCCTAGGGCCTGCAGCGCGCGAACCTGCGCTTCGTCCTTGATCCTGAAGTTGCTGAAGGCGAAGTCGTGCTCCCACCAGCCCACTTCCAACTGGATGTAGAGGCCGATGCGGAGTTGTTCGGGCTGGATGTAATGGGGACGGGGCGGCATACCGAGTGACTGGTGGCTACTGGCCAGTGGAGTCTAATCCTTCGGCAACCGCCCTGCCTGCCCTTCTTCAGGCGGGCAGACACACTCCGGTGCCACCCAGGCCGCAATAGCCGCCGGGGTTCTTCGCCAGGTACTGCTGGTGATAGGCCTCGGCGTAATAGAAGGCAGGCGCTTCGCCGATTTCCGTGGTGATGGCGCCGAAGCCGGACTTTTCCAGCTCGGCCTGGAACATCGCCTGGCTGGCCCGGGCGGCGGCCAGCTGGGCCTCGTCGTAACAGTAGATCGCCGAGCGGTACTGGGTGCCGACGTCATTGCCCTGGCGCATGCCCTGGGTCGGGTTGTGGGCTTCCCAGAACACCTTCAGCAACTGCTCGAAGCTGGTTTCCCGCGGGTCGAACACCACCAGCACCACTTCGGTGTGCCCGGTCAGGCCGGAGCAGACTTCGTCATAGGTGGGGTTCGGGGTGAAACCGCCGGCGTACCCCACGGCGGTGGTCCAGACCCCCGGTTGTTGCCAGAAGCGCCGCTCGGCACCCCAGAAACAGCCCAGGCCGAACTGAGCCACTTGCAGGCCGGCGGGGAAGGGGCCTTGCAGTGGGCGGCCGTTGACATAATGGCTGTCGGGCACTGGCATCGGCGTTTCTCGGCCGGGCAGGGCCTGGGAGGCGCTGGGCAGCTCGAGTTTGTGGGCGAGTATTTGCGAACGCAGGACCATCAGCCATCTCCTCGGGAATGCAATGAATCCCGATGTTACCCCGATTGCGCGGTGGTTTTTCAACGGCTGTTCAGGTGCCCTTGCGGCAGGGGTAGCGGCCGAGGTTCTCGAACAGGTGCTTGCCGGAAATCGGCTTGTCGAAGAGGTAGCCCTGGCCGACATCGCAGTGCTGGCGGCGCAGGAAGCCGAGCTGCGCCGCGGTTTCGATGCCTTCGGCGACGACCTTGAGCTTGAGCTTGTGGGCCATGGCGATCACGGCCGAGGTGATCTCCTTGTCGTCCTGGTTCTCGGGAATGTCCTTGATGAAGCTGCGATCGATCTTGATCACGTCGATGGGGAATTTCTTCAGGTAGCTCAGCGAGGAGTAGCCGGTACCGAAATCGTCCATCGCCAGGGTCAGGCCCAGGCTCTTCAGGTTATTGAGCTGGTGACGGGTCTCGTCGGTGGCTTCCAGCAGCAGGCCCTCGGTGAGTTCCAGCTCCAGTCGCCTGGGCGGCAGCTGTTCCTCGTTGAGGATGGCGGCGATGGAGCCTACGAGGTCAGGGTCGCTGAACTGCTTGGGCGACAGGTTGATCGCCACTTGCAGGTCCCCGAGGCCGGCGGCGGTGAGGCGCTTGCTCATCCGGCAGGCTTCGCGGATCACCCATTTGCCGATGGGGATGATCATGCCGGTTTCTTCCGCCACGCTGATGAACTGGTCCGGGCTGATCATGCCCTTCTCCGGGTGGTGCCAGCGCAGCAGGGCTTCCATGCCGAGCAACTGGCCGCTCTTCAGGCACAGCTTGGGCTGATAGAAGACTTCCAGCTCGTTCTGGGCCAAGGCGCGGCGCAGGTTGTTCTCGACGAACAGCTTGTAGCTGGCTTCGGCGTTCAGTGCTTCGGTGAACAACTGGAGCTGGTGCTTGCCGTTGGCCTTGGCCTTGTGCAGCGCCAGGCCCGCGTGCTTCAACAGGGTCTGCGGGTCGCGCCCGTGCAGGGGGGCGCAGGCGAGGCCCAGGGAGCCGGTGACGCTGATCAGCTGGTTGTCGACGAACAGCGGCTTGTCCAGGGTCTGCAGGACCTGGGCGGCGATCTTCTGGCCGCTTTCCAGGTCGGCGCCGTCGAGCAGCACGGCGAATTCGTTGCTGGCAAAACGCGCCAGGACGCCATTGGGGGAGAGGCTGTTGCGCAGGCGCCGCGCCAGGCTGACCAGCAGTTTGTCGCCGGTCTGGTGGCCAAGGCTGTCGTTGATCCGCTTGAAGTTGTCGATATCCACCAGCAGCAGGCAGAGCGGGGTGTCGCGGTCGCTGTGGAAGCGCTCTTCGACGGTGCGGATGAAATAGGGGCGGTTGCCGAGGCCAGTGAGGTTGTCGGTGTAGGCCAGCTTCTCGATGCGCTGCTGCGCCAGCTTGCTCTGGGTGACGTCTTCGTAGATGCCGATGTAGTGGGTGAGCTCGCCGTGCTCGCCGAATACCTTGGAAATCGACAGCTGGCCCCAGTAAGGCTCGAGGTTCTTGCGCCGGCTGCGGAACTCGCCCTGCCAGCTGTTGCAGGCCGCCAGCCCCGAGCTGGTATCGAACAGCAGCTCGCTGAGGTTCTCCAGTGCCGGCAGGTCCGCCAGGCGCCGGCCGTGCACTTCATCGGCGCTGTACTGGGTGATGGCGGTGAAGCTCGGGTTGACGTACTCCACCAGTCCGTCGCGATCCACCAGCAGGAAGGCGCTGGCGCTCTGCTCAACGGCCCGCTGGAACAGATGCAGGGCATTGGTGGCGTGGCGTCGCTGCTGGTTCACCAGGACCTGGGCGAACTGGTCGGCCAGCTCGCCGGCGAAGGCGATCTCATCGGCCTGCCAGAGTCGGGATGTGCCGGTGTGTTCCAGGCAGAGCACGCCGACCACCTCGCCGCCGATGCGGATGCTGGCGTCGAGCAGGGCGGTGATGCCCTCGGGCTTGAGGTATCCCTGGGCGAGCTCGCTGGTGCGGGGGTCGTTCTGGGCATTGTGGGCGTCGATTGCGCGGCCGCTGTGCAGGGCTTCCAGGTAGCGCGGGAACGGGCTCATATCCATGGTGCCCGGGTGTTCGTGGTGGTCCTCGTTGCGGCGGAACAGGCTGACTGCCGCCAGTTGGCTGCCGTCGAGCATCCAGATGCTGGCGCGCGCCACGTCATAGGCCTCGCAGGCCGCCTGGGTGATGAGCCGCGCGGCTTCCTCGGCCGGATTGCTGGAGGTGTAGCGATGGCGTGCCAGACGCACGATCAGGCTCTGCTGGGCACGGGAGCGGATCAGGTGCTGCAGGTGGTCGTCCTTGGAGCGCTGGAAGAGTTCCAGTGAAGTACGCAGCTGGCTGTTCTGCGCCTCCAGGTCGAGGTTCTTCTGCCGTTCCTTGTATTCGGCGGGATCGTTCACCACCAGCAGGTAGCCGCGCAAGAGCTGGCGTCCATGCTGCTGGAAGGTCTCTCCGATTTCCTGCAGGCACAGCGGGCCGTCTGGGGCGTGCAAGGTGTACTGGATGGAGTAGTGCGGATGCCGCGCCAGTTGCAGCTGCACCTCGTCGTGCAGCCGGTAGCGGCTCTCCGGTTCCATCAGGCTGGCGTAGGGCGCGTCGATCAGGGCGCAGAGTTCGCTCGCAGGAAGGCCCAGGGTGCGTTCGCAGGTCGGATCGAGGAAAAGCATCGCCCAGCTGGCTTCATTGAGCCGCTCGAAACGCATCAGGCCCAGCCTCGACGGGACGGGCAACTGCGTCACTATCTCGGCCACCGTACGGCTGGCGGCATCGGGATGGCTCTTCATCGGGCGCTGGGCTTCCACTTCTCTGACCGGGAGAGGGTCCGGCCTACATCATCAAAGCATCGGGCAAGGGTGCATCATGATGATGGCACTGGCAAGCGCGCCGCGCGGTGCAATTGGCGAGCGGATGAGGGGCAGCAGGAACTGTGCGTAAGTGCACAGTCGCCTTGTGGAGGGGCTGTCGAACGGTCAAAAAAAACCCCGCCTCAGGGGGGCGGGGTTGAGGTACGAGCGTGGCGTGCTCGCGAATAGCAACGAGTTACAGCAGCATGGTGCGGATGTCCGCCAGTACGTCGCCGAGGCGCTTGGTGAAGCGCGCGGCGGCGGCGCCGTTGATCACGCGGTGATCGTAGGACAGCGACAGCGGCAGCATCAGGCGCGGCTGGAAAGCCTTGCCGTCCCATACCGGCTGCATGGCGGCCTTGGATACTCCCAGGATTGCCACTTCGGGCGCGTTGACGATCGGCGTGAAGCCGGTGCCGCCAATGTGGCCGAGGCTGGAGATGGTGAAGCAGGCGCCTTGCATGTCGTCCGCCGAGAGCTTCTTGGTCCGGGCTTTTTCAGCCAGGGCGGCGGCTTCGGCAGCCAGTTGCAGCAGGCTCTTCTGGTCGACGTTCTTGATTACCGGCACCAGCAGGCCGTCCGGAGTGTCCACGGCGAAGCCGATGTGCACGTACTTCTTGCGGATCAGCGCCTTGCCGCTGGGGGCCAGGGAGCTGTTGAAGTCCGGCAGTTCCCTGAGCAGGTAGGCGCAGGCTTTCAGCAGCAGCGGCAGGACGGTCAGCTTGACGCCGGCCTTCTCCGCCACGGCCTTCTGGGCTACGCGGAAGGCTTCCAGTTCGGTGATGTCGGCCGAATCGAACTGGGTCACGTGCGGGACGTTGAGCCAGCTGCGATGCAGGTTGGCGGCGCCGACCTGCATCAGGCGGGTCATCGCCACTTCTTCGATTTCACCGAACTTGCTGAAGTCCACGGCCGGGATCGGCGGGATGCCAGCGCCACCGGTGGCGCCGGCGGCAGCTGCTGCCGGGGCTTCCTTGGCCTTCTGCATCATGGCCTTGACGTGCGCCTGCACGTCTTCCTTCAGCACGCGGCCGTGCGGGCCGGTGGCCGGAACATCAGACAGCTCGACGCCGAACTCGCGGGCCAACTGGCGAACCGCCGGACCTGCGTGGACCTTGGCGCCGCTGGAGCGGGCCGGCACGCCGGTGGTGTTCGCGGCGGCGGCGGCCAGCGAGGCGATGGCCGAGACCTCGGCAGCAGCGACCGGATGGGCACCCTCGGGTATACGGTGTACCGACTGCGCAGCGGCGGCCGGAGCCGAAGCTGCTGCCGGGGCGGCGCCCGCAACCTTGAGCTTGAGGATCAGGTCACCGGTGCCGACTTCGGCGTCCAGCTTCACCTCGACGCTTTCCACCACGCCGGCAGCCGGCGAGGGGATTTCCATGCTGGCCTTGTCCGATTCCAGGGTGATCAGCGACTGCTCGGCTTCGACGCTATCGCCAGCCTTGACCAGGATCTCGATGACCTTGGCCTTGCCGGCCGAGCCGATGTCCGGAACCTTGACGTCCTGCACCGAGGCTGCGGCCGCCGGTGCGGGGGCAGCAGCCGGAGCAGCGGCAGCGGCCGGTGCGGCGGCGGGCGCAGCAGCCTGGGCCGGAGCCGGGGCTGCCGCAGCGGCGCCGGCAACGCGCAGTTTGAGGATCAGGGCGCCAGTACCGACGTCGGCGTCCAGCTTGACCTCGACGCTCTCCACCACGCCTGCGGCAGGGGAGGGGATCTCCATGCTGGCCTTGTCGGATTCCAGGGTGATCAGGGACTGCTCGGCTGCGACGGTGTCGCCGGCCTTGACCAGAATCTCGATGACCTTGGCGGTGCCGTCCGAGCCGATGTCCGGCACGAAGACTTCCTGCACGCTGGAACCGGTGGCCGCCGGGGCGGGGGCCTGAGCCGGTGCAGCGGCGGGCTTCTCTTCAGCCTTGGGCGCGGGTGCGGCAGCCTGCGCGGGCGCCGCGGCGGCGGCACCCTCGACTTCCAGCTCCAGCAGTTCGTCGCCTTCCTTGAGGCGGTCGCCCAGCTTGACCTTCAGGCTCTTGATCACGCCGGCCTTGGGGGCCGGGATTTCCATGCTGGCCTTGTCGGATTCCAGGGTCAGCAGGCTCTGATCGGCTTCGATGCGGTCGCCAACCTTGACGAACAGCTCGATCACTTCACCTTCGCCGCTGCCGATGTCGGGTACGCGAATCAGTTCACTCACAATGCGTCTCCTCAGCAGTCCAGCGGGTTGCGTTTTTCGGGATCGATGCCGAACTTGGCGATGGCTTCCGCCACGACCTTGGGTTCGATCTCGCCGCGGTCCGCCAGGGCTTCCAGGGCTGCCAGGACTACCCAGTTACGGTCCACTTCGAAGAAGTGGCGCAGCTTCTTGCGGCTGTCGCTGCGGCCGAAGCCGTCGGTGCCAAGGACCTTGTATTCCTTGCTCGGGACCCATTGGCGAATCTGGTCGGCAAACAGCTTCATGTAGTCGGTGGAGGCCACGACCGGGCCCTTGCGGCCGGTCAGGCACTGTTCGACGTAGCTCTGCTTCGGCTTCTGCTCCGGGTGCAGGCGGTTGTGGCGCTCGATCGCCAGGCCATCGCGGCGCAGCTCGTTGAAGCTGGTGACGCTCCAGACGTCGGCGCCGACGTTGAACTCGTCGCGGAGGATCTTCGCCGCTTCGATGACTTCGCGCAGGATGGTGCCCGAACCCAGCAGCTGCACGTGGTGCGCGGCTTCCTTCTTGTCCTCCTCCAGGAGGTACATGCCCTTGATGATGCCTTCCTCGGTGCCTGCCGGCAGGGCGGGCTGGGTGTAGGCCTCGTTCATCACGGTGATGTAGTAGAAGATGTTCTGCTGTTCTTCGGTCATCTGGCGGATGCCTTCACGCACGATCACCGCCAGCTCGTAGCCGAAGGTGGGGTCGTAGGTGCGGCAGTTCGGGATGGTGGCCGCCATGATGTGGCTGTGACCGTCCTCGTGCTGCAGGCCTTCGCCATTGAGGGTGGTGCGGCCGGCGGTGCCGCCGATCAGGAAACCACGGGCGCGGCTGTCGCCAGCCGCCCAGGCCAGGTCGCCGATACGCTGGAAGCCGAACATCGAATAGAAGATGTAGAACGGCAGCATCGGCTGGTTGTGGTTGCTGTAGGCGGTACCAGCAGCGATGAAGGACGACATGGCGCCCGCCTCGTTGATGCCTTCCTCGAGGATCTGGCCCTTCTTGTCCTCGCGGTAGAACATCACCTGGTCCTTGTCGACCGGCTCATAGAGCTGGCCCACGGACGAGTAGATGCCGAGCTGGCGGAACATGCCTTCCATACCGAAGGTACGGGCTTCGTCCGGGATGATCGGGACGATGCGCTGGCCGAGTTCCTTGTCCTTGACCAGCTGCGCCAGGATGCGCACGAAGGCCATGGTGGTGGAGATTTCACGGTCGCCCGAGCCGTCGAGGATGGCCTTGAGGGTTTCCAGCGGCGGGGTCGGGATGCTGAAGCTGTTGACGCGGCGCTGCGGCACGTAGCCACCCAGGGCGGCGCGGCGCTCGTGCAGGTACTTGTACTCGGCGCTGCCTTCCTGCGGGCGGAAGAACGGCAGCTTTTCCAGGTCTGCGTCGTTGACCGGGATATCGAAGCGGTCGCGGAACTGCTTCAGGCTCTCGACGTCGACCTTCTTGGTGTTGTGGGCGGTGTTCTTCGCTTCGCCCGCACCGGTGCCGTAACCCTTGATGGTCTTGGCCAGGATGACGGTGGGCTGGCCCTTGTGATTGACCGCCTGGTGGTAGGCCGCATAGACCTTGTAGGGGTCGTGGCCGCCACGGTTGAGCTTCCAGATCTCGTCGTCGGAAAGGTCCTTGACCATTTCCTTGAGTTCCGGGGTGTTGAAGAAGTTCTCACGGACGTACGCGCCGTCCTTGGCCTTGTAGTTCTGGTACTCGCCGTCGACCACTTCGTCCATGCGGCGTTGCAGGGCGCCATCGGTGTCCTTGGCGAACAGCGGGTCCCAGAAGCGGCCCCAGACCACCTTGTTGACGTTCCACTGGGCGCCGCGGAAGACGCCTTCCAGTTCCTGGATGATCTTGCCGTTGCCGCGGACCGGGCCGTCGAGGCGCTGCAGGTTGCAGTTGATGACGAAGATCAGGTTGTCCAGCTTTTCGCGGCCGGCCAGGGAAATGGCCCCGAGGGATTCCGGCTCGTCGCACTCGCCGTCACCCATGAAGCACCAGACCTTCTGCTTGCCGGCGGGGATGAAGCCGCGGCTTTCCAGGTACTTCATGAAGCGCGCCTGGTAGATGGCCTGGATCGGGCCGAGGCCCATGGAGACGGTGGGGAACTGCCAGAAGTCCGGCATCAGCCAGGGGTGCGGATAGGAGGACAGGCCCTTGCCGTCCACTTCCTGGCGGAAGTTGACCATCTGCTCTTCGGTAATGCGGCCTTCCATGAAGGCGCGGGCGTAGATGCCGGGGGAAGCATGACCCTGGTAGAAGATCAGGTCGCCGCCGTGTTCTTCGGTGGGAGCCTGGAAGAAGTAGTTGAAGCCGATGTCGTAGAGAGTTGCCGAGGAAGCGAAGCTGGAAATGTGACCGCCCAGATCCGGGTCGTTCAGGTTGGTGCGCATCACCATGGCCAGGGCGTTCCAGCGAACCATGGAGCGGATGCGGCGTTCCATGAACAGGTCGCCGGGCATGCGGGCTTCGTGGGTTACCGGAATCGAGTTGCGGTACGGGGTGGTGATGGCGTAGGGCAGTTGGGTGCCGCTGCGGGTGGCCAGCTCACCCATGCGGGTCAGCAGGTAATGCGCGCGGTCTTCGCCTTCTTTGTCGAGTACGGACTCCAGGGAATCCAGCCATTCCTGGGTTTCGACGGGATCGAGGTCTTGCATGGCTTGCTCCAGGGCGGAAAGGCTTCCAGAATCGGATGCCAGTGGTCACGGCCGGCCTTGTGGGGCGGTCGCGGCGAAATTCTTGTTACCGGGGGTAGAACCGGGCTCGTGTAGTTTTACTACAAATCGACGAAGGTTTCAGCACTCTGGATACAATCTTTCGTAGTAAAACTACAGACTGCGCGGCGCAGTCGGCTGAAAGCCCCGAGTTAGAGCTGTTCCGCCACCGCTGCGCCAGCTACGGGTCCAGCCTCGGCCCGCAGCCCAGAAAGGATAGACCATGAGCCTGCCGTCGCTGGCCGCCTTGCCGGCCAACCTTCAGCCCAGCGCCGATCGGGCGCTGTCTGCCTTCCGCACTGCCCTCTCCGATCAGGTCCAGGATTCCGCCGGTTGGTCCGACGAACGGCAGCAGTCGTTCGGTCGTGTCACCGCCGCCAGTGATTTCGTAGCAGAGCAGGCCCAGCGTGATCCGTCGATGCTGCTGGCGCTGGCCGCTTCCGGCGAACTGGAGCGGCCGCTGGCGCCCGGCGAGTTGCGCGCCCAGGTCGCGCAATTGCTGGTCGACTGCACGGAAGAGGATGACCTTGGCCGTCGCCTGCGCCGTTATCGCAATCGCCAGCAGCTGCGCATCATCTGGCGCGACCTGACCCGGCAGGCCGATCTTGCTGAAACCTGCCGCGACCTCTCCGATCTGGCTGATGCCTGCATCGACCTCGCCTACCACTGGCTCTATGGCCGCCATTGCGCCCAGTTCGGTACCCCGGTCGGCCATCGCTCCGGCCAGCCCCAGCATTTGGTCGTGCTGGGCATGGGCAAGCTGGGTGCCCATGAATTGAACCTGTCCTCGGACATCGACCTGATCTTCGGCTACCCCGAAGGCGGCGAGACCGAAGGCGCCAAGCGCGCCCTGGATAATCAAGAGTTCTTCACCCGCCTTGGCCAGCGGCTGATCAAGGCACTGGACGTCATCACCGTGGACGGGTTCGTCTTCCGCGTGGACATGCGCCTGCGTCCTTACGGCTCTTCGGGGCCGCTGGTATTCAGCTTCAACGCTCTGGAGCAGTACTACCAGGACCAGGGCCGCGACTGGGAGCGCTACGCCATGATCAAGGCGCGGGTAGTGGGTGGCGACCAGGCCGCCGGCGCCCAGCTTCTGCAGATGCTGCGTCCCTTCGTCTATCGCCGCTACCTGGACTTCTCCGCCATCGAGGCGCTGCGCTCGATGAAGCAACTGATCCAGCAGGAAGTACGACGCAAGGGCATGACCGAGAACGTCAAGCTCGGCTCCGGTGGCATTCGCGAGGTGGAGTTCATTGCCCAGGCCTTCCAGTTGATTCACGGTGGACGTGACCTCAGCCTGCAGCAGCGCCCTCTGCTTACCGTGCTGGATACCCTCGAAGGCCAGGGTTACCTGCCGCCGCCCGTGGTGGCGGAGCTGAAGGAAGGCTACGAATTCCTCCGCTACACCGAACACGCCCTGCAGGCCATCGCCGACCGCCAGACCCAGATGCTGCCGGACAATGACCTGGATCGCGCTCGCGTGGCCTTCATCATGGGCTTCGAGGACTGGGCGACCTTCCTTGAGCGCCTGATGTACTGGCGTGGACGCGTCGAATGGCACTTCCAGCAGGTGATCGCCGACCCGGATGAAGAAGAAGGAAGCGACGGCGAAAGCTGCATCGGTGGTGAATGGCTGCCGCTCTGGGAAGAGGCGCTGGACGAGGAGTCCGCCTGCCGCCAGCTCGGGGAAGCCGGTTTCGCCGAGCCGGCCGCCGCCTGGCGCCGCCTCACCGACCTGCGCAATGGCCCCCAGGTGCGCGCCATGCAGCGCCTTGGCCGCGAGCGGCTGGATGCCTTCATCCCGCGGCTGCTGAGCCTCACCGTTGAGCACGGTAACCCCGACCTGGTGCTGGAAAGGGTCCTGCCCATGGTGGAGAAGGTGGCGCGGCGCTCCGCCTACCTGGTGCTGCTGAGCGAGAACCCCGGAGCCCTGCAGCGCCTGATCGAGCTTTGCGCCGCCAGCCCCTGGATCGCCGAGCAGATCACCCGTTTCCCGCTGCTGCTGGACGAGCTGCTCAATGAGGGCCGCCTCTATCGCCCGCCGCTGGCGCCGGAACTGGCAGCCGAGTTGCGTGAGCGCCTGACGCGCATCCCCGAGGACGACCTGGAACAACAGATGGAGGCCCTGCGCCATTTCAAACTGGCCCACAGCCTTCGCGTAGCCGCCTCGGAAATCGCCGGCACCTTGCCCCTGATGAAGGTGAGCGACTACCTGACCTGGCTGGCCGAGGCCATCCTCGACCAGGTCCTGGCCCTGTCCTGGCGCCAGACCGTGGCCAGGTACGGAACGCCGAAGCGCGCCGATGGCAGCCTGTGCGACCCGGATTTCGTCATCGTCGGCTACGGCAAGGTGGGAGGCCTGGAGTTCGGTCACGGTTCGGACCTGGACCTGGTGTTCGTCCACGATGGCGATCCCCAGGCCGAAACCGATGGCGCCAAGCCCATCGATGGCGCGCAGTTCTTCACTCGCCTCGGGCAGCGCATCATTCACTTGCTGACCACACAGACCACGTCCGGCGCCCTGTATGAGGTGGACATGCGCCTGCGGCCGTCCGGGGCAGCGGGGTTGTTGGTCAGCTCCTTGGGCGCATTCCAGCGCTATCAGGAGAGCGAAGCATGGACCTGGGAACACCAGGCGCTGGTGCGTGCGCGGGTCCTGGTAGGTTCGCCGCGGGTCGCTGCCGCTTTCGAGCAGGTGCGCCTGGCTGTACTCGGCCGCGAGCGCGACCTGCCCACGCTGCGGGCCGAGGTAAGCGAGATGCGCGCCAAGATGCGCGGTAACCTCGGCACCCGCGAAACCGCTGCAGGCACCGCTGCGAATGCCTTCGAGGCCGCGGCGGCCTTCGATCTGAAGCAGGATGCGGGCGGTATCGTCGATATCGAATTTATGGTGCAATATGCGGCCCTGGCCTGGTCACGACAGCACCCCGAGCTGGTGCGTTACACCGATAACATCCGGATTCTGGATGGCCTGGAGCAGGCGAAACTGCTGTCCGGCGATGAAGTGCGCCTGCTGCAGGAAGCCTACAAAGCCTATCGTTCAGCGGCTCACCGCCAGGCCCTGCAGAAGCAGCCCGGTGTGGTGAGCGGGGACCAGTTCCTTGCGGAGCGCCAAGGCGTGATGCGGATCTGGCGCGAGTTGGGCCTGAACTGACTCGACTGGCTGAACCAATCGAATTCTTGAGGAGCTGGCAATATGTCGATGGCCGATCGTGATGGCGTGATCTGGTATGACGGCGAACTGGTGCCGTGGCGCGAAGCAACCACCCACGTCCTGACCCACACCCTGCATTACGGCATGGGCGTGTTCGAAGGCGTGCGCGCCTACAACACCCCGGACGGCACCGCCATTTTCCGCCTGCAGGCCCACACCGACCGCCTGTTCGATTCGGCTCACATCTTCAACATGGAGATTCCCTTCTCCAAGGAAGAGATCAACGAAGCCCAGCGCGCCGCGGTCCGTGAGAACGGCCTGGAAAGCGCCTACCTGCGCCCGATGGTGTTCTTCGGCAGCGAAGGCATGGGCCTGCGCGCCACCGGCCTGAAGGTCCATGTGATCGTCGCCGCCTGGCACTGGGGCGCCTACATGGGCGAAGAAGCCCTGGTGAACGGCATCAAGGTGCGCACCAGCTCCTACACCCGTCACCACGTCAACATCTCGATGACCCGCGCCAAGGCCAACGGCAACTACATCAACTCGATGCTGGCCCTGCAGGAAGCCATCTCCGGTGGCGCCGACGAGGCGATGCTGCTGGATCCGGAAGGCTACGTGGCCGAGGGTTCGGGCGAGAACATCTTCCTGGTCAAGGACGGCGTGGTCTACACCCCGGAAGTGACCTCCTGCCTGAACGGCATCACCCGTAGCACCATCCTGACCCTGGCCGGCGAGCTGGGCATCAAGGTGGTGGAAAAGCGCATCACCCGCGACGAGGTGTACATCGCCGACGAGGCCTTCTTCACCGGTACCGCCGCTGAAGTCACCCCGATCCGCGAAGTGGACGGCCGCAAGATCGGTATCGGCCGTCGTGGTCCGGTGACCGAGAAGCTGCAGAAGGCCTACTTCGACCTGGTGACCGGCAAGACTTCCGCTCACGCCGAGTGGCGTACCCTGGTCAAGTAAACCGACTGAGCTGGACGCGGCAAGCCGCAAGCTGCAAGTGGTACCCACTGCTTGGAGCTTGCGGCTTGTCGCTTGAGGCTTGAAGCTGCCCTTTATGAAGATTCTGATCGTAGGACCCTCCTGGGTCGGCGACATGGTGATGGCGCAGACACTCTTCCAGTGCCTGAAGACCCGCCATCCCGACTGCGAGATCGACGTGCTGGCCCCTGAATGGAGCCGGCCCATCCTCGAACGCATGCCTGAAGTGCGCCAGGCGCTGAGTTTCCCCATCGGCCATGGCGTGCTGGACATCGCGACCCGGCGCAAGATCGGCAAGTCCCTGGTGGGGCAGTACGATCAGGCAATCCTCCTGCCCAACTCGCTGAAATCGGCGCTGGTGCCCTGGTTTGCCGATATCCCCAGGCGCACCGGCTGGAAAGGCGAGATGCGCTACGGCCTGCTGAACGACATCCGTGTCCTCGACAAGCAGCGCTACCCGCTGATGATCGAGCGCTTCATGGCCCTGGCCTTCGAGCCTGAGGCGGAACTGCCCAAGCCCTATTCGCGGCCGGCGCTGCGGATCGACCCGGCCAGCCGTGAAGCGGCCCTGGCCAAGTTCGGCCTGGGGCTCGACCGTCCCGTGCTGGTGCTCTGCCCCGGGGCGGAGTTCGGTGAGGCCAAGCGCTGGCCCGCCGAGCACTATGCCAAGGTGGCCGAGCTGAAAATCCGCGCTGGCTGGCAGGTCTGGCTGTTCGGTTCGAAGAACGACCATCCCGGCGGCGAAGACATCCGCATGCGGCTGATTCCAGGTCTGCGCGAGGAAGCGGTGAACCTGGCCGGCGAGACCAGCCTGGCCGAAGCCATCGACCTGATGTCCTGTGCCAGCGCCGTGGTGTCCAACGACTCCGGGCTGATGCACGTGGCCGCTGCGCTGGGGCGCCCTCTGGTCGCCGTCTATGGTTCGACCTCGCCACAGTTCACCCCGCCGCTGGCCGAGCAGGTGGAGATCGTCCGCCTTGGCCTGGAATGCAGCCCCTGCTTCGAACGCACCTGCCGCTTCGGCCACTACAACTGCCTGCGCGAGCTCAAGCCGCGTCCGGTGGTAGAAGCGCTGGACCGCCTGGTGCCGGACCCGCTCGAACTGGTGGAGAGTCGCTGAGTGCGGGTACTGCTGATCAAGACCTCTTCCCTGGGCGATGTCATTCATACCCTGCCGGCGCTGACCGATGCGGCGCGGGCGATTCCCGGGATCCAGTTCGACTGGGTGGTCGAGGAAGGATTCGCCGAAATTCCCGCCTGGCACCCGGCCGTGGCCCACGTCATCCCGGTGGCCATCCGCCGCTGGCGCAAGAACCTCTGGCAGACCCTTCGCAGCGGTGAATGGCGTCGCTTCAAGCGCCGCCTGCGTGAAGCCCGCTACGACCTGGTGATCGATGCCCAGGGGCTGGTGAAAAGTGCCCTGCTGACGCGTTACACCAAGGCGCCGGTGGTCGGCCTGGATCGCGACTCCGCCCGTGAGCCGCTGGCCAGCCGCTTCTACGATCGCCGCTATCCCGTGGCGTGGGGGCAGCACGCCGTCGAGCGCGTGCGCCAACTGTTCGCCCAGGCCCTGGACTATCCGCTGCCGGAAGGGGTGGGCAACTACGGCCTGAACCGTGCGCAACTGGCCGATGCGCCGGGCGGCGCGCCCTACCTGCTGTTCCTCCATGGCACCACCTGGGACACCAAGCACTGGCCGGAGAAATACTGGCGCGAACTCGCCGAACGGGCCTGCGACCATGGCTGGCACGTCCGCCTGCCCTGGGGCAATCCGACGGAGAAGGCACGCGCCGAACGTATCGCCGAAGGCTTGGAAAAGGCCGCGGTACTCCCCAAGTTATCCTTGGCGGGAATGGCCAAGGTGGTTGCCGGTGCGCGCGCCTGCGTGGCGGTGGACACCGGTCTCGGTCATCTGGCAGCTGCGCTGGACGTGCCGACCCTCTCGCTCTACGGCCCGACCAACCCGGGCTTCACCGGGGCCTATGGGCGGTCGCAGATCCATTTGGGCAGCGACTTCCCCTGTGCGCCGTGCCTGAAGAAGACCTGCGCCTACAAGCCGACGGCGGAGGATCTCCGCCTGTTCGACCTGGAGCGCGAACAGCCGCTCTGCTTCACCCGGCTGAATCCGCAGCGCGTGGCGACCCAACTGGAAGCCCTGCTGCTGACCGAGGATATCCACTGATGCAACTGGCATTCGTGCTCTACAAGTACTTCCCCTTCGGCGGCCTGCAGCGCGATTTCATGCGAATCGCCCTGGAGTGCCAGCGCCGTGGGCATGCCATTCGCGTCTACACCATGATCTGGGAAGGCGACGTCCCGGAAGGTTTCGAAGTGCTGATCGCGCCGGTCAAGGCGCTGTTCAACCACAAGCGCAACGAGAAATTCACTGCCTGGGTCGAGGCCGACCTGGCGCACCGCCCGGTGGACCGGGTGATCGGCTTCAACAAGATGCCGGGCCTGGACGTCTACTACGCGGCCGACCCCTGCTTCGAAGACAAGGCGCAGACCCTGCGCAACGGCCTCTATCGCCGCTGGGGTCGCTACAAGCACTTCTCCGACTACGAGCGCGCGGTGTTCGCGCCCGAGTCGAAGACCGAAGTGCTGATGATTTCCGAGGTGCAGCAGCCGCTGTTCGTCAAGCATTACGCGACGCCGGCCAAGCGCTTCCATCTGCTGCCGCCAGGCATTGCCGCGGATCGCCGCGCCCCGGCCAATGCTGACGACATTCGCGCCGAGTTCCGCCGTGAGTTCAAGCTTGGCGACGACGACCTGCTGCTGGTGCAGATCGGCTCGGGCTTCAAGACCAAGGGCCTGGACCGCAGCCTCAAGGCCGTGGCCGCGCTGCCTCGCGAGCTGAAGAAGCGCACCCGGCTGATCGTCATCGGCCAGGACGATCCCAAGCCGTTCCTGCTGCAGATGAAGACCCTGGGCATCTCCGACCAGGTGGACATCCTCAAGGGTCGCAGCGATATTCCGCGCTTCCTGCTGGGCGCCGACCTGCTGATCCACCCGGCCTACAACGAGAACACCGGTACGGTGCTGCTCGAGGCGCTGGTGGCCGGCCTGCCGGTGCTGGTCACCGACGTCTGCGGCTACGCCCACTACATCGCCGAAGCCGACAGCGGCCGCGTACTGCCCAGCCCCTTCGAGCAGGATGCGCTCAACCAGATGCTGGCCGACATGCTCGCCGACGCGGCTGCCCGCGCGCGCTGGAGCACCAATGGCCTGGCCTTCGCCGACAACGCCGACCTCTACAGCATGCCGCAGCACGCGGCGGATGTGATCCTCGCGGAGCGCCCATGAAGCTTGTCCTGAAGCCCCCGTTCGAGCGCCTCTGGGCCGGCCGCGACGCCTTTGTCGAGGTGGAAGCCCTCAAGGGTCAGGTCTATCGCGAGCTGGAAGGGCGTCGCACCCTGCGCACCGAGGTGAACGGCGAGGGTTTCTTCGTCAAGATCCATCGCGGCATCGGCTGGGGCGAAATCGTCAAGAACCTGATCACCGCCAAGGCTCCGGTGCTGGGCGCCGGCCAGGAGTGGGCGGCGATCCAGCGCCTGCACGAAGCGGGCGTGCCCACCATGACCGCCGTCGCCTTCGGCGAACGCGGCAGCAATCCGGCCAGCCAGCACTCCTTCATCGTTACCGAAGAGCTGGCACCCACCATCAGTCTCGAGGACTTCTGCGTCGACTGGCCACGCAATCCGCCGCCGGCGCGCCTGAAGTGGGCGCTGATCGACGAGGTCGCGCGAATGACCGGCACCATGCACCGCGCCGGGGTCAATCACCGCGACTGCTACATCTGTCACTTCCTGCTGCACACGGCGCGGCCGGTCACCGCCGATGACTTCAAACTGTCGCTGATCGACCTGCATCGTGCGCAGACGCGCACCGCAACGCCCAGGCGCTGGCGCGACAAGGACCTGGCCGGGTTGTATTTCTCGGCGCTGAACATCGGCCTGACCCGTCGCGACAAGCTGCGCTTCCTCAAGGCCTACTTCCGCCAGCCGCTGCGTCAGGTGCTGAAGGACGAGAGCACCCTGCTGTCCTGGCTCGAGCAGAAGGCCGCGCGCTTGCTCTCGCGCTATGAGCGCAAGTACGCAGGGGGAGGAGAGGCGTGAGCCAATGGAAACTGGCAGAGGGGCTGGACGCCGGGGTTACCGAGCTGTTCGCCGACCTGGACAAGGTGTTCGCCCTGCAAGGTGACTGGATCACCGGCGATCCGCTGTCCGAAGTACTGCGGGTGGAGCACCGTGGGGTGCGCTACTACGTCAAGCGCTACTGGGCGGCGGGCAAGGGCCTGCGCCGCTGGCTCGGCCGGCCAAGGGTCAAGGCCGAATGGCAGAACCTCAAGCATTTCGCCAGATGGGGCATCCCCACCGCGCCTGTGGTGGGATGGGGGCAGGAGCGCCGTGGCGGGGCCTTCCATCGTGGCGCCCTGATCACCCAGGAACTCAAGGGCACAGTCGACCTGGCGGAAATGGCCAAACAGGGCGACCCGCGCCTGGCCGATCCGCGCTGGGTCGACAATGTCAGCCGGCAGCTGGCCAGGGCCACACGCTGCCTGCACCAGCACGGCTTCGCTCACAACGACCTGAAGTGGCGCAACCTGCTGGTGGATGAGTCGGGCGACCTGTTCCTGATCGATTGCCCGACCGGCACCTTCTGGTGGGGGCCGTTCCTGCATTACCGGGTGATCAAGGACCTGGCTTGCCTGGACAAGGTCGCCAAGTATCATCTCAGTCGCAGCCAGCGCCTGCGCTTCTACCTGCAATACCGGGATCAAACGCGTCTGCAAGGCAGCGACAAGCGCCAGGTGCGGCAGATCCTCAAGTTTTTCGAGGGACGCGAATGAGCGACTTCATCGCGACGGGGGATCGCGAGATCCTCGCCCGTCATGGACTGGACAGTTTCGAATCGCTCTGGGCATTGCGCCTGGACGCGGTGGACGAACCCAATACCGGCCGCGGCGGCTGGAGCAGCGTGTTCCGCCTGGATCTGGGCGAGGCCGCCTACTACCTCAAGCGCCAGAGCAACTTCCTCAGCCGCAGCGTGCTGAGGCCGTTCGGCGAACCCACCTTCGCTCGCGAGTTCCGCAATATTCGCCGCTACCAGGCACTGGGTGTTCCGGCCCTGCAGGCAGCCTTCTTCGGCACCCGGCAGGTCGACGGGGAACATCGTGCAATCCTGGTTTCCCGCGCCCTGGACGGCTGGCGCGAGCTGGCTGCCACGCTTGAACACTGGGGCGGGATGATCACCGCACAGCGCTCGGCGATCATCGATGCGGTGGCTGGCCTGGCGCGGCGTCTCCATGGCGCGGGACAGGTGCACGGCTGCTTCTATCCCAAGCATGTCTTCCTGCGGGAAACCCAATCCGGCTTCGAGGCCTGCCTGATCGACCTGGAGAAGACCCGGCCACTGCTGCTGGGGCGCCGGGATCGGGTCAAGGACCTGGAAACCCTGGTGCGCCGGGCCGATGCCTGGGGCGAAGCCGAAGTGCGCGAGCTACTGGCCGGCTATCTGCAGCGTCCGCGCGATTCGGCGGAGGTCAATGACTGGCTGGCGCGTCTGGCCAGCCGCCGCCGCGACAAGGAAAGCGCGCGATGACCCTGGCGGAACTGGCCTGCGCGGGACGCACCCCGCACCTTCCCATTCAGCTGGACGTGGCAGGTGGACTTGAGCTGCAGAGCCTGCTGCGGGTGCTGCCCGGGCAGCGCTACGTAGGCGTTGCCCTGTGGCAAGGGCGCAAGGTGCTGGCCAAGCTGCTGGTCGGCGGCAAGGCCGAGCGGCACTTCCAGCGTGAGCTTGCCGGCACTCGCGCCTTGCATGGGCAGGGCATCGATTCCCCTGCGTTGCTGGGCGAGGGGTATCAGGTGGGGCTGGGCGGCTGGTTGCTGTTCGAGTACCTGGACTCGGCGGAAAGCCTCTGGGACGCCTGGCGCAAGGTCGAGCGCGATATCCCGTTGTCCGACGGTCAGCAGGAAGTGCTGGGCGAGGCCCTTGGCGCCATCGCCCGGCTGCATCTGGCGGGGCTTGTGCAGGAAGACCTGCATCTGGACAACCTGCTTCGCCACGGTGGCAAGCTGCAGGTGATCGATGGCGGCGGTATCCGTGCCGAAACCCCCGGCAGTCCGCTGCCGCGCAGCAAGGTCATGGCCAACCTGGGTATCTTCTTCGCCCAGCTGCCGGCGGAACTGGATCCCTTCCTGGAAGAGCTGCTGGTGCAGTACCTGCTGGTCAATGGCGAGCACGCTCTGCCGCTGGAGGCGCTGGAAAAGGAAATCGCCCGGATGCGGCGCTGGCGCCTTGGCGACTACATGAAGAAGATCGCCCGCGATTGCAGCCTGTTCAGTGTGGCTGGCGGTGCGTTCGGCCTGCGCGCGGTTCGTCGCGAAGCTGAAGCGGGCCTGGAGGGATTGCTGCAGGCGCCGGATGCCGCGCTGGAGCAGGGGCGCGCACTGAAGGAGGGGGCGACTGCGACGGTGGCCGAAGTCACCCTCGATGGCCGCAAGCTGCTGGTCAAGCGCTACAACATCAAGGGGCTGGTGCACTGGCTGACGCGTTTCTGGCGTCCAAGCCGTGCCTGGCACAGCTGGCGCGAAGGCAATCGCCTCGAGTTCCTCGGCATTGCCACGCCGCGTCCGCTGGCCGTGATCGAGCGGCGTTTCCTCTGGCTGCGCAGCCGTGCCTACCTGATTACCGAATATCTCTCCGGGCAAGATATAATCGCCCGTTTTCGACCCTATCTGGACGACCCGGATGGGGCTGGTGCACCACCCGAAGCCGAACTCCAGGCCCTTGATCGCCTGTTCGCCGCGCTGATCCGCGAGCGCATCAGCCATGGCGATTTCAAGGGCTACAACCTTTTCTGGCAGGACGGCCGCTGGACCCTGATCGACCTCGATGCCGTTTGCCAGCATCGCAGCGAACGCAGCTTCGCCCGGGCCTATGCCCGCGATCGCGCACGCTTCCTGCGGAACTGGCCGGCCGAATCGGCGTTGCACCAGCTACTGGATAAACGTTTACCGCAGGTGCCGGGCACCTGCCCTGAAAGAGGCTAACCCCCGTGGCATTGACGATTCTCGGCCTTTCCGGCGCCCTCAGCCATGATCCCTCCGCCGCGCTCTACATCGACGGCAAGCTGATCGCGGCCGCCGAAGAAGAGCGCTTCGTGCGCGACAAGCACGCGAAGAATCGCATGCCCTACGAGTCGGCCAAGTTCTGCCTGGAACAGGCCGGCATCAAGCCGTCCGACGTCGACGTCGTGGCCATTCCCTTCGCCCCCATCAGCCTGTTCGGCAAGGCCCGCTGGCACTACGCCAAGCGCTACTGGTACGCCCCGGATCGCGCGCTCGACGCCATCCTCATGGGCAACCGTCGCTACAAGCGCTACCGCAAGAAGATCGTCTGGTGCCTGGAGCAACTGGGCTTCGACGCCAAGAAGGTGAAGATCGAGCCGGTTGAGCACCACCTGGCCCACGCTTCCAGCGCCTACCACTGCTCCGGCTTCAAGGAGAAGACCGCGATCCTCGGTATCGACGGCAAGGGCGAGTACGCCACCACCTTCTTCGGCTGGGGCGAGAACGGCAAGATCCACAAGATCAAGGAGTTCTACGATCCGGACTCCCTCGGCGGCCTCTACGGTGCGATCACCGAGTACCTGGGCTTCGAGATGCTCGATGGCGAGTTCAAGGTCATGGGCATGGCGCCCTACGGCGACGCCGCCAAGTACGATTTCTCGCGCCTGGCGAAGTTCGAGAACGGTGAGCTGATCATCAACACCGATTACGCCAACGTCATCGGATTCCGCCGCTACAAGGAAAACGGCAAGGGCTACTACTTCTCGCCCAAGCTGATCGAGTGGCTGGGCCCGAAACGCCAGGGCGACATCGCCGACGATCCCTACATCCATTACGCCGCCAGCATGCAGGCCCTGTTCGAGAAGCTGGCGCTGGAGATGATGGACTACTACCTCGGCGACATCATCCGCGAGACCGGCAAGATCGCCTTTGCCGGCGGCTGCGCACTGAACGTCAAGCTGAACCAGAAGATCATCGCCCGCCCGGAAGTGAAGGAGCTGTTCGTCCAGCCCGCTTCCGGTGATGCCGGCACTTCCGTGGGCGCCGCCGCCTTCGTATCGGTCAAGCGCGGCGTGCCGGTGGAGAAGATGGAACACGTCTACCTCGGCCCGTCCTTCTCCAACGAAGACGTGATCGCTGCCTGTGCCAAACACCCGCAGAAGCCGGTGTTCAAACGCATCGAGAACACGCCCCAGCGCATTGCCAAGATCATGGTCGACGGCAACCCCGTGGCCTGGTTCCAGGGCCGCATGGAGTTCGGTCCGCGCGCCCTCGGCGGCCGTTCCATCATCGGCTGCCCGAGCGCTGTCGGCGTGGCCGACCGCATCAACGAGCAGATCAAGTTCCGCGAGCGCTGGCGCCCCTTCTGCCCGTCGATGCTGGACACCGTCGCGCCGCAGATGCTCAAGGTCGATCACCCGTCGCCCTTCATGACCTTCACCTTCGAAGTCAACGAAGAGTGGAAGACCCGCGTGGCCGAAGTGGTGCACGAGGACGGCACTTCCCGCGCCCAGGTGCTGGAGCGTCGCCACAATCCGCGTTGGTATGACCTGATGAAGGAACTGGAAGTGCTCACCGGCAACGGCGTGTCCCTGAACACCTCGCTCAACCGTCGTGGCGAGCCGATGATCTGCTCGCCCACCGACGCGCTGAACATGTTCTACGGCTCGGACCTGCAGTACCTGATCATGGAAGACATCCTCGTCGTCAAGGAAGGCAAGGACTGGTATGACAATGTCGGCTAAGCCACTGCTTAGCGTCATCATTCCTACCTACAACTACGCGGGCGTGCTCCCGCGCGCCGTCGAGTCGGTGCTTTCCCAGGCCACCCCGGAGGTCGAACTCTGGGTCGTGGACGATGGCTCCACCGACGACACCCCGGCAGTTTTCACTGCCCTGAGCCAGCGTCATGGCGCCGCCTTCCAGGGCGTGCGCCAGGCCAACGCCGGCCCTTCTGCGGCTCGAAACAATGGAGTGCAACTGGCCCAGGGGCGCTACGTGCTGCTGCTGGATGCCGATGACGAATTGGCTCCCGGGGTACTTCCGGATCTTTGCGAGCGTCTGCGGCAACAGCCTGACGTCGGCCTGTGGCTGGCTGGCCATGTTGCGGTGCACCCCGACGGCCGGGAGCGCGAGCATCCCGCCAGCGCTGTGCCCGGCGACGCGCTCGATCGCCTCAGGGGCTACCTGCTGGACAAGCGGATTGCCCTCAGCCACGGCTCCTGCGTTTTCCTTCGCGAGCTGCTGCTGGAACGGCCTTATCCCGAACACCTGCGCCACAGCGAGGACATTCCGGTCTTCGCTTACTGCCTCACCCAGCGCCAGGTGGTAGTTCTCGATGCCATGCTGGCGCGCATCCACAAGCATCCCGGCAGCCTGCGGCATAACGCCGAGGCCGCTCGCAAGGTGGGCCTGGCGCTGGTGGACGAAGTCTTCGTCAAACTCCCGGCCAGCCTGCAATCGCTCAAGCCCGCCTATCGCGCCCAGCGTTGCCTGTCGCTGTTCCGCACCTGCCTGCTCGCTGGCGACCAGGACAGCGCCCGTGACTACTACCGCGAAGCGCTGCGGACGGATTGGCGAGTGCTTTTCAAACTGTCGTACAGCCGCAAGGCCCTGCGTTTGTGGCTGAAGCCCAAGAAGAACCCGGAATGAGCCAGCGCCGTATCAAGGTTCTGCAGCTGCAGAACTACTACAACGTCAATGCGTCCGACCTGGCCGAGCAGATCATCCAGGCCCTGCCGACCGACCGCTATGAGGTGACCACCGCTTTCCTGCGCGGACGTCCCGGCCCCGGCGAACCAGTGAGCAAGGCCGAGCGTTCGATCTACTTCGGCTATAGCAAGTCGGCGGTCAGTGGCCTGCGCCTGCGTGCCCTGTGGGCGCTGTACAAACATTGCCGGGCTGAAGGCTATGACGCGGTGATCACCCATCGCTTCAAGCCGGTGAACATGTTGATGCTGCTGAACCGCTGGCTGCGCATCCGCGCCTGCATTGGTGTCGCCCACGGCTTTGGTGAGTACGACCGTTCGTTTCGCTGCTGGGTAGCCCGCCAGTTGATGACGCCAGCCTGGCGCCTGGTCGGGGTCTCCCGCGCCGTGCGCGATTATCTGGTAGGCGCCGGTGCGGGTTTCACGCCTGCCAATACCCGGCAGATCAACAACGCCATCGATATCGCCCGCGCCGAAGGCCTGCAGCATCCACGCGACAAGGCGCGGGAAATGTTGGGCCTGCCGGCAGATGCCTTCGTGTTCGGTGCCATTGGCCGCCTGGTGCCGGTCAAGGGGCACATCCACTTGCTGCGGGCCTTCGCGGAGATCAAGGACGAGCACCCTGGTGCCCTGTTGGCGATCATCGGCGAAGGCCGCGCCCGCCCCGAGCTGGAAGCGGCAATCGCAGCGCTGGGCTTGAAAGAGCGGGCGCTGCTATTGGGTGCGAAAGATGATGCGCTGCAGTACGTGCGCGCCTTCGACGCTTTTGTCATGCCTTCCTTGAGCGAGGGCCTGCCTCTGGCCCTGCTGGAAGGTATGAGCGGTCACCTTCCGGTCATCGGCTCTGATATTCCCAGTCTCAAGCCGATCCTCGAGGATTGCGGCGGCCGTATCGCACCCGCCGGCCAACATGCCGCGTTGGCCGTGCACCTGCGCGATGTGCTGGCGCTGTCCGCCGACGAGCGAGCCGCCGAAGGCGCACGTGCTTACCAGTATCTTTGCCGTGCCCATTCGATCGACGATTTCCGCCGCCAGTACCGCGAATTGCTGGTGGAACTGCTGGAAGGTAAACGCAATGAGTGATTCGAAGGATCTGCCGCTGGTCAGCGTGGTCATTTCCTCCTACAACCACGCCGACTACATCGAAGCCGCCATCGAGAGCGTACTGGCCCAGACCTATCCGAATGTCGAACTGCTGGTGGTCGATGACGGCTCCCGTGACGACAGCGTCGCGCGAATTCGCCGTCTGCAGGAGATCCACGGCTTCGATTTCGTGGCCCAGGAGAATCAGGGGCTTGCCCGTACCCTGAACGAGACGATCGCCCGTTCGAAGGGCAGCCTGATCGCACCTTTCGGCTCAGACGACATCATGGTGCCCGAGCGATTGGCAATTCAGGTCGCCTACATGAAGGACAAACCCGAAGTAGGTATCTGCGCGGGCAATATCCAGCATATCGATGGTCAGGGGAACGCCCTGGGGAAGCGTGATCGGGCGCGGTCGTTCCGGCGCCTGGACTTCGACGACGTCTTCAATGCAGCCAAGGACGGCGCGCCCGCGCCGACTTTGCTGTTCAGGCGTGAAGCGTTGGAAACAGTGGGTGGGTTCGATCCAAGCATTCGCCTAGAGGACCTGCTCGTGGAGCTCAGCATCACGCGGGCGGGTTATTTCATCGACGTGTTGCCCGATGTGCTGGCCAAGTACCGCGTACACGGCACCAATACCTACAAGAACCGGCGTTTTATGATCGACATGGTCATGCAGACCTACGCACGGTTCTCCGATCATCCGGCCTACCCGGAAGTCTGCGCGAAGTTCATCAATTCGATGCTGCTCAAGTGCGCGCGTGACGACAAGCCGCTGGCGCGCGAGCTGCTTCGCCAGTTGCCGCTTCGCTACTGGAATGGCAAGACCCTGCGGGCGCTTGGTCGGCTGATGCTCGGTTAAGTTTCCGGCAGGATGCGGGACAGGTCGCGGCTAAAGCGGGCTGCTGCGGCGTCTCCGCAGGTGCTGGAGTAGCCTTTGATCCAGGCGGCGCGATGCAGCCGAAGCAGCCAGTTGCTGTCTTCCCTGTAGCGCAGAATATGCTGGAGGTTGCGGCTGCGCTTCCAGGTGGCCAGCGGTCGATTCTCGATCTTCATGTCAGACAGGTCGATCAGGCCGAGTTCGCCTTCGGGCAGCTTCAGCACGTTGCCCAGGTGCAGTGAGCGGAAGTAGATGCCCATCAGGTGGAGCTGGCCGAGAAAGGCCCCGAACTGTTCCACGTCCTTTTCCCGTGCCGAGTCATCGAGAGCTCTCCAGCGACTGCGCAAGGTGTCCCCCGGCAGCGGGCGATACTGCACGGCGTTGAGCTTTCGGCTCGGAATCAGCATCAGTTGCTTGATCACCGGCGCGGCAATACCCAGTTGCCGCAAGCGCTCCGCATTGCGGGCGAAGCGCTGGGCGGGGGGGGACCACAGTGAGGACGAAAGCAGTCGCTTGCGCCGATAGAGCTTGAGAAAGTCGCCATTCGACAGGCGTGCGACTTTCAGTCCGAAACCGTCTTCTTCGATGGTCTGGGCACCGAGCAGCAGTGAATCGAGCTGCGCCTCGTTCAGAGTCTTCATTGCTTATCCAGGGCTCGTTGACTGATGGACAAGGCGGCGACCAGCGAAAGCGGGATCCAGATCAGGAACCAGCTCTCGTTCGGGCGCGGGAGGAAGCTGCTGCCTTCTGTGAGGCCGGCGCCGATGCCGTAGACGAGCAGTGCCGACGCGACCTTGAAGCCTTTGTGCTTGCGCTGGCTGAAGCAGCGCCAGATGCCGAAGCCGTACATCATCAGCCAGAACAGCAATCCAACCAGGCCGAGTTCCAGTAATACGGCAAGTTCGACGTTGTGCGGATCGCTCATGCTCATGCCGAGACCTTCCGCGTGGAAGGTGAAACTGCTGCCGTAGCCGTAGCCGAGCCATAGGTGCTGCAACGCCTGACCAAGTGCATCGCCCCAGATCTGAGGGCGTAAGGAAAGGCCGCGCTGCAGCAGAAGGTCCGGGAATGCGAAGAAGCTCGCAGCGATGAGCACGACGCCAATCGCTGCAAGGTAGGCGGCCCGGCGTGGTGTCATGATCAGCATCCAGAGGTTCATCAGCGCGAGTGCCAGCAGCGGTGTGCGGGACCCAGTCGCCATCAGTGCCGCCAGGAGCGGCACAGCGCAGAGGATCGGAATCCAGTCCCGGCGCACGTCCCGGGTCAGCCAGACGGCAATCCAGTAGGCACAGAACATGCCGAATACGTGAGAGGTCAGCAGCGGGTTGCGCAGCGCCCCGACGCCGATCAGGCGCCATTCCAGGGGGGGCTCCATGAAATAGATAACCAGATTGACCAGCGCAGCCAGGGCAGCCAGCGCAGCCCCCGCTTTCAGTGCCTTGAGCAGCAGTTCCCGGTCTTCCAGGGCGATCAGGGTACAGCTGGCAAAGAGCATGAACACGTAGAGCGGCCGTTTGGCCAGTCCCCCGGGATCATCTTCGGTTCCCGACCAGGTCAGGCTGAGCAGGAGCCAGGCGGAGAGGGCCAGGAAGGCCAGCAGCATCGGTTCGCGGATCAGGTCGCTTAGCCTGCGTGGTTTGTGCACCAGCGCCAGTAGCGCGGGGAAGGCGACCAGGCCGTAGAAGACTTTGGTGTAGAGACTGCTGTTGGCAAGCCAGAACATTCCGGTGAGCAGAGCCAGGTAGCCCAGCACCAGCCAGCGACGTACGACGAATTGAGAAATGGAAGGCGCTGCGGGGCTGGAAAGCATGGGGATGGACTGCACTGTCTGGACCGGTAATACGCTGCAAAAGGCTGGCATTTTAGCATCCGCGGCGAGGGGGCGGCTGCTCTATGATAAGCTTTGCAACTTTTCGACAACGTCGACGCGTGAGCGCATGTCCGATCAGCAACCTGAAGCCTCCCGGCCCTCCAGCCTCAAGATCTACCTTCGTCTGCTGGGCTACGTCCGCCCCTATATCGGGATGTTCCTGGTCAGCATCATCGGTTACATCATCTTCGCCTCCACCCAGCCGATGCTGGCAGGCATCCTCAAGTATTTCGTCGATGGCCTGAGCAATCCGGACGCCGTCCTGTTCCCGGGCGTTCCCTACCTTCAGGACATGAAACTGCTGCTCGCGGTCCCATTGCTGATCATCCTGATCGCCGCGTGGCAGGGGCTCGGGTCGTACCTGGGCAATTACTTCCTGGCCAAGGTTTCGCTCGGACTGGTGCACGACTTGCGCCTGGCCCTGTTCGATAGTCTGCTCTCCTTGCCGAATCGCTATTTCGACAGCCATAACTCGGGACACCTGATCTCGCGCATCACCTTCAACGTGACCATGGTCACCGGCGCGGCGACCGATGCCATCAAGGTGGTGATTCGCGAAGGGCTCACCGTGGTCTTCCTGTTCGGCTACCTGCTGTGGATGAACTGGAAACTGACCCTGGTGATGGTCGCCATCCTGCCGCTGATCGCTCTGATGGTGAGCAGCGCCAGCAAGAAATTCCGCAAACAGAGCAAGAAGATCCAGGTGGCCATGGGCGATGTGACCCATGTGGCCTCCGAAACCATCCAGGGCTACCGCGTGGTTCGCAGCTTCGGCGGCGAGCCTTACGAATCCGGTCGCTTCAGGAACGCCAGCGAAGACAACACCCGCAAGCAACTGCGGATGACCAAGACCTCGGCTGTCTATACCCCGATGCTGCAACTGGTGATCTACTCCGCCATGGCAGCCCTGATGTTCCTCGTGCTTTTCCTGCGCGGTGATGCGAGTGCTGGCGACCTGGTCGCCTACATCACTGCCGCCGGCCTGCTGCCGAAGCCGATCCGCCAGCTTTCCGAAGTCAGCTCTACCGTGCAGCGCGGCGTCGCCGGTGCGGAAAGCATCTTCGAGCAACTCGACGAAGAGACCGAGGTGGATCGTGGCACCGTCGAGCGGGAGCGGGTAGGCGGCCGCCTCGAAGTCCGCAACCTCAGCTTCCAGTATCCCGGTACCGACAAGGCGGTGCTGCAGGACATCAGCTTCGAGGCCGCGCCCGGGCAGATGATCGCACTGGTCGGGCGTTCCGGCAGTGGCAAGTCCACGCTGGCCAACCTCATTCCGCGCTTTTACCACCATGAGCAGGGGCAGATCCTGCTGGATGGCGTCGACATCGAGGATTATCGCCTGCGTAACCTGCGCCGCCACATCGCCCTGGTGACCCAGCAGGTGACCCTGTTCAACGACTCGGTAGCCAACAATATCGCCTACGGCGATCTCGCCGGCGCGCCACGTGAGGATGTCGAGCGGGCGGCCGAGGCGGCCTACGCGAAGGAGTTCGTCGACAAGTTGCCGCAAGGCTTCGATACCGAGGTGGGTGAGAACGGCGTGCTGCTTTCCGGCGGCCAGCGCCAGCGCCTGGCGATCGCCCGCGCCCTGCTGAAGAACGCGCCGGTGCTGGTGCTGGACGAGGCCACCTCGGCCCTGGATACCGAGTCCGAACGGCACATCCAGGCTGCGCTGGACCGCGTGATGGATGGCCGTACCACCCTGGTCATCGCCCACCGCCTCTCCACCATCGAGAAGGCGGACCTGATCCTGGTCATGGATCAGGGCCGCATCGTCGAGCGCGGCACCCATGCCGAGCTGCTGGCCATGAACGGCTATTACGCCCGTCTGCATGCCAACCAGTTCGCCGAGGAGACCCAGCCGGAGGCGGGCTGAGCCGGGTGATCCAGCGGCCGCCGTTCGGGTGATTGCTTCCGCAAGTCGGTGCGTCACCGCGAACGGGGCCGGATGCACCCTGCGTCAGATCGAGCAGGTCAGTCCAACTGACCTGCTATGGTATGATCCGCGCCGATTTTGACGTCCGGAGACCCCATGAAGCTGTCCATGCCCCGATTCGATCAGGCCCCCGTTCTGGTGGTGGGCGACGTCATGCTTGACCGCTACTGGCATGGCGGCACTTCGCGCATTTCGCCCGAAGCGCCGGTGCCCGTGGTCAAGGTGGAGCAGATCGAGGACCGTCCCGGCGGTGCCGCAAACGTCGCGCTGAACATTGCCGCCCTCGGGGCGCCGGCCATGCTGGTGGGAATCACCGGTATCGACGAAGCTGCCGCAAGCCTCACCGACAGCCTCAACGCCGCTGGCGTGGATGTGCATTTCCAGCGACTTGCCGAGCAGCCGACCATCGTCAAGCTGCGCGTCATGAGCCGCCACCAGCAGCTGCTGCGCATGGACTTCGAGGAAGCCTTCGATACCAACGCCGAGGCGCTGGCCGCTGAGGTCGAGCGCTTGCTGCCACAGGCGAAGGTGCTGGTGCTGTCCGACTACGGCAAGGGCGCACTGAAGAACCACCAGGCACTGATCCAGGCCGCTCGCCGTCGCGGTGTTCCGGTGCTGGCCGACCCCAAGGGCAAGGATTTCAGCATCTATCGCGGTGCCAGCCTGATCACCCCTAACCTCAGCGAATTCGAATCCATCGTCGGCCGTTGCGCCGATGAGGCCGATCTGGTCGCCAAGGGCGCTGGCCTGATGCAGGAGCTGGAACTGGGCTCCCTGCTGGTGACCCGCGGCGAACACGGCATGACCCTGCTGCGTCCCGGCCATTCCCCGCTGCACCTGCCGGCCCGCGCCCGTGAAGTATTCGATGTCACCGGCGCCGGCGATACCGTGATTTCCACTCTCGCCGCCGCCCTGGCCACAGGCGAAGAACTGCCGCAGGCCGTGGCGTTGGCCAACCTCGCTGCCGGCATCGTGGTCGGCAAGCTCGGTACCGCCGCCATCAGCGCTCCGGAACTGCGCCGTGCCGTGCAGCGCGAGCAGGGTTCCGAGCGCGGTGTGCTGAGCCTCGACCAACTGCTGCTGGCCATCGAGGACGCCCGCGCCCATGGCGAGAAGATCGTCTTCACCAACGGCTGCTTCGACATCCTCCACGCCGGCCACGTGACCTACCTGGAACAGGCCCGCGCACAGGGCGACCGCCTCGTGCTGGCGGTCAATGACGATGCATCGGTAAGCCGCCTCAAGGGGCCGGGCCGCCCGATCAACAGCGTTGAGCGGCGCATGGCGGTGCTGGCGGGCCTCGGTGCCGTCGACTGGGTCGTCAGCTTCCATGAAGACACCCCGGAGCGCCTGCTCGGCCAGGTCAAACCCGATGTGCTGGTCAAGGGCGGCGACTATGGCATCGACCAGGTGGTCGGTGCCGACATCGTCCGTGCCCACGGCGGTGAAGTGCGCGTGCTGGGCCTGGTGGAGAACAGCTCCACCACAGCCATCGTCGAGAAGATCCGCAGCAAGTAACCTCCCTCACTGGCAGCGCTGCCAGTCGCGGGCGTCGGCCCGGTCATAGGCGACCGGGTCGATGCCGAACATCATCAAGGCATCCTCATCCTGCATGGAGTGCGATGCCGATGTTCCCCAACGCACAGGGCCGCGCCCTGGCCGTGCTCAATCGCGTGGCCCAGGCCCACTGGCCTGACCGCCTCAAACTGCGCAAGGTTTTCGAGAAGTTCCTCTACGGCGGCGTCCGCGCCGGCTTCATGCTGGCCGCGCGGCGGGTGCGCAAGGTGCCGCGCCAGTCCGGGGCGGATGAGCTGTTCGACCTGTCCCTGTCCGACGAACAGCGGATGCTGGTGGAGATGCTGGAAGCCTTCGCCAGGCAATCCCTGTGCCCGGCGGCCCATGACGCCGACGCTCGCTGCGCGGTGCCGGCTGCCTTGCTCAACCAGGGCCACGAACTCGGACTGGCCCACTATGGGGTTGGCGAGAACCTGGGTGGCCTGGCAGGCGAGCGCACGATCCTCACCAATGCGCTGATGGCCGAGGCCCTGGCCAAAGGCGATCTCAGTCTTGCCGCAGCGCTGCTGGCGCCGTTGTCGGCCGCCAATTGCATCCGCCGCTGGGCTTCTGCCGAGCAGCAGGCCGCCTGGCTGCCGGCCTTTGTCGGTGAGCAGCCGGCGCCGCCCATGGCCATTGCCGTCAACGAACCGGCCGTGCTGTTCGATCCCGGCAAGCTGGCCACCCGCGCGCGGCGCAAGGGAAGCAGCTTTGTGCTCACTGGCGAGAAGTGCCTGGTGCCGGGTGCCCTGGACGCCAGCCGCCTGATAGTGGCCGCGGAAACCGGTAGCGGGCCGGCGTTGTTCCTGGTCGAAGCGGGCAGCAAGGGGCTCGACCTGCGCCCGGAGCCGGCCATGGGCCTGAAGGCCTGCGGCACAGCGCGGATTCGCCTCAAGGGAGTGAAAGTTCCGGCGGCGAACCGCCTGGCCGCCGTCGACTTCGACTACCGGAGCTTCCTCGACCTCGGCCACCTGGCCTGGTGCGCGTTGGCGCTGGGCACCGCCCAGGCTGCACTGGACTACGTGATCGGCTACTGCAACGAACGTACGGCCTTCGGCGAACCCATCAGCCATCGCCAGGGCGTGGCCTTCATGGTCGCGGACATCGCCATCGAACTGGACGCCATGCGCCTGATGGTCTGGCGGGCCTGTGCCCGCGCCGATCGTGGCGAAGCGTTCGGGCGCGAGGCTTACCTGGCACGACTGCTCTGTGCCGAGAAGGCCATGAAGATCGGTACCGACACCGTGCAACTGCTCGGCGGACATGGTTTCACCCAGGAGCACCCGGCCGAGCGCTGGTACCGCGACCTGCGCGCCGTCGCCCTGATGAGCGGCGGCCTGCACTTGTGAGGAAGGCAGCATGAATCTGGAAATCCCGAAGAAATTCCGCGGCCTCAGCCATCAGGCCCATCAGGTCGCGCAACAGTACTTCCGCCCCTTGTCGCGCAAATACGACAAGGCCGAACACGCCTACCCCCGCGAACTGGACCTTCTGGCGGCCCTGCTGGACGGCATGAACGCCGGCTCCCCGGAGACCGTCGGTGCCGGCTCGGCGAGCAAGCGCGGCGCGGGGGCGGAGGAGGGGGTGCGTAACGGCGGCAACCTGTCCGCGCTGCTCGGCGTCATGGAGCTGTGCTGGGGCGATGTCGGCCTGCTCCTGGCCATGCCGCGCCAGGGGCTTGGCAATGCCGCCATCGCTGCGGTGGCCAATGAGGAACAGCTCGCGCGCCTGCGCGGCACCTGGGCGGCGATGGCCATCACCGAGCCCGGCTGCGGTTCCGACTCGGCGGCCATCCGCACCACGGCGGTGAAGGATGGCGACCATTACGTGCTCAATGGCGAGAAGATCTTCGTCACCTCCGGCGGGCGTGCCGACTCGGTGGTGGTCTGGGCCAGCCTGGATCGCAGCCTGGGGCGTGCGGCGATCAAGTCCTTCGTGGTGGAGAAGGGCACGCCCGGCATGAGCGTGACCCGACTGGAGAAGAAGCTCGGCATCAAGGCGTCGGACACCGTCTCCATCAGTTTCAACGACTGCCGGGTGCCGGCGGCCAACCTGTTGGGTAACGCCGAGATCGACGTGCAGAAAGGCTTTGCCGGGGTGATGGAAACCTTCGACAACACCCGCCCGCTGGTGGCCGGCATGGCGGTGGGAGTCGCCAAGGCCGCCCTGGACCGCACCCGCGAGCTGCTTTCCAAGGCCGGTTGCCGGTTCGACTACCGCAAGTCGTTGTTGGTCGTCAGCCATGCCGAGGCCACGCTCTATCGCCTGGAGGCGGAGTGGGAGGCTGCGCGCCTGCTGACCCTGAAGGCGGCCTGGATGGCCGACAACCGGCTGCCCAATTCCAAGGAGGCGTCCATCGCCAAGGCCAAGGCTGGACGCGTGGCCAACGAGGTCACCCTGAAATGCGTGGAACTGGCCGGTGCCCTGGGTTACGGCGAAGACGAGTTGCTGGAGAAGTGGGCGCGGGACTCGAAGATCCTCGACATCTTCGAAGGCACCCAGCAGATCCAGTTGCTGATCGTGGCGCGACGGCTGCTGGGCAAGAACTCCAGTGAACTGAAGTGATGCCGCAAGGCGGGAACACGCTTAATGGCGACGGGGCGACTTCTTGGGCGCCCCGGCTGTCAGCAGGCCAACTTTTTTCCCTGCGGGCGGGCCGTCCCTACCCGGGATAGCCAGTCCCGCCAGCGCACGCGCTCCTCGTGTACCAGCCAGCCATCCTGCTCGGCGAAACTCTCCGAGAGCCAGACGCCACGGGTGCTGGCCGACTTGAACTCGCCGTTGCGCAGGGTCAGCAGGTCGCCGGTGGGCAGGCCCTGATGCAGCGGTAGCAGGTAGATGTCGGGCCGGCGCCGCTCCAGGCTGGCCACCAGTTTGCCGTCCTGCAGCACTTCGTCCACGTGGAACAGGCTGATCTGGTGGCAATCCTTCGGCAGCTCCAGGCGCAGGTCGTAGACCAGTTGCAGGGAGGCGGTGGGCAGGTGCACGTAGGCCTCGGGCCGTTCCAGCAGCGTCAGCTTGCCGTTGGTCACCGGGCGTGCGGCGCCGGACAGCGGGCTGAGGCGGAAATGGTTGGTTTCGCGATAGCGCAGTTGCCGCTGGTAGGGAGTCGGCAGCCAGGTGTCGCCGAAACGCCCGGCGAGCCAGCCTTCCGGCGTCTCGATCAGGCATTCCTCGGCCACTTCCTGAATGGCAGTGAGCAGCGGCAGGTTCAACTCGTGGGCGGGGACGTAGCCGGAAATCAGCTTGAGAACGGTATCGCCGCGATCCTGGCGACGCTGCCGCACCAGCAGCCAGTAGTCGCGCCCCTGCAGCGCCAGGGTCAGCCGCACCGACACGCCGAGGTTCGCCAGTTCCACCGCGAAGCGCTGGTTGTCGTTCACCCTGACTGGGCGGCGCCTTTCCAGCATCTGGGTGAAGTTCAGCGGCAGCCCCAGGCTCTGGTAGCTCAGGGCGTCGGCGCTGGCTTCGACATGCAGCGGGAGGGTCTTGAACGCGCTGGGGTCCTTGCGGGCGAGGATTCGCGGCATGTCGGCTCCTGGGCCAGGGGTCGGCTAGTGGCGATGGGCTCCGATGACGGCGGCAGCCGTCGCGACATTATGGGACAGATGCAACGGATTGATGGTCCCGATTATCGCGCTGGTCACCCCGGGATGACCGAAGATCAGTTCGAAGCTGGCGCGGACCGGGTCCACGCCGGCGTCAAGGCAGGCATGACCGCTGGCCAGGCCTTTCTTGATCAGGATGCCCTTGTTCTGTTGCACCGCGAAGTCGAGTACCGGTTTCTCGCCCTGTTCATTGAGGTTGTAGGTGACCATGGCGCAATCCCCCTGTTCCAGGGCCAGCAGGCCGCCGTCCACGGTCTTGCCGGAGAGGCCGAAGGCGCGGATCTTGCCGGCCTGCCTGAGCTCGGCAAGGGTCTCGTAGACACCGCTGTCCCGCAGGATGGCCAGGTCGTTGCCATCGGAGTGCACCAGCACCAGGTCGATGAAGTCCGTTTCCAGGCGTTTCAGGCTGCGTTCGACGGAGAAGCGCGTATGTTCGGGGCTGAAGTCGAAACGGGAGAGGCCGCCCTCGAACTCTTCACCCACCTTGCTGACGATCACCCAGTCCTGGCGCTGGCCGCGTAGCAGCGGGCCGAGGCGCTCCTCGCTGCGGCCGTAGGCCGGCGCGGTGTCGATCAGGTTGATGCCGAGGTCGCGGGCCAGGGCCAGCAGCTGCCGGGCCTCGGCGTCGTCGGGAATGGTGAAGCCGCTGGGGTACTTCACGCCCTGGTCGCGGCCGAGTTTGACGGTTCCCAGTCCCAGCGGGGAAACCATCAGGCCGGTGCTGCCCAGGGGACGGTGCAGATCGAGCAGGTTGTTCATCCCAGCAGTTCCTCCCATACCGGTTGCGCCACCGTCGGGCGGGGCAGGGCAGGCAGAGGCGGATTGGCCGCCGGCCGCACGCCGTCGCGTTCGAAGGCGGCCAGCACGCGGTCGGCGAAATCCGGGGCCAGGGCCAGTTTGGTGGGCCAGCCCACCAGCAAGCGGTCCTGCTCGGCGAGGAAGGCATTGTCCGGACGAACCAGGCCGCTCTGGGCCGGTTCGGCACGGTCCACCCGCAGGGTCGCCCATTGTGCGGCAGAGAGGTCGATCCAGGGCAGCAATTGGCGTAACTCCTGTTCGGCGGCGGCAATCTGCTCGGCTTCGTTGCGGGCCACGCCGTCGGCCTCGGCAAGGTCACCTCCCAGGTACCACACCCATTGGCCGTCGGCGGCCGGGTGGCTGGTCACGGTGACGCGCGGCTTCGGCCCGCCACCCAGGCAATGGGCGTACAGCGGTTTCAGGCTGGGCGCCTTGACCATCACCATGTGCAGCGGGCGACGCTGCATGGCCGGTTGGCTGAGGCCCAGGGCTTCGAGCAGTGCCTGGTTGCCGGCGCCGGCGCTGAGCACGATGCGTTGCGCGCGGACTTCACGGCCGTCGATGACCAGACCGGCGAGTTGGCCGTCGTGCCGCAGGGGTATGACTTCACGGCCCGCGAGCAGGCTGTCGCCGGCGAGCTCCGCCAGGCGGGTGATCAGGCTGGGTACGTCCAGCACCAGCTCGGCCAGGCGATAGACCTTGCCCTTGAACTTCGGGTGTTGCAGTGCCGGCGGCAAGGCATCGCCCTTGACCTGGTCGACGCGGCCGCGTACCGCCTTGCTGGCGAAGAAACTGGTGAGGTTGCCGGCCAGGGTGCCGGGGGACCAGAGATAGTGGGCGTCGGAGAGCAAGCGCACGCCCCGGAGGTCCAGTTCACCGCTGCCGGCCAGGGCTTCGCGCCAGCGCCGCGGCATGTCGGCAATGGCTTCGGAGGCGCCGGTGAGGGCTCCGTGCAGGGCGTACTTGGCGCCACCGTGGATGATCCCCTGGGATTTGACGCTCTGTTCGCCGCCAAGGCTGGCCTTTTCCACCAGCAGGGTGGCAAAGCCTTGCTGGCGCAGGCGGGCATTGAGCCACAGGCCGGCGATACCGCCGCCCAGGATGAGCACATCAGTGGAAAGGGATTCGGCCATGGGTTGCAGGCGCCTCGAAAAAAACAGGGGCGCAGTATAGCGCCCCTGTTCGTGAAGCAGCGGGAAGAGCCGATTCAGTGGCCCGTGCTGCTGGAGAACAGCTGGATGACCACCACCCCCGAGACGATCATCCCCATGCCGAGCACGGCGGGGGCATCCAGCTTCTGCTGATAGAGCACCAGCGCGGCGACGCTCACCAGCACGATGCCGAGCCCGGCCCAGATGGCGTAGGCGATACCCACGGGGATACTGCGCACCACCAGGGTCAGCATCCAGAAGGCGATGGCGTAGCCGCCGATCACCAGGATCAGTGGCAGGGGCTTGTTGAAGCCGTCGATGGCCTTCATCGAGGTGGTGGCGACGACTTCAGCGGCAATGGCGATGGCGAGATAGATGTAGCCGGTCATGGTCGGTCCTCCTGTGCAATGGCGCGAATTCTAAGTTCTCTGCTGATGGGATAAAGTCATTTCCCATCTGGTTTTGAGATAGGTTGTCTGCCATGCAATGGAACCTGGAACAGATCCGCCTGTTCGTTGCGGTCGCGGAAGGTCAGTCCTTCTCGGCGGTCGCGCGCAGTCTGCGGCGCGCACAGTCGGCGGTGAGCAGTGGCATTGCCCTGCTCGAAGAGGACCTCGGGGTGCAGCTGTTCGACCGCAGCAGCGGTCGCCAGCCGCGCCTGACGGCGGCGGGCGTGGCCTTGCTGGAGGAAGCCCGGGAAGTCCTGCGGCAGTGCCAGCGCCTGGACGGCAAGGCCCTGGGGCTGGCCAAAGGTGAAGAGGCGCGCCTGCGCCTGGCCCAGGATGAAGCCATGCCTTATCAGCCCGTGCTGGCCAGCCTGGAGGCGCTGGGCAAGGCTTTTCCGCTGCTGGAGGTGCAACTGACCACCAGTGCCCAGGGCGAGGTGGCGCGCAAGCTGCTGGAGGGTCGCGCCGACCTTGGGCTGCTGTTCCACCATGAGCAGATGCCCGACGCCCTGGAGCGCCAGCGGCTGGGCACCATCGAGATGGTCACGGTCTGCGGCGCCAATCATTCCCTGGCCGCCATGGGGTGTGCCGATCGCCGCGAACTGGCGCGTCACCGGCAGATCCTCATGTCGCCCCAGGACAGCCGCTATCCCGGCGGCGAGCAGCTCGGCCCGCAGGTCTGGCGCGCGGACAGCTTTTACGTGATGGCGGAGTTGCTGATGCGTGGCCTGGGCTGGGCCTGGCTGCCGCGCCATGTGGCGCAGTACCCGGCCTATCAGGGACAGCTGGTGGAACTGCGCAGCGACTGGACGCCGCCTTCGCTGGTGGTGGAGCTGGTCTGTCGCCGCGACGAGGCGCTGGGGCCGGCGGCGCTCTGGCTGGCCGATAGCCTGGCGGAGCACCTGCAAGCCATGGGTTAGTGCGATCGACGGCGAGTCACGCTAAGCTCCGCGCCCATGAATCGCACCCTCTATACCCTGCTGTTCCATCTCGGCCTGCCGCTGGTGGCCCTGCGCCTGGCCTGGCGCGCCTGGCGTGCGCCGGCCTATGCGCGGCGCATCGGCGAGCGTTTTGCCTTTGGCCTGCCATCAGTCAAGCCTGACGGTATCTGGGTCCATGCCGTGTCTGTGGGCGAGAGCATCGCCGCAGCCCCCATGGTCCGCGCCCTGCTGGAACGCCATCCCGACCTGCCTATCACTATCACCTGCATGACACCGACCGGCTCGGAGCGCATCCGTGCCCTGTTCGGCGACCGGGTGCAGCACTGCTACCTGCCCTATGACCTGCCCTGGGCGGCCTCGCGCTTCCTTGACCGGGTGCGACCGAAGCTGGCCGTGATCATGGAAACCGAACTCTGGCCCAATCACATCCACCAGTGCGCCCGTCGTGGCATTCCGGTAGTGCTGGCCAATGCCCGCCTGTCCGAGCGGTCCGCGCGGGGGTATGCGCGTTTCGGCAAGCTCACCGCGCCCATGCTGGCCGAGCTGAGCTGGATCGCGGTGCAGACCGCGGCGGAAGCAGAACGCTTCCGTGCCCTGGGTGCGCGCCCGGAGTGCGTGGGCGTGACCGGCTCGATCAAGTACGACCTGCGCATCGACCCGGCGCTTCTGCAACGTGCCGCCGAACTGCGCGGCCAATGGGCTGCCGGGGCGCGGCCAGTGTGGATTGCCGCCAGTACCCATGCCGGCGAGGACGAAATCATGCTCGCCGCCCACAAGAGCCTGCTGGCGCAGCGGCCCGATGCCCTGCTGATCCTGGTGCCGCGCCATCCTGAGCGCTTCGGTCCGGTGTTCGAGCTGTGTCGCCGTGAAGGATTGGCGACCGTGCGCCGCTCGACCGGTGCCCCGGTGGCGGCATCCGACGCGGTGCTGGTGGGTGACACCATGGGCGAGCTGCTGTTCCTCTACGCGTTGGCGGACATCGCCTTCGTGGGGGGCAGCCTGGTCCCCAATGGTGGCCATAACCTGCTGGAGCCGGCGGCCCTGGGCAAGCCTGTGCTCAGCGGCCCGCACCTGTTCAACTTCCTCGAGATCGCCGCGCAGTTGCGGGAGGCCGGAGCGCTGACCGAGGTGGCAGACGCCGGAGAGTTGGCCGCGCAGGTTGGCGGGCTCTGGGCTGCGCCGGATCGCGCGGCGGCCATGAGTGATGCGGGCCTGGGCGTGCTCAAGGCCAATCAGGGGGCGCTGGAGCGGTTGCTGGGCGGGATTGCGCGGTTGCTGTGAGAAACACCCTGTGGGAGGGAATTCATTCGCCAATGAATTCGCTCCCACGCAAGGATGCCGGATAGCTAGAACGTCGGCGGGGTGATCACCCAGAGGATCAGCGCATCCTTCTCTCCGGGGTTGCCGTAGCGGTGCGGCTCCTGGCTGGAGAAGCTGAAGCTGTCGCCCTCCTGCAGGAGGAAATGGCGGTTGCCGACCCAGAGTTCGAATTCGCCACTCAGCACGTAGCCGGCTTCCTCGCCTTCGTGGCTGTAGCTTTCTTCACTGTAGGTACCCGGCGGGAAGCGCGAGTGGAGCATCTCCAGCTGGCGCAGCGGCTGCGGGCTGAGCAGTTCGTCGGTGATACCGTCCTCGTAGTGCAGGCTGGTGCGGGCGTTACGGCGTACGACGTAGCCACGGTCGGCTTCGCTGGTGGGCGCTTCGCTGGCGAAGAACCACTGGATGGTCACGCCCAGGCTGCGGGCGATGTTGAACAGCGCGGGGATGGAAGGATAGGCCAGGTTGCGTTCCAGCTGGCTGATGTAGCCGGCGGTGAGCTTGCTCTGCTCGGCCAGTTCGGTGAGGGTCAGGCCCCGGCGTTTGCGTAGCGCGCGGATGCGCGTTCCGAGGAACTGGCTCTCGGCGTTGGCGTTCGGCGATGGCAGGCTGGGGCTCATGGTTCCCTCCATGGGGACGCGGGATCGCGGCATTGTAGGGCAGCCGCGATCACCGGTGACACTCAGATATCCCAGGCGACCTTCAGTCCCTCGTAAATGGCTTCCTCCACCGAGCGCGGTGCCAGGCAGTCGCCGATGCGGCGGAACTCCACCAGGCCTTGCAGCGTGCTGCCCAGGTCGTCCACCGGCTGGTGGCCCTGGCAGAGCACCAGGGTGTCCACGTCTTCGAACAGCATCGGTTCGCCACAGGCGGAATGCATCATGTACACCGTGCTGTCATCGCAACCGTAGAGACGTGCGTAAGGCGTGATCGGGATGCCCAGCTTGTGCAGCTCACCGGCCATCTGGTCGCGCACATAGAGGGGCAGGCTTTCCCCGCAGTGGGTGCCGTTCACCGCGAGGCGCACCTGGTGGCCATTGCGCGCCAGGCGCTCGGCGATGCCGGGGGCGATCCAGTCGCCGCGCCAGTCGGTGACCAGCACCGAACGGCCCGGTTGCACCTCGTCACGCAGCACCTGCCAGGCATCCACCACCTGCAGCTCGCCGCCGCGCTCGAATGGTGGCCAGTAGGGCCTGGCGCCGGTGGCGAGGATGACCAGATCGGGGCGCTCGCGCTCCACCAGGGCGCGGTCGACACGGACATTGCGGACCACCTGCACGCCGGCCAGCTCCATTTCGCGCTGAAGGTTGGTGGCCGCGCCGCCGAACTCCGCGCGGCGAGGCAGCAGCTGTGCCAGCAGGACCTGGCCGCCGAGCTGGTTGCCGGCCTCATAGAGGGTCACTTCATGGCCACGCCGGGCCGCCACAGCCGCGGCCTTCATGCCGGCGGGGCCACCGCCCACCACCATCACGTGCTTGCGCTCGGTTGCCGGGTTGGATTGCGCATAGATCAGTTCGCGACCGGTTTCCGGGTGCTGGATGCAGGAAATGGGATAGCCGCGATGGAAGTGGCCGATGCACGCCTGGTTGCAGGCGATGCAGGCACGCACGTCGTCGCTGCGGCCGGTGGCGGCCTTGTTCGGCATCTGCGGGTCGCAGATCAGGGCGCGGGTCATGCCGCAGACATCCGCCTGGCCCCGGGCGAGGATGGCTTCGGCTTCCTGGGGCTGGTTGATCCGCCCGGTGACGAACAGCGGGATGTCCAGTCGCGCCTTGAAACTCCCGGCGGTGGGGGCGAGGTAAGCGGCTTCGATGGCCATGGGCGGGACGATATGGATGGCGCCGCCGACCGAGGCCGAGGTGCCGGCCACCAGGTGCAGGTAGTCGAGTTGCCCTTGCAGGGCGAGGGCGGCCGCGAGGGATTCGTCTTCGGTCAGGCCTTCCGGGTCGCGTTCGTCGGCGGAGATGCGCATCCCGACGATGAAGTCGTCCGGGCAGTTGGCGCGGACGGCCTGGATCACTTCGCGGATGAAGCGCAGGCGGGCGTCGAGGTCGCCGTTGTAACCGTCTTCACGGCGATTCACGCGAGGGTTGAGGAACTGCGCGGGCAGGTAGCCGTGGCTGGCGACGATTTCCACGCCGTCCAGTCCGGCTGCGCACAGGCGCCTGGCGGCGGCACCGTAGCCGGCGACGATCTCGTCGATCATCCCCTGATCCAGGGCACGCGGCATCACGCGGAAACGCTCGTTGGGCGAGGCCGAGGCGGACCAGGCCACCGTCAGCAGACCATCGCTGGATTCCATGATTTCACGGCCCGGGTGGAACACCTGGGAGAGCACCACCGTGCCTTCGGCATGGCAGGCGTCGGCCAGGCGGCGGTAGCCCTCGATGCAGGCATCGTCGGTGGCCATCAGCACATGGGAGGTGTAGCGCGCGCTGTCGTGCACCCCGGCCACCTGCAGCACGATCAGGCCGACCCCACCCCTGGCGCGGGCGCTGTGATAGGCGATGAGCTGCTCGTTGACCAGGTTGTCGGCGGGCATCGAGGTGTCGTGGCCGCTGGACATGATCCGGTTCTTCAGGCGTTTGCCGCGGATTTCCAGGGGCTCGAAAAGGTGCGGGAAGGTGGCGCTGGACATGGGAGGCTCCTGAGGACCTGAGGTCCCGCTTGTTTTTGTGAGCCCATGGAAGTTTACCTTAAGTAAAAAATCAACTTGTTTTTTTACTTTACCCGGGCTTAGCTTCCTGTCAGCCCGAGCCGGGCAGGCTTCATCACAACAACAAAGAGGAGAAGCACCATGCGGCAGTCTTTCGTCCCTCACCTGAGCAAGCGCCCTCATCCTTGTTCCGTTCCTGCTTCCAGCCACGCGGGCCGTCTGCTCGCCGGCTTGGCGCTCGCTTGTAGCCTGGGAAGCGTCCAGGCGGCTGACAGCATGGTGGTGGTGGGCTACGGCGGAGCAGGGCAAAAGGCCCTGAGCGACGCCTTTTTCAAACCCTTCGCCAAGGCCAGCGGAGCGCCGCTGGCGGAGGGCGAATACAACGGCGAGATGGCCCGGATCAAGGTGATGGCCGATACCGGCAGCGTCGACTGGGACCTGGTGGAGATCGAGGCGCCGGACCTGGTGCGTGGCTGCGAGGAAGGCCTGTTCGAGCGCCTGGACTGGCAGCGCATAGGCGGTGTCGACCAGTTGATCGCCGATGCGGCCCAGGAATGCGGGTCGGCCACCATGGTCTGGAGCGTGGCGCTGGCCTATGACGCCGGCAAGCTGGCGGAAGCGCCGAAGTCCTGGGCGGACTTCTGGGATGTGCAACGCTTCCCCGGCAAGCGCGGGCTGCGCAAGCGGGCGGTGTACAACCTGGAGTTCGCGCTGCTGGCCGATGGTGTCAAGCGCGAGGATGTCTACAAGGTGCTGGCTACGCCGGCAGGCGTGGAGCGGGCCTTTGCCAAGCTGGATCAGCTCAAGCCCCATATCCAGTGGTGGGAGGCGGGCGCCCAGCCCGTGCAATGGCTGGCGGCCGGCGACGTGACCATGACTTCGGTCTACAGCGGGCGCATCGCCGCGGCCCACCAGGAAGGCAACAAGTTCGCCGTGGTGTGGCCGGATAGCCTGTATGGCATGGACTACTGGGCGATCATCAAGGGCTCGAAACACGTCGACCGCGCCCACCAACTGATCGCCTTCATCAACCAGGCCGACAACCAGGCCGACTACGTCAAACGAATTCCCTACGGGCCGGTCAACCAGCAGACCTTCGAGCGCCTCGACCCGGCGCTGACCGGATGGCTGCCCAGCGCGCCGCAGAACATGGCCCAGGCGCTGCCGATGGATGTGGAGTTCTGGACTGACCACGGCGAAGACCTCGAGCAGCGCTTCAACGCCTGGGCGGCAAAGTAGGAGCGAATTCATTCGCGAGGCAGGCCCACGGCCCACGGCCTGCGTGGCCAGGGACCGCTTCGCGGCCATCGCGGAAATTCGCCCCCGCCAACCTATCCTGGCCCAATGAAAAAGCCCGGCAGTGACGCCGGGCTTTTTCATTGCAGTGGGACTCAGTATTCCGGGTCGCCGCGCAGGTTGGCTTCTGCCGCCTTGGCCAGATCCGGCGGGAGGAAGTCCTTGTCCGGGTCGTAGTCGGGCTTGAGGAAGCTGGCCAGGGCTTCCAGGTCGCCCGGACTCAGGGTCCCGGCGGCCTGCTTGAGGCGCAGGTTGTCGAGGATGTAGTCGTAGCGCGCGTTGTTGTAGTCGCGCACCGAACTGTACAGCTGGCGCTGGGCATCGAGCACGTCGACGATGTTGCGGGTACCGACCTGGTAGCCGATTTCGGTGGCTTCCAGGGCGCTCTGGTTGGAGATGATCGACTGCCGGCGCGCCTTCACCTGCTCCACGTCGGTGTTCACCGCACGGTGGAAATTGCGGGTGTTCTGCACCACGGTGCGGCGCAGGCTCTCGCGCTGTTGCTCGGTCTGGTTCAGGCGCTGGTAGGACTCGCGGACCTGGGAGCTGATCAGGCCGCCGCTGTAGATCGGGATGTTCAGCTGCAGGCCGATGCTGCGCTGCTCCACGTCGCCACTGAACGGATCCTGGCCGGGCAGGGTGGAACCGTTATTGCTGAAGCCGAGGCTGTCGTTGTCGCCCTTCTGGTAGCTGGCTACCGCATCGAGGGTCGGTGCGTGGCCGGCCTTGCGCTGACGCAGGGTCTCTTCGGCGGCATCGACGGCGTAGTTGGCAGCCTGCAGGTTCAGGTTCTGCTGGGCGGCGGTGTCGACCCAGGCCTTGGCGTCGTTGGGGGCGGGCACCACGACCGGCAGGGTGTGGAGGATGCCCTCGATCGAGGCGTACTCGCGGTTGGTCAGGGTCACCAGGGCCTGGAAGGCGTCTTCCACGTTGCGCTCGGCGATGATCCGGTTGGCGCGTGCGGTGTCATACCCGGCCTGGGCTTCCAGTACGTCGGTCTTGTCCGAGAGTCCCACATCGAAGCGTTCATTGGCCTGGTCGAGCTGGCGTTTGAACGCCGCTTCCTCGGCCTTGGTCGAGGCCAGGTTGTCCTGGGCGCGCAGCACGGCGAAGTAGGTCTCGGCGGTCTGCAGGATCAGGTTCTGCTGGGTTGCGGAGAAGTCCAGGGCAGCCTGCTCGGTGCTGGACTCGGCGGCCTTCAGCTGGAACCAGCGGTCGGCACGGAAGATCGGCTGGCTCAGGGTCGCCTGGTAGGCGATGCCGCTGCGCGAAAAGGTGTTGGAGGGGGCGTCCAGCTTGGTCCGGGTGTCGTTGGACGTGGCGCCGCCGTTGATTTGCGGCAGCAGGCCGGAACGCGCCTGGGGTACGGCCTCGCGCTGCGCTTCATAGTTGGCGCGGGCGGCGGCGAGGTCGGCGTTGTTGTCGACAGCGTCCTTGTAGACGGTCACGAGGTCCGTCTTGGCTGACAGGGGGGCATCTTCGGCCCAGGCGGTTCCGGCAAAGGCGGATGCCACGGCGATGGCCAGCGAGAGTCTGCGCAGCATGATCAATCCTGGATTCTGAGGTGTCGGGCAAGGCTACGGGGCCGCTGGGGGCGGGTCAAGACGCCCCATCGGCGGCCTGAGTGTAGTTTGCGGCAAGCTATGTTTCCTGCGTGCAACAATCGATTTTTATCGCCGGTGCTGCGTCACTTCCCGACGTGCTGGTCACGATATTCTGACCACCGGGTTGGTTTTCTCCGTCGAGCTTGTTTAGACTGCCCGGGTTCTTGTCGGGGTGCCTCGAATCGGAGGCTGAGATCGGATAGTTCCGGATCCCGTTGAACCTGATCAGGTTAAGGCCTGCGTAGGGAACAAGATGTGCCTCCCCAGCCCGCATTCAGGGAGGTTCCTCTCGGCGCCGGTCCCGGTGCACTCTGCCCTCAGGTTCGCTCCGACATCATCCCCAGGAGCCAGCCGATGACTGCAAAACAACAACGAAACCTGAGCGAAAGCGCCCAGGTCGACCAGCAATCCGTCCAGCCTTTCCCCCGTTCGCAGAAAGTCTATGTGCAGGGCTCCCGCCCGGACATCCGCGTGCCCATGCGCGAAATCAGCCTAGATGTGACCCCCACCGCCTTCGGCGGCGAGATCAATGCCCCGGTCACTGTCTATGACACCTCCGGTCCCTACACCGACCCGAGCGTCAGCATCGACGTGCGCAAGGGCCTGGCCGATGTGCGCTCGCCCTGGATCGACGACCGCAACGACACCGAGCGCCTGCCGGGCCTGACCTCCGAGTTCGGTCAGCGCCGCCTGGCCGATGCCGAACTGGCCGCCATGCGCTTCGCCCACGTGCGCAACCCGCGCCGCGCCAAGTCCGGCCAGAACGTCACGCAGATGCACTACGCGAAGAAGGGCATCATCACGCCCGAGATGGAATTCGTCGCCATCCGCGAGAACATGAAGCTGGCCGAAGCGCGCGAAGCCGGCCTGCTCAAGGAACAGCACGCCGGCCAAAGTTTCGGTGCCGCCATTCCGAAGGAAATCACCCCCGAATTCGTGCGCCAGGAAGTGGCCCGCGGCCGCGCCATCATCCCGGCCAACATCAACCACGTGGAACTGGAGCCGATGATCATCGGCCGCAACTTCCTGGTGAAGATCAACGGCAACATCGGCAACTCGGCGCTGGGCTCTTCCATCGAAGAAGAAGTCGCCAAGCTCACCTGGGGCATCCGCTGGGGCTCGGACACGGTGATGGACCTGTCCACCGGCAAGCACATCCATGAAACCCGCGAGTGGATCATCCGCAACTCGCCGGTACCGATCGGCACCGTGCCGGTCTACCAGGCCCTGGAAAAGGTCGGCGGCATCGCCGAAGACCTGACCTGGGAACTGTTCCGCGACACCCTGATCGAGCAGGCCGAGCAGGGCGTGGACTACTTCACCATCCACTCCGGCGTTCTGCTGCGCTACGTGCCGCTGACCGCCAAGCGCGTGACCGGCATCGTCTCCCGCGGTGGCTCGATCATGGCCAAGTGGTGCCTGGCCCACCACAAGGAGAATTTCCTCTACACCCACTTCGAGGAAATCTGCGAAATCATGAAGGCCTACGACGTCAGCTTCTCGCTGGGCGATGGCCTGCGTCCGGGCTCCATCGCCGACGCCAACGATGCCGCGCAGTTCGGTGAGCTGGAAACCCTCGGCGAGCTGACCAAGATCGCCTGGAAGCACGATGTGCAGACCATGATCGAAGGCCCCGGCCACGTGCCGATGCACCTGATCAAGGAAAACATGGACAAGCAGCTGGAATGCTGCGACGAGGCGCCTTTCTACACCCTCGGCCCGCTGACCACCGACATCGCGCCCGGCTACGACCACATCACCTCCGGCATCGGCGCCGCGATGATCGGCTGGTTCGGTTGCGCCATGCTCTGCTACGTGACCCCAAAGGAACATCTGGGCCTGCCGAACAAGGATGACGTGAAGACCGGCATCATCACCTACAAGATCGCCGCCCACGCCGCCGACCTGGCCAAGGGCCATCCGGGCGCGCAGATCCGCGACAACGCGCTGTCCAAGGCGCGCTTCGAGTTTCGCTGGGAAGACCAGTTCAACCTCGGCCTGGACCCGGACACCGCGCGTGCCTTCCATGACGAGACCCTGCCGAAGGAGTCGGCCAAGGTGGCGCACTTCTGCTCCATGTGCGGGCCGAAGTTCTGCTCCATGAAGATCACCCAGGAAGTGCGCGATTACGCCAAGGAGAACGGCCTGACTGACGAGCAGAAGGCCATCGAGGCCGGCTTCGCCGAGCAGTCCGGGCGTTTCAAGGAAGAAGGTTCGATGATCTACAAGCAGGTCTGACGACCCGCCGCTTGACCCCGGACAGGCCTGGCCCTGTCACACCACACCGCAAGCCGGGCCTCGTGCCCGGCTTTGCGGTTTGTGGCCAAACCATAACTACAGTCCTTCCAGGGCATCTGCCATCGTGAACACCCCGACCAGCTATTCGCCGTCCATCCCGGTCGCCTTCGACCAGCGCGTACTCGGCACGCGCGACCTGTTTTCCCTCTGGTTTTCCCTCGGCCTCGGCCTGATGGTGCTGCAGACCGGTGCGTTGCTGGCGCCGGGCCTCGGCACCAGCGATGCGCTGCTGGCCATCCTGCTCGGTACCGGCGTCGGCGTGCTGCTGCTGGGTTCGGCGGCGATGATCGGCAGCGATACCGGCCTTGCCGCCATGGCTTCGCTCAAGCTCAGTCTCGGCTCGGCCGGTGCGACCGTGCCGGCGCTCCTCAACCTGCTGCAACTGGTGGGCTGGGGCGCCTTCGAAATCATCGTGATGCGTGACGCCGCCAGCCTGCTGGTCGCCCGAGCCCTGGGCGACGACAGCCTGTGGGCCTCGCCGGTGCTCTGGACCCTGGCGTTCGGCGCCCTGGCCACCCTGCTGGCGGTGGCCGGCCCGCTCGCCTTCGTGCGCCGCATCCTGCGCCGCTGGGGGATCTGGCTGCTGCTGGGCGCCTGCGTCTGGCTGACCTGGGACCTGCTGAACCGCGCCGACTTCCCTGCGCTGATGGCGCGTGCCGGCGATGGCTCCATGTCGTTCGCCCTGGGCTTCGACATCGCCATCGCCATGCCGCTGTCCTGGCTGCCGCTGATCGCCGACTACTCGCGCTTCGGCCGTCGTGGCGGCGGCGTGTTCGTCGGTTCCGCACTGGGCTTCTTCATCGGCTGCCTGTGGCTGATGGGCCTCGGCGTGGCCTATACCCTGGCTTTTGCCGAGGGGAGCGACGCCAATGCCCTGCTGCTGGCCCTGGCCGGTGCCGGCATGGGTATCCCGCTGCTGCTGATCCTGCTGGACGAGTCGGAAAAGGCTTTCGCCGACATCCACTCGGCGGCGGTCTCCAGCGGCATCCTGCTGCCGTTGAAGGTGGAGCATCTGGCGTTGGCCATCGGCGCACTTTGCACCCTGATCGCCTGGTTCGCGCCGCTGGCCGAGTACCAGAACTTCCTGCTCCTGATCGGTTCGGTCTTCGCGCCGCTGTTCGGCGTGGTGCTGGTGGATCACTTCATCCTGCGTCGCCGCCGCGCGGAACTCGCGCCGCGCGTGGCGTTGCGCTGGGACACGCTGGTGGCCTGGGGCTGCGGCGTGGCGATCTACCACCTCCTGGCCAATCACTGGCCGGAACTGGGGGCGACCCTGCCGGCGCTGTTGGCGGCCGGCGTATTGCAGCTCCTGCTGGGATGCTTCAGCCGCGTCCGGGGAAATACTGGGGCTTCAGTATTCCGTTGAGTTGCGGGTAGGGGATGCGGATTTCCGGATGCCCGCTGGAGTAAGGCGCGATGCTGTACACGTCGTACTTCAGCAGCATGGCGCCGTAGCCCAGGCCCACGTTGGCGGTGCGCTCGAACGGCCAGGTCTTGATGAAGTCGGGGTCCTGGTCGAGCTTGTTGGTCGCCAGCCAGCGAAGGTGGGCCTGCTCGGCGACTTTCCAGAAGGCCTCTTCCTGGCCGGGAAGCAGCATGTCGCCAAGGCTCAGCGGCTTCTCCAGCTTGCGGTCGTAGTTGATGAAACCGCGCCCCGGCATGCCATGGGCACCACCGGTGAAGAGGTAGCTGGACAGTTCCACCAGCACCAGGTTGTCGTGCTGCTCCAGCACCTTCGCTTGCAGGTAGCTGCTCCAGCCCGGTTCGGCGCTGGCGAGGAAATCCTTCTCGTAGGACTCGAGCGATGCCGGCAGCGGCGAGCCGGGGGCGTCCTGGGTCATGCGTAGCAGGCGCTCGTTGATCAGCGCGTTGAGTTGCGGTTCGTCGGCGAAGCTGATGGTGTCGATGTTCACCAGCGGGCAGGTTTCGCCCTGGCAACCGGGTTTCAGGTGTTCCCAGGCATGGCGCTGCGGCTCCAGCCTGCCGCTGCCGCCGGGCAGCATCTGGCATGCGCTGAGGAGGGTGCCGAGGCAGGTGGCGGCGAGGAGTCTGGCAAGGTGCATCGGCTTCATCTTCGGGGACGGATTCCGGAAAAAGTGCAGGCTTCGACTGCCACCCGGGCCATGAGTTCGCGCTCCGCGGGCAGTCTTTCGTCGCGCATCTTCCCAGCCCGCGACCCATCTGCAAAGAGGCTGCGCCCCTCGCAACCAAGGGGTAGGATGCGCGGATCGAAGCCTTCCGCAACAGTGAGACCCTCCCATGACCGAAACCTTCAAGCCGGGCCCGGACGCCGTCGAAATCGTCGAGCGAGAAACCTGTTTCCAGGGTTTCTACCGCCTGGACCGTCTGAGCCTGCGTCATCGGCTGTTTTCCGGCGACATGGGGCCGGTCATCCATCGGGAACTCTTCGTCCGTCATGATGCTGTCTGCGTGCTTCCCTATGATCCCCAGCGGGATGCGGTGGTACTGATCGAGCAATTCCGCGTGGGCGCCTACGGCAAGAGCGAGAGCCCCTGGCTGCTGGAGCTGGTGGCCGGGCTGATCGACAAGGACGAGGAACCGGAGGATGTCGCCCGTCGGGAAGCCGTCGAAGAGGCCGATCTGCAGTTGACTTCGCTGTGGCCGATCACCACCTACTATCCTTCACCAGGGGGCTCCAACGAGCGTGTGCATCTGTACCTCGGGCGTTGCGACAGCAGCGGTGCAGGAGGCGTACACGGGCTGGCGGAGGAGGGCGAAGACATCCGCGTGCACCTGTTGCCGCTGGAAGACGCCCTGGCCCTCATGCGTGAAGGGCGGCTGGACAATGCCGCGACCATGCTGGCCCTGCAGTGGCTGGCGCTGAACCGTACCGAAGTCAGGGGGTTGTGGACGTGAATCTGTTGCGCGATCGCTACCGGGTCGACCTTGTAGGGCTGCAAGCAGCCTGCGAGGCGAACTACGCGCGCCTGATGCGTCTGCTTCCGCAGATGCGCGAGGTACGCGGCTCCCGGCGTGTCGCGCTGAGCCAGGGCGAGCGCCTGCTCGGCGTGCTGGCCCTGGAAGTGGTCGAAGCCTGCCCCTATACCACCACGCTGCAGGTGCGCCAGGAGCACAGCCTGCCCTGGCTGCCGTCGCCACAGCTGGAAGTGCGCGTCTACCATGACGCGCGCATGGCAGAGGTGGTCGGTGCCGAGAATGCACGGCGCTTCCGCAGTGTGTATTCCTATCCGAATGCCGACATGCACCAGCCCGACGAGAAAAGCCAGCTCAACCTCTTCCTCGGCGAGTGGTTGAGCCATTGCCTGGCTTGTGGCCACGAGCTGGAGCCGGTCGTCCTCTAGTTCCGCTTTCAACGACCTGCGACTGGTCGGCCCGGCGCGATCAGCAACCCTTAACTGTGAACCATTCCCGCTTCGCGGGTTTACCCGTTGCGCGCGCAGCAACCATAATCGGAACACCTTGCCCAAGGAGAAGGCCTTGCCCAATCCAGTCCTCCCCGCTGCTGACGAGTCGGTGCTGCTGGTGCAGTTGTCCGACAGCCATCTGTTCGCCGAGGCGGACGGCAAGCTATTGGGCATGGAAACCCGTGACAGCCTGCGCCGGGTGATCGACCAGGTGTTGCAGGAGCAGTCGGGCATCGATCTGGTGCTGGCTACCGGCGACCTTTCCCAGGACGGTTCGGTCGAGTCCTACGAAACTTTCCGCGAGTTGGTGGCGAACATCCCCGCGCCCGCCCGCTGGTTCCCCGGCAACCATGACGAAGTCCCGGTGATGCGCGATGTCTGCGCCGGCACATCGGCCCTGGAACCCATAGTCGATTTCCCTCACTGGCGGGTGGTGCTGTTGGATTCCACCATCGCCGGCGCCGTCCCCGGCCATTTCCCCGCCGAGCAACTTGCGCTGCTGGAGCAAGCCCTGGAAGGCGCCGGCGAGCGCCATGTTCTGGTCAGCTTCCATCACCATCCCGTTTCCATCGGCTGCGCCTGGATGGACCCGATCGGCATACGCAATCCCGAAAGCCTGTTCGCCGTGCTGGACCGTTATCCACAGGTGCGGGCCCTGCTATGGGGCCACGTCCACCAGGAGTTCGATCAGCTCCGCAACGGCGTCCGTCTGCTGGCATCGCCGTCCACCTGCGTGCAGTTCGCGCCGGGCAGCGAGGATTTTTGCGTGGGCAACGAAGCACCGGGTTATCGCTGGTTGCGCCTGGGGCGCGACGGCGCCATTGAAACCGGGGTTTCGCGGGTAACCGGAATCGCCTTCGAAGTGGATTACAGCGTCAAGGGTTATTGACCTTCGCGCCGTGGCACGGCAAGAAGTACAACTTTCCCTTGAACTGCCAGGAAGCCGCGTGTCCAGCTCGCAACCCAGTCTTCTCTATATCCACGGTTTCAACAGCTCGCCGTCGTCACTCAAGGCGCGCCAGCTCGGCGCGCTCATGCAGCGCCTGGGGCTGGCCGAGCGCCTGCGGGTTCCCGCCCTGCACCATCATCCGCGCCTGGCCATCGGCCAGCTTGAGGACGCCATCTTCGAGCTGGGGCGCCCGGTGCTGGTCGGCAGCTCCCTGGGCGGCTACTATGCGACCCACCTGGCCGAGCGCCACGGTCTTTCGGCCGTGCTGATCAACCCCGCGGTAGCCCCGCACCGGTTGTTCGATGGCCGGCTCGGCCCACAGAAGAACTACTACAGCGACGAAACCTGGGAGCTGACGGCGGAGCATGTGATGGCGCTGGCCGAACTGGAAGTGCCGCCACCACGGGACCCGGCCCGCTACCAGGTGTGGTTGCAGACGGCCGACGAGACCCTCGACTACCGCCAGGCGGAGCGCTACTACCGCGCTTGCGCCCTGCGCATCGAGGCCGGCGGCGACCACGGTTTCCAGAACTTCCCCGCCCATCTGCCCGCCTTGCTGGCCTTTGCCGGCTTTTCCGCGCAGCTGTGGCGTGACATCGACTTTTCCGACCTCTGACTGAAAGGGAATCCATGGCTACTTACAACGCGGATGCCATCGAAGTCCTCTCCGGCCTCGACCCGGTGCGCAAGCGCCCGGGCATGTACACCGACACCTCCCGACCCAACCACCTGGCCCAGGAAGTCATCGACAACAGCGTGGACGAGGCCCTGGCAGGCCACGCACGCAGCGTGCAGGTGATCCTCCATGAGGACAATTCGCTGCAGGTCATCGACGACGGTCGCGGCATGCCGGTGGATATCCACCCCGAGGAAGGGGTGCCCGGTGTCGAGCTGATCCTCACCAAGCTGCATGCCGGCGGCAAGTTCTCCAACAAGAACTACCAGTTCTCCGGCGGCCTCCACGGGGTGGGCATCTCGGTGGTGAACGCCCTCTCCACCCGCGTCGAAGTGCGGGTCAAGCGCGAGGGCAGCGAATACATGATGACCTTCGCCGACGGCTTCAAGGCCAGCGAACTTGAAGTCATCGGCGGCGTCGGCAAGCGCAACACCGGCACCAGCGTGCATTTCTGGCCGGACGCCAAGTATTTCGACTCCCACAAGTTCTCCGTCAGCCGCCTCAAGCACGTGCTCAAGGCCAAGGCCGTGCTCTGCCCGGGGCTGTCCGTCACCTTCGAGGACAAGGCCAGCGGCGAGCGCGTCGAGTGGCACTTCGAGGACGGCCTGCGTTCCTACCTGGTGGATGCCGTCAGCGAGTTCGAGCGCCTGCCGAGCGAGCCCTTCTGCGGCAGCCTCGCCGGCAACAAGGAAGCAGTGGACTGGGCGCTGCTCTGGCTGCCAGAGGGTGGCGACAGCGTCCAGGAAAGCTACGTCAACCTGATCCCGACCGCCCAGGGCGGCACCCATGTCAACGGCCTTCGCCAGGGCCTGCTGGATGCCATGCGCGAGTTCTGCGAGTTCCGCAATCTGCTGCCGCGCGGCGTCAAGCTGGCACCGGAAGACGTCTGGGAGCGCATCGCCTTCGTCCTCTCGATGAAACTGCAGGAACCGCAGTTCTCCGGTCAGACCAAGGAGCGCCTGTCCTCCCGCGAGGCGGCGGCATTCGTTTCCGGCGTGGTCAAGGACGCCTTCAGCCTCTGGCTCAACGCTCACCCGGACCTGGGCATGCAGCTGGCCGAACTGGCCATCAGCAACGCCGGTCGTCGTCTGAAAGCGAGCAAGAAGGTCGAGCGCAAGCGCATTACCCAGGGCCCGGCGCTGCCCGGCAAGCTGGCCGATTGCGCGGGCCAGGACCCGATGCGCTCGGAACTGTTCCTGGTGGAGGGCGACTCCGCTGGCGGTTCCGCCAAGCAGGCGCGAGACAAGGAGTTCCAGGCGATCATGCCGCTTCGCGGCAAGATCCTGAACACCTGGGAAGTGGACGGCGGCGAAGTGCTGGCCTCCCAGGAAGTGCATGACATCGCCGTCGCCATCGGCGTCGACCCGGGTGCTGCGGACATTTCCCAGCTGCGCTACGGCAAGATCTGCATCCTGGCCGACGCCGACTCCGACGGCCTGCACATCGCGACCCTGCTGTGCGCGCTGTTCGTCCGCCACTTCCGCTCCCTGGTGGAAGCCGGGCACGTTTACGTCGCCATGCCGCCGCTGTATCGCATCGACCTGGGCAAGGAAATTTTCTACGCCCTGGACGAAGCCGAGCGCGATGGCATCCTCGACCGCCTGGTGGCCGAGAAGAAGCGTGGCAAGCCCCAGGTCACCCGATTCAAGGGGCTGGGCGAGATGAACCCGCCACAGCTGCGCGAAACCACGATGGATCCGAACACCCGCCGTCTGGTCCAGCTGACGCTGGAAGAAGCCGACGGCACGGTGGAAATCATGGACATGCTGCTGGCGAAGAAGCGCGCCGGCGACCGCAAGTCCTGGCTGGAGTCCAAGGGCAACCTGGCCGAGGTCATGGTGTGAGGGGAGCGCTCATTCTCCTCGCTGCCCTGTTCTGTGCGCCGCTCTGGGCCGCCGACGACCCCGAGCAGTTGCGTCTGGCCGCGGAGTACCCGGTGGACGGGATGCATCAGGGCAACCTCTCCGGGCTGGCCCGCTGTGGGGAGGACCTGCTGGCGGTGTCCGACCGGGTGGATAACCAGCTGTACCGGCTCAAGCCCATCGGAGGCGTGCTCCAGGCGGAGGCCGAGGTGTTCCATGCGCCGCCGCCACCGCCGAGCAGCCTGCCCTGGGGTGTCCGTGCGCGCTCCTGGGCCATCAGCATGTTGCGGGGAAACGACCAGGATTTCGAAGGCATCAGCTGTGATGAGGCCGGAAATCGCTATCTGGTCAGCGAGGCCAATGCGGCGGTGCTGCAGCTGCCGGTGGCCGGTGACCCCAACTGGCTGCTGCTGCCGGACAACCTGATCCGCCAGGCCCGCGCCAGCGGCATGCTACTGCATTTCAACGCCCTGCTCGAGGGCATCGCCGTCGACCCCAAGGGCGAACGCCTGTGGCTTGCCGCCGAGCGTGAGCGCCGGGGCCTGATGGTGGTGCACAAGCAGCAATCCATCTGGCGCTGCACCGGCGGTTGCGTGATCTTCAGCGAAGCCGGCACCGAACCGCCGCCGGCCCCCATCGGCAGCGAGCAGCAGATGCCGCGCGACTTCTCCGATGTCGCCTTCTTCGAGGAAAAACTCTTCACCCTGGAGCGTTTGGCGCACCAGATCTGCCGGCGCAAGCCGAGCAGCGGCGAAGTGGAGCGCTGCTGGTCCTTCGCCGAGGAAGCCCTGGCCGATACCCGTCGCTACGGCGTGCCTTTCGGCGTGGCCGAGGCCTTGTGGGTGGACGCCGAAGGGGCCTGGGTAGGCCTCGACAACGGCGGCAAGGCTCGCGCCGATGGCGAGCGGCGGCCCATCGTCTGGCGCTTCACCGCGCCGGAAGGCGGCTGGGGCGCGAAATGACCACGCAGTCGCCTGGCAAGCGCGCGGGAAGGGTCATGCTGGTGCTCACCTGGGGCATCGGCCTGATCCTGGCCACGCGTTACTTCGGCGTCTGGGAGGACCGCCAGCACAATCCCAATCGCGCGCCCGAGTCGGTGCACGGCGACGGCTATGTCGAAGTGCGCCTGGCCAGCAGTCGCCAGGGGCATTACCTGCTGGATGGTCGCATCGACGGCCAGGCCGTGACCTTTCTGCTCGACACCGGCGCCACCCAGGTGGCGGTGCCGGCACGGGTCGCCGAGCGCCTTGGCCTGGTGCCCGGCGCCTCGGTCACCCTGAGTACTGCCAACGGCCGCGTCACCGGCCACCGCACCCAGCTGCAGGATCTGCGGCTGGGTGACATACGCCTGACCCAGGTGCCGGCGATCATAGTGCCGGGCATGGATGGCGAAGAGGTGCTGCTTGGCATGAGCGCCCTGAAACAACTCGAATTCACCCAGCGCGACGGCACCCTGGTGCTGCGCCAAGTCACTTCTCCGTGAGGCACGCATGAGCGAATCCCTCGATCTGAGCCTGGAAGGCGTTGAGCGCCGCTCCCTGGCCGATTTCACCGAACAGGCCTACCTCAACTATTCCATGTACGTGATCATGGACCGTGCCCTGCCGCACATCGGCGACGGCCTGAAGCCCGTACAGCGCCGTATCGTCTATGCCATGAGCGAACTGGGCCTGGATGCCGACGCCAAGCACAAGAAGTCGGCGCGTACCGTCGGCGACGTGCTCGGCAAGTTCCACCCGCACGGCGACTCCGCTTGCTATGAAGCCATGGTGCTGATGGCCCAGCCCTTCAGCTACCGCTACACGCTGGTGGACGGCCAGGGCAACTGGGGTGCGCCGGACGATCCCAAGTCCTTCGCCGCCATGCGTTACACCGAGGCGCGCCTGTCGCGTTACTCGGAAGTCCTGCTGTCCGAACTGGGCCAGGGCACCGTGGATTGGGTGCCGAACTTCGACGGCACCCTGAACGAGCCGGCAACCCTGCCGGCGCGCCTGCCGAACCTGTTGCTCAACGGCACCACCGGCATCGCCGTGGGCATGGCCACCGACGTTCCGCCGCACAACCTGCGGGAAGTGGCCGCCGCCTGCGTGCGACTGCTGGACGAGCCGAGCGCGACGGTGGAGCAGCTTTGCGAACATATCCTCGGCCCGGATTTCCCCACCGAGGCGGAAGTGATCACCCCGCGCGCCGAGCTGGTGAAGATCTACGAAACCGGCCGTGGCTCGGTGCGCATGCGTGCCGTGTACCGCGTGGAAGATGGTGACATCGTGGTCACCGCGTTGCCGCACCAGGTGTCCGGCTCCAAGGTGCTGGAGCAGATCGCCGGCCAGATGCAGGCCAAGAAGCTGCCGATGGTGGCGGACCTGCGCGACGAGTCGGACCACGAGAACCCCACCCGCATCGTCATCATTCCGCGCTCCAACCGTGTGGACGCCGACGAACTGATGCAGCACCTGTTCGCCACCACGGACCTCGAGTCCAGCTACCGGGTCAACACCAACGTCATCGGCCTGGACGGCAAGCCCCAGGTCAAGGACCTGCGCACCCTGCTCAGCGAGTGGCTGACCTACCGCATCGGCACCGTGCGCCGTCGCCTGCAGTTCCGCCTGGACAAGGTGGAGAAGCGCCTGCATCTGTTGGATGGTTTGCTGATCGCCTTCCTCAACCTGGATGAGGTGATCCACATCATCCGTACCGAGGACCAGCCCAAGCAGGTGCTGATGGAGCGCTTCGATCTCACCGAGATCCAGGCCGACTACATCCTCGACACCCGGCTGCGCCAGCTGGCGCGCCTGGAAGAAATGAAGATCCGTGGCGAGCAGGAGGAGCTGCTGAAGGAGCAGAAGAAACTGCAGGCGCTACTGGGCAGCGACACCAAGCTGAAGAAGCTGGTGCGCGAGGAGCTGATCAAGGACGCCGAAACCTACGGCGACGACCGTCGCTCCCCCATCGTCGCCCGCGCCGAGGCCCGTGCCCTGTCGGAAACCGAGCTGATGCCCACCGAGCCGGTTACCGTGGTGCTGTCCGAGAAGGGCTGGGTGCGTTGCGCCAAGGGCCACGATATCGACGCTACTGGCCTCTCCTACAAGGCCGGCGACGGCTTCAAGGCGGCGGCGCCGGGCCGTTCGAATCAATATGCGGTGTTCATCGACTCCACCGGCCGCAGCTATTCGCTGGCGGCGCACTCGCTGCCATCGGCTCGTGGCCAGGGCGAGCCGCTCACCGGCCGGCTGACGCCGCCGCCGGGGGCCAATTTCGACTGCGTGCTGCTCCCCGAGGATGACGCCACCTATGTCATCGCCTCGGACGCCGGTTACGGCTTCGTGGTCAAGGGCGCCGACCTGCAGGCCAAGAACAAGGCCGGCAAGACGCTCCTCAGCCTGCCGACCGGCGCCAAGGTGGTGCCGCCGCGCCTGGTGCAGAGCGTCGAGGACGACTGGCTGGCGGCGGTGACCACCGAGGGCCGCTTGCTGCTGTTCAAGGTCGCCGACCTGCCGCAGTTGGCCAAGGGCAAGGGCAACAAGATCATCGGTATTCCCGGTGATCGCGTTGCCAGTCGTGAGGAGTACCTCACTGATCTGGCGGTTCTACCGGCCGGTGCAACCCTCGTCCTGCAGGCTGGCAAGCGCACCCTGTCGCTCAAGGCGGATGACCTGGAGCACTACAAGGGTGAGCGCGGACGCCGTGGGAACAAGCTGCCACGCGGCTTCCAGCGAGTTGACGCGTTGCAGGTGGAACCGCTCTCCTGATGCTGGCGGCGGCGAATTGACGTGGGGCTATGGAGTCCTGCGTCACATTGACGGATGATATGTCCCCTTGCCGTTCCCTGATGATGGCAAGGACGAATGAATTCGACTGCAGGCTGCCCATGAGGCGGCCGTGGGTGAGATTGATGAGCGTGCGTTTTCCCCTGGCTTTGATGCTGGCGAGCCTCCTGGGCCTGGCCGGTTGTGTACATAGCCCACCGATTCCCATGTTTCAGCTGGATGCGGGCACCCCGGAGGTGCCGTCAAAGAAGGCTGGGATGCAAGTACTGCTCGGCCCGGTCACCGTGGCCGACTACCTTCAGCGTGAAACCCTTCTGCAACGCCAGGCCGACGGCAGCCTGACCGCTGCCCCGGACGGCCGCTGGGCCGGCAGCCTGGCGGCGGATATCGACCAGGTTCTCCTGCGCCAGCTGTCCTGGCGCCTGGATAGCCAACGCCTGGTGCTGGCCCCGGGCAATCCCGGCTTCACCCCGGAAGTACAGGTGCTGCTGACCATCAGTCGCCTCGACTCCGGCCCCCAGCGCCCGGCCGTGCTGGAGGCGCAATGGCGCCTGCTGGATCGTGCCGGTCAGCTGCGTGACAGCCGCCTGGTGCGCCTTGAGGAGCCCCACGCCGGAACTGCCGCCGATCAGGTGCGGGCCCAGAGCAAGCTGCTGCAGCAACTGGCCGAACAGCTGGCTGCTGCCGTGAAGCCCCTGGAAGGTCAGCCGGTTGCCGTCGAGGCGCCGCGCAAGCCGGCCGCTGCAAACCAGCCGGCCAAGGCCAAGGAGCCGCAGCCGCCGAAGATCCCGATGGCGGCGCCAGTACGAACCGATGTGGAAGTCTTCCGCTTCTGATCGCTGGATTGTGAAGAAGCCCGCTTGATGCGGGCTTTTTCATGTTCGTTCGCCAGGCATTCCCTTGTTTCGTCGGGTGGTGCCAAGCGCAGCGCGGCCCGACGATGGCTGTAGCGAAACATTCGCGATGCGGCCCGCAGGGCTACTGTGAGGTCACTGGTGGCAGCTTCGCTGTCCTTCGCGAATGAATTCGCTCACGGAAAGTGTCGGTGGAATGAAAAAGCCCGCATCTGCGGGCTTTTTCATTATTTTCGCATTCAATGTGCGCGAGCTTCATGCATCCGCGACAGTTGGCGTTCCAGCAGCGAAGGATAGGGCTCCAGCAGGCGTTCGACGCAGCAGGCGCCTTCCGGGCTGGTGATGGCGCGGATGCGCGCACGCTGACGAACCAGATCGTCCTCGGCGATGGCGCGCTCCACCAGCAGCAGGTTGCGGCTGTGCTGGCTCAGGGCCAGGGCGCTCTGGGTGCTGTCGTTGAGCAGCAGGTCGCCCTGGCTGAGGGCGGAGAGGTCTTCGCCGAGGGTCAGGCCGAGCTGCAGCTGCAGGGTGATGCCGCTGTCGGCGACTTCGATCTGCAGGGCGTGCCCCAGGGCGCGCATCAGCTCGCCACAGCAGATCGCGTGGGTCAGGTAGTCCTCGTCGCTGTCCTTGCTGTGGAAGAGCATCAGGCTGCTGCCGTCGTTCAGGGTCAGCAGCTGGCCGTGGTAGAGGCGGGCGGCCTGATCGAGGCAGTCGCGGTAGCGCTGCAGCAGGTCCATCAGGCGTGCACGCGGCAGGCGGCGCAGCTGGTCCTGGGCGCCCAGTTGGATGGCCAGCACGGCACTGTTCTGCGGTTCTTCCTGGGCAACGGGGGCCGGTTCGGCCTCGGCCATTTCCTCGCGCAGTTCGGAGAAGGGGTCTTCGTCATCTGGCGTGAACAGCTTGCTCGGCGACTCTTCTTCGCCGTCGAAGCTCTCGTCGCGCAGGTCGCGGACCTCGAAATGATCCGGATCGTCCTGCTCGTCCTCGATATAGTCCTCGTCGGCCTCGGCGTAGTCCTGCTCCGGGATCGGCTCGAGCTCAGGCTCGGGTTCCGGCTTTTCCGGTACCAGGCGCGCCTGGAGTTGGCGGGCCAGGTCGCCGATTTCGTCCTGGCGGCCGGCGCCGGGCGCGGGATCGTCCGGGTCGCGCAGCCAGACCCGCAGTTGCAGCAGGGGCGTGGAGATGTGCCGGCCCAGGCGCAGGCTCAGGGACAGGGTAAGGGCCAGCAGGATCAGGCTGAGCAGCCCCATGCTCTGCAGGCTGATGGTCATGGGCTGCTGGAATTGCTCCATATCCAGACTCAGGCGCAGGTGGCCGGCGATCACTTCCTGGAAGGTGATGGGCGTTGAATACAGGCCTTCGGCCTCGCCCAGCAGCCCCTGCTTGGGCCGCGAACCGGCTTCGGCAAGGATGCGGTTGTCCACGCTGTAGATGGCCGCGTGGGCCACCAGCGGGTTCTTCACGAGGTTGTTGAGCAGCACGTTGAGGCTGAGGATGTCGTTGGACACCAGCAACTCGGTGGCTGACGCGGCGGTCTGCGCGGTCAGGCTCTGGCCCAGGGCGTCGGCCTGCTGCTGCATGGCCTGCTTGAACTGCATGCCCATGACCCAGGCGTAGATCACCAGCGCCAGGGCTACGAGCAGCAGGCTGTGGCTGGCGATGCGCAAGGCGATCGGTACACGCCGCTGGCGCAGGGCATGGAAGATCAGCAGGAAGAAATTGTCGGGTTTGACAGGCGTGGGCCGGTTCACAGAGCGCGGCTCTTCTCGGACGAAATTGTGGCGCAGTATAGCGAGCGCCCCTTGCAGGGCAAAGCGCCGAGCATGCTGCGGGCGCCGTGAAAGTGGGTAGAATGTGCGCCTTTTCATGCGCTGAGTGAGGTGCGACTTGCGCGAGATTGTCCTGATCAACATCACTGGCGAGGATCGCCCCGGCCTGACCGCAGCCATTACCGGCGCGCTGGCCCAGGGTGGCGTGAACATCCTGGATATCGGCCAGGCGGTGATCCACGACACCCTGTCGTTCGGCATCCTGGTGGAAATCCCGGCGAACGCCGAGGCCTCGGCGGTGCTCAAGGACGTGCTGTTCACGGCCTACAAGCTGGACCAGCAGGTGCGCTTCACCCCGGTGCCCGAGGCGGATTACCAGCAGTGGGTCGACGGTCAGGGCAAGAGCCGCTACATCGTCACCCTGCTGACCCGCAAGGTCAGCGCCGAGCAGCTGCAGCGGGTGAGTTCCATCACGGCCAAGTACGGCCTCAATATCGACCATATCGACCGCCTGTCGGGTCGCATGCCGCTGGATATGCCGGCCGACCAGGGCAAGGGTTGCATCGAGTTCTCCGTACGGGGCGAACCGGCCGACCCGGTGGCCCTGCGCGCCGAGTTCCTCAGCGTGGCCCAGGAGCTGAACGTCGACATCGCCTTCCAGCGCGACTCGCTGTTCCGCCGCAACCGCCGCCTGGCGGTGTTCGACATGGACTCGACCCTGATCGAAGCCGAAGTTATCGACGAACTGGCCAAGGCTGCGGGCGTGGGCGACAAGGTCGCAGAGATCACCGAGCGCGCGATGCGTGGCGAGCTGGATTTTCGTGCCAGCTTCAAGGAGCGCCTGGGCCTGCTCAAGGGCTTGTCCGAGGAGGTCCTGGAAGAGATCGGCGCTTCCCTGCGACTCACCGAAGGGGCGGAAACCCTGTTCGCCGAGCTCAAGCGCCTGGGCTACAAGACCGCCATCCTTTCCGGCGGCTTCAGCTACTTCGCCAAGCAACTGCAGGCCAAGCTGGGTATCGACTACGTGTTCGCCAACGAACTGCAGATCGTTGATGGCAAGCTGACTGGCGTGGCCATCGAGCCCATCGTCGATGCCCAGCGCAAGGCTGACCTGCTGAGCGAGCTGGCGCAGAAGGAAGGGCTGCGTCTGGAGCAGACCATCGCCGTCGGCGATGGCGCCAATGACCTGCCGATGCTGGCTCTGGCTGGCCTGGGCGTGGCCTTCCGCGCCAAGCCGCTGGTCAAGCAGTCCGCCAAGCAGGCCATTTCCACCCTGGGCCTGGACGGCATTCTCTACCTGCTCGGCTTCCGCGATCGCGACGGCAGGGAATGAGGGGCTGACCGGAAATGAAAAAGCCGCCTTCGGGCGGCTTTTTCATGGACGGCGTTCGAGACCGGGCTTTGCCCTTACTCGTCCCCAGAGGAGAAGTCGTAATCCATCGCCTGGCTGGGGCCTTGCAGGTAGTAACCCTGGATGTAGTTGACCCCGGCCTGCCAGAGGGTGGCGAGGACGCTGGCGGTCTCGACGTAGGGCACGATGGTCAGCTTGGCTTGGGCGTGCAGGCTCGCCAGCAGGGTCTTGAGGACCTCCTGGTTCTCCGCGCGGCCGAGGTCCTGGGTAAAGGAGCCGTCCACCTTCACGAAGTCGATGGCCAGATGCTTGAGCGTATTGAACGGGTTGAGTGCGCAGCCGAACTGGCTCAGCGCGACCTGGCAATGCAACTCGGCGAGGCCCTGGGTCAGTACCTTGGCCTGTTTCAGGTAGGCGATGGCGTCCGGCTCGCTGAACTGGAAGATCAGCGCATCGGAAGGCAACCGCGCGGCCTTCAGGGCGACGCTCAGCCAGGGCAACAGGGTCTGGTCCTGAAGGCTGGCGCCGGAGAGGTGGACGAAGAGTCGGGTGTTGTGCCCCTTGGTGCGATGCTCGGCCAGCAGCTTGATGGAGTTGAGGATCACCCAGCGGTCGATCTTTTCGGCCAGGCCGGCGTCCTTGGCTGCATCGAGGAAATCGGCGGGCGGCACTTCCTCGCCCTGCGGATTGAGCAGGCGCAGCAGGACTTCGTAATGTTCGAAGTTATCGCCACGCAGGCTGATGATCGGCTGGAACAGCAGGCGGAAGCTGTTGTTCTCCAGCGCCTGCTGGACCATGGCCACAAGGTTGCCACGGTTGGCCGCGGCGGCCAGCTCTTCGGCCGGGTTGTACAGTTTGAGGCCGTTCTGGTCGCCCAGCTCGTCGGAGCAGCGATGGGCACGATCCACCACATCCTGGGCCTTGGGCGTGGTTTCGCTGAGCCCGGCGACGCCGATGCAGAGGCTGACCTGCACGGTACGGCTGCTGACGTCGAAGAGATGAATATCGATCTTCTTCAGCAGGCTCCGCAGGCTTTCCGCCGCCTGCTCCGGCGTGACGCCCGATTGCAGGATGCCGAACACGTCGTCGCCATAGCGGGCAAGCTGGGCGTCGCCGGCAAAGTGGGCGCGCAGGAGGTTGGCGAGGTCGGTGAGCAGCAGGTCGACGCCGGCGATGCCGACTTCAGCGAGCAGGCTGGAATAGCGTGCGACACGAACGTACGCGAGGCTCGACGGCTGGCTGGCCTTGACGGCGCGCTCGGCGGCGGTGTCGAGCATTTCGTTGAAGTGGGAGCGATTGAACAGGCCAGTGACCAGGTCCTGGCTGCTGATTTCGCGCAACTTCTCTTCCAGTTCGGCGCTGCCGGTTTCGGCGCGGATCACCACCTGGATGCACGGCTCGCCGTCATAGGACGCGGGTGAAAAGCTCATCCGTGCCTGGAAGCTCTGGCCGTCGACCTTGCAGCCGTTGCAGGTGAGCTCGCCAGCGCCTTCGCCATCGCGGTAGTTCTTCAGGAAGTCCTTGAACCCGGCCTGGTCGCTGCCGGCGATCAGGTCGATCATCGGCATGCCTTCGAGTTCGTCGCCATCGTCGTAGCCGAACATCTCCACGTAGGCGCGGTTGGCATAGATGTGCATGCCGTCGTGGACGTAGGCGATGGCGTCCACGGAGCTGTCGAGCAACAACTGGCAGCGTTTTTCCGCTTCCCGCAGGCTGACCTCGGCGGCGCGGCGGGCGCGGCGTTGCTCGAGGTTGGCCAGTTCGCGGTTGGCCACCAGCACCAGGCGCTCGTCCTCGCCCTGGGGCAGGGCGTCCTGGGCGCCAAGGGCCAGGGCTTCGGTGATGAGATCGGAGTCGTTGTCCTGCACCAGCTGGATGAACGGAATGTCCTTGGACTGGCGGCGGATGCTGTTGAGGGCTTCGCCGGGACTCAGGTGTTCGCTGCTGGGGGACGCGATCAGGAGGTCCCAGCTCTGCTGCAGGGCCTCATTGAGGTCGTCGGCGGAAAGGATGCGGTGGACGCGAGTCGCGCGACCGGAATTCCGGAAAAGGCTGACCAGGCGCTCGGCTTCGTTCTGCGAGTCTTCCAGGATCAGCAGACGGATCGTTTTCTTTTCGATGGCCATGGCCTGTGCTTAGCGCCGAACGAGCGCGAATAGGCGACGAATGGTGGATTCGTCGGGAATCTACAGCGACTTCCAGAGCGAGTCAAAATCTTCCTCGCCGCCTTGTTGCTGGCTTCCTGGACCTGTGACCGGTTTCCCTAGTGGCGGTGTCGATTGCTCGAACACCCGGTACTCGAACTGGTTGAAACTGCCGGTGCTGGTGAGTCGCCGGGTGAGCACGGCGCGATGCTCGTCGCCGTGCAGATTGATCTGCACCTTGTTGCCTTCCTGGAAGGGCAGGCGTGGGGTGATCAGGGTGGCCGGGCGGGAGATGGCGCCGATGGCCGGCAGCAGCAGGGCGCGCAGGTAATGGCTGTTCTGCTCGCCCTTGCGCATCAGCAGTACACCGCAGGATTGCGCCTGGGGTGCCACGAGTTCGATGCCCATCTGGGTGCCGCCGCCGCGCACCTGGCGGATCCAGCGTACCACGGCGACGCTCCAGCCCTGGCCGGGGGCATCCTGTACGCCGAGCAGTTCGCCGGCCTGCAGTTGGCTGGGGACTTCCTTGGGCCAGCTCAGGCAATAGCCCCCAGGGCTGTGGTTGACCACAGCGACATTGAAGGTCGGGTAGCTTTCCGGGGCCGCGCTGACCTGGGGCGGCGGCGCGCTGTTCTCGGAAACCGGCCGGGAGTACTCGATCTCTTCCAGTGGCATGCCGGGCTGCCAGCCCTGAATTGGTTGTGCGTCGAAGGCATTCGCCCAGACATCCGCCGCTGGCTTGCTGAACGTGTCGAATACTGCCTGACCGACTTCCTGCGTGCGGTTGAGCACATCACTGAAGGGACGACCCCCCGCGAGGAAGAAGTGCAGGGCGCTCATGCCGATGCACAGGGTCAGGCTGCCCTGGCCGGGATTGCGCTGGAAGGTGCGTTCGGAAATGTCGCCCCAGGCCGAACTCACGTGCTGCAGCAGATCGAGGGTCATGCCCTCCGGCACCTGCAGGCGTGACTGGCTACGCTGCTCGGCCGGCAGCAGCAGGTACTCCTTGATGGCGTCCACCAGCGGCAGCGGGTCGAGGCCCAGCAGGGTGCGCGGCTCCACTTCCTGAAACAGCGTCTTGTAGCGCGGTGGTCCGTCCAGTTTCGGCGCCACCGCGAAGAGACTGGACGGCAACTCGGCGGACTGAAGCCGCACCAGGGCACTCCAGGGTGCGAGGACTTCAGCCAGGCGGGCGATGCCGATCTGGCGCATCTGGTTGCAGCGGGCGCAGCCCAGCAGCAGTGCGGCCAGGTAGCTCTGCTCAGTGCTCAGGCCCTGCGTATGGCGGGCCAGGGGATCGCGCACGACAACGCGGTGGAGCTGGCGGCTTTCGGCCAGTTGGTAGAGCTGGTGCAGTTCCAGCCAGAGACCTTCGGGCACCGGGCAGTAGAGCTGGTTGGCGCGAATCAGCGGTCCATTGAGGGCGTGGACCGCCCGTTGCAGGGCAATGGCGAGTAGCTGGGCGCGGTCGCGGTCACGGCTGGGACGCTGCGATTCCTGCACGATGATCAGCTTGTAGCCGATGGCCAGGTGGTTCTGCAGGGCCTGGCAGAGGTTGGCGACCTTGCGCGGGCGCTCGTCCAGGACGATGGATTGATTGAGGAAGTGCCTTTCCAGGTGCTGGCAGACGAAATGCACTTCTGGACGAATCAGTTCCAGGAGTTGCAGGCGGTTGTCAGTCGGAGTGGCCAGCTGGTTGAGTTCAACCAGGGCCTGATAGAGCTGGCGGGCGGTCTCCCCAAGGTTGGCCTTGGGCAGATGGGCGATCCAGCGTTTCAGCTCACGAGGGGTGGCATCGCAGAAGGACAGGCTCTGTTTGCTAGGCGCGGGTACGCGCAACAGCAGGTGAGGGCTCTGGTGCTCCATCCGGATCGAGTTCTCCGACATCTCGCGTGAGGTAATGGAATGAATTTCAGCACTCTATCAGCATCCTTGCACAGTGGCAGCCTATCCATGGCAGGGCTGTAGAGGTGTTGGCAGATTGACGGCAGGGCGCGTCACTTTCCTGATCCGGCCCTGGCCGAACGCTGCGGTTCGGCCAGGATTCCGTCCGGTCAGGCGTCCTTCGGCAGGGCCAGCAGCTGACCCATCCGCACCTGGCTGCCGGGCCACGCGTTTTCGGCCCAGCGTACCTGGTCCGGACCGAACAGCACGATGGCGGTGGAACCCAGCTTGAAGCGGCCGAGTTCGTCGCCCTTTGCCAGCGTGATCGGTGCACGCGCGGCTTCGTCGTAGCTGAAGGTCTTCAGTTCGCGCTTGGGCGGCGTGACCAGGCCGGCCCAGGTGGTTTCGATGGACGCAACGATCATCGCCCCCACCAGTACCACGGCCATCGGTCCGCGCTCGGTGTCGAAGATGCACACCACGCGTTCGTTGCGGGCGAACAGCTCAGGCACGTTCTCGGCGGTGCTCTGGTTCACCGAGAACAGTCGGCCCGGCACGTAGACCATCTCCCGCAGGGTGCCGCCCAGGGGGGCATGGACACGGTGGTAGTCCTTCGGCGACAGATAGACGGTGGCGAACTCGCCGCCCATGAAGGGGGCGGCGCGCTCGGCGTCACCGCCAAGCAACTCCAGCACGCTGAAGCTGTGGCCCTTGGCCTGGAAGCAGCGACCGTGCTCGATCGGGCCGATCTGGCTGATGGCGCCGTCGGCCGGGCAGAGGATGGCGCCGGGCGTTTCGTCCAGTGGACGCGCGCCGGGCTTGAGGGCGCGGGTGAAGAAGGCGTTGAAGTGCTCGTAGGCAGTGACATCCTCGACCAGCGCTTCGCTCATGTTCACCTGGTAGCGCTTGGCGAACCAGGTGGTGAAGGCGTTCTTGAACCACTGCACGCGGCATTCGGCGATGCAGCCAGCCAGGCGCGACAGCAGGTGATGCGGCAGCAGGTACTGGCTGATGATGAAGAGGCGTTCTTTCATTAGGTTTCCTTGATGGGCGCTTCAGCTCTCGACCGGGGTGTCCGGGTGGTTGCCCCATTCGGACCAGGAGCCGGCGTAGCCTTTGACGCGCGGGTAGCCCAGGGCCTTGGCCACCAGATAGGTGAAGCCCGAGCGGTGATGGGTCTGGCAGTGGGTGACGATTTCCTTGTCCGGGGTGATGCCCAGGGACTGCAGGATCTCGGCCATGTCGGTGCGGATGCGCAGGGCGCGGGCCGGGTCCATGCCGGCGGTCCACTCGAAGTTGACCGCGCCGGGGATGTGCCCGCCCTTGGCGGCCAGGACCTTGGTGCCGTTGTACTCGCCGGGGCCGCGGGCGTCCCAGATGGCCAGGTCGGCGGCGCCGAGGCGGCTCTGGATGTACTCGCGAGTGGCGGTGGGCTCGTCGTGCAAGGTCAGGGCGATCGGGCCACCGACCGCTGCCGGAACGGCGTCGCTGGTTTCCCGGCCTTCGGCCAGCCAGGCGTGCAGGCCACCGTCCAGATAGTGGTAACGCTGATGGCCGATCACATCCAGCAGCCAGATGAAGCGGCCGGCCCAGCCGCCGCCTTCGTCGTCGTACACCACGTAGGTGGCGTCGGCGCGATGGCCCAGTTCACCGAACAGTGCTTCGAGGTCGGCCTTGGCGGGCAGCAGGCCCGGTGCCGGCGGCTGGCCGAGCTGGGTGCGCTTCGGATCGACGAAACGGGCACCCGGGACGTGGCCAGCGGCGTAACGGGCGGCGCTGGTGAGGTCGACCAGGATCAGCTCGTCGGCACCAAGCAGGGGTGCCAACTCGGCCGGTTCGATCACCAGCGGCAGGTTGGGGAAGGCAGACATGAAAGCCTCCGGTAATGGGCAAAGTGGCAGATTGTATAGGAAAGCCTATCGGCCGCGTCTGGCGAAGCTTGCGAGTGCGCGCTCGATGCACTGGGCCGTCTTGGCGAAGGCGCGCAGGCTGATCTCGGCGAAGGGGGCGCCGTCCTGGTCGGCCACCACCAGCATGGCCACCCGGCCGTTCACGGCGATCGAGCGCAGCAGCAGGTGGTGCCCCGGGAACAGGCTCTTCAACTGGCCGGGCAGCAGGGCGGAGAACTGCGCCATGTTGTCCGGCCCCAGGCGCAGCTGGCCCGGCTGGCTGAGCAGACGCCGCAGCACCTGGCTCTGGTTCGGGTCCAGTTGCAGGCCGTTGGCTTCCTTGGGCAGCCCCACCTGCTGCTGGGCGAGCAGGCGGCTGTGGGCGCGGTCGGCCAGCAGCACCAGGACCCGGCGCATGCCGCCGCTTTCCAGGGCGTCGCGGGCGCAGGCGGAAAGCTGCACCACGTTGGCGAATGGGCTGGGCTCGCGGATCAGCTCGCCACAATGGCGACGCCAGTCTTCCAGGGCGTCGGCGGTAGGGGGCGGTGCGGCAACCGGTTCGCGGCGCAGACGGTGCTGGTTCCAAGGCCAGAGCAGGGCTTCGGCGGGGTGCCAGAGGTCGCCGCGGGCATGCAGGCGTCCGCTGTGTGCGGCGTGCTGGTGAACCTGCTGCTGCAGTTCGTCCAGCGGCACCTTCATGAACAGTCCGGTGAGGCGCTGCCAGCGCAGGCTGTGTCCATCTCCCCAGCCGACATGGGCGGAAACCGCCAGGCCGTTCGCCAGCAGGACGGTATTGCCAGGCTGGGTCAGCCAGCGACTCAAGGCGGGGTCGGCGTCCAGTTGCTGCGTTTGTTGCAGCGGATGTCCATTGTCGCGGGCAATGTGCAGGGCCTTGACCAGCATGCGGCGGTCGTCGCTCAGCAGGCGATAGCCCTGGATGATCCAGTCGGGCAGCTTCCAATGTTCGGCAAGGGCCTGGCAGAGGCGCAGCAGCGGGACGCCGAGCAGTTCGCGTTCGACCCTGGCAGCCGGTTCGCCCTCGCCCAGCACGCGCTTCTCCCAGGTGTCGAACAGTTCCGGGTGGCTGGCCAGCAGCGGCCAGAGGGGCGAAAGGAACAGCAGGCTGCACCAGTGGATTTCCTGCCAGAGGCGGGCAAGCCGGGCGGCGAACAGGCCGTTGGCTTGTTGCGCGGCGTGCTGGCTGATCAGTTGCAGCTGACGCAGGGGCTGCGGAATGTCGTTCTCGGGGACCGCGGGCAGGCGATTGAGCAGGACTTCCGCGCGCTTCAGGCCCAGGCGGCTGAGGGCAACCTCCAGACTTTCCGCCGGGCTGCTCAGCATGTTGCCGGCGGCATTGGCCTCGCGCAGCAGGCTCAGGGCCAGGGCGGGGCTGTCCTGGGTCAGGTCGGCGATATCGCGCAGGGAGCGGCGGCTGTCACCCAGCGCGCGGCGGACCTTTTCGTGGGCGGCGGCGGGGACGGGCAGGCGCACACCATCGAGGTGCTTGATCCAGCTGTCGAGACTGCGTGGCACGGGCTTTGCGGTTGACATAGGGGGCCGCCAATCTGGCTTTTCGCCTGAACAGGCTATAGTCTGGCGCATATCTTCCGATAATTAGAAGGGGCTCTTTTCATAACCCTTTCTACTGACTCTTCAAGCTTCCTTCCTATGGCAAAAATCATCGGCATCATCGTCGTATTCGCCAGCGTGCTCGGTGGATACATCCTGTCTCACGGCAAGCTTGCCGCGCTGATCCAGCCCTTCGAGGTAATGATCATCGGCGGTGCGGCGCTGGGTGCGTTCCTCCAGGCCAACCCCGGCAGCACGACGATGATCGTGTTCAAGAAGTCGCTGAAGATGTTCGGCACCCGCTTCACCCACGGCTTCTACCTGGAAGTGCTGCGCCTGCTCTACGAGATTCTCAACAAGAGCCGCCGCGAAGGGATGATGGCCATCGAGGCCGACATCGAGGACGCCCCTGCCAGCCCCATCTTCAGCAAGTACCCGGGCATCCTCAAGGATGAACGGATGACCGCCTACATCTGCGATTACCTGCGCATCATGTCCTCCGGCAACATGGCGCCCCACGAGCTCGAGGGCCTGTTCGACATGGAACTGGCCAGCCTGAAGGAAGAGCTGGAACACCCGTCCCACGCAGTCAACCGTATCGCCGACGGCCTGCCGGGCTTCGGTATCGTCGCGGCGGTACTCGGCATCGTGGTGACCATGGCCATGCTGGGCGAAGCCGAACAGGCCGCCCTCGGCCAGCACGTGGGTGCGGCGCTGGTGGGGACCTTCCTCGGTATTCTCGCGGCCTACGGCTTCTTCGGCCCGCTGGCGGTATCCCTGGAGCACGACGCCCGTGAAGAGCTGAACGTGTTCGAGGCGATCAAGGCCTGCCTGGTGGCCTCGGCTTCCGGCATGCCGCCGTCGCTGGCGGTGGAGTTCGGTCGCAAGACGCTGTTCCCGGCACATCGCCCGAGCTTCAGCGAGCTGGAGCAGGCCGTGCGCGGCAGCTGAAGGCTGAGTCATGGAGAACAACCAGCCGATCATCGTCAAGCGCGTCAAACGCTACGCCGCCGGTCACCACGGCGGTGCGTGGAAGATCGCCTTCGCCGACTTCGCCACTGCGATGATGGCGTTCTTCCTGGTGCTCTGGCTGATGTCCTCGGCCACCCCCGAGCAGAAGAAGGCCATCTCCGGCTACTTCAAGGACCCCATCGGCTTCACCGAGAGCGCGAGCCCGTACGTCATCGACCTGGGCGGCACGCCCACACCCGCGCCTGACCGCACCTTGAATCCCGAGCTGAAGGACGCGCCCGATTCCCAGGAGTCGGCGATCGATTCCACGGACAAGACCCAGGTGGATGCCAGCCAGGTGGAAACCCTGGCCGACCAGATCGAGCGTGAGCGCCTGGAACTGTTGCTGCAGGAATTGCAGAACAAGGTCGAAGAGAACCCTGAGCTGCGCAAGTTCAAGGACCAGATCCTCTTCGAGATCACCCAGGACGGCCTGCGCATCCAGATCATGGATGCCGCCAACCGCCCCATGTTCGACCTCGGCAGCGCACGCCTGCAGCCGTACTTCGAAGACATCCTGCTGATCCTCGCCGAGACCATCAAAGCCGTGCCGAACAAGATCAGCATCAGCGGCCACACCGATGCCAAGCCCTATGCCGGCGCCGGTGATTTCGGCAACTGGGAGTTGTCCGCCGGTCGCGCCAACGCCGCGCGTCGCACCCTGATCGCCGGTGGTTACCCGGAAGACCAGGTGGCGCGGGTAGTGGGCTATGCCTCGTCGGCGCTGTTCGACCGCAAGGACCCCTTCAATCCGGTCAATCGCCGTATCGACATCATCGTGCTCACCAAGAAGGCCCAGCGCGCCATCGAGGGTGAGCAGGGCGACGGTGCCAAGCCTGAGGAAGGGCAGCAGCCCCCGCCTCCTGCCAGTGATGCTGCGCCGTCGGCTCCAGCTACCCCGGCGGGCGATCCGGGCGCGCCGGTGCAGCCACGTGAGCTGCGGGAGAAGCTGAATATCTTCGAAGACGGCGTGCTGAAGATGGACCAGCCCAAGGGGCAGTGACTGCCGCACCAATGAAAAGGCCACGCATTGCGTGGCCTTTTTCGTTTCCACCGAACCTTAGTACTCGTCTTCGGGCAGGCTGGCGAGGATGTGCCGGTAGCTCGCCATCCGTTGCGGATGCACGCGGCCATCTTCCAGGGCCTTGAGCAGGGCGCAGCCCGGTTCGCGGTCGTGCTTGCAGTCACGGAAGCGGCAGGTTCCCAGCAATTCGTTGAATTCGATGAACCCGGCCTCGACATCGTCGCGGCTGACATGGCCCAGGCCGAACTCGCGGATACCGGGAGAGTCGATCAGCTCGCCGCCGCCCGGGAAGTGGAACAGGCGGGCGGTGGTGGTGGTGTGGGTGCCCTTGCCGGTGAGCTCGGAAAGGGCGCCGACGCGGGTGTCCACCCCTGGCAGCAGGCTGTTGACCAGCGACGACTTGCCCACCCCGGACTGGCCGACGAAGACACTGATATGGCCGTCGAGTCTGGCCATCAGATCCTCCATGCCGCCGCCCTGGCGTGCCGAGACTTCCAGCAGCGGGTAGCCCAGCTGCCGGTAGACCCCGAGCAGTTCGTCGAGCATGGCGCCGTTCTCGTCATCCACCAGGTCGGCCTTGTTCAGCAGCAGCAGCGGGTGGATGCCTGCGTGCTCGGCCGCTACCAGGTAGCGGTCGATCAGGTTGGCGTGGGGATGGGGCAGGGGCGCGAAGACGATGACGATCTGATCGACGTTGGCCGCCACCGGCTTGAGCACGCCGCGCATGTCCGGGCGGCACAGCTCCGAGCTGCGTGGCAATTGGGCGACGATCACCCCGCTGCCCTGGGCACCGGCGCGCCAGACCACGCGGTCGCCGGTAACCAGCGGCGGCAGGTTGGCGCGCAGGTGGCAGCGCATGATCTGGCCAGCCAGGTCGCCTTCCAGGGCCTCGACTTCCACCTGCACGCCGAAGTGGGCGATCACCAGGCCGGTCTGCTCCGGGCCGAGATCGCCGCCTTCGAGCTCTTCGAGCGCGCGCGACTCCCGCTTGGCTGCGCGAGCGGCGCGTTCTTCCTGAATCTTCTCGATGCGCCAGCTCTGCCGGCGGGTCAGTTGGCGTTTGGCCATGGTGGGTCCGCTTGGAAAAAAACCGCGCGAGTTTAGCACGCAGCCCGCAGCGGCAGCCTCTAAGCTAGAATGCGCGCTTCGCCGAGGAGACCGAATATGCAGAATGCCCTGAACCTGATCTGGATCGATCTGGAAATGACCGGCCTGAATCCGGACACGGACGTGATCATCGAGATGGCCACCATCGTGACCGACAGTGATCTGAACGTTTTGGCCGAGGGGCCGACCATCGCCATCCACCAGAGCGACGAGATTCTCGCCGGCATGGATGAGTGGAACACCCGCCAGCATGGCCAGAGCGGCCTCACCCAGCGAGTGCGCGAAAGCCAGATCAGCATGGCGGAAGCAGAGGCCCAGACCCTGGCTTTCCTCGAGCAGTGGGTGCCCAAGGGCAAATCGCCGATCTGCGGCAACAGCATCTGCCAGGACCGCCGCTTCCTCTACCGTCACATGCCGCAGCTGGAAGCCTACTTCCACTACCGCAACCTCGATGTGTCCACCGTGAAGGAGCTGGCTGCACGCTGGGCGCCGAAAGTGCGTGACGGGGTGAAGAAGAGCAGCAGCCACCTGGCGCTGGATGACATCCGTGACTCGATCGCGGAGCTACAGCATTACCGGGAACACTTCTTCAAGATTTGAATTCCCGATCGCAGCGGCCTCGACCGACTCCTGCCTCAGATAGCGCTTGCCCCATGGCGGGCGAGCGCCCACTCCACATGCTCGCGCACCAGCGCCGACGGATGTTCGCGGCGCAGCCGCAGGGCCTCCAGCACTGGAATGCTCGAAGGCGCATTGCCAAGTCCCACGGCCAGGTTGCGCAACCAGCGCTCATAACCTGCGCGGCGCAGGGGTGAGCCTTCGGTGCGGCTGAGGAATTCCTCCTCGCTCCAGCGGAACAGCTCCGCCAGTTCGGCATTGTCCAGGCCATGGCGCGGCTGGAAGTCGCCTTCGCCGGAAGGGCGGGCGAAGCGGTTCCAGGGGCAGACCATCTGACAGTCATCGCAGCCGAACACGCGATTGCCGATCAGCGGACGCAGGTCTTCGGGAATGCTGCCCTTGTACTCGATGGTCAGGTAGGAAATGCAGCGCCGCGCGTCCAGTTGGTAGGGTCCGACGAACGCGGCAGTCGGGCAGATGTCCAGGCAGGCCGAACAGCGGCCACAGTGCTCGCTGCCGTGGGGGGCGTCCATCGGCAGTGGAGCGTCGACGAACAGTTCGCCGAGGAAGAAGTAGCTGCCGGCCTTGCGGTTGAGTACCAGGGTGTTCTTGCCGATCCAGCCGAGGCCCGCCTGTTCGGCGATGGCCTTTTCCAGTACCGGCGCGCTGTCGACGAAGGCGCGGTAGCTGAACGGGCCTATGACCTTCTCGATGCGCTCGGCCAGGTATTGCAGGCGTTTGCGGATCAGCTTGTGGTAGTCGCGACCCAGGGCGTAGCGCGAGACATAGGCCTTCTCCGGTTGCCCCAGCACCTTGGCCATGCGAGTGTCGCCGGGCAGGTAGTCCATGCGCAGGGAGATCACCCTCAGGGTGCCGGGAACCAGTTCGTCCGGGTGAGAGCGTTTGCTGCCGTGGGCGGCCATGTAGTCCATCTCGCCCTGGTAGCCGGCCTCCAGCCAGCGTTGCAGATGGCCCTCGTGCTCGCCGAGCTCCACGCCGGTGATGCCCACCTGCTGGAAGCCCAGTTCTCGGCCCCATTGCTTGATGGATTGGGCGAGGGCGGCGAGATCTTGCGTGGAAAGGGTCATGCTGGGGCGGGAAACCGGTGTCGAGGTGGATATAATTCTGCCAGACCTCGCAGCTGCAACCGAATCCCATGCTTTCTTCCCGCGACGACCTGCCCATTTCGCTCCATTCCGCCGCCCAGGTGCGGGACCTCGATGCGCGCCTCATCGCTTCCGGCACGCCTGGCTTCGAGTTGATGCAGCGTGCCGCCCACGCGACCTGGCGCGCCCTGCGCCGGCGTTGGCCTGAAGCCGGCAGCCTCAGCGTGCTGGCCGGGGGGGGTAACAATGCTGGCGATGGCTATCTGGTCGCGGCGCTGGCCCGCCGTGCCGGTTGGCAGGTGAAGGTGCTGGCCGTGGGTGCTGCCGATGCGCTGACTGGCGATGCGGCGCTGGCGCGGGATGACGCCGCTGCCGTGGGCGTCACCATCCAGCCCTGGAGCGAGTGCGCCGTCCTGGAAGGTGTGGTGGTGGACGCATTGCTGGGCACCGGGCTGTCCGGCGAGGTGCGCGAACCTTATGCCCAGGCGATCCGGCTGCTCAACGCCAGTAGTCTGCCGGTGCTGGCCGTGGACATTCCGTCTGGCCTCTGCGCCGACACCGGCCGCGTGCTTGGCGTGGCGGTGCGTGCGGACCTGACGGTGACCTTCATCGGGCTCAAGCTGGGACTGTTCACCGCCGATGCGCCGAACCAGGTGGGTGAGCTGGTATTCGACGATCTCCAGGCCGATCCCGCCCTGGTCTCGGTGACGCCCCGTATCGCCGAGCGTATGGCTGCCGGCAGCCTTAGGCGCCTGGCGCCGCGCCCACGCACCGCGCACAAGGGGCAGCTCGGCCACCTGCTGGTGGTGGGCGGTGACCGTGGGCTGGGAGGCGCGGCACTGCTTGCGGCGGAGAGTGCGCTGCGCAGCGGGGCCGGGCTGGTGTCGCTGGCGACCCGGCCAGAGCACGTGATGGCCGCGTTGGCACGGCGCCCGGAAGTGATGTGTGCCGGCGTGAGCTCGGCCAACCAGCTGCTGGCCCTGGCGGACAGGGCCGATGTGCTGGTGGCGGGACCTGGCCTGGGCCAGGACGCCTGGGGGCGCGGCCTGCTCAGCGTCGTCGCGGGACTGGAGTCGGTCCAGGTATGGGATGCCGACGCGCTCAATATGCTGGCGGGTGGTCTGGTCCGTCTGCCAGCGGGTTGCGTGATCACGCCTCATCCGGGCGAGGCCGCGCGCCTGCTGGGCATTTCCACCGCCGAAGTTCAGGCCGACCGGCCACGCGCGGTGCTTGCGCTGGCGCAAAAATTCGATGCCGTCGTCCTGCTCAAGGGCGCCGGCAGTCTGGTGGCGGCCCCTGATGGTCGTCTCGCACTCTGTGATCGCGGCCATCCGGTAATGGCCGGGGCCGGGCTCGGTGATGTACTCGCCGGGCTGATCGGTGCCTTGCTCGCCCAGGGGATGGACGCGTACTCGGCCACCTGCCTGGCCGTTTGGCTGCACGCCTGCGCGGGCGAGGGCCTGGCCCGGGGCGGCCGGGGGCTGGCAGCCAGTGATCTCATTCCGACCATTCGTCAGTTGCTCGAGGAGTTTGCACCGTGCCTGAAGTGATCCTGCATGCCGAAGGCGAGGAGGCCATGCTGGCCCTCGGCGCCCGATTGGCGAATCTGACCCAAGGGCGCGGCATCCTGTACCTGCATGGGGATCTGGGGGCGGGGAAAACCACGCTATCTCGCGGCATCCTGCGGGGGCTGGGGCACGTGGGGGCGGTGAAAAGCCCCACCTTCACCCTGGTCGAGCCTTATGAAATCGGGGGCATGCGCGCCTTCCATTTCGATCTATACCGCCTGGCCGACCCGGAGGAACTGGAATTTCTGGGTATCCGCGACTACTTCGAGGGCGACGCCTTGTGTCTGATCGAGTGGCCTCAGCGGGGCGCCGGCATTTTGCCAAAGGCTGACCTGGACATTAACATTACGCCGCAAGCGGGCGGCCGTTCGCTGCGGTTGTCGCCACACACCGAGCGCGGCGAAGCATGGTGTGCCGCCCTGGCCATGGGAGCATGAAAACAAATATGGGGTGGGGTATGCGCTCGCGCGCACTGTTTGCCGGGATTGGGGTTCTGCTTGCGGCGTTCGCCGCTGATGTCCTGGCTGCCGCGGAGGTCCGCGGGGTGCGGCTTTGGCGCGCGCCTGACAACACCCGCCTGGTCTTCGACTTGTCTGGCCCTGTGCAGCACTCCGTCTTCACCCTGACTGCACCCAATCGCATCGTCATCGACATCAACGGCGCCCAGTTGGCTACCAAGCTGGAGCAGTTGTCCCTCAGCAACACCCCGATCACCAGTGTCCGCTCCGCCCAGCGCAGCCCTACCGACTTGCGCGTGGTGATCGACCTGTCGTCCGCCGTGACGCCGAAGAGTTTCTCCCTGGCGCCCAACCAGCAGTACGGCAACCGCCTGGTGGTGGACCTGTTCGACCCGGAAGCGGCCGCCAGCGAAGCCAGTGCGCCCCAGGTGGCCACCGCGCCGAGCACGCCGCAAACGCCGGTGACGCCGACCCAGCCGGCGCCCAGCAAGCTGCCGCCGGTGCCGGGCGGCAAGCGCGACATCGTGGTTGCCATCGATGCCGGTCACGGCGGTGAAGACCCGGGTGCCCTCGGGCCCAAGGGCCAGCACGAGAAGAACGTGACCCTGGCCATCGCCAAGGAACTGCAGCGCCAGATCAGCCAGGAGAAGGGCTTCCGTGGCGAGCTGGTACGTACCGGCGACTACTTCATCCCGTTGCGCAAGCGCACCGAGATCGCCCGCAAGAAGGGTGCCGACCTGTTCGTTTCCATCCACGCCGATGCCGCGCCCAGTCGCAGCGCGTTCGGTGCCTCGGTATTCGCCCTGTCCGATCGCGGCGCCACCTCGGAAACCGCGCGCTGGCTGGCTGACAACGAAAACCGCTCCGACCTGATCGGCGGAGATGGCAGTGTCAGCCTTGACGACAAGGACCGCATGCTCGCCGGCGTTCTGCTCGACCTGTCGATGACCGCGACCATGTCGTCCAGCCTCAATGTCGGCCAGAAGGTGCTGTCCAACGTCAGCCAGGTCACCCCGCTGCACAAACGCCGGGTGGAGCAGGCCGGCTTCATGGTGCTGAAGTCGCCTGACATTCCTTCGATCCTGGTGGAGACCGGTTTCATCTCCAACCACAACGAATCCCAAAAGCTGGCATCGCCGAGCCACCAGCAGGCCCTGGCGCGTTCGATCAAGACCGGCGTGAAGCAGTTCTTCCAGCAGAACCCGCCGCCCGGCACCTACATCGCCTGGCTGCGTGATCAGGGCAAGATCGCCATTGGCCCGCGCGAGCACGTCGTCACGTCCGGCGAGAGCCTGGCGCTGATCGCCCAGCGTTACGAGGTGAGCGTCGCGACACTGCGCAAAGCCAACTCGCTGTCCAGCGACAACGTCAAGGTCGGCCAGGTCCTGAACATCCCAGCCGCGACTCTGGCGGCCCAGCCATGAGCAACCTGCCGCGTATCCAGCTGCTCACTCCGCGGCTGGCGAACCAGATCGCCGCCGGTGAGGTGGTCGAACGTCCCGCCTCCGTTATCAAAGAGCTGCTGGAGAACAGCCTGGATGCGGGTGCCCGGCGCATCGACGTCGAAGTGGAGCAGGGCGGCGTCAAGCTGCTGCGGGTTCGCGACGATGGCGGCGGCATTCCGCCCGAGGACCTGCCGCTGGCCCTGGCGCGCCACGCCACCAGCAAGATTCGCGACCTGGAAGACCTTGAGCGGGTGATGAGTCTGGGATTCCGCGGCGAAGCACTGGCCTCCATCAGCTCCGTTGCACGGCTGACCATGACCTCTCGTACCGCTGATGCGGACCAGGCCTGGCAGGTGGAAACCGAAGGACGCGACATGGAGGCACGGGTGCAGCCTGCCGCCCACCCCGTCGGTACTTCGGTGGAAGTGCGCGACCTGTTCTTCAACACGCCGGCGCGGCGCAAGTTCCTGCGTGCGGAGAAGACCGAGTTCGACCACCTGCAGGAAGTCATCAAGCGTCTGGCCCTGGCCCGCTTCGATGTGGCGTTCCATCTGCGCCATAACGGCAAGACCATCTTCGCCCTCCATGAAGCGCGCGACGCCATTGCCCGCGCCCGCCGCGTCGCCACGGTCTGCGGGCCGGCGTTCCTGGAGCAGGCGCTGCCCATCGAGGTGGAGCGTAACGGCCTGCATCTCTGGGGCTGGGTCGGCCTGCCCACTTTCTCCCGCAGCCAGGCGGACTTGCAGTACTTCTACGTGAACGGTCGCATGGTGCGCGACAAACTGGTCGCCCACGCGGTGCGCCAGGCGTATCGCGACGTGCTGTACAACGGCCGCCATCCGACCTTCGTGCTGTTCTTCGAGGTCGATCCTGCGGTCGTCGACGTCAACGTGCACCCGACCAAGCACGAGGTGCGCTTCCGCGACAGCCGCATGGTCCACGACTTCCTCTACGGCACCCTGCACCGTGCCCTGGGCGAAGTGCGCCCCGAGGATCAGCTGGCTGCGCCGGCTGCCACCGATGCCGTCGTGCGTCCGACCGGCCTTGCCGCTGGCGAGTTCGGCCCCCAGGGTGAGATGAGCCTCGCGGCCAATGTGCTGGAGCGGCCTGCCGCCGAGCCGGCCTGGCGCCCGCCGGCTGGTGGTTACCAGGCGCCGCGTCCGCAACCTGCTGTACCGATGGCCGAGGCCCAGGGCGCCTACCGCGAGTACTTCGCGCCGCTGCCCGCCGCCTCCGCGCCTGCCGCGCTGCCGGAATCCCAGGGCGATGTGCCGCCGCTGGGCTACGCCCTGGCCCAGCTCAAGGGCATCTACATCCTGGCGGAAAATGCCCAGGGGCTGGTGCTGGTGGATATGCACGCCGCCCATGAGCGCATCACCTACGAGCGACTGAAGGTCGCGATGGCCAGTGAAGGGCTCAAGGGGCAGCCGTTGCTGGTGCCGGAATCCATCGCCGTCAGCCAGCGCGAAGCCGATTGCGCCGAGGAGAACGGCGAGTGGTTCCGCCGCCTGGGCTTCGAGTTGCAGCGCCTTGGCCCGGAAACCCTGGCTATTCGTCAGATTCCGGCCCTGTTGAAGCAGGCCGAGGCCTCGCAATTGGTGCGCGACGTCCTCTCCGATCTGTTGGAATACGGCACCAGCGACCGCATCCAGGCGCATTTGAACGAATTGCTGGGCACCATGGCCTGCCATGGCGCCGTGCGTGCCAATCGCCGTCTGACCCAGCCGGAAATGAGTGCTCTGCTGCGAGATATGGAGCACACCGAGCGCAGCGGCCAGTGCAACCACGGGCGTCCGACCTGGACGCAACTGGGTATGGATGACCTGGACAAGCTGTTCCTGCGCGGTCGCTGATCATGGCTGAACGGCTGCCGCCGGCAATTTTCCTCATGGGGCCCACGGCCGCCGGCAAGACCGATCTGGCCCTGGAGCTGGCGCGGACGCTGCCTTGCGAGTTGATCAGCGTCGATTCGGCCTTGATCTACCGCGGCATGGACATTGGTACCGCCAAGCCGGACAAGGCCACTCTGGCCGAATTTCCCCATCGACTGATCGATATCCGCGATCCGGCTGAAAGCTACTCCGCCGCGGAATTCCGTGCCGACGCCCTGGCCGCCATGGCGGAAATCACCGCCCGGGGGCGGATCCCGCTGCTGGTGGGCGGTACCATGTTGTATTACAAGGCGTTGCTGGAGGGGCTGGCGGACATGCCCAGCGCCGACCCCGAAGTGCGCGCCGACCTGGAAGCCCGTGCCGCCCGCGAAGGTTGGGACGCTTTGCATCGGGAGCTGGCAGCGGTCGATCCGGAGTCCGCCGCACGCATCCATCCCAATGACCCCCAGCGGCTGACCCGCGCGCTGGAGGTCTACAAGGTCAGCGGGCTCACCATGACCGCCCATCGACAGCGTCAGGCTGCGCAAAATACGGCCGGGAACACGCCAGGAACGGCGCATTTGCCGTATACTGTCGCGCACTTGGCCATTGCGCCGGCGCAACGCCAGGTATTGCACGAAAGAATTGCGCAACGTTTTCGCTTGATGCTGGAACAGGGCTTCATCGAAGAGGTCGAAGCGCTGCGCCGCAGAAGTGACTTGCATGCGGGACTGCCGTCTATAAGGGCGGTCGGTTATCGCCAGGCCTGGGATTACCTGGATGGCGTGCTGACCCGGGACGAGATGGAGGAGCGAGGCATCATCGCTACTCGTCAACTCGCCAAGCGACAGTTCACCTGGTTGCGCAGTTGGTCCGACCTGTACTGGTTGGACAGCCTGGCTTGCGACAATCTGCCGCGTACCTTGAAATACCTGAGGTCGGTCTCCATATTGAGCTGAGACCTCACCGGTTACCGTCTATCCTTGGGGGTAGGGCGGATACCAGTCATCTTTTCTTGTCATTTGAAAACTAAAACGATTGATCCCTAAAGGAGAGCGGCACATGTCAAAAGGGCATTCGCTACAAGACCCTTACCTCAATACCCTGCGTAAGGAACGCGTACCGGTTTCCATCTATCTGGTAAACGGCATCAAGCTGCAGGGCCAGATCGAATCCTTCGACCAGTTCGTGATTCTGCTGAAGAACACTGTCAGCCAAATGGTCTACAAGCACGCTATTTCCACCGTTGTACCGAGTCGTCCGGTACGCCTGCCCAGCGCCTCCGAGCAGGAGCAGCCTGAGCCGGGTAACGCCTGATAGGAGACTGCTTTGTTTTTCGAACGCCCTGGTGGTGGTGAACGGGCCATCCTGGTTCATCTGGAAGGTCAAGATCCCGAGGCGCGCGAAGACCCGCAGGAATTCCTGGAACTTGCACGTTCGGCCGGTGCGGACACGGTGGCATTCGTCTCCGTTTCCCGGCACCAGCCAACGGCCAAGTACCTGATCGGCAGCGGCAAAGTTGATGAATTGCATGACCTGGTGAAGGCCGAGAAGGCTGAGCTGGTCATCTTCAATCACACCCTCACGCCCAGCCAGGAGCGCAACCTCGAGCGCGCCTTCGAGTGCCGGGTGCTTGACCGCACCGGCCTGATTCTCGATATCTTCGCCCAGCGCGCCCGTACCCATGAAGGCAAGCTGCAGGTCGAACTGGCCCAGCTCAACCATATGAGTACGCGCCTGGTGCGTGGCTGGACTCACCTTGAGCGCCAGAAAGGTGGTATCGGCCTGCGTGGTCCGGGTGAAACCCAGTTGGAAACCGACCGTCGCTTGCTGCGGATACGTATTCGCCAGATCAAGCAGCGTCTCGAGAAGGTGCGCAGCCAGCGCGAGCAGGCCCGCCGTGGCCGCAAGCGTGCGGATATCCCGGCCGTTTCCCTGGTCGGCTATACCAACGCCGGCAAATCTACCTTGTTCAATGCCCTGACCACGTCCGAGGTCTACGCGGCCGATCAATTGTTCGCGACCCTTGACCCGACCCTGCGCCGGCTCGAGCTGGATGACCTGGGGCCAATCGTGCTGGCCGATACCGTAGGCTTCATTCGCCACCTGCCGCACAAGCTGGTGGAGGCCTTCCGGGCTACCCTTGAAGAATCTGCCAGCGCTGATCTGCTGCTGCATGTGATCGACGCCCATGAGCCAGAGCGCATGGCGCAGATCGAGCAGGTACTGGCGGTGTTGGGCGAGATCGGTGCCGAAGGCCTGCCTATGCTGGAGGTCTACAACAAGGTTGATCTGCTGGAAAGCGTCGAGCCCCATATCCAGCGCGATGGAGATGGCAAACCCGAGCGCGTCTGGTTGTCTGCGCGTGATGGCAGCGGCCTGGAGTTGCTGGAGCAGGCGGTAGCCGAGTTGCTGGGCGAGGACCTGTTCGTGGGCACCCTGCGTCTGCCGCAGCGTTTCGGCCGGTTGCGAGCCCAGTTCTTCGCCCTTGGTGCGGTGCAGACCGAGGATCACAACGAGGCCGGTGAGATTCTGCTCGCAGTGCGTCTGCCGCGCGTCGAGTTGAATCGATTGGTCAGCCGCGAAGGCTGGCAGCCGAGCGAGTTTCTAGAGCAACACACTTTGCAATAAAGCCCGTTTAGGTGATTTTGCGGCGGGCCGCGGGCTTGGGTAGCATGGGTGGGCGCGCCGTGGGCGCGTCTTTGCTTTATCAGTATGGAGAGCGCTATGGCTTGGAACGAGCCGGGTGGCAACTCGAATAACCAGGACCCCTGGGGTGGACGCCGTGGTGGCGACCGCAAAGGGCCGCCGGACCTGGACGAGGCCTTCCGCAAGCTGCAGGACAGCCTGAACGGATTGTTCGGCAGCGGCAAGAAACGTGGCGGCGGCGATGATGGCGGCGGCAGATCGGGCGGTTTCGGCCTGCTCGGCATCGGCCTGGCCCTGCTTGCCGTGGTCTGGCTGTACAGCGCGGTCTATGTGGTGGACGAGCAGGAGCAAGCCGTGGTGCTGCGCTTCGGCAAGTACTACGAGACTGTCGGCCCCGGCCTGAACATCTACTTCCCGCCGATCGATCGCAAGTTCCAGGAGAACGTCACCCGCGAGCGTGCCTACAGCAAGCAGGGTCAGATGCTCACCGAGGACGAGAACATCGTCGAAGTGCCGCTCACCGTCCAGTACAAGATCAGCAACCTTCAGGACTTCGTGCTGAACGTCGACCAGCCTGAAGTCAGCCTGCAGCACGCTACCGAGAGCGCCCTGCGCCACGTGGTCGGCTCCACCGAGATGGACCAGGTGCTGACCGAAGGTCGCGAGCTGATGGCCAGCGAGATCAAGGAGCGTCTGCAGCGCTTCCTCGACACCTACCGTACCGGTATTACCGTTACCCAGGTCAACGTGCAGAGCGCGGCAGCCCCGCGTGAAGTGCAGGAAGCCTTCGACGACGTGATTCGTGCCCGTGAAGACGAGCAGCGCGCCAAGAACCAGGCTGAAGCCTACGCCAATGCCGTGGTGCCTGAGGCTCGTGGCCAGGCCCAGCGCATCATCGAGGACGCCAATGGCTACCGCGATGAAGTGATCGCTCGCGCCCAGGGTGAGGCCGATCGCTTCAGCAAGCTGCTGGTCGAGTATCACAAGGCACCGGAAGTCACTCGCCAGCGCCTGTACCTCGAAACCATGCAGGATGTGCTGGCCAACACCAGCAAGGTGCTGGTTTCCGGCAAGGACGGCCAGAGCAACCTGCTCTACCTGCCGCTGGACAAAATGATCGAGAACCGTGGCACCAGCCAGGCGCCTGTGGCGCCGGCAGCATCGGCCGCCACGAGCGGCAGCGACCTCGGATCGCGCGTCGCCACTGACTTGCAGCAGCGCAATCTGCGTTCCAGGGAGAGTCGCTGATGAGCAATAAATCGCTGTTTGCCCTGATCGGCGGCGTGGTGGCGGCCCTGCTCCTGTGGAGCAGCCTGTACATCGTGTCGCAGACCGAGAAGGCAGTACTCCTGCAGTTCGGCCGCATCGTCGAGGCCGACGTCCAACCCGGCATCCACTTCAAGATTCCGTACGTCAACCAGGTGCGCAAGTTCGACGCGCGTCTGTTGACCCTGGATTCGCCGACCCAGCGCTTCCTCACCCTGGAGAAGAAAGCGGTGATGGTGGATGCCTACGCCAAGTGGCGCGTGGCTGATGCCGAGCGTTTCTATACCGCGACTTCCGGCATGAAGCAGATTGCCGACGAGCGTCTGTCCCGCCGTCTCGAAGCCGGCCTGCGTGACCAGTTCGGCAAGCGCACCCTGCACGAAGTGGTATCCGGCGAGCGCGACGCGCTGATGGCGGACATCACGGCTGCCCTCAACCGCATGGCCAGCAAGGAGCTGGGCATCGAGGTCGTGGACGTGCGGGTGAAGGCCATCGACCTGCCCAAGGAAGTGAACCGCAGCGTGTTCGAGCGGATGAGCACCGAGCGTGAGCGCGAAGCCCGCGAGCACCGCGCCAAGGGTTCGGAGCTGGCAGAGGGTATTCGTGCCGACGCCGATCGTCAGCGCCGCGTGCTGCTGGCTGAAGCCTATCGCGAAGCCGAGGAGACCCGTGGTGATGGCGATGCCAAGGCCGCTGCGATCTACGCCAAGGCGTACGGGCAGGACCAGGAGTTCTACGCTTTCCATCGCAGCCTCCAGGCTTACCGCGAAAGCTTTGCCAACAAGAGCGATGTGATGGTGCTGGATCCCAATAGCGAGTTCTTCCGCTATCTGGACAAGGCCGCACGCTGATACGAGTCCCCCGGCGGACGCTCATCGTCCGCCGGGGTGACCGTCAGGGAAAACGTGTTATCATGGGTCAGCCGGGAAATCCCGGCTTTTTTGCGTCCGCGGGAATCATGTGGCAGGAACTCGGCATTGCTTTTTGTCTGATGCTGGTGCTGGAAGGCATCCTGCCCTTCCTCTATCCGCGCCGTTGGCGCGCCGCGGTGCTTGGGTTGGCGGAGTTCAAGGACCGCCATCTCCGCCTGATGGGCCTGTCCAGCATGTTGCTGGGGACCGGCCTCCTTTATCTGCTTCACTGATGGCTTGCCGCCCGGCTGAGAGGGGATTGGCGAAATGGCAACGGTAGATCGCTGGCTGCTGCCAGACGGTATCGAAGAAGTACTGCCGCCCGAGGCGGCACGCATCGAGGCAGCCCGCCGCCAGGTGCTGGATCTGTTCCAGCGTTGGGGCTATGACTTCGTGGTCACTCCGCATATCGAATATCTCGAGTCCCTGCTGACCGGTGCCGGCCAGGACCTCGACCTGCGCACTTTCAAGGTGACCGACCCACAGTCGGGCCACCTGATGGGGTTCCGCGCCGACATCACGCCGCAAGTGGCGCGCATCGACGCCCATACCCTGCGCCGTGAAGGCCCGAACCGTCTGTGCTACGCGGGCAGCGTGCTGCACGCCAAGCCACGCGCACTGTCCACTTCGCGCAGCCCGATCCAGTTGGGCGCCGAGCTTTACGGCGACGCCAGTCCGGCGAGCGACGTCGAGGTCATCAGCCTGATGCTCGAAATGCTCGAGCTGGCGGCTGTGCCGGACGTGCACATGGATCTTGGCCACGTTGGTATCTACCGTGGCCTGGCGCGGGCTGCCGGCCTTTCCGGCGAAGTGGAGCGCAGCCTGTTCGATGCCCTGCAGCGCAAGGCGGTGGACGAAGTTGCCGAGCTGACCGCGGATCTGCCGAACGAACTGGCCTCCATGCTCCGCTCCCTGGCCGAGCTCTGTGGCAGCCGCGAAGTGCTGGATCTGGCCCAGGGCGTGCTGATGGAGGCGCCGGAGGATGTGCATCGTGCACTGGACGAGCTGATCGCCATTGCCGACGCCCTTGAGCTGCGCTATCCCGAGCTCCCGCTCTATTTCGACCTGGGCGAGCTGCGCGGCTACCACTATCACACTGGTGTGGTCTTCGCCGCCTTCGTTCCGGGTGTCGGGCAGTCCATTGCCCAGGGTGGCCGTTATGACGACATCGGCGCCGATTTCGGTCGTGCCCGCCCGGCCACCGGCTTCTCCACCGACCTGAAGACCCTGGTGACCCTGGGCAACATGGTGCTGGACCAGCCGGTTCCCGGTATCTGGGCGCCGGACAGCCACGACCCTTATCTGTGGTACGAGGTCAAGCGCCTGCGTTCCGATGGGCAGCGCGTGGTGCAGGCCCTGCCGGGGCAAGAGGTTACGTGCGCGCCGGAAGCGGGTTGCGATCGCCAGCTGCTCCTGCGTGACGGGCGCTGGCAAGTGGCGGCGCTTTCCTAGGAAGTGGCTTCATGGCCGGTGCAAGACTGCCGGCCACTAACGAGTTTCCGTGTTTTCCGCCGGCGGCTGCCGGCATCGAGCTTCTGCGAAGAGGACAAGTGTTATGGGTAAGAATGTCGTAGTCCTGGGCACCCAGTGGGGTGATGAGGGTAAGGGCAAGATCGTCGATCTGCTGACCGACCAGGCTGCCGCCGTCGTGCGTTACCAGGGCGGCCACAACGCCGGTCACACCCTGGTGATCGATGGCGAGAAGACCGTGCTGCACCTGATCCCGTCCGGCATCCTGCGCGAGAACGTCGAGTGCCTGATCGGCAACGGCGTCGTGGTGGCGCCCGATGCGCTGATGCGCGAAATCACCAAGCTGGAAGAGAAGGGTGTACCGGTGCGCGAGCGCCTGCGCATCAGCCCGGCCTGCACCCTGATCCTGCCGTACCACGTAGCCCTGGACCAGGCGCGTGAAAAGGCCCGTGGCGATGCCAAGATCGGCACCACCGGCCGCGGCATTGGGCCGGCCTACGAAGACAAGGTTGCCCGTCGCGGCCTGCGCATCGGCGACCTGTTCCACCGCGAGCGTTTTGCCGCCAAGCTGGGCGAGCTGCTGGACTACCACAACTTCGTCCTGCAGCACTATTACAAGGAGCCGGCGGTCGACTTCCAGAAGACCCTCGACGAAGCCCTGGCCTACGCCGAGCTGCTCAAGCCGATGATGACCGACGTCGCCGCGCGCCTGCACCAGCTGCGCAAGCAGGGCGCCTACATCATGTTCGAAGGCGCCCAAGGCTCGCTGCTGGACATCGACCACGGCACCTACCCGTATGTCACCAGCTCCAACACTACGGCTGGCGGTACCGCCACCGGCTCCGGTTTCGGTCCGCTGTACCTCGACTACATCCTCGGTATCACCAAGGCCTACACCACTCGCGTGGGTTCCGGTCCGTTCCCGACCGAACTGTTCGATGAGACCGGCGCCTTCCTGGCCAAGCGTGGTCACGAATTCGGTTCGACCACTGGCCGTGCCCGCCGCTGCGGCTGGTTCGACGCCGTGATCCTCCGTCGTGCCATCGAGATCAACAGCATCTCCGGCCTCTGCCTGACCAAGCTGGACGTGCTCGATGGTCTGGAAACCATCCGCATCTGCACCGGCTACAAGGGTGCCAACGGCGAGCTGCTGGAAGATGCGCCGACCGATGCCGACAGCTACATCGGCCTGCAGCCGGTCTACGAGGAAATGCCGGGCTGGAGCGAATCCACCGTTGGCGCCAAGAGCCTGGAAGAACTGCCGGCAAACGCCCGCGCCTACATCAAGCGTGTGGAAGAGCTGGTGGGTGCGCCCATCGATATCATCTCCACTGGTCCTGACCGTAACGAGACGATCATCCTGCGTCACCCGTATGCCTGAGTCTTTCGACTCCCCAGAAGGGCCGCCCAGTGCGGCCCTTCGTCGTTTTGGTGGTTTCAAATGTCGCGCTGCTGGTCGGCACGCACCTTGCTGGCACTTTATAAATCCGAGTTGTCGCCGTTATAGCGGTAACGGTCGTTAAGGAGCCACAAGTCGTGTCAGCCATCCTGTCTTTGTTGCAGAGCCGTTTGTTGCGTCCGGTGTTCATTGCCCTTGGGGTCGCGTTGCTGGTGCAGGTGCTGGTGGCCGTTGCCCTCACGCGGAGCACTGTGAATTCCCTTGTGGATGAACTGGGTGTCCGCCTGGGGGGTGACACCCAGCGCCTGGCGGGTGATCTGGAGCAGGCCGGGCAGGAGGTGTCCGGTAGTCTCAGTGCGCTCTCCGGCAAGACGCGCGAGCGCCTGGGGGCTGCGCTCAGTGCACGCCTCCAGCAGGAACAGGGGCAGTTGCGCCAGACCCTTGAGCAGAATCTCAAGGAGTCGGCCAACGACATGGCCCAGCTGCTTGCCGCTGTAGCGCCTCGCGCCATGTGGGACAACGACGTACCCACGCTTTCCGAATTCGCCCGCCGCGCCCAGCGCAATCCCAATGTGCTCTTCGTCATCTATGACGATGCCAGTGGGCAGCACCTCACCCGCTATCTCAATCGCGAGAACCCGCTGATCAAGGCGTTGCTGGCCAGGGGGCAGGGTGAGCGGGCGCTGGACAAGGTGCTGAATGCGGCTGCCGGCGATCCATCCGTCTATCTGGTGGAGGCCTCCATCAGCCCCAACGGCGTGGAGATCGGCAAGGTGCGAATGGGTGTTTCCACTGCGGCGGTGGAGGGGCAACTGGAGGCACTGGATCAGCGCTTCTCTGCACTGATCGCTAGCGGTGGCGAGCTGGTTGGCGAAAGTCTTTCCGGGGCTGCCAGCGAGAGCAGCGCCGCGCTGACCGCGCGCCTGCAATCGGCTCGCGAGACCGCCAGCAGCATGAGTGCGGGCACTCGCCAGGCTGTGGAGTCGGCGGCTGATGAGCTGCGTTGGCGCATCGGCCTGGGACTGGCGCTGGTTGGGCTTGGCGTGTTGCTGGTGCTGGCCGTGGTGTTGGGGCGTCGTGTGGTGGTTCGTCTGCGTTTGCTGATCGAGGCGCTGAATGATCTGGCGGCCGGCGAAGGTGATCTGACGCGTCGGGTGCGGATCGACAGTCGTGACGAGGTCGGGGAAATGGCCACTGCGGTGAACCGGTTCGTCGACAAGCTGCAGCCCATCGTCCGCGAGGCGGGTGATGTGGCGCAGCGCACCGGGCTGGAGATCAAGGCGCTGTCCGAGCGCAGTCAGTCAGCAGAGTCGGCGGCTCATCGCCAGCGCAGCGAAGTGGAAGGCAGTCTCAGCGCGTTGGCGGGCATGGTGGCCGATGCCCAGTCCGAGAGCCAGGCCATGCAGGACACCCTGCGGCAGGTGGGTGAGATCCGTCAGGCCGCCCAGGACAATGCGGCGATTGCGCGCAAGGTCGGTGGCCTGATCGAGAACCTGGAGGCGCGGGTGCAGAACGGTTCCGAAGTGATCGAGCGGCTGGCGCGACAGAGCGAGCAGATCGAGATGGTGTTGTCGGTGATCCACGGCATTGCCGAGCAGACCAACCTGCTGGCGCTGAACGCGGCCATCGAAGCGGCGAGGGCAGGGGAGAGCGGTCGCGGTTTTGCCGTGGTTGCTGACGAAGTGCGGGCGCTGGCCAGCAAGACCCAGCAATCCACGGGCGATATTCAAGAGCATATTGCCGCGCTCCAGACCGGGGCGCGCGAAGCGGTTTCGGCCATTTCCCAGGCTCGCGAGCGTGCGGTGGAGGGGTTGGAGGCGCTGCGCGACAGCGAGCGTTTGCAGCAAAACGTGCAGCAGGCGGTGGAGCAGGTGCACGGTGCGGTGCAGGCGGCGGCACGCGCAGCGGAGCACCAGGCGGCGGGCGCCGATGGCGTACGTGGCCGGGTGGATGTGATTCATGCCGAAGCCAGCCTGGCTGCTGAGGCGGTGGCGGCGACCGCCAGTAGTGGGCGCGTGCTCGCCGGCCTGGCCGATCAGCTCAAAGCCAGCCTGGGGCAGTTCAAGGCATAAAGGGGGTGGGAGAGGGGGTTGGGCGCACGCTCGGCCCCTGATCTGGCGGTAATCGAGGAATGTCCGGAAGCCAGAAAGCACAAAGCCGAGCAGAGCTCGGCTTTGTTCAAGAGTGGTGCCCAGGAGAAGACTCGAACTTCCACGGTGTTGCCACCGCTAGGACCTGAACCTAGTGCGTCTACCAATTCCGCCACCTGGGCACATTGCGATGATCGCTCATCGACTTATACGGTGTTCATCGTTGAACGACACGGAACCGTACGATCCGTTAAACGAGAAACCGAGCTTTGCGGCTCGGCTTCAGAATAGTGGTGCCCAGGAGAAGACTCGAACTTCCACGGTGTTGCCACCGCTAGGACCTGAACCTAGTGCGTCTACCAATTCCGCCACCTGGGCACTGGATGCGATGATTGCTCATCTGCTTCCTTCACAACGTCTCAGCGACGCTGTGGGCGCGAACTATACGAGCCGACTTTTGTGTTGTAAACCCCTGAGCGCGAAAAAAATTATTCTTCGGACTAAGCTGACCGACAATCGGAATTCGCGCTTCAATAAGACCCATGGCAAATCCCTCTATGGATAAAAAGGTGATCACCCCCTGATGGCCGATTGGCAGAACCTCGACCCCGAGGCCGCTCGCGAGGCGGAAAAATACGAAAACCCCATCCCCAGCCGCGAGTTGATCCTGCAGCGCCTCGATGAGCGCGGCGCCCCAGCCAGCCGTGAGCAGCTGGTGGAAGAGTTCGGCCTGACCACTGATGAGCAACTGGAGGCCCTGCGCCGACGGCTCCGCGCCATGGAGCGCGATGGCCAGCTCATCTATACACGCCGCGGCACCTACGCGCCCGTGGACAAGCTCGACCTCATCTGCGGGCGCGTCAGCGGCCACCGCGACGGCTTCGGCTTCCTCATTCCTGACGACGGTTCCGAAGACCTTTTCCTCAGCCCCGCGCAGATGCGCCTGGTGTTCGATGGCGACCGGGCCCTGGCCCGGGTCGCTGGCGTCGACCGCCGTGGCCGCCGCGAGGGCGCCCTGGTGGAGATCATCGAGCGGGCCCACGAAACTCTGGTCGGCCGCTTCTTCGAAGAAAGCGGCATCGCCCGGGTGGTCGCAGACAACCCGAAGATCCAGCAGGAAGTCCTGGTACCCAGCGGCAAGCAGGGTGCTGCCAGGCATGGTCAGTTCGTCCAGGTGAAGATCGAGCAGTGGCCGAGCAACTTCCGCCTGGCCCAGGGCGAAGTGGTGGAAGTGCTGGGCGACTACATGGCGCCCGGCATGGAGATCGAAGTCGCCCTGCGCAGCTATGACATCCCCCACGAGTGGCCCGCAGCCGTGATCAAGGAGGCGGCCAAGCTCAAGCCCGAAGTGGCCGAGAAGGACAAGGAGAAGCGCATCGACCTGCGCGACCTGCCCCTGGTCACCATCGACGGCGAGGATGCCCGCGACTTCGACGACGCCGTATACGCCGAGGCCCGCAAGGGTGGCGGCTGGCGCCTGATCGTCGCCATCGCCGACGTCTCCCATTATGTAAAGGTGGGTTCGGCGCTGGATGAAGAGGCGAGCAACCGCGGCAACTCGGTGTACTTCCCGGAGAAGGTCATTCCGATGCTGCCCGAGGTGCTTTCCAATGGCCTCTGCTCCCTGAACCCCCTGGTGGATCGCCTGGCGATGGTCTGCGACATGACCATCTCCCGCGCCGGCAAGCTGACGGGCTACGAGTTCTACGAGGCGGTGATCCATTCCCACGCGCGGCTCACCTACACCAAGGTCAGCCAGTTCCTGGAAACCCCGGAATCCGCCGAAGCCCAGCAGTTCGCCGAGCAACTGCCGCACCTGGTCAAGCCGCTCCAGCAACTCTACAAGCTTTATAAGGTGCTGCTGGCGCAACGCCAGGTCCGCGGGGCCATCGACTTCGAGACCCAGGAAACCCGTATCGTCTTCAGCGCCGATCGCAAGATCTCCGAGATCCTGCCGACCCAGCGCAACGATGCCCACAAGCTGATCGAGGAATGCATGCTGTGCGCCAACGTGGCCACCGCACGCTTCCTGCAGCAGCACGAGATCCCGTCGCTCTACCGTATTCACGAGGGCCCGCCGAGCGAGCGCCTGGACAAGCTGCGGCAGTTCCTCGCCGAACTGGGGCTGTCCCTCAATCGTGGCAAGAACGAGCCGACGCCGAGCGACTACCAGGCCTTGCTCGAGAAGATTCGCGGGCGCCCGGACTTCCACCTGATCCAGACGGTGATGCTGCGTTCCCTCAGCCAGGCGGTATACAGCCCGGACAACGAGGGCCACTTCGGCCTCAACTACGATGCCTATACCCACTTCACCTCGCCGATCCGGCGTTATCCGGACCTGCTGGTGCATCGTGCCATCCGCAGCCTGATCCGCTCCAAGCGCGAGAGTGCCCATGTGCAGCGTGCCGGCGCGGCGAGCATGCCCAAGGCGCGCATCTATCCCTACGACGAGGCGCGCCTGTTCCAGCTGGGCGAGCAGTGCTCGATGACCGAACGGCGCGCCGACGAGGCGACCCGCGACGTCACCAACTGGCTGAAGTGCGAGTACATGCGCGACCGTGTGGGCGAAACCTTCCCCGGTGTGATCTCGGCGGTAACCGGCTTCGGCATCTTCGTCGAGCTGATCGATATCTATGTCGAAGGCCTGGTACACGTGACGGCGCTGCCGGGTGACTACTACCATTTCGATCCGATCCACCATCGTCTCTCCGGTGAACGCTCCGGCCGCAGCTTCCGCCTGGGCGACCAGGTGGAAGTGGTTGTGGCGCGGGTCGACCTGGACGAACGCAAGATCGATTTCGAGCTCTCCGACAACGTCCTCAGCGCTCCGGTCGGCCGCAAGAGTCGCGGCACCGACAAGCCCGTTCCGGACAGAGGCAAGGCCAGGGCCGCCGAGCCCAAGGTCGGCAAGGGCCGTAGCCGGGGCGCCAAGGGGGCGGCTCGCCACGCCCAGCGGGACACTTCCACACTCCAGCAGGAGCCGAGGGCTGCCGTGGCGCCGCGCCGACAGCGCGCCGGCAAGGTCCAGGCGCTGCCGGCCGTGCCGCCGGAAATGCTCGCCCAGGCCGAGGAGATGCTCGGCAACACCGATGTGAACAAGAGTCGTGCGGTGAAGCAGGCCCTGCTCAACGAAGCGCGTCAGGGCGCCAAGTCCAGCAAGGGCACGCGTCCGGCGCAGGCAGCGCTGGATAAGCCCGGCAGGGACGACGCCAGGTCCAGCGCCAAACCGCCGAAGAAGAAAGCCAAGGCGGCGAAGGCCAAGGCCGCCAGCAAACCCACGAAACACCGGAAAGGGCCGCCGAAACCCAAGGCACCCGGTAGCAAGGTCAATAAATGAGTCAGTTGGAAAAGGTCTACGGCGTGCATGCCGTGGAGGCGCTCCTGCGCCATCACCCCAAACGCGTCAAGCAGCTCTGGCTGGCGGAAAGCCGGCACGATCCGCGGGTCCAGGTCCTTCTCGACCTGGCCGGGCAGCACCGCATCGCGGTGGGCCACAAGGATCGCCACGAGCTGGACGAATGGGCCGAAGGCGTCCACCAGGGCGTGGTGGCCGAGGTCAGCCCCAGCCAGGTCTGGGGCGAGAACATGCTCGACGAACTGCTTGAGCGCACCCCCGGTGCGCCCTTGCTGCTCGCGCTGGACGGCGTCACCGATCCGCACAATCTGGGCGCCTGCCTGCGCACCGCCGACGCCGCTGGCGTACTGGCGGTGATCGTGCCCAAGGACAAGTCCGCCACCCTCAACGCCACCGTGCGCAAGGTGGCTTGCGGCGCGGCGGAGGTCATGCCGCTGGTGGCGGTGACCAACCTCTCGCGCACCCTCGAAAAACTGCAGAAGAAGGGCCTCTGGGTGGTCGGAACCGCCGGCGAGGCGGAGCAGGAGGTCTACGAGCAGGACATGACCGGGCCGACCGTGCTGGTCATGGGGGCGGAAGGCAAGGGCATGCGCCGCCTGACCCGCGAACATTGCGATTACCTGGTCAAGCTGCCCATGGCCGGCAGCGTGAGCAGCCTGAACGTCTCCGTGGCCACCGGCGTCTGCCTGTTCGAGGCGGTTCGCCAGCGCCGCAGCCGTCCCCAGTGACGGCCTGCCCCGGATGGCTTCGCTGCCGTTCGGGGTTGTTCAAAGTTTCGCCAATTTGCCTTGCGCGGCATTCAGCCCTTCTCTAGAATGTCGCCCCTTGCCGTTGGGGGCAGGCTCGTGCACGTCCCCGGCCCGGCAAGCCAAAACGAGATATTCACTCCTTGCCTGACCACGATGTTGGCAGGCTACAACCCGTAAGGAGCATTTATGCGTCATTACGAAATCATCTTCCTGGTTCACCCGGACCAGAGCGAGCAGGTTGGCGGCATGGTTGAGCGCTACACCAAGCTCATCGAAGAAGACGGTGGCAAGGTTCACCGCCTGGAAGACTGGGGCCGTCGTCAGCTGGCCTACGCCATCAACAACGTTCACAAGGCTCACTACGTGATGCTGAACGTTGAGTGCAGCGGCAAGGCCCTGGCCGAGCTGGAAGACAACTTCCGCTACAACGATGCCGTCATCCGTAACCTGGTCATCCGTCGCGACGAAGCCATCACTGGCCAGTCCGAGATGCTCAAGGCCGAGGAAAACCGCAACGAGCGCCGCGAGCGCCGTGAGCGCGTTGAGACTGACGCTGCCGCCGAAGGCGAAGACAGCGACAACGCTGACGAGTAATCCACGGATCTATTGAGGAGCCAAGTTCATGGCACGTTTCTTCCGTCGTCGTAAGTTCTGCCGTTTCACCGCTGAAGGCGTGAAAGAGATCGACTTCAAGGATCTCAACACCCTGAAGGCTTACATCTCCGAAACCGGCAAGATCGTTCCGAGCCGTATCACCGGCACCAAAGCCAAGTATCAGCGTCAGCTGGCTACCGCTATCAAGCGCGCCCGCTACCTGGCCCTGCTGCCCTACACCGACAGCCACGGCCGTTGATCTCGGTCGGTCGACCTAGGTAAGGGATAGATCGCAATGCGCGCTCTGGCGGAGTTCATCATGCGCGGTCGTGTGCAGGCCACCCTTGTGGTGGCAGGCGCAGCGGCCCTGCCCCTGATGTTCTGGCTGAGCGCCGCCGCGGGCAGCCTGGTGCTGCTGCGGCGTGGTGTGAACGATGCTCTCGGCATCATTGCCTGGGCCCTGCTGCCAGCTCTTGGCTGGTGGTACTTCGGCGAGCCGCGCACCTTGATGGTGCTGCTTGGTGCGCTGGGGTTGGCCCTGGTGCTGCGTTCCAGCGTGTCCTGGACGCGGGTGCTGATGATCAGCGTGGCGCTTGGTCTGTTGTACGGCCTGGTGCTGGGCGCGGTGTTCCGCGAGCCCATAACCGCCATGGCGGTTGAGCTGCAGAAGCTCATGCCGCAGGTGATGGGAAGCGTCTATTCGCAATTGGCGGATGACGAGCGAGCGCGCCTGGGAGCCATGGTCGCGCCGGTCCTGACCGGCCTGATCGCGTCGCTGCTGCAGCTGGTCAGCGTGCTGAGCCTGATGCTCGGCCGCTACTGGCAGGCAGCCCTGTACAACCCCGGTGGTTTCGGCAACGAGTTTCGTGCGCTGAGGCTGCCGCCGGCACTGGCTTTCGGCTTGCTGGCCGCCATGCTGCTGGGTCCGAACCTGGGCCTGGAGCTGGCGATGCTGACGCCGATCTGCAGCGTGCCGCTGGCTTTCGCCGGCCTGGCCCTGGTGCACGGTCTGGCGAAGCAGGGTGGGCTGGCCGGTTTCTGGCTGGTGGGCTTGTACGTGTCGCTGCTGCTGTTCATGCAACTGGTCTATCCGTTGCTGGTGGTTCTGGCCATCGTCGACAGTCTGATTGATTTTCGCGGACGCAAGGCGCGCAAGAATGGCGCCGGCCCTGCGAACGGTGAAGGTTAAAAGTTAAGAGGTAAGACTCAAATGGAAGTCATCCTGCTCGAAAAAATCGCCAACCTGGGCAACCTGGGCGACAAGGTGAATGTAAAGTCCGGCTACGGTCGTAACTTCCTGCTGCCGCAAGGCAAGGCCACCGCTGCTACCGCCGAGAACGTTGCTGCGTTCGAAGCTCGCCGCGCTGAGCTGGAAAAGCAGGCTGCCGACAAGAAAGCCGCTGCCGAAGCCCGCGCTGCCCAGCTGTCCGAACTGGAAGTGACCATCACTGCCAGCGCCGGCGACGAAGGCAAGCTGTTCGGTTCCATCGGTACCCACGACATCGCTGACGCCCTGACCGCCGCTGGCGTTCCGGTTGCCAAGGCTGAAGTCCGCCTGCCGAACGGCACCATCCGTCAAGTTGGCGAGTACGACGTTGCACTGCACCTGCACACCGACGTCGAAGCTGCGGTCAAACTGATCGTGGTAGCCGGCTAAGCGAGCCGTCGAAGTGAGCTTGCACTCAGGTGCCGGCTCGCTAACATCGGGCACGTCATTGCAGATGCGATGACGTGCCCGATGTCTTTCCAGCCCAAGAATCTTTCGAACCCATGAACGAGATCACCGTCCCGGAACAGTTCGACCTGCAGACCGCCGCCCTCAAGGTGCCGCCGCACTCCATCGAGGCCGAACAGGCCGTCCTCGGGGGCCTGATGCTGGACAACAATGCCTGGGAGCGCGTGCTCGACCAGGTGTCCGACGGCGACTTCTATCGTCATGACCATCGGCTGATCTTCCGCGCCATCTTCAAGCTGGCAGAGCGCAACTCGCCGTTCGACGTGGTGACCCTGTCCGAGCAACTGGACAAGGAAGGGCAACTGCCCCAGGTGGGCGGCCTGGCCTATCTCGGGGAGTTGGCGAAGAACACGCCGTCGGTGGCCAACATCAAGGCCTACGCGCAGATCATTCGCGAGCGCGCCACCCTGCGCCAGTTGATCGGCATCAGCAACGAGATCGCCGACAGCGCCTACGCGCCCCAGGGCCGGACCGGCGAAGAGATCCTCGACGAAGCCGAGCGCCTGATCTTCCAGATCGCCGAAGCGCGGCCCAAGACCGGTGGCCCGGTTGGCATCAACGACATCCTGGTCAAGGCCATCGACCGCATCGACGAGCTGTTCAACAACGGCGATGCCATCACCGGCCTGTCCACCGGCTTCAACGACCTGGACACCCAGACCAGCGGCCTGCAGCCTGCCGACCTGATCATCGTCGCCGGCCGTCCCTCCATGGGTAAGACCACCTTCGCGATGAACCTGGTCGAGAACGCCCTGATGCGCAGCGACAAGGCGATTCTCGTGTACTCCCTGGAGATGCCCTCCGAATCCATCGTGATTCGTATGCTCGCGTCCCTCGGTCGCATCGACCAGACCAAGGTCCGTGCCGGTCGCCTGGACGACGACGATTGGCCGCGGCTGACTTCCGCAGTCAACCTGCTCAACGACCGCAAGCTGTTCATCGACGATACCGCCGGCATCTCCCCGTCCGAGATGCGCGCCCGTACCCGCCGCCTGGCGCGCGAGCACGGCGAGATCGGCCTGATCATGGTCGACTACCTGCAGCTCATGCAGATCCCGGGCTCCAGCGGCGACAGCCGGGTGAACGAGATTTCCGAGATCTCCCGCTCGCTCAAGGCCCTGGCCAAGGAATTCAACTGCCCGGTGATCGCTTTGTCCCAGCTCAACCGCTCGCTGGAGCAGCGTCCCAACAAGCGTCCGGTGAACTCCGACCTTCGCGAATCCGGAGCGATCGAGCAGGACGCCGACATCATCATGTTCGTGTACCGCGACGAGGTGTATCACCCCGAGACCGAGTACAAGGGCGTCGCCGAAATCATCATCGGCAAGCAGCGTAACGGTCCCATCGGCACCGTGCGCCTCGCGTTCCTGGGTAAGTACTCGCGCTTCGAAAACCTGGCACCGGGCACCTACCACTTCGAAGACGAGTAACGGGCAGTCCGCGTACCCGGACGCGCTGGATCAATGAATACGGGCGACCAGGCGGTATTATGGGCGCCCGTTTTCGTTCATGAGCCCGCCTCAATGCGCCCACTGATCGCAGCTGTCGACCTCTCCGCCATCCGCCACAACTACGCCGTCGCCAAGCGGTGCGCGCCGGGCCGCCAGGCCTTTGCGGTGGTCAAGGCGAACGCCTATGGCCATGGCGTGCGCGAGGTGGTCGCCAGCCTGCGCGGCGAGGCCGACGGCTTTGCCGTGGCCTGCCTGGAAGAGGCCGCCGAAGTGCGCGCCCTCGATGATGAGGCGCGCGTGCTGCTGCTGGAGGGCTGCTTCGAGCCGGCCGAATACCAACTGGCTGCCCAGCTTGGCCTGGACCTGGTGGTTCAGGGCGTGGAACAGGCCGAAGCGCTGCTCGCCGCACCGCTGGCACGCCCGCTGAGCGTCTGGCTCAAGCTGGATTCCGGCATGCACCGCCTGGGTTTCTCCCCCGATGCACTGCGCCATTGGCATGCCCGCCTGCGGGGCGCGGCTCAGGTTGCCGAGCTCAACCTGATCAGCCATTTCGCCTGCGCCGACCTGCGCGGCCACACGCTGAACGAGTTGCAGCTCGAAGCCTTCCTCGACCTGCTGGACCTCGACTTCGACCAGCGCAGCCTGGCCAACTCGGCCGCGATCCTGACGATGCCCGCATCCCATATGGACTGGCTGCGTCCCGGCATCATGCTCTACGGCGCCACGCCGCTTGCCGATCTCAGTGCCGCCGAACTGGGCCTGAAACCGGCCATGACCCTCAGTGCCCAACTGATCGCCGTACGCGAGATCGCGGCAGGGGAAAGCGTCGGCTACGGCGCTACCTGGGAAGCCACCCGGCCGTCACGTATCGGGACCGTGAGCTGCGGCTACGCCGACGGTTATCCGCTCCACGCACCCAGTGGCACTCCGGTCGTGGTCAACGGCCAGCGCGTGCCACTGGCGGGGCGGGTATCCATGGACATGCTCGCCGTGGACCTCAGTGACCTGCCGGATGCCCGGGTCGGCGATCCGGTCGAACTCTGGGGCGCCCAGCTTCCGGTGGATGAACTGGCCCAGGCCTGCGGCACCATCGGCTACGAATTGCTGACCAAGGTCACCGCGCGAGTGCCGAGGCGCTATCTGGCCTGAGTGGCGTGTAGAAGGTAGGGGGCGCCGTGCGCACCGGTCTTCCTGCCTGTAATCAGCCCGCTGCTCGCGAAGGAAGAGAGGCCAGCAGATGAGCTCTCAAAGCAATCCGCTGCGGATCTTCAGCACATCCAGCTGCAGGCTGGCCTCTTCCGACAGCTCGCCGTCCTCGCCGAACAAGACCATGCCCGAGCGGCCACGGGCCTTGACCTTGTACAGGGCCTGGTCGGCAGTCTGGTAGAGCCCGGAGAAGTGCCGGGCGTGCTGCGGGAACAGGGCGATGCCGATGCTGATGCTTACCGTCAGCTGCTCGGCGCCGTAGCTCATCGGCGCAGACAGCTCCTCCAGCAGGCGCCGGGCCAGGTCGCATGCCTCGGCCTCCGCGTCCGCTCCACCGATCAGCACGGCGAATTCGTCGCCGCCCAGGCGCGCCACCGCATCGCCGCCACGCACATGCTGGCGCAGGCGCCGGCCAATGGTGCGCAGCATCTCGTCGCCGGCGTCATGGCCGAAGCGATCATTGATCGGCTTGAAGTGATCGAGGTCGATCAGCAACAGCGCCAGCGGTTCCTCGTGTCGCTTGGCATTGGCCAGCGCCGACTCGGTGCGTTCGATCAGGTAGCGGCGGTTCGGCAGCTCCGTCAGCGCGTCGTGGAAGGCGGCGTGCTCCAGTTCCCGTTCGCGCTCGCAGAGGCGCTGGTTGGCGGCGGCCAGTTCAGCGGTCCGGGCGACGACGGCGGCCTGGAGTTCGTCGGCGCTGGCCTGCATCTGCGCCAGGCGGGCGGCCTTCTCGCGGTCGGCCTGCACCAGGGCGGCGGCACGCTCCTGCTTGAGCATCTGGATGCGGTAGGCGAGGGCGAAGGAGAACAGGATCGACTCCGCCGCGATGGCGACGGGGAACATGTAGGCGGTGAAGTTGATCGGCTGGATCAGGCCGGCGGCACGCATCACCAGTATCGCGGTGCTGATCAGCACGGTGCCGTAGCCGATCAGGTAGAAGCGCGCCGGAATGAAGCCCTGGCGCCAGCGGATCACAGCGCTGATCAGTGCTGTGGGCACGGTCACGATCGGCGTGACGGCGATCAGGATGGCGCCCTCGGCGCGATAACCGAAGAAATTGATCAGGATGGCGACGGCGTAGAGCACGCAGGCCACGTTGAACAGGCGGTCGGACCAGCGCAGGCCTCGCTTGGTATAGAGCAGCTCCTGGGTGAAGCGCATGACGAAGATGCCCCAGAGCGAGGGCAGGGTGATACGGTCGAGCCACACCGGTACCGGCGCATCGGGCCAGAAGTACTGGAAGCCGTGCCCGGTCATGCTGAGGATGAACACCAGCGCCGAGGACGTGGCCAGCACGTACCAGAGGTAGGCCTTGTCGCGCAGCGCCACGAGGATGAACAGGTTGTAGAGGAACAGCGCGAGAATCACCCCGTAGACCAGGCCGAAGCCGAGGTTCTCGGTGGACTTCAGCTCCTTCAGGTCGTCCAGTTGCCACACCTTCAGAGGAAAGGAGTTGCCCGCCGGATCGTAGCTGCGGAAGTACAGGGTGAGGGGCTCAGCGCCGATTTCCGGCAGCTTGAACAGCATGCGCCGGTAGGAATAGTCGCGGGTTTCGGCGAAGGGCAGCGCTTCGCTGCTTTCCTGGCGGCTCCAGCCTCCCTGGCCATCCGGAAGGAACAGGCTGACGCGATAGACAGTGATGCCGGAGTTCTCCAGCCACCATTGCTGCGGGGCGTCGCCGCTGCGGCTGAGCTGCACCCGTACCCACCACACGCTGCGGCTCTGGCCGACGGTGGCGCGGCCGTTGGCAGGGGTGAAGCGCTGTTGCACCTCCGGCCTGGCCATATCCTGGATGTCCAGCGTGCCGTCCGGGTCTTCCAGCAGGTCGATCGCTCCATTGAGCGTCGCACCGCTGCTCTGCGTTGTCAGTTCGAAGGCTGCCTGGGCCGGCACGGCAAGGCCCAGCCAGCACAAGAGCAGGAAGAGGGTAAGGATCGGACGTCGCACCGCACACGCTCCTTGTAAGTTATTTACTACTGCGGCCTGGCGGTTTGTAGGTCGGCAAAAGTATAGCGAGCCGGAGTATTTGTGATCACTTTGTACGCTATTTCCTACAGCCTTGCATTCGGCCCCTGAAGAAACCGAGTGTCAGCGTCGGATTTGCTCAAATTTTGTGCTATATTCCGCGCCCCGTAAAAAAGCCCGCTGGTCAAAAAATATGCAAGCTGCGAAGCCGCTGTTCGACTATCCGAAGTACTGGGCCGAGTGTTTCGGTCCCGCACCCTTCCTGCCGATGAGCCGGGAAGAGATGGATCAGCTCGGCTGGGATTCGTGCGACATCATCATCGTGACCGGCGATGCCTACGTCGACCATCCGTCCTTCGGCATGGCCATCATCGGCCGCCTGCTGGAAGCCCAGGGCTTCCGCGTGGGCATCATCGCCCAGCCGGACTGGCGCTCGAAAGACGACTTCATGAAGCTCGGTGCGCCGAACCTGTTCTTCGGCGTGGCCGCGGGCAACATGGACTCGATGATCAACCGCTACACCGCGGACAAGAAGATCCGCTCCGACGACGCCTATACCCCCGGTGGCGTCGCCGGCAAGCGCCCGGACCGCGCCAGCCTGGTCTACAGCCAGCGCTGCAAGGAAGCCTACACCCATGTCCCGGTGGTGCTGGGCGGCATCGAGGCCTCGCTGCGCCGCATCGCTCACTACGACTACTGGCAGGACAAGGTGCGCCGCTCCATCCTCATGGATGCCACCGCCGACATCCTCCTCTACGGCAACGCCGAGCGCGCCGTGGTCGAGATCGCCCAGCGCCTGTCCTGGGGCGAAACCATCGACACCATCACCGACGTGCGCGGCACCGCCTTCATTCGCCGCGACACCCCGTCCGACTGGTTCGAGATCGACTCCACCCGCATCGACCGTCCGGGCAAGATCGACAAGATCATCAACCCCTACGTCAACACCCAGGACCTCCAGGCCTGCGCCATCGAGCAGGAGAAGGGCCCGCTTGAGGACCCGAACGAGGCCAAGGTGGTGCAGCTCCTGCCCAACCCGCGCCTGACCCGCGACAAGACCGTGATTCGCCTGCCGTCCTTCGAGAAGGTGCGCAACGACCCGGTGCTCTACGCCCACGCCAACCGCGTGCTGCACCTGGAGACCAACCCCGGCAACGCCCGTGCGCTGGTGCAGCGCCATGGCGATGTGGACGTGTGGTTCAACGCGCCGCCCATCCCGATGACGACCGAGGAGATGGACTACGTCTTCGGCATGCCCTACGCGCGTGTCCCGCATCCGGCGTACGGCAAGGAGAAGATCCCGGCCTACGAGATGATCCGCTTCTCGGTGAACATCATGCGCGGCTGCTTCGGCGGCTGTACCTTCTGCTCCATCACCGAGCACGAAGGCCGCATCATCCAGAACCGTTCGGAAGAGTCGATCATCCGCGAGATCGAGGAAATCCGTGACAAGGTGCCTGGCTTCACCGGCGTGATTTCCGACCTGGGCGGCCCAACCGCCAACATGTACCGGATCGCCTGCAAGAGCTCGGAGATCGAGAAGCACTGCCGCAAGCCCTCCTGCGTGTGGCCGGGCATCTGCGAGAACCTCAACACCGATCACTCGGCATTGATCCAGCTCTACCGCCGTGCCCGCGACCTGCCGGGCGTGAAGAAGATCCTCATCGCCTCCGGCCTGCGCTACGACCTGGCCGTGGAGTCGCCCGAGTACGTCAAGGAACTGGTGACCCACCACGTCGGCGGCTACCTGAAGATCGCCCCGGAGCACACCGAGGACGGGCCGCTGAACAAGATGATGAAGCCCGGCATCGGCACCTATGACCGCTTCAAGCAGATGTTCGAGAAGTACTCGAAGGAAGCGGGCAAGGAGCAGTACCTCATCCCGTACTTCATCGCCGCACACCCCGGCACCACGGACGAGGACATGATGAACCTCGCCCTGTGGCTCAAGCGCAACGGCTTCCGCGCCGACCAGGTGCAGGCCTTCTACCCGTCGCCCATGGCCAGTGCCACCGCCATGTACCACTCGGGCAAGAACCCGCTGCGCAAGGTCACCTACAAGAGCGAAGGGGTGAAGATCGTCAAGAGCGAGGAGCAGCGCCGCCTGCACAAGGCCTTCCTGCGCTACCACGATCCGAAGAACTGGCCGATGCTGCGCGAGGCCCTGGAGCGCATGGGCCGTGGCGACCTGATCGGCAACGGCAAGAACCAACTGATCCCGACCCACCAGCCTGCCAGCGACGAGTACCACAGCGCCCGTCGCAAGAACTCCACCCCGGCCGGCAGCAAGAAGGTCGGCGCCGCCGGCAAGATGCTCACCCAGCACACCGGCCTGCCGCCCCGCGCCAGCGACGGCAGCAAGCCCTGGGACAAGCGCGAACAGGCCAAGGCTGCGGCCTTCGCCCGCAAGCAGGCGGAAAACCAGGCCGCCGGCGGCAAGGGCGGCGGCAAGAAGAAACCGGCCAAGCGGCCAGTGGCGCCGCGCTGATGAAAACGCCAGCCTTCGGGCTGGCGTTTTCGTATCCGTGGTTCTTGCAGGAGAGAGCTCCGCTCGCGAACGACCGAGCCGCTGGCTCGCTCCTGCACGGTCGTCTGTCGGCTTCTTCCTACAAGATGAGGGGTGGAACTATAGTGCCAAAATCGTAAGAGGAACCCGGTACTGTCCCATGCGCCCCGTCTCGCTCCTGGCCCTCGCCCTCCTGCTTGCCGGCTGCGGCGAACAGGCCGAATCCCCCGTTACCCATGCCGATTTCCAGAAGGACCTGCAAACCCGCCTGATCAAGGCCAAACCCGGCACCGTCATCGAACTACCTGCCGGCACCTGGCAACTGGACCGGGGCCTCAGCCTCAAGGTCAGCGGCGTGACCCTCAAAGGTGCCGGCATGGACAAGACCATCCTCAACTTCAAGGGTCAGAAGGCCGGCGCCGAAGGGCTGCTGGTGGACGCCTCGGACTTCACCATCGAAGACCTCGCCCTGGAAGACAGCAAGGGCGACGCCCTCAAGGTGGTCGGCGGGCGGAACATCGTCATCCGCAATGTGCGCACCGAATGGACCAACGGCCCGGCCACCGCGAACGGCGCCTATGGCATCTACCCGGTGCAGACGGAGAACACCCTGATCGAAGGCGCGGTGGCCATTGGTGCGTCCGACGCCGGCATCTACGTCGGCCAGTCGCGCAACGTGGTGGTGCGCAACAGCCGCGCCGAACGCAACGTCGCCGGCATCGAGATCGAGAACACCATCGGCGCCGACGTCCACGACAACGTCGCCACCGGCAATACCGGCGGCATCCTGGTGTTCAACATGCCCAACCTGCAGCAGCCGGGGCACGGCACGCGCATCTACCGTAACAAGGTGGAGGGCAACAACCACGACAACTTCGGCCACAAGGGCACCCCGGTAGCCAGCGTGCCGGCCGGCTCCGGCGTGGTGATCAACTCCAACGACGATGTGGAAATCTTCGACAACGACATCGGCAACCACCGCACGGCCAACGTCATCGTCAGCAGCTACTTCAGCACTGGCTACAGCGACCTCTCCACCACGAAGGACTTCGATCCCTACCCGGAACGCGTCGCCATCCACGGCAACCGCTTCGGCCCCGCTGGCGACAATCCTGACCACCTCGAGCTGAAGGCCCTGAAGATCGCCCGGTTCGGCCTCGATGGCCGCCTGCCGGACATCCTCTGGGACGGCTACGTGAATCCGGCCCGGCTGGTGGACGGCAAGCTGCCGGCGGAGCTGGGCATCTGCGTCGACAACGGCGCGGCCACCCTGGTCAATGTCGATGGGCCGAACAACTTCAAGAACATCAGCACCGACATGGGCCCCCATCGCTGCAAGCTGCCACCGCTGCCGGAAGTGGTGCTGGCCAGCGTCGCGGAGAACGAGGGTTCATGAGGCTCGCCATCTGCCTGGCGTTCCTGCTGGCTGGTTGTGGCCAGCAGGCCGAACCACTCTATCTGCCGGAGGGCGAGGCCTATCCGGAAAAACTCAGCGGCTGGGGCATGCTGAAGCGCGCCGATGGCCACCTGGGGCCGGCCGCCGAAGCCCTGGCCTACGACCTCAATACGCCGTTGTTCAGCGACTACGCCCACAAGCTGCGCACCCTCTGGATGCCGGCGGGGCAGGCAGCACGCTATGGCGAGGAACGCATCGACTTTCCCGTCGGCACCGTGCTGACCAAGACCTTCTACTACCCGAAGGACGAACGGGGCCGCTTGCTGAAGAACGCCACGGATGACCGCGACCCGGCCAAGGGGCTGGACCTCGCGAAGGTGAAACTGGTCGAGACTCGCGTGCTGCTGCGCCAGCGGCAGGGCTGGGTGGCGTTGCCCTATGTGTGGGACGAGGCGCAGCAGGAGGCGACCCTGGAATGGACCGGCGCCAGCGTGGCGCTGGAACTGCAGGAGGGGCAGGGCGGCAGCCTGGCGGTGGACTACCAGGTGCCCGATGCCAACCAGTGCGCGGGCTGCCACGAGGAGCGCCATGGCGCAGGTGTGCAGCCGCTGGGGCCCAAGGCCCGTCATCTGAACCGGGACCTGGCCTATCCGGACGCTGTGGATAACCAGCTGCAACGCTGGCAGCGCCAGGGACTGCTGCAGGGACTGCCGGCGCCTGAAGGCATCCCGCGCAACGCCCTGGCGAGCGCGCCGCGCAAGGGCGAAAACCTGGAGCGGCAGGCGCGCAGCTACCTCGACATCAACTGCTCCCACTGCCACAACCCCATGGGGCCGGCGCGCACTTCCGGCCTCTACCTCGATCCGGCCACACCGCTCGGCATCCCGTTCGGCCTGTGCAAGCAGCCGGTGGCGGCGGGCAAGGGCTCCGGCGACCGCCGGGTGGATATTCACCCCGGCCAGCCAGACGCCTCCGTGCTGATCTACCGCGTGGAAAGCACCGACCCCAGCGTGATGATGCCCGAGCTGGGACGTTCCACCGCCCACCGCGAAGGGCTGGAGTTGCTGACGCGCTGGATTGCCGGCTTGCCGGGTGGCTGCTGAGCAGCCCAGGCTTTTTGTGGGAGCGAGTTCATTCGCGAATGGCCGCGGAGCGGCCTCTGACCTCAATGGCAGGCCGTTGGCCTGCATCGCGAATGAATTCGCTCCTGCAGGTCCCGTCGGGACTTATATCCAATCGGCCTAACCAGCCCGATGCGAGTTCCCTTCTCCTTCATCTTCGACCGCTAGGCTTGAGTCTCACCTGCTGGCCCGCCGCGAACCATTTTTGTGCGGCCGGGTCATCCGGGTGCGAAGGAGGCCCTTTTCCGGTGCTCGGAAGGGCCGAAATCCGTGGTTCGGGGGCTGGCACAAGTCTTGCGCGACTCCCGTCATCGCCCAGGCTCGCAGGAGGCACGCCGTGTCGATCCATGTCGCACTGCATCACGTCACCCACTATCGCTACGATCGTGAGGTCAACCTCGGTCCGCAGATCATCCGCCTGCGCCCGGCACCCCACAGCCGCACGCGCGTCCTCGGCTATTCGCTGAAGGTGTCGCCAGGCAAACACTTCATCAACTGGCAGCAGGACCCCCAGGGCAACTACCTGGCGCGCCTGGTGTTCCCGGACAAGACCCGCGAGATGAAGGTCGAAGTGGACCTGGTTGCCGAGATGGCGGTGTTCAACCCCTTCGACTTCTTCCTCGAACCAATCGCCGACCAGTTCCCCTTCCGCTACACGGCTGACGACCAGCGCGAGCTGGCGCCCTATCTCAGCCGCCTGCCGGCCACGCCGCTGTTCGCCGACTACCTCGGCCGCATCGACCTCACGCCCAAGGGCACGGTGGATTTCCTGGTGGCGCTCAACCAGCAGCTGTCGCGGGATATCCGTTACCTGATCCGCATGGAACCCGGCGTGCAGACGCCGGAGAAAAGCCTGGAGCTGGCCTCCGGCTCCTGCCGCGATTCGGCCTGGCTGCTGGTGCAGCTGCTACGCCACCTGGGCCTGGCGGCGCGCTTCGTCTCGGGGTACCTGATCCAGCTCACCGCAGACCAGAAGTCCCTCGATGGCCCCAGCGGCACCGAAGTGGATTTCACCGACCTGCACGCCTGGTGCGAGGTCTACCTGCCAGGCGCAGGCTGGGTCGGCCTCGACCCGACATCCGGCCTGTTCGCGGGTGAAGGCCACATCCCGCTGGCCTGCAGCCCGGAGCCCTCCTCGGCGGCGCCCATCAGCGGTGCGGTGGATGAAAGCGAGTGCGAGTTTTCCCACGACATGCGTGTCGAGCGGGTCTGGGAAGCCCCACGGGTGACACGGCCCTACAGCGAGGAGCAATGGCAGGCCATCCGCGAACTGGGCGCGCGCATCGACGCCGACCTCGTCGCGGGCGATGTGCGCCTGACCATGGGCGGCGAGCCCACCTTCATCGCCATCGACTATCCCGACGACCCGGAGTGGAACACCGCCGCCCTTGGGCCGAACAAGCGCCGTCTGGCCGCTGACCTGTTCCATCGCCTGCGCAGGCACTACGCGCCTCACGGCCTGGTGCACTTCGGCCAGGGCAAGTGGTATCCCGGTGAACAGCTGCCGCGCTGGTCGTTGAACTGCTACTGGCGCAAGGATGGCGAACCCATCTGGCAGGACCAAGCCCTCTACGCCGATGAAGGCCGCAGCTACGGCGCCGATACCCGCCTTGCGGCGCGCTTCCTCAGCCGCGTGGCCAGCCGGCTGGGCGTGCCGGGGGACAATCAGTTCCCGGCCTTCGAGGACTGGTTCTACTACCTCTGGCGCGAGCGCAAGCTGCCCGCCAACGTCACGCCGGAAGACGCCCGCCTCGCCGACCCGCTGGAGCGTGAGCGCCTGCGCCGGGTGTTCGAGCGCGGCCTGGGAGAAGTGGTGGGGCAGATCCTGCCGCTGGCGCGCAGCGCGGCGGGCGATGGCTGGGAAAGCGGTCGCTGGTTCCTCCGCGATGAACACTGCCGGCTGATCCCCGGCGACTCGCCGATGGGTTATCGCCTGCCGCTGGACTCCCAGCCCTGGGTCAGCGAGGCGGACTACCCCTACGTGAACCCGGCCGACCCGAGCCAGCAATTTCCGCCATTGCGCCACGCCGCGCTGATCCGCCAGCAGTTGCGCGACGGCGCCCCCGCGCGTGCTGGCGAGCCCCGTGCGCCCGGCATGCAGGAGTCCGCCGCCGGCATCACTCGCACCGCGCTCTGTGCCGAACCCCGCGAAGGTCGGCTCTACCTGTTCATGCCGCCGTTGTCCGAGCTGGAGGCCTACCTGGAACTGGTGGCCGCCATCGAAGCCACGGCGGGCGAGCTGGAGTGCCCGGTGCTGCTTGAAGGCTACGAGCCGCCCGGCGACCCGCGCCTGACCAACTTCCGCGTCACTCCCGATCCGGGTGTGATCGAAGTGAACATCCACCCCTCGGCCAACTGGGACGAACTGGTGGAGCGCACCGAATTCCTCTACGACGCCGCGCGGCAGAGCCGCCTTTCCAGCGAGAAATTCATGGTCGACGGCCGCCACGTCGGCACCGGCGGCGGCAACCACTTCGTCCTCGGCGGTGCCACGCCGGCGGACTCGCCCTTCCTGCGCCGGCCGGACCTGCTGCGCAGCCTGATCAGCTACTGGCACAACCATCCGTCGCTGTCCTACCTCTTCTCCGGCCTGTTCATCGGCCCCACCTCCCAGGCGCCACGGGTGGACGAGGCGCGCAACGATGCCCTCTACGAGCTGGAAATCGCCTTCCGGCAGATGCCCGAGCCTGGCACGGATTGCCCGCCCTGGCTGGTGGATCGCCTGCTGCGCAACCTGCTGGTGGATGTCAGCGGCAACACCCACCGTGCGGAATTCTGCATCGACAAGCTCTACTCGCCCGACAGCAGCACAGGCCGCCTCGGCCTGCTGGAGCTGCGCGCCTTCGAGATGCCACCCCATGCGCGCATGAGCCTGGCCCAGCAACTGCTGCTGCGCGGGATGGTGGCGCGCTTCTGGAACGAGCCCTACCAACCGGCGAAGCTGGTGCGCTGGGGCACCGAGCTGCACGACCGCTTCCTGCTGCCGCACTTCGTCCAGCAGGACTTCGACGACGTGGTCCATGAGTTCAATGCTGCCGGCTATCCATTGCGCAGCGAGTGGTTCGCCCCGCACTTCGAGTTCCGCTTCCCGAAATATGGCGACTACCAGGTGAAGGGCATCGACCTGGAATTGCGCCAGGCCCTGGAGCCCTGGCATGTGCTGGGGGAGGAGGGCGCTGCCGGCGGAACCGTGCGCTTTGTGGATTCGTCCCTGGAGCGGGTGCAGGTCAAGGTCAGCGGCATGGCGCAGGACCGCTATGTACTCACCTGTAATGGCGAACCGGTGCCGCTGCGGCCCACCGGGCGGGTGGGCGAGTTCATCGCCGGGGTGCGCTACCGCGCCTGGCAGCCGGCGTCCTGCCTGCAGCCCACCATTGGCGTGCAGGCGCCCCTGGTGTTCGACCTGGTGGACACCTGGATGCAGCGCTCCCTGGGCGGCTGCCAGTACCATGTGGCCCATCCCGGCGGGCGCAGTTACGACAGCTTTCCGGTGAACGCCTACGAGGCCGAGAGCCGCCGCCTGGCACGCTTCTTCCGCCACGGGCACACGCCGGGCAAGCTGCAGGTCGCCGCCCCTGTGGTCGACGACGAACTGCCCATGACCCTGGACCTGCGCCGCCGCTAGGTGGACGCACGGAGCGCCCCGGTCGCCGATGCAGCGGCCGGGCGCCGCGCCGTCCGCTAAAGTTTCCCTGCTGCCCTTCTGCCGAGCCTGTTGATGTCCGAGCTGCTAGCCAACTACCCCCTGACCGCCACGGCCTACCACGAACTGCTGGATGCCGAGGGCCGGGTGCGCCCCCATTGGCAGCGCCTGTTCCAGCAGTTGGAACGCAGCAGCCCGGCGCAGATGCTGCAGCGCCAGGACCTGCTGGTGCGGCAGATCCAGGAAAACGGCGTTACCTATAACGTCTACGCCGACCCCAAGGGCACTGATCGCCCCTGGGAGCTGGACCTGCTGCCCAATCTGCTCTCGGCGGAGGAGTGGCAGCCCATCGCCGCCGGCGTGGCCCAGCGCGCGCGCCTGCTCAATGCCGTGCTGGCCGATCTCTATGGTGAACAGCGCCTGCTGGCCGAAGGGCTGCTGCCCAGCGAGCTGGTCTATGGCCACCCCAATTTCCTCTGGCCCTGCCAGGGCGTGCAGCCGGCTGGTGGCATCTTCCTGCACAGCTACGCGGTGGACCTGGCGCGCGATGCCGACGGTCGCTGGCACGTACTGGCCGACCGCACCCAGGCGCCGTCCGGTGCCGGTTACGCCCTGGAGAACCGGCAGATCGTCTCCCGGGCCTTGCCGGAGCTCTATCGCGACCTGCGCGTGCAGTACCTGGCAGGCTACTTCCGCACCCTGCAGGAAACCCTGATCCGCCAGGCACCCAGCGATGGCGAGACGCCGCTGGTGGTATTGCTGACGCCCGGACGCTTCAACGAAACCTATTTCGAACACCTCTACCTGGCCCGCCAATTGGGCTTCCCGCTGGTGGAAGGCCACGACCTGACGGTGCGCGACGCCACCCTCTACCTCAAGACCCTTGGCGGCCTGAAACGCGTCCACGCCGTGCTGCGCCGCCTCGACGATGATTACTGCGACCCCCTGGAACTGCGCACCGATTCCGCCTTGGGTGTGCCCGGCCTGCTGGATGCGGCGCGCCAGGGGCGGGTGCTGGTGGCCAATGCCCTGGGCAGCGGCGTGCTGGAGTCGCCGGGGTTGCTCGGCTTCCTGCCGAAGGTCGGCCAGCGCCTGCTCGGGGAAGACCTCCTGCTGCCTACCCTGGGCACCTGGTGGTGCGGCCAGGGGCAATTGCTGGAGAAGTCGTTGCAGGGCCTGGGCGGGCTGGTATTCAAGCCTGCCTTTCCCAGCCAGAGCTTCGAGCCGTTGTTCGGCCATGCCTTGCACGATGGCGCGCTGCAGGCCCTGCGCAAGCGCCTCCAGGCCCATCCCCATGCCTACGTCGCCCAGCGCATGGCGCAGCTGTCCCAGGCGCCGGTCTGGCAGGGCGACGAGCAGAAGGGTGAACTGCAGTCGCGGGCCATCGGCATGCGCGTCTTCGCCGTGGCCGGCAGCGACGGCCGCTACTGGGTGATGCCCGGCGGCCTGACCCGGGTGGCCTCGGCGGCCGACGCCGAAGTGGTGTCCATGCAGCGTGGCGGTGCCAGCAAGGACACCTGGGTACTGGCCGATCTGCCGGTGGTGGGCGAACCCTTGCGTCCGCGTTCCCTCGGCGCACGTGACCTGATCCGCCAGGACCCGTACCTGCCCTCGCGGGTGGTGGAAAACCTCTACTGGTTCGGCCGCTACGGCGAGCGCTGCGACGACGGCGCACGCCTGCTGCGGGTAGTGCTGTCGCGCTATGTGGACGCCGACGGCGACGAGCAGGCCCTGCAATCGGCCCTGGGCCTGGCCAGCGCCGTTGGCCTGGTGCCGCGCGGTCACCAGCCGCTGGAGCAGCGCCTGCTGGCGGCCCTGCTGGACGAAGAGTGGCCGAGCAGCGTCAGCGCCAACCTGCGCCGTCTGCACTGGGCCGCGGCCCAGGTGCGTGGGCGGCTGTCGCGGGAGAACTGGCATGCAGTGCTGGAGCTGAACCGCGATGCCCTGGCCCTGGACCCGAAGCGCACCGATCTGGGCGAAGCCCTGGAATTCCTCAACCGCCTGCTGATGTCCCTGGCCGCGCTGTCCGGCTTCGCCCTCGACGACATGACCCGCGACGATGGCTGGCGCTTCCTGATGATCGGCCGCCGCATCGAGCGCGTGCAGTTCTACGCCGAGGCCATCGCCGGCTTCCTCGAGGGCGGCGCCGCCTGGGACCCGGTTGCCCTGGAGTGGCTGCTGGAACTGGGCAACAGCACCATCACCTACCGCTCGCGCTACCTCGCCTCGCCGCAGCTGATCCCGGTGCTCGACCTGCTGTTGCTGCACGAACAGAACCCCCACGCCCTGCGCTTCCAGCTGCAAGCCCTGGAGCGCTCCCTGGGACGCCTGCACCAGGAGTTCGGCGCACCCCAGGAGCTGGTGCTGAGTGGCCTGATCGGGCGCCTGCTGGCCTTCGACCTGGCCACCCTGGAGGACCCGCTGTTCGGCAGCGAAAGCGTGGCTGAGGTGCTTGCCGGGCTGGCGGGGCTGTTGCGGGAGATCGCGCAGAACGTCGGACAGGTCTCCGACCGCCTCGGATTGCGCTATTTTGCCCACGTCGATGACGTCAGCCAGCAAACGGTATCCACCTGATGCGTGCGCAAGCCCAATCCATCGCCCCCGTGCAGGGCGCCCGCTACCAGGTGTTCCACGACACCCACTACCGCTATTCGGCGCCGGTGTCCCTGTCCCAGCAACTGGTGCACCTCTGGCCGCGCGAATGCCCCTGGCAGCTGTGCAGCGGCCAGGAGCTGCTGATCAACCCCGAGCCCACCCTGCGCCAGGACCTCACGGATGTTTTCGGCAACCCGCTGACGCGCCTGGCCTTCGAACGGCCCCACGATGAACTGCAGGTGAACGCCCGCCTGCAGGTCGAGGTGTTGCCCCACGGGCCGGTGGACCTGGCTGCCTCGCCGGCCTGGGAACAGGTGCCGGCGAGCCTGGCCTTCAGCGGCCGTGCCTTATCCTCCCTGGAGCTGGAAGCCTGCCGCTACCGGGTGGAGTCGCCCTATGTGCGCATCAAGCGCCAGTTCAGCGAGTTCGGAGCCGGTTGTTTCCCTGCCGGACGGCCGCTGTTGCAGGGCGCGGCGGCGCTGATGGAAAAGATCTTCAGCGAGTTTTCCTTCGACGCCGAGGCCACCCAGGTGGCGACGCCGCTGACCGAGGTGCTGGAGCGGCGGCGTGGCGTCTGCCAGGACTTCGCCCACCTGATGCTCGCCTGCCTGCGGTCACGGGGGCTGGCGGCGCGCTACGTCAGTGGCTACCTGCTGACCCAGCCGCCCCCCGGCCAGCCGCGCCTGATCGGCGCCGACGCCTCCCACGCCTGGGTCTCGGTGTACTGCCCGCGCAATGGCTGGGTGGACTTCGACCCCACCAACAACATCCTGCCGAACCTGGAACACATCACCCTGGCCTGGGGCCGCGACTTCTCCGATGTCTCGCCGCTGCGCGGGGTCATCCTCGGCGGCGGCAGCCACGACCCGGAAGTCCGTGTCACCGTCATGCCGCTCTGGGAGCTCGCTATCTGACGCTCCCGCCGCGCTTGCAGGTCGGTGCCGAGCGAATCGAGACCCAGCGGCGGTGCCTCAGGCGGGGCTCCGTCGGGTTGGGCTTCGTACCTCAGCCCAACCTACGAAAAGCGCGCGGGCCGTTGCCGCGAGCACTTTGCCGGCGCCGTGCTAGCTTTTTCGGGGCCACTTCTCTCCTGCAAGGTGCTTCGCCATGGATGAAACAACCATCGTCAATGTGGGGACCGAGAAGGTCAGCGCGTTCATGACCACGGTCATGCAGTACGCCACCACCTTCGGCGTCAAGATTCTCGCTGCCATTGCCTTCTGGGTGGTCGGCCGCTGGCTCATCGGATTCGCGGTCGGACTGGTCCAGCGATCCCTGGAGCGGCAGAAAGTCGACCCGACAGTGCTGCGTTATGTCGGATCCTTCATCACCGTCACCCTGAACATCCTCCTGGTGGTGGGCATCCTCGGGTACTTCGGCATCCAGACCACCAGCCTCGCGGCGCTGATCGCGGCGGTCGGCCTGGCCATCGGCATGGCCTGGTCGGGCCTGCTGGCCAACCTGGCGGCGGGCGGCTTCATCATCGTCCTGCGGCCGTTCAAGGTGGGTGACTTCATCAGCGCCGGCGGCGTGACCGGTACCGTGAAGGAGATCGGCCTGTTCGCCACGTCCATCAACACCCCGGACAACGTGATGACCCTGGTGGGCAACAACAAGATCTTCAGCGACACCATCCAGAACTTCAGCCACAACGACTTCCGGCGCGTGGAACTGAAGGCCCAGCTCTCCGGCGCCGCCGATTGGCAGGCCGCCGCGGCACTGCTCAAGCAGCGCATCGCCGCCATCCCCAATGTGCTGGCCGAGCCGCCGGTGGATGTGGAAATCCTCGAGTTCAACCTGGTGGGGCCGGTGCTGGCGGTACGACCTTACTGCCACAACGACAACTACTGGCAGGTCTATTTCGATACCAACCGGGTGATCAAGGAGGCCCTGGGCGCGGACTTCCCGGCACCCATGCCGGCGCAGACCATCATCGTGCAACAGCCGCAGGGGTGATCTCGGGCAGGCCTTCGGCCTGCTTGGCGAATGAATTCGCCCCTACAGGAAACGCGCTCAGATCAACTTTGGCACCATCCGCCCCCTCTCCCTCCGGGAGAGGGTTGGGGAGAGGGAAGCCCGCTCAGTCCTTGCGCAGATGCAGGATCGGAAACGGCTTGCCCGCGCCATCCACTTCCGAGCGGCCATGCTGGACGAATCCCAGGCGCAGGTAGAAACCCACCGCCTGCGGGTTCTGTTCGTTCACATCCACGGATTGCGCGCCCAGGGCCAGGGCGTGGTCCATCAGGGCGCGGCCGATGCCCCGGCCATGCTGCGCCGGGTCGACGAAGAGCATTTCCACCTTGTCCTCGACCGTGCCGATGAAGCCGGCGATCTGGCCGTCGGCGCCCCGCAGGCAGGCCAGGCGCACCGAGTCCAGGTAGGCATCGCGCACCAGGGGCCTGAAGAACTGGATGTCATCCTCGCTGAGGAAGTGGTGGGTGGCGCGCACGGCGCCTTCCCAGACGTCGACCAGGCGCTGGCGGTCGACAGGGGAAAGGGCGGTCAGGGTTTCGATTGCAGCGGTCATCCATGTCACCAGTGGTGCTTGGCCCGGTTCCAGCGATAGAGCGCGCGGGCGAAGGCCTTGTAGGCGAGTTGCGAGAGGCCGTGGATCAACGGCAGGGAGAACAGCCGGGCTTTCCAGCGTTCCCGTGGCGAATGGCGCCAGAGCACGATGAAGGCGTCCATCCCCATGCGCTTGACACCCCGTTCGTCCAGCAGGTGCAGGCGCTCGCGGACGTATTCCAGGTCCTCGCCGATTTCTTCCACCGCGCTGTTGTCCTGGTGGACATCGGCCCATTCCACCTGGCAGGCGGTGGTCTTGCCCTTCTGGCCTTCGATGCCGGCTTTGCACACCGGGCAGGCGCTGTTGTAGTAGACCTTGATCCGTTCGTCGTCCGCCATCGATCACTCCTGACCCCGGGGGTTCGTCCCGGACAGTGTAAGGCCGGGACGGGGGGGCGGTCAGTGTGGCTTGCGATCTACCCACTTGGGCGCGCTGGACGGACGCCAGGCTTCCAGGCGGTCCAGCAGGGTTTCCGGGTGGCCGCCGACCTGCAGCATGCCGCGGTGCTGGTCGCGGACGAAGCGCTCTTCCACCAGGTGGTCGAGGAAGTCGGTGAGCTTGTCGTAGAAGCTGTTCACTTCCAGCAGGCCCAGCGGCTTGCTGTGGTAGCCGAGCTGGCCCCAGGTCCAGACTTCGAACAGTTCTTCCAGGGTGCCCAGGCCCCCGGGCAGGGCGATGAAGGCATCGGACAGCTCGGCCATGCGGGCCTTGCGTGCGTGCATGCCGTCGACCACTTCCAGGCGGGTCAGGCCCTTGTGGCCGATTTCGGCGTCCATCAGGCTCTGCGGAATCACCCCGATGACCTCGCCACCGGCGGCCAGCGCCGCGTCGGCCACGGTGCCCATCAGACCCACTGCACCACCACCGTAGACCAGGGTGATGCCGCGTTCGGCCAGGGTGTGGCCCAGGAGGGCGGCTGCCTCACGGTAGATCGGCTTGGCGCCGGGGCTGGCACCGCAGAACACGCAGACGGAACGCAAGGACATGGAGGACTCCTGGTGCGAAAAAAGCGCGCAAGAGTACCGGCTTCGTCCTCGGGCTCCAAGCTGTTCGACTAGTCAGCTTCCGAACGGTAGGGCGCGCGATTACTCGGCGGATGCGCCACAAGCCCCGGCGGCATAGGCGGCGAGCAGGCTTTGCAGGAAGTCCATGGTGCATCTCCTTGTGAATGGATGGCGCCATGCTAGGACGCCGTCCCGACCACCCGCCCTTAGTTTGTTTCGATCGCTCCGATAGCTCAGGCGATCTTCATCAGCTCCGCCGCCGTCATCCCCGAAAGGGCCAGCAGGCAGAGGCCGCAGGCGAGGTAAGTGACCCGGTGCCAGAGCGTGGACGCGGCGCGGCGGAACCAGTCCACCAGGCCGGCGCAGATGAAGCACCAGAGCAGCGACGACAGCATGAAACCACCGAAGAACACCGCCAGGTGAGTGGGCGTCGGCTCGGCTACGCCAACGGCTGCCATGGCCCCGCCCATGGCGGCCCAGTAGACGATGTTCTGCGGATTGGTCAGCGACAGCGCCGCCCCCGAGGCAAAGGCGCCGCCCGTGGCGCCGCCATCCTCGGGCGAAGGCTGTGGCGGGCGATGGGCGTCGCGCAGGGATTGCAGCCCCAGCCAGGCGAGGTACAGGGCGCTGGCGATGGTCAGGGGGTAGCGCACGGTGGCGCTGTCCAGCAGCAGGGCCAGGCCGGTGAGGCCCAGGGCAGCCCAGGTGGCGTCGCCCACCAGGGAGCCGATCTGGACCATCAGCGCGGGCCGGTAACCATCCCGCAGGCCGCGCCGCAGGGTCTCGCTGAAGACCGCGCCGGGCGCGGCATTGAACACGAATCCGAGGAGCATGGCGGCGATGAAGAACGACAGCATGGGGTATGAACTTCCCTGTTTTCAGGATTGCGGCCCGTTGCCGCAGGTCATGGGAACTCGCTGGCGAATAGGGCAGTCTCCCTTCTGGGGCATTTCTGCCCTTTCTGCCAAGGAGACTCCCATGATTCGCAAGCTCGTCGTTGCATCCGTGTTGGCCCTGGCCAGTGCACCTCTGCTGGCTGCTGAATGTACCGTGGATGTGCAGGCCACCGATCAGATGACTTTCGATACCAAAGAGATCAAGGTCAGCAAGAGTTGCAAGACCTTCACCGTGAACCTCAAGCACGTCGGCAAGCTGGCCAAGAACGTGATGGGTCACAACTGGGTGCTGAGCAAGACCGCCGATGCCCCGGCCATTGCCTCCGAAGGCATGACCGCAGGACTCGACAAGGATTACCTGAAGGCCGACGACGCCCGCATCATCGCTCACACCAAGATGATCGGAGGTGGCGAGAGCGACAGCGTGACCTTCGATGTGGCCAAACTGGCTGCCGGTGAGAGCTACGAGTTCTTCTGCTCCTTCCCCGGCCACGTATCGATGATGAAGGGCACCCTGGCCCTGGTCGACTGACCTCCGAGGGGTAACGAAGAGGCCGCTCTATTGAGCGGCCTTTTTGTGGGCAAGGTTGTGGGAGCGAATTCATTCGCGATAAACCGTGAACCGGCCTGGGACCACGGGCCGCTGGCGGCCCTTCGCGAATGAGTTCGCTCCTGCAGGTTCGTGGGTTATCCCTGCTTCCCGGCAGTCATCTTGAAGATGCCCTGGGCATTGCCGCTGTCGAAGTTCAGGTCCAGGCGCGCATCGTCGGGGTCGATCTCGCGCTGGATGAACTCGACGAAGGAGCCCGGAACCTCGCGCTGCACGGCGCGTCCGCCGACATCGACGAAGTCGCGCTGCACCTGCACCGCACGGTAGGCGGTCTGCATCACCCGGCCTGATGCCGAGACCTCGATGCTGGCCTTCATCGGCCGGCCCTTGGCGTTCTGCTCGTCCACCACTGCCTGCAGGTCGGCGACCCGATCGGTGAGGTGGTTGAACATGTTGCCCTCGGTGGAAATCCAGGCCATCTCCACGCTTTCCTCGCGCAGCAGGTCGTAGTCCTGCTCGCGCACCACGCCGTGCTGGCGGTCGAAGGCGCGGTAGAGCGCCGGCAGCAGGTGCCGGGCTTCGGCGAAGTTGCATCGGCGCTGGCGCCAGAGGGTGTCGAGGATGGCTTTATGGCTGGCGTCCAGCGGGTCGCGGCTGTCGCCCACCACACGGCTCACGGCCAGTTGGAAGCCCTCGCTGAACCGGCCCGGATGCAGCTCCGAAACGAAGAACTGGGCGATGTCCTCGGGAAGGTCCATCTGCCGGTAGGCGTAGCCGGTCATCTTCAGCCGGGTCAGCGGATAGGTGCGCACATCGGCGAAGCCCAGGGGTTCCAGCAGGCGGGCGAACGCCTGGCGGCCACGGGGCAGGGCGCCGTTGTCCGGCCAGTCGACGGTGCGGATGGCGCCGTGATCGAACACCACCTGGCGGCCCTTGGTCCGCTGTTCTTCAACATAGGTACGGCCTATGGGGACCGCTTCCACCAGTTTATGGAACAGGCAGAGGTTCAGCGCCTCGGCCAGCCAGGCGCGATGCACGACGGTTTCGCTGAAGGGGAATGCGGACAGGCCTGCAGGGACTTCCACGTGGGTTTCGACCCAGCGGGCGGCGGGTTCACCGATCACGCTGGCGACCAGGGCAAACAGGCGTTCGTTGGCGGACATGGAACGATTCCGGGTTCAAGGAAAGATGAGCCTATCCAAGCAGCCCGGCGGCGGCGGGGCAAACGAAAAAAACCGGCGGGTTCATTCCGTTTTTTCCTGAAGCGCGAGGCGCTCCAGCATTCGCTCCCACAGAAAAGAAGGCCGTCGTGATCCTGTCACAGCGGTTCCCGCTCCAACTGCTCCAGCATCCAGCGCACGAAGTCCTTCACCTTCGGCACTTCCGCCGCGTGCTCGGGGTAGGCCAGGTAATAGGCATTGCGGCTGGGCAGGGGGTGGTCCCAGGGGATCACCAGCTTGCCTTCCTCCAGTTCCTCTTCCACCAGGAAGCGCGGCAGCAAGGCTACGCCGCAGCCGGCCTGGGCAGCGCGGATGCACATGTAGGAGGTGTCGAAGCGCGGCCCGTGGTAGCTGTGCTCGGTGTGCCGGTCCTGGCTCTGGAACCACTCGTGCCAGGCCTCGGGGCGAGTGGCGTTCTGCAGCAGCACCAGGTCGGTGAGCTGGGTCGGTTCGGTGAAGGGCGTCCTGGGCATCGCACCTGGCGCGCAGACCGGCACCACTTCCTCGCTGAACAGGCGGATGCACTCGGCGCCGGGCAGGGCACCATGGCCGAAGTAGAAGGCCACGTCGCTGCGGCCCTGGACCAGGGCGTTCGGTTCCAGTTCGTTGCGCAGGTCCAGGTGGATGTTCGGATGGCGCAGGCGCCAGCCCTTCAGGCGCGGAATCAGCCAGCGCGCACCGAAGGTCGGCGGCGTGGCCACCCGCAGCACTTCGGTATCGCCGCCGTAGGACAGCATGTAGTGGGTGGACATCTCCACCTGGGCGAGGATCTTGCGCACCTCGGTCAGGTACAGCGAGCCGGCCGGGGTCAGTTGCAGGCGCCGGCGCACACGGCGGAACAGCAGGTGCTGGAGCAGCTCTTCCAGCTGCGCCACCTGTTTGCTCACCGCGCTCTGGGTCAGGCTCAGCTCCTCGGACGCTCGGGTGAAGCTGAGGTGCCGGGCCACTGCCTCGAAGCATTGCAGGGCGGTGATCGAGGGCATGTGGCGTTTGAGCATCGGGGGTTCTCGTGACGGGCCGGATCATGAATTAACGGAATGATATGTGTCGGAAAGGTCGTTTGTTGGCAAGCCCTTTTCGCAGCTATTACTGGTGCCATTCCGACTCGGCCCGACCGGTAGGAGCCAGCGCGCTGGTGAATACGGGTATGGCGCCACCTCTTTTGTGACAGGAGTTCCCCATGGTTGCCGCACTGCTTGACCGTCTTGGTGTCGATTCGTCCCTTTACCAGCAAGGCGATCACGCCGTTCACTCCCCCATCGACGGCAGCCGCATCGGCACCGTGCGCCTGGAAGGTCGGGCCGAAGTCGAGGCGAAGATCGCCCGCGCCGCCGATGCCTTCCAGGCCTGGCGCAAGGTGCCGGCGCCGCGTCGCGGCGAGCTGATCCGCCAGTACGGCGAAGTGCTGCGCCAGTACAAGGCCGAGCTGGGCGAACTGGTGTCCTGGGAAGCCGGCAAGATCACCCAGGAAGGCCTGGGTGAAGTGCAGGAAATGATCGACATCTGCGACTTCGCCGTCGGTCTGTCTCGCCAGCTCTACGGCCTGACCATCGCCTCCGAACGCCCCGGCCACCATATGCGCGAGACCTGGCATCCGCTGGGCGTGGTCGGTGTGATCAGCGCCTTCAACTTCCCGGTCGCCGTCTGGTCCTGGAACGCCGCGCTGGCGCTGGTCTGCGGCAACCCGGTGGTCTGGAAACCCTCGGAAAAGACCCCGCTCACCGCCCTGGCCTGCCAGGCGTTGTTCGAGCGCGTGGCGAAGAATTTCAGCGAAGCACCGGCCCATCTCTGCCAGGTGGTGATCGGCGCCCGCGAAGCCGGCGAAGCCCTGGTGGACGACTCGCGCGTGGCCCTGGTCAGCGCCACCGGCAGCACCCGCATGGGCCGCGAAGTGGCCCCCCGTGTGGCGGCCCGTTTCGCCCGCAGCGTGCTGGAGCTGGGCGGCAACAATGCCATGATCCTCACCCCCAGCGCCGACCTCGATCTGGCGGTGCGCGCCATTCTCTTCAGCGCCGTCGGTACCGCCGGCCAGCGCTGCACCACCCTGCGCCGCCTGATCGCCCACGAGTCGGTGAAGGCCGAGATCGTCGAGCGCCTGAAGGCGGCCTATTCCAGGGTGCGCATCGGCCATCCGCTGGAAGGCAACCTGATCGGCCCGCTGATCGACAATCAGAGCTTCGACGGCATGCAGCGCGCCCTGGAACAGGCCCGTGCCGAAGGCGGCAAGGTATTCGGCGGTGAACGCCAGCTCGAAGGGCAGTTCCCGAACGCCTACTACGTGTCCCCGGCCATCGTCGAAATGCCGGGCCAGAGCGCGGTGGTCTGCCACGAGACCTTCGCCCCGATTCTCTACGTGATCGGCTACAGCGATTTCGCGGACGCCGTCGCCCTCAACAATGCGGTGCCCCAGGGCCTGTCGTCCTGCGTGTTCACCACTGATGTGCGCGAAGCCGAGCTGTTCCAGTCGGCGGTGGGCAGCGACTGCGGCATCGCCAACGTCAACATCGGCCCGAGCGGTGCGGAGATCGGTGGCGCCTTCGGTGGCGAGAAGGAAACCGGTGGCGGCCGCGAATCCGGCTCGGATTCCTGGAAGGCCTACATGCGCCGTCAGACCAACACCGTGAACTATTCCCACGAACTGCCGCTGGCCCAGGGCATCACCTTCGACTGAGTGGGTTCCGGCCCTAAGGACTGCTATCGATGAGCCTGCGCCAGGAATGCCTCTGGGAATATCTGACGCCACAATTGCCGGAAAGCCCTGTGCTGCACGGCGAGGTCAAGGTCGATGTCTGCGTGATCGGGGCCGGTTTCACCGGCCTCTCCGCCGCATTGCACCTGCTGGAGGCGGGCAAGCGCGTCTGCCTGCTGGAGGCCCACACCGCCGGCCATGGCGGTTCCGGGCGCAACGTCGGGCTGGTCAACGCCGGCATGTGGATTCCGCCGGATGAGATCGAAGCCGGCCTCGGCCACACCGTCGGCGAGCGCCTCAATCGCACCCTGGGGGCCGCGCCGTCGCTGGTGTTTTCCCTGGTGGACCGCTACGACATCGACTGCCAGTTGCGCCGCGAAGGCACTCTGCACATGGCCCACAACGCCCGTGGCCAGGCAGACCTCGCCAGTCGCTGCGAGCAGTGGCAGCGCCGTGGTGCGCCGGTCGAGCTGCTGACCGGCGCCGCCTGCCGCGAAGCCACCGGCACCGACAAGATCGCCGCCGCGCTGCTCGACCGCCGCGCCGGCACCCTCAACCCCATGGGCTACACCCGTGGCCTGGCCCGCGCGGTGAAGTACCTCGGCGGCCAGCTCTTCGAACATTCCCCCGTGCTGCGGCTGGAACGCCAGGGCGCAAACTGGTGCGTGGTCGGCGAACACGGCGTGGCCATCGCCCCGCAGGTGGTGATCGCCTCCAACGCCTACACCGAAGGCGAGTGGACCGAACTGCGCCGCCATTTCTTCCCCGGTTTCTACTACCAGGTGGCCTCCACGCCGCTGTCGGGCGAGGCCGCCGCGCGGATCCTGCCGGGCGGCCAGGGTTCCTGGGATACCCGCCAGGTACTCAGCAGCATCCGCCGCGACGCCGCCGGCCGCCTGCTGCTCGGCAGCCTGGGCAACGGCTCGCGCAAGCCGGCCTGGTTCCTGCGCGCCTGGGCCGATCGCATCCAGCGCCACTACTTCCCGTATCTGGGCAAGGTGGACTGGGAATTCACCTGGACCGGCTGCATCGATTTCACCCCCGACCACCTGATGCGGCTCTACGAGCCGGCGCCCGGTCTGCTTGCCTTCACCGGCTACAACGGCCGCGGCGTGACCACCGGCAGCGTGGTGGGCAAGGCCTTCGCCGATTACCTTCTGAGCGGGGATGAAACGGTGTTGCCGATGCCCTTCCAGCCGATGCGCGCGGTGTCCGCGGTGGGGCTCCGGAGTTCGCTCTACGAAGCGGGTTTCTCGCTCTATCACGCGGGGCAGTGCCTGCGCGTGGTGATCTAGCAGGAAGGGAAGATTGGAGTAGGGCGGACCACGCTTCACCGGTCCACCCTGGGCGTTCGGGGCAGCATCGAACGGGGGAAATGAAATGCGATCTTCACCCTGCGAAAAGCTCTGACTGGGCATTGGGGCCGTGATGCAAGTCGCAAAAAAGTTGCACTGCACAGCTATGAGGCGCAGGGTTGTTTCTTGCAGGATTGGGGGAGTCCAGAGCGGGGCAGTAACAGTGCGGAGTGGGAAAATTCGCGCACCAGCGATGTGCAAATGGGTACCGCGAGTCTATTGTTACCGCACGTGCTGGCACCTTGATGCTGTGCGGCTTCCAGGCCTGTCCCGGGTTTTCTTGAAGCGATTTGGAAGTTACTGATTTTAAAGAATAAAAATAATAAACCTAGGAGGTGGGAAAAGCCTTTCAGGGCGCGGAGCAACTACAAGAATTAATGGCACGCCACTTGCTGAACACGAGCGCTAACCCTAAAAACCTCAGGAGCAAAACTCCATGTCGCAGAAGATTTTCAGAAAAGGCTTTCTGGCTCTGGCGGTTACCACCGCACTGGGCATTTCTTCCGTAGTACAGGCTGATGTAGTCATTGGCGTAGCCGGGCCGCACACCGGCGCGAACGCCTCTTTCGGGGAACAATACTGGCGCGGCGCCTCCCAGGCCGCCGAAGACCTCAACGCCGCCGGTGGTATCAACGGCGAGAAGATCAAACTGGTGAAAGCCGACGACGCCTGCGAGCCGAAACAGGCCGTGGCCGTTGCCAACCGTCTCGTCGACCAGGACAAGGCCATCGCCGTTGTCGGTCACTTCTGCTCCTCCTCCACCATCCCTGCTTCCGAGGTCTATGACGAAGCGGGCATCATCGCCATGACCCCCGGCTCGACCAACCCGGCGGTGACCGAGCGCGGCCTGTCCGGCATGTTCCGCATGTGCGGCCGTGACGACCAGCAGGGTATCGTGGCCGGTGACTACATCGTCGACGTGCTGAAGGCCACCAAGGTCGCCATCATCCACGACAAGGACACCTACGGTCAGGGCCTGGCCGATGCCACCAAGGCGCAGCTGGCCAAGCGCGGCGTGAAGGAAGTCCTGTACGAAGGCCTGACCCGCGGCGAGAAGGACTTCAACGCCCTGGTCACCAAGATTCGTGCCTCCGGTGCCGAAGTCGTCTACTTCGGTGGCCTGCACCCGGAAGCCGGCCCGCTGGTTCGCCAGATGCGTGAGCAGGGCCTGACCGCCAAGTTCCTCTCCGGCGACGGCATCGTCACCGACGAACTGGTCACCACCGCCGGCGGCCCGCAGTACACCAAGGGTGTGCTGATGACCTTCGGCGCCGACCCGCGCAAGATCGCCGACGGCAAGGCCGTGATCGAGAAGTTCCGCGCCGGTGGCTTCGAGCCGGAGGGCTATACCCTGTACGCCTACGCGACCCTGCAAGCCCTGGCTGCCGGCTTCAATGGCGCCGGTTCCAACGATCCGGCCAAGGCTTCCGAATGGCTGAAGGGCCATCCGGTGCAGACCGTGATGGGCAAAAAGGAATGGGATGCCAAGGGCGACCTGAAAGTCTCCGACTACGTGATCTACGAGTGGGACGACAAGGGTAAATACGCCCAGCAGTGATAACCGGCTCGCGCCCCACGCGGAGCGCGAACCGTTAGCTCGGCTGACCGGCCAGATGCCACCCGCATCTGGCCGGTCGGTGTATTCCGGGAAACTGCTGAAGTCCTTTTCTGCTTGAGCCGGGCGGGGAACCGCTCGATTTGACATGGTTTTTCAGTGGTGCCCGTCTGATTCCACTCGCGGGAGCTGGCCGAACCCAAGGCCGGACCCCCAAAAGACGAGACAGAGTGATGGACGGTATTATCCTGCAACAGCTGATCAACGGGCTGACCCTCGGGTCGGTCTACGGTCTGATCGCCATCGGCTACACCATGGTTTACGGCATCATCGGCATGATCAACTTCGCCCACGGCGAGGTGTACATGATCTCCGCCTACATCGCCGCGATCACCCTGGCCATCCTGGCCTTCTTCGGGCTCGAATCCTTCCCGCTGCTGATCCTCGGCACCCTGCTGTTCACCATTGCGGTGACCGGCGTGTACGGCTTCGTGATCGAGCGCATCGCCTACAAGCCGCTGCGCAACTCCACCCGCCTGGCGCCCCTGATCTCCGCCATCGGCATGTCGCTGATCCTGCAGAACTACGTGCAGCTCAGCCAGGGCGCCCGCCAGCAAGGCGTGCCCACCCTGCTCGACGGTGCGTTGAAGTTCCATATCGGTGATGGCTTCGTGCAGCTCACCTACACCAAGGTATTCATCCTGGTGGCGGCCTTCATCGGCATGGCGGTGCTGACCTACATCATCCAGCGCACCAAGCTCGGCCGCATGTGCCGCGCCACCCAGCAGGACCGCAAGATGGCGTCGATCCTCGGTATCAACACCGACCGGGTCATCTCCTACGTGTTCGTCATCGGCGCTGCCATGGCTGCCCTGGCCGGCGTGCTGATCACCATGAACTACGGCACCTTCGACTTCTACGCAGGCTTCATCATCGGCATCAAGGCGTTCACCGCCGCGGTGCTCGGAGGCATCGGCTCGCTGCCCGGCGCCATGCTCGGCGGCATCATCCTCGGGATCGCCGAAGCGCAGTTCTCCGGCATGGTGAATACCGACTACAAGGACGTGTTCAGCTTCTCGCTGCTGGTGCTGATCCTGATCTTCCGTCCCCAGGGCCTGCTGGGCCGTCCGCACGTCGCCAAGGTGTAATCATGACGTCTGCCATTGCCAGGAAACCCCTGGATATCAAGAAGAGCCTGATCGACGCCGTCGTCGCCGGTCTGCTCGCCCTTATCGTCTTCGGCCCCATCATGGGCGTGGTGCTCGATGGCTACAGCTTCAACCTGGAGTTCAAGCGCGTCGGCGTGATGATGGGCGTCGTCATGCTCGGCCGTTTCTTCCTCAGCCTCTACCTGCAAACCCCGGGCGGCGAAGTGCTGATGCAGCGCTTCGAGAGCACCGGCTCCGGCGTGCATGTGCGTGATCCCGACTACAAGAGCCGGCTGCGCTGGATCCTGCCGCTGCTGATCGTCGCCGCGGTGATCTTCCCGTTCTTCGCCAGCAAGTACCTGCTCACCGTGGTCATCCTCGGCCTGATCTACGTATTGCTGGGCCTGGGCCTGAACATCGTGGTCGGCCTCGCCGGCCTGCTCGACCTCGGCTACGTGGCCTTCTACGCCATCGGTGCCTATGGCCTGGCGCTCGGCTACGACCACCTGGGCCTCGGCTTCTGGGCCGCCTTGCCGCTGTCCGCGCTCACCGCAGCGCTGGCCGGCGCGCTACTGGGGTTCCCGGTGCTGCGCATGCACGGCGACTACCTGGCCATCGTGACCCTGGGCTTCGGCGAGATCATCCGCCTGATCCTCAACAACTGGCTGAGCTTCACTGGCGGCCCGAACGGCATGTCGGTGCCGTCGCCTACCTTCCTGGGCCTGGAGTTCGGTCGCCGGGCGAAGGATGGCGGGGTGCCTATCCACGAGTACTTCGGCTTCGCCTACAACCCCAACCTGAAGTTCCTGTTCATCTACGTGGTGCTCTTCCTGGTGGTGATGCTGGTGCTCTACATCAAGCACCGCCTCACCCGAATGCCGGTCGGCCGGGCCTGGGAAGCGCTGCGCGAGGATGAGATCGCCTGTCGCGCCATGGGCCTGAACCACGTGCTGGTGAAGCTCTCGGCCTTCATGCTGGGCGCCTCCACCGCAGGGCTCGCCGGGGTGTTCTTCGCCAGCTACCAGGGCTTCGTGAACCCCTCGTCCTTCACCTTCTTCGAGTCGGCGCTGATCCTCGCCATCGTCGTGCTCGGGGGCATGGGTTCCACCGTCGGGGTGGTGATCGCCGCCTTCGTCCTCACCGTCGCGCCGGAGCTGCTTCGCACCTTCGCCGACTACCGAGTGCTGCTCTTCGGCGTGCTCATGGTGGTGATGATGATCTGGCGGCCGCGCGGGCTGATCCGTATCAGCCGTGTCGGCTTCACCCCGCGTAAAGGAGTAGCCCCATGAGCGACCAAAACATCCTCAGCGTCGAGCACCTGATGATGCACTTCGGTGGCATCAAGGCGCTCAACGACGTCAGCCTGAAGATCAAGCGCGGCTCGATTTCCGCACTGATCGGCCCCAACGGTGCGGGCAAGACCACCGTGTTCAACTGCCTGACCGGCTTCTACAAGGCCACCGGCGGACGCATCCACCTCAATACCCGTGGCGCGACCACCGACATCATCAAGGTGCTGGGCGAACCCTTCCAGCCCACCGACTTCGTCAAGCCGGCGCAGTTCGCCAGCCGCCTGCACTACAAGATGTTCGGCGGCACGCACCTGGTGAACCGCGCGGGCCTGGCGCGAACCTTCCAGAACATCCGCCTGTTCCGGGAAATGTCGGTCGTGGAGAACCTGCTGGTGGCCCAGCACATGTGGGTCAACCGCAACCTGCTGGCCGGCGTGTTCAACACCCCGGGCTTCCGCAAGGCCGAGGACGACGCGCTGAACCACGCCTTCTACTGGCTGGAAGTGGTGGACCTGGTGGACTGCGCCAACCGCCTGGCCGGCGAGCTCTCCTATGGCCAGCAGCGCCGTCTGGAGATCGCCCGCGCCATGTGCACCCGGCCGCAGCTGATCTGCCTCGACGAACCCGCCGCCGGCCTCAATCCGGCCGAGACCGAGGCGCTCAGCCGGATCATCCGCAAGCTGCGCGACGAACACGACCAGACCGTACTGCTGATCGAACACGACATGGGCATGGTGATGAGCATTTCCGACCACATCGTGGTGCTGGACCACGGCGAAGTGATTGCCGAGGGCAACCCCCACGATATCCGCCACGATCCCAAGGTGATCGCCGCCTACCTCGGCGCCGAAGAGGAGGAAGTGGCATGAACGCCCCCCTCCTGGAGTTCAAGGATGTCGACGTCTTCTACGGCCCGATCCAGGCGCTGAAGAAGGTCAACCTGCACATCAACGAAGGCGAGACGGTGAGCCTGATCGGCGCCAACGGCGCGGGCAAGTCCACCCTGCTGATGTCCATCTTCGGCCAGCCGCGCGCGGCCAGCGGCGCCATCGTCTACGGCGGCACCGACATTACCCACAGGTCGGCGCACTACGTTGCGTCCAACGGCGTCGCCCAGTCGCCGGAAGGGCGCCGGGTGTTTCCCGACATGAGCGTGGAAGAGAATCTGCTGATGGGCACCATTCCCGTGGGCATGGACCATGCGGACGAAGACATGCAGCGCATGTTCGACCTCTTTCCGCGCCTGAAGGAACGGCGCAACCAGCGCGCCATGACCATGTCCGGCGGCGAGCAGCAGATGCTCGCCATCGCCCGCGCGCTGATGAGCCGGCCCAAGCTGCTGCTGCTCGACGAACCCTCCCTGGGCCTGGCGCCCATCGTGGTCAAGCAGATCTTCCAGACCCTCAAGGAACTGGCCCAGACCGGCATGACCATCTTCCTCGTGGAGCAGAACGCCAACCACGCGCTCAAGCTCTCCGACCGCGCCTACGTGATGGTCACCGGGGAAATCCGCATGAGCGGCACGGGCGAGGAGCTGCTGGGCAACCAGGACGTCCGCAACGCCTACCTCGGCGGTCACTGACCGCGCTTGCTCCCTCTCCCGGCTTTTCTCCCCTCGCCCTGCGGGCGAGGGGCCGGGGTGAGGGCCATTCGTTCGCACTCGGTTCTCAAAGGAGTCCGGAGATGCAAACCCTGCGCTTTTTCACCAACGCCGACGTCGCCGCGGCGTTGCCTTATCCACAACTGATCGAAGCCCTGCGCCATGGCCTGGCCAATCCGGCCGAAGCGCCGGTGCGGGCCTGCCATGCCTTGCCGCAGGACGCATCGCTGCTGTGCATGCCGGTCTGGCAGACAGGACAGGGCGTCGGCGTGAAGCTGGTCACCGTGTTCCCCCACAACGGCGAGAAGGGCCTGCCCTCGGTCGCGGCGCTGTTCACTCTGTTCGACGACGCCACCGGCAAGCCCCTGGCGGTGCTGGAGGCTTCCGAACTCACCGCCCGGCGCACTGCCTGTACCTCCGCCCTGGCCGCCAGCGCGCTGGTGCGGCACGACGCCAGCCGACTGCTGGTGGTGGGCGCTGGCACCCTGGCCGCGCACATGGTCCGCGCCCACTGCGTGGTGCGCCAATACGAACGTGTGGATATCTGGGGACGCCACCCGGACAAGGCCGCCGAACTGGTGCGCACCCTGGCCGCCGAAGGCTACCCCGTGCACGTGGCGCCCGACCTGCAGACCTGCGCCCAGCAGGCCGACTGCATCAGCTGCGTCACCACCTCCACCTCGCCGCTGATCCTCGGCGACTGGCTGCGGCCGGGGACCCACCTTGACCTGGTGGGCGCCTTCCTGCCCAGCATGCGGGAGACCGACAGCGCTGCCGTGGCCCGCTCGCGCATCGTGGTCGACACCCGTGCCGGTGCATTGGAAGAAGCAGGTGACCTGCTCTTTGCCATCGCCGAGGGTGCCATCACCGAGCAGAGCATCCACGTCGAACTGGCCGACCTGCTGCATGGCCGTGGCCATCGTCAGACCAACAGCGAGATCACCCTGTTCAAATCGGTGGGCTATGCCCTGGAAGACCTGATCGCGGCGCAGGTGCTGCTGCGGGCGGTGGAGTAACTGCTGCAGGAGCGAATTCATTCGCGACGGGGCGCGGAGCCGTCCCCTCTTGGCAGCCTTGCTGGCTGCTTTCGCGAATGAATTCGCTCCCACAGGGGGTTAGAACTCCTCTTCCTCCGCGGCCTCGGGCAACTTGGCCGCCAGCACCTCCACCCGCTCGATCTGTGGCGGCGTGCTGAACAGCTCCCCGGCGCGCTCCATCAGCGCGGCGGCCACCTGGCCGGTCATGTGGGCCTGCAGTCCCAGGTCACTGTCGAAAGCATCGAAAATGCCGAAACTCTGGGGTCCAATGCGCAGGGCGAACCAGGCCGTGGTATCGGGCTCGGCCTTTACCAGCGGCAGGCCGCCACGGAGGAATTCCTCCACTTCGGCGACTTTCCCCGGCCTGGCTTCCAGGCGTACCAGCAAGGCGACTTTAACCATGGCCCGATCTCCTCTGTGGTTAGCCAGGGAAGTCTAGGTCCCTGGGAAAAGGCGCCGGTCCCGCTTGTCCGATATGGGGATATCCACAGGCGCCGACACGGGAGATGTTCCTGTATCGGAGCGCATTCGTTCGCGAAGCGGGCCGAAGGCCCGCCCTACGGCCAATCGCGAATGAATTCGCTGCCACAAACAAGGCCGATCCCGGCTGCTACCCACAAAGCCTGTGAAACAATCTGTGGATAACTTGGTGGTAGCTGCCGCCGGGCCCCGATTCCCGCCACCCAAAGGCGGTCGATCACATATTGTCCAGTCGGCGTTTTTTTCACGAAAACAGGGGCTTGCATGAGCTATCCAGCGTTTGGAAACACAGCTGGAGTTGTCCCCGGCAACTGTGCGAAAAGCTGTGGATAAACTTGGGAGTAATCGCTGCGGTGCAGATGCGGTGCGGGCTGTATGGCGCTGGCGATTTTTTCGCCAGGAGCTCGCGCCTGTGGATGGCGTAACCTATGCCGGTCTATTCGCAACGGGCCTGTGCCCCAGAGCAAGGAGAAGAGCATGACTTCCACCGTATTCATCACCGGCGCCACCTCGGGTTTCGGCGAAGCCTGCGCCCGGCGCTTCGCCCGGGCCGGGTGGTCGCTGGTGCTGACGGGCCGCCGCGCCGCGCGTCTGCAAGCACTCAAGGATGAGCTCTCGGCCCAGACCGACGTGCTCACCCTGGAGCTGGATGTGCGTGACCGCAAGGCCATGGAAGCCGCCATCGCCGGCCTGCCGGCCAGGTACGAGAAGATTCGTGGCCTGATCAACAACGCCGGCCTGGCGCTTGGCGCCGACCCCGCGCCCAAGTGCGACCTGGATGACTGGGACACCATGGTCGACACCAACGTCAAGGGCCTGATGTACAGCACCCGCCTGCTGCTGCCGCGCCTGATCGCCCACGGCCGTGGCGCGAGCATCGTCAACCTTGGGTCGGTGGCCGGCAACTGGCCCTATCCCGGCAGCCACGTCTATGGCGCCACCAAGGCCTTCGTCGGGCAGTTTTCCCTGAGCCTGCGCAACGACCTGGTGGGCACCGGCGTGCGCGTCACCAACATTGAGCCGGGGCTGTGCGAGAGCGAGTTCTCCCTGGTGCGTTTCGGTGGCGACCAGGCCAAGTACGACGCCACTTACGCCGGCGCCGAAGCCATCCAGCCGGAAGACATCGCGGAAACCATTTTCTGGATCATGAACCAGCCGGCTCACATCAACATCAACAGCCTTGAGCTGATGCCGGTGAGCCAGACCTGGGCGGGCTTCGCGGTCAATCGTTCAGCGAAGTGATGCGGGTGGAGCGCCCGAGCAGCTGCAGGGCGCGATCCGGGTAGTCGGTGATCAGGCCATTCGCCCCCATGTCCAGCAGGTGGCGCATGGCCGGTTGCTCGTTGATGGTCCACATCTGGACCGCCAGGCCGCGCTGCAGGGCGGTCTTCATCAGGCTGTCGGTGGCCACCTGCAGGCCGCCGCTGCTCTCGGGAATCTGCAGGGCCTGGTAGGACGGGCTGACCAGGCTGCCCAGGCCGACCCAGTTCAGCGCCACCAGCAGGCGCACTGAAGTCGGGCCGGCCGAGGTGGCGACGCCGGGGCAGACTTCGCGGAAGCGCTTCAGGCTGCGCTCGTAGAAACTTCCCACCAGCACTCGCTCACGCTGCTCGTGCTTGTCCAGCAGGGCGCACAGCTGCTCTTCCAGCCCAGCGTCGGGCACCTTGATCTCCACCACCTTGGCCTGTTCCGGGAAACGCTCCAGCACTTGTTCGAAAGTGGGGATGCGGATGCCCTGGCCGCGATAGGGATGGCTCTCGCCGCCATCGGCGCTCCAGCGGTAGCCGGCATCCAGGGCCTGCACCTCGGCAAGGGTCAGATCGGCCACCTTGCCGTCGCCATTGGTGGTGCGATCCACCCGTGGGTCGTGCAGCACCACCAGTTGGCCGTCGCGGGTGCGGCGCACGTCCATCTCCAGCATGTCCACCTTGAGGGCGGCAGCGCGCTCGAAGGCGAACAGGGTGTTTTCCGGCCACAGGCCGCGTCCGCCTCGATGGGCGATGACCAGGGGCTGGTCGCCGAAGCCGGCGAGCACGCCGGGCCGTTCCGCCGGGCGACTGGTCAGGGCCAGTGCGAGCAGGCCGGCGACGAGGAGGAAGAGGGGAGCGAGGAAGAATCGGGCGAAGCGCTTCATGTTGTTCTTATCCGTAAGACGTGGACGGGCGTGCCGAATCAAACGCGGGGACTATGACAAAGACGTGACGGCGAGGCGAGGGGGATGTGTGTGGGTTGGGATGTGGGTAGGTAAATCGATGCTGCTTGGGGGCATCGTGCTTTTCTTGTGGGGGCGAATTCATTCGCGAAGGGCAGCGCAGCTGCCCCAATTGCGAGGCCGAATGGCAGACCTGCGGTCTGCTTAGCGATTGAAATCGCCCCCACAGGGTTTGGTGACAGGCCGTGCTCAGCTCGCCAACAACCACACTCCGGCCCCAGCCGAGAGACCACCGGCAATACGCACCAGCGGTGCGGCGGCGCGCGGCAGGGCGCGCACCAGGCCATAACCGGCTGCATGCAGGGTGGCGGTGGCAGCGATGAAACCGACGGCGTAGCCCCATGGGCTGGCCAGGTCCGGCAGTTCGAGGCCGTGGGCGACGCCATGGGCCATGGCGAACAGGGCGGTCAGGCCCACGGCCAGCCACAGTGGCGGGCGCACCGCCACGGCCACCAGCAGGCCGAGGGCGAGCACCGAGCCGGCGATGCCGGTTTCCATCAGCGGCATGGCCACGCCAGCGAAACCGGCGAGGCCCCCCAGCAGCATGGCGCCGACGAAGGTCAGCGGCAGGGCCCAGCGCGCCGAGCCCCGCTGTTGGGCCGCCCAGAGGCCGACGGCGAGCATGGCCAGCAGGTGGTCGAGGCCGGTGACCGGGTGGGCGACGCCCGCCATCAGGCCGGAATGGTCGTGGCCGGCGTGGGCGAAGGCCACGGCCGGGGTGAGGAACAGGGCAATGGCGAAGAGCGACTTGCGCAGGTTCATGCTGAATCTCCTTGAAGGCGAATCCTGTTGGCAGAGTGGGGTTTCAAGCAGCGAGCAGCCCCTGCTTCTCGATGAAGGCGATGATCTCGTCGAGGCCCTGGCCGAGCTTCTGGTTGCTGAACACGAAGGGCCGCTCGCCGCGCATCTTGCGGGCGTCGCGGTCCATCACTTCCAGGGACGCGCCGACCATGGGCGCCAGGTCCACCTTGTTGATCACCAGCAGGTCCGACTTGCAGATGCCGGGGCCGCCCTTGCGCGGCAGCTTGTCGCCGGCGGAAACGTCGATCACGTAGATGGTCAGGTCGGAGAGTTCCGGGCTGAAGGTGGCGGACAGGTTGTCGCCGCCGGATTCCACCAGGATCAGGTCGAGGCCGGGAAAACGGCGATTGAGCTGCTCCACGGCTTCGAGGTTGATCGAGGCGTCCTCGCGTATGGCCGTGTGCGGGCAGCCGCCCGTTTCCACGCCGATGATGCGTTCCGGCGCCAGCGCCTCGTTGCGCACCAGGAACTGGGCGTCTTCCTGGGTGTAGATATCGTTGGTCACTACCGCCAGGTTGTAGCGGTCACGCAGGGCGCGGCAGAGGGCCAGGGTCAGGGCGGTCTTGCCGGAACCGACCGGGCCGCCGATACCGACGCGCAGGGGTTGGCTGTTCATGGCTTCTTCTTCTCCTAGGAACGGAACAGACGGCTGTATTGGCGCTCGTGCGCCATGCTCGCCAGGGCCAGGCCGAAGGCGGCGCTGCCCCAGCGGGACGGGGGAATTTCACTGGCGTCGCACTGCGCCTGCTCCAGGCAGGGCAGCAGGGCAGAGGTCAGGCGCTGGGCAGCCTGCTGGCCCAGTGGCAGGGTCTTCATCAGCACCGCCAACTGGTTCTCCAGCCAGCCCCAGAGCCAGGCGCTGAGGGCTTCCTGCGGGGCGATGGACCAGGCGCGGGCGGCCAGCGCCCAGGTCACGGCGAGGCCCGGTCCTTCCAGTTCGGCGAGCAGGGCTCGGGCGGCGTCGTCCTGCTCGGGCAGGTCGTCCAGCAGCTGTTGCAGGGAGTACCCCATCTGCCGGCTTTCCAGATGCTGCTCGCGGGTTTCACGGCTGGCGCGGTGACGTTCGGCCAGGGCCTTCAGTTCGTGCCAGTCGTCCCGTGCCGCTGCCTCGCAATGGGCCAGCAGCAGGGGCGCCTCGAAGCGCGCGAGGTTGAGCAGCAACTGATCCCTGATCCAGCACGCGGCACTTTCAGGGTCATGCACCAGTCCCGAATCGACGGCCAGCTCCAGGCCCTGGGAATAGCTGTAGCCACCAATGGGCAGCTGGGGGCTGGCGAGTCTCAGGAGCTGCCATGCCTTGTTCACGTGCGCACACCGAACTGGTGCAGGCGCGGCGCATAGCTGAAGTCGGCTTCGAGCTGATGGGAGTGGTGATGACCCCCGCCGTAGGCGCCGTGCTCGGGCTGGAAGCCGGCTTCGATGCATTCCACCGTGGCGCCAAGCTGTTCGAGCATGGCCTTGAGCACGTAGTCGTCCAGCAGGCGCAGCCAGCCGTCGCCGATCTGCAGGGCGACGTGGCGGTTGCCCAGGTGGTAGGCGGCGCGGGTCAGTTCGAAGGCGTTGGCGCAGGTGACGTGGAGCAGGGCTTCCGGGCGCGCGCTGACCTTGACTACCCGGCCGTCCTGGCTGCGCAGGCAATCGCCGTCACGCAGGGGCGGATGGCCGCGTTCGAGGAACAGGCCGACGTCCTCGCCGCTCTCGGTGAAACAGCGCAGGCGGCTCTTGCTGCGCGCTTCATAGGTCAGCAGGAGCTCTTCGTCCCAGCTCGACCGGGCTTCTATTCGTTCGTGGATGACCAGCATGGGTGGGTCCGGCAGTGTGCAATGCCGGGATGCCGAGCAAGGCCCTTGCCAAGATGGCCGGACGCCCGTTCACCGGGCCTTTCGCGGAGCTGTGCCTGTCTGTGGGGCGTGTGGCTGGTCCGCGATGGTGCGCAGCGCACCGATGCAGTGCGCGGATGCTGGCGATCCGGTCAGCTTTTCGACTGGCCCGGTCCCAGCCAGTGCTTGCCTCCGATCATGATGAAACGCAGTTGCTGGGTGATCTTGGCGGCGGGCAGGAGGTGCGGCGGCAGGTTGTCCGCCGGCGGGTCGATCAGTTCGGGGAGTGTGGCGAATACGGTCTTCACCACCAGGTCGGCCACCAGGTCGACGCCTTCCTCGTCCAGTTGCGGCATGCGGTTGATCAGCCTGAGGTCGGCGGCCAGGTCGTCGGTGATGCGCTGGCGCAGGGCGCCGATGGCCTGGCGCACGGGCTGCGAGCCGCCGTACTGTTCGCGGGCGAGGAAGAGGAACTGGCCACGGTTGGCGAGCACCGCGTCGAGGAAAATGCGCACGGAGGCTTCGATGATGCCGCCCAACTCGAACTCGTTCTGGCGCACCTTGCGAATGGTGGCGCGGAAGGTTTCACCTACCTCCTCGACCAGGGCCAGGCCCAGCTCATCCATGTCGTTGAAGTGGCGGTAGAAGCCAGTGGGCACGATGCCGGCGTTGCGCGCCACTTCCCGCAGGCTCAGGCTGCCGAAGCCACGGCCGCTGTCCATCAGGAGGCGCGCGGCATCCATCAGGGCGTGGCGGGTCTGCTGCTTCTGTTCCGAGCGTTGGGTCATGGGGCGCGGCCGTTGGCGAATGTGCGGCGCACTCTAGCAAAAGGGCTTCGCGGGCGTCGAACCTGCTTCAGTGAACAACTGTTGACTGTAATTCCGATCTTCGTGCAGCCTAGTGCACGAGTGTTCACTAGAGTCCTGTCATGCCCCTCGTACCTCTCTCCCTGGCGCGCCGATTCGGCCCCGCGCTGGGACCCTTGCGCGCACTGGCCGGCGGCGGCTGGCTGCAGGAAGCCGACCTGGATTGCCTGCTGCGCCTCGTCCATCCCGTTCTGCGGCTCAACCGCGTGTTCGCCCGTGTCGAATCCCGCCGTTGGGTGGCCGACGACATGCTCGCCATCGGCCTGCGCACCAATGGCAATACCCGTGGCTGGCGGCCCGGCCAGCATGTACGCCTCCACCTGGAGCTGGATGGCGTGCGTCAGGGCCGCAGCTACAGCCTGGTGAGCGTGCAGGAGGACGGGCGCCTCGAACTGGCGGTGAAGCGCCAGCCGCAAGGGCGGTTGTCCAACTGGCTGCTGGACCGGCTGGAAGTCGGCTCCGTGCTGGAGTTGGACCCGGCCCAGGGTGACCTGGATTGGCCTCAGGATGCTTCCTCGGTGCTGCTGCTGGCCGCCGGCAGTGGCATCACGCCCTTGCTCGGCCTGCTGCGTCAGGCCCTGGCCCGTGGTTTCACTGCGCCGGTGACCCTGCTGCACTACGTGCGCCACCGTGCCCAGCGCGCCTTCAGCGAGGAGCTGCAGGGGCTGATGGCGCGCCACCCCAATTTCCAGGTGCGCTGGGCCATCAGCGGCGAGGCGCCGGCGGTCGATGAGCTGGCCGGGCGCTTCCAGGTGGATCACCTGGCCGGGCTGCCGGCGCACAGCCTGCTGGCCTGCGGACCCCACGGATTCGTCGCGGGCGTGCGTGACTGGTGGCAGGCCGCGCCGCGCGGCGGGCGTCTGCAATGGGAGGCCTTCACTGCGCCGGCGCCGACCGCCGGAGTAGGGGAGGCGGTGCGTCTGCGCTTCGTCCGCTCCCATCGGGAGCTGCCCGGCAACAGCGCCGCCAATCTGCTGGAGCAGGCCGAAGCCCATGGCTTGCGTCCACCCCACGGCTGTCGCCAGGGCATCTGCACCGGCTGCACCTGCCAGCTCCTGGCCGGCAGCGTGCGTGACCTGCGCACCGGCGCCATGACCCATGGGCCGGGGCTGCCGATCCGTCTTTGCGTCAGCGCGCCGCTGGGCGATGTGGAACTGGAACTCTAGGACTTGCGATGCGATTCGACCGCGAACTCACCTTTGCCGAACTCGATGCTTTCGGCGCCGAGCTGGACGCCCTGCGCCAGCGCACCCTGGACGATCTCGGCGAAGCCGACGCCCGTTACATCCGCCGAATCCGCGCGGCCGTCCGCTTCTGCTGCTGGAGCGGACGCGCCTTGCTGCTGCTCGGCTGGTTCCCGCCCACCTGGTTGCTGGGGGCGGCGCTGCTCGGGTTGGGCAAGATCCTTGAGAACATGGAGCTGGGCCACAACGTCATGCATGGCCAGTACGACTGGATGAACGATCCCGAGCTGCGTGGCACCCGCTATGAGTGGGATATCGCCGGTCCCTCCGACTTCTGGCGGCACACCCACAACCACATCCACCACAGCTACACCAATGTGCTGGGCAAGGACGACGACGTTGGCTACGGCGTGGTGCGGCTCTTCCCTGAACAACGCTGGAAACCCTTTTATCGCTGGCAGCCCTTGTGGGTGACGCTGCAGGCGGTGCTGTTCCAGTACTCGGTGGCGGTGCAGCACCTGCGACTGGACCAGTACTTCAAGGGCCGCATGAGCGCAGATGAACTGCGACCACGACTGCGCCAGTTCAATGCCAAGGTACTGCGCCAGTCGGTGAAGGATTACCTGCTGTTCCCCTTGCTGGCACTGCCATTGGGAGGGAGCGTGACGGCCGTGCTGGCGGGGAACCTGCTGGCCAACCTCATCCGTAACCTCTGGACCTTCACCGTGATCTTTTGCGGCCACTTCACCGAGCGCGCAGCCGTATTCCCGCCCGAGGTGCTGGCCGGGGAGAGTCGCGGCCACTGGTACCTGCGTCAGCTGCGGGGCTCCAGCAACCTGGAAGGCGGGCCGCTGTTCCACATCCTCACCGGCAACCTCAGCCACCAGATCGAACACCACCTGTTCCCCGACCTGCCGGCGCGGCGCTATGCCGAGATGGCCAAGGTGGTGCGGGAGATCGCCGGGCGATACGGGCAGGTCTACAACAGCGGGCGGCTGTCGGTGCAGTTCGGCAGCGTGCTGAAGCGCGTCTGGAAGTACCGGTTGGCGTGATTTCGCGGATGAATCCGCTCTTGCAGGACTGCACTGCCGGTGGGCCGGATATCACCCCTCACCCTCTGGAAGAGGGGCCGGGGGTGAGGGAAGTTGCCGGCCGGCCCGGTGCCACTGTTTCGCGAATGAATTCGCTCCCACAATCACAAAGCCCGGCATTTGCCGGGCTTTGTGGTTTTGCAGCCTGCAATCAGGCGACGCGGTTGGCGCCAGTGCGGTCGGCACCGCTTTCAGCGACGCGGTTGGCGCCAGTGCGGTCGGCACCGCTTTCAGCGACGCGGTTGGCACCGGTGCGGTCGGCACCGCTTTCAGCGACGCGGTTGGCACCGGTGCGGTCGGCACCGCTTTCAGCGACGCGGTTGGCGCCAGTGCGGTCGGCACCGCTTTCGGCGACGCGGTTGGCGCCGGTACGGTCGGCACCGCTTTCAGCGACGCGGTTGGCACCGGTGCGGTCGGAACCACCTTCGGCGACGCGGTCCAGGACCATGAAGCCACCTTCGACAGCAACCGGCTCGATGACCTGGAGGGTGGCACCTTCCTTCGACTCGCCCAGAACCGGCTGGGAATCCGACGGCAGGGCGAAGACGCTGGTGCTCAGGGCGGCGATGAACAGGGCGGCGAAGGCTTGGGTTTTCATGATCGTGGGCTCCTCAACGGGGGCTGGAAACTGGCTACGGAGCCTATGTTACGGACGGGGTGTTGATTAAGAAGTGATCACTTCCGATAGAGAACATCAACGCCGTTGATGTTGCGAGGATGCTTTTATAATCAAGCGCTTGCGGTATTTTTAAGACCGCTTCGCGGGGCGAAGGCAATGAAAGCCAGGTCATTGGATGGAGCATCTCGGCGCGTTCGTGGGTCGATAAGGCATGGACTTCACGCAGCCTCCCGAAGGCTGTCGTGGATCAAGGGGAGAAATGCATGACACGAGGTCTTCGCTTCCTGGCCAGGACGGTCCTGGCGCTGGTGCTGCTGTTGACGGCCTTGCTGGTGCTGGTCGCCACCTTCGATTGGAACCGCATCAAGCCTGCGCTCAACGAGCGGGCGTCCGCCGAGCTGGGGCGCGAATTCGCCATCGAGGGTGACCTTCGCGTCATCTGGCAACGGGAGGAAGGCGAGGGTGGCTGGCGCGCGCTGGTGCCCTGGCCGCACTTCGCCGCTGAAAAGCTGCGCCTGGGGAATCCGCAATGGGCCAAGGGAGGCGATTTCGTCAGCCTCGAACGGGTGGAGTTCCGCATCGCGCCGCTGCCCCTGCTGTGGCAGCAACTGAGCATTCCGCGCATCGAACTGGGCGGCCCGCGGGCCAGCGTCCGTCGCCTGGCCGACGGTCGCAACAACTGGACCTTCGAGCTGCCGGCCAAACCGGAAGGCGAGGAGCAACAACCTTCCGGCTGGACGCTGGACATCGGCACCATAGGTTTCGACAAGGGCCAGGTGCAGGTGGATGACGCCCAGACCGGCACCCGCCTGGATCTGCTCATCGACCCGCTCGGCAAGCCGATCCCGTTCAGCGAACTGCTGCCGGCCAAGGGCGCCAGGCCGGCCACGGTCAGCGCGCAGGATTACGCTTTCGGCTGGCAGGCCAAGGGCAGCTACAAGGGACAGCCGCTGGATGGCAAAGGCAAGGTGGGTGGTCTGCTGGCGCTGCAGAATGCCGACCTGCCGTTCCCGTTGCAGGCTGATATCAGGGCCGGCGACACCCGTATCGTCCTGCTGGGCACCCTGACCGACCCGCGCGAGCTGGGTGCCCTGGACCTGCGCCTGCAACTGTCCGGCAAGAGCCTGGCCCAGCTCTATCCCCTGACCGGCGTAACCCTGCCGGAAACCCCGGCCTATTCCACCGATGGCCGGCTGGTGGCCAGCCTGAACGAACCGGGCGGGGCGAGGTTCCACTACCAGGGTTTCAACGGCCGCATCGGCGGCAGCGATATCCATGGCGACCTCACCTATGCCGCCAGCCAACCCCGGCCGAAGCTTTCCGGCACCCTGACGTCCGAGCAGCTGCGATTTGCCGACCTGGCGCCGCTGATCGGTGCCGACTCCAGCGCCGGTCAGAAGGCCCGTGGCGTCGCCACGCGCCAACCGGCGGACAAGGTGTTGCCGGTGGAAGCGTTCCGCACCGAGCGCTGGCGGACGATGGACGCCGACGTCCGCTTCACCGGCAAGCGCATCCAGCACAGCGAGAAACTGCCCGTCACCGACCTGTCCACCCACGTCCTGCTCGACGATGGCCAGCTCAGCCTGGACCCCCTGCGCTTCGGCGTGGCCGGTGGCGACCTGGACGCAGTCGTCCGCCTGGATGGGCGACGCGCGCCGCTTACCGGCAGGGCTCGGCTCACAGCCCGCCACTTCAAGCTCAAGGAGCTGTTTCCCAACGTCCAGGCCATGCGCAACAGCCTGGGCGAGCTGAACGGTACGGCGGACCTGTCCGGCACCGGCAATTCGGTGGCGGCCCTGCTGGGTACCGCCAACGGCAACCTGCAGATGCTGGTCAATGACGGCACCATCAGCCGCAACCTGATGGAGATCGCCGGGCTCAACGTCGGCAACTACGTGGTGGGCAGGCTGTTCGGCGACGAGGAGGTGAAGATCAATTGCGCAGCGGCGGACCTTGGCCTGAAAGACGGGCTGATGACGCCGCGGCTGTTCGTCTTCGATACCGAGAATGCGTTGGTGCAGATCGACGGCAACGCCAACTTCCGCAATGAGCGGCTGGACCTGAGCGTTACGCCGGAGTCCAAGGGGGTGCGGTTGTTTTCCCTGCGTTCGCCGCTCTACGTGCGCGGAACCTTCAAGAATCCCCAGGCCGGGGTGCAGACGGTGCCCCTGATGGTACGCGGAGCGGGAATGTTGGCGCTGGGTGTGGCGGTGGCACCGGCGGCGGCCCTGTTGGCGCTGGTGGCGCCGGCGGCCGGTGGCGAGGAGGGCAATGCCTGTGCGCCGCTGCTACAGCAGATGCGCAAGCCTTAGCAGACTGTTGAAAGCTACCTGCGTTGCCGGTACGTCGTCAGCGTTTTTCAATCAGCTGCCCGGCACGGCTCAGAGCTGGTCGCGCTCCGCCTGCTCGCGCTGTCCGCAGGTCATGAAGCCCTTGTGGCGGACCCGGCCGCTGCTGTCGAAGCTGATGTGGTAAGGCTGCTGGTGGCCTTCTTCGTTGAGGATGTAATTGTTGCAGGAACCCGGATGCACGCTGCGCTGGACGACGGATGAAGGGCGCCCCCCGATGAGCAGGACCTGCTGCCGGCTCATGCCGGGCTCGACATCCGCGACCAGGGGCTGGTTGCGGAAGGTGATGTAGTCCGTCGGATTTTCGATCTTGCTGGCGCAGCCGGCAGTCGATGCCAGGGCACAAGCCATGACAAGCGCTTGCTTGTACATCATGGGTCCTCGAGGTTAACGCAGTTGAAACACTGCGCTTGGAACATCGGAGAGTGGGGAGAGTTCGCCCGAGAACGCCCCGAAACGGAGCAGGCGATGGACGGCATTGCGCCAGCAGCTGGCCAAATGCCGGAGGAAAAACCAGAAAGCCGCGACTGGCGCGGCTTTCAGCTGGTCTTGCTGGCTACCTGATATCGTGTGCGGGGGGCATAAGCGGTATCAATAGCTTGAGCTGGTCTTCCTGGCCTTTTCCAGTTCTACCTGTTCCCGCTGCTCGCAGGTCATGAAGCCCTTTTCCTCGACCCGGCCACTGCCGTCGAAGCTGATGTGGTAGGCCTGCTGGTGGCCGTCCTGGTTGAGGATGTAGTTGTTGCAGAGACCCGCGTTGACCTTGCGGCGAATGGAAGATGAGGGCGGCCCGCCGATGTTGCGCACCTGTGTTTCGCTCATGCCTTCATCCACCTGCTTGACCAGCGGCTGGTTGCGGTAGGTGTAGAAGTCGGTGGGGTTTTCCATCTTGCTGGCGCATCCGGCCACGGCGGCCAGGGCGCAGCACAGGATCAGCGCGTGCTTGCTCATGTAGGCATTTCCCTGTGTGTCCCTCGTCGGAATGAGCCTAGACCGCTGGTCGGCGCCGACCAGCGGAGGACAGCAGGTTTGCCGATGAACGGTCAGCCGTAGCGTTTCTTCGCTTCGATGGCCAGGCCGCTGCCGATGCTGCCGAACAGGTTGCCTTCCACCTGGCGGGCGTTGGGCAGCATGGCCGCGACGCTCTGGCGCAACGCCGGGATGCCGCTGGAGCCACCCGTGAAGAACAGGGTGTCGACCTGGTCGGCGCGCACGCCGGCCTGGGTCAGCAGCGTATCGACACTGGCGCGGATGCGTACCAGCAGGTCGTCGATGGCGTTCTCGAACAGCGCGCGGGTCAGCTCCACGTCCAGCCCCGGCTCGACGCGCGCCAGGTCGATGCGGCGGCTCTGCGCCTCGGTCAGCTCGATCTTGCTGTCCTCCACCTGCATGGCCAGCCAGTGGCCGGCGCGCTGCTCGATCAGGCTGAACAGGCGGTCGATGCCGGTGGTGTCGACGATGTCGTAGCGCATGTTCTTCAGCGCCAGTTGCGACTTCTGCGCATAGACCGCGTTGATGGTGTGCCAGGTGGCCAGGTTCAGGTGGAAGCTGGTGGGCATCAGCGCGTCGCTCTTCATCCGGCTGCCGTAGCCGAACAGCGGCATCACGCCCTGCAGGCTGAGCTGCTTGTCGAAGTCGGTACCGCCGATGTGCACGCCACCGGTGGCGAGGATGTCGCCCTGGCGCTCGGCCACTTCACGGCGCTCGGGTGACAGGCGCACCAGCGAGAAGTCCGAGGTACCGCCACCGATGTCGACGATCAGCACCAGCTCCTCACGCTCGATGCCACGCTCGTAGTCGAAGGCTGCGGCGATGGGTTCGAACTGGAAGGACACGTCCTTGAAACCGAGCTTCTGCGCCACGGCCACCAGGGTGTTCTGGGCTTCCTGGTCAGCCTCCGGGTCGTCGTCCACGAAGAACACCGGGCGGCCCAGCACCACCTGCTCGAACTCGCGGCCTGCGGCAGCTTCGGCGCGTTGCTTGAGCTGGCCGATGAACAGGCCGAGCAGGTCCTTGAAGGGTAGGGCGCTGCCCAGCACCGTGGTTTCGCTCTTGAGCAGGGGCGAGCCCAGCAGGCTCTTCAGCGAACGCATCAGGCGGCCTTCGTAGCCTTCCAGGTACTCGTGCAGCGCCTGGCGGCCATAGGCCGGGCGGCGTTCCTCGGTGTTGAAGAACACCACCGAAGGCAGGGTGAACTTGTCGTCCTCCAGGGCGATCAGCGGCTCCACGTCCGGGCGCCACCAGCCGACGGTGGAGTTGGAGGTTCCGAAGTCGATGCCCAGGGCCTGGGCGGAGGGGACGTTGCTCATGTCGCGGGTGTTCCGAAAAAAACGGCCGCGCAGTTTACGCGAGCGGAATCAGCTTGTCCGGCACAGTTCGTCGCGCTGGCTAGACTCCCTCCTTGTGGATAAACAGGGAGACCCTTCCATGAAGAAACTGCACCTGCCCCTCCTGCTCATCGCTCTGTTCGCCGCATCCCAGGGCTTTGCCGCCACCCAGCAGGAAAAGATGAAGACCTGCAACGCCGATGCTACAGCCAAGGCCCTCAAGGGCGACGAACGCAAAGCCTTCATGAGCAAGTGCTTGAGCATGACTCAGCAGGAACGCATGACGGCCTGCAACAAGGACGCCTCGGAAAAGGCCCTGAAAGGCGACGAGCGCAAGGCCTTCATGAGTCAGTGCCTGAAGAAGCATTAGCGCACGGCTCGCGTGTAGGTTGGGCAGAGGCGCGAATCCCAGCGCGGCAACGGGCTGGCACCGTGGGTTTCACTTCGCTCGACGCCGACCTAGACGTAGGCGAGCAACCGCCCGGCCGACATCACCCCGCACCAGGTCAGGATCGACAACGCCACCTGCAGCCGTCCCGCAAGGGGGGGCCGCAGGTCCCAGTCGGCCAGTCGCCGTGCCCAGCAGGCGCGGAACAGCAGCGCGTTGGCGATGCCGACACCCACCAGCGCCAGCTTGAGCTGCAGCAGCCAGTTGCCCGTGAGAGGGCCGGCGTCGGCGGCGAACAGGCAGAAACCGGTAACCAACTGGATCAGCAGCCCGGCGATGCCGATGGGTGTCAGTCGGCGTGAGGCTTCCTGCACCGGCACCTCGCGTGCCAGCCCGAGCAGGCGCAGGTCGAGCAGCAGCATGGAGCCCAGCAGCATCACCAGCCCGAGCAGGTGCAGCAGGTTGGCCGTCGGGTAGAACAGCGCGGATTCGCGCATCAGCGCGCCGAAGGGCGAGGCCTCCAGGCGTTCCGCCCAGGGCAGGATGAACTCCATCGCCGCCTCAGCGCAGTTCCACCGTGCGCCCGTCGACGATCAGGCGTTCGGCGCGGATTTCCGCCGTGCCGTCCTTGCGCGGGTAGCCGACCACCGTCACCGTCTTGCCCGGCGCCAGGTCCTTCTCCGGCAGCCCGCGCGACTCCATGCGGCTGAGGGGGGCCAGCACCACGTGCCATTCTCGGCCCTCGTAGTCGATGGTGATGTGGGCGTGGGGATTGCGATAGGCGAGCGTCCTGACCGGCGTCTCGATGGTCAAGGCCTTGTCCGCATCGTAGGAACTCCAGCCGTGGTGGGCGAAGGCAGCGGTGGCGCCGAGCACCAGGGCGAAGAAGGCGATGAGCAGGGCGAGCTTTCTCATGGGATGGCCTCCAGTCTGCGACGCGGAAAGCGTAGGCCCTGGTTCAGCCCGCCGCCGCCCGGGCAGTATCCCGAAACACAATGACCGCTGACCAACTGCGGGAGCGAATTCATTCGCGATTGAAATCGCTCCCACAGCGGATTGTCGGGGGATATCGCTTTTCATCTTCACCAGCGAAACCAATCCCGCCTCGACGGTGGATCGGTGAAGCGCGATCCAGCCTACTGCAGCCCCATCCAGCCCGTGGTCAGCGCTGTCAGTACCAGGTAACGCCCCGCCTTGGCCAGGGTCACCAGCGCCAGGAACACCCAGAAGGACTCGCGCATCACCCCGGCCACCAGGGTCAGCGGGTCACCGATCACCGGCACCCAGGCCAGCAGCAGCGACCAACGTCCGTAGCGGTGGTAGAAGGCCTGTGCCCGCTCCATCTGCGCCGGTTTCACCGGGAACCAGCGGCGCTCGCGCAAGTGTTCCACATAACGCCCCAGCAACCAGTTCAGCAACGAGCCCAGCACATTGCCGAAGGTGGCCACGGCCACCAGCGCCCATGCCGGATGGGCCTTGGCCAGCAACAGCCCGACCAGCACCGCTTCCGATTGCAGCGGCAACAGGGTGGCGGCGCCGAAGGCGGACAGGAACAGGCCCAGGTAGGCGGTGAGTGCCAGCACGCGGGGGTGTCTCGGGGAAAGGGGGCGCCAGTGTGGCGATCCCGGCACGAGCGGACAAGCCGGTAAGCGGATTGAAAGCCTGATCCGTTAGAATGGGCGCAGTCTGACAATGGAAAAACGGGGGCGTCGACTCCAGAGTTACGGAGCCGGCTTGATCCTGACCCCCTTCTGATCTTTGGTGCCCTTTATGCGTAGAGCTTCTCATCACGAGTTGCGCACGGCCTTTCGTGCGCTGCTGGACTCGGATTCCTGCTTCCACACCGCCTCGGTGTTCGACCCCATGTCCGCCCGTATCGCCGCCGACCTCGGATTCGAAGTCGGAATCCTCGGCGGTTCGGTCGCTTCCCTGCAAGTGTTGGCCGCGCCCGACTTCGCCCTGATCACCCTCAGCGAGTTCGTCGAGCAGGCCACCCGCATCGGCCGCGTCTCGCGCCTGCCGGTGATCGCCGATGCCGACCACGGTTACGGCAACGCCCTCAACGTGATGCGCACCGTGGTCGAACTTGAGCGTGCCGGCATCGCCGCGCTGACCATCGAGGACACCCTGTTGCCGGCGCAGTTCGGCCGCAAGTCCACCGACCTGATCCCGGTGGAAGAAGGCGTCGGCAAGATCCGCGCAGCCCTGGAGGCGCGTGTCGATCCGGACCTCGCCATCATCGCCCGTACCAACGCCGGCGTACTCAGCACCGAAGAAGTGATCAAGCGCACCAAGGCCTATCAGGCCGCCGGCGCCGATGGCATCTGCATGGTCGGCGTGGTCGACTTCGAGCACCTGGAAAAGATCGCCGAACACCTGAGCATCCCGCTGATGCTGGTCACCTACGGCAACCCCAAGCTGCGTGACAACGAACGGCTCGCCCGTCTCGGCGTGCGCATCGTGGTCAACGGCCACGCCGCCTACTTCGCCGCCATCAAGGCCACCTACGACTGCCTGCGCGAGCAGCGCCAGGTCGCCACCGGCACCGAGCTCAACGCCACCGAACTGACCCACAAATACACCTTGCCCGAGGACTACATCATCTGGGCCGAGGAATTCATGAACGTGAAGGAGTAGCGCGACCTCCACTTGTCGCCTGACGACCGCCCCCCTTGCAAAAGGCCGGAAGAAGGCCCAAATCTTCCATTGAGCCTTGAGCAAGCGGGAGGTCAGCATGGCCAGTGGTTGGGCCGGCGATGGCGCCGTCCAGGAACAGATCGACAGCACCATCGAAGATGCTATCCAGCGCGCGCGCAGCCAGTTGCCGAAGGGCGAAAGCCTGACGCACTGCGAAGAGTGCGGCGCCCCCATCCCCGAAGCCCGCCGCAAGGCCATCCCCGGTGTGCACCTGTGCGTCGCCTGCCAGACCGAGCACGACAAGGAAAACGCCGCCTATGCCGGGTATAACCGGCGGGGGAGCAAGGATAGTCAGTTGCGTTGAGGCAATTGTCTTGCAGGGCTACAAACGGCCTTTGGCCTTGTCTTAGACCGCACCACCTGCGCGTTTGCCAACGCCGATCACCACCACAGTGATGCGTTGGTCTTCCACCCGATCCACCAGGCGATAACCGGCGGTGCGGAGTTTGATCTTGAATCGCTCGGGCATCCCGTGAAGTGCATCGCCCTGGATCAGCTGCCGTTGCAGCCGCTCTTTCAGCTTCTTCCTGAATTGCTCCCGGACGGTATCGCCGAGCTTGCGCCACTCCTTCCGCGCCGAGGGCAGGAACTCCAGTTCATAGGTCATCGAGGCTGACTTTCATTCCCTTCTCGTGGGCACGGCTGCGGACGATTTCGGCCAGCGCCTGATCGTCCAGATACTCCATCAGTGCTTCGAAGGTTTCAGCCGAAACCATGTAGGCCATGACCTTGTTGTGGTTGAGAACAGCCACAGGCGCACCCTTGGCGCCGGACACCACGGCAGAGGGATTTTTCTTCAGCGCGGAAACGCTGACAGCACCATTGGCCAGTACGCTTTGCAAGAATTTGGCTCCTGAGTTGGGTGCCAAATCCTGGTCTTTTTATGGTTTCGACTCAATTTGGAGTTGCCTGCGGGGCGAATCGGCCCAACTCAGAACAGGAAATACCGCTGCGCCATCGGCAGCACCTCCGCCGGCTCGCACCAGAGCAATTGGCCGTCGGCTTTCACCTGGTAGTTCTGCGGGTCGACTTCGATGGTCGGGGTGTAGCCGTTGTGGATGAGGTCCTTCTTCTGCACGCCGCGGCAGCCCTTCACCACGCCGATTCTCTTCTGCAATCCCAATTGCTCCGGCACGCCGGCCTCGAATGCCGCCTGGCTGATGAAGGTGAGGCTGGTGGCATGGCGGCTGCCGGCGAAGCTGGCGAACATCGGGCGGTAGTGCACCGGCTGCGGCGTGGGGATGGAGGCGTTGGCGTCGCCCATCAGGCTGGCGGCGATGGCCCCGCCCTTGAGGATCAGGCTCGGCTTCACGCCGAAGAAGGCCGGGCGCCAGAGTACCAGGTCGGCCCATTTGCCCACTTCCACCGAGCCCACTTCATGGCTGATGCCGTGGGTGATGGCCGGATTGATGGTGTATTTGGCGATGTAGCGCTTGGCGCGGAAGTTATCGTTGCCCGGCGCGTCTTCGGGCAGGGCGCCGCGCTGTTTCTTCATCTTGTCGGCGGACTGCCAGGTACGGGTGATGACTTCGCCCACGCGCCCCATGGCCTGGCTGTCGGAGCTGATCATGCTGAAGGCGCCGAGGTCGTGGAGGATGTCTTCGGCGGCGATGGTCTCGCGGCGGATGCGGCTCTCGGCGAAGGCAACGTCCTCGGCGATGCTCGGGTCCAGGTGGTGGCAGACCATGAGCATGTCCAGGTGTTCGTCGATGGTGTTGCGGGTGAAGGGCCGCGTCGGGTTGGTGGAGCTGGGCAGCACATTGGAGAAGCCGCAGGCCTTGATGATGTCCGGGGCGTGGCCGCCGCCAGCGCCTTCCGTGTGATAGGTGTGGATGGTCCTGCCCTTGAATGCACCCAGGGTGGTTTCGACGAAGCCGGATTCGTTCAGGGTGTCGGTGTGGATGGCCACCTGCACGTCGTACTGGTCGGCGACCGTGAGGCAATTGTCGATGGCTGCCGGCGTGGTGCCCCAGTCTTCGTGGAGCTTGAGTCCGATGGCGCCGGCCTTCACCTGTTCGATCAGGGGCTCCGGCAGGCTGGCGTTGCCCTTGCCGGTGAAGCCGATGTTCATCGGGAAGGCATCGGCGGCCTGGAGCATGCGCGCCATGTGCCAGGGGCCTGAGGTGCAGGTGGTGGCATTGGTGCCGGTGGCCGGGCCCGTGCCGCCGCCGATCATGGTGGTGACGCCGCTCATGAGCGCTTCTTCGATCTGCTGTGGGCAGATGAAGTGGATGTGGGTGTCGATGCCGCCGGCGGTGAGGATCATGCCCTCGCCGGCGATCACTTCGGTGCTGGCGCCGATGGCGATGGTGACGCCGGGCTGGATGTCCGGGTTGCCGGCCTTGCCGATGGCCTTGATGCGACCGTCCTTGAGGCCCACGTCGGCTTTGACGATGCCCCAGTGATCGATGATCAGGGCGTTGGTGATCAGGGTGTCGACCACGTCCGCCGCCAGCAACTGGCCCTGGCCCATGCCATCTCGGATCACCTTGCCGCCGCCGAACTTCACTTCTTCGCCGTAGGTGGTGAAGTCCTTTTCGACTTCGATCCACAGGTCGGTATCGGCCAGGCGAACCTTGTCGCCGAGGGTGGGGCCGAACATGTCGGCGTAGGCTTGTCTGCTGATTTTCATTCGTTCATCCCGTAGGGTGCGCTGCGCGCACCGAATCGCTGTGCCAATTCCCCGGTGCGCACGGCGCACCCTACTGCTTACAACTCGCCCATCACCCGGCCGGCGAAGCCGAAGACGCGGCGAAGGCCCGCCAACTCCACCAGCTCCACCTCGCGGCTCTGGCCCGGCTCGAAGCGCACGGCAGTGCCTGCCGGGATGTTCAGGCGCATGCCACGCGCACTCTCGCGGTCGAAGGCCAGCGCGTCGTTGGTTTCGAAGAAGTGGTAGTGCGAGCCGACCTGGATCGGGCGGTCGCCGGTGTTGGCTACCGAAAGGCTCAGGGTGCGGCGGCCGGCGTTGAGTTCGATCTCGCCGTCCTGGATCTGGTATTCGCCGGGGATCATCGTGTCACTCCAGGATCAGTTGCATGAAGGTCAGGTCGAGCCAGCGGCCGAACTTGCGGCCCACCTGGGGCATCTGGCCGGTGATGGCGAAGCCGAGGCGTTCGTGCAGGCGGATGGAGGCGGCGTTCTCGCTCTCGATGGCGGCGACCATCACGTGCAGTCCCGTCTGGCGGGCGCGTTCGACCAGCGCCTGCATCAACGCGGGGCCGAGGCCCTGGCCGCGCTGGTCGCCGCGCACGTACACAGAGTGCTCCACGGTGTGGCGGAAGCCTTCGATGGTGCGCCAGGTGCCATAGCTGGCGTAGCCAAGCACATCACCCACAGCATTCACCGCTACCAGCACCGGGAAGCCGGCGGCGTTGCGGTCGGCCAGCCAGGCACGACGATTGGCCAGGTCCACCAGGGTTTCGTTCCAGATCGCCGTGGTGTTCTCCACGGCGTCGTTGTAGATGGTGAGGATGCCGGGCAGGTCGGCTTCTGCTGCATCACGAATGTTCATGTTTCCGGTCTCCAGGAAGTCGTTCAAGGTCGTAGCGAGCGCGGCATGGGCAAGCGCAGTAGACATTGGACGATTCCATCACGCGATGGGCTGGTGGACGGTCACCAGCTTGGTCCCGTCCGGGAAAGTGGCTTCGATCTGGATCTCCGGAATCATCTCCGGCACCCCTTCCATCACCTGATCGCGGGAAAGCAGGGTGGTGCCGAAATGCATCAGCTCGGCCACGGTCTGGCCGTCGCGGGCGCCTTCCAGGAGCGCGGCGGAAATGAATGCCATGGCTTCCGGGTAATTGAGCTTGAGGCCGCGAGCCAGGCGCCGTTCGGCCACCAGGCCGGCGGTGAAGATCAGCAGCTTGTCTTTCTCTCTTGGGGTCAGGTCCATCAGGTACTCCAGATACGGGGTGCAACGGCCTCGCGGCCGAGCAAGGCAGGGCGCAACAGGCGCCAGAGGTCGATCAGCCAGGCGCGGGCGTGCAGCGCCTCGGAGGCGAGGCAGCGGGCGACCAGAAGGCCGGGCAGTTGGGTCAGGTCGCCACGTCCGGCAAAGGGCCGTTCGCGGCAGCGTTCGAGCAGCTCGGCGTCGATCTCGCCGGTAGCGATCAGGGTGGCGAAAACGGGCTGGCCCGCGAGGCCGATGGGGGAGTCGAGCAGGCCGTCGCCACCTTCGATGCGCTGGCGTTCGTGCCAGATCAAGGTGCCGTTGCGACGAATATCCAGATGCGCCTGGAAATGGCCTTCGGTGAAGCGTTCGCCGGCGGCGGGGCGGCCAAGGGCGACCATGTCCCAATAGAACAGGCGGGCGTCGTCGGCCAACTCGATGCGGGTGGCCAATTCGGCGCGGGCGCCAGAGAAGACGATGGTTTCCTGGGGCAGCCATTCCAGTGTGGCGCCGGCTTCGACGTTGAGTTCGATTTCCTGGAACGCCGGGCTGGTGGCGCGATACCACTTGGCTGCGCCGGGGCTGGTGAGCTGCGTCCAGGCGCCTTTGCCAACGCGGGCGGTCAGGTCGAGACGGTCGCCGCCGGCAATGCCGCCGGGCGGGTGGACGATGATGTGCTGGCACACCTGCGGACCTTCGGCGTGCAGATGCTTCTGCACCCGCAACGGGCCCTTGTGGCGGCGCTGCACGGGGCGCGTGGTGGCGCCATCGAGGGCGTAGGCCAGCTCCAGCTCGGCGTGCCAGCTGGGGGTGAAGAGGGCGGTGTCGGCAGGTGCGTTCATGGCGTCGTTCGTCGTGCTTTCGTCAGATGGTCACCAGGCCGCGCACGCCTTCGGCTTCCATGTTTTCTCCGCGTCCCTGCTGGATGATTTCGCCCCGGCTCATCACCAGGTACTGGTCGGCCAGTTCGGCGGCGAAGTCGTAGAACTGTTCCACCAGAAGGATGGCCATGTCACCGCGTTCGGCCAGCTTCCTGATCACCGCGCCGATCTCCTTGATTACCGATGGCTGGATGCCTTCGGTAGGCTCGTCGAGGATCAGCAAGCGCGGCTGGCTGGCAAGGGCGCGGCCGATGGCGAGCTGTTGCTGCTGGCCGCCGGAGAGGTCGCCGCCGCGACGATGCTTCATCTCCCGCAGCACGGGGAAGAGTTCGTAGATGGACTCCGGCACCGCTTTTGCCTCTTTCGCGCTGAAGCGCGACAGCCCCATCAGCAGGTTCTCTTCCACCGTCAGGCGCGGAAAGATTTCGCGGCCCTGGGGCACGTAGGCGATGCCGGCATGCACCCGCTGGTGCGGCTTGAAGCCGGTGATGGCGCGGCCTTCCCAGTTCACCGCGCCCTCCTTCGCCGGGATCAGGCCCATCAGGCATTTGAGCAGGGTGGTCTTGCCCACGCCGTTGCGCCCGAGCAGGCAGGTGACTTCGCCGATCTTCACGTCGAACGACAGGCCGCGAAGGATATGGCTGCCGCCGTAATACTGGTGGAGCTTGTCGACTTGGAGCATGTGCGTGTCCTTGTTGCCTCGCGGCGTGATTCGGTCCGCGCGGCGCACCCTACGCGTGACGCCGTGCCCGATAGGGTGCGCCGTGCGCACCGATTTTCAACGGCCCAGGTAGACCTCGATCACCTGTTCGTTGGCCTGCACTTCGGCCAGCGAGCCTTCGGCCAGCACATGGCCCTGGTGCAGCACGGTGACGTGGTCGGCGATGCTGCCGACGAAGCCCATGTCGTGCTCCACCACCATCAGCGAATGCTGGCCGGCGAGGCCCTTGAACAGCTCGGCGGTGAATTCGGTTTCGGCGTCGGTCATGCCGGCCACCGGTTCGTCGAGCAGCAGCAATTGCGGGTCCTGCATCAGCAGCATGCCGATCTCCAGGAACTGCTTCTGGCCATGGGAAAGCAGGCCCGCCGGGCGATGGCGCGAGGCTTCCAGGCGGATCACCGCGAGCACTTCGTCGATGCGGTCCTTCTGCTCGCCGCTGAGCTTCGCCCGCAGGCTGGCCCACACGGATTTATCGGTCTTCTGCGCCAACTCCAGGTTTTCGAACACCGAGAGCGCTTCGAACACGGTGGGTTTCTGGAACTTGCGGCCGATGCCGGCCTGGGCGATTTCCACTTCGCTCATGCGGGTGAGGTCGAGGGTTTCGCCGAACCAGGCCTTGCCGGTATCGGGACGGGTCTTGCCGGTGATCACGTCCATCAGCGTGGTCTTGCCCGCGCCGTTGGGGCCGATGATGCAGCGCAGCTCGCCGACCCCGATGTAGAGGTTGAGGTCGCGCAGCGCCTTGAAACCATCGAAGCTGACGCTGATGTCTTCCAGGGTGAGGATGGTGCCGTGGCGCACGTCCAGGCCCTGGCCGGCGACACGGCCGAGGCCCAGGGAATCGCGGCCGCTGCCGGCGTCGCGGTTGGGATCGAAGGCGGGTTCGAGCATGAGTTCAGGTACCGGGGCTGCACGCATTTACTTGTCCCCCCGTTTCACCAGGCCAATCACGCCCTTGGGCAGATAGAGGGTGACCAGGATGAACAGGGCGCCGAGGAAGAACAGCCAGTACTCCGGGAAGGCCACGGTGAACCAGCTCTTCATGCCGTTGACCAGACCCGCGCCGAGCAGCGGGCCGACCAACGAACCACGACCGCCAAGGGCGACCCACACGGCCGCTTCGATGGAGTTGGTGGGCGACATCTCGCTGGGGTTGATGATTCCCACCTGGGGTACGTAGAGCGCACCAGCCAGGCCGCAGAGCACCGCCGACAGCACCCAGATGAACAGCTTGTAGCCGCGCGGGTCGTAGCCGCAGAACATCAGCCGGTTCTCGGCATCGCGCAGCGCCGTGAGCACGCGGCCGAACTTGCTCCGGGCGAGTCGCCAGCCGAGCAGCAGGCTGCCCACCAGCAGCGCCAGCGTGGCCAGGAAGAGCACGGCGCGGGTGCCCGGTGCGGTGATGTCGAAGCCAAGGATGCGCTTGAAGTCGGTGAAGCCGTTGTTGCCGCCGAAACCGGTCTCGTTGCGGAAGAACAGCAGCATGCCGGCGAAGGTCAGCGCCTGGGTCATGATCGAGAAGTACACGCCCTTGATCCGCGAGCGGAAGGCGAAGAAGCCGAACACCAGCGCCAGCAGGCCGGGCGCCAGTACCACCAGGCACAGGGCCCAGAGGAAGTGCTGGGTGCCGGCCCAGTACCAGGGCAGTTCGGTCCAGGCGAGGAAACTCATGAAAGCCGGCAGCCCGTCGCCCGCCGCTTCGCGCATCAGGTACATGCCCATGGCGTAGCCGCCAAGGGCAAAGAACAGTCCGTGGCCGAGGGAAAGCAGCCCCGCGTAGCCCCAGACCAGGTCCAGGGCGAGGGCGACGATGGCGTAGCAGAGGATCTTGCCCACCAGCGTCAGCGTATAGGCCGAGACCTGCAGCGGGTTGTCCGCCGGCAGCAGGTGCAGCAGCGGCAGGGCCAGCAGGACCGCCAGTACGGCGAGACCCATGGCCAGCGAGGTGCGTGGACCAAGGGTGGTCGTGGCGCGGGCGAGCAGGGTCTGGTTGAGTGGTTGAGTCATCAGTCGATCACCCTTCCCTTGAGTGCGAAGAGACCCTGGGGCCGCTTCTGGATGAACAGGATGATCAGCGCGAGGATGAGGATCTTGCCCAGCACGGCGCCGATCTGCGGTTCGAGGATCTTGTTCGCCACGCCGAGGCCGAAGGCGGCCATGACGCTGCCGGCGAGCTGGCCGACGCCGCCCAGCACCACCACCAGGAACGAGTCGATGATGTAGCCCTGCCCGAGGTCCGGGCCGACGTTGCCGATCTGCGACAGGGCGACGCCACCGAGGCCGGCGATACCCGAGCCGAGGCCGAAGGCGAGCATGTCCACGCGGCCGGTGGGCACGCCGCAGCAGGCGGCCATGTTGCGGTTCTGGGTGACGGCGCGGACGTTGAGGCCCAGGCGGGTCTTGTTCAGCAGCAGCCAGGTCAGGGCGACCACGAACAGGGCGAAGCCGATGATCACGATGCGGTTGTAGGGCAGCACCAGGTTGGGCAGCACCTGCATCCCCCCGGACAACCAGGCGGGGTTGGCCACTTCGACGTTCTGCGCACCGAAGATCACTCGCACCAACTGGATCAGGATCAGGCTGATGCCCCAGGTGGCCAGCAGGGTTTCCAGCGGACGGCCGTAGAGGTGGCGGATCACCGTGCGTTCCAGCGCCATGCCCACCAGGGCCGTGACGAAGAAGGCCACCGGCAGCGCCACCAGCGGATACAGCGCGAGCAGCTCCGGCGCCAGGCGCTGGAAGCCCAGTTGCACCATGTAGGTGGTGTAGGCGCCGAGCATCAGCATCTCGCCATGGGCCATGTTGATCACCCCGAGCAGGCCGAAGGTGATGGCCAGGCCGAGGGCCGCGAGCAGCAGGATGGAACCGAGGGACAGGCCGCTGAAGGCCTGGCCGAGCCACTCGCCCACCAGCAGACGGCGCTTGACCTGGGCCAGGCTGGTTTCGGCGGCGGTGCGCACGCCGGCATCGGTTTCCACGTTCGGGTCGAGCAGGGCTTCGAGGCGGGTGCGGGCCAGCGGATCGCCGGTCTCGCCAAGCAGGCGCACCGCGTTGAGGCGGATGGCGGGATCGGGGTCGACCAGTTGCAGGTTGGCCAGCGCCAGGCTGATGGCGTCGCGCACGCCGCTATCTTCCTCGGCCACCATGCGCTGGTTGAGCAGGGCCAGTTGCGCCGGCTTGGCGCTCTTCTGCAGTTGCCGCGCACCTTCCAGGCGGGTGGCGGGCTCGGCGGCGAGCAGCTGATGGCTGGCCTGGGCGCTGATCACCAGGCCGCGCAGGCGGTTGTTCAGACGCAGCTTTTTCGGTGTGCCGGCGGGGGAGGCATCACCTTCGGCGGCGATGAAAGTGCCGTCCTGCTCGATGTAGGCGAGCTTGCTGTCGATGGCGAAGCGACCTTGTTGCAGGGCCTCCAGCAGCGGCTGGCGCGCGGCGTCGGGCTCGGCGGCCCAGTGTTCCAGCAGCTTCGCCTGTTGTGCCGGGTTGGCGGCGGCGAAGTCGTTGGCGTCGCCGGCCAGGGCTTCGAGGGGGAGCAGCAGGGCCAGGGCGAGGAGGATTCGGTAGAGAGCTTTGGGCATTGGATGATCCTGGTTGATGGGCCAGGCTCTGTGCCAACGGACAAAGCCCTCACCCCTGGCCCCTCTCCCGGAGGGGGAGGGGAACCGTCCGGTGTCTCGGGGAACGCTCGGTGCCCGGCAGTGCGTCACCCCTCTCCCCCTGGGAGAGGGATCGGGGGTGAGGGATGCTCTGCCGAGCTCGGATTCCCCGGACGTGCTCATTCAGCTCAGTTCGTCTTCACCGCGTAATCCGGCTTCTTGTCGTTGCCAGGAATGAAGGGACTCCACGGCTGGGCGCGCAGTGGGCCTTCGGTTTGCCAGACCACGGAAAACTGACCGTCTTCCTGGATCTCGCCGATCATCACCGGCTTGTGCAGGTGGTGGTTCGTCTTGTCCATCGTCAGGGTGTAGCCGGACGGCGCGGCGAAGGACTGGCCGGCCAGGGCTTCGCGAACCTTGTCCACATCGGTGGTGCCGGCTTTCTCCACGGCCTGGGCCCACATGTGGATGCCCACGTAGGTGGCTTCCATCGGGTCGTTGGTCACTGCGGTCTGGTAGTTGGGCAGGTTCTTGGCCTTGGCGTAGGCCTTCCACTGCTCGACGAACTTGCCGTTGATCGGGTTATCCACGGACTCGAAGTAGTTCCAGGCGGCCAGATGGCCCACCAGCGGCTTGGTGTCGATGCCGCGCAGTTCTTCTTCGCCCACCGAGAAGGCCACCACCGGCACGTCGGTGGCTTCCAGGCCCTGGTTGGCCAGTTCCTTGTAGAAGGGCACGTTGGAGTCGCCGTTGACGGTGGAGATCACCGCGGTCTTGCCGCCAGCGGAGAACTTCTTGATGTTGGCGACGATGGTTTGGTAATCGCTGTGGCCGAAGGGGGTGTAGACCTCTTCGATGTCCTTGTCGGCGATGCCCTTGCTGTGCAGGAAGCTGCGCAGGATCTTGTTGGTGGTGCGCGGGTAGACGTAGTCGGTACCCAGCAGGAAGAAGCGCTTGGCGCTGCCACCGTCCTCGCTCATCAGGTACTCGACGGCCGGGATGGCCTGCTGGTTCGGCGCGGCGCCGGTGTAGAAGACGTTGGGGGAGAGTTCTTCACCCTCGTACTGCACCGGGTAGAAGAGCAGGCCGTTCAGCTCCTCGAAGACCGGCAGCACGGACTTGCGCGACACCGAGGTCCAGCAACCGAAGACCACATCCACCTTGTCCTTGGTCAGCAATTGGCGGGCCTTCTCGGCGAACAGCGGCCAGTTGGATGCCGGGTCCACCACCACCGGTTCGAGCTGCTTGCCGTTCACGCCGCCCTTGGCGTTGATCTCATCGATGGTCATCAGCGCCATGTCTTTGAGCGAAGTCTCTGAGATCGCCATGGTGCCGGAGAGGGAGTGCAGGATGCCGACCTTGATGGTCTCGGCGGCCTGGATGGTCCAGGACATGCCCATGGCGGCGATGGATGCGGAAAGGGTGAAGGCCTTGATCAGGCTGCGACGGTGCATGGGTCGGTCTCCATTCTCACAAGTTTTCGAATAACTGCGTTGTTCTGCGTTCTTGTCCGGGCAGTTTTCAAAGGGGCTTCCTCGTCACCCTTGGGCTGGCTGCGGCGCTCTGCCGAGCGCTGTGCAACATGTGCTGGGTGATCTTGCGTACTTCGGCCTTGCTGGTTTCGATATGGGTCCTCAGCAATTGCTGTGCCTCTTCACATCGAGGCTCGGCAATCGCCGGGAGAATGGCGCCGTGTTCGGCGTAGGTGGTGCCGCTGCGAGACGCCTGGGGACGGATGATGCGGAGCTTTTCGCTGACTTCACGGCGGTTGCGCTGCCCGCGGATTCCACCCGTTGGCAATGGGAATCCTCGTCCAGGCGCGACACCACGGGGCGGTCTTTCAGGTGGTCTGCACCAATCAGGTGCGACTGGGTCGTTGCAGTGCTGCGGGGTGCTCATCGAAGGGGCGCGCAAATTGGCGCCTCACTGCGTCGAGCCTGCGGGCCGGGCATCGCGATGCGATGGGTATCGTTCCGCCGTGGATCGCCGCCCGACCCATCCTGCGAAATACCGCTGCGATGGGCTGCACTACGAAACCAGGTAGTTCTTCACCCCGGTGAAGATGATCTGCGCGGCCAGGGCGCAGACGAACAGGCCCATCAGACGGCTGACGATCTGCAGGCCCTGGTCGCCGAGGATGCGTTCGATACGGTCGGAAAGGTAGAGGATCGCGCCTACGGTGGCTGCGGCGATGGCAATGGCGAACAGCGCGGTGAATTTGTCTTCCCACTGCACGTGACCGGCGCCCATGACCAGCATGGCGCCGATGGTGCCGGGGCCGACGGTCAGCGGGATGGTAAGCGGCACGATGGTGACGTCCTGCTGCACGTTGTCTGCCTGGACCGCCGGCTTGCCCTGGGCCATGCCCAGCGCGGAGATGAACAGCACAGTACCGGCGCCGATGCGGAAGGCGTCGATGGTGATGCCGAAGACATTGAAGATGGCCTGGCCGAACAGGTAGAGCAGGGCGCTGGCCACCAGGGTGCCGAGGGCGACTTTCCAGGCGAGTTTCTTGCGCTCCTTCACCGTGTAGCCGCGGGTGAGGGAAATGAAGCAGGAGAGCACGAAGAAGGGGCTATAGAGCACCAGCATCTTCAGGTACAGGCTGGAAAGGCTTTCGAGCATGGGGGCATCCGTTCGTGACTGCGAGGGCCGCTCATCAGTGTAGAGGCTGCCCTGCCATTGGGCGCACAACTATAACCGCGCAGAGGTCGTCGGCTAACCTGATTCAACCGGGTTGTTTCGTCGCGCAGGGAGCCATTGATGGCGCACATGAGCTTCACTCCCAACCTGCAACGTCACCTTGACGTCCCCGAACTGGATGTCGCGGCGGCCTCCGTGGCCGAGGCGCTGGAAGCTGCCTTCGCCGCCAATCCGCGCCTGCGCAGCTACCTGCTGGATGACCAGGGCCGCCTGCGCCGCCATGTGGCGATCTTCGTCGATGCCCAGCAAGTCAGCGACCGTCGCCGCCTCACCGATCCGGTGGGGCCGGCCAGTGACATCTTCGTTGTCCAGGCGTTGTCCGGCGGTTGAGCCGGCGCAAGGAGAATCACCATGAGCCGATGCATCCATGTGGCAACCCGCAAGGGGCTGCTGCGTTTCGAGCCAGAGGGCGACGGCTGGCGCCTGGCGCGCCAGGATTTTCTTGGCGAACCCGTTAGCATGCTGCTGGCCGACCCGCGAGACGGCCACCTCTATGCCGCCCTGCATCTGGGCCATTTCGGCCCCAAGCTGTGGCGCTCGGCGGACGTCGGGCAGAACTGGACGGAAGTGGCCGCGCCGGCCTTCTCCCCGGCAGCGGAGGGCGAGGAAGGGCCGTCGGTGGAAATGATCTGGTGCCTGGAACCGGGAGGCGCCGACCAACCCGGTGTGCTCTGGGCCGGCACCATTCCCGGTGGCCTGTTCAAGTCCCGCGACCGGGGCAGTTCCTGGGAGCTGGTGGACAGCCTCTGGCAGCGCCCGGAGCGGGCCAACTGGTTCGGCGGCGGTTATGACCAGCCCGGTATCCACTCCCTCTGCGTCGACCCGCGCAACAGTCGTCACCTGACCCTGGCGGTGTCCTGCGGCGGCATCTGGCACAGCGAGGACGAAGGCGCCAGCTGGAACCACAGGACCCGTGGCATGCGCGCCGCCTACATGCCGCCGGAACGCGCCGAAGACCCGGACATCCAGGACCCGCACCGCATGGTGGCCTGCCCGGCATACCCGGAGCGACTCTGGGTGCAGCATCACAGCGGCATTTTCGTCAGTTCCGATCGCGGCTTGAACTGGCGGGAGATCGAGCAGGCCGGTCCCTCTACCTTCGGCTTCGCGGTGGCGGTGCACCCGTCGGACCCGGACTGCGCCTGGTTCGTGCCGGCCGTGAAGGATGAATGCCGCGTGCCCGCCGACCAGCGTTTGCGGGTCACCCGAACCCGCGATGGCGGCAAGCATTTCGAGGTGCTGGAGCAGGGTCTGCCGCAGCAGCTCTGCTACGACCTGGTGTATCGCCACGGGCTGGACGTGGATGGCAGCGGGCAGTGTCTGGCAATGGGCTCCACCACCGGGCATCTGTGGATATCCGGGGATCAGGGGGACAGCTGGAAGCTGGTGGCGGGGCATTTGCCGCCGATTTTTGCGGTGAGGTGGGGGTAGGCAGGCCTGCGGCCTGCTTGGCGAATGAATTCGCCCCTACAGGTACTGCGCGAGCTTGCCGGCGCGAGTCCCCCCTCTCCTCTTCAGGGAGAGGGGCCTGGGGAGAGGGAGGGTGAGTTCGGCAGGGCGTTGAATGGCAGGACTGCGTCCTGCTTTCGCGAATGAATTCGCTCCTACAGGGGCCCCTGCAGGGCGTTTGCCCAATCAGCTATGCATCGCGTGGCGGTCGCGCATTTCCTTCTCGGCCACCCAGTACTCGATCAGCTCGCGCAATTGCGAGAGCTCCACCGGCTTGGCCATGTGGCCGTCCATGCCGGCCAGGCGGGCGCGTTCCTTGTGCTCGCTGAGGATGTGGGCGGTCAGGGCGACCACCGGGGTGCGCGGGCGCTGCTCCAGGTTTTCCCAGTGGCGCAGCATCTCGGTGGCGGTGAAGCCATCCAGCACAGGCATCTCGCAGTCCATCAGCACCAGGTCGTAGTGCTGGTTCTTCATGGCGCTCAGGGCTTCCTCGCCGTTGCTGGCGGTATCCGGCTCGAGGTTGAGTTTGCTCAGCATGCCGCGGATGACCTTGGTGGAGATGCTGTTGTCCTCGGCCACCAGGATGCGGAAGTCGCTGGGTACATGCAGCGGTTGGCTGACCTGCGAGCCCGGCAGGGAGATGGCGCCGCCTTCCTTGCGCTGGTTGAGTTCGTCGGCCAGGGTGGTCTTCAGCGTGTAGCCGGCCACCGGCTTGGCGAGGATGCGCTTGATGCCGGCGTTGCGCGCGATGATCTTGCTCGGCGCGTTGCTGATGCCGGTGAGCATGATGATCAGGATATCGTGGCTGAGGCTGGGGTCTTCCTTGATCTTGGCTGCCAGCTGCATGCCGGTCATGCCGGGCATGTCCTGGTCCAGCAGGACCACGTCGAAATACTCGCGCAGGTGCGCCTTGGTGCGCAGCAGGGCCAGGGCCTCCTTGCCGGAGGGCACGGCGCTGACCTGCAGACCCCAGGCGCTGCATTGCTGCACCAGTACCTTGCGGCAGGTGTCGTTGTCGTCAACCACCAGCAGGCGCGCGCCTTCCAGCGGGCTGTCGAGGTCGGCGGTGGGGCGTACCAGGTGCTGGGCGTCCAGCGGCAGGGTCAGCCAGAGCGTGCTGCCCTGGCCGGAACCGCTCTGGATGCCGAACTCGCCGTTCATCAGGCGTACGAGCTGGCGGGCGATGACCAGGCCCAGGCGGCCGCCGAGCTTTGAGGCGGCGAGGAAATCGCTGCTCTGCAGTTCCGCGTTGAGCAGCGCCTCGCGCTCGCTGGCGTCCAGGGGCCGGCCGCTGTCCTGCACGGCAATGCGCAGGCGCGGCTGCGGGGTGCTGTTGTCCAGCGCCACCACCAGGAGGATTTCGCCTTCGTCGGTCTGCTTGAAGGCGTTGTCCAGCAGGCTGAGGAGGATCTGCCGCAGACGGGTGGGGTCGCCACTGACGACGCGGGGCACCTGGGGCTGCATGAAGCTGATGAGTTCGACCCGCTGCTGCTCGGCCTTGGCGCGGAAGATGTCGAGGCAGTCGTCGATCAGGGCGTTGAGGTCGAACTGCACGTCGTCCAGTTCGATCTGGCCGGACTCCAGCTTGGAGATGTCGAGGATCTCGTTGATCAGGGTGAGCAGTTCGTTGCCGGAGCTGTGGATGGTCTGCACGTAGTCGCGTTGCTTGGCCGACAGCGGGGTGCCCAGGAGCAGCTCGGTCATGCCCAGCACGCCGTTCATCGGGGTGCGGATCTCGTGGCTGATCTTGGCGAGGAATTCACCCTTGGCCTTGAGTTCGGCGGAGCTGGCGGCCAGGGCGCGGCTGGCGCTGAAGGCCTCATGCTGGAGGCGCCGCTGGCGTTCGCTCAGGGCCATGCTGAGGAACACGCCGCTGATGGTGGAAGTCGCCAGCAGGGCATAGGCCAGCCAGTCGGACTGCATGTGCCAGTAACCGAACAGGGCCGGCAGGGCGCCAAGGATGGCGATGCAGAACACGCCCAGGGCCAGGCTGAACAGCCGCGCCGGTCGATAGCCCTGGCGCCAGTGGACGATGGCGAGGGCGAACATGCTGAGGCTGGCGATGGCTGCCAGCACGTAGACCAGCTGGTTGAACTGCAGCTCGGTGATGATCAGCAGCAGGATGGCGGTCAGGGCGATCATCACGATCTCGCCCAGCAGCAGGCCGGTGAGCGGCGTGCTGGGGCAGACCTTGTGGAAGAAACTGACGGTGAAGGCCAGGGCGCAGACCATGGCGGTCAGCATGGCCAGGTTGGCGATCTGCGGCTGCGCGCTCTGCCAGTCGCCCAGCCAGGGCGAGCTGATGCCCAGCAGGCTGACGCTGGTGACGATCAGGCCGCTCTGCGCGGCGGCGAGCCAGAGACTGACGGCGGCGCGTGAGTACGCGTAACGCACAAGGTTGTAGTAGACCAGCATGACGAGGCCGCCGAGCAGCAGGCCGAAGAGCAGCGGACGGGTGTCGTCGGCGGCCATCAGTGCGGCGGATTGCAGCGTCACGGTGGGGCGCAGGGCGTGTTCCGAGGCCATGCGCAGGTAGAGATCCAGGGGCTCCTGCCGGACCGGCAGGGGCAGGAGGAAATCGCGGCTGGGCAGCGGGCGTTCGCTGAAGGGCAGGCGGCTGCCGGTGCGGGTATGGGCCACCAGTTCGTCGCCCTTGAGGACGTAGAGGTCGAGGTAGGCCAGGTAGGGGGCGAAGACCCGCAGCAATTGCTCGTGCTGGCCGGGTTGAAGCTGGTAGTGCAGCCACAGGGCGCTGCTGCCGCCGGGCGTGTAGAGCTGGTCGAGGTCGATCGGGGTGAACTGGGAGAGGGCTTGCTGGGTGCGGATCTCCTGCAACTGCAGGTTGGCACTGGGATCGAGCAGCATGCTCCATTGCCGCTCTTCGGCCGCCTGGGCGGGCAGCAGATAAATCAGGGCCAGTATCAGGCTGGCGATCAATCCTGTGGCAATCCTGAGCCGGGGCACGGTCGAGGTCCCTTCGTGGGTGAGTGGCCGGATTATAGACAAGGCCTTCTCGGACGGAATATGACCAAGGCGGCCATCCGGCCGCCCTGGTGAGTACTATCAGACTTCTTACCCTTCGCCGCGTTCCCGGGCAATGGCCCGGTAGCCGATGTCCTTGCGGTAGAAGCAGCCGTTCCAGCGGATCTTCTCCGCCAGGCGATAGGCCTGCTGCTGCGCGTCGGACACGCTGGCGCCGATGGCGGTGGCGCAGAGCACGCGGCCGCCGGCGGTGACGATCTGGCCGTCCTTCTGCGCGGTACCGGCGTGGAACACCTTGCCGTCCAGGGCCGCGGCGTCGGCCAGGCCCTCGATCACGTCACCCTTGGTGTAGTCGCCCGGATAGCCGCCGGCAGCCAGCACCACGCCTACGGTGGGGCGCGGGTCCCAGGTGGCTTCGACCTTGTCCAGGGCCTTGGCCAGGGCGGCTTCCACCAGCAGGACCAGGGAGCTTTCCAGGCGCACCATGATCGGCTGGGTCTCCGGGTCGCCGAAGCGGCAGTTGAACTCGATGACCTTGGGCGCGCCGTTCTTGTCGATCATCAGGCCGGCATAGAGGAAGCCGGTGTAGACGTTGCCTTCCTCGGCCATGCCGCGCACGGTCGGGTAGATCACTTCGTCCATCACGCGCTGGTGCACGTCGGCAGTGACCACCGGGGCCGGGGAGTAGGCGCCCATGCCGCCGGTGTTCGGGCCGGTATCGCCGTCGCCGACGCGCTTGTGGTCCTGGCTGGTGGCCATGGGCAGCACGTTCTGGCCGTCGACCATGACGATGAAGCTGGCTTCCTCACCGTCGAGGAACTCCTCGATCACCACGCGGGAACCGGCGTCACCGAAGGCGTTGCCGGCGAGCATGTCGCGCACGGCCGCTTCGGCTTCCTCGAGGGTCATGGCGACGATCACGCCCTTGCCGGCGGCCAGGCCGTCGGCCTTGATGACGATGGGGGCGCCTTTCTCTTTCAGGTAGGCCAGGGCCGGCTCCACCTCGGTGAAGTTCTGGTAGGCGGCGGTGGGAATCTGGTGGCGGGCCAGGAAGTCCTTGGTGAAGGCCTTGGAGCCTTCCAGCTGGGCGGCGCCGGCGGTGGGGCCGAAGATGGCCAGGCCGCGGGCGCGGAACAGGTCGACCACGCCTTTCACCAGCGGCGCTTCCGGGCCGACGATGGTGAGCTGGACATTCTTCTCGGCGAAGTCGGCCAGTTGCTCCAGTGCCAGCACGTCGATGGCGACGTTCTCGCACTTGGCTTCAGTCGCGGTGCCAGCGTTGCCCGGGGCGACGAAGACCTTCGCAACGCGTGGGTCCTGGGCCACTTTCCAGGCCAGGGCGTGTTCACGGCCGCCGCTGCCGATGATGAGTACGTTCATTGAATTCTCCTTCGGGAGGCGGGCCTGCGGCCCGTTTGGTGGATAAGAGAAGCGCTATCCACCCTACAAAAGCGCTTACACACGACAGTCGAGGTCGCGATCGGGCTGGTAGGTGCAAGGCGCCCGGCCCTTCACCCAGCGGATTTGCCTTCTGGCAATGAGCATGGGGGAAGGGCCGGGCAACGCCGCAGATGCCTGTCCGAGTGCGGCCGTCTCCGCTTAGTGGCGGAAGTGGCGCATGCCGGTGAACACCATCGCGATGCCCGCTTCATCGGCGGCGGCGATCACTTCGTTGTCGCGCATGGAGCCGCCCGGCTGGATCACGGCGGTGATGCCGGCCTTGGCCGCGTTGTCGATACCGTCGCGGAAGGGGAAGAAGGCGTCGGAAGCCATGACCGCGCCTTTCACCTCAAGACCGGCATGCTCGGCCTTGATGGCAGCGATGCGGGCGGAGTTCACGCGGCTCATCTGGCCGGCGCCGACACCGACGGTCTGGCGGTTCTTGGCGTAGACGATGGCGTTGGACTTGACGAACTTGGCCACTTTCCAGGCGAAGATCAGGTCGTGGATCTCCTGCTCGCTCGGGGCGCGCTGGGTCACGATCTTCAGGTCGGAGGCGGCGATCATGCCGATGTCGCGGCTCTGTACCAGCAGGCCGCCGTTGACGCGCTTGAAGTCCCAGCCAGCAGCACGTTCGGCCGACCACTCACCGCATTCCAGCAGGCGGACGTTGGCCTTGGCGGCAACCACTTCACGGGCGGCAGCGGAGATTTTCGGGGCGATGATCACTTCGACGAACTGGCGCTCGACGATGGCCTTGGCGGTTTCGCCATCCAGTTCGCGGTTGAAGGCGATGATGCCGCCGAAGGCGGATTCGGTATCGGTGGCGTAGGCCAGGTCGTAGGCCTTGCGGATGCCGCCTTCGTTCTCCGGTACCACGGCGACGCCGCACGGGTTGGCGTGCTTGACGATGACGCAGGCCGGCTTGAGGAAGCTCTTCACGCATTCCAGCGCGGCGTCGGTGTCGGCCACGTTGTTGAAGGAGAGTTCCTTGCCCTGCAGCTGGATGGCGGTGGAAACGCTGGCCTCGCCCTTCTTCGCTTCTACGTAGAACGCCGCGCTCTGGTGCGGGTTCTCGCCGTAGCGCATCTCCTGGGCCTTGACGAACTGGCTGTTGAAGGTGCGCGGGAAGGCGCCACGGCCCTCGGTGGACAGGGTGTCGCGAGCCTGGTCGATGGTGCCCAGGTAGTTGGCGATCATGCCGTCGTAGGCGGAGGTGTGCTCGAACGCCTTGAGGGCCAGGTCGAAACGCTGGGCGTAGGTCAGGCCGCCGGCTTTCAGGCCGTCGAGGACGCTGGCGTAGTCGCTGGCGTTGACCACGATGGCGACGTCCTTGTGGTTCTTCGCGGCGCTGCGAACCATGGTCGGGCCGCCGATATCGATGTTCTCGATGGCGGTGGGCAGGTCGCAGTCAGGCTTGGCGACGGTGGCCTCGAAGGGGTAGAGGTTGACCGCGACCAGGTCGATCGGCTTGATGCCGTGCTGTTCCATCACCGCGCCGTCGAGGTCGCGACGACCGAGGATGCCACCGTGGATCTTCGGGTGCAGGGTCTTCACGCGGCCGTCCATCATTTCCGGGAAGCCGGTGTAGTCGGCAACTTCCACGGCGGCGATGCCGTTGTCCTTGAGCAGCTTGTAGGTGCCGCCGGTGGAGAGGATTTCCACGCCAAGGGCAGCCAGCTCACGGGCGAAGTCGACGATGCCGGTCTTGTCGGAGACGCTGATCAGGGCACGGCGAACGGGAAGGCGGGTGGTCTGGTCGGTCATTTCGGAACCATTCGAGTGGGAGAGGGTTTGGCGGACGGGCCTGAAACTGGAAGCCGGAAGCTCGATCGTCGGGGTTCGTCCCGCTTCAGGCTTCCGGCTTCCAGCTTCCGCCCTTCAGAGCAGGTCGTATTGCTTGAGCTTCTTGCGCAGCGTGCCCCGGTTGAGGCCGAGCATTTCGGAAGCCTTGGTCTGGTTACCCTTGACGTAGTTCATCACGGTTTCCAGCAGCGGCGCTTCCACTTCGGAAAGCACCAGGTTGTACACGTCCGTGACGGCGGCGCCCTCAAGATGGGCGAAATAATTGTGCAGTGCCTTCTCGACACTGCCGCGCAGGGTCTGGCCCTCTGCGGTCGGTGCCGTCAGGTGCTGTTTCAGGTTGGCGTTGTCGCTCACGGGTGTTGCCCCATCAAAAAAATTCTCGGTCATCGTCGTCATGCGGCCTTTTCCCCTTCGTTGTGACGCTCGGCGAAGAACTCCCGAACGTTGGCGCACTGCGCGTCCGTGGACTCCAAACGATTGAACTTGGCGCGAAACTCCCTGGCGCCGGGCAGGGTTGCCAGATACCAGCCGACATGCTTGCGGGCGATGCGAACGCCCATCTCCTCGCCATAGAAGGCGTGCAGTGCGGCCAGGTGCTCCAGCAGTATCCGTTCCACTTCGATCAAGCCCGGCGCCGGCAGAAATTCACCGGTCGCCAGGTAATGCGCGATCTCGCGGAAGATCCAGGGTCGCCCCTGGGCCGCTCGACCGATCAGCAGGGCATCGGCGCCGGTGGCGTCGAGGACCTGTCTGGCTTTCTGTGGCGAATCGATATCGCCGTTGGCGAAGACCGGAATGGACACCGCCTGCTTGATCGCCGCGATGGTGTCGTACTCGGCTTCGCCGGTGTACAGGTCTGCGCGGGTCCGGCCATGGACAGCCAGGGCCTGGATACCAGCCTGTTCGGCGATCTTCGCTACGGTGATGCCGTTCCTGTTCGATCGGTCCCAACCGGTACGGATCTTCAGGGTGACGGGCACGTCGACGGCCCTGACCACGGCGTCGAGGATGTCGGCCACCAGGGCCTCGTCCTTCATCAGCGCCGAGCCGGCGGCCTTGTTGCAGACCTTCTTCGCCGGGCAGCCCATGTTGATGTCGATGATCTGTGCACCGAGTTCGACATTGGCCCTGGCCGCTTCCGCCAGCATTTCCGGATCACCACCGGCTATCTGGACGGAGCGAGGCTCCGGATCCCCCTCGTGGAGCAGGCGCAGCCGCGACTTGCGGCTGTTCCACAGGCGCACGTCACTGGTGACCATCTCCGATACCACCAGGCCGGCGCCGAGGCGGCGGCAAAGCTGACGGAACGGCTGGTCGGTCACGCCCGCCATGGGGGCGAGGATCACCTGATTGGGCAAGGCATAAGGGCCAATGCTAACCGCCGACATGGGTCTTCCCTGTTTGGGGCCTGTGCTCTGTTGACTGCCAGGGTCAATACGGAAGCGGGCTGCGCCTGGTTTTGCCAGTGCTCGCCGACGTTCCGCAAGGAACCTGAGGGAGTTCGAAAAAGGGTGGGCATGATACCCGCTCTCGATGACTGGATAAAGGCTGTTTTGAACAAATTCTGAACAGCCCCATGCTTATCGCCGGGAGTTAGCGGTGGGCTGGAAGCGCCGGAATCCGGCGCTTTCGGCTCATTCTGGGGAGTGGAAGCTGAGGCTGTAGTTCACGGCCTTGGTGCCCGGGTCGAGGATGTCCAGGCTGATGTGAATGGGGGTTTGCGGCGGCATTTCCGCCTGTCCGGCCAGCTCGCCGGAAAGGTATTCGCCTGGCTTGAACCGGCGACTGGCCAGCAACTGGCCGTTGATGTCGGCGAAACGCAGTTCCAGCAGCGGGAACGGCTGGGAGAAGGCGGCGCGGTTGTAGAGGATGGCGTCGACCACCAGGGCGCCGGAGAACTCGGGGTGGCTGCGCACCACGAGGTTGCTGCTCTTGATCAGGTCGATGTCCACCTTGGAGGGCATCTGGCAGCCGATTTCCGGGCAGATCTGCTGGAACCAGGGGCGGTACTGGTCCTGCCGGGCGAGTTCATCGAAGTGGTACCAGACGTACTGGCCGGTCAGGGCCAGGGCGGCCACCAGGTTCAGCAGCGTCCAGCCGATCCAGCGGCCCCAGGGGCGCTTGTGTTCCTGCCAGTCCAGCTGCAGCGGCTCTTCGCTGAGCTCGAGCAGGCCGTCGTCGCGCAGGCCGGGCTCGCTGCGCTGGGGCTGCGGGCGTGCCGGTTCGGCGACCTGAGGTTCGTCCTGGTCTTCGTCGAAGTCGTCACGCAGGTCTTCGGGTTCGTCGTCGCGGGCGGAACCCAGGCTGAAGTCCGGGCCCGGCTCGTCTTCCACCAGGTCCATGGACAGGCGCGGTTCGGTGCGTGGTGCCGGCGCCGGCCTGGGCAGTTCGGCCGGGGCGCGGCTGACCGGCTCGGCAACGGGCTCGGCGCGCAGTTCGAAATCGGGCTCCGGGTCCCCATCCGCATCTGCGGTCATGGAGGGGGTGTGTTCCTCGGCTTCCAGCAGGGCCTCGGCCCAGTCTTCGTCATGGCGCGGTTTCGGTTGCGCCTCGTTGTGCACCGGGGCGCCCGGGCCGAGCAGGTCGCGGGACAGGCGTTGTTCTTCCTGTTCCAGCTTGGCCAGCTCTTCGTCCAGGTCGAGGCTGTCGAGATCCAGGTCGTCGTGGATCCACAGGGTATCGCCACCGGCCGGTTGGGCCGGTGGCTTGGCTTGTGGGGCGACCGGCTGCTTGAGCACGGCGGCGACACTGGGTACCGGGGCTGCGGCAGCCGCTGGAGCTGCCGGTGCCTGGGGGGCTGCCGGCTTGGGCGCCGGGGCGGTGGCGGCGGGTGCCTTGGGTTTGGGAGATGCCGGAGTGGCCGCCTGGCCCTGGGACGCCAACAACTGCTGCGCCGCATTGAACACATGCAGGCAGGCACCGCAGCGCACGGCGCCGTGGGCCACCGCCAGCTGGGCGCGGCTGACGCGGAAACTGGTCTGGCAATGCGGGCACTGGGTGACGAAGCTGTCGGTCATGCGGCGATCCGGTCGAAACGAAAGGCTATTTTACTCGATCTGCTGGCTTTCAGCGGCGCACGCCACTGATGCGTACCCAGCCGTCCTTCTCCGCGGTGGGGTCGAGATCGAAGGCGTCGGCGTAGGCGGCGCGCACTTCCTCGGCCTGCTCGGCAAGGATGCCGGACAGCGCCAGGCGTCCACCAGGCGCCACCAGGCTGGTGATCTGCGGGGCCAGCGAAACCAGCGGGCCGGCGAGGATGTTCGCCACCACCACTGCGGCGGGTTTGGCGGGCAGGTCGGCGGGGAGATAGACCGGGAAGCGTGCCGGGTCGATGCCATTGCGCGAGGCGTTGTCGCGGGAGGCTTCCAGGGCCTGCGGGTCGATATCGGTACCGACCGCCTGGCGCGCGCCCAGCAGCAACGCGGCGATGGCGAGGATGCCTGAGCCGCAGCCGAAATCCAGCACCTCGCAACCGTCCAGCTCCTGGCCGTCCAGCCACTCCAGGCAGAGGGCGGTGGTCGGGTGGGTGCCGGTGCCGAAGGCGAGGCCCGGGTCCAGCAGCAGGTTCACCGCATCCGGCTCGGGGGCATCGTGCCAGCTCGGCACTATCCACAGGCGGCGGCCGAAGCGCATGGGCTGGAAGTTGTCCATCCAGCTGCGTTCCCAGTCCTGGTCTTCGATGCGTTCGATCTGGTGCGCCGGCAGCGCGCCGCCGGTCAGCAGTTCCAGGTGTGCCACCAGGGCGGTTTCGTCGGTATCGGCCTCGAACAGGGCGAGCAGGTGGGTGTGGGACCAGAGCGGGGTGGTGCCCAGGTCCGGCTCGAAGATCGGCTGGTCTTCGGCATCCATGAAGGTTACCGAGACGGCGCCCACTTCCAGCAGGGCGTCCTCGTAGGTTTCGGCCTGTTCCGGGGTGATGGCGAGTCGAACTTGTAACCAGGGCATGGCGGGACCTCTTGAAAATTCAGCGTGCGCATTCGGCAGGCGCGCAAGCTTACTTGAGCACAGGCCGGAAAAACACAAGGGCCGCCATGTGGCAGCCCCTGTGTCGTGGATCAGGCACTGGAGATCAGTGCTTGTCCATGCCGAGTTTCTTTTCCAGGTAGTGGATGTTGATCCCACCCTTGCAGAAACCCTTGTCGCGAGTGAGGTCGCGGTGCAGCGGGATGTTGGTCTTGATCCCGTCGACGACGATCTCGTCCAGCGCATTGCGCATGCGCGCCATGGCTTCGTCGCGATCCTTGCCGTAGGTGATCAGCTTGCCGATCAGCGAGTCGTAGTTCGGCGGAACCGCGTAGCCGCTGTACAGGTGCGAATCAACGCGAACGCCGTTGCCGCCCGGTGCATGGAAGTAGTTCACCTTGCCGGGGCAGGGCATGAAGTTGTCCGGGTCTTCGGCGTTGATCCGGCATTCCAGCGCATGGCCACGGATGACCACGTCTTCCTGCTTGATCGACAGCTTGTTGCCGGCGGCGATGCTGAGCATTTCCTTGAGGATGTCGATACCGGTGACCATTTCGGTAACCGGGTGCTCCACCTGCACGCGAGTGTTCATCTCGATGAAGTAGAAACGGCCATTCTCGTAGAGGAACTCGAAGGTGCCGGCGCCGCGGTAGCCGATCTCGATGCAGGCCTGGACGCAGCGGTCCAGCACTTCGGCGCGGGCTTTCTCGTCGATATCCGGAGCAGGGGCTTCTTCCAGAACCTTCTGGTGACGACGCTGCAGGGAGCAGTCGCGGTCGCCCAGGTGAATGGCGTTACCCTGTCCGTCGGACAGGACCTGGACTTCGACGTGACGCGGGTTGGTGAGGAACTTCTCCAGGTAGACCATGGAGTTGCCGAAGGCTGCACCGGCTTCGGTACGGGTCAGCTTGGCCGACTTGATCAGCTCTTCTTCCTCGAAGACCACGCGCATGCCGCGACCACCACCGCCGCCGGCGGCCTTGATGATCACCGGGTAACCCACTTCGCGGGCGATGGCCAGGGCGGTTTCCTCGTCCTCCGGCAGCGGGCCGTCGGAGCCCGGCACGGTCGGTACGCCGGAACGCTTCATGGCGTCCTTGGCGGAAACCTTGTCACCCATCAGGCGAATGGTGTCCGCTTTCGGGCCGATGAAGGCGAAGCCGGATTTCTCCACCTGTTCGGCGAAGTCGGCGTTCTCGGCGAGGAAGCCGTAGCCCGGGTGGATCGCAGTCGCGCCGGTCAGTTCGGCGGCGCTGATGATCGCCGGGATGCTCAGGTAGGACTGGGCGGCCGAAGCCGGGCCGATGCAGACGGTCTCGTCGGCCAGGGACAGGTGCATCAGCTCACGGTCGGCTGTGGAGTGCACCGCCACCGTCTTGATGCCCAGCTCCTTGCAGGCGCGCAGGATGCGCAGGGCAATCTCGCCACGGTTGGCGATCAGGACTTTTTCCAACATCGCAGGCTCTCCGCGGTTCAGACGATGGTGAACAGCGGCTGGTCGTACTCAACCGGCTGACCGTTTTCCACCAGGATGGATTCGATCACGCCGCTGGCCTCGGCCTCGATGTGGTTCATCATCTTCATGGCTTCGACGATGCAGAGGATGTCGCCTTTCTTCACGCTCTGGCCGACTTCAACGAAGGCAGCAGTAGTCGGGGACGGCGAGCGGTAGAAGGTGCCGACCATCGGCGAACGCACGACATTGCCGTTCAGCTTCGGCGCTGCGGGGGCAGCGGCTTCAGTGGCAGCAGCCGGAGCAGCGGCTGCAACCGGAGCAGCCATCGGCGCGGGCGCGGCAGCGTAGATCGGCTGGGCGGCAATCGCCTTGTTGCTGTGACGGCTGATGCGCACGGACTCTTCGCCCTCGCGGATCTCCAGTTCGTCGATACCGGATTCTTCGAGCAGTTCGATCAGCTTTTTGACTTTACGGATATCCATTAATCATCAACTCCCAAGGGTGAGGTCAGGGGCGTTCAAGGTGTTCTAGCGCCGCGTCCAGGGCCAGGCGGTAGCCGGTGGCACCCAGACCGCAGATCACTCCCACGGCCACGTCGGAAAAGTAGGAGTGATGGCGGAAAGGTTCTCGTTTGTGCACGTTGGACAGGTGCACTTCGATGAATGGGATGCTCACTGCGAGCATCGCGTCACGTAGGGCGACACTTGTATGCGTGAAAGCAGCAGGATTGATGATGATGAAGTCCACTCCTTCACCGCGGGCCGCATGAATCCGGTCGATCAATTCGTACTCGGCATTGCTCTGCAGATACATCAGGTGATGACCGGCCTCGCGAGCGCGGCGCTCCAGGTCCTGGTTGATCTCCGCCAGGGTGGTGGCCCCGTATTTGTCGGGTTCGCGGGTGCCCAGCAGGTTGAGGTTGGGGCCGTGCAGGACGAGCAGGGTGGCCATGCTGATTGTTCCTTATTGGAGGCCAGGCGGCACTATGCCGGATAGCCGAAAAGGCTGTCCAGTTGTCGACAATAGCCGACAAGATGCCCGGTGTTTACGGCAAATATATGACGTTACATGCATCAGCGCGATGCATTCGCCTGTTGCAGACGAGCGGCGAAGGCCTTGGCATCGACTTCACCTACGACACGCAGTCCGACCAATTCGTCACCCTTGCCGTCGAAGAACAGGATGGCCGGCGGTCCGAACAGCTTGTAGCGGTCGAGCAGGGCGCGTTGCTCCGCGTTGCTCTCGGTCATGTCGAAACGGATCAGGCGGTAGCCGTCGAGCTGCGAGGTGACCTCCGGGGCGATGAGGACTTCACGCTCGATGACCTTGCAACTAATGCACCAGTCGGCATACCAGTCCAGCAGCAGGGGCTGGCCAGTGCTCGAGGCTGCAGCGAGGGCGCCGGTGAGTTCGGCCGGCGTCTTGATGGTTTGCCAATCCCCGCTGGCCGGGGCGACGGACGGCGCACCAACCAGGTGCGTGCGGCCCAGCGGGCGCAACGGATCGGATTCTCCCTTGAGGGCGCCTGACCAGGCGGCCACGGCGTAGACCAGCAGGATCAGGCCGCCCAATTGCGCAAGGCGTTCGCGAGGGGCCTTGGGGGTGAATTCCAGGGCGCCGAGGAACAGCGCCACGCCGCCGGCCAGCAGGCCCCAGAGGCCGAGGGCCAACGGGCCGGGCAGGACACGTTCGAGCATCCACACCGCCACGGCCAGCAGTAGCACACCGAAGGCGTTGCGCACGGCGACCATCCATTGGCCGGCCTTGGGCAGCAGTGCGCCGCCGCCGGTGGCGAAGAGCACCAGGGGCGCGCCCATGCCCAGGCCCAGGGCGAAGAGCTTCAGGCCGCCGCCCAGGGCATCGCCGCTGGCACTGATATAGAGCAGGGCGCCGGCCAGCGGTGCGGAAACGCAGGGGGATACCAGCAGGCTGGAAAGCACGCCGAGCAGGGCCGCGCTCCAGATCGAACCGCCCCTGGTGCTGCTGGCCAGGGTGTCCAGCGGACCGCTGATGAAGCGCGGCAGGCGCAGTTCGTAGAGGCCGAACATGGCCAGTGCGAAGAGGGTGAAGAAACCGGCGAAGGGCACCAGCACCCAGGGGGATTGCAGTCGCGCCTGAAGATTGAGTTCGGCGCCGAACACGCCCATCAGCGCACCCAATAGGGCGAAGCAGGCGGCCATCGGCAGCACGTAGGCCAGCGACAGCACCAGTCCCCGGCTGCCGCCCGCCTGGCCGCGCAGCACCACGCCGGAAAGGATCGGCAGCATGGGCAGCACGCAGGGGGTGAAGGTCAGGCCGAGGCCAGCGAGGAAGAACAGGGCCAGTTCATGCCAGCTCCAGGCCTTGCCGGTGGTGCCGCTGCCGATATCACTGCCACTGCTGCCGGCGGCACCGGCGGCGAGCTTGATCACCTCGGTTTCCGGCGGATAGCACAGGCCCTTGTCGGCACAGCCCTGGTAGGTCACCCGCAGTTCGGTGGGTGCCTTGCGCGCCGGGTCCACCGGCAGGTCGATGTCCGTTACGCCGTAGTACACCTCGACATCGCCGAAGTATTCGTCGGTCTTGTGCTTGCCGGCGGGCAGCACCGGCTGACCCAGGCCGCCGTCGGCGGGCTCGGTGCGGAACTGGAAGCGATGGCGGTAGAGGTAGTAGCCCTCGGCATTGGTGAAACGCAGCTTCACCGATGTGGGGGTGCTTTCTACCAGGCTGAGGCGGAAGGCCTCGCGCACCGGCAGGAAATCGGCACTGTTATTGAGGGAGGCGCCCAGGGTGGGGTTCGGGCGATTATCCAGCAGCCCTGCGCTGGCGGGCAGGGCCACCAGCAGCAGGATCAGGCTCAGCAGGCGGCGCATGGAGGTCTCTTGGGCAGAAGATGCCCGCATCATAACGGACCTCGACGCCTTCCTGCAGGTTCCGGGCTGTAAGCGGTTTTGTCACCTGACCGAATGGTCTGGTAGCGGACGGTATTTTTCGCCGGGCTGGCGCCCCCTCGCCGGGGCGGGGCGCGACATTCGGTCGCGCACTGGTTCAGACGCGGAAGGCCTTCACCGCTGTGTGCAGTTCGCCGCCCAGTTGCAGCAGGCGCTCGCCCTGGCTGCGGCTTTCGCCAATGCGCGCCAGGTTGTCGCCCCCCAGCTGATGGATCTGCTCGCTATGGTCGCGGATTTCGCTGACCGCGCCGCTCTGCTGGGCGGTGGCGTCGGCGATGCGCTCGGCCATGCTGGCGATGGTGCGGATGGCACTGACCACCTCGATCAGCGCGCCATCGGCGGCGGCGGCCTGTTCGGCGCTGGCCTCGGCGTGCTCCACCTGGATGCGCATGGCTTCCACCGACTGCCTTGCCGCGTGCTGGAGGCGGGCGATCAGTTGCTGGATCTCGGTGGTTGCGCCGGTGGTGCGCTGGGACAGGGAGCGCACTTCCTCGGCGACCACGGCGAAGCCGCGGCCCATTTCCCCGGCGCGCGCGGCCTCGATGGCGGCATTGAGCGCCAGCAGGTTGGTCTGTTCGGCGATGCCGCGGATCACCGTCAGCACCTTGTCGATGGTTTCGGTTTCTTCGGCCAGGCGTTCCACCGCCTGGGCGTTGTTCTGCACTTCGCCCACCAGTTGGTGCAGGCCGGCCAGGCTCTGGTCGATCACGCTCTGGCCCTGTTCCACGGCGAGTCCTGCATCGCGGCTGGCGTCGGCAGCCAGGCTGGCATCGCTGGCCACCTGCTGGATGGTGTTTTCCAGCTCGCCCAGGGCGTCGCGGATCTGCGCGGTGCCACCGGCCTGGTATTCGGCGCCTGTGTGCAGGCCGTTGTTCAGCTCTGCCAGGGCGCTGCTGCTGCCGGCGACCTGCTCGGCGTGCAGGCGAATGGTGCCCACCAGTTCGCCCAGGTAGTCGCGCAGGCGGTTGAGGGATTCTTCGATGCGGCGCAGGTCGTGGATGTTGGAGCCGAGTGCGATGGGGCGGCTGAAGTCGCCGGCGGCCCAGGCGCCCAGTGCGTTGACCAGGCGACCGAGGACATTGGTCAGGCGGCGCTGGATGCGGTCGATGCACAGGGCGATCAGGAGGATCAGGCCGATCATCAGGCCCTGCATCACGCGGACTTCGGCCTGGATGCGTCCATGCTCGGCGCGTACTTCGGGCTCCAGGGCGGCCAGCGCGCCTTGCAGGGCGTCCACTCGCTGGGCGGTGGCCTTGGCCAGTTCGGCCCGCCGCTGGATCAGTTCGCGGGTGCGTGCCAGCTCGCCCGGGTAGCGCTTGAGCAGGCCGCTCAGTTCGCGTTTGAGGGCGATGCCACGGTCTTCCGCCTGGCTGGCTTCATTGCTGCTTTCCAGGCCCATCATGGCGGCGAAGTCATCGGCGGCCGAGGTGCTGCTGTCGGCCACGCCAAGCAGGGGTAGCTGTTCCAGCCTGGTGCTGTCCTGGCCCAGGGCTTCGAGTTCGCGTTCGACGTCGGCTGCCAGTTCGTCGCGGCCGCTATCCACCAGCTTGGCGCGGGCCTGGCTGAGGCGGTTGAGGTGCTGTGCGGCGGCAAACAGCGGTGCGCGGTACCCGGCGGCAGTCGGGGTGTTGGCGGAGTCGGCGTACTGGGCGAGCTGGTCGAGGGAGCCGGCGATTTCCCGCTCGGCCTGGATCAGCAGGCCCTGGGGGTCGCCCGCCAGCTTGCCGGCCGCCAGCAGTTCGCCACGGGTGAATTCGCGCAGTTCGTTGAAGCTGGGCAGCAGCTCCTCGGAAAACTCGGCGGGGAGCTGGCCGAGGCGCTGCTCCAGGCTGTCGATGCCCTGGCTGGCGGCGCTGTGGCGCAGGGCGTCGCCGCTGCCGAGATAGCCCTGGACGTTGTCCGCCACTTCGCTGCGGAAGCGCTGGGCCAGGTCGAGGTACTGTTCCATCAGTTGATAAGGGCGTTCCAGTGCCCGTTGCGACCACCACAGCGTGGCCCCGAGTGCCAGGCACACGGTGACCAGCAGCAGGGTAATCAGGTTGGTGAGCAGTTTCAGGCGCATCGCGTCCACTTCGAACAGCTGAGGGAGATGGCCAGATGATATTGCTGTTTGGTGACAGTCCCGTGACGGCGGGGCTCAGTCCAGGTGCAGTTCGACCCGGTTGCGGCCGCCGTGCTTGGCGCGGTAGAGCGCTTCGTCCGCCTGCTTGGACAACTGGTTGATGTCGAGATCGTCCCGCAGCTGGGCGATGCCGCAACTGAAGGTGCAGGTCAGGTCGTCGGGTTGCGCCGGGTAGCGGATCTCGGCGAAGCGACGGCGGATCTCCTCAAGCACCCGATGCGCCGCTTCAAGGTCGGTATCGGGCAGGACCACGGCAAATTCCTCGCCGCCGTAGCGGCCGATGTGGTCGGTCTTGCGCAAGCGCTGCTTGAGAAACAGCGCCAGGCTCTTGATCACCCGGTCGCCCATGGGATGACCATAGGTGTCGTTGACCTTCTTGAAGTGGTCGATGTCGAGCATCGCGAAACACAGCGGCTTGCCATCCCGGCGCGCGCGGGAGCTGGCGTCTTCCAGCAACTGCAGCGTGTGGGTGTGGTTGAACAGGCCGGTGAGGCTGTCGCGCACCATGCGTGCCTTGAGGCTGCGCGCACGCGTGGCGCGGGTGCGCACCGTGGCGATCAGGTGGCGCGGCTTGATCGGCTTGGTGAGGAAGTCGTCGCCGCCTTCGCTCATCGCATCCAGTTGCTTGTTCAGGTCGTCTTCGGCCGAGAGATAGATGATCGGCACGCTGACATAGCGTTCGTGCTGGCGGATCACCTTGGCCAGTTCGGTGCCCAGGCACTCGGGCATGTACATGTCGAGGATGATCAGGTCCGGCTGGAATTCGGCCAGGGCCAGCAGGGCCAGCACCGGTTCGGTGATGACGCGGGTGACGACGCCGGCGGAGTTGAGGATCAGCTCGGTATGGGTGGCCTGGGCGCGGGAGTCGTCGACGATCAGCACCTTGAACGGATCGTAGTGGGCGGTGCGGGTCAGGGTTTCCAGCTTCTCCAGCAGGCTGGAGGCATCCAGGGCGCCGGTGAAGAACTCCTGGCCGCCGGCGCGCACGGCGGCCAGGCGGGTCGGCGCGTCGGCTTCTTCATGGCTGAAGAAGATGATCGGCAGCTTCTGCTCCAACCCTTGCTGGGCCTCGCGGGCCAGCTCCAGGCCCTTGCCCGGTCCGGAAAAGTCCACTTCCAGCACGATGGCTGCCGGGTGCCGCTCGGCCATGGCCGCACGGAAGGCATTGGCGCTCTCGCAGCACTGGGCGTTGAGACCGAAGAAGTCCAGTTGCTGGGTCAGGCGCTCGGCGCGATCCTCACTCTGCAGTGCCAGGTACACCGGTTTGCGCAGGGGCGGCAGGAAGGTCTGCTCGAACTGGTCGCCATGGCGTAGTCCGGTGCGCGACAGGCGCTGCATCAGCAGGCTGAGCTCGGTGATCAGGTCGCTGGACAGCCGGCCACGATTTTCCTCGACGCCGCGCAGGCAATTGCCGATGGCTACCGCCAGGCGTGTGTGCTCGGGTTGCTCGAAGCGCTCCGCATAGCGCTGCAGGTACAGGCTGGCCTCGGCCAGCTCGGCCATGCAGGCCGGGCTCCACTCGCTGCGCTGCAGGCGCTGCCAGATCTCCAGCACGTGCCGCGCCTGGTTGATCACCCGCTGGGCGAAGTGGTTCTTGAGTCGGTCGCGGCTAGGGTCTTCGTGCTCGGTCATGGCCGGAAGTGTCGCCTGGAGACGATCTAAATGATGGCGCCATGCTATCACCTTGTAGGCGGTACGCCAGTGCCATCTGTCCCGGATGTGCGTGATTCGTCAGATAAGCATCGTCAGCAAGGTAGCGCCAGGGGCGATTGCCCGTGCGCACCGGATGATGGTTTGGCTCGCGGCCACTGCGCCGCGCGTGCTCATCCCTTATAGTGCTGAACTCGGCCACAACCACTACAAAGGACCGTGGTCGAACCTTTCCTTGCTGATCGAAATTCGAAGGACACTGCCATGCTGGACTGGAAGAAGCGTATGGGCGATGCGCGTGAGCGCGTCGATGATTCGGTTGACGATGTGCGCAGCTACCTCGGTGGCATGTGGATGAGTCGCGCCCTCGGCAGCCTGCTGGTGATCTACCTGATCGCCTGCGTGGTGGTGGGCTGGTACTGGAGCCGCGAGCCCGACCTCTTCCCCGTGCAGCAGAACGCCCAGGCCGCCGCCGATCGTGCCGGCCGCCAGATGGTCAGTGGCTATACCACCGTGGAAACCCTCAAGACCGTTGCCCAGACCCTGCTGGACAAGAGCGGCGGCTACGTCTCCAACGACCTGGCCCCGCCCGGTCTCTGGCTGGACAACATGCCGAGCTGGGAGTACGGCGTGCTGGTCCAGGTGCGTGACCTGTCCCGCGCCCTGCGCAAGGACTTCGCCCGCTCCCAGTCACAGTCCACCGAAGACCCGGACCTGGCCAAGGCCGAACCGCGCTTCAACTTCGACAACAAGAGCTGGGCGCTGCCGGCGTCCGAGTCCGAGTACCGGGAAGGCATCCGTTCGCTGGATCGCTACCTGGCCCGCCTGGCCAACCCGAACCAGCCCAACGCCCAGTTCTATACCCGCGCCGACAACCTGAACAACTGGCTGGGCGACGTCGCCACCCGCCTGGGTTCGCTGTCCCAGCGCCTGTCCGCCAGCGTCGGCCGCGTGCGCCTGAACACCGATATCAGCCCGGAAGCCGCCGCCGCCTCGGGCAAGGTGCCGGAAGTGAGCGAAGAGATCGTCGAGACCCCCTGGCTGCAGATCGACAACGTCTTCTATGAAGCCCGCGGCCAGGCCTGGGCGCTGTCCCACATCCTGCGCGCCATCGAAGTCGACTTCGCCGATGTGCTGGCGAAGAAGAACGCCACCATCAGCGTGCGCCAGATCATCCGTGAACTGGAGGCCGCCCAGGAGCCGCTGTGGAGCCCGATGGTGCTCAACGGCAGCGGCTACGGCGTGCTGGCCAACCACTCGCTGGTGATGGCCAACTACATTTCCCGCGCCAACGCCGCGGTGATCGACCTGCGTCAGCTGCTGGAGCAGGGCTGATGGCCATCGACGCGCGCGAGGCGGCCCATCGCGCCGCCTCGGATGCCGAGCGGGTCGCCTGGGTCGACGAGCAGGACCGCTCCCTCGGCGGACTGCCCCGCGCCGAGGTGCGCGAGCGCGGGCTGATCTCCCGGGGCACCTTCATCCTGCTGTTCAACTCCGCCGGCCAGCTCTGTGTGCATCGCCGCACCCTGAGCAAGGCGCTGTACCCGGGCTACTGGGACGTGGCCGCTGGCGGCATGGTGCAGGAAGGCGAGGACTACGCCGAATCCGCCGCCCGCGAACTGGAAGAAGAACTCGGCGTCGGTGGGGTGCCGCTGCGCGAGCATGGCCGCTTCTATTTCGACGAACCGGGCAACCGCCTCTGGGGCGCGGTGTTTTCCGCCGTGTCCGACGCGCCGCTGAAACTGCAGCCGGAAGAAGTGATGGAAGCGCGCTTCATGTCGGTGGACGAGGCGCTGGCCGTCGAGCCCTGCTGCCCCGACTCTCTCAAGGCGCTGAAGCTGTACCTCGCGTCCTTTTAGGTGCACTCCTCTTGTCGGGGCGATTTCAATAGCCAAGGGTTGCGTAGCAGCCCTGCGATCTCGAAGGGCAGGTCTTCGGCCTGCTTGGCGAATGAGTTCGCCCCGACAGGCTTTCGCCGATCCCGCACAATGAAATTCGCCTTTTTCTCCCTCCAAACCCGCGCCAGGCGCGGGTTTGTGCAATATTCCGGACCCTTTCGTGCGGGATGCTGCACGAGGTCGCCAATCTGTCGATCAATGGCGCATTTTCGTACTTAGCATCCGGCGCAATAGCTGATAAATTTCGCCGCCTTTCAACCCTGGCCTCCCGGCCAGGCAGCGCTGCCCCTGCCAGAGTGGGGCTTCGCGGTCGGCACCCCGCCGACCAGTCGCTATCCTGACCCCTACGAGGAAAGCCGGTGGTCAAGAAAGCTTCGTCCTTTGCCGCCCTCGGCGGCCTGGTGTACTCCACCGACAGCGGCCGGCACTGCCCGGATTGCCGCCAGCCCATCGATGCCTGCATCTGCAAGCAAGCCACCGTGCCTGCTGGCGATGGCATTGCCCGCGTTCGTCGTGAATCCAAGGGCCGTGGCGGCAAGACCGTCACCACCATCAGCGGCGTGCCGCTGGCGGGCGACGAGCTCAAGGAGCTGGCCACTGCGCTCAAGCGTCGTTGCGGAACCGGTGGAGCCCTGAAGGACGGCGTGATCGAGATCCAGGGCGACCACGTGGACCTGTTGCTTGAAGAACTCGCCAAACGCGGCTTCAAGGCGAAGAAATCCGGCGGCTGAGCCACGGCTTTCTAAACTGACCGTCATTGCAACGGTCAACTCTCCAACGTCACACGACCGAATTAACCTGTCCGCGCCCGCCCGGCACGATCCGGCGGGCATGGCCCTTTTCTATCCCATAGGGGGAAACCGATGTCTGCACGACGCACGCGCAAAGACGATGGCACCAGCTGGACCGTGGCCGACAGCCGCAGTGTCTATGGCATTCGCCACTGGGGGGCCGGCTATTTCGCAATCAATGAAGCGGGCCGCGTCGAAGTGCGTCCGCGCGGTGTCGGCAGCGCGCCGGTGGACTTCTTCGACATCGTCAGCGACCTGCGCGAGACGGGCCTGTCGCTGCCTCTGCTGGTGCGTTTTCCCGACATCCTGCAGGACCGCGTGCGCCAGCTGACCGGTGCCTTCGACGCCAACATCGAGCGCCTGGAATACCAGAGCAAGTACACCGCCCTGTACCCGATCAAGGTCAACCAGCAGGAAGCGGTGGTGGAAAACATCATCGCCACCCAGAACGTCTCCATCGGCCTGGAAGCCGGCTCCAAGCCCGAGCTGCTGGCCGTGCTGGCCCTGGCGCCGAAGGGCGGCACCATCGTCTGCAACGGCTACAAGGACCGCGAGTTCATCCGCCTGGCGCTGATGGGCCAGAAGCTTGGCCACAACGTCTTCATCGTCATCGAGAAGGAAGCCGAGGTGGACTTCGTCATCGACGTCGCCGCCGAACTCAAGGTCGCTCCCCAGGTGGGCCTGCGCGTGCGCCTGTCGTCCCTGGCCTCGTCCAAGTGGGCCGACACCGGTGGCGAGAAATCCAAGTTCGGCCTGTCCGCCGCGCAGATCCTCTCGGTGGTCGAGCGCTTCCGCAAGGCCGGCCTGGACCAGGGCGTGCGCCTGCTGCACTTCCACATGGGTTCGCAGATCGCCAACCTGGCCGACTACCAGCACGGCTTCAAGGAAGCCATCCGCTACTACGCCGAGCTGCGCAACCTCGGCCTGCCGGTCGACCACATCGACGTCGGTGGCGGCCTGGGCGTGGACTACGACGGCACCCACTCGCGCAACGCCAGCTCCATCAACTACGACATGGACGACTACGCCGGCGTGGTGGTGGGCATGCTCAAGGAGTTCTGCGACGCGCAGGGCCTGCCGCACCCGCACATCTTCTCCGAGAGCGGCCGCGCCATGACCGCGCACCACGCGGTGCTGGTGATGCAGGTGACCGACGTCGAGCGCCACAACGACGAGGTGCCGAAGTTCACCAACCTGGAGGAGCAACCGGAGATCGTCCGCTGGCTGGCCGAACTGCTGGGCCCGACCGATGCCGAGATGGTCACCGAGACCTACTGGCGCGCGACCCACTACATGAGCGACGCCGCCGCCCAGTACGCCGAAGGCAAGCTGAGCCTGGCCGAGAAAGCCCTGGCCGAGCAAACCTACTTCGCCATCTGCCGCCGTCTGCACAACCAGCTGAAAGCACGCCAGCGTTCCCACCGCCAGGTGCTGGATGAGCTGAACGACAAGCTGGCGGAGAAGTACATCTGCAACTTCTCGGTGTTCCAGAGCCTGCCGGACACCTGGGCCATCGGCCAGGTACTGCCGATCATCCCGCTGCACCGGCTCGACGAAGAACCCCTGCGCCGTGCCGTGCTGCAGGACCTGACCTGCGATTCCGACGGCAAGATCAACCAGTACGTCGACGAGCAGAGCATCGAAACCAGCATGCCCGTGCACGAGGTGCGCGAAGGCGAGGACTACCTGCTGGGCGTGTTCCTGGTGGGCGCCTACCAGGAAATCCTCGGCGACATGCACAACCTGTTCGGCGACACCGACTCGGTGAACGTCTACCAGCATGACGATGGCAGCGTGTACCACGCGGGTATCGAAACCCACGACACCATCGAAGACATGCTGCGCTACGTGCACCTGTCCCCCGAGGAGCTGATGGCGCACTACCGCGACAAGGTCGCCAGCGCCAGGCTGAGCCCGCGCGAGCGCACCCAGTTCATCGACGCCCTGCGCCTGGGGCTGACCCGCTCGTCCTACCTGTCTTCCTGACAGCGTGGTGAATGAAAAAGCCCGGCCCTGTGCCGGGCTTTTTCATGCGTGGGCGCATTCATTCGCTGAAACAGAGAGGAGGCCGCCAGGCGACCAACTCCCTGGCAAAATTTCCCGTCCGGCGCTTTCATTTCCGCCAGCCTTCATTTTTACCTGGAGTCATCACCATGCCGCGCGTCCTGTTGCTCGAATGCAGCCCCAACGACCTGGCCTCGCCCGGCGGTCAGCTGGCCCGGGAAATGGCCCGGCGCATCCACCCCAAGGCCGAGGTGATCGTGCGCAATCTCGTGCGCGAACCCCTGCCGCCGATCTGCGCCGACTATGCGGGCGCGGTGGTGGGTCATGCGGATCGCGCGGATGAGCACTTCGTCCTGTCCGAGCAACTGATCGGCGAGCTGGAGCGCAGCCACTATCTGATCATCTCCACGCCCATGCACAACTACATGGTGCCGGCGGCGCTGAAACTCTGGCTGGACTATGTGGTGCGCATCCGCCGCACCTTCGAAATCCACAACGGCCAGCGCGTCGGCCTGCTGGAGGACCGGCCGACCTTCGTGGTGCTGAGTTCAGGCGGCCATTACCTGGGCGCCAAGGCCAAGCAGATGGATTTCCTATCCCCCTACCTGCGCCACGTGCTCGGCATCATCGGCCTGCACCATGTGGAATACCTCCACCTGCAGGGGCTGGCCGATGGCGAGGAGGCCGTGAACGCTGCGCTCCAGCAGGCCCGGGAACGCCTGTCCTTCAATCCGGTCTTCGCCCCCGAGCCCTTCCCCGACGTGCAGTTGTAGGGCAGAGGCGCCGGCAGGGTGCGCCCTGCGCACCGGCGGTTGAACATTGCGCCGGCGCTGGCCTGGCATCGGTGCGCGCAGCGCACCCTACGGGGAACCGCTGTCAGCCTCAGCTGCCCATCACCCCGTGACCGCGCGCCATCAGCACCGCGAACAGCGGCAGCAGCAGCGCCAGCAGCAATTCCAGGCGGATCACCATGATTACCGCCCTGGCCTTGCCGGGGCTGACCTCCGGGACCTGGCCGGCCTTCAGCGCGTTGCGCCAGTTGAGGAAGACGAAGGTGGGGAAGCCGGAGAGCAGGGCGATCAGCACGAACAGCCCCATCTTGGCGTGGAACATGGAGTTGTGCAGGTAGTAATCCAGCCCCTTGCCGTACCAGACCACCCGCGCCAGGCCGGTGAGCAGCACCACGCCGGCGGCCAGGCCGTAGGCGATGTCGATTCGCACCAGGCTGCGCGCGCGCTCAAGGTCCAGCGGCAGCTTGAACAGGCGATGCTCCAGCACGAGCAGGGCGAAGAGCATGAAGATCGAGAGGAAATGCAGATAGGCGGCGACGGCTTGTCCCATGGAAACTCCTTCAGGTCATCAGGTTTTCGTAGTCGTTATCGTGCGGCGAACCAGGCGTCGCGGCGTTGCAGGCGCCAGGCCAGTGCGCCGAGGCTGATCCCGCGTATCGCCATGAAGGCGAGGAAAGCCAGCCAGAGTCCGTGGTTGCCGAGAAACTGTAGTCCCCAACCCAGCGGCAGGCTAAGGACGACGGCGACCAGCATGGCGTCGCGCATTTCGCGGGCCCGCGTGGCGCCGATGAACAGGCCATCCAGCAGGTAGCTCCACACCGTGATCACAGGCAGTAGCGCGAGGTAGGGCAGGTAGGTGTGGGCCACTTCGCGGACGGCAGCGATGTCGCTTTGCATGTCGATGAACAGCCCGCCGGCGACGGCGAAGAACAGCGCGAAGCCCAGGCTCGCCAGCAGCGACCAGCCCCCGGCCACCAGCAGCGAGCGGCGCAGGGTCAGGCGGTCACGGGCGCCGATGGCGTGACCGCACAGGGCTTCCACCGCATGGGCCAGGCCATCCAGGGCGTAGGCGGTCACCAGCAGGCCGTTGAGCAGCAGGGCGTTGGCCGCCACGGTGGCGTCGCCCATCCGGGTGCCCTGTACCGTCAGCAGGAAGAACACCAGTTGCAGCGCCAGGGAACGGATGAAGATGTCACGGTTCACCGCCAGCAGCGGCCGCCAGTTGCGCCACAATTGCAGTGCCGGCCAGTCGATGTGGCCCGGATAGCGCCGCAGTGCGCCACGGGTGAGTGCCAGGCCGATCAGCGCGCCGCTCCATTCGGCGATCACCGCGGCACGCGCCGCACCGGCCACGCCCCAGTCCAGTCCGAGGACGAACCACAGCGCCAGGGCGATGTTCGCCAGGTTGGTGCCCAGCAGGATGGCCAGCGGTGCGCGCGCGTTCTGGGTGCCGAGGAACCAGCCCACCAGGGCGTAGTTGGCCAGGGCCGCCGGCAGGCCGAGCAGGCGCAGGTGGAAGAACTCGCGGGTCAGCGTGTCCAGCTCCGCGGAGGGGTTCATCAGCCCCAGCGCCAGGTCGCTGAAGGGGACTGCCAGCAAGCCCAGCAACAGCGCCAGGCCCAGCGCCAGGCCAAGCCCTTGCAGCAGAACCTGGCGCAGGGCGCCGCCATCCGCGCGGCCGGCGGCCTGGGCGGCGAAACCGGTGGTGCCCATGCGCAGGAAGCCCAGCACCCCGAGCAGCAGCATGTACAGCGTACTGCCCACCGCCACCGCGCCCAGCTGGTGAGCGTGGGGCAGATGGCCCACCACGGTGCTGTCCACCAGGGCGACCAGGGGCACGGAAATATTCGAGAGGATCATGGGCGCGGCCAGTGCCCAGACCTTGCGGTGGGTCGGGGAATGCCGCCAGGCGTCGAGGAACAGGCTCATGCAGGGCTCCAGTCAGGCCGCGCAGTATAGCGGCGCGAAGTTTCGTGAGCTGCATCGCTCCTGCCGTCGTCCGGATGCCACCGGAGCGCCCGGCTGGTCTATAGTTCGCGGCTTGTACGCACTCCCCAACGAGAGCCTGTCATGCCGAAGAAAGGACTACTTCTGGCCCTGGTGCTGAGCCTGCTCAGCGCCTGTGATTCCTCCACCCCCGAGCAAGCCGCAAGCAAGTCGCCACCGGCTGCCGATCAATCCGCGGCGCGCCCCGCCGCCGACACCGAAGCCCTGGCCAAGCGCTACGCCGGCCGCGAACTGCAGGTGATCGACGTCTCCGAAGTGCAGCTCGAGGGCGCCAGCGCCCTGTCGGTGACCTTCTCCGTGCCCCTGGACCCGGATCAGACGTTCGCCGAGCGGCTGCACCTGGTGGACAGCCGGGACGGCACGGTGGACGGCGCCTGGGAACTCTCCGACAACCTGATGGAGCTGCGCCTGCGCCACCTGGAGCCCAAGCGCCAGCTGGTGCTGACCATTGACCCCGGCCTGCGCGCGGTGAACGATGCGCGGCTCGCCGCAGAGCACGTCACCCGCCTGGAAACCCGCGACCTGCAGGCGACCGTCGGCTTCGCCAGCCGGGGCTCGCTGTTGCCCACGCGCCTCGCCGAAGGCCTGCCGGTGATCGCGCTGAACGTCGACAAGGTGGATGTGGACTTCTTCCGCGTGAAGGCCGAATCCCTGCCGGGCTTCCTCGCCCGCTGGGGCAAGCGTGGCGCCCTGGACGTCTGGGAGGCCCGCGACCTGCTGAAAATGGCCGACCTGGTCTACACCGGCCGCTTCGACCTCAAGCCCGCACGCAACACCCGCGAGACCCTGCTGCTACCCATCGCCAACCTGGATCCGATGAAGCAGCCAGGCGTCTACCTCGCCGTGATGAAGGAGGCCGGCAGCTACACCTATTCCAACCCGGCGACCCTCTTCACCCTGAGCGACATCGGCCTTTCCGCCCACCGCTACAGTGATCGCCTGGACATCTTCACCCAGGCCCTGGAAGGCGGCGCCGCGCAAGCCGATATCGCCCTGGAGCTGCTCGACGGCGAAGGCCGCGTGCTGGCCGAAGGCAAGACCGACGGCAAGGGCCACGCCGAGCTGCCGCTGGCGCCCAAGGCGGAGGTGCTGATCGCCCGCAAGGACGAGCAGACCAGCCTGCTGCGCCTGTCCGCGCCGGCGCTGGACCTGGCCGAGTTCGACATCGCCGGCCCGGCCAGCCATGCCCTGCAGTTCTTCGTCTTCGGTCCGCGCGACCTCTACCGCCCTGGCGAGACGGTGCTGCTCAACGCCCTGCTGCGCGACGCCGATGGCCGCGAGGTGGCTGGCCAGCCGGTGACCGTGGAAGTGCGCCGCCCCGACGAACAGGTCAGCCGCCGCTTCGTCTGGGAAGCCGGAGAGGGCGGTTTCTACCAGTACCAGCTGCCGCTCGCCGCCGAGGCGCCCACCGGTCGCTGGCAACTGCTTTTCGACCTGGGCGACGGCAAGCCGCAGCTCTATGAATTCCTCGTTGAAGACTTCCTGCCCGAGCGCATGGCGCTGGAGCTCAAGGGCAGCGACCAGCCGTTCGTGCCCTCCGACAATGCCCGCTTCCAGGTCAGCGGCCGCTACCTCTATGGCGCGCCAGCCTCCGGCAACCGTCTGACCGGCCAGCTCTACGTACGCCCGCTGCGCGAAGCGGTGAAGGCACTGCCCGGCTACCAGTTCGGCTCAGTGACCGAGGACGAGCTGAAGCAGGACATCGAACTGGACGAAACCCAGCTGGACGCCGACGGCAAGACCGAGCTGAACATCGAAACCCGCTGGGCCGAGGCCAAGTCGCCCGTGCAACTGATCCTCCAGGCCAGCCTGCAGGAATCCGGCGGCCGCCCGATCACCCGTCGCCTGGTGCAGCCGGTGTGGCCTGCCGAGCGCCTGCCGGGCCTGCGTGCGCTGTTCGAGGGCGAAGAAACCGATGCCGACGGCGTCGCCGAGTTCGAACTGCTGGTGGCTGACCCCGACGGCAACAAGCTGGCCGCCGACGACCTCAAGGTGCGCCTGGTGCGCGAGCGCCGCGACTACTACTGGAACTACTCCGAGAGTGATGGCTGGACCTACCACTACAACGAGAAGTACCTGAACCTCTCGGAAGAGCAGGTGCAGGTGGCCGCCGGCGGCACCGCCAAGGTGAGCTTCCCGGTGGAGTGGGGCCCCTACCGCGTGGAAGTGGAAGACCCGCAGACCGGCATCACCAGCAGCCTGCGCTTCTGGGCCGGCTATCGCTGGCAGGACAACGCCGAAGGCGGCGCGGTGCGCCCGGACCAGGTCAAGCTGGCGCTGGACAAGCCGGGCTATGCCGCCGGCGACACCGCGAAAGTCACCGTCACCCCGCCCAGCGCCGGCAGCGGCTATCTGCTGGTGGAATCCGCCGAAGGCCCGCTCTGGTGGCAACCCATCGAGGTGCCGGCCGAAGGCAAGAGTTTCGACATCCCGGTGGCCAAGGAATGGGCACGCCATGACCTTTACGTCAGCGCCCTGGTGATCCGCCCCGGCGAGCGCAAGGCCAGCGTGACGCCCAAGCGCGCCGTGGGCCTGCTGCACCTGCCGCTGGATCGCGCGCCGCGCAAGCTGGCGGTTTCCCTCAGCGCACCGGAAAAGATGCGGCCCAAGCAGCCGCTGAAGGTCCAGGTGCAGGCCAAGAATGCCGATGGCAGCGTGCCGAAGTCGGTGAACGTGCTGGTGGCCGCGGTGGACGTGGGCATCCTCAATATCACCAGCTACGCCACGCCCGACCCCTTCGCCAGCCTGTTCGGCCGCAAGGGCTACGGCGCCGACCAGCTCGACGTCTATGGCCAACTGATCGAAGCCGGCCAGGGCCGCCTGGCGACCATGGCCTTCGGTGGCGACGCCGCGCTGGCCGGTGGCGGCAAGCGTCCGCAGACCAGCGTCACCATCGTCGCCCTGCAAAGCGCGCCGGTGGCCCTGGACGAGCAGGGCCAGGGCGAGGTCAGCCTCGACATCCCTGACTTCAACGGTGAGCTGCGCCTGATGGCCCAGGCCTGGACCGATGAACGCTACGGCATGGCCGAGGCGAAGACGGTGGTGGCCGCGCCGCTGGTGGCGGAGCTGGCCGCGCCGCGCTTCCTTGCCGGCGGCGACCAGACCACCCTGGCGCTGGACCTCACCAACCTGTCCGGCAAGCCCCAGCGCCTGGACGTGCAACTGGAAAGCACTGGCCAACTGGATCTCGCCCAGAGCGCCGGTGGCCAGACCGCACCCATCCAGCTCAAGGATGGCCAGCGCACCACCCTGCGCATTCCGGTGCGCGCGGTGGGCGGTTATGGCCAGGGCCACTTCAAAGTGACGGTCAACGGCCTGGAACTACCGGGCGAGAACCTGCCGCCGTTCAGCCGCGAATGGACCCTCGGCGTGCGCCCGGCCTATCCGGCGCAGCTCAAGCAGTTCCGCGCGGTGCTCAAGGGCGATGCCTGGAGCCTGCCGGCCGGCACCCTGGATGCGTACGAGCCGGATGGCCGCGAGGCCCTGCTGCAGCTGTCCAGCCGCCCGCCGCTGAACCTCGGCGAGCAGGTCCGTGCCCTCAAGGCCTACCCCTACGGCTGCGCCGAGCAGACCACCAGCGGCCTCTACCCGTCGCTCTATGCCGACGCCGCGTCGCTCAAGCGCCTCGGCCTGGAAGGTGAGCCGGACGACACGCGCCGCAAGTCCATCGACCTCGGCATCGAACGCCTGCTGGGCATGCAGCGCTACAACGGCAGCTTCGGCCTGTGGAGCGCCGACAGCGAAGAGGAATACTGGCTGACCGCCTATGTCACCGACTTCCTCCTGCGTGCCCGCGACCAGGGTTTCGCGGTGCCGCCGGAGGCCCTGAAGAAGGCCAGCGAGCGCTTGCTGCGCTACCTGCAGGAGCGCAGCCTGGTCGAAGTCAGCTACAGCCAGAACGCCGATCACACCCGTTTCGCCGTGCAGGCCTACGCCGGCTACGTCCTGGCCCGCAGCCAGCAGGCGCCGCTGGGCGCGCTGCGCAGTCTGTGGGAACGCCGCGCCGATGCCCGCTCGGGCCTGCCGCTGGTGCAACTGGCGGTGGCCTTCAAGCTGATGGGCGATGCGCCGCGAGCCGACCAGGCCCTGGAGCTTGGCCTGCGTCTCCAGCGCGACAACCGGGACTGGCTGGCCGACTACGGCAGTCCGCTGCGCGACCAGGCGCTGATCCTCGCCCTGCTGGAGGAGAACGACCTGGCTGCCAGCGCCCGCGAACAGCGCCTGTTCGACCTGGCCGACCTGGTGGCCGGCGAGCGCTGGCTCTCCACCCAGGAGCGCAACGCGCTGTACCTGGCGGGCCGTGGCCTGCTGGGCAAGCCCGAACCGAACTGGAGCGCGCAGCTCAGCGCGGGCGGCCAGCAGCGCGAGCTGAGCAATCAGCAACCCGGCCTGAAACTGGACGGCGCCCTGCTGACCGAGCCGCTGAGCATCACTCCGGCCGGCGGCGAGCCGCTCTACCAGCAGCTGACCCTCTCCGGTTATCCGCTGACGGCGCCTGCCGCCGGTGGCGAGAACCTCGCCATCTACCGCGAGTTCCTCGGCGCGAATGGCGAGCGCCTTGATCTCAACAGCCTGGACAGCGGCGAACTGGTGCTGGTGCACCTGGCCATCGAAGCGAAGGAGCGCGTACCCGACGCCCTGGTGGTGGACCTGCTGCCGGCTGGCCTGGAGCTGGAAAACCAGAACCTCGCCCAGAGCGCCGCCAGCCTGGACGACGCCAGCAGCGCAGTGAAGGAGTGGCAGAAGTCCATGCAGAACGCCGCCATCAAGCACCAGGAATTCCGCGATGACCGTTACGTGGCGGCCCTGGATGTCAGCGAGTACGGCACCACCCACCTGCTGTACCTGGCCCGCGCCGTCACTCCCGGCAAATACCGCGTGCCGCCGCCCACGGTGGAGTCCATGTACCGGCCGAACTGGCAGGCCCTCGGCGAGGCCCCGGAGCACCTGGTGGTGCGCGGCAAGTAAGACCGAACCGGAACCCCCTCTCCCTTTCAGGGAGAGGGGGCACGCCCTCAGCTGGGAATGATGTGGTCGCCGCCCCCGAAGGTCGCCGTCACCTGCTGAACGCCGGTGATGGTGACCAGCTCGACAAAGTTCGCCCCTCCCGTGCTGCCGTTGACATCCACCTGCACCGAGATGTCCGTACCCACCAGCACCGCTTTGACGTAGTTGGCGATATCCCCCGAAATCGGGGTGGCGAACAGCGCCGAGATATCGAGCTTGTCATTGGCGCTGTAGTCGAGGATGCGGTCCTCGGCCTCACTGAGGTTGTTGAACCTGAACACGTCCGCACCGCCACCGCCGCTCAACCGGTCTGCACCCAGACCGCCGACCAGGACGTCGTCGCCGCTGCTGCCGGTCAGCGTGTCGCTGTAGATCGAACCGATCACGCCTTCCATGTTCCGGTAGTTGTCGATGCCCAGGCCCACGCCGGAAAGATCGAGGGACGTGCCGCTGGTGCTTTGCGCCAGCGTGAAGCTGAGCGCGCCGATCGCATCGGACAGGTCGAGCAGGTCGGTGCCCGCACCGCCATCGAGGATGTCATTGCCGGCGCCGCCGCGAAGGACGTCGTTGCCGCTGCTGCCGGTGAGGGTGTCCGCGAAGCGGGAGCCGACCACACCTTCCATGTTCTTGTAGGTGTCTGTGCCGATTCCCGGCAGGGCTCCCGTGTTCCAGAAACCGTTGGTGCCAGCAGCCGGATTGCTGCCTTGTCTGAGGGTGAAGGTGAGTGAGCCGGTGGCATCGGAGAAATCGAGCATATCGATGCCGTCACCGCCATCCAGCACATCGTTGTCCTCGCCCCCGCGAAGGCGATCTTCGCCACTGCCGCCAATGAGTGTGTCCACCCCATTCCCGCCGACGAACAGATCACTTGCGGCCGCTCCGGTCAGGGCGTCCACGTTGCTGCCGCCGTCGAGGAAGGCTGCCTGGTAACTGTTGCCGGACAGGTTGACGCTGGACGCGCCATTGGTGGAGACGAGATTTACCGTCACGGTTCCCGTGGCCGTTCCGCCGGCATTGTCCGAAAGGGTGTAGGTGAATGTGCCGGTGGGGGAGGACGGGTTATTGCCGCTGGCGAAGGTGATCAGGCTGTTGTTCGAGCCTTCGACGAATTTCACGTCGGAGATCGCGCCTGCTCCCAGGCCAAGACCGGTGATGGACAGGAACGACCCATCGACATCGGAGTCATTGCCCAGCAAGGCGGCGACCGAGAAGACGATGCCAGTACCATTGGTTGCATTGAAGGCCGCAGTGTTGTTGGACACGTAGAGCACATCGTTGACTGCAACTGGTGCAGCGTTCACCTGCGTAGCCGTGACCGTGATGCCCAGATTGTCGACGTCGCTGGCGGCGCCATCGCTGGTGGTCATGATCAGCGTGTCTTCGCCGCTGAAGTTGGCGGCGGAGAGGTAGCCGATATTGGCGGCCAGCGTTGTGTTGATCTGGGCGAGGGTTCCGCTGAGGGTGAGGGTGGAGGTGTTGAGGCCGATTACCGAGGCACCGCCTGCAAGCGACTGCGCGGAGAGGGTGCCGTGGGCGACCTGCAGCGTCACTGTCAGGTTGCCCGAGCCAGCATCCACATCGGCGATGCTCAGGCCACTGATGCTCTTGGGTGTTCCTGCAGGAGTGGTCTGGGCGCCGGGCAGGGTGTTGACCGGGGCATCGTTGACCGGGGTGATATCGAGGCTGGCGCTGCCGGCGGCGCTGAGCGAGCCGTCGCTGACGGTGTAAGTGAAGCTGACGGACGTGTCGTCGTTCAGTGCCGGGGTATAGCTCCAGGTGCCGTCGCCGTTGTCGATCAATGTGCCGCTGCCGGCGCTGATCTGCAGGTCGGTCGCGGTCAGGGCTGGGCCGTCGACGTCCGCCGCGTTGGCCAGCAACTGGGCCTGGGTGATCAGGCGGGCGCCGCTGTCTTCGGCAATCGAAGTCAGGGTTACCGGGGTGGTGGTCGGCGCGTCGTTGACCGGAGTGATATCGAGGCTGGCGCTGCCTGCGGCCGTGAGCGAACCGTCGCTGACGGTGTAGGTGAAGGACACCTGGGTGTCGTCGTTCAGCGCCGGCGTATAGCTCCAGGTGCCGTCACCGTTGTCGATCAATGTGCCGCTGCCGGCGCTGATCTGCAGGTCGGTCGCGGTCAGGGCTGGGCCGTCGACGTCCGCCGCGTTGGCCAGCAACAGGGCCTGGGTGATCAGGCGGGCGCTGCTGTCTTCGGCAATCGAAGTCAGGGTTACCGGGGTGGTGGTGGGCGCATCGTTGACCGGGGTGATATCGAGGCTGGCGCTGCCAGCGGCCGTGAGCGAACCGTCGCTGACGGTGTAAGTGAAGCTGACGGACGTGTCGTCGTTCAGCGCCGGCGTATAGCTCCAGGTGCCGTCGCCGTTGTCGATCAATGTGCCGCTGCCGGCGCTGATCTGCAGGTCGGTCGCGGTCAGGGCAGGGCCGTCGACGTCCGCCGCGTTGGCCAGCAACTGCGCCTGGGTGATCAGGCGGGCGCCGCTGTCTTCGGCAATCGCAGTCAGGGTTACCGGGGTGGTGGTGGGCGCATCGTTGACCGGGGTGATATCGAGGCTGGCGCTGCCAGCGGCAGTGAGCGAACCGTCGGTCACCGAGTAGCTGAAGCTGACGGACGTGTCGTCGTTCAGCGCCGGGGTATAGCTCCAGGTGCCGTCGCCGTTGTCGATCAATGTGCCGCTGCCGGCGCTGATCTGCAGGTCGGTCGCGGTCAGGGCTGGGCCGTCGATGTCCGCCGCGTTGGCCAGCAACTGCGCCTGGGTGATCAGGCGGGCGCCGCTGTCTTCGGCAATCGCAGTCAGGGTTACCGGGGTGGTGGTGGGTGCATCGTTGACCGGGGTGATATCGAGGCTGGCGCTGCCTGCGGCAGTGAGCGAACCGTCGCTGACGGTGTAGGTGAAGGACACCTGGGTGTCGTCGTTCAGCGCCGGCGTATAGCTCCAGGTGCCGTCACCGTTGTCGATCAATGTGCCGCTGCCGGCGCTGATCTGCAGGTCGGTCGCGGTCAGGGCTGGGCCGTCGACGTCCGCCGCGTTGGCCAGCAACTGCGCCTGGGTGATCAGGCGGGCGCCGCTGTCTTCGGCAATCGCAGTCAGGGTTACCGGGGTGGTGGTGGGAGCATCGTTGACCGGGGTGATATCGAGGCTGGCGCTGCCAGCGGCCGTGAGCGAACCGTCGCTGACGGTGTAGGTGAAGGACACCTGGGTGTCGTCGTTCAGCGCTGGCGTATAGCTCCAGGTGCCGTCGCCGTTGTCGATCAATGTGCCGCTGCCGGCGCTGATCTGCAGGTCGGTCGCGGTCAGGGCTGGGCCGTCGACGTCCGCCGCGTTGGCCAGCAACTGTGCCTGGGTGATCAGGCGGGCGCCGCTGTCTTCGGCAATCGAAGTCAGGGTTACCGGGGTGGTGGTCGGCGCATCGTTGACCGGGGTGATATCGAGGCTGGCGCTGCCGGCGGCGCTGAGCGAACCGTCGGTCACCGAGTAGCTGAAGCTGACGGACGTGTCGTCGTTCAGCGCCGGCGTATAGCTCCAGGTGCCGTCACCGTTGTCGATCAATGTGCCGCTGCCGGCGCTGATCTGCAGGTCGGTCGCGGTCAGGGCAGGGCCGTCGACGTCCGCCGCGTTGGCCAGCAACTGGGCCTGGGTGATCAGGCGGGAACCGCTGTCTTCGGCAATCGCAGTCAGGGTTACCGGGGTGGTGGTGGGCGCATCGTTGACCGGGGTGATATCGAGGCTGGCGCTGCCAGCGGCAGTGAGCGAACCGTCGCTGACGGTGTAGGTGAAGGACACCTGGGTGTCGTCGTTCAGTGCCGGGGTATAGCTCCAGGTGCCGTCGCCGTTGTCGATCAATGTGCCGCTGCCGGCGCTGATCTGCAGGTCGGTCGCGGTCAGGGCTGGGCCGTCGACGTCCGCCGCGTTGGCCAGCAACAGGGCCTGGGTGATCAGGCGGGCGCCGCTGTCTTCGGCAATCGCAGTCAGGGTTACCGGGGTGGTGGTGGGCGCATCGTTGACCGGGGTGATATCGAGGCTGGCGCTGCCAGCGGCAGTGAGCGAACCGTCGCTGACGGTGTAGGTGAAGGACACCTGGGTGTCGTCGTTCAGTGCCGGGGTATAGCTCCAGGTGCCGTCGCCGTTGTCGATCAATGTGCCGCTGCCGGCGCTGATCTGCAGGTTGCTGGCTGTAAGTCCATCACCGTCGATGTCCGAGGCATGGGCCAGCAGCTCGGCCTGGGTGATGAGGCGCGCGCCGCTGTCTTCGGCAATCGCGGTCAGGGTTACCGGGCTGCTGACCACCGGAGCGTCGTTGATACCGGCAATCCGCACTGTCGCCGTGGCCCAGCTCAGGGTGCCGTTACCCAGGCGAATGGCGTAGGTGAAGCTGTCGGTCAGGTATTCGCCAACCGAGAGGCTTCTGTATGCCGCGCTCTGGAGGAGGTCGCTGGCGTCATAGAGCACCTTCATCTTCCCGTCCAACGGGTCCCGGTTGATCCAGATACGGGCGCCATAAGCGCTGTAGCAATCCTGGTCATGGGCCAGCAGGTCCGCTTGTATCTCCGTCCGGGTCGCCGTGCTGCCATCGGCCGTAACGCCATCGTCCAGCGAATAGAGCGTCTTGGCCTTGCCACCGAGGTCATTCGCCATGACATCCAGGCAGATGTAGTCGAGGCCGTCTTGCACCAGGTTCTCGTAGATAAAGCTGTCGCCGTTCGCTTGGGGAGTATTGCTGAATGAGACGGTGGAGATGGCCATGCTGACGTCCTTTCGCTGAAATTGTTGGTCTTGTGGGCGTTACCTGGGCTATTGCGCGGCGCCAGGCGGGCCCTGAGCCGCCCGCTGTGAACGGGACGCGCGAAGCCCGAAGGCAGCACGCAGGAATCTGCGAGCACCCATGCAAGGGACTCCTGAAGTGAGTAAGGGACCGTGAGGACGAGAGGCACCGACTACAGCGACGGCCAAAGCACTGATGTCAGTTTGATATTCGTTTAGGAGGAGCCCGCGCCTCTGTAAAGGGACGGCCCGGGGCGAAGAGTACTGACGGTCAAAATCACGACGAACGGTGATTTGGAGTCGGAAATTTGACTGACGGTGTGATGACGGCTCGCTCGCGTAGCACGGCGACTTGTAGTGAAACCCGGATGGGACGACCATCTGCCCCTTGATTCGGCCCTGCCCTGGAGAAGACATGGCCCAGCCCCCCCAGGTCGACCCGAAATCCGCCAGGACGGCGTGGATAGGGTCTGGCCGCCCTTGGCGCGTCCTGCGCCGGCCCTTGTTGCTGATACCGCTGCTGATGCTGGCGCTGCCCTGGTCGGCGGACCGCCTGTTCCCGCTGCCCCTGCCGGATGACGATCTGGCTCGGGTGGTCCTGGCCGAGGACGGCACGCCGCTATGGCGCTTCGCCGATGCCAATGGCGTGTGGCGCTACCCCATCAGCCAGGACGAGGTGTCGCCCTTTTACCTCGAGGCGCTGCTGACCTACGAGGATCGCTGGTTCTACCAGCACCCTGGGGTGAACCCCCTGGCCCTGGTCCGTGCAGCCTGGCTCAACCTCACCAGCGGGCGTGTGCTCTCCGGGGGCAGCACCCTGTCGATGCAGGTGGCGCGGCTGCTCGATCCGCACTCGCGCACCTTTGCCGGCAAGTTGCGCCAGCTCTGGCGCACCGCGCAACTGGAGTGGCATCTGTCCAAGGACGAGATCCTCGGCCTCTACCTCAATCGCGCGCCTTTTGGCGGCACCCTGCAGGGCGTGGCCGCCGCCAGCTGGGCCTACCTCGGCAAGCCACCTTCGCAGCTGACCCGGGCCGAGGCCGCACTGCTGGCGGTATTGCCCCAGGCGCCAAGCCGGTTGCGCCCGGACCGTCACCCCGAAGCTGCCCAGGCCGCGCGGGACAAGGTGTTGCGGCGCCTGGCGCAGTTCGACGTCTGGCCCAAAGGCGCGGTGAAGGAAGCCATGGAAGAACCGGTGCTCCTGGCGCCGCGCCAGGAACCCAGCCTGGCGCCATTGCTTGCGCGGCGGCTGAACACCTCCAAGAGCCCGCCGCTGATCCGCACGACCCTCGACGCGGCCCTGCAGCGCCGCCTGGAAGACCTGCTGCTGGGCTGGCGCGCACGCCTGCCGGAACGCACCTCGGCGGCCATCCTGGTGGTGGAGCACCAGACCATGGCCGTGCGCGCCTATCTGGGCTCGGTCGACATCGCCGACGAACGCCGTTTTGGCCATGTGGATATGGTCGAGTCGCTGCGCTCGCCCGGTTCCACCCTCAAGCCGTTCCTCTACGGCATGGCCCTGGATGCCGGGCTGATCCACTCCGAATCCCTTTTGCAGGACGTGCCCCGGCGCTACGGTGATTACCGCCCCGGCAACTTCGCCGCCGGCTTCATCGGCCCGGTGTCCGCCAGCGAGGCATTGGGCATGTCCCTCAACCTGCCGGCAGTGCAATTGCTGGAGGCCTACGGCCCGAAGCGTTTCGCCGGCGAGCTGCGCAATGTCGGCGTGCCGCTGGTGCTGCCGGCGGCCAGCGAGCCGAACCTGGCACTGATTCTCGGCGGCGCCGGCAGCAGGCTGGAAGAGCTGGTCAGCGGCTACAGCGCCTTCGCCCGCCAGGGGCGCGTCGCCCATCTGCGCCTGCAGCCCCAGGATGCGTTGCAGGAACGCCGCCTGCTGTCCCCCGGCGCCGCCTGGATCATCCGTCGCATCCTGGCCGGTCAGGCGCGCCCGGACCGCGATCCGCGTGCACGCCTGACCCAGCGCCCGGTGCTGGCCTGGAAGACCGGTACCAGCTACGGCTTCCGCGATGCCTGGGCCATCGGCGTCGGGCCGCGTCATCTGATCGGCATCTGGATCGGCCGACCCGACGGTACGCCGGTACCTGGCCAGTTCGGCCTGGCCTCGGCCGCGCCCCTGCTGTTGCAGGTGCACGACCTGCTGGTCAATCGCGATACCCAGCGCGGCATCGCCCAGCCGGTGGACCCGCAACCGCCGGAAGTCGGCGTGGCCGCGATCTGCTGGCCCCTCGGCCAGCCCATGGCCAAGGGCGACCCCAACTGTCGCCGCCAGCGTTTTGCCTGGACGCTCGAAGGCACCACGCCGCCGACCCTGCTGGCTGCCGACCAGCCCCTCGGGCTCGGCTTGCGCCAGCCGCTGTGGGTGAATACCGAAGGCCGCCAGGTGGCCGCCGGTTGCAGCGGCGCCCAGGCGCGCGAGCTGGTGCTCTGGCCGGCGCCACTGGAACCCTGGCTGCCCCGTCGCGAACGGCGTGCCGCGCGCTTGCCATTGGTAGACCCGGCCTGCCCGCCGCAATTGCCGCCGGCCGCGGCGCCGCTGTCCATCGTCGGCGTGCGCGAGGGCGACCAGCTGCGCCGTCCGTCCGGCAGCGCCGAGCCCCTGCGCCTCAAGCTCTCCACCCTCGGTGGCAGCGGCCGGCGCTGGTGGTTCCTCGATGGCGCACCGCTCACCGCCACATCTGCGGAGGAGAGCTTCAACCAGGAGTTCCGGCGCAGCGGCCGCCACCAGTTGAGCGTACTGGACGAAACCGGGCAGACCGCTCGTCTGGAGTTCGCCGTCACGGACTGACTGAGCGTTCAAGTTTTTTGCATTGGGCGCCGATATGAGTTGTTGGCAATGGATGGGAAAATTGTCGAACAATTTGTATACAATTATTCGTTCCCTCGTCCTGCCTCCAACAAGAACTCCCAAGGAGACAACTCCATGCGCCTCTGGCAACGCAGCATTCAGTGGCAGCTGATCCTCAGCATGGGCGCGGCCCTGCTCGCCGGCATCCTTATCGTCATCGGCATCTACTCGGTACTGATGAACCGCCTGACCGAACGTTTCCTGCTGGATGAAGCCTTGCCCGCCCGCGTACAGGCCATCGGCAATGCCCTGGAGCGCACCCTGGCCGCGCCCATCACGGCCAACGCCAGCATCGCCGAGAACGCCCTGGTGCAGGACTGGCTCGCCGAAGGCGAGGACCCGGCCCGCGCCGAGGCTTTCGCCCGCTACCTGGAGGGTGTGCGCGCCCAGCAGAACGCGACGACCACCTCCATCGCCGTGATGGACAGCGGCCACTACTACACGGGCCAGGGGCTGGCGCGCACCATTTCCCGCAGCCAGCCGGAGAACCAGTGGTTCTACCGGCTGGTGGACAGCAACCGTAACCGAGTGCTGGAAATCGACATCGACAAGGGCACCCGCCTGCCCACCCTGTTCATCAACCAGCGCATCAGCCGTAACGGCAGAACCCTTGGCGTCTCCGGCCTGGGCTACAGCCTGCAGTCCATGTCCGAGATGATCCGCGATTTCCGCTTCGGCGAGCGCGGCCGGGTGTTCCTGATGGACAACGAGGGCAACATCAAGGTCCACCCGGACGCTGCCCTGAACGGCAGCGCGCGCCTGGCCGACGTCTTCGGTACCGACTCCGCCTCCGGGCTGCTGGCGTCCGGTGGCAAGGCCATCCGCTTCAGCCGTGATGGCGAGGACTACCTCGCCCTGTCCCGTCCGCTGGAAAGCCTCGGCTGGCAACTGGTGAGCGAAGTGCCGGAAGCGGAAATCTACGCCGAGGCACGCAAGGCCATGGTGACCAGCAGCTTCGCTGGTTTCGGCGTGCTCGCGCTGTGCCTGCTCCTGGTGGTGGTGCTGGCCCGTGGGCTGGTGCGGCCGATTCGCCAGGTCACCGCGGCATTGGTGGAAATCGGCGGTGGTGGCGGTGACCTCACCCGTCGCCTGGACGAAGGCCGCGCGGACGAACTCGGTGACCTCGCCCGTGGTTTCAATCGTTTCCTGGAAAGCCAGCGCAGCCTGATCGGCGAAGTGCTGGACACCAGCCAGCGCCTGCACAAGGTGGTCGGCCAGGTGGCGCAGGTGGTGGACAACACCGCGACCCGCGCCGGCCAGCAGCAGGAAATGACCGACATGGTGGCGACCGCCGTGCACGAGATGGGCCTCACGGTGCAGGAAATCGCCCGCAACGCCGGCGCCGCCGCCCATGCCTCGCAGAACGCCCGCGATGAATCCCTGCAGGCGCGCCAGGTAGTGGGCGAGTCGGTGGGCCATATCGAGAAAATGTCCGACGAGATCGGCGTCGCGGCTTCGGCTGTGAGTGAGCTGGCCAGCCATGTCGCTTCCATCGACCAGGTGCTGGCGGTGATCCGTGGCATCTCCGAACAGACCAACCTGCTGGCGCTGAACGCCGCCATCGAAGCCGCCCGCGCAGGCGAGATGGGCCGGGGCTTCGCCGTGGTCGCCGACGAGGTACGGACCCTGGCCAGCCGCACCCAGTCGTCCACCGACGAAATCCAGCAGATGATCCAGCGTCTCAAGCACGGCGCTGAAACCGCGGTGCATTCCATGCACGCCGGCCAGGCTGCCACCGGCACGGGCGTCGAGGCCAGCCAGCGCACCGGCACGTCCCTCGGCGCCATCACCGATCAGGTGGAGCGCATCAGCGACATGAACCACCAGGTGGCGGCAGCGACCGAAGAGCAGTCGTCGGTGACCGAGGAAATCAACCGCAATGTCCAGGGCATCGCCGACCTGGCCCACGCCACCGCCAGCGAAGTGCGCGGCTGCCGCGAGGAATGCCAGACCCTGAGCCGCCTGGCCGGCGACCTGGCGCAGCAAGTGGGCAAATTCAGGTTGTGAGTGGAGCTGTAAAGTTCTGAGCCAAGCTGCTTGCCGAGTTTTGCGGCTGTTTCTGGTTTCGCCTTCCCAGGCGAGTCCCTTTTTCAAACGTCGGAATGCCGCCCACAAAAAGGAACCAAAAGGCTTGCCCCTGCATCCGGCCGCGGCTTCGCCGGGGTTCCCTCCCTCCATCATTGCGCCGGGGGCGTGGCGCGAGGGGCCATCCATGGCCCCACACGCCTCTCGCGGCATCCATGCCGCTCGTCCCCCTTTGCAACGATTCCGCTCGGCCTTCTGAAGGGGCGAGCTCGCTGCCCCACCGCTTCTGCCCAGCTTCAGGCGGCGTATGGGCTTCAGGATGACTTTGAATTTGCCGGCGCGAGTCACCCCTCTCCTCTTCAGGGAGAGGGGGCGGGGGTGAGGGGGAGCAGGTTGGCGCGAAAGCTTGGAACTCCGTTTTTGGCCTGTCACTTCAACGTCAGCGCAGATTGAAATCACCACCACTGCGAACGAATCACCCGTTCCTTTTCAGGACGAGCCACCCGGCGAGATGGACGCTGGACCGGGTTCCTCTCCCGCCATTTCCAACCTGTCCCGCCCCAGTGCCTTGGCGCGGTACAGTGCATCGTCCACGCGCTTGAAGAAGGCCTCGGCGCTGCCACCGTCGCGTTCGTCGAGGCGGCCCAGACCCAGGCTGGCGGTCACCGGCAGGTGCTGGCCGCCGAGCTCGAAGCCACGGTTGGCCAGGTCCTCGCGGAACAGCTCGGCCAGCTGGCGGGCCTGCTCCATGCTGGTGTCGGGCATCAGCACGCCGAACTCTTCGCCGCCCAGGCGCAGCAGGGCGTCGCTGTCGCGACGGAAGAATTCACGCATGCGCTCGCCGAATGCCCGCAGGCAGGCATCGCCTACGCTGTGGCCGTGCTCGTCGTTGATCCGCTTGAAGAAATCGATGTCCATCAGCAGCAGCGACAGCTCGCTGCCATGGCGCTGGGCGCTGGCGCACATGGCCGGAAACAGGTTGTTGAACTGGTAGCGGTTGCCCAGCTGGGTCAGGCCGTCGGTGCGGCTGAGGATATCCAGACGCTGGCGCTGCTCCAGCAGCTGCAGTTCCAGGGCAAGCATGTTGGTGTATTCGCGGTGGCTGCGATTCAACGCCAGCAGCAGGTAGCTGAAGTAGAAGGCGAGGGTGATGAGCTCGGCCCGCGTGCCCTCCGGCGATACCGCCAGCACCAGCAGCCCCGGCAGGTACAGCATCAGGATGGCGATGATTGCACGGCGCCGGCGCATGGAGAAGTTGAAGGTCATCGCGGTACTGAAGGCCACGGTGGCCAGCGTGGCGATCAGGCGGGAAGGCTGGAAGTCGGGGGCCAACAGCACCCAGCCGTGGGCCAGGCCCCAGCCAACGGACGACACCAGGATTACGCCCCAGTGGCGGTCCAGCCAGCGCTGCAGTTCGGTCTCGCTGCCCGCTTCGGGGGGACGGTGCAGCAGCCGCGCCGCCAGCAACAGTGCGAAGAACGCACTGCCGATCGAACCCACGGCCAGGTGCTGCAGCGGCGCCGCGCTGAACTGCCAGCACAGCAGCCAGGCCAGCAGGTAATAGACGCCGCCGAGTCGTGTGCGCGAACGGGTGTCCTGTACTTCGCGCCAGAGACTGAAACGCTCCGGGGAATGAGGGAGGTCGGCGTCGGTCATCTTTCTGTGATCACAGATACAGCAGAGGTCGGCTGAGCTTAGTCGTTCTGCCAACGCAATGACATCAAGTTGATATTGGTGCCGTTCATCCCCGACGAATGAGCCAGACGCCGCCGATGATCAGCGCCAGGCCAGCCAGTTTGCCGATGCTGACAGGCGCCTCGCGATAACCCGCCCAGCCGAAGTGGTCCAGCATCAGCGCCATGCTCAGTTGCCCGGCCAGCACCAGCGTCATGAACAGCAGGGCGCCGATGCGCGGACCGGCGAAGGCGGCGGTAGCGATGAACACCGCGCCCAGCAGGCCGCCGCCCCATTGCCACCAGCTCACGCCCTTGAGCGCCTCGAAGGTCGGCATTTCTCGCTGTATCAGCACCACCGCGAGCAGGGCGAGGGTGCCCACCAGGAAGGACACCAGGGCAGCGCTCATGACGCTGGAAATCTGTTTGGCCAGTTGGCCATTGATACCCGCCTGCAGCGGCAGGAAGGCGCCAGCGACGAAGGGCAGGGCGAGCAGCCACCAGGCCTTGGGCATGGCGATCTCCATGGGTTCGAGGGGGCGCCTAGTATGCCCGAGGCGCTCTTTCGCGCGCGCACTGGTTGCATCCCGAACGTCCAGAAAGCGCTGAAACCCGCGCCAGCCGTGGGATTCAGCGTGCCTTATAGAAACGGTTAATACCAAGTCGAAGATTGTCTAGGGCGGTTCACTGATCTGTCATGACCTCAGAAGTACGGGGCTGAGGGGCCCCGGCGACTAGGCAAGACGAGATAGGGACGCATATGAAGAACAAGACGAACTGGATCAACCTGGGCTCTGCCCTGACCCTGGCGATGGTGTTCTCCCTGACCGGTTGCAGCAGTGGCGGCGGGGGCTCGAAGAGCTTCGTCGACAGCGCGAGCAGCGATGCACCCGCCGATGCCAACGCGGGCGCTGATGGTGGAGATGCGGGGGCTGGCGGTACGGGAGATGGCACCGGCGGTGGCACGGGTGGTGGCGTCGTGGATGGCGGCACCGGCGGAGGCACCGGCAGTGCCGGCGGTGTTGGTGGTGGAACTGGAGGAAGCACTGGCGGCGGCACGGGTGGTGGCGTCGTCGATGGTGGCACCGGTGGAAGCACTGGCGGCGGTACCGGCGGTGGTGTGGGTGGCGGCTCGGGCGGCGGTACTGGAGGCGGCACAGGTGGTGGCGTCGTCGATGGCGGTACCGGCGGAAGCACTGGCGGAGGTACCGGCGGCGTCGGTGGTGGAACCGGCGGTGGTAGCGGAGGCGGCACTGGCGGTGGCGTCGTCGATGGTGGTACTGGCGGCGGTACGGGAGGCGGCACGGGTGGTGGTGTCGTCGATGGCGGTACCGGCGGAGGCAACGGTGGGGGTACTGGCGGTGGCACTGGCGGCGGAACTACGTCTCCCAGCCTGGTGACCGCCGAAGTGCTGCAGGACGCTGGCGGCATCGTGTCCGGCGCCGGTAATGCCGTCGATCAAGCGGGCCAGGCCGTCGGCAATCTCCCTCTCGCGGGCAACCAGGACCTCACTGGCGGGGCGGGCGACCTGGTGTCTTCGGTCGGCCAGGCCACCGACAGCCTGGGGGATGGCATCCAGAATGGCGTCGGCCAGTTGGGCAAGGACGGCAACGCCCTGGGCACCACAGTGGGCAGCCTGGGTGAGGCCGTGAGTGAAGTAGGCGGCGGCGTTTCGGCGCTGGGCGATGGCGTGAAGGCCGTCTCCGACTCATCGGCCATAGAGCACCTGCCGGTGCTTGGCGGTACCGTCGGCGGTGTTGTGGACAAGGCCGGCACCCTGGTGGACGGTGTTGGCGAACAGGTCTCCATGCTTGGCAACACCCTGGACACCGCTGCCACCAGTGGCCCGCTGGGCGACGTTACCGGAGCCGTCGGTGACAAGCTGGTGCCGGTGGTCAGCCTGGCCGAAAGCGTGACCGGCAAGCTGGGCAGCGCTACGGGCCTGGACCAGCCTGTGGGCAGTCTGCTGGACAAGGCTGGGGAAACCCTCGGGGCCGTCGGCGACAAGGTGGCCGATGGTGTCGATAACCCCCTTGGCGAGGCTGTTGGTGACACCCTGGCGAAGACTGGCGACGCCCTCTCCACCGGTGGCGGCCTGCTCGATCAGGCGGAAGGCGGCAGCAGCCCACAGGCGGGCCTGGACACCCTGGTCGGCGAGGTGGCCGCTACCACTGGGCAGATCGGCCAGCAGACCGGCCTCGCCGCGCCTGTGGACAACCTGCTGGAAACCGCCGGTGGCGTGGTGGCCGGGGCCGGCAGCGGGCTGGATGCCGGCAGCGGCAATGGCCTGGTCAGCGCCGCGGGTGGTGCGGTGGTGGAAACCGGGCAGACCGTGGCATCCCTCGGCACCCTGGTAGGCGGCGACGGCGTGACCAACAACCCGGCTGGTGCGCCCGTCGCGGCGCTCACCAGCGATGTGGGAGGCGCGCTGACCCCGGTGGTGCAGACGGTTGGTGCCGCGACCCAGTCCGTGGGCGACGCAAGCGGTCTGGGCGACCCGGCCGGCAACCTGGTGCAGCAGGTCGGTGGTGCGGTGAGCAGCCTTGGCCAGCAGGTGGACGTCGCCAGCAGCAACCCGGTGGTGAGCCAGGTCGGACAGACCGTCGGCGGCACCGGCCAGGTGGTCGAAAAGGTCGGCACCCTGCTCGAAGGTGGATCGGCAAGTGGCGGGGCCGTGGGTGACCTGGGTGTGTCGCTGCAAGGCACCGTTTCCGGAAGCCTGACCGGCACCCTCGGTGGCGGCCTGCTGGGTGGCCAGGGCAACTGACCGCCTTTCGCCGGGCTCCATTCCGGGGCCCGGCGCTCTCCTGTAAATCCCGGCTACGCGATCAGGGAGTGACCCCATGCGCGCTTCAGCAGTACTGCTCGCGCTTGGCTGCGTGGTGCTCAACCAGGCCCAGGCGCAACAGAATCCGGTGTACCTGAACAGCAACGAAATCGAACGCCAACTACCCACGCCCAACCTTCCGGCGGACGCCTACCGGCCTCGCTCCCCCGCCCTCAGACTGCCTGAGGCCGCCAAGCCGCAGCCACTGAAACTGAACACTCGCGTCAGGGTTCGCGAAGTGAAGATCGAGGGAGGCAGCGTCTACCCCTTCGCCGAGCTCAAGGCGGTCTACCAGCCCTTCGTCGGCCGCGACGTCAGCCTCGCGGAACTGATCGAAGCCACCCGCAGCGTGACGCGGCGCTACCAGGAGGACGGCTACCTGCTGTCCTACGCCTTCCTGCCGGTGCAAGGGTTCGAGCAGGGGCGGGTGCGGGTGGTGCTGGTGGAAGGTTACGTGAAGGACTACCAGTTCCAGGGCGACATCGGTGCCGCGCGTGCCCACGTCGACAAGCTGGCGGCGCGCCTGCAGACCGAGCGCCCGCTGAAACGCGCCACCTTCGAGCGCTACACCAGCCTGATGGGGCGCATACCCGGCGTCACCCTGAGCGCACGGGTTCCGCCGCCGGCCACCACCGACGGCGCCAGCCATCTGCAGATCCAGGCGAAGCGCAAGCCCTGGACCAGCAGCCTCAACTTCAGCGAAGACAACCGGGGCAGCGCCCAGGCCGTGCTGGGCCTTTCCAGCAATGCCCAGACCGCCCTGGCCGAGCAGGTCAGCTTCAGTGTGCTGGCACCGCCCGGCGAGGATGACGAGCGCTACTACCGGCTCGATTACAGCCAGTACCTGGGCAGCGACGGAACCCGCCTGAACCTCTACGGCTCCCACTACCGCAGCCAGCCGGGGGACGATCTGCGCCTGGCCAACGGCCTGGAGCTGGAGCGGCACCTGAGCAATGACCGCCTCTCCATCGGCGTCAGCCATCCGTTCATCGCCGCGCAGAAACAATGGCTGAGCCTCGGCGCCCGCCTGTACGGGGTGAACGATCGGGTGCGCTATGACGTGGTCGGCTTCCCCCTCAGCATCGACGCCGATACCGACCTGCGTGCGCTTGCCTTCGAAGGCGATTGGAACCGCTCCGACGACCGCCGTCTGCGCATCATCAGCGCTGGCCTGTATCGGGGCCTGGATGCACTCGGCGCGCGCACCGACAACGGCCTGTTCGACGTCGAATTCACCCGCCTGCGCCTGTCCGGCGTGCAGAGCGATCGCTTCGCCGAGCGCTGGCAAGGCGTGCTGTCCGCGGCGCTCTACTGGAGCGAGGACAACCTCCCGGACGCCGAGCAGGTGGTATTCGGCGGGCAGAACTTCGGCCGTGGTTATCCCAGCGACCAGGCATCCGGCGACAAGGGCTGGGGGGCGGCCTATGAGCTGAATTACAGCCACCGCCGCGAGGGGCAGTGGCTACGCCTGTTGCAGCCCTATGTGGTGGTGGATGCCGCACAAGCCTGGTTCAACGAACAGCCCATCGCCCGATCACGCCTGTCGTCCCTGGCCACCGGCCTGCGCCTGGGGGATTCGCGTTACTACAACGTCGCCCTGGAAGTGGCCAAGCCGATGTCCGACGAAGCCCTCGACAGCCACAACCGCAGCCCGCGGGTGACCTTGAGTTTCAGTTACCAGCTGTAGGCGGAACGGATGGACGGGGTGCGCCATGCGCACCGGCGCTGATTCTGGATTGCGGCAAGAGGGGCGCCGGGAACGCCGGTGGTGTGTGCGGCGCGCCCTACCCAGTTGGAGGGCAGCGAAACGAGCAATGAAAAAGGCCGCCGTCCCGGGCAGCCTTCTTCTATCGAGTCGGTAGGTTCAATTGCTGACCAGCTTCAGATGCGGCTGGGGGAACTGGGCCTTGATCACTTCCACCAGGCGTTCCAGGTAGATGGGTTTGCGGAAGAAGTCGATGACATGCAGGCGCAGCACATCGATCACGTCGTCCATGTCGGCATGGCCGGAAGTCACGATTACCGGCAGGTGCTGCTTGGTTGTGTGGGCGCGCAGTCGCTGGATCAGGCGTATCCCGCTTTCTTCGGGCATGCGCAGATCGGTGACGACCAGGGCGATATTGGGGTGGAGCAGCAACAGCTCGGTGGCGCTCCTGACGGACGTCGCGGTATGGCAATAGAAGCCTTCGCCTTCGAGCATCTCCGCCAGTTCCAGCAGGATGTCTTCTTCATCGTCGACCAGGAGCAATTGCTGTCGCAGCAGGGGAGTAGAGGACATTGGAAAGGCCTCCTGCCGAGTTAATGCATGGTCCGTTTTTTATTGATCGGACAGATAACTTTCGGATGCTGCTTATGGAGTAGCTACGAAGCTGTCCCTGATGGCCTCGAACGTGTCAGATACGCCATTCTTGATACCAGGACTGAATGTAATGATCGCGACTGCAACCATTGCTGCGACGATTGCGTATTCGATACCGGATGCGCCCTCTTCTTCCTTCGAAAACTTCTTGAATTTCTTGATCAGAGACATCAGGGACATGGTTGAAAGCTCCTTGCCGTGTAGGTTTTCTGCCAGAGGCAAGCTGAGCGTCGTCGAGAGTTTTGGCGAATGCAAATGTAAGAAAGCATTAATACCAAGGTTATAGTTTTCCGCCACAGTAGCCTTTCACCCAGAAGTGGGTGCTGCACACCCAAAGTTTGGTCCTTATGCATATATAAGTAGCACTTGTATATATGTGTGGGGAGGCTTTGTGCGCATGGGAATATTTATCGAAGCCGCAGAATGATTTTTTTCTTGCAGGGTGAAAACTTCTGCTAAACAGATTTGCAGGGCGGGTGACAGATTGTGGAAGAGGCGGTTGCTGGCCGGCCGCCAGGTGAAGATGCCCCCACACGCAGGGGCTTGTAGTTCTCACGGCAGAGGGAGTGCCAGATGAGTAGCCGAATGACCATTGCCTTGGCCGCAGTGCTGCTGTTGGGTGCGTTGCTGGCCGGATACTGGGGAGTTGTGCTCAGCAGCGCGCCGCAGGCCGTCCAGACGGCCGAGCCGGTCGCATCCAGCGAAACCCCCAGCCTCACCTCCGATGCTGCCGACAAGTTGCGTACCCCCGTGGTGGTCGCGGCCCGGGAGCTCAGCCCGTTCGTGGCCGTCACCGCCGAAGACCTGCGTGTCGAAGAGCTGCGCATCGCCCCGCCGGGCAGCTTCAGCAAGGTCGAAGACGTGATTGGCCGCCGGCCCTGGACGCCGGTGCCCGCCGGCAGCTGGCTCGGGCCGGCCAGTTTCGAGGCCGGTGGCCCGCTGGCGCACATGATCCGGGCGGACGAGCGCGCGGTGGCCGTGCCGGTGGATGAAGTGGTGGGCGGCGGCGGCCATCTGCGGCCGGGCGACTATGTCGACGTGCTGCTGTTCCTGCGCGGTGAGGGCGGCCAGCCGAGCGCCCAGGTGGCGGTGCCGGCCCTGCGGCTGCTGAGTTTCGGCGAGAACCTGGGGCCCGACTCCGACGGCCGGGCCAGTAAGCCGGCCAAGGAGGGCGAGCAGGTGGAAACCCGCAAAGCCAGCACCGCCGTGCTGGCCGTGCCGGAGACTCAGGTGACCCGCCTGATGCTGGCCAGCCAGGCCGGTTCCCTGCGCCTGGCGGTGCGCAGCGCCGACGAACGCCTGCTGGAGCGCTACCAGACCGGCGAACTGAGCGCCATGCCCGTGGATGCCGCCAGCCGCAACCTGATTCCCCTCGAGTCGCTGAATGCGGCGCCGGCTCCCCGCCGCGTCGTGGCGCCCGCTCCGGTGGTGGTTTCCGCCGGCAAGGGGCCGGGAGTCGCCGTCTACCGTGGCGCGGAGCTGACCCGCCAGATCCCCTGATACCGCAAGGAACGCCCCGATGAAGCGCCGGATCGCATGCATGATCATTCCTCTGCTGGGCTGCGCGCCCCTGGCCGCGTCGGCGGCGCCGGGCTGCGACGCATTGGGCCAGGCGCCCGGCGTGGTGGAGGTGGGGCAGGGGCGCCAGGAACTGATGAGCTACCCGCTGGCCATCACCCGCCTGGCCGTGGGCGATCCGGAAGTGGCCGACGTGCAACTGGCCGACAAGCAATCCTTCCTCATAACCGGCAAGCACGCTGGCGCCACCAGCCTCATGGTCTGGACCGCTTGCAGCCGCGAGCCGCGCCGCAGCCTGGTCTACGTAGAGGGCACCGCCAGTGCGTCACTGGCGCAATCCCTGGAGGAACCCCGCGAGGCCGACCCGGTGCCCAGCCAGGTACAGACCGACATCCGCTTCGTCGAAGTCAGCCGCGGCAAGCTCAAGCAGGCCAGCACCTCCCTGGTGCGCCAGGGCTCGAACCTCTTCGTGCTCGGCGCGCCGGGCAGCCTCAACAACATCTCGGTGACACCGGGCGGTGGGCTCGATGGCACCTTCGGCAACCCCGCCGGCGGTTTCAACATCATCTGGGGCGGGGGCAGCAGCAAGGTGCTGGGCTTCATCAACGCCCTGGAAAACAGCGGCTTCGCCTACACCCTGGCCAAGCCCAGCCTGGTGGCCCTGAGCGGGCAGAGCGCGAGCTTCCTGGCCGGCGGTGAGTTTCCCGTGCCGGTGCCCAATGGCGACGGCGACGACATCACCATCGAGTACAAGGAATTCGGCGTGCGCCTGACCCTCACGCCTACCGTGGTCGGCCGTCAGCGCATTTCCCTGAAGGTGGCGCCGGAAGTCAGCGAACTGGACTTCAGTTCGGGCATCAGCATCGCCGGCACCCAGGTGCCGGCGCTCAAGGTGCGGCGCACCGACACCAGCGTTTCCCTGGCCGACGGCGAAAGCTTCGTCATCAGCGGCCTGATCAGCAGCCAGAATGTCGCCAACATCGACAAGTTCCCCGGACTCGGTGACCTGCCGGTGATCGGCGCGCTGTTCCGCTCCTCGCAGATCGACCGCGAAGACCGCGAGTTGCTGATGATCGTCACCCCGCACCTGGTTCAACCGCTGGCGGTGGACGCGCAACTGCCCGAACTGCCTGGCGAGCAGCTGCGCCGCTACGACCCGGGCTTCTTCGACTTCTACCTGAACGAGCGCGGCGATTTCGACCGCCGTGCCGGGCTGTCCGAATGAGGCCGTCATGAGCCAGACCTTCCTCGCCTTCACCCGCAACAACGCCGACCTGGAATGGCTGCAGGGCGCGTTGACGCCGCTGGGGCAGGTGCTCAGCGCGGGCCGTGGCGCCCTCGACGAACTGCTCGGGCTGATCGAAGTCACCGGCGCCAGCCTGCTCTTCGTCGGCCTGGACCGCGACAACCTGGTGGCCCAGACCTCGCTGATCGAAGGCGCCCTGGCGGCCCGTCCGATGCTCGCGGTGGTGGCCATGGGCGACGGCCTGGACAACCAGCTGGTGCTCAATGCCATGCGTGCCGGCGCCCGCGACTTCATCGCCTATGGCGCGCGCACCAGCGAGGTGGCCGGGCTGGTGCGGCGCCTGGTACAGCGGATGCCGAGCGTGCTGCCCAATCACAACGCCGGCCGCATGACCGCGCTGTTCAGCCGCCAGCAGGATGCCGACGCGGCGCTGCTGGCGGCGCATCTCGCCCTGGCCATCCAGCAATGCGGCCAGCGCACCCTGCTGATCGACCTCGGCCAGCCCCAGGGCGACAGCCTGGCTCTGCTGGGGCTGGAGGCGTCCTTCCATTTCGCCGATGCCCTGCGCAACCTGCGCCGCCTCGACGCCGCGCTGATCGACAGCGCCTTCGGCAGCCATCCCGATGGCTTGCGCCTGCTGGTGCAGGAAGCCGGAGGCGAAACCCTGGAGCGCATCAACGCCGCCGAGCTCTACCTGCTGCTCGGCGCCCTGCGCCAGCATTTCCAGCACATCGTGGTGAATCTGGTGGGCCAGCCCGACAGCGATGCGCTGCGCATCCTCGTCGGCAACGCCGACCAGTTCCTCTGGTGCACCGACCAGAGCGTGCCGGACTGCCGCCGCAATATCGAACTGCTGGGCCGCTGGCGCGACGCGGGGGTCAAGCTGGAGCACGCGCAATTGCTGGTGGACCGCCACCTGCGCGGGGTGGCGCCGGAGCCCGAAGTGCTGGCCCGTTCCTTCAACCTGCCGGTGGCGGAGACCCTGCCCAACAGCCCCGAACTGCGGATGAACGCCAAGAACCAGGGCCGCAGCCTGTTCGAGCTGGCCCCCCGTGAACGCCTCAGCCAGCGCCTGCGCGGGCTGGGAGAACGCCTGGCATGCATCGAGCAGCCGAAGTCGCGGCCCTGGCAGCGCCTGTGGAGCGTCCGCTGATGAGCGGCGAAAGCCTGTTCGGCGGCGCCGCCCGCTACACCCAGCTCGGTCACAACGACCCGCAAGGGCTGAAGCTGGTGCTGCACCGCTACATCATCGACGCCATCGACGAAGACGGCGTGAACATCCTCGAAGGCGTGCGCAGTGCGGTGTCGCAGTACGTCATCGACAAGGTGGTGGAGTTCGTCGGCCGCCATCACCTGGCCGTTTCGCGCTATGAAATGGAACGCCTGGCCGAGGAACTGGTGGACGAACTGACCGGCTTCGGCCCGCTGGAAGTGCTGCTGCGCGACCCCGGCGTCACCGAGATCCTGGTCAACGGCCCCTGTCGCATTTTCATCGAGCGCGAGGGCGTGCTGCACCAGAGCGATCTGCGCTTCATCGACGACCAGCACGTGCTGCGGGTGATCCAGCGCATCCTCGCACCGCTGGGGCGTCGCCTCGACGAGTCCAGCCCCATGGTCGACGCGCGCCTGCCGGACGGCAGCCGGGTCAACGCCATCATCCCGCCCATCGCCCTGGACGGCCCCTGCATCTCGGTGCGCAAGTTCCGCAAGGACCTGCTGCAGAGCTCCGACCTGCTGGCCTACCAGTCCCTGGACGAAGCCATGCTGCAGTTCATCCGCCGCGCCGTGGGCGAGCGCTGCAACATCCTGGTCAGCGGCGGCACCGGCACCGGCAAGACCACCTTGCTCAATGTCATGAGCCTGCTGATCGACGGCCATGAGCGCCTGGTCACCATCGAAGACACCGCCGAACTGCAGCTCAACCATCCCCATGTGGTGCGCCTGGAAACCCGTCCGCCGAATGCCGAGGGGCGTGGCGAAGTGGCCGCCAGCGACCTGATCCGCAACGCCTTGCGCATGCGCCCGGACCGCATCATCCTCGGGGAGATCCGGGGCGTCGAAGTGCTCGACGTGCTGCAGGCGATGAACACCGGCCACGACGGCTCCATGAGCACGGTGCACGCCAACTCGGCGCTGGACTCCCTGCTGCGCCTGGAAACCCTGGTGGGACTGACCGGCCGCCAGGTGGCCGAGCGCACCCTGCGGCAGATGATCTGCGCGGCCCTCGACCTGGTGGTCCAGCTCACCCGCCTGCCCAATGGCCGGCGCTGCATCAGCGAAGTGGTGGAAGTGGTCGGCGTGCGCGATGACGTCTATGTCACCAACTGCCTGTTCCGGCTCGACCGGGCCAGCGGCCGCTTCATCAGCGAGGCGGCGAACCCGGCCGGGGAGAAACTGCGCCAGGACGTGGGAGCCGCGCGGTGAGCGCGCCGCTGCTGCTTGGCCTGCTCTGCAGTCTGCTGCTCGCCCTGGGCGGCGCGCTGCTGCACAAGGGCTGGCGGCAGTCCGGCGAAGAACGCGTCCTGCAGCGCCTGGGTCAGGACCTGGCGCCCCCCGAACCGGGCTCCAGCCGCGCGGGCTGGCTGGAGCGCGCCTTCCTGCGCGCCGGCCTGGAGTTGCCCCGCGAACGGCTCGGCCTGCTGCTGACGTTCTGGCTGCTTGCCGCGTTGCTGGCGGCACTGGCCGGGGGCTGGATAACGGCGCTGGCGGTCGTCTCGCTGGTTCCGCTGGGGCTGCGTGCCTGGCTGGGCTGGCGCTATCGGAAGCGGGTGAAGCGCATGGTGGAACAGTTGCCGCAGCTGCTCGACCAGGTGGTGCGCAGCCTGCACGCCGGGCGCACCCTGGGTGATGCCGTGGTGCGTGCCATCGATGCCTCGCCCGATCCGCTGCGCGCCGCGCTTGCGCGGGTGTCGCGTGATGTGCAGCTGGGCGTCGGCCTGCCCGATGCCCTGCAGGAGGTGGCCGATCTGTTCGAGCAGGAAGAGCTGCGCATCCTCGCCCTCGGCGTGCGGGTCAATCACCGCTACGGCGGCAGTGCCAGCGAGCTGCTGGGCAACCTGATCAAGGTCATCCACGAGCGCGAACAGATCGCCCGCCAGTTGCGCGCCATGACCGGAGAAACCCGCTTCACCGCCGTGGTGCTGGCGATCCTGCCGATTTCGGTGGCCGGTTACATCCTGGCGGTGAACCCCAGCTACCTGCTCAGCCTGTGGATGGACGCCAGCGGCCAGCGCATGTTGCTGACGGCCTTCGCCATGCAGGTGCTGGGCTGCATCGTCCTCTGGCGCATGTTGAGGAGCGTGTGAGATGGCGCTGATCCTGTTCGCCGTCCTGCTGGGCCTGGCTGCCGTGTTGCTGGTGTCCGGCCTCGTGGGCGAGCGCCAGCGCCGCGTGCGGGTGCATCAGCGGCTGCTGGGGCAGGAGCTGGCCGGGCACCTGGCGGACGATCGCTGGCAGGGCCTGGTGCGCCGCCTCGGCGGCAGTCGCCTGGCGCAGCGCTACCTGAGCCTGGACGGCGAAACCCAGCGGCTGCTCAACCGCATCGGCTGGCGTCGTTCCAGCCGGCGCACCCTGTTCCTCGCCTGCCAGATCGGCGCGCCGCTGGCGATGGTCGGCCTGGCATTGCTCGGGCAGTCGCTGCTCGAGGAACCGCCTTCACCCTCCTGGCTGGTGCCCTTCCTGGCCGCCGGTTGCGGATTGCTGCTGCCCAAGCGGGTGCTGGCGATTGTCGCATTGCGCCGCCAGCACGCCCTGCAGCAGGAACTGTCGGTGTTCATTCCCATGGTGCGCATCCTCTTCGAGGCCGGCCTCACCGTGGAACAGGCGCTGCGGGTGCTCAGCCAGGACGGTCGCGGCCTGATGCCGGTGCTGACCGCCGAGCTGCAAGGTCTGTTACAGCACGTGGATTCCGGCCTGGAACTGGGCGAGGAACTGGGCAAGCTGGCGCGGTTGCTGGAGGTGGATGAGCTGACCGACAGCTTTACCATTCTCGAACAGCTGGTGCGCCAGGGCGGTGGTGCCATGGCGTCACTGCTGGCGCTGAAGAAACTCCTGGACGACCGTCGCCTCACGCGGATGCAGGAGTACATCTCCAAGCTCTCCGCGAAGATGGCGGTGGTGATGATGTCGCTGCTGTTCCCGGCCCTGCTGATCGTGCTGGCGGGGCCGGGGCTGGTGGCGATCAGCCGGGCCATGGGCGGAATGGGAGGGATGCGATGAGAAGGATGCTGATGCTGTTCGCGCTGGGCCTGCTGGGCGGCTGCACCAACGCGCCGGTCCAGGTCGGCTGGCTGGCGCAGGGGGGGTGCGGCCAACCGACGGCGGAGCAGGAACTGGCGCTGAACCTGGCCAAGGACATGGCTGCCGATGGTCGCGCCCATGCGGCCCTGGCCCATCTCCAGGCATTGCCCTCCAGCCTGCCGGAAGTGCGCCTGCGCCAGGCCCGCATCTATCGCAGCCTGGGCCGCAACGAGGCCGCGCCGCTGTATCGGAGTCTGCTGGGCACCTGCCTTGCCGCCGAGGGGCACCACGGCCTGGGCCAGCTCGCGGCGGCCGACGGCAACCAGCGCGAAGCCCTGGAGCAGTTGCGCGAAGCCCTGCGCCTGTCCCCTACCGACGCCAAGGTGCGCAACGACCTCGGGTTGGTGCTGCTGCGGGAAGGGCGGCTGGATGACGCCCGCTTCGAGTTCCTCACCGCCCTTGAACTGGACCAGGACAGCGCCTTGCCGGCGCAGAACCTGCTGTCGCTGCTGTTCTATCAGGAGCAGTACCAGCAGGCCGCCGACCTCGTGTCGCGGCTGCGCCTGCCCGCCGACCTGGTGCGCCAGGCCGAGGAACGGGCGCGGGACATGAAACGCCAGGGGCTGACCGCACCGCTGGCGGCACGGCAACCGAGGGAGGACGCACCGCTGCTGGCACAGGTGCACAAGGCCGAGCCCGACACGGGCGGGGAGGTGGGACGATGAAAGCCTGGATCGCCATCCTGTTGCTGGGTGCCTGCGCGGGGCCGCAGGCGGCTGAAGACGCCCGCCACGCGCGGCACGAGCGCCACCGCCTGACGGAGCAGTGGCTGAGCATCCAGCGCGAAGGCAGCCAGGCTTCGCGCCATGCGCAGACCGCCACCGCAGCCGAGCGCGAACTGGCCAGCCAGCGCTGGCTGGAGAGCTACAAGTTCGCCATTCCCGAGCGCTACTACGGCAACAGCATGTCCGTGGACGGCGGGTCGTCGTCGAGCGAGTGAGTCCCGACATGCACAGCCTGCGACGACAGCGTGGCGCCATCGGCCTGATGGCGACCATGGTGCTGCTGATGGCCCTGATGATGCTGGCGCTGACGGTGGATGCCGGACGTCTCTACTACGAGAAGCGCAAGCTGCAGCGGGTGGCCGACATGGCGGCCATGGAGAGCGCGTCCCGCTCCGGGCTCTGCGGCACCACCAACGCTGCCGAGGTGGTGACGATGGCCAACGTGGCGGCGGCACGGCATGGCTACGGCACCAGCCTTTCGGCCGGCAAGAACAGCGTCGGCCTCGGTTATGTGTCGCTGGACGGCGCGGAGGAACGGCGGGTGTTCACGCCGTCCGCGATGCGCGCCGAAGCGGTGCGGGTACTGGCCAACCAGGAGGTGCCCGCCAGCCTGGTGCTGGGCGGGCTCTGGGGCGAGCGGGTGAATCTCCAGGCCGTGGCCGTGGCGCAGCGCCCGGCGTTGGCGGCCTTCTCCCTCGGCAGTGGGCTGGCTTCCCTGGACCCCCAGCAATCGGCCGTGCTCGATGCGCTGCTGGGCAAGATGCTCGGCACCACGCTGACCCTCGACGCGGCTTCCTACGACGGCCTGGCCAATACCCGGCTGAACCTGCTGGAACTCAACCGCTATCTGCCTCCGGCCGCGCAGGTGGACCTTTCCGCCGGTGAGGTGGACCGTCTGCTGGACACCACGCTGACCCTCGACCAGGTGCTGGACGCCACGGTCGGCGCCGCCAATTCGCGCGAAACCCTTGCGGTGGGCGTGCGCAACGGCTTGAACAGCCTCACCAACGTCAGCCTTGGCGCCACCCAGGTGAAGCTGGCGGACATCCTCGATGTGGTCACCCCCGCCGGCGGCGGCGAGCAGGCGCTGCGCACCGACCTCAGCGCCCTCGACCTGGTGACCGCCCTGGCATTCCTCGCCAACAAGGCCCATGCGGTGGACGTGGGCTTGGGGATCAATCTCGTCGGCCTGGCCAACGTCGGCCTCAAGCTCTACGTGGTCGAACCGCCGAAGATCGCCATAGGCGAGCCGGGCAGGGATGCCAATGGCAACTGGAAGACGGAGGTCAGTACGGCGCAGGTGCGCCTGGAGGCCAGTTCCAATCTGGACGTCATAGGTGTGGTGACGGTCAACCTGGGGCTGGCGTTGAATGTGGCGGAAGGCTGGGCGGCCCTGGACCGGGTCGACTGCGGAAGCATCCTGCCGGGCCAGAGGAGCGTCGGAATCAAGGCTCAGCCAGGTATCGCGTCATTGGGCCTGGGGACATTCCAGTCGCTTGGCGGCCCTCAAACCACGCTCAATCCAGTGTCGGTGACATTGGCGCCGAACTGGGTCGGGGTATCGGTGAACATCAGTTCGCAGACCCAGGTCGCCAACTCCGCGGCGCAGGATCTGCAATTCGATCTGGCCAGCAGCAGCCAGCTCCCGCAGACGAGGCGGGCGGGCAGTGCTGCGGGCGACGCGCTTGGCAATGGACTGAGCGATCTGGTCGGGAATCTCACCGTCAGCGTCTCGGGCGTGGAGAGCAACTGCGTCGGGCTGAAGTTCCTGAACTGCGTCATCTCGGGAGTCACCACCCTGCTGGACCCGCTGACGAGCGCAATTCTGGGAACCGCCGTCAAGGAGGCGCTTGAGTTGGCTATCCCCACCTTGGGCAAGACCCTGCTCGAGCCGGTGCTCAGGCTTCTGGGCGTCGAACTGGGCTATGCCGACGTGCGCCTGATCGACCTGGATACCTCGGCCCCGCAATTGCTGCTCTGAGCCGGGTAAGGCAGAACTGCGTTCTGCCTGGCGAATGAATTCGCCCCTACAGCCCACCATCGGAGGCCAGCGTTGGCTAAAGCCCACCCTACCGGGGCGTCAAGGTTCGCAGGATGGGGGAGCGCAGCGATACCCATCACGCGGTGTCCCTCAATGCGCCACCTGATGCGAGCGCCGGCTGGGTGGGGCCATGGCCAGGGCCAGTTGGGTGCGGTTGTGCATGTGGGTCAGTCGCAGGATCTGCGACACGTAGAGCTTCACGGTGTTTTCCGTCAGGCCCAGTTCGCAGGCGGTCTGGTAGTTGGTCATGCCCTTGCCCACCAGCCGGGCCACTTCCAGCTGCCTGGGCGAGAGCTTGTCGAACGGCGGCTGCACGCCCATCTCCATGCCCTCCATCGCCGGTGGCGTGTGGTCGATGGGGCCGCGGCGGCGCTTGTTGATGTCGTGGTACAGCTCGTCGATGGACTCGGCGAGGGTGCGCAGCTTGTTGTTCAGCTGGGCCAGTTCCAGGTTGTCCCGGCGGCGCTGATTCAGGCGCTCTTCGAGGCGGCGTACGGCGCGCAGCACCTGCTCCGGGTCGATGGGCTTCTGGTAGTAGTCGGCGACCCCGGCGCGCATGGCTTCGATCACATCGCGGGGCTCGGCCTGGCCGGTGAAAATGATGGCCTCGAAGGCATGGCCCGGCGTGCTGATGGTTTCCAGCTCCTGGACCAGGGCAATGCCATCCAGCTCCGGCATGTGCAGGTCGCAGAGGACGATGCCGATGCTGGCGTCTTCACGAAACCGCTGGATGGCCTCGCGGCCGGACGTAACGCCGATACAGTTGTAGCCACAGCTTTCGAGAAACTCCTGGAGTTCGACGACGATGGCTTCGTCGTCGTCCACGACAAGCAGGGTGCAAGGTTGCGAATCCATATCCAGCCTTCCAAAAAATGCGGTCCTGGCCATTTGCTGTCGCGACCCCCCACCCCGGCAAGCGGGAGTTGGTACGGCGGTGCACTGCTAACGAAAGATATAGCACTTTCATATCAGTGCCAGTCAGTTCGTCAGAATTAGCGATGCCAACGAACCGACGAACAGAAAGGGGGCGAAGGGATAGCGCCGGGCGCGCTCCGGCGCCAGCTGTACCAGGGCGTTGCGCAAGCCCGCTGGCAGCACGGGCCAGAGCGGGCGCGACAGCCCGGCCCAGGCCAGGTAGGCCAGCCCCGCGCCGGCCAGGCAGTAGAGGACGAACAGGCTGTGGCTGCACAAGGCGATGCCGAGCAGCAGCTTCACGTCCGCCGCGCCCAGCTTGCCCAGCCACCAGCCGGGCAGGGTCAGCAGCAGGGCGAGACCGGCAGCATTGAAGGCCTCGGCCGGCGATGCGCCCAGCAGGGTCCGTTCGTTCAGCAGCAGATAGAGCAGGGCGACCGTGGCACCACCCAGGGTGAGCCAGTTGGAAATGCGCCGCTGCCGGAGATCCTGCAGGGCGCAGAGGGCGGTCCAGAACAGCAGGGGGAGGGCCGACATGAAATATCCGGTGCGTCCGTGAAGTCCTTCTATGCTGCTATCTGTGTAGCCGAATCTTCGGAAGGCGGTCGAGCATTCCTGCCGCAGTGCGGTCACCAGTCGGGAAGGTCTCCATGAGAAAAGGGGTATCACCGCGCTTCGCCCGGCAGCAGAAGGGTGCCGCTGCCATCGAGTTCTCCCTGGTCTTCATCATCTTCTTCGCCATCTTCTACGGCGTGGTCAGTTACTGCCTGCCCTTGCTGATGCTGCAGTCCTTCAACCAGGCATCGGCCGAAGCGGTGCGCCGCGCCGTGGCGGTGAACCCCGAGGCCGAAAATTTCCTCGCCCTGGCCACGGCAGAAGCCAATACCGCGATCAACCAGCAGCTCTCCTGGTTGCCCTCCAGCGTACGCACCCACCTGCCGGCACCGGCCGTCAGCCTCACGGGTGGTGTGCTGACCGTGCGCGTCGCCTACCCCTATGAAACTCATCCGGTCGTGCCCTTCCTGGTGCTGCCGGGCATCGGTCGGGTGCCGCAGCTGCCCGCTGTTCTCGCGGCCCAGGCCAGCCTGAAGGTGCAGAACCCGTGAGGTTCGGCATGGCTGGTGCGACGGAGTCGTTGGAGTCGTCCAGCCAGGCGCTGCTCCAGGCCGCGCGGACGACGACCTCCAGCCTGCTGCTGGCGCTGGACCCCCAGGGCCGCGTGCTGGGAATTGCCGGCGCCCTGGGCGTGCGCCTGGGGCGCTCGGCCAATGGCCAGGCGTTGCCGCTGGCCGACTTCGTCACTGCCAATTCCGCCGCGCTGCTGTCAGGGACGCCGGAGCAGTGGGCGCGGGATTGCCTCGACCTGGACTTCATCGGCAACGACGGCCGCGCCTTGCACACCCGTGGCTGGCTCACTGCCACCCGCGATGGCTGGCTGTTCCAGGCGATGGATATCGGCGACCTGATCCGTCACCAGGAAGCCGGCGACCAGCGCCGCCAGGCACTGCTCCACGCCGGGCAGGCGGCGGAACGGATCCGCCTGGCCAGTGCCTCGCTGCTGCCCCAGGTCACCACCGAATTGCTGGAAGCCCTCGCCCTGCGCTGGCGGGTGCCCTGCATGGCCCTGGCGCTCTACATGCCGGGCGGGCAGGGCTGGCAGGTCTACGCGCAGTACCGTGGGCACGGTGCGCCCGGTTACTGGCAGGAGGGCCAGCGCCTCGGCCAGGAACTGGCCGACCTGCATGGCCGGGCACCGCAGCGCTGGAGCTGGTCGCAGCTCTCGCAACACCCTCGCCTGTTCGCCCTGCTGGGGGATGGCCCGGCTTTCCTGGTGCCCTATGTGGAGATTTCCGGCATCACCGCCTGGCTGTTCTGCGCCCCCTTCGAACCCGATACCGATTCGGCCCTGGGCGATGCCGAGTGGCAGCAGGTTTGCGCCCAGCTCGCCGGCCCCCTGTTGGCGCGTCTGCGGGATCAGAGCCAGCGCCATGAAGGCGGCCGCCTGGAAGCCTTGCAGGGAATGCTGGGAGCCGGCTGGTGGGAATACTTGCCGGCGACGAAAGCAGTGCTTCTGGCGCCGGCCCTGGCCCATGCCTGGCAGGCCGACGAGCAGGGGCGGCTGCCACTGGAAAACTGGCTGCAGCAGGTGCACCCCGCCGACCGGGATGAGTTCCGCGCCCGCTTGCGCTCCGCCGAGCTCAACGGCCAGGGCTTCACCCAATGCCTGCGCCTGTACCTCTCCGGCGCGCAGGAGGCGGCGATCTGGCACCGGGTCCAGACCCAGGTGCAAGGCACCGCGACCCCGCCACGGGTGTTCGGCTTCCTGCTCGACATCAGTGACATCAAGGCCCAGGAAGCCAGCGCGGCAGCCGCTCACGCCCGCCTGCGCAACCTGATCGCCAGCGCCCCGGCGGTGATCTACGTACTGCGCTACGAAGACGGCGCCCTGCTGCCGGAATTCTGCAGCGAAAGCCTCGGCCCCATGCTCGGCTGGACCCTGGCGGAGCTGCAGCAGGGCGGCCTGGCCGAACGCGTCCATCCCGAGGATCACGACATCTTCTTCGCCCGCAGCCGCAGCCTGTTGCGCGACGGCCAGGTCAGCTGCCGCTATCGCCTGCGAGACCGCCAGGGCGGCTACCACTGGCTGCTGGACGAGGTACGCCTGCTGCGCAATGAACTGGGCCAGCCCCAGGAAGCGGTGGGCATCTGGCTGGACGTGACCGAAGCCACCCTGGCCGCCGAGCGGGTGCGGGAAAGCGAGGAGCGCTACCGCATCCTGGTGGAAGACTCCCCGGCGATGATCTGCCGCTACACCCCCGATCTCGTCCTGCGTTTCGCCAACCGGCCGCTGGCCGACTACCTGGAGTGCCGGCCCGAGGAACTGGCCGGCGCCAACCTCGGCGCCTGGCTCTCCGACGAGCAGCGCCAGACCTTCCAGGAACGCCTGATCGGCCTGACCCCGGAGCAGCCGGTGAGCACCGCGGAAATCTGCCTGCAACTGCCTGGCCGCGAACACGCCTGGTGGATCTGGGCCGACCGCGGCGTGTTCGACGAGCACGGCCGGTTGCTGGAAGTGCAGGCCGTGGGGCGCGACAACACCGAAGTGCGCAAGGCCCAGCAGCAGCTCTACCAGGGCGCCAAGATGGCCACCCTGGGCGAGATGGCCACCGGGCTCGCCCACGAAATGAACCAGCCGCTGAACGTGATGCGCATGGCCGTGGCCAACGTGCTCAAGCGCCTGGCCAACGACGAGGTGCAGGTGGACTACCTGCGCGACAAGCTGCTGCGTATCGAGGCACAGGTGCAGCGGGCGGCACGCATCGTCGATCACATGCGGGTGTTCGGCCGCCGCTCGGACGTGGAGCAGCAACTGTTCGATCCGCGCGAGGCAGTGGAGGGTGCCCTGTCGCTGCTGTCCGAAGGCTTGCGTGGCAAGGGGGTGGACGTGCGCCTCGCACTGGGCGCGGAGCGCTTTGCCGTGCGCGGATTCGCCGACCAGTTGGAGCAGGTGCTGATCAACCTGATGGTCAACGCCCGCGACGCCATGCTTGGCAAGAAGGAGAAGGAGCCGGATTTCGCCCCGTCCATTCTCGTCGGCCTGGAGAAGCGCAGCGCCTGGGCGGAGTTGCGGGTGGAGGACAATGGCGGCGGTATCGATCCGCGCCTGCTGGAGAAAATCTTCGAACCCTTCTTCACCACCAAACCGGTGGGCAAGGGCACGGGCCTCGGCCTGTCGGTCAGCTACGGCATCGTGCAGCAGATGGGGGGGCGCCTCAGTGCCGAGAACGGCGTCGAGGGCGCCTGCTTCCGCATCGCCCTGCCGCTGTTCGCGGATTCGCCGAGTCAAGTGCCGGGCGAGGAGCCCGCAGCGGTCCCGACCGGGCTCGCCGGCCAGCACGGCTAGCGGCCCGCGTCAGGGCACCCGTCTGGCATTACCCCTGAACCTGACTACCCTTACAGTGGATATGCCCGGCGATAATCCGGGCACCGCCTGCTGATGAGGGAGAACACGATGGACATGAACCGTCGACAGTTCTTCAAGGTCTGCGCCGTGGGCCTTGGAGGATCCAGCCTGGCGGCTCTGGGGGTGGCGCCCCCGGAAGCCTTCGCCGACCAGGTACGCCACTTCAAACTGGCGCGCACCAACGAGACGCGCAATACCTGCCCGTACTGCTCGGTCGGCTGCGGCCTGATCATGTACAGCCAGGGCGACGCGGCGAAGAACGTCGCGCAGAACATCATCCACATCGAAGGCGACGCCGATCACCCGGTGAACCGCGGCACCCTGTGCCCGAAGGGCGCCGGCCTGCTCGACTTCGTCCACAGCCCCAATCGCCTGAAATACCCCGAGGTGCGCGAGCCGGGTTCCAATGAGTGGAAACGCATCGAGTGGGATGAAGCCCTCGACCGCATCGCCAAGCTGATGAAAGCCGACCGCGACGCCAACTTCATCGAGAAGAACGCCCAGGGCCAGACGGTGAACCGCTGGCTGACCACGGGCTTCCTCGCGGCGTCCGCATCAAGCAACGAAGCCGGCTACATCACCCACAAGGTGGTGCGTTCCCTTGGCATGCTGGGATTCGATAACCAGGCCCGTGTCTGACACGCCCCGACGGTAGCAGGTCTTGCTCCGACGTTTGGCCGTGGCGCCATGACCAACCACTGGGTCGACATCAAGAATGCCGATCTGGTGCTGATAATGGGCGGCAATGCCGCCGAAGCCCACCCCTGCGGCTTCAAGTGGGTCACTGAAGCCAAGGCGCACAACAAGGCCCGGCTGATCGTGGTCGATCCGCGTTTCACCCGTTCGGCCTCGGTGGCCGACTACTACGCGCCGATCCGCGCCGGCACCGACATCGCCTTCCTTGGCGGCCTGATCAACTACCTGATCAGCCACGACAAGATCCAGCACGAGTACGTGCGCAACTACACCGACGCGCCCTTCATCGTGAGCGAAGGCTTCACCTTCCAGGACGGACTGTTCAGCGGCTACGACGAGACCAAGCGCGCCTACCCCGACAAGTCCACCTGGAGCTACGCCAAGGGCGAGGACGGTTACGTTCGCGCCGACATGACCCTGCAGGACCCGCGCTGTGTATTCCAGCTGATGAAGCAGCACTACAGCCGCTACGCCCCGGAACTGGTCAGCAGCATCTGCGGTACGCCGAAGGAACTGCTGGAGCAGGTCTGGGGGCTGATCGCGGACACCTCCGCGCCCGGCAAGACCATGACCATCATGTATGCCCTCGGCTGGACCCAGCACTCGGTGGGCTCGCAGATGATCCGTACCGGTGCCATGGCGCAACTGCTGCTGGGCAATATCGGCATGCCCGGTGGCGGCATGAATGCCCTGCGCGGCCACTCCAACATCCAGGGCCTGACCGACCTCGGCCTGCTCTCCAGCTCCCTGCCGGGCTACCTTACGCTGCCGGCTGACGCCGAGCAGGACTACGTGGCCTACATCGACAAGCGCGCCAGCAAGCCCATTCGGCCGGGGCAGATGTCCTACTGGCAGAACTACGGGAAGTTCCACGTCAGCCTGATGAAGGCCTGGTTCGGCAAGTCGGCCACCGCCGAGAACAACTGGTGCTACGACTGGCTGCCGAAACTCGACGTACCGGCCTATGACGTGTTGCGCTACTTCGACCTGATGTACGAAGGCAAGGTGAACGGCTACTTCTGCCAGGGCTTCAACCCCATTGCCGCCTTCCCCAACAAGGCCAAGGTCAGCGCCGGCCTGGCCAAGCTCAAGTACCTGGTGATCATGGACCCGCTGGCCACCGACACTTCGGAGTTCTGGCGCAACGCCGGCGAGTTCAACGACGTCGACACCGCCAGCATCCAGACCACCGTGTTCCGCCTGCCCGTCACCTGCTTCGCCGAGGAGGACGGCTCGCTGGTCAACAGTGGGCGCGTGCTGCAATGGCACTGGAAAGGCGCCGAGCCGCCCGGCCAGGCGCGCACCGACATCGCCATCATGGGCGGGCTGTACCATCGCCTGCGCGCGGCCTACGCGAAGGACGGCGGTGCGTTCCCCGACCCGATCCTGGGGCTGGACTGGAGCTACCTGCGTCCCGACGAACCCGGCCCGGACGAACTGGCCCGCGAGTTCAACGGCAAGGCCCTGGCCGACCTCACCGACCCGGCCACGGGCGCCGTGCTGGTGAAGGCCGGCGAGCAGATACCCGGTTTCGGCGTGTTGCGGGATGACGGCAGTACGGCCAGTGGCTGCTGGATCTTCGCCGGCAGCTGGACCGCCGCCGGCAACCAGATGGCGCGCCGCGACAACGCCGACCCTTACGCCATGGGGCAGACCCTTGGCTGGGCCTGGGCCTGGCCGGCCAACCGGCGCATCCTCTATAACCGTGCCTCCGCCGATCCCTCGGGCAAACCCTGGGATGCGCAGAAGAAACGCCTGGTGTGGTGGAACGGCAAGGCCTGGACCGGCACCGACGTGCCCGACTACAAGGCCGACGTCGCGCCGGAAGTGGGCATGAGCCCCTTCATCATGAACCCCGAGGGCGTCGCGCGTTTCTTCGCCGTGGACAAGATGAGCGAAGGGCCCTTCCCCGAGCACTACGAACCCTTCGAGAACCCCGTTGGGCGCAACCTGCTGCATCCGGAGAACCCCAAGGTCACCAGCAGTCCGGCGGCGCGGGTGTTCAAGGGCGACCTGCAGATGTTCGGCAAGGCCGAACAGTTCCCCCATGTGGCCACGACCTACCGCCTCACCGAGCACTTCCACTACTGGACCAAGCACTGCCGGCTGGCCGCGATCACCCAGCCCGAGCAGTTCGTCGAGATCGGCGAAACCCTGGCCAAGGAACTGGGCATCGCTGCCGGCGAACGGGTCAAGGTCTCCTCCAACCGCGGTTTCATCAAGGCCGTGGCGGTGGTGACCAAGCGCCTGTTACCGCTGACCGTGGACGGCAAGACCGTGCACCAGGTCGGTATTCCGCTGCACTGGGGTTTCTCCGGCGTGGCGCGCAACGGCTACCTGATCAATACGCTTACTCCCTTCGTCGGCGACGGCAATACGCAGACACCGGAGTTCAAGTCGTTCCTGGTCAAGGTGGAAAAGGCATGAGGAGCTGAGCCATGGCATCACAAGACATCACCGCCCGCTCCGCCACCACCACCCCCATGCCGTCCGTGCGCGAGATGGACGAGGTGGCGAAGCTCATCGACGTCTCCAAGTGCATCGGCTGCAAGGCCTGCCAGGTGGCGTGTTCGGAATGGAACGACCTGCGTGACGAGGTCGGCCACAACCACGGCACCTACGACAACCCGGCGGATCTCTCGGCCGACACCTGGACGCTCATGCGCTTCACCGAGTACGAGCCCGAGGCGGGCAAGCTGGAATGGCTGATCCGCAAGGACGGCTGCATGCACTGCGACGATCCGGGTTGCCTCGCGGCCTGCCCGAGTCCCGGTGCCATCGTGAAGTACGCCAATGGCATCGTCGACTTCAATCAGGACAAGTGCATCGGCTGCGGCTACTGCATCACCGGCTGCCCCTTCAACATCCCGCGCATCTCGCAGAAGGACCACAAGGCCTACAAGTGCACCCTGTGTTCCGACCGCGTGTCCGTGGGGCTGGAACCGGCCTGCGTGAAGACCTGCCCGACAGGTGCCATCGTTTTCGGCACCAAGGAAGACATGAAGGAGCATGCCGCCGAGCGCATCGTCGACCTGAAGTCCCGTGGCTTCGACAACGCCGGCCTGTATGACCCGCCGGGTGTCGGCGGCACCCACGTCATGTACGTGCTGCACCACGCCGACAAGCCCTCGCTCTACGCCGGCCTGCCGGACGACCCGGCCATCAGCCCCATGGTCAGCCTGTGGAAAGGCGTGACCAAGCCCCTGGGCCTGCTGGCGATGGGCGTGGTGGCGCTGTTCGGTTTCTTCCACTACGTGCGGGTCGGCCCGAACAAGGTGGAAGAGGACGAGGCCCCACGCGGCGATGCGACGGTGCAGAAGGTCGATCCCAAGTCACCGAGTTGATGAGCCGTTTACGCCCTCTCCCACCGGGAGAGGGCCGGGGTGAGCGAAGCCTGCCCCGAGCATGGAGCCCGACATGAACAAAGACATCGAACGCTACACCCCCGCCGAGCGCAGCAATCACTGGGCGGTGGCCATTCTCTTCTTCCTCGCCGGGCTGTCCGGCCTGGCGCTGTTCCACCCGTCCCTGTTCTGGCTGAGCAACTTCTTCGGCGGCGGACCCTGGACACGCATCCTGCACCCCTTCCTCGGCGTGGCCATGTTCCTCTTCTTCATCTGGCTGGCCATGCGCTTCGCCCGCCACAACCGCTGGGAGAAGTCCGACAGCCAGTGGCTGAAGCAGTGGAAGGACGTGGTGAACAACCGCGAGGACCGGCTGCCGGAAGTGGGCCGCTATAACGCCGGGCAGAAAATGCTCTTCTGGGTCCTGCTGCTCAGCATGCTGGTGCTGCTGGCCACCGGCGTCGTGATCTGGCGGCAGTACTTCAGCCACCTGTTTGGCATCGACCTCATCCGTTTCGCCGCGCTGCTGCACGCCTTCGCCGCCTGGGTGCTGATCCTCAGCATCATCGTCCACATCTACGCCGGCATCTGGATCAAGGGCTCGGTCAGCGCCATGCTCCACGGCTGGGTCAGCAAGGGCTGGGCCCGCAAGCACCACGGCGCCTGGTACAAGGAGGTCAGCAAGGAGGAGGGCAAGCGCTGAACCGGATGACCTTTACCTGTAGGGGCGAATTCATTCGCCAAGCGGTCCGCAGGACTGCCTGACGCCCTCACAGCGGGCAGCTACGCTGCCCTATGGCGTACACCTATCTCGGACACAAGGAGTTCTGCGTGTCAGGCCGAATTCTCCAACCCGGCGAAATCGAAGCCGCCGCCAACATCCCGCCCTTCCTCAACCTGCCGGGCCGCGACCTCTTCACGGTGCGTGCCGCACGTCTGCGGCAACTCGCCAACGGCCATCCGCTGGCCGGCTACCTGCAGTTGGTCGCAGCACTCTGCGATGCCCAGCAAGAGGTACTGGACAACCCGCCACCGCTGCCCGGTCCGGCCCCCGAATCCCTGACCCGCAGCCGCGAACACGGCATGCCGCCCATTGCCTTCGAAGCCCTGGTACGCGCCGATGGTTGGCTCGCCGCCCTCGATGCGCTGCTGGCGCGCATCGATGTTCCGGCCAATGCCGCCGTGGCTGACGCCCTGAACCAGCTGAAAACGGCCGATGCAGCCCAGCGCAAGACCTGGGGCGTCGGCCTGCTGAGCGGCCAGTTCGACCTGCTGCCGCCCGCTATCGCCCCCTTCGTTGGCGCCGCCCTGCAGGTGGCCTTCAGTCACTGGCTGCTGGCCTTGCCTGAAGGGTCCATCGTCGAGAACGACGCCAAGGTCCTCTGCCCCGCGTGCGGTTCGCCGCCGGTCATCGGCATGATCCGCCACCGTGGCAAGCACAACGGCCTGCGCTACCTCGCTTGCTCCCTGTGCTCCTGCGAATGGCATTACGTGCGCCTGAAGTGCAGCCACTGCCAGGAGAGCAAGCACCTGGCCTATCTCTCCCTGGACCGCGAGGGGGTAAAGGGCGAAGAGGCGCCCATCCGCGCCGAGTCCTGCCCCAACTGCCAGGGCTACCTCAAGCATTGCTACCTGGAGTTCGACACCCAGGCCGAAGCCCAGGCCGATGACCTGGCCAGCCTCGATCTCGATGTGCGCGTGAGCGAAGAAGGTTACCTGCGTCGCGCGCCGAACCTTCTGCTGGCACCCGGTGGCGAATAAGCACCTAGACTTCAAAAGGAACCGATCGCCCCGTGCTAAGGAATGCCCATGTCGGCCGCTCGTCTGCCTTCTGTCGACCGCCTGCTGCGCAGCCCGGCCTGCGCTCCACTGCAACAGCGTTATGGCCGCGAGGCCCTGCTCAAGACCCTGCGCGACCTGCTCGACGAGCTGCGCGAGCCTGCACGTCATGGCCAGCTCGCGGCGGTTGAACTCACCGATGCCGTGCTGGCCGGCCGCGCCGGGGAACGCCTCGCCGTGGCCCATTCCAGCCGGGTGCGGCGGGTGTTCAACCTCACCGGCACCGTGCTGCACACCAACCTGGGCCGCGCTCTGCTGCCCGACGAGGCCGTCGAAGCCATCACCCTGGCCGCGCGTTACCCGCTGAACCTGGAGTTCGACCTCGCCACCGGCAAGCGCGGCGACCGCGACGATCTCATCACCGGCCTGATTCGCGAGTTGACCGGCGCCGAAGCGGTCACCGTGGTCAACAACAATGCCGCCGCCGTGCTGCTGGCACTGAACAGTCTCGGCGCGCGCAAGGAGGGTGTGATTTCCCGAGGCGAGCTGATCGAGATCGGCGGCGCCTTCCGCATCCCCGACATCATGGCCCGCGCCGGGGTGAAGCTGGTTGAAGTGGGCACCACCAACCGCACTCACGCCAAGGACTACGAAGCCGTCGTCAACTCACGCACCGGCCTGCTGATGCGGGTGCACACCAGCAACTACAGCGTGCAGGGTTTCACCGCCAGCGTGCCCACGGCGCAGCTGGCGGCCATCGCCCATGCCCATGGAGTGCCGCTGCTGGAAGACCTCGGCAGCGGCACACTGGTGGACCTCACGCGCTGGGGCTTGCCCAAGGAACCCACGGTGCAGGAGGCCCTGCGCGACGGCGCCGATATCGTCACCTTCAGCGGCGACAAGCTGCTGGGCGGCCCCCAGGCCGGGCTGATCCTCGGCAACAAGGAACTGATCGGGCGGATCAAGAAGAACCCGCTCAAGCGTGCCCTGCGTGTCGACAAGCTGACCCTCGCCGCCCTCGAAGCGGTGCTCGGTCTCTACCGCGACCCGGAGCGCCTCGCCGAACGCCTCACCACCCTGCGCCTGCTCAGTCGCCCACAGGCGGAGATTCGTGCCCTGGCCGAGCGCCTGGCTCCGGTGCTGGCCGCGCAGCTCGGTGCCACCTGGCGGGTGAGCGCGGAGGCGGCACTCGGCATGATCGGCAGCGGTGCCCAGCCGGTGGCACGCCTGCCCAGCGCCGCGCTCTGCCTGCGTCCGCAACAACCCAGGCGCCTGCGCGGCCGCGCCCTGCGTCAGCTGGAAGAGAACCTGCGCACCCTGCCCATCCCGGTGATCGGCCGCCTCGATGACGACGCCCTCTGGCTCGATCTGCGCCAGCTTGACGACGAACCGGCCTTCCTTGCCCAGCTGCCGCGGCTCTCGGGAGTGATCGAGTGATAATCGGCACAGCAGGGCATATCGACCACGGCAAGACGGCGCTCCTCAAGGCCCTTACCGGGCTGGAAGGCGACCGCCGCCCGGCCGAGCGCGAACGTGGCATCACCATCGACCTCGGCTATCTCCACGCCGACCTGGGCGATGGACGTCCCACCGCTTTCATCGACGTTCCCGGCCATGAACGCTTCGTCCACAACATGCTGGCCGGGGCCTGTGGCATCGACCTGCTGCTGCTGGTGGTCGCCGCCGACGACGGCGTGATGCCGCAAACCCGCGAACACCTCGCCATAGCCGAACTGCTGGGTATCCGCCGTGCCCTGGTGGCCCTGACCAAGATCGACCGCGTGGACGACAGGCGCCTCGCAGAGGTGCAATCCGAAGTCGCCGCATTGCTGGCGCCGGGGCCCCTGGCAGATGCCGAACTCTTCCCGGTAGACAGCCTGAGCGGCCGGGGCATCGACGCGCTGCGCCAGGCAATCCTGACAGAGGCCGCACGCCCCACCGGGCGGGGCGGTGACGGCCATTTCCGCCTGCCCATCGACCGAGCCTTCAGCGTTTCCGGCGCGGGTGTGGTGGTCACCGGCACCGCATTCGCCGGTCGGGTGAGCGTCGGCGATGAACTGGTCCTCAGCCCCTCTGGCCGAACCCTGCGCGTACGCGGCCTGCACGCGCGCAACCTGCAGGTCGAGGAGGCCGAAGCCGGCCAGCGTGTGGCCCTGAACATCACCGGCGAACGCCTGGCCCTGGAACACATCCATCGCGGCGACTGGCTGCTGGCCCAGCCACTGCTGGCGCCCACCACCCGCGTGGATATCGAACTGCGCCTGCTCCCAGGCGAAGCCCACGACCTCGCCCACTGGACCCCGGTGCATGCCCACCTCGGCGCCCAGGACGTCACCGGCCGCGTGGCCCTGCTGGAAGCGAACAGCCTGGCCCCCGGCCGCAGCGGCCTCGCCCAGTTGCTGCTGAATGCGCCCGTCCACGCGGTACATGGCGACCGCCTGGTACTGCGCGACCAGTCAGCCCAGCGCACCCTCGGTGGCGGCCGCGTACTCGACCCCTTCGCCCCGGCGCGTAACCGCCGCACGCCGGAACGCCTCGCCCAGTTGCAGGCATTGCGGGGCGATGGATTGGAAACGGCCCTGCCAACCCTGCTTGGCGTTGCCGACAATGGCCTCGACCCGCAACGGCTGGAGCGCCAGTTCAATCGACCGCGGAGCGGCTGGGCATTGCCCGCAGATGCCCTGGAAATCGCCACACGGCTGGGGCCGCGCCTGTTCGCCAAAGAGCGCTGGAATTCCCTGGGGCAGCAACTGCTCGCCGGGCTCGCGCGCTTCCACGCCGAACTCCCCGACGAACTCGGCCCGGACCGCGACCGCCTGCGCCGCTACGCGCTATCCGAACTGGAACGCCCCGTCTTCATCGCCTTGCTGGAACAGCACCTCGCCAGCGGCGACGTGCAATCCAGCGGCCCCTGGCTGCACCTGCCCGATCACCGCGTACAACTGAGCGACGCCGACGAAGCCTTGCGCCAACGCATCTGGCCACTCATGGAAGCCGGCCACTTCGATCCACCCTGGGTCCGCGACCTCGCCCGGGAACTGACCGTGGAAGAGGGCGCCATGCGCCAGCTGGAACGTAAACTCGCCCGGCTCGGCCTGCTGCACCAGGTGGTCAAGGACCTGTTCTACCCGGACCAGGCCATCCAGCAACTGGCAATGCACGCCCGGCAACTTCAAGACGAACAAGGCACCATCAAGGCCGCCGCCTGGCGCGACCACATCGGCATCGGCCGCAAACGCAGCATCCAGCTACTGGAATACTTCGACCGCATCGGCTTCACTCGCCGCATCGGCGACCAACGCAAGATCAGGGAAGACTCCGCCCTGGCCCAAGTGCCAAAGCCCTGATCAAAAGTTATGGAAGGCAAGCACGCCCGGTGGCGTGGCCGGGCTTCAAACCCGGTGGGGGACGGCAGCCGTTCCTGGGTGAGTTCGACTCTCACTGCCTTCCGCCAAATCACCCTCTAAAGGCCCCGGTATACGGGGCTTTCAGCTATTGAGGCGGTGCCGGTTCGGCTTGGGTGTCGAAGAAGTGTCGAATAATCTTGTTGAGCTTGGAACGAAAGAATGTTGTGTCACTGAGCCAGCGACCATGCGTTGATGGCGTAAAAGGCCGCAGCGTGGATGCTGCCGAGGCCGTTTGCGGTGACGCATTACATAGTGGTTGATGGGGGGCGTTGAGCCGCCAGCATCTCCAACAAACGAGTGAGAGTCATGCCGACATTGCAGGAACTACAAGCGCCAATCGACAGGAAAATCGTCGAGGAACTAATTGCCGCTACGCCCGAGACATGGAATTCCGCTGATATGGTTGTTTCGCGGGAGCAAACGGGAGCGCAGGAGCGGATGACCATCGTCATTAGTAGCCCGGAAGGAAAAAGAGATCTCATCGGCCCAACTGACGAAATGTACGAGGGCCTGTACCAGCTTTCTGATGCTCACTTAAAAGCAGGTACGCTCTGGAAGAAAGTGACGTACTGGGTGGGCCTTGATAGTCAGGGGGAGTGGCAGTATCGGGTGGATTTCGAATACTGAAGCCCCTTTATCAACGCCAAGTTCGTCACATGGTCGAGCCATCAGCACCATAGAGGTGCCTGAAATCCCGAATCGGCCCAAGGCTGATCACGTCTCGCAGGTATTCCGGGGCCAGGTGTGCATAGCGCATCGTCATGTTCAGCGAGGCGTGGCCCAGGATCTTCTGCAGCGTGAGGATGTTGCCGCCGTTCATCATGAAGTGCGACGCAAAACTGTGGCGCAGGACGTGGCTCTTCTGGCCGGCAGGTAGATCGAGGCCAGACATTTTCACCGCGAAGTCGAAGCTGTCACGGCAGTTGGTGAACAGGCCGTGGCGGGTGAAGTGTTCCTGGATGCAGTCCTGCAGGGCGGCGTCGATGGGCACCGAGCGGCGGCGCTTGGACTTGGTGTTCACGAAGTGCACTGCACCATCCTTCACACGCTCAGGGCGCAGCCCTTGGGCCTCTCCCCAGCGGCACCCGGTAGCCAGGCAGATGGTCGCAACCATCGCGGTATGCGGCGTGCGGCAGTGTTCGCGGATGGCGTTGAACAGCACCTCGATCTGTTCCCGGCTCAGGTAGGACAGCTCCCGCTCCTGGAGCTTGAGCGGCTTCACCTTGGCCAGCGGGTTGGAGTAGTCGATCTCCCCCAGCTCCTGGAGGATGTTGAACACGGCGCAGAGGTGGCCGAGCTGGGTGTTCACCGTCTTGCCGGTAATGCCGGCTGCAAGGCGCTTGGCTCGGTACTCGGTGTATTGGGCGCCACTTAATCGGCAGGCGATGGGGTTGCCCATGCCTTCGGCCATGCGCCGCAGTACCAGCTCGGTACGGTAGATGTCCGACAGGGCGTGGCCGTGGAGCAGACGCCAGCGATCGATCAGTTCCAGGAGCCGTCGTGTGTCCTTGGGGCGCGGTGACCAGTCCGGGGTTTCGATGCACTTGGCCCGGCAGGTCGCTTCGAAGCGTTGCGCCTCACCCTTGGTCTTGAAGGTCTTGCGGAACCGGCGGCCCTTGATCGGTTCGGTATCGACTTTCCAGCGGCCGTCCGGCAGTTGCTCGATGGCCATCAGACCGCACGCCCCCATCGGACGACGCGTTCCTCCAGGAGCTGTTTGATGCGCTTGTAGAGGGCCCGTTCATCCATGCCCTTGTGGGCGTAGTGGTCACGGATCACCGGCCAGCACTCCCAATTGCGGAGGCTGGCAAAGGCCTTTTTTGCCCCAACCCGTTCACGCGCCACCAGGCTGATGAAGTTGCCGATGAACAGGTCGACGTTCTTCCCGGAGAAGCCCTGCGAAGTCTTGTAGTGACGCTTGTAGTGGGTACGCCCGGCGAGGGACACGGCCGGCACGGAAACCTTCGTGTCCTGGCGCAGTAAGGTCCAGAACGCATCGAACACGCCCTTGCTGGAGCACAGGCGGAAGGATTCCAGGCCGTACTGGAACAGCCCGTCCAGGTGCGGGGCAAGGTCGCGGTAGGTGCGGCTGTCGATCATGGCGCCGGTGTCCATGCTGGCCGAGCCGTCGGCAAACTGCTGGACGATGGAGTGATGGAAGCGCAGCTCCACGCGCCACACCGGGGCCTTGGCGTCGTAGTTCTGGTCGTCGTCCGGGGCGAAGGGGTTGTCCATGGTCTTCCAGACCGACTGCCAGTAGTCGAGCTTGTCGATGCTGTAGGCCTGCAGGGTCTTGTCGTAGATCGCGAGCTGCATGCCCGAGGCGGAGCCGAACAGGAAGGACTGGCCGTTGCCGTAGGAGACGGCTTCCCCGTCATAGAAGATCTCGTTGATGCCGGTGATGCTGCGACGGGTACGGGCCCGGCACAGGAGGCGATCCATCAGGTCCTTCGGCGGTTGCCAGCCTTGTACGTCCAGGGCGAGGTGGACGGCGCACTGGTTGGCCTCCATGCACTCCAGGGCGGCCTTGGCGAAGCGGTCCATCCACTCCTGCAGCACGTCGGGCGGGCTCGATTGGATCGCGTGGGGGCTGACCTCGATCTTCATGTGCGCGCCGATCACATCGGCCTTCACGTTGAAGTTCTTCAGCAGCAGCACAAAGCCCAGGTCGTTGTTCTGCAGCTTGTACTGGTAGCCGGAATCCCGGCTCACGCGCCCTGCATGCCACTGGTGCCCGGCAAAACTGACCAGACCGCTTTCCTCGAACAGGGCCAGGACCTCGGGGCGGACCATGCCCCGGTACAACTGGCGCACGGTGTCGACGCGACAGCCCAACAGGCGGACCTTCGACAGGTTGGTCATCCGGGCTGCCTTCGGGTAGAAGAACAGACGGGAGTTCCGGCACTCCTGGCCGGTCTGCAAATCGACGCGAATCTGGTCTACGGCTTTTCTCATGTCGTCAAACTCCATGAAATGACACGAATTGAAACGGCGTTAAGCCATTGATAGGACGTGCTACAGGGACGTCCTGACGACCGCTTGAGCGCGGGTCCCACCCGCACGCGGGAGCCCTCCCGCGCTCACGCGTTTGCGCGGTACGCGCTGCGCGCGTATCCGTGCAAAACGCGTGTGCGCTCGGGTATTCACACAGTTCCCGGGGAGGGCTTGTCGAGGTCATCGAAGGGAAGTCGCCATCTGGCCAGCAGGGGAACAGCAGGCTTTCCGGCGCAGGCGGTGGGGGCAGGAACTGCAGCGGGGGAAGAACGGCCAAGGCGGCCAGGAAGCACATCGCGCCCAGCAGGGCCGTGTAAACACCAAGGGCGCTGCCCTTGTCATCCCGCTCTTGCCGCCGAGGGCTCGGGAGCGCGGGGCGGTGAAGCTGCCCCACACTCCCCAGCCGAGGCTGTTCGGGCAGGAGGGTGGTCAAGGGTGCGCTGCGCCCGTGCTTCCGTTCGCCGGAACGGTGGAGCTGTTCCGACGAGCCGGGAGCGCGGCCCCTGACCGGATCAGGCCGCCGAGCGCGGGGGAAGGCTGATCGACGCCTTCCAACTGGCGGCGGTGCAGCGTGGTCAGGGTACGGATATCCGACCAGAAGATTTCACTCGGGAACGGCTCTTCCCGAAGCGCGTTGAAGACCAGGAAGTGACCTTCCTTGACCAGGTCCGGCACCGGCATCACCACGCCTACGACGTGGAAGCAGCGCCAGAGGGATTCCGGCTCGTCTTCCAGGATCAGCTCCACCATCACGGTCTGGCCGATGAAGGCAGCCGCATTGCCGGCATTCAGGGTGACACGGCGGCTAGTCATTGGCGTAATCCCCCTCATCGAACTGGTCCTTGCCTTGCTCCAGGTCCTGGCACAGGCGCTCAAGGTTGATCACTTGAGAGCCGGCCATGCGCACGGCGGGAACGGTGCCGGTCTTGATCCAGCCCATCACGGTGTCGTCAGACACGCCGCACATGCTGGCGAAGGCTTCCGGGCTGCACACCGCGTCGTAACGGCCAGCGGGCAGGTTGTTGAGGTTGAGGGATTCGTTGTTGCCGTTCATGCGGTCCACTCCTGTTCCAGAAGCCATTGGCGGAGCAGGGCGCAGTTCACCATGCGCAGCTTGCCGAGCTTCACTGAGGGGATGATTCCCCGATACACCCAGGCGCGAGCGGTGTCGCAGGTGACACCGTTGCGGTCTGCCCAGGCGGCGATGGGTTCTACGTCCTGTTGCGGGCCGACCAGGTTGGTCGGGGAGAGCTCTTCCAGTTCCATGCTCATTCCGTCACTATTCGTGCCGATGCACTCTCTGTGTATTTCCCGGGTTCTGAATGGTGGTTCAGAATCGGAGTGTAAATATTGAACTTGCGAGCACAGGGTAGCAGTTCAGATCAAGAGTTCAACTATTGAGCTCATCTGGCACGATTGAAATATGGAATCGATTCAGGAAAGGGCTATAGCGCTTATCTATAAGGCTGGCTTAGATAACCTGGTCCGGGAATCCGAGATCAACTACAGCCGGTGGAAGAACCTGCGCCACAGAAAAGCCCGGATGAGCACCGAAGAAATGGAAGTCCTGGTGCGACTGTATCCGAGCTATGGCCTTTGGCTGGCTACCGGGCAGGTCGCGCCGGAGGCGGGGCAGACTAGCCCTGCCTACGACGAAGCCCATTCAAACTTGCCAACTCCCAACGCGGGATAGAAATCACCGCCACGGTAGCGGACCGCTGGTTCTCCCGGCGGTCCAGGACCGCTTGAACTCACCTCGCTCCGCTACCTCACGGCGGAGCAACCAATTCCTCAACGATCAACATCTTCGCGGGCGCTCGAACGATCAGCCGCACCGTGTTGCCCTGGATCGACGCAACCTCGATCTCTATCCCGTGAGTGAGCAGCAGCCGCATCAGCTCCTCACTCGCCCTGCCTTCCAGGATGTTCAGCGACAGAACATCGCCCTTCCGACACTCACCTTCGTGGACTTGCATGGGGTTCTCCTCGTGCGATTGACGGGAGGAGAGCACATCGAGTTGGAAGTACGTGATGAAGTGCCAACATTCGGACTCTTCCTGCGAATTAGCTGGAAAGTCGTTGAACAGAAACGGCTGGCCAACTACCTTCATCGCTATCAGCGAGCTTCCCAATTTGCCGCTCGGTATCTGCAGGGACGCTTCAAGGAACAACCGAAGAAATTGCTCCTGGAGGGCTAGATGGCACATGCCAAGGGAGGCTTAGTAATTGGTCAAGGATGAACTTCTCAACCCCATGATCTTAGCGATTAACTTAATTTGGCTTATGCTGCTATTGGGCGTAGCTGTTTTCTATTTTATCGCCATGTTGCAGGTGTACAACTTAACCTCAAATAAGGCCAGTGTGTTTTTGGGTGCATGGTACTTAAACCCCGGTGACTATGAAGTTCCTGAGGGGAGGTCCTGCTGTCGAAGAGGGGCGTTATGCGCACTTGTGCTAACTGCTCTTATTGTTCTTAGAGGGTTCTTCTGGGGTGAATTCATTGGTCTCATGTTTAAGCAGTTGCCTCGATGAGTGCGGTGGATGATCCTCTTCAGAATCATGCGACTACCAAAGTGGGAGTAGGTCCTGCGATCGGCGCCAAGGCGACCGGATCTGGCGTTGGTGTTGTAATTCCTCTGGAGTAAAAATGATATTTGGATTGGCTTTTATAGCTTTGCTGCTCACTGGCTCCTTTGGAATGATAAAGTGCCTGACGATAAAGGGTGAGCTGGAGCAGGCCCTCAAGGAAGCAAAATTAACAGGGCAAGAATTTTATTCTTCCGTTCCGCTGCAGATTAATTTATATAGAGATTCTGCATCAAAAGGAATTACTTCAGAGAAACAGGGCGTAATTAAGAGTTACGTCCATGCGGAAGTCCTCTCGGTTGCAGCATTTTCCTGTATTGTTATCTTGCTTGCACTTGTAAAGTAATGCTTGCGGAAAAATGGGGCAGATTTATTTGATTGCTCTAGTATTAGTTAAATCGCTTTTAGAATTGTGAAAATAAATCTTTCCCCTTTTGCTGGAAAATGGTTTTCGATAAAGCGGAAGTAGGCGCATATGTTTATTCTGACCAAGGATTTGGCTATTGTTGCAGATGCGGCGGCTGCATGGACGGGATATGAGCGATACTTGCTCTCATTGAAAGATCGACTGCCTTCTGAAACGTATGAATTTGCAATTGCAGACTGGCACTACGACCCCAGAGATCACCGCTGTCCGCACGACGCGTGGGTCGAAAACTTTGAGCTTGCCGAGATAAGCAGCGGTCCACGGAGCGAGATTAGAAGTCTTCAGTTGACGGTTACTCTTCTAGGCGCCTATCACGACGGTAATATCAAGATTGAGTACCGTGATGTTGCTAGTTGCAATGTCGCTACCAAGGGCGGTAAGCACGGCGACTGGCTTTATGATGAGGTCAGGATCTCAGACTGCGGCCTGGTCATTCATGAGGTGGAACTGCAAAATTCTCACTGGATGATTGAGTGCAAGAGCATCGAGTACCGTTGGTTGCCGTTCGTTCCAGGCAGTCGCTGATCGGATTTGCTGCAGATGCGAAGAGTAGAGAGAATAAATCTGTCCCCTTTTTGTTGTTTTTCTGCTTTGACTGGAGGTGGCTATGGAGGTCTACGTCCGATTGATCGCATCTAGCGAAACTTTTAGTCCTGATGAAATATTCAATAGGTTAGGTGTTCGTGGCGACAATTATTGGTGTACCGGTGAGCTTCGGCGAGGGACTTTGCTTCGCGAGAAGGATAATGGATTGGCTTTCAATTCAACGGCGGCGAAAGATTCCGATCTTGATTCACATATAAGAAGCTTTGCGGATTTGCTTGCGGGCTCAGAGCTTAAGTTTGGCGAGTTTTCAAGGATTCCTGGGTGTGCGGTTCATATATCGTGTTCAATTTACTTTAGGGATGTTCCACCTTTGTCGTTTGATTCTGATCTTGTTGGCTGGATGGAGGCGATAGGGGCATCTTTAGATATTGATCTTTACCCTTTGTCGAACGCAGGTGCATAGGGGGCGGATTTGTTTCTGTTCTTAAGTACGCGAAGGGCATTCATGCAGGTAGGCGCTGAGGCGTCTGCAAAAACAAGGATGGCTGATATGACTGCCTTGAAACTGAAAGCAATCGCGGTGGTGCTTTGTATAAGTGCGGCAAGTTATTCGTTTGCTGATAGTTGCGCAGAGGTATTTTTTGTAAGTTTTGGCATCGAGCTGTACATGCCTAAAGCAGAAGATACGATTGAGGTCACAGCATTTGAGCATCTATATGTTAAGTCGGAGTATTTGGAGCGTATTGCAGTTGGTCGCTCAAATGATAGCGCCCAAAAGAAATATCAGCCGAATAATACGCGTGCTTTGGTGAGGGGGAATGGGCAAGAATATTTCATAGATCGGGATGGTGTGATGCGTCACGCGAATAAGTTTTACCAGATCGATAGCCAAGAGTTTGAAGGAATGCTCGCCAAGGAGTGCAAGGAAAATTAACAGCTTCCCTGTGAGATGGTCGTTTTTGGTCCTTGCTCTGTTCATTTCGGGGTGCGGCTTTTCTGAGTGTGGAACTGAAGTAATTGGGCGGGAGTTGTCTCCAAGTAATAAGCTTGAGGCGCTAATATTTGAAAGGAATTGCGGGGCAACAACCAGCTTTGTTCGCGGTGTAGCTGTATTCGACAAAGATAGCGAAAAAAGAAGCGGGGAGGGTGTAGATGTATTCCTCGTTGAGGGGCGATCAGAGATAACTGTTGAATGGTTGTCCGATCAGAATCTCACCATCGACTACTCGGGGACAGGGATGCCGCCGTTCACTCAATTGCGGAACTGGCAAGGCGTGCGCATCGAGTACAAGTAGCTTTCGTTTTGGGGCTACTGCTGCCACTGATATTGTGTCGAAAAAGTGTCGAAATCATCGACAGGGAAAGGCTCGAATCGCCACATCATCCCGCCTGAAATTCCAGCAATGCCAGGCATTGCCACGCAACGAGCCACCTATTTTTAGAGTTCGACTCTCACTGCCTTCCGCCAATTCCCGTTCACTCTTCAGAGAGCAGGCCGTCCCCCACCCGCCAGGACGGCCGAAGGGCACACTTGGCTCCCGCCGACGGACGGTCATCCCAAGTGAATGCCGGGCCCTTGCGGCGGTCATGGGCGCTCAGCACTATTCGCAGCAGTTCACTCGGGAGTTGATCCGCTCTCCGGGAGGCACAGCAAGAGCATCACTGCAAAAGAAGAGCACCTCCAAGAAGGTGCACTTACGCACAGCGACCATTAGGAGTTGATATGACCATTCGATTCGCACTGGGTAGTGCGCTGGTGCTCATGGCAAGCGTTTCGTTTGCCGCCGCCCCGGCCGCCAAGAAGCCGAACAGTGACAACTACTACCTGAACTGGCAGGAGCGTAACGGCGCCATCGCGCTGGATACCGTGTGCAGCAAGAACGAGAAAGGCTCGACGCAGTTCCGTAATTGCCAGAAGCACGCCCAGGTGGTGTTCCGCAACTCGTGTACCCAGTCGAAAGACCCGGCCAGCAAGTGGTGCGTTGCGCAGAGCCAGTACAAGCCCTGAGTTCGTATCGGTAGCGGGGGAGAAGCTGAGCTTCGACCCGCTCCCCCCTTCCCCATTGCTCTCCCGACCGTTGGGTAGAGAGTTGCTGCCGTCGCCAATCCCGCGCGTATATTGAGTAGTTGACCATTGCAATGGCGCTTCTCACCGCGGGAGGCCAGCGATGAACGCACCAAAATGTCTGGCTCTGGTTCTGATGGCGGTCTTTCTTTGCGGATGCGCAAACGACGCCAGGAAAGAGATGCTCCAGGTCAAGATGAACGCCACCCAGCGAAACGCCGGGAAGATCGCCCAGGCGATGCTGGTGCCACGGGGCGACAGTACGAGCATTTCCCTGGTCATCGGCGGCGTACCTTCCTACACCACCCGGCCTGTCCGCCTTTACACCTATATCTATCCGGGAACCTGCGCGAATCAGGGCGCTTCACCCGCTTATGGGCTGAACAGGACGCTGATTACCGACCGACGCTACCGGGGCGGTGTGTGGTGGATGTCGAAGTCTGCGCCGGTGTCTCTCCCGGCGCTTCGCGCGAGTGACCATTCGCTCGTGCTCCGGACGACCCCGGCCGACGGCGGCTACGACATCTTCTGTGGGGATATCCACTAGGGCCGCGCCATGTCTTGGGAACACGGTTCCTGTCAAGGAGCCGTGGAGTCCCGGTGGTGGGCTGAAGCGGAACGCTGCCCGGCCCACCCTGCGGAGTGGCCGGGAGGTGGATTCGGCGGCTTGCTACGTGGGAGCCCGCGCGAGCTTTTTTCCACAGACCTGCAGTCGGTATGGCGCGTGGTGTCCTCCAACTTGAAGGCAACGCAATCTCCAGTGTGGGAGCGAATTCATTCGCGAATAAATTCGCTCCCACGAGCGACCGCAACCGCTATTCGCAAAGCTTCCCGCGTTTCGCCTCGGGCATCAGGGCCATGTATTGCTTGCCGCTCATGTGCACCAGTTCGTCGTGGCGACCGGATTCGAAGTAGATGTCCGACTGCTCGGTGAGCGACTGGTCGATCAAGGTTTCGAGGCCGAAGAGGTTGCCGACGGCGGGGATGGCGCCGATGTCGCAATCGGCGAAGCGTTTGCCGAAGTCACGTTCGCGCACCAGGCGCCAGTGGCGGTGGGTGAGCTTGTGCACCTTCTCCAGGTCGACGTGGCGCGAGGCCGGGACCACGGCCATCATCCAGTGGCCCTGGAAGTCGTCGAGGATCACCGGCTTGGCCATCTGCTGGGGCGGAATGCCGGCGCGGCGGGCGGCTTCGCGGGTGGTCATGGCGGTTCTGTGGCTGAGCAGGTCGAAGCGGGTCTTGTGCTGCGAAAGGCAGCTCTGCAGCTGGGTGATCATGGTCATGGGACACCTCCTGCCAGGCACTGGCTTGTCGCTCCCGGTAAGCCAGCGGTGCCGGCACGCAAGGAGGAGCCTCCCGCTCCCCACCCGACATCGGCGCGGGCCGGTGCCTTGTGGATAAGTTTAGTGAGGAAGCGGGCCAAGACGCCGGGAAGCGCCGACCGGTTCAGGGCAGGTCGAGGCGCATGGCCACGCGATTGCGCAGGCCGGACAGGGATTCGGCTTCCAGGATGCGTTGCAGGTGCTCGCCGCATTCCGCCGGCGCGAGTGCGCGAAAGCCCAGGCGTTCGTAGAAGGGGAGATTCCAGGGAACATGGGCGAAGGTGGTGAGGGTCAAGGCCGCGTACCCGGCATCACGCCCGTGGTCGATCGCGGTAGCCAGCAGCCCGCGGCCCAGACCCTTGCCGCCCTGCTCGGGCGTGACGCTCACTTCACAGACATGAAGCACATCCCCGGCGGCCTCTGCCACTAGAAAACCCGCCACGGCGCCGCTCGGAGCCAGGGCAACCCAGAGCAGGCCGCTGGCCCGAACCTGCTGGAGGCGTTCCAGGGGCAGGGTGTCGCTGCGATGCTCAGGCGGCAGGTCGTCCGGGCTGAACAGGGCGGCGGCGTTCTGCTCGATGGCGGCCAGCAGCGGCAGGTCGGCCGCCGTGGCGAGGCGGATGGTCATGGGGCTCAGTCCGTGAGGGGCTTGTCCATCTGTACCAGGGCGATGCGACGGCCTTCCGGGGAAAGGCGCTCGACGATGGCGCGCGGCTGGTAACCGAGGCGTGTGTAGAGCAGCAGCCCGCCGGCGTTGGCATTGAAGCAGGAAACCTTCATCAGCTTGGCCTTGTACTGCTCGCGGGCCTGGCGCTCCATGGCTTCGATCAGGAACTGGGCCACGCCGTGCCCACGGGCCCAGAGGGCCACCATCATGTTGCCGAGGGCGCAGAACTCACCGTGCTGCCATTGGTAGAAGTTGGCGAAACCGGCGACCTTGCCGTCCAGCAGGGCGACAGTGCTGCCCCGGCGCTCGGCCATGGCGGCGGCCAGTTGGCCGACGGTCAGGGGCCAACTGGCCTTGGGGTAGGCGAAGAAGAGTTCGTCCGCATCCTGGGGGAAACGGACGACTTCGTGCAGGTCTTCGGCGTTGGCGGTGCGGTATTGCAGATGGGGATTGGCTGTGGACATGCGGTCCTCAATGCGGCGGATATTGTTCGATCACCTTGGCGACCGTCTCGCGGATGGCGGCCTCGCGCTCGGCCGGGCTCGGTGGCGCGCTCTTCATGATCTGTTCGGCGCTGCCGCGCCAGACCAGTTTGCCGTCCTTGCTGTCGTACAGGTCTACCTGGATGGTGGCGACCTTATAGTTGTAGGTGCGGGTTTCGGTATAGGCCGGGCCGCCCCAGTAACCTCCCCAATAGCCGCCCCAGGCGCCACCGTAGTTGTAGCTGGTCTGCTGCTGGCGCTCGTCGACTATCAGCCAGGACTGGACGTTGAGGTCGGCCTTGCCATTGGCGGCCGGACGCAGGCCGCGCTGGTCGAGTTGCTGGCTGACGGCATCAAGGATGCGTTGTTCGGTGAGGTCGCTCTTGATGCGCGGATCATCGGGGCTGTACTGCAGGGCAGGCTCCTTCCAGCTCCAGCTGCGATAGGCGCCGAAGTCGCGGGTACTGTCGTAATCGCGGTTCACGTTGTAGTTCTGGCAGGCCGTCAGGAGCAGGGTGGTGGATAGGAGTAAGGTGCGGCGGAACATGGCGGAATCTCCTCTGCCGGAATCATTATCGAAACGCAAGGCAGGGCGGTCGGCAAGGGGAATTTGCGGGCCCGGTGGAGCGGTGGATCGCCTTCTGCATGGCCCCCGGCCCCGGAAAGAAGGCACTCCATGAAGCTCAGTGCGGCGGGTAGTCCTCGAGCGCATCCTTCACGGCCTGCCGCAACGCGCTGACGCTCTCGCTGCGGCCGCCGTTGGCGTATGCCTCGCCGCTGCCGCTCCACACCGGCTGGTTGTCGCGGGCATCGAAGAACTGCAGGTAGACCACCGCCACCTGTTCTTCGTAGGTGCGCACCACCGGCACGCTGGCCCAGGCGCCGTACTGGTCGTGCCAGGGGCCGCTGCCATAGTAGGCGCCGGCGTAGTCGTCGTATTGCCGCAAGCGCCGCTCGTATTGCAGGCTGGCGGTGACCTTGAGGTCGGCCTGGCCGGGGTCGCGGGCCTGGCGCAGGCCGTGCTGGTCGAGGCCGGCGTTGACCATATCGGCCATCTGCTCGGGCGTCGTCCAGTTGTTGCCGGCGGGCAGTTGGCCGTCCAGCCAGGTCCAGCTGCGATAGCGGCCAAAGTCACGCGGCGGCGCGGGGTAGGCGCTGCGGTCGAAGGTGGTGGCCGCGCCCGGCGGGGCGGGCGGCAGCGGACGGGACTCGGCCTTGTACGGATTGGGGCTCTGGCAGGCGCCGAGCAGCAGGGCGACGGCGAGCAGTGCAGGACGTTTCATGGGGCCTCCGTTCAAAGCGGGCGGCAGATCCAGTGCAGGTACCGGCCCAATCCCTGATAGCTGGGATGGCGGCGGTAGGCGAGTTCCATTTCCAGCAGGTCCACCAGTTCGGCCTTGGCCTGGAACTCCTGGGGCATGTAGTCGTGGAATACCCGCACGCCGCTCTGTCTTTCGACCTGCCAGTGGCCGTCGAGTTGTTTCGCCAGGTCGCGCGGGTCCAGCGGTTGCTGCGGGGTCAGGCTCTGTCCTTCGCCTGCGAACTTGTGTTTGCGCAGCTTGCGGAAATGGCCCTTGAGCAGATTGCGGTAGATCAGCGCGTCCTTGTTGTAGAAGGCCAGCGACAGCACCCCGTCCTTGGCGGTGAGCTGGTGCAGCACCGGCAGGATGGCGTGCGGGTCGGCCAGCCATTCCAGCACGGCGTGGCACAGCACCAGGTCGTAGGGTTCGGTGAGCTGGCCGAGCAGTTCCTGCCAGGGCGCCTGGATGAAGGTGGCGGCGTGGCCAGCCTCGGCGAAGCGCTGGCGGGCGCCTTCGAGCATGGGTTCGGCGGGTTCGGCGAGGGTCACCTGGTGGCCGCGTTCCGCCAGCCAGAGGGCCATGTGACCGAGGCCAGCGCCAACGTCCAGCACACGCAGCGGCCGGTCGGGGAGGACTTCCGACAGGTCGGCCTGGAGCACGGCGAGGCGGATGGCGCCTTTGGCGCCGCCGTAGATCTTCTCGGCGAATCGCGTCGCCAGTTCATCGAAATGACGGTCGCTCATGTGAAGCGCCTTTCGCTGTCGGCGAGCTTGGCGCGCACCACGGCGTCCATGTCCAGGCCGAGTTCGGCACAGAGCAGCAGGAGGTAGAGGACGATGTCGCCCACTTCCTGGCCGGCGTGGGCGAGTTGTTCCGGGGGCAGCTGGCGCGACTGGTCTTCGGTCAGCCATTGGAATATTTCCACCAGCTCGGCCATTTCCACGCTGGCGGCCATGGCCAGGTTCTTCGGGCTGTGGAATTGCCGCCAGTCGTTGTGATCGCGGATGGCGTGCAGGCGGGCGGTGATTTCATCGAGGTTCATGGGGCTCTCCTTGAGCCGCCAATGGTCCCGCCGCTTGCACCGCCATGCAAGGGTCAGCCGAGCGGGCGCCAGCTTCCGCTCATGTGCGGCGTGTCGTCCTTGCCGCGCAGGGCGAACTGGCCGGCGGGCCCCGGCGCGCTGGCCAGCAGGGTGACCTCGGCGGGCAGCAGCACGGGTTTCTGGAAACGCACCTCCACTTCGTAGCCGGCGGCGGGCAGATGGATTTCCACTGCCGCCAGGCTGCGCGCCTTGTTCCACAGGCCGTGGGCGATAGCGCGGGGGAAGCCGAACAAGCGGGCGCTGACCGCCGTGAGGTGGATGGGGTTGTAGTCGCCGGCCACCCGCGCATAGCGCCGGCCGATATCGGCGTCGGCGTACCACTGGTCCAGGTGATCCAGGGGCAGGCTGTCCACCGCTGCGCGCGGCTCGGGCTCACCGGACAGGCGCAGGCCTCGGTAGAGGATGCGGCTGTCGCCTTCCCAGACCAGGCCGAGCTGGTCTTCCAGGCGGGTGATCAGGCTGAAGGTGACGCCCTTTTCGTGGGGCTGCAGGTCGGCCGTCTCCACGCTGACGGTGAACGGCCCGAGGCCGCCCAGTGCCCGCAATACGCGGATACGGTTTTCCAGGTGCACCAGGCCCAGCAGCGGGAAGGGGAAGCGCGGGTCGGTGAGCAGGCGCATCTGCAGCGGGAAGGCGAGGATGTGCGGGTAGGTCGCCGGCAGCAGGCCCTTGTCGCTGAAGCCGCAGATGGTGCGGTAGCGCGCCAGGTGTCCGGCGTCGACGCTCACCTGGCAGCGCACGCCCAGCTCGGGCAGGGCCTGGCCGCCTGTGCCACGGCGTACGGCGGCGCGGGCGAACAAGCCGGGGAGGGCGGGCGGTGTGGACAGCTCGAGCCAGTCGGTGGCCATGGGGGATCTCCTTGAGGCGAATGGCACTCAGCATAGCCAGCGCCGTTCGCGGCACATTGGCCGGCCCTCCCGGGGCGGCGGCAGGGCAGTCAATCGCGGCCTTGAGCGGCGGGGAAGAAGCCGCATAAGATTGCCGCGACTCGCAGACAATAAGAACTCTCCGAAAATGATGCGTGATCTGACCGACGATGTAGCGCTGATGCGCCCGGTGATCGACGCCCTGCGTGCCAGCGGCACCGACCCGGACAAGGTTCTGGTGCGCGTGGGCCTGCCGCCTGGCGGGCTGCCCGCAGGTCGCTTTCCCCATACAGCGCAAACCCAGTTCTGGAAGGCCGCCGCCGACGAGTGTGGTGAGGAGCATGTCGGCCTCTATCTGGCGGGCCACCTGCCGGCGTTCCACGGACTGCTGCTGGAATACCTGTTCCTCTCCAGCGGCACCTTCGGCGAGGGGCTGCGCCACGCCCTGCGCTATGTGCGCCTGCTCTCGGACACCCTGAGCGCCCATCTGGAAGTGGAGGGCGACCGCGCCGTGCTGTCCCTCGGCCAACACGCGGGCAGCAACCGGCACTTCCCGGAAATGCTTGCCGGTGCGGTGATCCGTCTGTTCCACGCCCTGACCGAGGGCCAGTTCAAACCCCATGAAGTGCAGCTGATGCATGCCGAAGGCGCCCCCGCCGAGCGCTACCAGTCGGTCTACGGCTGCCCGGCGAGGCTGGGGGCTGACCGTTATGCGCTGATCTTCGATGCCGAAGTCCTGGACCGGCCTTCGCGCCACGCCGCGCCGGACCTGCTGCGCATGCACGAATCCCTGGCACGTCGACAGTTGGCCGAGGTGGAGCGCCTGGACCTTGTGCGCCAGGTACGCGAGCTGATCGGCGAACTGCTGGTCAATGGCGGCGCGACCCTGGAGCAGGTGGCCGCGCGCCTGAACATGCCGGCCCGCCGCCTGCGCGAACGCCTGGCCATGGCCGGCGTGCGCTTCAACGACCTGGTGACCGACTACCGCTGCCGGCTGGCCAAGGAGCTGCTGCTGAAGACCGACGAGCGCATCGAGGTGATCGTCGAGCGCACCGGATTTTCCGAGCCGAGTACCTTCTACCGGGCGTTCAAGCGCTGGGTGGGGGACACGCCGGTGGAGTTCCGCAGGAAGGGAAAGGGTGAGGGCTGAAGCCCGCGTCTTTCTGTAGGGGCGATTTCAATCGCGAAGCAGCCCGAAGGGCTGCCCCTGGGGGCAACTGCGTTGCCCTTAGCGAATGAATTCGCCCCCACAAACGAACGGGGCCGTCTATTGTGCCGGGCCTGAAACTCAAGCCCCCAGCAGGCTCTGCCCGCACACCCGCATCACCTGGCCGGTCAGGGCGCCGGAGCCGGGTTGGGCGAACCAGGCCACCGCTTCGGCCACGTCCTGGGGCAGGCCGCCCTGGTTCATGGAGTTCATGCGCCGGCCGGCTTCGCGGATGGTGAGGGGAATGGCCGCGGTCATCTGGGTTTCGATGAAGCCTGGCGCCACGGCATTGATGCTGATACCGCGCTTGCCCAGTACCGGCGCCCAATTCTGCGCGAGGCCGATGACGCCCGCCTTGCTCACCGCATAGTTGGTCTGGCCGAGGTTGCCGGCAATGCCGCTGATGGACGCGATCAGCACCACGCGGCCGTTGTCGCGCAGCTTGCCCGCGTCCAGCAGGGCCTGGGTGAGCACCTGCGGGGCGCGCAGATTGACGTTGATCACCGAACTCCAGAAGTCGTCGCTCATCTTGGCGAGGGTCTTGTCGCGGGTGATGCCGGCGTTGTGCACCAGGATGTCGACGCCCTCCGGCAGCGCTCCCACCAGCCGCTCGGCGGCGTCTTCGGCGGTGATGTCCATGGCCACGCCACGGCCTCCCAGGCGCGCGGCCAGGCCGTCGAGGGCGTCTTTCGCCTGGGGCACGTCCAGCAGGATCACTTCGGCGCCGTCACGGGCCAGGGTTTCCGCGATGGCGGCGCCGATGCCCCGGGAGGCGCCGGTGACCAGCGCGCGCTTGCCGGCCAGCGGGCGGGTCCAGTCCTGCACCTTCTCGGCGCAAGCCGTCAGGCGCAGCACCTGGGCGGACACGTAGGCGCTCTTGGGCGAGAGGAAGAAGCGCAGCGCACCTTCCAGTTGGTCTTCGGCACCCTTGCCCACGTAGATGAGCTGGACGTTGCCGCCACGGCGGATTTCCTTGCCCAAGGAGCGGGTGAAGCCTTCCAGGGAACGCTGCACGCTGGCGGCTACCAGGTCCTTGGTGGCCTCCGGGGCGCGGGCCAGGACCACCACTTTCGGGCACATGTCCAGGCCCTTCAGGGCCGGCTGGAAGAAGTCGCGCAGCTCGATCAGCTGCTCGAAGCGGGTCAGGCCGCTGGCATCGAAGACCAGCGCCTTGAGTTTCGGGCCGTGCTCGGCGGTCCAGCGCGGCAGGCCGAAGCGGCCTTCCGTGTCCGCGAAGTTCTGGTCGGTGAGCCGGTTCAGCACTGCACTGGCGGCTTCGGCCAGGCTGCCCGAACCGCCGATCAACAGGGCACCATCCACCGGCCGTGCGCGGCCCGCCATCCAGCGCTCCAGGCGCACCGGCGCCGGCAGGCCGAGGGCGCCAACCAGGCGCCGGCCGGCATTGGAGTTGGCGAAGGCGAGGTAACGGTCGTTCATGGGGTAGCGCTCCTGCTGGTCAATCGAAAGTGGGCCCACTCTACGCAGACGCAGGTTGCGCGCAATTGACCGCGCTGACCTGCCAGCCGGCAAGGCGGCCAATCCAGGCGTCTAGTCTTGTAGCCGACACTGCAACCTGCAAACCCTCATCGCAAGGAGTCCCCATGGCCCAGCTTCGCCGGGTCGCCATTGTCGGCGGCAACCGCATCCCCTTCGCCCGCTCCAATACCGTCTACGCCACGGCGAGCAACCAGGACATGCTGACCAGCGCCCTCGAAGGCCTGGTGGAACGCTTCAACCTCCATGGCGTGCGCGTAGGGGAGTTCGCGGCGGGCGCGGTGCTCAAGCACTCCCGCGACTTCAACCTGGCCCGTGAGTGCGTGCTGGGCTCGCGCCTGGCGCCGGAAACCCCGGCCTACGACATCCAGCAGGCCTGCGGCACCGGCCTGGAAGCGGCGATCCTGGTGGCCAACAAGATCGCCCTGGGGCAGATCGAGTGCGGAATCGCCGGCGGCGTGGACACTACCTCCGACGCACCCATCGGCGTGCACGAGGAGCTGCGCAAGATCCTGCTGGAGGCCAATCGCGGCAAGACCACCGGCGACAAGATCAAGACCCTGCTGAGGGTGCGCCCGCGCCATCTGGCGCCGCACATTCCGCGTAACGGCGAGCCGCGCACCGGGCTGTCCATGGGCGAGCACTGCGAGCTGATGGCGCAGACCTGGGCCATCCCCCGCGATGAGCAGGACCAGCTTGCCGTCGCCAGTCACCAGAAGCTGGCGGCAGCCTATGCCGAGGGCTGGCAGAACGACCTGATGAGCCCCTTCCGTGGCCTGAACCGCGACCAGAACCTGCGCCCGGACATCGATCCCGCAAAGCTGGCGGGCCTGAAACCGGTGTTCGAGCGCGGCCCGCGCGGCACCCTGACGGCGGCCAACTCCACGCCGCTCACCGATGGCGCCTCGGTGGTGCTTCTGGCCAGCGAGGAATGGGCCAAGGCGCGCGGGCTGCCGATCCTCGCCTATTTCAAGGATGGCGAAGCGGCGGCGGTGGATTTCGTCGGCGGCAAGGAGGGGCTGCTGATGGCGCCGGCCTATGCGGTGCCGCGCCTGCTCGCGCGCAATGGCCTGACCCTGCAGGATTTCGACTTCTACGAGATCCACGAAGCCTTCGCCGCCCAGGTGCTCTGCACCCTCAAGGCCTGGGAAGATGCCGAGTACTGCAAGACCCGCCTCGGCCTGGACACGCCGCTGGGCTCCATCGACCACGGCAAGCTGAACGTCAAGGGCAGTTCCCTGGCCGCCGGGCATCCCTTCGCCGCCACTGGCGGGCGCATCGTCGCCAACCTGGCCAAGCTGCTTTCGGTGGCGGGTGAGGGGCGCGGGCTCATCTCGATTTGCGCCGCAGGTGGCCAGGGTGTGACCGCGATCCTCGAAAAGTAATCCAATACCCGTGGCGGCAAGTCATCGCCGCCACGTGATGTAAGCAACTCCGTGATTTAGGGCGGCCCGAAATGTCGGGGCCGCCCTTTTTTTTGCCCCGCAGAAGCCCTTGCCGGGCCTGCTTCCTGCGGATGGCGAGGCCTCAACCGTCCACCAGCACGCCGCCTCGGACGACCTTGACCTGATGGCGGCGTTCCAGGCGGACCGGGTCGCGGCCGGTGATGCTCCAGCCCTGTTCCAGCAAGGTGTCGATATGCCGGCGCATGGCGTGCAAGCGGCGCCGTTCCGTCGGCACATCGCGGCGACGCTTGAGCACCACCCACTGCCCTGCCACGTACTCGATCCGGGGCGTCTCGTTGTGGTCGGTCGTGGGCACCACCCGCCCCTTGAGGGCGGCCTCGGGAAGCAGCTCGGGGTCGTAAGGCAGTCCGGGTTCAGTCATTCGAAAGGACCTCCCTATTGCGCGATTGCGTTCGGACGCATGCAGCCGTCCTGGCCTGCAACTGGGGGTTGCACAGTTGCACCCGCTGCGGAGCAACGGCTGTGCCAGAAATGCAGAGGCGCTCTGCGATGGGGCAGGCGCCTGGGAGATGGCGTCAGGTGGCGGAGCAAGTGGGGATTGCCACCCGGAAGTGGGCCCCCACCGCCGCGGGAGCGAGGGAAGGGGGATCAGGCGGCGCTGGCCGCCAGGGCCCGGCCGCGCAGTGAATAACGCTCGGCCATGACCGCACAGACGATCAGCTGCATCTGGTGGTAGAGCATGATCGGCAGCAGGATCAGGCCCAGCACCGGGCTGGCGCCGAAGATGATCGCGGCCATCGGTGCGCCGGCGGCCAGGGACTTCTTGGTGGCGCAGAACACTGCGGCGATCTCGTCCTCATGGTTGAAGCCCAGGCCCCGCGCGGAGCGGGTGGTCAGCCAGAGCATCAGGGCCAGCAGCAGGGCGCAGCCGGCGAAGGCCGCCACCAGGGTTTCCGGTCCTTGCTGCTGCCAGACGCCGCCCGCCACCGAGTCGCTGAAGGAGGCGAACACCAGCAACAGGATCACCAGCTTGTCGAAGATCCCGGTGTAGCGCTTGTAGCGGGCGAAGAACCGGCCCCACAAGGGGCGCAGCGCCTGGCCCAGCATCAGCGGCAGGAGCAGCAGCAGGCTGAGGTCGAGCAGGGTCTGGCCGAGGTCGATACCGCCGTTGGCGTCGGCCACCAGACTGATCAGCCAGGGTGTCAGGAACACCCCCAGCAGGCTCGACAGGCTGGCGTTGAGGATGGCCGCGGGTACGTTGCCGCCGGCGCTGCCGGTCAGCGCCACGGAGGAGGAAATGGTCGAGGGCAGGGCGCAGAGGTAGAAGAAGCCCAGCATCAATGCCGGTGGCACCTGGCCGCCCAGCAGCTTGTTCGCCGCCAGCCAGAACAGCGGGAAGATGGCGAAGGTGAAGACTTGCACCATCACGTGCAGGCGCCAGTTGCCCAGGCCCTTGCGGATCTGCTCGGTGGACAGGTTGATGCCGTGGAGGAAGAACACCAGGAACACCCCGGCGTTGATCAGGCTGCCGGCATGCAGGGTGCCGCCGTGTTTGCCGACATCGGGGAACAGCCAGGCCAGGGTCACTGCCAGCAGCATGCCGCCGAGGAACCAGTCGGTGAACAGGCGTTTCAGGGGGGTGAGTGCTGACATGGGGACTCCGGTTTCACGCGAACTTGAGGCCGGAGACTAACGGGCGCAGAATTCGACCGTCTAACGACATGAGATCAACATATGTCGCCAAACGGACAAATCGACCTCCAACGCCAGATTCCCCGGCTCGAGCGGTTGCCCCGCCCCCTCTATGCCCGTGCGGAAAGCCTGCGCGCCGGTTCCTGGACGGCCCGTCACACCCACGACTGGGTGCAGCTTTCCTACGCCATCAGTGGCGTGCTCGGTGTGCACACCGCCGAGGGCAGCTACTACGCGCCACCGCATTGGGCGGTGTGGGTGCCGGCCGGGCTGGAGCATGAGGTGGTGACGTCGATGAACGCCGAGATGCGCAGTCTCTACGTGCGCCGCGATGCCAGCGCCTGGGCGCCTGAGCGTTGCCGGGTGCTGGAGGTGACGCCGCTGGCGCGGGAGCTGATCAAGGCCTTCTGCGAGCTGCCGGTGGAGTATCCCGAAGGCGAAAGCGCCGAGGCGCGGCTGGCAGCCGTGCTGCTGGACCAGCTGCGAGCCTTGCCGGAAGCGGGATTCTCCCTGCCGATGCCCGCCGAGCCGCGCCTGCTGCGGTTGTGCAGCGAGTTGGTGGCGCAGCCTGACCTCGGTCACAGCCTGTGGGAGTGGGCGGCGCGGCTGAACACCTCGGAAAAGACCCTGACCCGCGCCTTCCAGCGCGAGACGGGGCTGAGCTTTCGCCAGTGGCGGCAACGCCTGCGCCTGCTGGCCGCCCTGCAGCCCCTGGAGGGCGGCGCCAGCGTCACCGAGGTGGCGCTGGCCAGCGGCTATGAATCACCGTCGGCCTTCATCGCCGCATTCAAGGGGCTGTTCGGCGTGACGCCGGGTGAGTTGTTCCGGGCGGGGTAGGGATCGTGCGTTTGTGGGGGCGATTTCAATCGCTATGGGCAGCGGAGCTGCCCCGATAGATTCCAGGGCAGCCCTGCGGCCTGCATAGCGAATGAATTCGCCCCCACAGGTTTATCGCCACTCCAGCGTCAGCTCTTCCTGCCAGGCCACCCGCACGAAGTGGCTGCCGACGATGTCCTTCAGGCGTTCCAGACCCTCGGTGCCCTGGCTTTCCACGGCCAGGGTCAGGCCGTCACCTTCGGCGCGGAGCAGGCCGAGGCCCAGGTCGAACTCGATGCGGCCCTGATGTTCGTCGTAGTTCACCGGCACGCGGTGGGCGAAGTGCTTGCACAGGCGGGTGATGTAGCGCGCCGGGTTGGCAGTGGCGACATGGGCGGATGCGGTCAGGGACATGGGCGTGCTCCTCAGTAACCGACAGTGAAGCGTTGGCCGATGTGCCGGGGCTGTTCGAGCTCGTCGACGATGGCCACGGCAAGGTCGGCCACGCTGATGCGCGCCGGGTGTTCGCCGCTCATCAGCAACTGGTCGCCGCCGATGCGGAAGCGGCCGCTGCGCTCGCCCGGCTCCAGCAGGGCCGGCGGGGAGATGAAGGTCCAGTCCAGGCCCTGTTCCTCGCGGATCAGGTTGAGTGCCTGGCGCGCGCCTTCCGCGCCTTCCTTGTATTCGGCGGGGAAGTCCGGCGTGTCGATCAGTTGCAGGTTCGGCGCGACGTACAGGCTGCCCGCACCGCCGACCACCAGCAGGCGCTTGATGCCGGCCTGCTTGACCCCGGCGAAGATGGCGCGGGTGCCTTCGATGAACAATTCGCGAATCCGCGCTTCGCCCCAGCCCGGGTTGAAGGCGTGGACCACTGCGTCATGCCCGGCGACGGCCTTGGCGATGGCGGCGGCGTCGTAGGCATCGCCTTTGACGGCGGCGAGGCTGGTGTGCTGGGGGAGTTTTTCCGGGTGGCGGACGATGGCGGTCACCTGGTGGCCGCGTTGCAGGGCTTCGCTGAGGACAGCGGAACCGACGAATCCGGTGGCGCCGATCAGGGCGATTTTCATGTGCGTCTCCATGGCAGGTTGCGAGGTGACGCATAATCGCTGCTGGATAATCGGCGGAAAAAGTGCCGAAAGGTGCTTTCACAATTAAGTGGAGCTTACGAATGGAGCAGCTCAAGCGCATGGCGGTATTCGCCACGGTGGTGGAGCGCGGCAGCATGGTGGCCGCGGCGGAAGTGCTCGGCATGACGGCTTCGGCGGTCAGCCAGCAGATCCGCAAGCTGGAGGAGGAAACCCAGGTCAGCCTGCTGCACCGCACTACCCGCAAGCTGACCCTGACCGAGGCCGGTGCGGTGTTCTACAAGAGCTGCGCGCAGGTGCTGGAACTGGCGCAGCAGGCCGAGCAGCGGCTGGCGGAGCTGCGCGACGCGCCGGTGGGCGAGTTGCGCATCGCCGCGCCCGTGGGTTTTTCCAACGGCATGCTGACCGAGGCCCTGGCGCCGCTGCTGGAGGCCCATCCGGGATTGAGCCTGCAGCTGTTCTTCCATGATGAGCAGATCGACCTGGTGGAACAGCGTATCGACCTCGCCATTCGTGTCGGCCGTCAGGAGGATTCCAGCCTGGTGGCCCGTCACCTCGCCGACTGGCCAGCGGTGCTCTGCTGCGCACCGGCCTACCTGGCCCGCAGCGGCGCGATCCAGCGTCCCGAACAATTGCTGGATCTGGACTGGATCAGCCTCAACGGCGAGCGCCAGCAGCATCAACTGACCTTCACCGGCCCCCGCGGCGAGCAGCAACGGCTGCGCCTGGAGCCGCGGGTGGGTTGCAACAACATCCTCGCGGTGCGCAGCTTCACCCTGGCCGGGCTTGGCCTGTCGTTGCAGCCGGAACCTGAAATACGCGAGGAACTGGCCAGCGGCCGCTTGCTGGCGCTGTTGCCCGAGTGGCAGCCGACGCCGGTGGGGCTGTATATCGTTACCCCGCGCCGCGACGCCCTGCCGGCCAAGGTGCGCTATGCCATAGAGGCCCTTCGTCGCGGCCTTTCACGACGTGGATAGCCGCCGCTGCCCGCATGCCGTATAACGTCGGCCCATTCTCTCCTCTCCCTTGAAGGCACCCGCAGCACCTGCATGAAGACCCCGAAGCGCCTCGAGCCATTGCTGGAAGATGGCCTGATCGATGAAGTCCTGCGCCCGCTGATGAGCGGCAAGGAAGCCTCCGTTTATGTCGTGCGTTGCGGCAGCGAGCTGCGTTGCGCCAAGGTCTACAAGGAGGCCAACAAGCGCGGATTCCGCCAGGCCGCCGAGTACCAGGAGGGCCGCAAGGTCCGCAACAGCCGCGACGCCCGCGCCATGGCCAAGGGCTCGAAGTACGGCCGCCGCGAGCGCGAGGAGTCCTGGCAGAACGCCGAGGTGTCGGCGCTGTTCCGCCTGGCCAATGCGGGTGTCCGGGTGCCCAAGCCCTACGACTTCCTCGACGGCGTGCTGCTGATGGAACTGGTCAGCGATGGCGAGGGCGATGCCGCCCCGCGCCTGAACGATGTCGACCTGACCCCCGAGGACGCCCGCGAATTCCATGCCTTCATGATTGGCGAGATCGTGAAGATGCTCTGCGCGGGCCTGGTGCATGGCGACCTGTCCGAGTTCAACGTGCTGCTCGATCCCTACGGCCCGGTGATCATCGACCTGCCCCAGGCGGTGGACGCCGCTGGCAACAACCACGCGTTCCGCATGCTGGAGCGTGATGTCGGCAACATGGCCGCCTATTTCGGGCAGTTCGCCCCCGAGTTGCTGTACACCCGGTACGCCAAGGAGATGTGGGCGCTCTACGAGGAAGGCAAACTGACCCCGGAGACCCCGCTCACCGGGCAGTTCGCCGAACCGGAGGACGCCGCCGATCTGGACGCGGTGATGCGCGAGATCAAGGCGGCCCTGGCCGATGAAGCCCGTCGCCAGGCCGTGCTGGCCGGGCAGGACGAACCGGAAGGACGCGAAGAACCGACGCCGCCGTGGATGCGCGACTGAGCCGCACTTGACCTGTCCGGGGCGGCGCACGATCCTTGCCCATTGGTTTTTTCAGGAGACGGACAGATGCAAGGTCAAGCCGAAGTGGTGGAGTACCTAAAGGACCTGTTGCGCGGCGAGCTGGCGGCCCGTGACCAGTACTTCCTGCATTCGCGGATGTACCAGGATTGGGGCTTCAACAAGCTCTTCGAGCGCATCAACCACGAAATGGAAGAAGAAACCCAGCACGCCGATGCGTTGCTGCAGCGCATCCTCTTCCTCGAAGCCACCCCGGACATGCGCCCGCGGGCCATCCATCCCGGCCAGACCGTACCGGACATGCTGCGCGCCGACCTCAAGCTGGAATATGAAGTACGCGCCGCGCTGAGCAAGGGCATCACCCTGTGCGAGAAGCACAAGGACTACATGAGCCGCGACATCCTCGCCGCCCAGCTCAAGGACACCGAAGAAGATCACGCCTACTGGCTGGAACAGCAGCTTGGCCTGATCGACCGCATCGGCCTGGAGAACTACCTGCAGTCGCAGGCCTGACGGATTCAGGTTGAAAGAAAGGGCCGCGCTTGCGGCCCTTTCCTTTGGGGCATCGTTCCGACGCCATTCGCGAATGAATTCGCCCCCACGGGTCGCGGCAGGAGTGCACGCAGTCGCTGGCGCGAGTCACCCCTCGCCCGCCTGCGGGAGAGGAGCGGGGGTCAGGGTGGATGGGGCTGCATGGTGCCGAACGACCCCATACAGCCCACCACAGTTTTCCCCGGAATCTGTATCCATACATTTCAGCGTCCGGCTGCTAGCGTGTGCCTCAATTCCCGGAGCCCTCGCCATGTCTCTCCCGCACATTCTCCTGGCCCTGCTGGTCACCCTGATCTGGGGCGTCAACTTCGTGTTCATCAAGGTCGGCCTTGAGGACTTCCCGCCGCTGCTGTTCTGCGCCCTGCGCTTCGCCCTGGCGGCACTGCCGCTGCTGTTCCTGCGTGGGCCGATGCCGGCGCCGTTCTGGCGCATCGTGCAGATCGGCGTGCTGCTCGGGGTGATCAAGTTCGGCATCCTGTTCGTGGGCATGCACATGGGGATGCCGGCGGGCCTGTCGTCGCTGGTGCTGCAGAGCCAGGTGTTCTTCACCATCCTGCTGGCCGCCCTGTTCCTCGGCGAGCGACCCAGCCGCCGGAGCCTGGTGGGGCTGGTGCTGGCGGCGTCCGGCCTGGTGCTGATCGGGCTCGAACGGCCGATGGGGAATAGCCTGGTGGCGTTCATGATGGTGATCGCCGCAGCGCTGGCCTGGGCGTTCTCCAATATCGCCACCAAGCGCGCCGGAGCGACGGACATGTTGCGCTTGATCTGCTGGGTCAGCCTGATCCCGCCGTTACCGCTGCTGGCGCTTTCCTACCTGCTGGAGGGGCCGGAGGCCATGGTCACGGCCCTGACCCATCCCAGCTGGAGCGGGATTGGCGCGCTGCTCAACGTCGCCTTCCTCGCCACCACCGTCGGTTACGGCTTGTGGAGTTTCCTGTTGCATCGCTACCCGGCCAGCCTGGTGACGCCCTTCGCCCTCGCGGTGCCGGTATCCGGCCTGCTGGCCGGTTGGCTGCTGCTGGGCGAAGAGCTCAGCACGAGCGGTTGGCTCGCGTGTGTGGTGGTGTTCGCCGGCCTGGCGATCACGGTGCTGCCCAAGTCGGTGATCGATCGTGTCTTCAGTGGCAGCAGCCGCCTGACTCCAAGTCCTTGAGGATCGGGCAGTCCGGGCGGTGATCGCCCTGGCAGTGATCCACCAGTTCCTGCAGGGTGTCGCGCAGGCCGGCCAGTTCGCCGATCTTGCGGTTCAGCGCCTCGATATGGTCGCGGGCCAGGGCTTTGACGTCGGCGCTGGCGCGCTGGCGGTCCTGCCAGAGCTCCAGCAGCCGGCCCACTTCCTCCAGTGAAAATCCCAGATCCCGCGAGCGCTTGATGAAGGCCAGGGTGTGCAGATCCTGGCTGCTGTACTGGCGGTAGCCACTGTCGCTGCGTCCCGCTTCCGGCAGCAGACCGATGCCTTCGTAGTAGCGGATCATCTTGGAGGTCAGCCCGCTCTTCTTCGCGGCTTGGCCGATGTTCATGCGTCGCTCCTCATTCTTCCGGTTTCCAGCTCGTAGGGTGGGCTTCAGCCCACCGGGGGAGTCCGTTCGTGGGCTGAAAGCCCACCCTACAAAACACGACCGTAGGAGCGAGCTTGCTCGCGAACCTTCGCCAGCAAGCTGGCTCCTACAGGAGCGTGCATCATTCGTCCGGCTTCCAGGTTTTCAGCAGCAGGGCGTTGCTCACCACGCTGACGCTGGACAGCGCCATGGCCGCGCCCGCCACCACGGGGCTGAGCAGGCCGGCAGCGGCCAGGGGAATGCCGATCAGGTTGTAGATGAAGGCCCAGAACAGGTTCTGGCGGATCTTCGCATAGGTGCGCCGGGAGATATCCAGGGCCGCCGGCACCAGGCGCGGATCGCCGCGCATCAGGGTGATGCCGGCGGCGTGCATGGCCACGTCCGTGCCGCCGCCCATGGCGATGCCGACGTCGGCGGCAGCCAGGGCCGGGGCGTCGTTGATGCCGTCGCCGACCATGGCGACCACGGCGCCATTGGCCTTGAGCCCGGCCACGGTGGCGGCCTTGTCCGCCGGCAGCACTTCGGCATGCACCGACTCGATGCCCAGGGCTTGGGCCACCACCCGCGCGCTGCCACGGTTGTCGCCGGTGATCAGATGGCTGTGGATGGCGCGGTCACGCAGGGCCGCCACGGCGTCAGCCGCACCATCCTTCAGGGTGTCGCCGAAGGCGAACAGGCCCAGCACGCGCCGTTCCGGCTCCAGTTCCAGCAGCCAGGACAGGGTACGCCCTTCGGCTTCCCAGGCCTTGGCATGATCGGCCAGATCGCCGGCCGGGAGATTCTGCTCGTCCAGCAGGCGACGGTTGCCGAGGGCCAGCAGCCGGCCGTTCACCCGCCCCTGGATGCCGCGTCCGGCCAGAGCCTGGCTGGCGTCCACCGTGGGGGCTTCGAGATTGCGTTCGGCGCAGGCATCCAGCACCGCCCTGGCCAGCGGGTGCTCGCTGCCGCGCTGCAGGGCCCCGGCCAGTTGCAGCAGCTCGCCTTCGTCGCCGTACAGCGCTACCAGGTGGGCGATGCGCGGGCTGCCGGAGGTCAGGGTGCCGGTCTTGTCGAAGGCCACCGCTTGAACCGCGTGAGCGACTTCCAGGGCTTCGGCGTCCTTGATCAGGATGCCGTGACGCGCAGCGACACCGGTGCCGGCCATGATTGCGGTGGGGGTAGCCAGGCCGAGGGCGCAGGGGCAGGCGATCACCAGCACGGCCACGGCGTTGATCAGCGCCGTTTCGATGCCGGCGCCGGCCAGCAGCCAGCCCACCAGGGTGGCGAAGGCGATGAACAGGACCGCCGGGACGAACACCTGGCTGACCTTGTCCACCAGCTTCTGGATCGGCGCCTTGGCCGCCTGGGCGTCTTCCACCAGGCGGATGATCCGCGCCAGCACGGTTTCGCCGCCGAGGGCCGTGGTGCGCACCAGCAGCCGGCCTTCGCCGTTGATGGCGCCAGCGGTGACGTGGTCGCCGGGCTGCTTCGGTACCGGCAGGCTTTCACCGCTGATCAGGGCTTCATCGGCGTGGCTCTGGCCCTCGCTGACTTCGCCGTCGGCCGGGAAACGCTCGCCGGGCTTCACCACCAGCAGGTCACCCAGTTGCAGGGCGGCGATGGCGACTTCTTCCTCGCGCCCCTCGCGCAGGCGGGTGGCGCGTTCCGGCCGCAAGGCCTCCAGGGCCCGGATGGCGGCGCTGGTCTGGCGCTTGGCGCGGCTTTCCAGGTACTTGCCCAGCAGCACCAGGGCGATCACTACCGCCGAAGCTTCGAAATACAGGTGCGGCATCTGGCCGGGCTGCGTGGCCCACCATTGGTAGAGGCTCAGGCCGTAACCGGCGCTGGTGCCGATGGCCACCAGCAGGTCCATGTTGCCGGCGCCGGCCTTCACGGCCTTCCAGGCGGCGCGATAGAAGCGCGCACCGAGGATGAATTGCACCGGCGTCGCCAGGACGAACTGTACCCAGGCCGGCAGCATCCAGTGGCCGCCGAACCATTCCAGCAGCATGGGCACCACCAGCGGGAGGGCCAGGGCGAGGGCGAGCAGTACCGCCCAGCGCTCACGGCTCAGGCGGGCCTCGGCGTCGTCGACGGGGGGATGGGATTCATCCACCAGGCTGGCGCTGTAGCCGGCGCCTTCCACTGCCTGGATCAGCGCGGCGCTGTCGGGCTGGCCGAACAGCTCCAGATGGGCGCGTTCGCTGGCCAGGTTCACGCTCACCTGCGCTACGCCGGGCACCTTGCGCAGTGCGCGCTCTACGCGGCCGGCGCAACTGGCGCAGGTCATGCCGCCGATGGCGAGTTCCAGGCGCTGGGCGGGAACCTGGTAACCGGCCGCCTCAACGGCCGCCACCAGGGCCGCAAGGCTGTCGCCGGGGGCCTCGACGCGGGCCTGTTCAGTGGCCAGGTTGACGCTGGCGGTCTGCACGCCCGGCACCTTGGCCAGGGCGCGTTCGACCCGTCCAGCACAGCTGGCGCAGGTCATTCCGCTGATGGGCAGATCGATGGACATCGACTGGGTCATGGGCTGATCCTCCTAATCTGCGAACTAGGATCAACCTTGACACGAGGGCAAGGTCAAGCGGTCATTGCACCGCAGTGGTCGGCACCAGGTAGAGGCCTTCCGTACTCTGCGCGAGGCGGTACTTGCGCACCTCTCCGGCCCCCAGGGTGATGGTCTGGTGGCGCAATTGCTCGATGCCCGGCTTGCAGCGCCCCGGTCCGAGCAGGCTGAGGCGGATGGACACGGGGCCCGGCGGCAGGTTGAAGGACACGATCTGTCCCTGCACCAGTCGCGCGGCCAACTGGTCTTCCAGGTAGAGGCCGACGTCGCAGGCGGTGGCGAGTTCGATGCGCTCGCGGGAGATGATCAGCACGCCGTAGTCGACGGGCGGCTGGGCCAGGGCCAGCAAGGGCGCGGCCAGCAGGGCCAGAAGGGCAGGGCGCAAGCCGTACATGGCGGAAATCTCCTGCGAAGTCGACAGCACCATTCTAGTTCCGTGGCATGGACCTGTCGGTGCGGATGCAGGCTGAAAATAGGCCTATTGACCTTGCCACGGTGGGAAGGATGAGACTGGCCCCAGTTTCCACTCGACAGGAGAACGACCATGCAGGTATTCAAGGTTCAAGGCATGTCCTGCGGGCATTGCGTCCGCGCCATCACCCAGGCCGTGCAGGCCCGCGACCAGGCCGCCGACGTGCAGGTGGACCTGGCGGCGGGTGAAGTCCGGGTCGCCAGCCGGCTGGCGGAGGAACAAGTGCTGGAGGCGATCCGCGAAGAGGGTTATCAGGCCGAGGCGGCCTGATACCAGGTCGATCATCGACTGTGGGAGCGATTTCAATCGCGAATGAATCCGCTCCCACCAACGACCCTCGGGCACCCGTCCGGGTCAGTCCCAATCCTTCACCAGCCCGCGGAACAGCGCGTCCACCATGGGTTCGGCATCCGTCAGCGGGTCGAACAGCTTCGGGTCGCGGGTCCAGTCACTGAACAGACCGATCACCAGGCCGTGCACAGCACGGGACGCCTGTAACGATGTGATGCCCGGGCGCAGGCGATCGCGGCAGGGCGCGCGGGCGAACAGGGCTTCGCAAAGCTGGATGAACTGATCGACGAAGGCGTAGTGGCGCTCTTCGGCCTCACGCAATTCCTCGGTGAATTCGCAGCGGTGCAACAGGATGTTGAAGATCCGCTGGCGCTGCTCGTCGCGAGCCAGATTGACGATGGCTTCCAGGCACAGGTCGCGCAGCGACAGCATCGGGTCCTGCCCGTTGCAGCCGCCCAGGCGGTCGATCATCTGCTCCTGGGGCAGGCGCACCTGGGACAGCATTTCGTGGAACAGATGCGCCTTGTTCTGGAAATGCCAGTAGACGGCACCTCGGGTCACGCCGGCGGCGCGGGCGATCTGCTCGAGGGACGTGTGCGCCACGCCGTTTTCCAGGAACAGATGTTCGGCTGCGACCAGGATCGCGCCACGGGTTTTCTCTGCTTCTTCTTTCGTTCTGCGCATAGCAGTTGGGCCAATACTGTCTAGGCTTCTTGTTTGGGGGTCGGAGTTTACCGATTTTGCGTGGTAAACAATCATTTACATACACATATGGATGTAGAGTTCCGCTCCTGATCTTTTTGCCAGTTCGGCACCGTATGGAGACACCTTATGCCGTTTGTTCGCAGCCTCCCCTTTAGCCTTGCACTAATCGTCGCAAGCGCCAGTTTTGCTGGATCAGCTGGTGCCGCCGATGCTCCAGGTGGTGCACCGCCCGCCCCGGAAGTGGTCGTGGAAACCGCCAAGACCGCGCCGTTGCCGCTGGTCCTGGAGTATGCCGGGCGCACTGCGGGCTATCGCGAGGTGGAGGTACGGGCCCAGGTGAGCGGCATCCTCCAGCAGCGCACCTACACCGAAGGCAGCCGGGTGAAGCAGGGCGAGATCCTCTTCCGCATCGATCCGCGTACCTACGAAGCGGCCCTGGCGCGGGCCAAGGGCGCCCTGGCCCAGGAGCAGGCGCGCTACCGCCAGACCGAACGTGATCTGAAACGTACCCGTGAACTGCAGAAGAAGGGCTACGCCAGCGAGAGCGAACTGGACAACGCGATTTCCAACTTCGAGCAGAGCAAGGCCAACGTCGAAGCCGCCCAGGCCGAGGTGAAGGCCCGTCAGATCGACCTCGACTACACCACGGTGGAAGCGCCCATCTCCGGCATGACCAGCAAGGAAACCCGTTCCGAGGGCAGCCTCATCGTGGCGGGCGACCCGAACGGCAGCTTGCTGACCCAACTCACCCAGCTCGATCCCATCTACGTCAACTTCGCCTACCCGGATACCGAGGCCGAACGCCTGCGTGACGGCGTGAAGAACGGCAAGATCGAGCTGCCGCCGGATGGCCTGCTGAGCGCCGACCTCAAGTTCGGCGACGGCTCCACCTACCCGCTTTCCGGCCGCGTGGACTTCACCGACAGCTTCGTCAACACCGGCACCGGCACCGTCAGCGCCCGGGCGGTGGTACCCAACCCCGAGCAGAAACTGCTGCCTGGCATGTTCGTGCGCGTCCTGGTGAAGGGCTTCACCCGGCCGCAGGCCATCACCCTGCCCGAACGCGCCCTGGCCCAGGGGCCGCGCGGCACCTTCGTCTACGTGGTCGACAAGGACGGCATGGCGCGGGTGCGCCAGGTGAAGACCGGGGATACCCGTGATGGCCGCTGGGTGATCGAGTCCGGCGTTTCCGCTGGCGACCGCGTGATAGTCGAAGGCCTGCCCAAGGTGCGCCCCGACTCGCCGGTGAAGGCGGTGGAGGCCAGCAAGGCCGCCACCGAACAAGCTTCCAAGCAATCTTGAGGAGCGCACGCCGTGATCTCGCGCTTCTTTATCGACAGACCCGTCTTCGCTGCGGTGATCTCCATCGTCATCGTGCTCGCCGGCCTTGCCGCCATGCGTGCGCTGCCGATCGCCCAGTACCCTGAAATCCTTCCGCCCCAGGTATCGGTCAGCGCCGTCTACCCGGGCGCCAGCTCACAGGTGATCGCGGAAACCGTGGCCGCGCCGCTCGAGCAGGAAATCAATGGCGTGGAGGGCATGATCTACCAGCTGTCCAACTCCGACAGCAGCGGTGCCATGAGCCTGACCGTGTACTTCGAGGTGGGCCGCGACCCTGACCAGGCCACCATCGACGTCAACAACAAGGTCCAGGCCGCGCTCGCCAAACTGCCTGAGGAGGTGCGCCGGCAAGGGGTGAAGGTGGAGAAGAAATCCTCCGACATCCTCCAGGTGGTCACCCTCTATTCGCCGGACAACTCCCGCGATCCGATCTTCATCAGCAACTACGCGCTGATCAACGTGATCGACGAGCTGAAGCGGATTCCCGGCGTGGGTGATGCCAGCCAGTTCGGCTCCAAGGACTACTCCATGCGCATCTGGCTGCGCCCGGACAAACTGGCGCAGTACGACCTCACCCCGACCGACGTGGTCAACGCCATCCGCGAGCAGAACTCCCAGTTCGCCGCCGGCAGCTTCGGGCAGCAACCGCTGAACCAGCCCCAGGACTTCACCTACACGGTGACCACCCAGGGCCGTTTCACCGATCCCAAGGAGTTCGAAAGCGTCATCCTGCGTTCCGACGCCACCGGCGCAAGCCTGCTGCTGAAAGATGTGGCGCGGGTGGAACTGGGGGCCCAGGACTACTCCCTGATGACCTCCCTCAACGGCCAGCAGAACGCCGCCTTCGGTATCTACCTGCAGCCGGGCGCCAACGCGCTGGACACCGCGGACGCGGTGAAGTCGACCATGGAACGGCTGGCCAAGCGCTTCCCCGAGGGCATCGCCTACAAGATCCCCTACGACACCACCAAGTTCGTGCAGGTCTCCATCGAAGAAGTGATCAAGACCTTCTTCGAAGCCCTGCTGCTGGTGGTGCTGGTGGTCTTCATCTTCCTGCAGAACTGGCGCGCCACCCTGATCCCGGTGCTGGCGATCCCCGTTTCCCTGGTGGGCACCTTCGCCGGGATGTACATGCTCGGTTTCTCCATCAACCTGCTGACGCTGTTCGGCATGGTGCTGGCCATCGGCATAGTGGTGGACGACGCCATCGTGGTGATCGAGAACGTCGAACGGGTGATGTCGGCCAAGAAGATCGGCCCGCGCGAAGCGGCCATCGAGGCCATGGAAGAGGTGACCGGGCCGATCATCGCCATCGTGCTGGTGCTCTGCGCAGTGTTCATCCCGGTGGGCTTCCTCGGCGGCCTGGCGGGGCAGATGTACCAGCAGTTCGCGATCACCATTGCCGTATCCGTGGTGATTTCCGGCATCGTCGCGCTGACCCTGTCGCCGGCGCTCTGCGCCCTGATGCTCAAGCCCACCCATGGTGAACCGGCGGCGCCGTTCCGCTGGTTCAACAGCTTCTTCGAGCGCATGACCAATGGCTATGGCGCCGGGGTGCAGTTCTTCCTCAAGCGTTCGCTGCTCGGCCTGGTGCTGTTCGGCGGGATGCTCGCGCTGCTGGTCATCCTGTTCGGACGGGTGCCTGGCGCGCTGGTGCCGGACGAGGACCAGGGCTATGTGCTCAACGCCTACTTCCTGCCGCCGGCGGCGTCGCTGACCCGTACCGAAGATCTCACCGATACCGTCACCGAGGAGCTGATGAAGCATCCGGCGGTGCAGGACGTAGTCACCTTCGCCGGCTTCGACATCCTCACCTTCGGCACCCGCAGCAACGCCGGGGTGTCCTTCGTACCGCTGAAGGACTGGAGCGAGCGCACCACGCCGGAACTCGATGCGCGCAACCTGACGCACACCTTCATGCAGATGGGCGCCGGGCAGAAGGACGGCATCGTGATGTCCTTCAACCCGCCGCCGATCACCGGCATGAGCACCACCGGCGGCTTCGAGTCCTATATCCAGGACCGCAGCGGCGGCACCGTGCAGCAACTGGAAACCGTGGTGCAGAAGTTCGTCGCCGCGGCCTCCAAGCGTCCTGAACTGGCGGGGGTGAACACCACCTTCAACGCCAACGTGCCGCAGTATTACATCGACCTCGACCGCACCAAGGCGCGTGCCCTGGGCGTGGCGATCAACGATGTATTCACCGCCATGCAATCCACCTTCGGCAGCTACTACGTCAACGACTTCACCCTCTACGGGCGGACCTGGCAGGTGAGCCTGCAGTCGGAGCCGGAATTCCGCCGCAAGCCGGATGACCTCAGCCAGGTCTATGTGCGCTCGGCATCTGACGACCTGGTGCCGCTGTCCTCGCTGGTGCGGGTGGAGCGCATCCTCGGTCCGGACTCCTACGCGCGCTTCAACGTCTACCCGGCGGCCAAGGTGCTGGGCGGACCGGCGCCGGGCTACAGCTCGGGCCAGGCTCTGGAGGCGATGCAGGAGGTGGCGAACGAAGTGCTGGGCGAGGATTACAGCCTCGGCTGGATCGGCTCCGCCTACCAGGAGCTCGCGTCCCACGGCTCCGGCAGCACCGCGTTCGTCTTCGGCCTGATCATGGTGTTCCTCATCCTCGCCGCCCAGTACGAACGCTGGACCCTGCCGCTGGCGGTGGTCACCGCGGTGCCCTTCGCGGTGTTCGGCGCGATCCTCGCGGTGTGGCTGCGGGGCATCCAGAACGACGTGTACTTCCAGGTCGGCCTGGTGACCCTGATTGGCCTGGGCGCGAAGAACGCCATCCTCATCGTCGAGTTCGCCGTGCTCTGCCGCGAACAGGGGATGGGGCCGGTGCAGGCGGCGCTGGAGGCGGCCAAGCTGCGCTTCCGCCCGATCGTGATGACCTCCCTGGCCTTCATCCTCGGTTGCGTACCGCTGGCCATCAGCTCGGGCGCGGGCTCCGCGAGCCGCCATTCCATCGGCACCGGGGTGATCGGCGGAATGCTCGCCGCCACCATGCTGGCGACCTTCCTCATTCCCATGTTCTTCATGCTGGTGGAGAAGGCTTCGGACTGGCTGGAAGGCAAGAAGGCGCCCAAGACTCCCAAGGTCGAGGAGGTTCACGAGGGCTAAGCGCCGGCTGTTGAGTCTGTGGGAGCGAATTCATTCGCGAATGAATTCGCTCCGAGAGGCCAGTGAAATCCCCTGTTAGTATCTGGCGCTTATCCGCAATGGATGGCGCCCGATATCACCATGACCTTCCGCATACTCCTGCTCCTTGGCGCACTCAGCGCTTTCGGCCCCATGGCCATCGATTTCTACCTGCCCAGCTTCCCCGCCCTGGCCAAGGCGTTCGTCACCGATGTGGAGCATGTGCAACTGACCCTCGCTGCCTACTTCATCGGTCTGGCCTTCGGTCAGCTGATCTATGGCCCGCTGGCGGACAGTTTCGGCCGCCGTCCGCCGCTGCTGGTGGGCGTGACCATCTTCACCCTGGCGTCGGTGGGCTGTGCCCTGGCGCCCAGCCTTGAATGGCTGATTGGCGCGCGCTTCGTCCAGGCCCTGGGCGGTTGTGCCGGGATGGTGGTGTCGCGGGCCGTGGTTCGCGACCTCTGTGACCCCATCGCGTCGGCCAAGGCGTTCTCGCAACTGATGCTGGTGATGGGGCTGGCTCCGATCCTGGCGCCGCTGGGGGGCGGCCTACTGCTGGAGCTGTTCGGCTGGCAATCGATCTTCTGGGGGCTGACGCTGTTCAGCGCCCTGGTGCTGCTGGGCATCGCCGCCTGGCTGCCGGAAACCCTGTCCAGCGTCATGCCGCGTGCGCCCTTGAGTGGTGCCCTCGGGCAGTACCGTCGATTGTTCGGCGACTGGCAGTTCCTCGCCTATGGCATGACGGGCGGCTTCGCCATCGCCGGAATGTTCGCCTACATCGCCGGCTCGCCCTTCGTCTTCATCCAGCTCTATGGCGTGCCGCCGGAACACTACGGCTGGCTGTTCGGCTCCAACGCGGCGGGCTTCATCCTCGTCGCGCAGGTGAACGCCTTCCTGTTGCGCCATCGCGGGCCGTCGTTCTGGATGCGTCGGGTGACCTGGATCTACCTGGCGTGTGCGGCGGCGCTGCTGGTGGTGTCCAGCCTGCAGACCGAATCGCTGTGGCCGCTGCTGCTGCCTCTGTTCGGCTGCATTGCGAGCCTGGGTTGCATCCTGCCTAACGCATCGGCGTGCGCCATGGCTGGTCAGGGCCAGAACGCCGGTAGCGCCTCTGCGTTGATGGGCAGTCTGCAATTTGGAGTGGCGGCGGGAGCCGCCGCCCTGGTGGGGGTGCTGCACGATGGCAGCGCCATGCCCCTGGCCCTGGTCATCAGCCTGTGCGGCTGCGCGGCAGTTGCCTGCTCGCTAGTGACCTGGCGCCTCGACCGCAATGGCCAGGCGCCCCTGGGCTAACTCGCGATCCGTCGTGACCAGTCCGGCAGTACGTGAGGCGCTTTCAGGCGCTCCTCGAGAACCGTGACGAAACGGCGTGCTTCGGCTTCGCTACGGAAACTCACCGCATGCTGGTCAAGGCAGACTTGCCAGCAGGAGCCCTTTGGGGTGGTGGTCGGACGAACGAGAATTTTCACCTCAGTCATCTCCCTTTCAAGTGGCGGGGAAAGTGAGTGTAGACCCGCCGAGATAGCAGAAAATGTCCTGGATCAAGCAGCCGACTGGTGGTCGGCGGCGCCCGTACTAGCCTTGTTCTCCGCCGCTTGATTGGCCTTCGGGAGCACGTCGGCCGATGCTTTCCAGCAACGCCTGGTAACGATTTTCGCTCTGGCGAAGCGCGTCCCGCGCGGACTTCAGGGCGCTGAAGTCGATGTCCACGCAGTAGAGCTCCAACTGGTTGTGCAGGTTGCGCAGCAGCAGGTGGCTGGAGAATACCGTCACCGGACTGCCGTCGCGGCGTTGCAGGGTCAGCTCGCTGGCAGGAATGGCCGCGCCGCCGATCAGCCAGTTGTTGATGTCGGCGATCACCTGGTCGCGCATGGCCGGCGGGATGATCAGCTCTTCCAGATGACGCCCCATGGCCTGGTCCACCGAGTAGCCGTAGAGCTGCTCGCTGGCGCGGTTCCAGTAGATCACCCGGCGCTGGCGGTCGTAGCCCTGTACGGCGATGCGCGGGGTCTGCTCGAACAGTTGGCGAAAGCGCAGCTCGCTGGCGCGCAAGGCTTCTTCATCGCGCTTCTGGTGGCTGATGTCCTGCACCGTGCCGAAGGCGCGGCCGTCGGGCTGCGCTTCACCGCGCAGGGCGAGCCAGACCGGTTGCTGGTCACTGGGCAGGTTCAGGCGTGCGTTCACTGTCAGTGCGGCACCGTGAAGAATCAGCGATTCCAGCGCACGCTGCACACCGCTGCGGTCGGCCGGGTGGACGCGGTTCAGCAGGCCGTCGACGTTGTCTTCGCCACCACAGCCGAGGATGCGTTGGGCGCCGGGGCTCCAGGAGAATCCGCGGTCATATTCCCAGTTGCCGAGGGTAGCGTCGCGCTGTGCCTGCTCCAGTTGCAGGCTGGTGCGTCGCAGGCCCTGGCGCAGTCGCTCGCGTCCCATGCGGTGGCGGCGTTCGAGGAAGAAGATCAGCAGGGTGGTGAGCAGGATGAGTCCGAAGGTGCCGAGCGGCCCCGTGCCCCAGGCCAGCAGCCAGGCGGCGGCGCACAGCAGGTAGAGGCCCGCGAGAATGGCGGGCCGGGCGAGGGTGGGATGCATCCTGAACCCCGGCGGAGAAGAGACAATGCGGCGCGGCCGGCCGCAGGCGAAACCAGGAAAAGTCTAGTCTCTTCACACCCGCGTACCGGACCGTTCGCCAGCGCATCCGCTCGCCGGTCAGCCCCGTCGAGTCCACGGGGCCGTTATGCAGCCATTCGCGAATCAATTCGCGCCCACAAAAGCGTGCGGGCGCTCTTGCCGTAGTAGCGATTTCAATCGCCAATGCAGGCCGCAGGCCTGCCCTGCAACTGGCTCAGAAACCTTCGAGCACGATCTTGCCCTTGGCCTTGCCGCTCTCCAGCAGGGCGTGGGCGTGGCGCAGGTTGGCGGCGTTGATGGCGCCGAAGTGCTCGCCCACCGTGGTTTTCAGCACGCCGGCATCGATCAGCTGGCTGACCCGCTCCAGCAAGCGGTGCTGCTCGAGGATGTCCGGCGTCTGGAACATCGACCGGGTGTACATGAACTCCCAGTGCAGAGACAGGCTCTTGCGCTTGAGCTTGGCCACGTCCAGTGAAGCCGGGTCGTCGATCAGGCCGAGACGGCCCTGGGGCGCCAGGGCGTCCACCAGCTGGTCCAGGTGCTGGTCGGTCTGGGTCAGGCTGGCGACGTGGGTGACCTGCGGCAGGCCGACGCGGCGCAGTTCCTCGGCCAGCGGCTTGCTGTGGTCCAGCACATGGTGGGCGCCCAGTTCGCGGACCCAGGCCTGGGTTTCCGGGCGCGAGGCAGTGCCGATCACCCTCAGGCCGGTGAGCTGGCGGGCGAGTTGCACGAGGATCGAGCCCACGCCACCGGCAGCGCCCACCACCAGCAGGCTCTGGCCCTGGTCGGCCTTGCCTTCGGCGATCTGCAGGCGATCGAACAACAGCTCCCAGGCGGTGATTGAGGTCAGCGGCAGGGCGGCGGCCTGGGCGAAGTCCAGGCTTTTGGGCATGTGGCCGACGATGCGCTCGTCGACCCGATGGCGCTCGGCATTGCCGCCCGGACGGGTCAGATCTCCGGCGTAGAACACCCGGTCGCCCGGCTGGAACAGGGTCACTTGGCTGCCCACCGCCTTCACCACGCCCGCCACATCCCAGCCCAGCACCTTGGGCTGGCCGGCTTCCGGCGCGACGTTGCGACGGATCTTGGTATCCACCGGATTTACCGAAATGGCGCGGACTTCCACGAGCAGGTCGCGGGGGCCCGGTTGCGGCTCGGGCAGCACGATGTCTTGCAGGGACTCGGGGTTATCTATGGGCAGGTTGTGGAAGTAGGCGACGGCTTTCATCGGGATTCTCCGCGTGAGGGCTGGATGGGCCCCATGTTCGGTTATTCCGCAAACAAGAAAAATCGGCTAGAAAACGACAGTCTTTCAATAAGGATTTGAAAATGCTGCGCCTCGACGATCTCGCCCTGTTCGTCAGCACCGCTGACCACGGTAGCCTCTCGGCCGCCGCCCGCAAGCTGGATGTTTCGCCTGCCGTGGCCAGCGCAGCGCTCAAACGCCTGGAGCAGCAGCTGGAGGTGCGCCTGTTCGCCCGGTCCACCCGCAGCCTGCGCCTGACGCCCGAGGGCGAGCAATTCCTCGTCCACGCGCGCAACGCCCTGACCAGTCTGGAGGAGGGGCAGCGGCAACTGGCGGGCGGACGCGAAGACATCGCCGGGGTGCTGCAGCTATCGGTGCCCTCGGATTTCGGCCGCAATGTGCTGGTGCCCTGGCTTGATGACTTCCAACGCGAGCACCCGCGCCTGGCCATTCGCCTGCACCTCAGCGACCGGGTCGCCGACCTGTTCCGCCAGTCGGTGGACATCGCCATCCGCTATGGCGAGCCGGAAGACTCCAGCCTGGTGGCGCTGCCCCTGGTGCCCGGCAATCGTCGTGTGCTCTGCGCCGCGCCGGCCTACCTGGAGCGTCATGGTCGTCCGCGCCAACCGGAAGAGCTGAGTGACCACAACTGCCTGCTCTATCAACTGGGAGGACGTGTCCACGACCGCTGGACCTTCAGCGAGGGACGGCGCGAGCAGGTGGTGGCGGTGACCGGCAACCGCGTCTGCGACGATGCCGATGTGGTACGGCGCTGGGCGCTGTCGGGGCTGGGGATCATCTACAAGTCCTGGCTGGACGTGGCCGAAGACGTCCGCGCCGGGCGCCTGGAGCTGGTGCTGCCGCAGTACCTCGGCCAGGCTACGCCGCTGAACCTGATCTGCGCCCATCGCGCCCAACTCAGCAAGCCCGTGCGACTGCTCCGCGAGTTCGTCCAGACGCGCTGTGCCACGCTGCTCGTCGGCGCGCCTTGGAGTTGAGTGTCGGGCGTGGCGAGGTCGGCGTCTGAGCATCGAATTGCTCGTAACCCAGGTTCCGCTATCGTCTGGATAAGCCGTGGCCGCATGGAGGTTCCCGTGGCTGACCCGACCCTGACCTGCCTGATCCCTGCCGGGCCCGTGCCCGGCGCCAGCCGCTGGAGACTCGACTGATGCCGCGCATCCGCGAGCCGGGACCCCTTCTTCCAACGCTGCTGCTGGTGTTCTTCGGCTACCTGCTGCTGGCCATGGGGGCCGTCTGGCTGTCGCGCCAGCCCGGCAGCATCGCCACCCTCTGGTACGCCAATGCCTTCGCCGTGGCGCTGCTGTGGGACCAGCCCCTTCGCCGCTGGCCACCCCTGCTGGTGGCGGCGATGCTGGCCGATCTGCTGGCCAACCTCGCCTTCGGCGATCCCCTGGCCATGGCGGCCAGCTTCGTCCCGCCGAATCTGCTGGAGGTCATCCTCGCGGCCGCCCTGCTGCGGGTCAGCGGCGCCGCATTGCGGATGAACGAAAGTCCGGGCGCCTTCCTCCAGTTCATCTTCTTCGGCGCCCTGTTGCCGCCGTTGGCGGGTGCCAGCCTGGGGGCGAGCATCCTCGCCTGGCAGGGCGTGGGCTCCTTCGAGCGTGGCTGGATGTACTGGGTCGAGGGCGCCATGCTCGGCGCCGTCTCGGTGTTACCCCTGGCCGTTTGGATGCGCCAGCAGGGCTGGAGGGAATTCCTCGGTGAACGCCGCCGGCGCGAGCTGTTGCTCTATGGCGGCGTGGTGGTGCTGGGCACCCCTTTCGCCTTGCTGCTGTTGCCGTTTCCCTTCGTCTACCTGGCCCTGCCGCTGATGATCGCGGCAGTCCGCCTGACCTTCGCCAGCACCGCACTGCTGGTGGCGCTGGCTTCGGTGAGCGGTGGGTTGATCATCGCCCTCGGGCTGCTCGAAACGCCGGCGCTGGATAAGGGCTGGCGCGACCTGCTGATCTACCTGCCGCTGCTGCTGGCATTGCTGCCAGCCCTGATGCTGGCCTCGGCCGTGGAACAACTGCGCAAGCGTCGCCGCGAGCTGGCGGCCAGTGAAACGCGCTTTCGCGATGCCATGGACCACTCCGCCATCGGCATGGCCCTGGTGGGGCTGGATGGCCGCTGGCAACGAGTCAATCACGCACTCTGCGAGATGCTCGGCTACGAAGAAACAGAACTTTCCGCCCTGAACTTCCAGGACGTCACTCACCCGGACGATCTCGCCGGCGATCTCGAACTGGTGCGGGAAGTCATCGCTGGCCGCCGCCACAGCTACCGCCTGGAGAAGCGCTACCTGCACAAGAGCGGGCGGGAGATCTGGGGCCTGCTGGCCGTATCGCTGGTGCGCGACCACGACGGGGAGCCGCTGTATTTCATCTCGCAGATCGAAGACATCGATCGCCGCAAGCGTGCCGAGGAGCGTGAAGCGGTGCTGGCGCGGCGCTACTCGGTGGCCACCGAGGCCAGTGGCGTTGGCGTCTGGGAATGGGACCTGGCCAGCGACCGCCTGCTCTGGGATGAAGGCATGTACCGCCTCTATGGCCGCGCGGCGGGTGGCGAACTCTCCTACGCGGACTGGCGTGCCCACCTGCATCCGGATGACGCCGCCCGTGCCGAGCGCGAAGTGCTGGCCGCACGGGAAGGCAGCCGGCGCCTGGACATCGAGTTCCGAATCCGCCGTGGCGACGGCGCCCAGCGCGTGCTCAAGGGCCACGCCCGACTGGTCTGCGATGCCCAGGGCCGGCCGCTGCGCTTGGTCGGCACCAATTGGGACGTCAGTGAATTGCGCCAGCTCGCCGAGCGCTTGCGCGACGAGCGCGAACGCTTGCAGGTGACCCTCGATGCCATCGGCGACGGCGTCATCACCACCGACCTGGAAGGCCGGGTCAGCTTCCTCAACCCGGTGGCCGAGCGTCTCAGTGGCTGGCGCAGCGACGAGGCCCAGGGACTGCCCATCGAACAGGTGCTGCTGCTGGAAGGCGAAGACGGCCGCCTGGTGCCCAACCCGGTGCGCGACTGCCTGGAACAGGGCAGCGCCGCCAGCCTCCAGGGGCTGGCTTCGCTGCGCCATCCGGCCGGTGGCGCCATCGCGCTGCGTGGCCAGGCCGCGCCCATGCGCGCCGGTGACGGCACCCTGCTGGGCAGCGTGCTGGTGCTCACCGACGTCAGCGAAGCCCGGGCCATGCAGAAGCACCTGCGCTATGCCGCCACCCACGACGCCCTGACCGGGCTGCTGAACCGTTCGGCCTTCGAGGACGCCCTGGCCGAAAGCTGTCGCGACGTGCTCCAGAACGACGGCAACAGCGTGCTCTGCTTCATCGACCTGGACCGCTTCAAGCAAGTCAACGACAGTGCAGGCCACGCCGCCGGGGACGAACTGCTGCGCCAGCTCGCCAGGCTTATGCAGGCCCAGGTACGGGCCGGCGATCAGTTGGCGCGGCTGGGCGGCGACGAGTTCGCGCTGATCCTGCGCAGTTGCCCGCTGCCCCAGGCAGAACTGCTGGCGGCGCGGCTCATCGCGCAGATCCAGGGCCTGGTACTGACCTGGGAAGGGCAGGAATTCCGCGTCGGCGCCAGCGTCGGCATCGCCTGCATCCACAGCGCCAACGCGCAACCTGCAGAGCTCCTGAAACAGGCTGATACAGCTTGCTACCGGGCCAAACACGCAGGTCGTGGACAATTCGCTGTCGAACACCGCTGAGATCGGCGGACCGATATATGACAGCCGCCAAGGCCTGGCCTAATCTCCTTCGTCTTGGCAGTGAATGAGAAACCCTTGCATTGCCTTTCGCCTTACAACGCAAAAATCGAGGTCAATACCATGCGTAAGCTCCTGCTCGTTTCCCTGGCCCTTGTCAGCCCGCTGACCTTTGCCAAGACCGAATGCACCAGCGCCGACAAGGCAACCTGGCAAGACCAGACCAAGTTCCAGGACGATCTCAAGGCCCAGGGCTACGACATCAAGAAGTTCAAGGTCACCGCCGGCAACTGCTACGAGATCTACGGCTGGGACAAGGACAAGCGCAAGGTCGAGATCTACTTCAACCCGGTCGACGGCAAGGTGGTCAAGCAGGAGATCGAGGACTAAACCGTGAGCGCCGAGACCGTTCGCCTCTGGGACCCGGTGGTGCGGATCGGCCACTGGTCCCTGGTGGCCGCCTTCATCGGCGACTACTTCCTCAATGAGGCGGGTGACGGCTGGCACCGCTGGCTCGGCTATTACGCCGTGGCGGTGGTGCTGGTGCGCCTGGCCTGGGGCTTCGTCGGCCCCCAGCCGGCGCGCTGGGCGGACTTCTGGCCGCATCCGGCGCGCCTGGTGGCCCACGCCAAGGCGCTGCTCACAGGTGGTCACATGCACCGCCTGGGCCACTCGCCCCTGGGCGGGCTGGTGATGATCCTCATGCTGGTGCTGATGGTGGGCCTGGGCGTCACCGGCTTTCTGATGGAAGAAGTCGACTACTTCTGGGGCGAGGACCTGCCCCGGGATATCCATGTCTTCATGGCCGACAGCCTGTTCTGGCTGGCTTGCCTGCACGTTGGTGCCGCGCTGGTGGAAAGCGTGCGCACGCGCGAGAACCTGCCCTGGTCGATGGTGACGGGGCGACGCAAGACGCTTCACGACTAAGGGCCGCATCGCGGCCTTTTTCGTATGCACTGTCTTTTTCGCCACTTGTGCATGCGCCCGGACGATCCGTCTTTTCCTGACGCACGGGTCAAGTTAGAATGCGCGCCGTCGTCGGCCAGGGGGCCGCGGCATGGGTTCCCTCACCCCATCGGCAAAAAGGATGCAAATCACCATGCCTGCAATTTCTCCCACGGTCTGGCGCCCGGCACTGGCCGGCCTGATCGCCTTTCACATCCTGATCGTCATCGCCAGCAATTACCTGGTGCAACTGCCGATCACCCTGTTCGGCTGGCACACCACCTGGGGCGCGTTCAGCTTTCCCTTCATCTTCCTGGCCACCGACCTGACCGTTCGACTGATGGGCAAGCAGGCTGCGCGCCGGGTCATCGCGCGGGTCATGGTCCCGGCATTGCTGGCGTCCTATGTGGTCTCGGTGCTGTTCCAGGAAGCGAGCTTCCAGGGTTTTGCTGCACTCGGCGAATTCAACCTCTTCGTCGCCCGCATCTCCCTGGCCAGCTTCCTCGCCTACGTGCTGGGCCAGGTGCTGGATATCCAGGTCTTCGACCGCCTGCGGCAAATGCGCCAGTGGTGGATCGCGCCGGTAGCCTCGACCATCGCCGGCAACCTGCTGGACACCTTCGCCTTCTTCTCCGTGGCCTTCTGGCGCAGCGACAATCCCTTCATGGCGGCGAACTGGGTGGAAATCGCCACCGTGGACTACGGCGTAAAGCTGGCCATCAGCCTGGTGCTCTTCGTGCCGCTTTACGGCGTGCTGCTCGGCGGCGTCCTGCGGTTGCTGACACCGCGCCCGGCACCTTCGCTGTAGGAAACGCCGAAGCCGATCCGCCAGGGTGCGCCGTGCGCACCAGCGGATTGACAGGGTGCTGAATCGATCCCGGAGTCGGTGCGCACAACGCTCCCTGCGAATTCAGTCCGCAGCGGATGCCGCCTTATTTGATCAGCCGCGCATCCAGACTGTTCTGCGCCAGGCGTTTGGCCTGGTCCTCGGTCATGCCCAGGTGCTCGTGCAGGGCGGCGAAGTTCTCCGTGACGTAGCCGCCAAAGTACGCCGGGTCGTCGGAGTTCACCGTTACCTTCACGCCGCGCTCCAGCATGTCGAGGATGTTGTGCTGGCGCATGTGGTCGAACACGCAGAGCTTGATGTTGGACAGCGGGCAGACGGTGAGGGGAATCTGCTCGTCGATGATGCGTTGCATCAGCCGCTCGTCCTCGATGGCGCGCACGCCGTGGTCGATACGCTCGATCTTGAGCAGGTCCAGGGCTTCCCAGATGTATTCCGGCGGCCCTTCTTCGCCGGCGTGGGCGACGGTGAGAAAGCCCTCGGCACGGGCGCGGTCGAACACGCGTTGGAACTTGCTCGGCGGATGGCCCTTTTCCGAGCTGTCCAGGCCGACGGCAATGAACGCGTCGCGGAAGGGCAGGGCCTGGTCGAGGGTCTTCTGTGCTTCCTCTTCGGACAGGTGACGCAGGAAGCTGAGGATCAGCCCGGAACTGATGCCCAGTTGTTCGCGGCCATCTTCCAGGGCCTGGCGGATGCCGGACAGCACCACGTCGAAGGGAATGCCGCGATCGGTGTGGGTCTGCGGGTCGAAGAATGGCTCGGTGTGGATCACGTTCTGCGCCTTGCAGCGTTGCAGGTAGGCCCAGGTGAGGTCGTAGAAGTCCTGCTCGGTGCGCAGCACATCGGCGCCGGCGTAGTAGAGATCGAGGAACTCCTGCAGGTTGTTGAAGGCGTAAGCTTTGCGCAGGGTTTCCACGTCGGCCCAGGGCAGCGCCACCTTGTTGCGTTCGGCCAGGGCGAACAGCAGTTCGGGTTCCAGCGAACCCTCCAGGTGCAGGTGCAGTTCAGCCTTGGGCAGGGCATTCAGCCATTCGTACATGGTGGGTTCTCTTCATCAGGCGGGAATGGCGGAAAGTTTACCTGTTGTTCGGGCGGATTCATTCGCCAGGGGCAAGCGCACTTCGTCTGGCTGGTTCTGTTCGTTTTTTGATCAATGCTCCGCAAGGCTCGCCAGCCTTGGGCTGCGGCGGATATTCCCAAGCTTATCCACAACCTTTTCCCCGTTGAGCGTGGACAAGGGCGGACCTGCCGAGCGCTTGCTGCGCTGCATTGGTGCGCGGAGGAATGCACCAAATATCAAGTGCTTAAGTTTGGGGCAGGAAACAGGCCGGGTACTGGGCAAAATGCGAGCAGTTCTCGCAAAGCCGCGCCGCTGCGGCGTTCCAGGCAAAAGCCCACGAGTTATCCACAGCAGGCTCCACAGAAAATGTGGGTGGTATTCGAGGGGTCAGAGCCGCTTGACTTCCAGCCGGCCCCGGCTGATATCTCGCAGGACCTGCTCGAACCCGGCAATGCGGCCCTCGGGCAGGGCCATGATCAGCTCGGCGCCTTCGGCATCGAAGCGTTCACTTTCTACCAGCGCTTCGAAGTCGGCGAGGCGAGCCTTCAATAACGGCAGTTCGGCAAAACCGGGATGGCACCTGATGCGGCTGCGCGCCACCAGCTCCACGCGCTCGCCACCTTGCAGGCATTTCGCGGCGCTGCCGCCGTAGGCGCGGGCGAGGCCGCCGGTGCCGAGCTGGATACCGCCGTAGTAACGGATCACCAGCACCGCCACCTGGTCGCAGTCCTGGCCTTCGATAGCGGCGAGGATCGGGCGTCCGGCGGTGCCGCCGGGTTCGCCGTCGTCACTGAAACGGTACAGGTTGCCCAGCTTCCAGGCCCAGCAGTTGTGCGAGGCGCCAGGCTCTGACAGGCGCGCGATGAACGCCTGCGCTTCCTCGACGCTGGCCACCTGCGCGGCATGGGCGATGAAGCGGCTCTTCTTGATCTCCTCGCGGTACTCGGCGGGAGCGGACAGGGTGAACGGCATCAGGCAGTCGCGGGCGGAGTCAGGCCGCAACCCTTGAGGATGATCTGGATGAGGTTCTGCGTGGCCGCTTCGAAGTCGTCCCTGGTCAGGCGCTTGCGGCCAGTGACGCGGCAGATCTGGGTGTTGAAGTCGGCGTAGTGCTGGGTGCTGCCCCAGAGCAGGAAGATCAGGTTCACCGGGTCCACCGGGTCCATCTTGCCGGCGGCGATCCAGGCTTCGAATACCCCGGCGCGCCCCTTGAACCAGGTGCGGTAGTCCTGATCGAAGTGGGCTTCCAGGCAGCTGCCGCCACTGATGATTTCCATGGCGAAGATCTTCGAAGCCAGCGGGTGGCGACGGGAGAACTCCATCTTGGCGCGGATGTAGCGGGCCAGCGCCTCGGCCGGGTCGTCTTCGGCGGTGAGGGTGTTGAAGGTGCTGTCCCAGAGTTCCAGGTGGTTGCTCAGTACGGCGATGTACAGGCCCAGCTTGTTGCTGAAGTAGTAGTGCAGGTTGGCCTTGGGCAGCCCGGCGCGCAGGGCGATGGTGTTCATGCTGGTGCCCTTGAAGCCGTGGCGGGCGAACTCCTCCTCCGCGGCGGCGAGGATCAGCTCTTCGTTCTTCTGACGAATGCGGCCGGCGGGCTTGGCGGGAGGATTCGGGCTGTGGGCGGGCACCAGTGAAGTCATAGGCTTCCTTATTCAAGAGGGGGTTGGCGACAGCACTGATAACCCAGGATGACCGCGCCTACAAGCAAAACTGGAGCACTGGTCAGGTTATTCGCGGAATTGTCCGGGCTGCACCGGAATGGGGCTTGAGCGGCTGCCGGGAGGCTCTCGTCGTGGGAGCGAATTCATTCGCGAATGAATCCGCACGGCTGGATGTCAGCTCGTCGCTGCCAGCGCCTCCAGGAAGCTCTCCAGCACCAGGTGCGGCCGGCGGCCCTTGCGGGTCACCGAAGACAGCGACAGGTCGTAGAAGCGCGTCGCCGGTTTCAGCGCCCGCAGCCGCCCTTGTTGTACCCAGAAGCTCGCGTAGTGGTCCGGCAGGTAGCCGATGTAGCGGCCGGTGAGGATGAGGAAGGCCATGCCCTCGCGGTCCGAGGCGCTGGCCGTGCTGTTGAGCACCTGGTAGTGCGCCTGGATATCCGCCGGCAGGCGGAAGGTGGGGGCGATGGCGTCCTGCTGGTTCAGGCGGTCGTCGCGAAGTTGCGCATCGTCCACATAGAACAGTGGATGGCCCACGGCGCAGTAGAGCAGCGAGCGCTCGCTGTACAGGGGCTGGTATTCCAGACCGGAGAGGGCGGCGGTCTGCGGCACCACGCCGACGTGCAGGCGGCCGTCGAGCACCCCCTGTTCCACCTCGCTGGGCGGCGTCATGCGGATGTTGATCTGCACGTCCGGTCCGCGCTCCTTCAGGCGCGACAGCGCATGGGTGATGCGCATGTGCGGCAATGTCACCAGGTTGTCGGTGAGGCCGATGTTCAGCTCGCCGCGCAGGTGCTGGTGCAGGCCGTTGACCTCCGTCCGGAAGGTTTCCAGCGACGCCAGCAGCTGCAAGGACGACTGGTACACCTCGCGGCCTTCCTCGGTCAGGGCGAAACCGGCACGTCCGCGCTGGCACAGACGCAGGCCGAGGCGTTGTTCCAGATCGCTCATCTGTTGGCTGATGGCCGAACGACCGATGCCCAGCACGCTCTCGGCAGCGGAGAATCCACCGCATTCCACCACGCTGCGAAAGATGCGCAACAGGCGGATATCGAAATCGCTCACCTGCGCCAGTGGCTCGGAACGGCGGCTACTCATGGTTTAGCAACCTCTAACCTAAAGATTTGAAAAGTTGGATTTTCGTGACTTTATGCCCGTGGCAATGTCGGCAGCAAGTAGCGCGTCGTTCCTCAGAACAAGACACTTTCGAGGCCATACATGAACATGCCGCAGACCGCCCAGCTTCCTCTCGCCAGCCAACTCAAGCTGGACGCTCACTGGATGCCGTTTTCCGCCAACCGCAACTTCCAGCGCGACCCGCGTCTTATCGTCGCCGCCGAAGGTAGCTGGCTGATCGACGATCAGGGCCGTCGCGTGTACGACAGCCTCTCCGGTCTGTGGACCTGCGGCGCCGGTCACTCGCGCAAGGAAATCCAGGAAGCCGTGGCCAGGCAGCTCGGCACCCTCGACTACTCTCCTGGCTTCCAGTACGGCCACCCGCTGTCCTTCCAGCTGGCCGAGAAGATCGCCAACCTGACTCCCGGCGAACTGAACCACGTGTTCTTCACCGGTTCCGGCTCCGAGTGCGCCGACACCTCCATCAAGATGGCCCGCGCCTACTGGCGCCTGAAAGGCCAGCCGCAGAAGACCAAGCTGATCGGCCGCGCCCGTGGCTACCACGGCGTGAACGTCGCCGGCACCGCGCTGGGCGGTATCGGCGGTAACCGCAAGATGTTCGGCCAGCTGATGGACGTCGACCACCTGCCGCACACCCTGCAGCCGGGCCTGGCCTTCACCCGGGGCGCGGCCGAAACCGGCGGCGTGGAACTGGCCAACGAATTGCTGAAACTGATTGAACTGCACGACGCGTCCAACATCGCCGCCGTGATCGTCGAGCCGATGTCCGGCTCCGCTGGCGTGATCGTGCCGCCGGTGGGCTACCTGCAGCGTCTGCGCGAAATCTGCGACCAGCACAACATCCTGCTGATCTTCGACGAAGTGATCACTGCCTTCGGCCGCATGGGCAAGATGACCGGCGCTGAATACTTCGGCGTGACCCCGGACCTGATGAACGTGGCCAAGCAAGTCACCAACGGTGCCATCCCCATGGGCGCGGTGATCGCCAGCCGCGAGATCTACCAGACCTTCATGAACCAGGCGACGCCCGAGTACGCCGTCGAGTTCACCCACGGCTACACCTACTCCGCGCACCCGGTCGCCTGCGCCGCTGGCCTCGCTGCCCTGGACCTGCTGGAGAAGGAAAACCTGGTGCAGCAATCCGCCGAACTGGCCCCGCACTTCGAGAAGGCCATCCACGGCCTGAAGGGCGCCAAGCACGTCATCGACATCCGCAACTGCGGCCTGGCCGGTGCCCTGCAGATCGCCCCGCGTGACGGCGACGCCATCGTCCGTCCGTTCGAGGCCGGCATGGCCCTGTGGAAGGCCGGCTTCTACGTGCGCTTCGGTGGCGACACCCTGCAGTTCGGCCCGACCTTCAACGCCAAGCCGGAAGAGCTCGACCGCCTGTTCGATGCCGTCGGCCAGGCCCTGCAGGGCGTGAATTGATGAGCCAGCGCCCGCAGGCCGTGCCCACCGTGCAGGTGGATAACGACGAGGTGATCGTCACCGAGTGGCGCTTCGCCCCCGGTGCCGAAACCGGTCGCCACTGCCACGGCTACGACTACGTGGTGGTGCCGATGACCAACGGCACCCTGCTGCTGGAAACCCCGGAGGGCGACAAGCACGCCCCCCTGGTGGCCGGCCAGAGCTACTTCCGCAAGGCAGGCGTCGAACACAACGTGATCAACGCCAGCGACCACGAAGTGGTCTTCGTGGAAACCGAATTGAAATAGCGCACGGACAGCCCCCTCTCCCTCTGGGAGAGGGCTGGGGCGAGGGAAATTCCCCACTCCGAGCTTCCGGCGCCGCAAAGACAAAAGCCCTACAAGAGACCCCACCCATGAGCCTCATCCCGCACCTGATCAACGGCGAACGCATCGACGACCAAGGCCGCACCGCGGACGTGTTCAACCCGTCCACCGGCGAAGCCCACCGCAAGGTCGGCCTGGCCAGCCGCGCCACCATCCAGCAGGCCATCGATGCCGCCAAGGCGGCCTTCCCGGCCTGGCGCAACACCCCGCCGGCCAAGCGTGCCCAGGTGCTGTTCCGCTTCAAGCAACTGCTGGAAGCCAACGAAGCGGTGATCTCCAGACTGATCGCCGAAGAACACGGCAAGACCCTGGAAGACGCCGCCGGTGAGCTCAAGCGCGGTATCGAGAACGTCGAGTACGCCTGCGCCGCCCCGGAAATCCTCAAGGGCGAATACACCCGCAACGTCGGCCCGAACATCGACGCCTGGAGCGACTTCCAGCCGCTGGGCGTGGTCGCCGGCATCACCCCGTTCAACTTCCCGGCCATGGTGCCGCTGTGGATGTACCCGCTGGCCATCGCCTGCGGCAACACCTTCATCTTGAAGCCCTCCGAGCGTGACCCCAGCTCCACCCTGCTGATCGCCGAGCTGTTCCACCAGGCCGGCCTGCCCAAGGGCGTGCTGAACGTGGTCAACGGCGACAAGGAAGCCGTGGACGCGCTGATCGAGGCCCCCGAAGTGAAGGCGCTGAGCTTCGTTGGCTCGACCCCGATCGCCGAGTACATCTATGCCGAAGGCACCAAGCGCGGCAAGCGTGTGCAGGCCCTGGGCGGGGCCAAGAACCACGCCGTGCTGATGCCTGACGCTGACCTCGACAACGCCGTCAGCGCACTGATGGGCGCCGCCTACGGCTCCTGTGGCGAGCGCTGCATGGCCATCTCCGTGGCCGTGTGCGTGGGCGACCAGATCGCCGATGCCCTGGTGGACAAGATCGTTCCGCAGATCAAGGGCCTGAAGATCGGCGCCGGCACCAACTGCGGCCTGGACATGGGGCCTCTGGTCACCGCCGCTGCCCGCGACAAGGTGGTCGGCTACATCGACGACGGCGTGGCCGCTGGCGCCAAGCTGGTGGTGGATGGCCGCGGCTACCGCGTGGCCGGCCATGAAGACGGTTACTTCGTTGGCGGCACCCTGTTCGACAACGTCAAAGCCGACATGCGCATCTACCAGGAAGAAATCTTCGGCCCGGTGCTCTGCATCGTCCGCGTCGGCAGCCTGGAAGAGGCCATGCAGCTGATCAACGACCACGAATACGGCAACGGCACCTGCATCTTCACCCGCGACGGTGAAGCCGCCCGCCTGTTCTGCGACGAGATCGAAGTGGGGATGGTCGGCGTCAACGTGCCGCTGCCGGTGCCGGTGGCCTACCACAGCTTCGGCGGCTGGAAGCGCTCGCTGTTCGGCGACCTGCACGCCTACGGCCCGGACGGCGTGCGCTTCTACACCCGCCGCAAGGCCATCACCCAGCGCTGGCCGCAGCGCGCCAGCCACGAGGCCGCGCAGTTCGCGTTCCCCAGCAACGGCTGAGTGATGTGTTGAATGAAAAGGCCCGGCTAATGCCGGGCTTTTTCATTTGATGGGTTTCGCAGTACGAAGCACCGCCTCGTAGGATGGGGTGAGCTCCGCGATACCCATCACGCCAGTCCAACCGCGCGCGATTACCGATTCAACCGTCGCGCATCGAACGCATCGCGAGCCTGGAAGGCGGTGTAGGTCATCTGCGCGGCCAGCAGTCCGGCGAGGCCGAAGGTGCGGGTCAGGCCGAATCGGTTGAATCCGGCGGGAATCGGCGCGGCGTTGGCGATGGCATCGGCCAGCACCTCGCCCGCCACTGTGGTCGGCGCCATGCCGTGGCCCCCGAAGCCCACCGCGTGCCAGATGCCGTCGGCGTCCTGGCCGATCTGCGCCATCTGATGGCGGCCATAACTCATCAGACCGCCCCAGGAGTACTCGATTTCAGCCTCTTCCAGCTGTGGATAGACCGATACGAGGTCGGCCTTCAACAGCCTGGCGATGGCGTCAGGGTTGCGGTCGAGGATGGAGATGCGGCCGCCCCAGAGAATCCGGCTGTCCTGCAGCGGTCGGTAGTAGTCGAAGGCGAAGCGGGTGTCGTAGACCGCCGACTCGCAATCGATGGCTTCAGCAAGACGCGCGCCCAGCGGCTCGGTGGCGACCACGTAGGTGGCGATGGGCAGCACCGCGCGCTCGACGGGGCGATGGAGGCCGCGTGCATAGCCGCCGCCGGAGAACACCACATGCTCGGCGTGCACCTCGCCGCCCGCCGTTCTGACCACGAACTTGCCGGCGCGCTTCTCGATGGCCAGGGCGGGGGATCGTTCGTGGAGGCGGACACCCAGGCCGGCCAGCGTCCGGGCGATGCCACAGACGTACTTGAGCGGATGGAAGTGGAAGGCGTTGCGTTCCAGCAGGCCGCCGAAGTAGCGCCCGGTCCGGAGCTTTTCCTTCAGCTCACCGGGCGGGATGTATTCCCAGTTCACCCCGTAGGCCTGCTTCATCAGCTGGCGCGGGGTTTCCAGGCGTGCGGGGTCGTTGAACCAGTTGGCGAGGATCACGCCCTTGTCCACCAGGTCGCAGTCGATGCCGTAGTGGCGGCTGCGGTGGCGGATCAGTTCGACCGCATCGAGGGTGAGTTGATACAGGCGACGCGCCTCCTCGGCGCCCAGGGTGGCCAGCAGATCGGCGTTGCCCAGGCTGTAGCCGCCGAAGACGAAGCCGCCATTGCGTCCCGAGGCGCCGTGGCCGACGTCATGGGATTCCAGCACCACCACGTCGGTGACGCCGCGCTCGGCCAGCCCCAGGGCGGTGGACAGCCCAGCCAGCCCACCACCGAGGATGCATACCCTGGCGTCGGTGCGGCCCGAATGGGCAGGGTAGGCGGTCCGATCGACCGTGGCTTCGTAGTAGGTCTTGGGGAATTGGGGGCTCATCAGTCGTTCCTGCGCTGGCGTCCTGCTGCTCGTTGAACGACTGTTTAGCTTGGTGGGGCGATGGAGGACAACCGAAAAATCCTCCGCATGTCAGTCCAGGACGGAATGACAGCGGGAGAGGAGGCAAGGCGCTGCCCGGCCCACAAAAAAGCCCGGCACAGGCCGGGCTTTTTCGGGGTGGATTCGCGACTCAGACCTTGCGCACGAATTCCGACTTCAGCTTCATCGCGCCGATGCCATCGATCTTGCAATCGATGTCGTGGTCGCCGTCCACCAGGCGGATGTTCTTCACCTTGGTGCCGACCTTCACCACCAGGGACGAGCCCTTGACCTTGAGGTCCTTGATCACGGTGACGGTGTCGCCGTCCTGCAGGACGTTGCCGACGGAGTCCTTGATCACCTTGTCATCACCGGCGGTCTCGGCGCTGGCGTCAGCGGACCACTCGTGGGCGCACTCGGGGCAGATCAGCATCGCGCCGTCTTCGTAGGTGTATTCGGAGTTGCATTTGGGGCAGGGCGGCAGGGTGCTCATGGGGACCTCGACTTCGGTGTCACGAAAAACCACGAATTATATAGGGTTTTGCCACTGCCTTGCCCGTTTCTGCGATTTCGTATGTCAGATGTATCGGATGCTTTTCCGACTTGACCCTATCCAGATCTTCTCGGGAAAAACGGCTGCTAGTCTCCCTGCTCGGAGAAATCGAGGGTCGTGCCCGCAACGAGGGTGCAATGCTGCGGGCCCATGAACGTGACTATGAGTGGTTGGGTTATGAGTAAGGCAACGCCCTATGCGCTGGCTCTTTCGGCACGGGCCAGGGCGTCGATCAAGCATCAGCGACCGCGCTGCATCTGGCTGACCGGCCTGTCCGGCTCGGGCAAGTCCACCTTGGCCAATGCGCTGGAAGTGGAACTCAACGCCCGTGGCCTGCACACCTATGTGCTGGATGGCGACAACCTGCGCGGCGGCCTGTGCCGGGATCTCGGCATGTCGGCAGAGGATCGCCGCGAGAACGTCCGGCGCATCGCCGAGGTGGCGCGGCTGATGGTGGATGCGGGGCTGGTGGTGATCGTCTCCGCCATCTCGCCGTTTCGCGCCGATCGCGAGGCGGCGCGGCAGATGTTCGCGCCGGGGGAGTTCTCCACTGTCTACGTCAGCACCTCGTTCGACGCTTGCGCCCGCCGCGACCCCAAAGGGCTGTACCAGGCGGCGCTGGAAGGGCGCATTCGTAACTTCACCGGCCTGGACAGCCCCTACGAGCCGCCACTCGATGCGGACTGGGAAGTGGACACCGAGGCGACCGCGCTGCCACTGGCGATCCACGAACTGCTCGGGTTCATCCTGAGCAACTGAGGCTCAGGGCGTGTCGATGGGCTCGGGGATGCTCAACACGCCGGCATCGGAAAAGCGCCGGGTTCCCCAGAAACCGCCACCCAGTTTGCCGCGCAAGGCATAGGGGACGTTCTGGATCGGGCTTCCGCCGGCAAGGTTCCAGGTCTGGCGCAGCACCGAGAAGGCGGAAATGGTCACGGGCACTTCGATCAGCTTTTCCCCGAAACCCTCTACCGTGCCGTCCTGGCTGCTGACGCCGCTGGCTAGCGGCAGGTCGTTGAGGTCCAGTTCCAGGGCGATGCCGCTGTAATGGATCGCGCTTTCATTGGGGTTCTGCACCCGCAACTTGAGGTTGAAGCGCATTTCCATGCCCTCGCCGTGGATCGGCTCCATGCCCACCAGGTCCACCTGCAAGGGGTCGCGCTGGCCAAAACCGGCGCATCCGGTCAGGAGCAGCAAGGCCAGCAGCAGGGCGACGGGGCTGACTGCGCGCATGGATGGATTCCTGCGTGAAGACTTGCCTTGAGTAAAGAACAGCCCGGCATCGACGTGCCCACATTTTCTGTGGAGCGAGCTGTGGATATCGTCTGGATGGATTGCGCCAGCGCCCGTGCTACAGGGGCTGGTCCGGGTTGCTCGTTTCCTGGGCGAAGGGGGTGCAACCCTGCCGCGTCTGCAGTCCGGTGCGGATACCCACGGATTCTGTGGGGCAAGCTGTGGATAGCTTTGGGGTGAATGGCTGGAGGGCTTGAGTTGCGTGGCTTTCAGTGAGGTGGACGTATTTTGTCCAGGTGCCTGCGGCGGTTTGCGGGGCAGGTTGCGATGCCGGGGAGATTCGCGAATGAATTCGCTCCCACAAGGGGCGGGTAGCGCGTCGCGCAAGAAAGTGTACTGCCCACAAAAACTGTGGGCGTTCCTGTGGATATCTTCGGGATAAGTGCCTGGGTCGCCCATGGGGGCTGGGTTGGGAGCGCTTGCTCGGTTTTTCGGCGTCAGTCGTACTCGGCAGCTTCGTGGTCGCCCAGCAGCCGGCGCTGGCGCGGCGTGCAGGCCGCGAGCACCTGCGGGTTGAAACGGAAGTCCAGGTAGGGCGAGAACTTCTGCGCCACCATGCGCCGTCCGTAGTGCACCTGCAGCAGGTAGCGGCTGCGGTCGTGGGTGCGATTGCGGCTGCCGGCGTGCCAGAGCTCGCTGCGGAACATCAGCACATCGCCCGCCTGGCACAGCACGGGCTCGGCCGCTTTGCCGTGCCAATGGGGTTCTCCGGACCGGGGTTTGCGGCCGGCGCGGTGGCTGCCGGGGATCACCAGGGTAGGGCAGAGGTCGGCGTCGATATCGTCGAGGTACAGGTGCGCGGTGCAGACCTGAATCGGCAGCTTGAATGACGGATCGGCCAGCAGGCTTTCCGGCAGCTCCATCGCCAGGTGATCCAGGTGCAACTCGGCGCCAATGAAGCCCGGATGGCAGCGCCAGGCGGTCTGCCCAATCACATGGCAATCCTCACCCAGTGCCGCTTCGGCCAGGTCGATCACGCCGGGCAGGTCGAGCCAGGGCAGCCATTCCGGCCCCCGGTTGAACACACACTTGAAGTGATCGTCCAGCAGCCCGAGATAGTCCCAGTGGACGGGCTGGAGTTGGTCCATCAGCTGGCGCAGGGTGGCGACGGAGGTGGCGTCGAGCACGCCGGGGAGGAGGGTGAAGCCCTGCTCGTGCAGGGCATCGAGGCGGGCGGCGGTGGACATGGGCATGTCCTCCTGCGCGGCGGGATTTACCTACAAGGGTGGACCACGCTCCACCGGTCCACCACTCGAACCCGGGACTCCATCGTAGGGGGGCGCGGCGCGCACCAGGCCGTTCGGCACGGAACTGCGATGCGCACAGCGCATGCCGTCAGCCTTCCAGCAGGCCGGCCAGGCGCAGTCGCAGCGGCTCGATCTCGTCATCGGTGAGATTCAGCAGGAAGTCGTTCTGCAGCACGCCGACCAACTCGGCGGCATCTTCGATCTTGCGGCTTTCCAGGCGACCGTCGCGGTGGCGCCTGTTGAGGCTGCCATTGGCCAGGGTCAGGCGCCATTCGCCCTCGCTGCGGGCGGTCATCAGCATCTTGCGGAAAACGCTGTCGGGGTGGGTGGCGGTGTACCAGTTGCGCGGGATGCAATCGACCCAGGCGTTCACCTCTGCGCCGAAGCGGTAGCAGGCCGCCCAGCCCGTCTCGGCGCGGAAGTTCTCCAATTGCACTTCGCCCGTGCCGTCGCCCTGGGGGCTCAGCCGATAAGGCAGGTCATCGGGCATCGGCCCGTCGAGGGGGACGGCGCGCCAGGGGGTGGCGGAGCCGAAACCGACATCCGCCAGGTGCGGACCTTCCGGCAGCAGCACGCGCAGCATCAGGTGGGAGAGCATGGTCTGCGGGGCGTCCAGTGGCAGGCCCCAGCGCACCCGGCCACCCAGTAGTTCGACCTCGAAACCGAGGGCGAGCAGCAGGCGCGCGAAGAGGTTGTTCAGCTCGTAGCAGTAACCGCCGCGGCCACGCTCCACCACCTTGGCGAACACAGCATCGGCGTCGATGCGTATGGGGCGGTCGAGCAGGACATCGACGTTCTCGAAAGCCACCCGTTGCTGGTGGGCGGCGATCAGCCGATTCAGGCTGGCGAGGTCGGGACGCTGCGGAGCGGGGGTGTCCAGGTGGCGCAGATAGGCCTCGGTCTGCTGCGGGGTCAGCGCGTACATGCGGAGCGGCTCCATGAGAGTGACGCGTGGATGCTAGCAGATGCTTCCTGTACGGCGACGAACGGTAGCGTGGTGTCTTTGTTAATCAACGGCGCCTGTAAAAAATAAAAAACTGATGGGTCACAAGCTGACGTTAATTTGTCTTTTAAATCAATGTATTGAGTTTATCGCTACGGCATGTTCGCACAGGCATTCTGTCGATTTTTCTGCTCATGGACGTCGTAATTGTTTGACATATTTTACGTCTTTGGCAGACTGCGCCTCCGTGGTAACCGCCCGGTTCGCTCCGTGCCGGGCTTCGCCGTCAATAACAAAAACTCCGTCAGCCGCGACACCTGCCTCCCAGGGTCCGGCCCGACGGGCGTGCCTCTGGAACAAGAACAAATGCTGATCTGGTTTGTTGCGGTATACCTGCTGGTCACCGTTGGTGTCGGTTTCTACGCGTCCACCCGTGTGAAAAACTCCAAGGACTTCGCGGCCGGCGGCCGGAGCATGTCCTTCCCCCTGGTCGCGGCGATGGTGTTCGCCACCTGGTTCGGCTCGGAAGCCGTGCTGGGTATTCCCGCGAGCTTCATCGAGGAAGGATTCGCCGGAATCATCGAGGATCCCTTCGGTTCCTTCGGTTGCCTGATGCTGGTGGGCCTGGTGTTCGCCCGTCCGCTGTACCGCATGAACCTGCTGACCATCGGCGACTTCTTCAGGAAGCGCTTCGGTCCGAACGTCGAGATGATCACCAGCCTGGTCATCATCGGTTCCTATCTGGGCTGGGTGGCTGCACAGCTCACCGCACTGGGCCTGGTGTTCAACGTGCTGTCCGATGGCTCCATCACCACCACCCAGGGCATGCTGATCGGCACCGGCATCGTGCTGCTCTACACCCTGTTCGGGGGTATGTGGTCCGTGGCCCTGACCGACTTCATGCAGATGATCATCATCGTCGTCGGCCTGGTGTACCTGACCTGGCTGATCGGTGACATGGCCGGTGGCGCCGACGTGGTGATCAGCCATGCCGCCAGCGAAGGCAAGTTCACATTCATGCACGGTTTCGAGCCGCGGGATATCGTCGCCTTCATCGGCGCGGCCGTGACCATGATGTTCGGTTCCATCCCGCAGCAGGACGTGTACGCCCGCGTGATGTCGGCCAAGACCGAGAACATCGCCGCCCGCGCTTCCATGACCGGCGCCGTGTTCTACCTGTCCTTCTGCATGTTGCCGATTTTCCTGACCTACGCCGCTTCGCTGATCGACCCGGCCATGGTGCAGAAGTGGCTGGCCGAAGACTCGCAGATGATCCTGCCGCACCTGATCATGGAGCGCACGCCGCTGTTCGCGCAGATCATGTTCTTCGGTGCGCTGCTGTCGGCCATCATGTCCACTGCCTCCGGCACCCTGCTGGCACCGTCGGTGACCTTCACCGAGAACGTGCTCAAGCGCTTCATCCCCAACATGAACGACCGTCAGTTCCTGCTGGCCATGCGCCTGAGCGTGATCGCGATGACCATCGCGACCTCGCTGTTCGCCCTGTACTCGGATGCGAGCATCTACGAGATGGTGGGCAACGCCTACAAGGTGACTCTGGTCGCTGCCGTGGTACCGCTGTTCGCCGGCCTGTTCTGGAAGCGCGCCACCACCCAGGGCGCCCTGGTCGCCATCACCCTCGGTCTGGTGTCCTGGATCTTCCTGGAAGCGACCTATGCCGAAACCGACTTCTGGCCGCCGCAACTGGCCGGCCTGCTGTTCAGTGTCCTGGGCATGGTCGTGGGCTCGTTGCTGCCGCAGTTCGTGCGCAGCCGTGCCGAGATCATCGGTGCGACTCCGGCTAACGCCTGATCGACCCAAGCATGAAAAAGCCCCGCCAAGTGCGGGGCTTTTTCATGGGCACTGGAACGGGAAACGATGCACCAGGGCCTAGGGGGATACCGCGTCCGTAGAAATCAGGCCACCAGTTCGACAAAACCACGCAGCACGGTCAGCGCCACGAATACGGCCATGGCGATGGAGCTGCTACGGGGCACTTCGTCACAGAGCTTGCGGTAGTTGATCGGTGTGATGAAGAGCTTCGGCCAGCAGGCAAAGGCGGCGCAGAGGCTGATCAGGGAAAGCGCGGCGAGGCCGGCGGAGAAGTCGAAGGGTTCGCTGGAGAAGATGCAGCTGACGGGGATGGCAGTCGCCAGGGCTATCCAGCCGCAAGTAACCAGGTTCTCACCCCGGGTGCGAGGAGAGGCTTGGGTGCTGTCGCTGGCCATCGATGGATTCCTTGTCTGACTGCAGGCTGAGACTGTCGCGCATTCTCCACCCGCCTTCCCCAGTGGCGCAAGCCAGAGGGGCCCGCCATTGCGACGGGCCCCACGGATATCAGAAGTGCACCTTGGCCAGCAGGCTGAAGGTGTTCTGGTCGGTGCCGCCGAGGATCTCGTCGCCGAGGAAGCTGTTGTCGTCGATGGCGTACTTGTTCTTCCAGTAGTCGTACTCGATGCCGACGTAGAAGTGCTTAACCGCGCTCCAGCCCATGGCCTTGCCCAGGTCGTACTTGATCTGCGGGTTGAAGTGCAGGTTGGCGTGCAGGTCGTTCGGACGGTCGGAGGTGGCGTCCTTGTTGTTCCACACCCAGTCCATGAAACCGTCGATGACGACGTCGGAGTTACCCACCGGAATGGTGTAGGACCACACCGGGGTGACCTGCCACTGGCCGGACGGGTTGTTGGTGATGCCGTCGGGCTTGCGGTAGTAGAAGTTCAACTGGAAGTAGTCGAAGCCGGGGACCTTGAGGTCGAAGCCCGGGCCGAGCAGGTAGTTCTGGTTACGGTTCTCGCCACGCTCGTAGGTGGCGGCCAGCAGCACGTCGCTGATGGGGCCGAATTCCAGCTGCTGGTCGAACATCTTGCCGAAGGACAGGCGCGGGGAGATTTCACCGTAGTAGGTGTTCTTGCCCAGGTTCGCGTCTTCCTCGCCGTTGTAGTTGATCTGGTCGACGAAGATGAACAGGTCGCCGAAGGTCCAGCCGCTGGCGTGCTCGAAGGTGAAGGTCTGCTGGGTTTCCGGGTTGATCTGGAAATTCTGGCCGTACAGGTAGGTCAGGCTGTTGTCCTGCCACAGCAGGGGGCCGTCGGCCAGGGCGTTGCCGGCCGCCAGCAGGCCGCCGGCGAGCATCAGGGAAGAAAGAGCGCGATTCATCACGGGTTCCAATGGTTCTTTAGCGTTTCCATCTGTGTGGAAACTTGACTGGTTGGTCATGGCCGCCTGCGAGGCAGGGAGGGCAGGGGGCGCGATTATCGGGGGATATCGCGGTTTTTCAAGCACTGATGTGCATTTCCTGTGCAGTCGCCGACCACCGGGGAGACGCGCGAAAGAATCCGTTCCCACAGTGTTTGCGTCCCAGCAACCCCGGACAAGAGAATCCCCCGGCGCGCATCGCGCGGCCGGGGGTAACTGGAGGCGGACCCTCAGCGCAGGCTGATCGGTGCGGTACTCACGCCGCCGAAGGTGGAACGGACCGTAGCGCTGGGGGTGGCACTGGGGATGAAGGTGGTGGAGTTGTTCACCGACAGTCTCCAGCGGCCATTGCCGGCCGGGGTGGCGGTGCCCAGCTGCACCACGCCCCGCGTCGTGGTGACCTCGATGCGGATCTGGTTGCCCTGGGGCCGCGACGTGGTGCCCTGGATGTCCCAGGAAGCGCGCCCGTTGTTGCCTGTCTTCGCGTTCGCAGTGGTGATCGCCAGGGTATCGGCGGCCGTCGCCGGGTTCACCGTCACGGTCACCGTTGCGGTGGTCGAGGCGGCGCCGATGGCGTCCTGCACCTGGTAGGTGAAGGTGACGGTCAAGGGGGCGTTCAGGCTTGCCGGCGGGGCGTAGGTCACCGTCGTGCCATTGGTGCTGGCGGTTCCGCTCCCGGCCGCCGGCTGGGTCAGGTTCACCACGGTCATGGCGTTGCCTTCCGGGTCCGCGTCATTGGCCAGGACATTGATCGTCACCGGCGCGCCGGCGCTGGTGGTGGCGGTGTCGTTGGCGACCACCGGCGCCAGGTTCGGCCGCACGGTGAGGGTCACCAGGGCCGGGACGGAGAGGGCACCGAGATTGTCTCGGACCTGATAGGTGAAGGTCAGCGTCTGTGTCGTGGCGACCTGCGCTGGCGGGTTGTAGATCACCGAGCCGTTGCCGCTCTGCACCAGGTTGCCAATGGCGACGCTGCCAACGTTGTCGATGATCAGCGGCAGGTTGCCGTCCGGGTCGCTGTCGTTGGCGGTCAGGGCCAGGGTCAACGGCACGCCGGCGGTGGTGCTGGCGCTGTCCGGATTGGCCACGGGCGGCTGGTTGGCCGGACGGGGGAAGGGGCTGCCTTCGATGACCACGAACTCGGTGTCCCTGCCGCCTGCGGCGGACTTCACCGTGATCTTCGCCGGCGGCTGCTCGATGCCCACGGCCACCAGGCGCTGGGTCGCGCCACTGACCGGCAGCAAGCGTCCGAAGCCCTCGGTCACCATGGTCGGAATCTCGACTTCATCGCTGGAGCGCGCCTCTACCGTCAGCGTCTTGTCCGGCCAGGAGTAGCGGGCCTGGGTGATGTTGACGACGTCGACCAGCGGCTGGGTCTGGGTGGTCGCCGAGGCGTTGGTGTCATTGGCGGTGACCAGCACGAAGGGCGGCAGGCTGGCCGGGGCGATGTCCTGGCCGAAGAAGTGGCCGCTGCCATCGCCGGTCATCTGGAACTGGCAGGGTGACGGCGGGTCGCCCACCAGCTCGAGGCTCTCGCGGAAGCACAGGGTGGCATTGGCGCCGGAGTTGGCGAACACCGATATCCAGGTGCGCTGGGCATCGCGGCTGTAGGTCGCGCGGTCGACGCCGATCTGGCTGGCGATGCCGCCGGTGAACACCTTGCCGGACAGGTTGAACAGGTCGGTTTCGATGGACAGCCCGTTGGGCCCGTCGATGCGTATGAAGTTGGTGCCGAAGGGGCTGCCGGTCACTCGCTCGGCCAGGTTCGGGTCGCCGATGAAAGTTTCCGTCTCGCCGGTTTCCGGGTTGGTTTCCGTGTACAGCGGGCCGTCACGATGGAGGAAGGGGCCGATGTCGCCGGCCAGGGCGCCAGTGAAGTCGCCGGGTGCGCCGATGCCGATGTCGCGGGTCAGGTTGATCGCGCGCCGGCCGGGCGCGGTGACCGTGAAGGTGTCCACGCCATAGGGGTGGGTGACGGTGTAGGTCCCGGCCACCGGAACCGTGGCGCGGATGCGGATGCGCGCGAAGCTCTGCTGGTCGCCCTGGCGCGGCACCTCGGCGGCGAAGGCCGCCTCGACACCGGCCACGTAGGTATCCAGCTGCAGCCCGTTGCCGGGGTCGTCGATGGCGGTTTCCGCGAGCATCCAGAAGCTTTCATCGGGGAAGTTGGCGGGGAAGGCGATTGGCTTGGCGCCGTCGAAGACACCGGGGGTCGGCAGCAGCGTGCACATGAAGCTGCCCGGCACCCGCGAGCTGCGCGCCTTGGACAGGCACAGCTCCAGGGGCACGCCCAGGTCGTCCTGGTACCAGCGCGGAAAGTAGCCGCTGGCGGCGGTATAGGGGCCAAGGTCCACCGCTGCCAGTTGCGCCTCGGCGACCGGCAGGCCGATGAGCAGGCCCAGCGCCACGGTGAGTATTCCTGGCCATTTGAACATGACTGCCTCCGTTCACCCGCCAGCGGCGGGTGAGTGTTGTTCTCAGGGGAGAATCCGGACTTCTTCGGTATCGGAGCCGCCGTTGGCCGAGAGGACGTGGACGGTCGCCGGAGGAATGCCGTTGAGCGGTAGCTGCAGGTGACCGGCGACCAGCGTGCCCAGGCCTTCGAGGGTCAGCACGGGCTGGCCACTCTCGTCGCTGGAGCTGGCGTCCACGGTCAGTTGGCCGGTGCCCAGGCTGTACTCGGCGCGGCTGATGGTCACCAGGTCCACCAGGGGGGCGGACTGGGTGGTGGCCGTGCTGCCGGGAACGGCTGCGGCGTTGTCGGCGATGAAGGACACGCTGCCGCTACCGGTGGGGCTGCTGGCGGATTGGCCGTACCAGGCGCCGTTGGCGTTGCCCTGCATGGCGCCGCTGATGCCGGCCGTATCGGTCCAGGTCACGGTGGCGGGGGCCGGTGGCGCCTGGGTGAAGTAGTCCTGCTGGGCCACCCCGTTGGCGCCGCCACGGGAATAGGTGGCGCGCTCGACGATCAGCGGGGTTGGCAGCTGCACCTGTGAGAGCTTGCCGGAGATGGCGAACAGCCGGGTTTCGGCGCGCAGTCCGTTGGGGCCTTCGAGGCGTACGAAGTTGGTACCGAAGGGGCTGCCGGTGACTTCCTCGAGTATGTTCGGGTCGCCGATGAAAGTTGCCGGCAGCCCGGTCGCCGGGTCGGTCTCCACATAGGGGCCATTGAGCGAGCGCAGGAAGGGGCCGATGTCGCCCTTCAGCGCGCCGGTGAAGTCCCCCGGTGCACCGATGCCGATGTCGCGGGTCAGGTTGATCGCGCGGGTGCCGGGGGCATCCACATCGAACACTTCCACGCCGTAGGGGTGGGTGACGGTGTAGGTACCGGCCGCCGGCACCGTCACCCGGATGCGGATGCGCGCGAAGCTGATCTGGTCGCCCGCCGCCGGCGCATCGCCACTGAAGGCGGCTTCCAGCGCGGAGACATAGATGAGGTCGACGCCGGTGGCGGGGTCGGTGATGGCCGCGTCCCCGGTGAACCAGAAGGCCTCGTCCGGAAAGTTGCCGGGGAAGACGATGGGCCGGGTTTCATCGAATACCCCGGGGGTCGGCAGCAGGTTGCACATGAACGAGCCGGGGACGCGCGTGCTCAGTGCCTTGGACAGGCACAGGTCGAGGGCGCGGCCGTGGGTGTCCTGGTACCAGGCGGCGAAGAATCCATTGGCCTCGGTAAAGGTCGTCTGGTCGACCGCATGGAGGCCAGCCTTGGCCGGGACTAGCGTGAGTCCCAGAAGCAGTGGGAGCGCGAGTTTCGGCAGTGCGTTGTGCATGTTGTCGCCCTTCCAGTCGATGAACTTCGCCGTTTGTCCGGCTTCGATGGGCGGGAGGCCCGTCGTTGACAGGGTAAGGGCGCAACTCCCATGCCATTCGGTTCCGCCCGCTCTGTTTCGCGGGGAGGGCGAAAAATCGCGCGTTCGACGGCACGAGCGTGCTCGATGGCCGCTGGGGACTGGCTCCCCAGATCTGGGGGGAAAGTGGGTGGGAAAATGGGGAATTTCCGGAGCTTCCGTTCTCCCGCCACCCAGCGGTAGGGCAGCGGGCGACGGGGCCTGCGCTATAACTACCGGGCCGGCGCAGGAGTTGCCGGACCGGCCGGCGGCCCTTCTGACACTCGCCTTGCGAGCGAACCGACGGTCACCCACGGGGAGGTCTCGATGAAGATGGCGATGGCTGCCAAGCCCTTCAATCTGTTCCGCTGGTTTTCCCTGGTGAGCCTGGTGATCATCCTCGCGGTGGCCATTCTGCTCGGCTCGGCGGCAACCCGTTTTCTCATGCGCGAGAGCATCGACCGCGATGCCATGCTCAGCGCCCAGTTCATCAAATCCATTGCTGACGTCGAAGTCATCCACGGCAACTTCTCGCCGGGCTTGAGCCTCAGCGAGTTCCTCGACAAGCGCGTCGACGGCGCGCGCCTCGGCGTATCCCACGAGCAATTGGTGAAGTCCCACGAGGAATTCTTCGACCACATCGTGCGCTTGCCTGATGTGCTGCTGGCCAGCGTCTACGCGCCCGACGGCATGGTGATCTGGTCCACCCGCCCGGAACTGGTGGGCCGCCACGCGTCCAGCGACAGCCGCCTCAAGGAAGCCATCCAGTCCCGCAGCACCGTCACCGTCGACCGTCACGGCGGCGAGCGCCCGGTGGAGCGCTACTTCCTGCAGGCGCCCAAGGGGCTCTACCTGGAGAGCTTCATTCCGCTGCAGGACAGCCGGGGCGAAGTGCTCTCGGTCATCGAGATCTACAAGGAACCGGTGGACCTGATCGCCCGCATGAATCGCGGCCTCGTCCTGCTCTGGACCGCCACCGCGCTGGGTGGCGCGGTCATCTACCTCAGCCTGTTCTGGTTCGTCCGCCACGCCTCGCGCCTGGTGGACGACCAGCAGCGGCAACTGGTGGAAAACGAAACCCTGGCCCTGCTCGGCGAAATGTCCACCGCCGTCGCCCACAGCCTGCGCAACCCGCTGGCTTCCATTCGCTCCAGTGCCGAGCTGGCGCTGGAGGTGGACCCGGGGCCGCTGCACAAGAACCTGGGCGACATCATCACCCAGGTCGACCGCATGTCGAAGTGGGTGCGCGAGCTGCTGATGTCGGCCCGCCCGCTCTCCGGCGACCAGGAGCCGGTGGACCTCACGGTCGCCCTGGAAGAGACCCTCTCCGCCTACGAACCGCAGATCCGCCATGCCGGCATCGAACTGGAATGGCAGACCTGCCAGGCGCCCAAGGTGGTCAGCCACCCGGTGCTGCTGCAGCAACTGCTGGGCAGCGTGCTTTCCAACGCCATCGAAGCCATGCCGCGCGGCGGCCGCCTGGCCATCTGCCTGGAGTCGGATGCGCGCCGCCGGCTACTCACCCTGACCATCAGCGACACCGGCAGCGGCATGTCGCCGGCCATGCTGGAGATGGCTTTCAAACCCTTCCACACCACCAAGCGTGGCGGCCTGGGCGTCGGCCTGGTGCTGGTGCGCAAGATCATCGAGCGCTTCGGTGGCGACGTCAGCATCGACAGCCGGGAGAACGCCGGCACCAACGTGCACCTGACTTTCAGGGCCACGGCAGGGGGATGACAAGATATGGCTAACAGCATTCTGATCGTCGAAGACGACGAGATCCTGGCCGACAACTTCTGCACCTACCTGCAACGGCGCCAGTTCGATGTCATGGTCTGCAGTTCGGCCGAGGATGCCCTGCCGATCATCGAGGCGCAGCACCCGGACCTGGTCCTCACCGACTATTGCTTGCCGGGTATGAGCGGTTGCGACCTGATCAGTCGTGCCCGGGCCATGGACGAGCAGCTCAAGGTCATCATGATCACCGGCCACGGTAACGTGCAGGGCGCGGTGGAGGCCATGAAGGCCGGCGCCAGCGACTACCTGACCAAACCGGTGGCCCTGGCCGAGCTCAAGCTGGTGGTGGACAAGGTGCTGGAGGCGCGCCGACAGGAACAACGGCTGTCGTTCTACCAGCGGCGTGAAGCCCAGGACTCCGGGCTCACCGGGCTGATCGGCGACTCCGAGCCGATGCGCACCATGAAGGACATGGTGCGCCAGGTGCTGGCCGCCGAAGAGCGCATGGCCGGCGAAGACCTGCCGGTGGTGCTGATCGAAGGCGAGACCGGCACCGGCAAGGAACTGGTGGCCCGTGCCCTGCACTTCGACGGCGCGCGCAGAAAGGGCCCCTTCGTCGAGTTCAACTGCGCGTCGATTCCGTCGCACCTGCTGGAGGCCGAACTCTTCGGCCACGAGAAGGGTGCCTTCACCGACGCCAAGGACCGTCGCGTCGGCCTGGTGGAAGCCGCGGACGGCGGCACCCTGTTCCTCGACGAGGTGGGCGAGATCGACCTGCTGCTCCAGGCCAAGCTGCTCAAGCTGCTGGAAGACCGCACCATCCGCCGCCTGGGTTCGGTGCGCGAGCGCAAGGTCAACCTGCGCATCATCAGCGCCACCAACTGCAACCTCGAACAGATGGTCCAGGAGGGCAAGTTCCGCCGCGACCTGTTCTTCCGCCTGCGCATCATCACCATCAAGGTGCCGCCGCTGCGCGCCCGCAGCGATGACGTCCTGACCCTGGCCGAGCACTTCGCCGCCCAGCACGGCAAGCGCTACGGCAAGCCGGGGCTGCGTTTCAGCCCGGAAGCCAAGGCCGTGCTCAGGGGCTACAGCTGGCCGGGCAACGTGCGTGAACTGCGCAACATGCTGGAACAGACCGTGCTGCTGGCGCCGGGCACTGTCATCGGCCCCGAGCAGCTCACTATCTGCCGAGACCTGCTGGCGGGCGCGGGCGTCACCGAGGCCGCCGCGTCCATGGTGACCGGCGGCCCGCTGGGGCTGGAAGACGAGAACATGAGCCTGTCCGACGCCGAACGCGACCTGGTGGTGAAGGTGCTGGGCAAGACCGACTGGAACATCTCGAAATCCGCCCGCATGCTCGGCCTCACCCGCGACATGCTGCGTTATCGCATCGACAAGCTGGGCCTGGAGCGCCCCGATCGTCACCAGCACTGAATGCCCCGTTTTACGGGGTATTCCCCGACCAAGGGCGGGGGTTTTCGTCTGGTGAAACGCTTCCTCCGAACTAGACTCCAGGAGTCATCGGCCCTGGAGGCCGATGTAGCCTTGGCTCGGAACGTGCAGGGATGCACGTCGTGGTCAGCCTGGCCGTCGTCCGATCTCCTGACAGGGGAGCAGCCGCAGTGTCGAAGAAAGTACTGATAGTCGACGATGAAGAAATCCTCGCCGGAAACTTCCAGACCTACCTGGAGATGCTCGGCTGTGAAGTCCGCACCGCAGCCAGCGGCGCCATTGCTCAGCAGCTGGCGGTGGAGTTCAGGCCCGACCTGCTGGTGCTCGACTATCGCTTGCCGGACATGACCGGCTTCGATGTCTTCGATGCCATTCGCGGGCTGCACAGCTGCGAAGCGGTACTGATGACCGCGCACCCCAGCATCGAAGTGTGCAACCGTGCCATCGAGCGCAACATCGACATCATCCTCCTCAAGCCCTTCCCGCTGCACGAACTGGGGAGCGTGGTCCTCCACGGCCTGCCCAGCGCGGCAATGCACGAACAGGAGCCGGTGGAAAGGCGCCGTGGCGGCGAAGTGAGCTTCCCGCTGAGGCTCTACGATGGCGCCTGGGTGCTCTCCGACCGCCGCCGTCCCCTGGCCAGCTCCGATGAGCCTTTTAAACAGGTCAAGAAGAGCTCCTGATCTCGCCGGAATGAAACAGGCGCAGGCATCGACCTGCGCTTTTTCTTTACAGGGCGAAAAGTTGACAGATCGACCGACGCGACAGGGCGGATCAAGATCGTGGCGACTGGATTCCCAACCGGACACGAGGACTGCCCCATGCTTTCGCTCGAACTCATGCTGGAACACCAACTTCTCAGCCTGGCCATCGCCACTGCCCTGAGTGGCCTTGCCTGGCTCGCCTATGGCCACGCCTGACACGACAAGCCCCCGAAGGTCCTTCACCTTCGGGGGCCTTTTCCTGGTGGAGACGAGGAGGATCGAACTCCCGACCTCGGCGTTGCGAACGCCGCGCTCTCCCAGCTGAGCTACGTCCCCGGCAGGCTCAAGACTAGACCTGGATCTTCCCGATTGCCTGAAGGGCAGGACTGCGTCCTGCATGGCGATTGAAATCGCCCCCACAGGGCCTGCGCCGAGGGGGACCGGGCGTCACCCCTCTCCCGCTTGCGGGAGAGGGGCCGGGGTTGAGGGTAGTTGCAGGCCAATGGATTGCCAACCAGCGCTTAGGGTGGATAACGCGCTTTTATCCACCCTACCTGTCGGGCCGGGCCGCGGCGCTTTTCGCGAATGAATTCGCTCCCACCGGGTTTGTGCCCCACCGAGATCGAGCCCCAGAAAAAGCCTCACTGAATGCTCGACGCCAACTCGAAGATCGGGATGTACATCAGGATCACGATCACCCCGATGATCAGGCCGATGAAGGTCATCAGCAGCGGCTCGAAAAGGCGCACGAACCATTCGATCCAGCGGCTGGTTTCTTCGTCATGGAAGTCCGCTGTGCGTTCCATCATCTCGCCCAGGTTGCCGGACTGTTCGCCCGCCCGGAGCATGCGCAGGGACACTGGCGTCGCCAGGCCATGTTCCTCCAGCGCGCGGGACAGCGCCTGACCTTCGCGGATCCGCGCGGCGGCCTGGTCCAGGCGCGGGCGGGAGGCGGCGCCGAGCAGGCCACGGACCATGCCGATGGCGGTGAGGATGGGAATCCCGCCTTGCAGGAGGATGCCCAGCGAGCGATAGAAGCGCGCCAATTCGTAGACCTGGAGGCGCTCGCGGATCGCCGGCAGGCGTTCCACCTGGCGAGCCAGCGCGCGGCGGACGCATTCCTGGCGCAGCAGGAAGATCAGCGTCAGCAACGCCAGGGCCGCGCCGCCGAACACCTCGGCCTGGTGCGAGTGCAGGAACAGACCACTGTGCAGCAGCACCTGGGACAGCCAGGGCAGGTTCGAGCCCAGCCCCTCGAACACCAGGCTGAAGCGCGGCACCACATAACCCACCAGGAACAGCAGCACGCCGCAGCCCACCAGGAACAACAGCACCGGGTACACCGAGGCGCTGATGATTTTCTGCCGCACTTCGTCCATCCGCGTGCGGTAGGCCACGTAGCGGCCAAGGGCGTCACCCAGCGCGCCGGTCTTCTCGCTGGACTGCACCAGGGCCACATAGAGCGAGGGGAACAGCAGAGGGAACTGCGCCAGTGCCTGGGACAGCGACTTGCCCTCATAGAGCAGGCGCACCAGCCCGGCCAGCACCTTGCGCGCCAGCGGGTCGGCCTCTTTTTCGGCGAGGCTCTCCAGCGCGTCGATCAGCGCCAGTCCGGCATTCAGCAGGGTGGTCAGCTCCTGGCTGAACAGCAGTAGCGGGAATGCCTCCCGGCGCCGCCAGCCGCGCAGCGACCAGCCGTGCTCGGCGCGCATGGCCAGCACTCGCAGGCCCTGGGCTTCAGCCTGGCGGCGGGCGTCGTCCGGGTTGGCCGCTTCCACCACCAGCGCCACCACCCCGGCCTGGGCGCGCACCGCCTTCACCTGGAAGCGCATGACGGTCACTGCCAACTGGTGACTTCGGCGTTATCGCCATCGCCGCCGGGCTGGCCATCCTTGCCCAGGGTGAGCAGGTCGAAGTCGCCGTTCTCACCGGGGGAGCGATAGACATAGGCGCGTCCCCAGGGGTCCTGGGGCACATCCTTCTGCAGATAGGGACCGCCCCAGCGAGGCTCGTCTGACGGCGCGGCCACCAGTGCCGCAAGACCCTGCTCGGTGCTGGGGTAGCGGCCCACTTCCAGGCGGTAGATATCCAGCGCCTTCACCAGTCCCTCGATCTGCGCGCGGGCCACTTTGGTCTCGGACTTGCCCAGTTGATTGAAATATTTTGGCGCCACAATTCCGGCCAACAGGCCGAGCACCACCAGCACAACCAGGAGCTCGAGGAGGGTAAATCCCTGTTCGGGTCGGCGAAACGTCTTCATGGGAGCCTCCAGTGCGGTTCGGCACAGGGGGCTATGCAAGAGCTGTGCACGACGAGCGGGCGAGGGCGGGCGACACATCGCCCGCCGCATCACTCGGCACGTGCTTTGCTGACGGTACAGCACTCGGAAACCCGAAAGGCGTTGACCCTGACAGGGGAGAACAATGATGAAAGTGCCCACCCTGGTGCTGTTCAGCATCCTTGCGACTACCGCGTTCGAAGCCCGCTCCGACATCTATCAGGTGGTCTCCACCAACGGCAGCATCATCCTCACCAACATTCACCGAACGGACCGGAATCTGGTGCGCGTGGCCCGCGAGAGACCGGTGCTGGCCAGGGCCCCGAACTTCATCCAGCCAACGCGCAAGCTCCCGCGCAGGGCGCCGAGAAAGGCGCCGCGCTACGCCCTGATCGTGGCCCAGGCGGCTTTCGAGTACGACCTGCCGGCGGAACTGCTGCATGCCGTGATCACCACCGAATCCAACTACGACCCCTTGGCCCTCTCGCCCAAGGGCGCCGCCGGCCTGATGCAGCTCATGCCAGATACCGCGAAGGACCTGGGCGTGCACGACGTGTTCGACCCGGCCGCCAATGTTCGTGGCGGCGCGCGCTACCTCAAGCGCATGATGAAGATGTTCGACAACAACCTTTCCCTGGCCCTGGCCGCCTACAACGCGGGCCCCGGGGCGGTCCTCGCCTATGGCAGCGTCATTCCTCCCTACCCGGAAACCCAGCGTTACGTGCCCAGTGTCCTGGGGCACTACCAACGCCTCCAGGCCGACGCGAAACGACCCCGCTAGTGGGGAAATTCCCCAGATGCGGGGGCGTTTTCTGTGCCTGAAGGCGCCTCCACGATCATCGCCCCAAATGACGCACCGGCCTGTGGGAGCGAATTTGTTCGCGATTGGAATCGCTCCCATAGTCGTCCTCCACCCTCGGTGCCGCACCTGATCGCCCCCCATCGCAACTGAATTCGCTCCCACAGGCCCCCCGGAAAACCGGGGAACTGGGTGGGAATCGGGTGGGGAAACGACTGGTCATTCCCCTGTTGTCTGGCATAACTATCTGAATCCATTGGCTTTCCTGTGGTGGCACAGGCATTGCTCGGGCAGTCCTGCCCTCTTTGGCATCCGTGCACCTGATACCGAGGTCAGCCAAGATGAACCGGACTAACCCTTCGAACAGTGCAACCCCCAAATCCCTTGGTGCCCAGGGGGCATCCCTTCACCTGGGCGGTGCCCTGCTGTTGCTGGGCGCGCTCTTCTCCACCGGGGACGCGCAGGCGGCCGTGCGCTGCGAACGCAACCTGGTGGCCAATGTGGTGGCCCTGGACCAGCCACTGATGTTCAACCGCCTGGGTGCGCAGAACATCAACGGCATGATGTTCGCCCTGCGCCGCGACGTGGTGGACCGCAATGAAGTACCGCTCACCCAGGGCGGTGCGGCGGTGCCAGGCGAAGTGGCGCTGCGTCCGGACAAGCGCCCACGCCCGCTGGTGCTGCGGGTGGCCGCGGGGGATTGCCTGACCATCAACCTGCAGAACCTGCTGGCCTACCAGGCCAACCCGCACAACCCGCAAGGCCCGCTGTTCAAGAAGGACGAGCAGGTCGCCGACCGCCATGTCGGCTTCCAGGTCAACGGCTTGCAGGCGGTGAACGACATCGGCGATATCGCCACCAATGCTGGCCGCAACCCCAACAGCCTGATCCCGCCCGGCGGCAGCCGCAGCTACACCCTGTATGCCGAGCGCGAGGGCGCCTTTGCCGCCAGCAGCTACGGCGCCACCTTCGGCGGTGAGGGCACCGGCGGCAACACTGCCAATGGCCTGTTCGCCCAGGTGGTGGTGCTGCCCAAGGGCGCGCGCACCTACCGCAACGTGGTGACCGAAGAAGAGATGCGCCTGGCCAGCACCGGCCGCACGCCGGCCGGACAGCCGATCATCGACTACGAGGCGCGTTATCCACAGGCCTCGCCCTGGATCGAGGAAGGCAAGGCCGGCCTGCCGGTGATCGCCATGATGGACAACGGCGAGATCATCGCCAGCGACACCGACGCCGTGGTCATGGGGCCCAACCCCGACGGCACCTTCGCGCAGTACACCTACCCGCTGGAAAGCTACGGCAAGCGCAATCCGGCGCTGCCCAACCGGCTGGAGCCATTCCGCGATTTCTCCTCGGTCTTCCATGACGAGAACGCCGTGGCCCAGGCCTTCCCCGGCTACTGGGCCGACCCGGTGTTCGGCCACGTGCTGGAGCCCACCCGTGACGCCTTCATGATCAACTACGGCGCTGGTGGCATCGGCGCCGAAGTGGTGGCCAACCGACTCGGCGTCGGCCCCATGCACGACTGCCTGTCCTGCGCCTACGAAGAGTTTTTCCTCAGCGCCCACACCGTCGGCGACATCGCCATGCAGGTGGACGTCCCGGCCAACGTCGGCCTGGAAAACATCCGCCCCGGCGAAGCGCCGCCGGAGGGCACCACCGGGGTCAAGGCGACCATGGCGCTGTTCCCCGCCGAGCCGTCCAACGTCGCCCACAGCTACATCGGCGATGCGGTGCGCTTCCGCAACACCCACAACGGCTACGAGCAGCACGTGTTTCACCTGCACGGCCACCAGTGGCTGTTCAACCCCAATGACGACAACTCCGACTACATCGACGCCCAGGGCATAGGGCCGGGCTCGGGCTACACCTACGAGATCGCCAACGGCGGTTCCGGCAACCGCAACCGCACCTCGGGCGATGCCATCTACCACTGCCACTTCTACCCGCACTTCGCCCAGGGCATGTGGGCCATGTGGCGCATCCACGACGTGTTCGAGGAAGGCACCCGCCTGGCCGTGTCGGAAGAGGGCGACGACGGCTTCCACAAGAAGCCCTTCGAGCTGCGCAGCGGCCTGCCGGCGCCCGGCGCCCGCGCCCTGCCGGACGGCGAAATCATTGCCGGTACGCCGATTCCCGCCATCGTCCCGCTGCCGGGCAAGGCGATGCCGCCCATGCCGGGCAAGGTGGCCGTGGTGCCCAAGTACAGCGAAGCACCTGTGGCCGACGATGATGGCGAACACGAAGAAGGCGGCGACGATTCCGCTCACGAAGCTGAACGCCGGGCTGTGGGTTCTGTCGCCCTGGTGGACCGCAGTGAAGCCAACCGCAACGCCGATGGCACGCTGAAGAACCCCGGCTTCCCGTTCTGGATCGGTGGGATCGAAAACACCGTTGGCCAGCGCCCCAGCACCCCGCCACTGGACATGCTCGACAGCGGCAAGGCCCAGAGCCTGCGTGATTCGGGCAAGGCCCTGTGGGCCAACATCGACCCGGCCCAGGCCGGCGGCTGGGACGGCGGCCTGCCGCGCCACACCCTCGACGGTCTGTCTGCCGGTGGCGAGGCCGAAGTGGTCACCAGCGCCCTGGACTTCTCCAAGGTGGTCCACCGCGCCAAGGCGGTGTTCCTGCCGGAGGAGGGCACAGACGTCGAGCAGTCGGTAATGGCCTTTCACGCCAAGGCCAGCCACCCGAGTTTCGCCGTGCTGCCCGGCGGCGCGGTGCATGCCAGGGATTTCCGCACCAACGGCGCCTTGCCGGTTCCCGGCGCGCCCTACTACGAGCCCTGCATGGACGACACCAGCAAGCGCCTGACCCAGGCTTCGTCCCTGGGGCGCTTCAACAGCGGCGACACCCTCGACGGCCAGTCCTTCACCGGCAGCTCGGCGTTCACCGCCGACCGCCCCCGCGTCTACAAGGGCGCCAACATCCAGTTCGATGCGGTGTTCAACAAGGTCGGCTACCACTTCCCGCAGACCCGCATCCTCGCGCTCTGGGAAGACGCCTGGCCGGTGATCACCAAGCAGCAGCCGCCGGAGCCGCTGGTGATGCGGATGAACACCTTCGACTGCACCATGTACCAGCACACCAACCTGATCCCGGCGGTGTATGAGCTGGATGACTACCAGGTGCGCACGCCCACCGACATCATCGGCCAGCACATCCACCTGCCGAAGTGGGACCTGACCGCCTCCGACGGCTCGGCCAATGGTTGGAACTACGAGGACGGCACCCTCTCGCCGGCCAGCGTGGTGGAGCGCATCCACGCCATCCGCGAGTACAACCACTGCACAGGGGCGGATGCCCGCGATGGCAGCGCGGAGTGCCCGGTGGCCAGGCAGCACCCGTACTTCGGCCAGTTCGGCCGCACCGACTGGCTGGGGGCCCGCACGACCCTGCAACGCTGGTTCGCCGACCCGCTGATCAACACCTACAACGTCGACCGCGGCCTGGGGAACATCTTCACCCATGACCACTTCGGCCCCTCCACCCACCAGCAGCTCGGCCTCTACGCCACCGTGCTCACCGAGCCGGCCGGCTCCAGCTGGTACCACGCCGAAACCGGCCAGCCGCTCGGCAGCGGTCGGCAGGACGGCGGCCCGACCTCCTGGCAGGCGGTGATCGCCACCGGCGACCTGGACGGTGACGGCAAGAACGACAGCTTCCGTGAGTTCTTCATGGAGTACAGCGACTTCCAGCATGCCTACGAGGCGGGTGTCTACGTCGGTGCCGGTCCCGATGGCGTCCCGGATGCGGGCGCCTACCCGACCTCCATGGACAGCTTCCGCTACGCCATCAATCCGCCCGTGCGGCAGTCCGGCTCGAACCTCTTCGAGTCGGTACGCGAGGCGGCCGGTGGCGAGCTTCCCGGCTGCCCGAGCCGGCCCTGCCCGCAGGCCATCTCAGTGGATGACCCCGGCATGTTCGTCGTGAACTACCGCAACGAGCCCTTGGCCCTGCGCGTCTTCGACCCCAACAAAGTGGCCCCGGACGGCAAGCCCGGCATGCAGGCCGACGGCCTGGCGGGCGACCTCGCCTATGCCCTGCAGACCCGTACCGACCGCGCCATCCCGGCGCTGAACCTGGCGCCGAGCGCCATCAGTTCGGCCTCCGGCCCCACCGGTGCCAGCACTGTCTTCCCACCGCACATCAATCGTGCCGGCGACCTGCCGGGTGACCCCTTCACCCCGATGCTGCGAGCCTATTCCGGCGACAACGTACGCCTGCGCATGCATGCCGGCGGCCATGAGGAGGAGCACAACGTCACCCTGCACGGCGTGAAGTGGCTGCATTCGGGCACCGGCTTCGGCAACAGCGGCAACTCGGGCTGGAAGGCCTCGCAGATGGTCGGCATTTCCGAGCAGATGGGCTTCGTCGCCCCGGTGGCCATGATGTCCGGCAACACGGCCATGGAAGCCGCCGATTACCTGTACAACCTGGACGCTTCCATCGAGGGCTACTGGAACGGCATCTGGGGCGTGATGCGCAACTACACCCAGCCGCGCAACGACCTCTTCGCCCTGCCCAACAACCCGCGCCCGGTGTCCTCGCGCAATACCACCCAGTTCGACGGCGTGTGTCCGCGCACCAGCCCCAACCCCAGCGGCATCGGTACCCGTACCACGGTACAGCGCAACTACGAGGTGGCCGCGGTACTCGCCAACGACGTGCTGCCCAACACGCTGGGCCTGACCATCGGCGACCCGGCCGGCGACCGCCAGCATGCCGGTGGCCCGCTCAACCCGCAGGGTGGCACCCTGGTGTTCAACCCGCGGCAGGTGACCATCCCGCAGGTCACGGTGGTGGACGAGGAAGACGGCGAAGTGTTCACCATCGGCGGCCAGTCCGGCCCGCTGCACGACCCCACCGCCATCCTCTACGTGCGCAAGGCGGACCTGGACCCGTCCACCGGCAAGCTGAAGCCCGGCGTCCCGGTGGAACCCCTGGTGCTGCGCGCCGCCGCCGGCGACTGCGTGAACATCACCCTGGAAAACCGCCTGCCGCTGGTCATGCCCGACCTGCCCACCTACGCCGTGATGCAGGGCCTGGTAAAGCGCGACCGCAACAGTGCCAAGGGCTCCACCACCTTCAACAACAACATGATGCGGCCCTCCAGCCATGTGGGCCTGCATACCCAGTTGCTGGCCTACGACATCACCAGGTCGGACGGCTTCAACGTCGGCATCAACCCGGTGCAGACCGTCGAACCGCGCGGCGCGGCGGGCGGGGCCTGGCCGTCGAAGACCTACAAGTTCTACGTCGGCCACCTGGAGCGTGAAGGCAAGCCGGTGACCCAGCTCGGCCGCAGCGTCGACAACATCACCGCGACCCCGGTGGAATTCGGCGGCTTCAACCTGCTGCCGGCCGACCCGGTCAAACAGGGCCAGAAAGGCCTGTCCGGCGCCATGAGCATCGCCCCCCTGGGGGCCACCTGGAGCGAAGACGCCAGCTCGCGCGCCGCCGCCACCGTGACCCCGTTGTCCGGCACGCCGTACCGCGATTTCTCGCTGGTGCTGCACAAGTCGCTGAACATGCGCTGGGCCAGTGGCCGGCCGGTGGAAAACATGGCCTCCGAAGGTTTCGGCGTCCCGGCCGATCCCAAGGACAACTCCGGCATGGCGGTGAACTACCGGAGCGAACCCTTGTGGTATCGCTTCGCCAAGGCGCCGGATGCGCCCTTCGGACACGCCCGGGGGCAAGGCTGGGGCGATGTACCTGACGCGCACATGGCCTACAGCAACGAGCGGGTGGGCGGCGATCCGGTGACCCCGATCATGAAGGTCAGGCCCGGCCAGCCGTTCCGTACCCACGTGACCATGCCCTCGGGTGGCAGCCGCGGCATGACCTTCCAGCTCGACGGCCACGTGTGGGCGTTCAACCCCTTCCTTTCGGAGAGGATCGACCAGTGGGGCTACCCGCAGAAGAACGCCGGCATCGGCTCGCTGCGCTTCGGCCTGAACCCGGCGGCCCTGTACATCGGCGCCCAGGAGAGCGTGCTGCCGGCAGCGCACTTCAGCCTGTCGATCCCCAGCGCCGGCGGCGCCAACGGCGTCCCAGGGGACTACCTGTACCGGGACTACGCCGCCTTCGGCAACGTCGGTGGGGTCTGGGGCCTGTTGCGGGTGACCAACGAGCCGTAAGGCCGGCCGAGGGCAATGGCTGTGGGAGCGAATTCATTCGCGAATGAATTCGCTCCCACCCTTCGTTTGATCCCAGGCACAACGCCCAGCGTAGGGTGCATGTCGCGCATTGCATCCACCAATGGCGCCCGATCGCCGCGCCGATGGTGGACCGATAAAGCGTGGTCCACCTTGCAGCGCTGCGAGGATTTCCTTTTCGGCACCCGTTCGAGTCCCCCCAGAAGAGGGGAAACCGGTGGGGAATATTCCGGTTTCCCCTCGGCGTCTTTGTACAACCTGTTGAATTGGCGGCCATTTGTTGCATGGCACAGGCATTGCTGACAGGTCAGGGCGAGATCCGGAAGAGGGGATGCCAGGTGAGAGTTTCCAGTCTGTTGTCGATCGCCATGCTGGCCGCAGCGGCCAACGCCGCCGACAAGTCCGCTGACTCGCCCAACCGTCTGGTGCGCGACGGCGTGGCCATCGAGTTCGAGGCCCGGCCACTGGGCAGCGACGGTGTGCTCACTGAGGGGATGTTCGCCGACGTCCGCCTGCGCATCACCGATGCCACCAGCGGGCAGCCCCTGCCCGGGCAGGTGCCGGGTGCCTGGCTCGACCAGGCGCTGCCGGAGGGCCGGGCGGACCAGTGCAAGGTACGCATCGGCACCTACCTCAAGGGCGTGCTCAGTGCCCGTCCGCTGGTGGACCTGAACAGCTATTACCTGGTGGTGATGAACAAGGATTCCGCCCTCACCGTGATCGACCCGGTGACCTCGGTCGGCGGCATCACCAGCACCCTCACCCGCATCGCGCTGAAGCGTCCGCCGATGGACTGGGCCGCCAGCGCCGACGACCGCCTGCTCTACGTCTCCATGCCCAGCGCCGGCGAGGTGGCGGTGGTGGACACCAGCGAGTTCAAGGTGCTGGGTAACCTGCCCGCCGGACCCGAGCCGGTGCGCGTGGTGCTGCAGCCCGACGGCCGCTACCTGTGGGTCGGCAACAATGCCCGGCGTGGCGAAGAAGGTGGCGTCACCGTGATCGATACCCAGACCCGCAAGACCGTGGCGACCTTCGCCACCGGCGGCGGCCATCACGAAATCGCCTTCAGCGCCGACTCCCGCCACGCCTTCGTCAGCAGCCGTGAGGCCGGCCGGGTGACGGTGGTGGATGCCGCCAGCCTGAAAAGGGTGCAGGACATCGAAACCGGCCCGAGCCCGCTGTCGCTGGCCGTCTCACCGCTCTCCGGCGCGCTCTACGTGAGCGACGGCAAGGCGGGCAGCATCACCGTCATCGACGCCCGCAGCCTCAAGGTGCGCAAGGTCATCGAGGCCGGCCGGGGCCTGGGACCGCTGCGCTTCACCCAGGACGGCCGTTTCGGACTGGCGCTGAACAGCCTGGATGACGAGGTACTGGTGCTGGATGTCGGGAGCGACGAGATCGTCCAGCGCGCCGAAATTACCGCCGAGCCCTACCAACTGGTGTTCACCCGCAACTACGCCTATGTGCGCGGCCTGGCATCGCCGAAGGTGAGCATGATCAATCTGGAATCCCTCGGCAAAGGCATGCAGCTCATCGTCCAGGCCTTCGAGGCCGGCCCGGCTGCGCCCAAGCTGGCCGGCGACCTGCCGCTGGCCGACAGCCTCAGCCAGGCCCGCGACGAGGGCGCGGTGTTCGTGGTCAACCCGGTGGACAACACCACCTACTTCTACATGGAAGGCATGAACGCCCCCATGACCGGCTACCTCAACCGGGGTCATGCCTCCCGCGCCGCACGGGTCATCGACCGCAGCATGCGCGAGGTGGAGCCGGGGCTGTTCAGCAGCCGGGTCAAGCTGCCGGCGCCGGGCAGGTTCGACCTGGCGGTGATGCTCAACCAGCCGAAGATCGCCCATTGCTTCAGCGCCGAGGTCCAGCCCAACCAGGCCCTGGCCGCCCAGCGCAGCAAGCCACGGGTGGAGTTCCTCATCGACCCGATGCAGGTGACCGCGGGCGCCACCGCCCAGTTGCGCTTCCGCATCCTCCAGGGCAGCGCCGACCAGCCGAAGGCCGGTGTCGCCGATCTGCGCGTGCGCTACTTCCAGGCGCCGGCTTCGCGCCCCCGTGAGGTGGCGGCGGTGGAAGTGGGCGAGGGCGTCTATGAAGCGCCGATCGAGCTGTCCCAGGCCGGCGCCTACTACCTGCACGTGGGCTCAGCCTCCCTGGGCATGCGCTTCGGCTCGCAACCCTACGCCAGCCTGCGCGCCGTTGCGGCCCAGGCGCGGACCAGCCCGTAAGGAGCACGCCATGGAACCCCTGAAATCAGGCATCGCCGCACTGCTCGTCCTGGGCCTGATGGCCGGGCCGGCACTGGCGGACCACAGCTCGGAAGAGCACGCCGCGCACCTGGCCGCCCAGGCCGCCGACCCCCATGCCGGTCATCAGGGACCCGCCAGCGCGCAGCCGGGGGCCCAGGTGGCTTTCGCCGATGTCCCGCTGCTGGACCAGGACGGTCGCGAGCTGCGCCTGAAGGACGACCTGGTGGGTGACCGCATCGTCGTCATGGGCTTCGTCTACACCAGCTGCACCACGGTCTGCCCGGTGATCTCGGCGATCCTGCAGAAGTTGCAGAAGCAGCTGGGCGAGCGTGCTGGCGGCGACGTGCAACTGATTTCGCTGAGCATCGACCCGCTGCGCGACACCCCCGAGCGCCTTCACGAGTACGCCGGGCGCTTCGACGCCGGTCCCGGCTGGCGCTGGCTGACCGGCAGCGGCGAAGCGGTGGCCGACACCCTCAAGGGCCTCGGCACCTGGACCGCGAACTACCAGGACCATCCGTCGCTGATCATGGTGGGCGATGGCCGCACCGGGCAGTGGACCCGCTTCTATGGCTTCACCGATCCCGCCGTGCTGATGGCGCGGGTCGACGAACTCAGTGCCGCCCGCGAACACAGCGGCCACGAGGCCCTTGCCCAGGAGACCCACCCATGAAGCGCCTGCTCCCGCTCGCCCTGGCCCTGGCAATGGCCAGCGGCGCCAGTGCCCACGAAGGCCATGAACGCCAACCGGCCGCACCGGCCAATGCGCCGGCGGCCCAACCCCTGAAAGCGGGGGGCACCACGGACGCGCAGACCTGGTTCAGCGATACCCTGCTGCGTGACCAGAACGGCCGTGAGGTGCGCTTCTACAGCGACGTGCTCAAGGGCCGGCTGGTGGTGCTCAACGTGATCTTCACCCACTGCGACGACGCCTGCCCGCTGATCACCCGCAAGCTCAAGGACGTGCGCAAGGCCATGGGCGAGGACCTGTCGAAGCAGGTCTATTTCATCTCCCTGTCCAGCGACGCCGAGAACGACACGCCGGAAGTGCTCAAGGCCTTCGCTGCCAAGCACGGGGTGGATTCGCCCAACTGGATCTTCCTCACCGGCGACAAGGCGGGGATGGACCTGGTGCTGGCGCGCCTGGGGCAGTTGGGGGAAAGCCCCGAAGCCCATTCCACCTTGCTGATCGCCGGCGATGTGCCGAACAAACGCTGGAGCAGGATCCGCCCCGACGCGCCGGTGAACGCCATCGCCCAGCGCCTGCAGTTGATGGCCATGCCCGTGGCCGGGCGCTGAAGGTGGCGGCCATGTGGCGGGTCCTGTTGCTGGCTGCGTACCTCGCCCAGGCGAGCGGAGCCCTGGCGCTGGAACTGAGCCCCGAAGAGGCGGCTGGCCGGCGCATCTACCTGGAAGGCGTGGGCTCGGCCAATGGCGAGATCAGCGCGCGGGTCGGTGCCGCCGACACCCTGGTTCCAGCGGCACTGATGCCTTGCGCCAACTGCCACGGCGCCGATGGCCGAGGGCGGCCGGAGGGTGGTGTGCGTCCGCCGGACATCACCTGGCGGCGGCTCTCCTTGCCCTATGGCCAGACGCAGGCCAATGGCCGCAGCCACGGTCCCTACGATGACGGCGCATTGGCCCGCGCCGTGAGCGAAGGCGTCGACCCCGCCGGTAACCGTCTCGATCCGGCCATGCCGCGCTTCGTCATGTCCCTGCGGGACATGGCCAGTCTCTCGGCCTACCTCAAGCGGCTGGAAGACGATCGCGACCCCGGCGTGGAGGAGGGCGAACTGCGCCTCGGCACCCTGCTGCCGACCCGTGGACCGCTGGCGGAACCAGGCCATACGGTGGCGGCGGTGCTACGTGGCGCCCTGGCCCAGGTGAACGATGCCGGTGGCATCCACGGCCGGCAGCTGAAGCTGGTGGTGCGCGACCCCGGCACGAGTCCGCAGGCGACGGAGCGGGCGCTCGATCAGTTGCTGGACGAGGACCGGGTTTTCGCCTTGCTGGCGCCCATGGTGCCGGTGCTGGATGGTGAACTCTCCGAGCGGATCGGCACGGCGGGAGTACCGCTGGTGGGCCCCGTGGCGCGGTTCGACGAAGCCAGCGCCAACCCCCTGGTATTCAACGCCCTGCCGGGCCTGCGCGAGCAACTCTTCGCCCTGGCCGGCTATGCCAGCAGCGACCTGGGGCTGAAGCAGGCGGAAGCCCTGGTGGCCTATCCCGGCGATGTTCGCCAGCAGGTGCTGGCCGAAGACCTGGCGCTGCGCCTGATGGACCAGGGCTGGTCGCGGGTACGCCTGCTGGGCTACGACGCCAACGACACCGACAGTGTCCTGCGGCATGCCGCCAAGGGTGCCCAGGGCGTGTTCTTCCTCGGCCAGTCGGAAGCCTTCGCCCGGCTCGCCGACCAGCTCCAGGCGGCGAACCTGTCGCCCTACCTGTTCGCCGCCTCGTCCCAGGTGGCCAGCAGTGCGCTGCGCATTCCGTCGAGCTTCTCCCGGCGGCTGTTCCTCGCCTATCCCTTCATGCCCGCCGACTGGACCCCGGGGGGCGAGGCGGCCCTGCTGGCGATCCGGCGCAGCCAGGGGCTCGGCAGCCAGCACGCGGTGCTGCAGGTCGGTGCCTATTGCGCCACGGTACTGCTCAGCGAGGGGCTCAAGCGGGCGGGACGCGAGGTCAGCCGCGACAAGCTGGTCAGCTCGCTGGAAGGCCTGCACGGCTTCCGCACCGGCCTGACCCCGGCGCTGAGTTTCGGTCCGGGGCAGCGCACGGGCCTGGCCGGCGCCTACATCGTCACAGTGGACCTGCACGACCGGAGCTTTCGGCCCCTGGGCCGGTTCATCAAGGTGGACAAGCGATTCTAGGGGAGGGCAGCGCATGAACGGGAATCCATGGCTCGGTCTGGTCATCGGCCTGCTCACGCCCCTGGTGCTGGCCGGGGAAACCGGCATCGCCGCGCGGGTCAACGGCACCGACATCAGCAACTTCCGGCTGGAGCGGCATTTTGCCGACTACCTGAAGATCCAGGGCCGCCAGGTGGGCGCCATCCGCAGCCCGGTGGTCTACAAGCGTCTCAAGCGCGAGGCGTTGCAGCAGCTGATCGACAAGGAGCTGCTGTGGCAGGAAGCCGGGCGACTCGGGGTGACCGTGTCGGATGCGGAGATCAGCGCCAGCCTGGCCGGGATGAAGGCTGCCTTCGCCGATACCCAGGGCTTCGACCGTGCCCTGGCCGATGCCGGTTTCGACGAGGCCGGCTACCGCGACTACCTGCGCCACGAACTGGCCGCCCGCCGTGTGCTGGACGAACTCGCCGAAGTGGCCCCGCCCGGCGAGAGCGAGGTGAACGCGGCCTACGAAAGCCTGAAGCCCCAACTCGACCCGACTATGGATGCCATCCGCGCCAAGGCCCTGGTGCGCCAGTACCTCACCGCCCAGCGCATGGCCCAGGGGCGCGAAGAGGCGCTGGAAAATCTGCGCGCGAAGGGGAGGGTGGACGTGTTGATTGCCCTGTAGGGGCGAATTCGTTCACCAAGGGCCGCGCAGCGGCCCCATACCGCAATCGCGATTGAAATCGCTCCCACAGGAATAGCAACGTCCCGAAAGCCATCCCCCACTTCTGGGGACAGCCGCTGGCCCGCTTCGACCATTCCCCCGGTTTTGGGGAAAACCCCGCTGGCAGGTAATCCACCCCCGTTTGAAATCAGCGACTTAGAGACCCTTCGAAGGCGAGAAACGGCTGGCACGATGCGTGCGTATGTCCAGGCGAGGGCGGATTCCGGCAAGCCGGAGCGCCACGGCACCTGGAGGCAAGACCATGGACAGCCAACTCCTCGCGCAGCCTGTAGCGGAGCGCTTCGATACCGAACTGATGCGCGCTGCGCGCAAACGTTCGGCCGAGCTGGGCCATCGCCTGGTGGATGCCCTGGACGAGTTGGCCGACCTGCCGCCCGACCTGTTCGCCCGGCGCCTGGGCAGCACCCTGCATTACCCGGTGCTGGCCTTCGAGGACCTCAGCCGGGGCGCTCCCGGTTTCGAGCGGATTTCCCTGGCGCTGGCCTTGAAGCGCGAGTTCGTCCTGCTGGAGCTGGACGGGCAGACCCTCGGCGTATTCGCCGATCCCTTCGACGAGGCTCGCCTGGCCTGGATCGAGGAGCAGCGCCAGGGCGCGCCGCTCCATCTGGTCCACCCGCGCGAGCTGGCGGCCTTCCTGGAACGCCATGAAGAGGGCTTCCACGCCGTCGAATCCGTGCAGGCCGAAGCCGGTTCGGTGCAGGAAAGCGAGGCCCTGGAAAGCCTCTCCCTGGCGCGCATCAGCGAAGACGCCAGCGTGGTGGTCAAGCTGGTCAACTCCACCCTCTACGACGCCCTCAAGCTGCATGCCAGCGATATCCACCTGGGCATGACGGGCAACGGCCTGTCCATCAAGTACCGCATCGACGGCGTGCTCGGCGGTTCCAGCCGGGTGCCCGGCGTGGAGCTGGCCGAGCAGGTGATCTCGCGGGTAAAGGTGATGGCCGAGCTGGATATCGGCGAGAAGCGCGTGCCCCAGGACGGCCGCTTCAAGATCGGCATCAATGGCCGGCAGATCGACTTCCGCGTCTCCATCATGCCGAGCATCTTCGGCGAGGACGCGGTGCTGCGGGTGCTCGACAAGCAGGACCTGGCCGACCAGGTCCACGGCGTGCGCCTGGAGTCCCTGGGCTTCGAGGACGGCACCCTGCGCAGCCTGCGCCGGCTGGCCGCCGAGCCCTACGGCATGGTGCTGGTCACCGGCCCCACCGGCAGCGGCAAGACCACCACGCTCTACGCGATGATCACCGAGATCAACCACGGCGTGGACAAGATCATCACCATCGAAGACCCGGTGGAGTACCAGCTCCCCGGCGTGCTGCAGATCCCGGTGAACGAGAAGAAGGGCCTGACCTTCGCCCGTGGCCTGCGCTCCATCCTGCGCCACGACCCGGACAAGATCATGGTCGGCGAGATCCGCGACCCCGACACCGCGCAGATCGCCGTGCAGTCGGCGCTCACCGGCCACCTGGTGTTCACCACCATCCACGCCAACAACGTCTTCGACGTGATCGGCCGTTTCGCCCAGATGCAGGTGGACCCCTACAGCTTCGTCTCCGCCCTCAATGCCGTGCTGGCCCAGCGCCTGATCCGCCTGGCCTGCCCGAGCTGCGCCGAGGCGGTGCAGCCGGGCGAGGAAGAGCTGCTGCTCTCCGGCATCGACCCGGCCAGCGCTCATCAGTACCGCTTCGTCAGCTGCCCCGGCTGTGGCCGCTGCCGGGGCACCGGCTATCGCGGGCGCACTGCCATTGCCGAGCTGCTGCGCCTGGACGACGACCTGCGGCAACTCATCATCGAGCGCCAGCCCATCAGCCGCATCCGGGACCTGGCGGTGAAGCGCGGACTACGCCTGCTGCGCACCTCGGCCCTGGGCCTGGTCCGCGAAGGCCGCACCACGCTGGAGGAGATCAACCGTGTCACCTTTGTGGCCTGAGGCTTACACCGCCGTGCTCGGCCCCCACAGCGTGGGCCTGTACCGCAGCCGCGACCAGCGCCGGCTCGGCCACGCCGGCTTTGACTCCATCGGCGGCCTGGCCTGGCCGGGCGCCGTGGCAGCGCTGGAATCCCTGCTGGCAGGACGCGAACCTGGCCGCGCGGCGCTGCGGGTGGTGCTGTCCAGCCACTACACGCGCTTCTGCCTGGTGCCCTGGAGCGAGGCCATCAACAGCCCCGAGGAACTCGCCGGATACGCGCGCCTGTGCTTCGAGGACATCTACGGCGCCCTCGGCGACAGCTGGAGCCTGAAATTGTCGCCCGAAGCCGCTGGCCATCCGCGCCTGGCCGCCGCCATGCCGGAGGAGCTGCTGGCGCGGTTGCGCAGCCTGGCCAAGGCCAGCGGCCTGCGGCTCGCTTCGGTGCAGCCTTACCTGATGGCGGCGTTCAACCGCCACCGCGCCGCCCTGGCGCTGGACGACTTTCTCTTCCTGGTGGCCGAGCCCGACCGCGGCAGCCTGCTGCTGGCCCGTGGCGGCCGCTGGGCGGCGGTGCGCTCGGTGGCCCTGGATGACAGTGACGCCGCGCTGAATGACCTGATCGCCCGCGAAGGCGAGCGCCACAGCCTGGAGCAGGACCGGCCGGTCAATTGCTTCCTGCACGCCCCCGGCCGTGCCGGATCGATCCCCGACGGTATCGCCCGCCTGGAACTTGGACTGCCGGCCGCTGCCGACAGCGACCCACTCTTCGCCATGGCCATGACGGTGGACTGACATGCGCCCGATCGATCTCGACTTCCAGCGCAAGACCCTCTCCACCGTCCCCGGCTGGATTCTCCTGGGCGGCGGGATGCTGATGGCGGCCTTCATGCTCGGCCTTCACCTGCACACCTGCGACGAGCACGAAGCCCGCAGCGCCGAACTGGAGCGCGTCGAGCAGCAACTGCAAAAGCGCGGCCTGCGCCAGGCGCCCATGTCCGCCAGCGAGGAGAAGGCCCGTGCTGCCGGCGTGGCGGAGATGCGCCGCATCACCGCACAGATGAACCTGCCCTGGGACGGCCTGTTCGCCATGCTCGAAGCCCAGCCGCGCAAGGACATCGCCCTGCTGTCCCTGGCCCCGGATGCCCGCAAGGGCCAGTTGCGCATCGCCGCCGAAGCACGCGACCTGCCGGCCATGCTGGCCTTCCACCGTGAACTGGAAGCCAGCGACGCCCTGAGCGACGTCTCGCTGCTCAACCATGAAATGGTCGCCGAGCAGGCCGAGCGGCCCATCCGATTCAACCTGCTGGCGAGCTGGGGGGTGAAGGATGCGCGTCCCTAGGCTGATCCTCATCGAGCAGACCCTCCGTCTCGGCTGGCCGGGCCTGGTCGGTGGCGCGCTGCTGCTCGCAGCCCTGGGCTACGCCGTGCTGGGTCTGCTGCCGGCGCGCCAGGCCCTGGCCAGCCTGGAGCGCCAGCTGGTGGCGGATCGCGGACAACTCGCGGCGGCTGCCACTCCGGCTGCCAGCCGGCCAGCCAGCGGCGCGTCGTCGGCGCAGCTGGAGGATTTCCGCCGCAACCTGCCGGCACAACTGGACGCCACCGGCGCCATCGACCGCATCTACGCGCTGGCCGGCGAGGAGGGCATTTCCCTGGCCCGTGGCGAATACGCCCTCGGGCTCGACCCCAAGACCCGCTTGGCGCGCTACCAGGTACTGCTGCCGGTGCGCGGCAGCTATCCGCAACTGCGCCGCTTCCTCCATGGCCTGCAGACGCAATTGCCGGCCCTGGCCCTGGAAGAGGTGGAACTGCAACGCAAGCAGATCGCCGATTCGGCACTCGAAGGGCGTATCCGCATGACCCTGTATCTGGCGAGGTGACCATGGCACGCCGTCTGTTCTGGTTGGCTTTCCTCGGCTCGGCCGCCGTGCTGGCGGCGCTTCCTGAGTTCTTCGGCGAGCAGGCCGAACCCATGGCCATGCCGCGCCCGCAACGGCTGGCGGCCTTGCCCGAGGCCGCCGCGCCGGTCTCCGCTGCGGTCGCGCCGGCGGTGGCGGAAGTCCTGGTACCGGCGGCCGACCTGTTCGCCGTGCAGAGCTGGTACGTGGCACCTCCGCCGCCCACGGCGATGGCCTCCGCGCCGCCACCCCCGCCGCCGAAGCCCACGGCGCCGCCGCTGCCGTTCAAGTTCATCGGCAAGCTGGATGATCGCCAGCACCTGCAGGTCTTCCTGCTGCGCGGCGAGCAGGTGCTGGTGGTGCGCGAAGGCGACCTGATCGACAAGACCTACAAGGTCCAGCGCATCGACGCCGAGCGCATGACCCTGGTCTATCTGCCGCTGGACGTTGCCCAGTCCCTGGACGTGGGGAGTGCGCTATGAAACGCCTGGCGTATCACCTGGCCCTGGTGCTGCTCTGCGGCTGCACCACCAACCTGGCCCAGCGCGAAGGGCTGGACCTGATCGACGCCGGCCAGTTCGAAGAGGGCCTGGCCCGGCTGGAGCAGGAAGCCCGCGAGTCGCCCAACGACGTCGGCGCGCAGATGGCCGTGACCACCCAGCGCGCCCGCGCAGTGAAGGCGCTGCTGAGCGATGGCGACCTGGCCCGCACCCAGCGCGATTTCGCCACCGCGCGGCTGAACTACGAACGGGTGCTGCGCATCGAGAAGCACAACCAGCGGGCGCTCGACGGCCTGCACGTGATCGAGCAGCAGCGCAACATCCAGGACATGCTGCGCCAGGGCCAGACCGACCTGCGCCGGGGCGATGTGGTGGGGGCCGGGCGCCAGGTGCGCGGCATCCTCGCCCTGGACCCGGAACACGAGGGCGCCCGCGAGCTGCAGCGCAGCATCGAGGTGGTCCAGGCACGCTCCGTCGCGCCCTATCCGCAGCTGCGTTCGCGCCTGGATCGTCCGGTCACCCTGGAATTCCGCGATGCCAACCTGAAGGTGATCTTCGAAGTGCTGGCGCAGACCTCGGGGCTGAACTTCATCTTCGACAAGGATGTGCGTCCGGACCTCAAGGCCACCATCTTCGTCCGCGAGGTGCCCATCGAGGATGCGGTGGAACTGCTGCTGCAGCAGAACCAGCTGCACCAGCGGGTGGTGAACGACAACACCATCGTCGTCTACCCGGACTCGCCGCAGAAGCTGAAGGATTACCAGGACCTGGTGATGCGTACCTTCTACCTCACCAACACCGATGCGGCGACGGCGATGAACCTGGTCAAGACGCTGCTGAAAACCCGCGACGTGTTCATCGACGAACGCCTCAACACCCTGACCATGCGCGACACGCCCGACGCGGTGCGCATGGCCGAGAAGCTGTTCCAGGCCCAGGACCAGTCCAACCCCGAGGTGGTGCTGGAAGTGGAAGTGATGGAGGTGTCGCGCAAGCGCATCGTCGACCTCGGCCTGCAATGGCCCAACACCTTCGGCGTGATCAACGATGATGGCTCGCCGGTGACCATCCTCGACCAGCTCAAGGGCATCGATTCGGGCCGCATCAGCATCTCGCCGTCGCCGCAACTGAAGATCAACGCCCAGGACAACGACGTGAACACCCTGGCCAGCCCGGTGCTGCGGGTCAGCAACCGCGAACAGGCGCGCATCCACATCGGCCAGCGGGTGCCCATCGTCAGCGCCACCGCCGTGCCGTCCACCCAGGGGCCGGTGATCACCGAGAGCATCACCTACCTCGACGTCGGCCTGAAGCTGGAGGTGCAGCCCACGGTGCACCTGAACAACGAGGTGGCCATCAAGATCGCCCTGGAGGTGAGCAACGCCACCTCGCTGCCGCCGACCCAGCAGGGCACCATCCCGGTCCAGGTGGATACCCGAAACGCCCAGACCACCCTGCGCCTGCGTGACGGCGAGACCCAGGTGCTGGCCGGCCTGGTGCGCAACGACCAGGCCAACAGCGGCAACAAGATTCCCGGCCTCGGCGACATCCCCGGCGTGGGCCGGCTGTTCGGCAGCAACAACGACCAGGTCGCCAAGTCGGAGCTGGTGCTGTCGATCACCCCACGCATCGTGCGCAACCTGCCGTACCAGAGCCCCTACGACATGGAGTTCCCGTCCGGCACCGAGAGCAGCATGCGCGTGCCGACCGTGCGTGGCCCGGTGGAGGCCCTCGGCGTGGAACTGCCCGACGCAGCGGCCGTGGTGGTCACGCCCACCCCCGCCAGCGGGAGGCCCTGAACCATGCAACGCCAGGCCGCTTTCTCGCTGATCGAACTGGTGATTGCCATGGCCATCCTCGGCCTGCTCGCCAGCATGGCCGCGCCGCTGGCCGAGACGGTGATCCGCCGGGGCAAGGAGCAGGAACTCAAGGTCGCCCTCTACGAAATCCGCGACGCCATCGACGCCTACAAGCTGGCAGCCGACGCCGGGCATATCGAGAAGTCCGCCGCCAGCTCCGGCTACCCGCCGTCGCTGCAGGTGCTGGTGGATGGCGTGCGCGACCTGCGCAGCATCAAGGGCGAGCGCATCTACTTCCTGCGCCGCATCCCCCGCGACCCCTTCGCCGATGCACGCCAGGAGCCGGCGCAAAGCTGGGGCCTGCGTGCCTATACCAGCCCGGCGGACGACCCGCGCCCCGGCGTGGACGTGTTCGACGTCTATTCCCTGGCCAAGGGCGACGGCCTCAACGGCACAGCGTATCGGGAGTGGTGAAGATGGTTCGGCAGAAGGGTTTCACCCTCATCGAACTGCTGGTGGTCATGGCCATCATCGCCACGCTGATGACCATCGCCGTGCCGCGCTATTTCTCCAGCCTGGAGAACTCCAGGGAGACCACCCTGCGCCAGAGCCTTTCCGTCATGCGCGAGGCCCTGGACCAGTTCTACGGCGACACCGGGCGCTATCCGGATTCGATCGAGGAGCTGGTTGCCCAGCGCTACCTGCGTGCCCTGCCGCTGGACCCGATGACCGAGCGCACTGACCTGTGGGTGGCACTGCCGCCACCGGACGGCGCGCCGGGCAGCGTCTACGACGTCAAGAGCGGCGCCCCCGGGCGCGCGCGGGACGGGAGCCTCTATGCGGACTGGTGAGCAGGGTTTCACCTACCTCGGCGTGCTCTTGCTCGTCATGCTGATGGGGATGGCGCTGGCCGGTGCGGGGCAGCTCTGGTCCACCGCCAGCCAGCGTGCCCGCGAGCGCGACCTGCTCTGGGTCGGCAGCCAGTATGCGCAGGCCCTGCGCAGCTACTACCGGGCGTCGAACGGCGTGTCCCAGTACCCCGCCGCCCTGGAGGATCTGCTGGAAGACAACCGCTTTCCCCAGGCCATGCGCCACCTGCGCCGGCTCTATCCCGACCCCGTGACAGGCAGCCTCGACTGGGGCCTGATCCACTCCTTCGACGGGCGCATCGCCGGCGTCTACAGCCAGTCCCACCAGAGGCCGCTGAAGCAGGCGCACTTCCCCGCGCAGTGGGTGGAGTTCGAGGGCATGGGCAGCTATGCCGAGTGGCGCTTCGTCGCCGAGAAGGCCTTCATGGAAGGCACGCCGAAAGGGGGGACGCCATGAGCCGCGCACCCTGGCTGGCCGCGCTCGTGCTGTGCTGCGCGCTGGGTACGGCACGCGCCGAAGACGACGAGATCATGGGCTTCGTCATCGACTACACGATTTCCCACATCGGCCACGACTTCTACCGCTCCTTCAGCGAGCGCCTGCGCGACACCAGCAAGCTGGATTTCAACCTGGTGGTGCGCGAACGCCCCGATGCCCGCTGGGGCAGCCTGATCTGGGTGGAGTACGAGCAGCGCGTGCTCTACCGCCAGTTTCTCCCGCCGAACACCGCGGAACTCAAACCCACCGCCTACGCGGCGGCCGACCTGGTGCTGGAGGCCATCGCCCAGCAGAAGCTGCAGCGCCTCCTGCAAGACACGCACGACATGGAGAGGGACGAGCTATGAACAAGAACAGACTTGCCCTGTGGCTGCTCGGGTTCGGCCTGGTCGGATCGGTCCAGGCCACCGAACTGGTGTACACCCCGGTCAACCCCGCCTTCGGCGGCAACCCGCTGAACGGCACCTGGCTGCTGAACAACGCCCAGGCGCAGAACGATCACGACGACCCGGATTCCAGCTCGTCCGCCGCCAGCCGGCAGTCCGCCCTCCAGCGCTTCACCAGCTCGCTGGAGTCGCGCCTGCTGTCGCAGTTGCTGACCAATATCGAGGACGGCAACACCGGCAGCCTCACCACCGACTCCTTCATCATCAACATGATCGACGACGGTGGTGAACTGACCATCCAGATCACCGATCGCGCCACCGGCGAAGTCTCGGAAGTCGTCGTCAACGGCCTGCTCCCCTAATCCAGGCATCGACAGGAAGCCACGACCATGAACAGAGTGCTGATGCTGGTCCTGCTGCTCGCCACCCTGCAAGGCTGCGGTCTGCGCCAGCCGATGCCGGCGGATACCAAGGACCAGATCCCGACCCTGACCCCGCGAGCCTCGACCTACTACGACCTGCTCAACCTGCCCCGGCCCAAGGGGCGCCTGGTGGCGGCGGTTTACGGGTTCCGCGACCAGACCGGCCAGTACAAGCCGACCCCGGCCAGTTCCTTCTCCACCAGCGTTACCCAGGGCGCCGCCAGCATGCTGGTGGACGCGCTGCAGGCCAGCGGCTGGTTCATGGTGCTGGAGCGCGAAGGCCTGCAGAACGTGCTGACCGAACGCAAGATCATCCGCGCCTCGCAGAACAAGCCCAACACCCCGGCGAACATCCAGAGCCAGCTGCCGCCACTGCAGGCGGCCAACCTGCTGCTGGAAGGCGGCATCATCGCCTACGACACCAACGTCCGCAGCGGCGGCGAAGGTGCCCGCTACCTGGGCATCGGCGCCTCCCACGAGTACCGCGTGGACCAGGTCTCGGTGAACCTGCGCGCGGTGGATGTGCGCAGCGGCATGGTCCTGGCCAACGTGATGACCTCCAAGACCATCTACTCGGTGGGGCAGAGCGCCAGCGTGTTCAAGTTCATCGAGTTCAAGGAACTGCTGGAGGCCGAAGCCGGCTACACCACCAACGAGCCGGCGCAGCTCTGCGTGCTCTCGGCCATCGAATCCGCCGTGGCCCACCTGATCGCCCAGGGCGTGGAACGCCACCTGTGGCAGGCCGCCGGCGACCAGCCGCTGGAACAGACCTCGCTGAAGAAATACCTGGGCGCGCAGGCGTCGATCGAGTAGGGCAGGGCTGCGCCCTGCTTCGCGAATGAATTCGCTCCCGCAGGGCGTTGTGCCCAGCCGGGCCGAGGTGCCAGGGAGGCAGAACTGCGTTCTGCGTGGCGAATGAATTCGCCCCCACAAGGTGCGGCCCCATCGCAAGACGATTCACAAACCAATCGCCCTCACCACAGCCACCTGCTCCACCCCCTCCACCCACCATCTCAGCCGCGCTTCCAGCCGCGTACCCGGCGCCAGCCTGAGGGTGTTGCGCACCGGGCAGTTGCGCTCGGCTGCGCCTTTCTGGCGCGACTGGCTGCTGCCTGCGGGGCCCTGCGTGGTGACCAGAAGTTCATAGCGGATGGCGGAGCTTGCCGGTTCGAAGCACAGACTCACGCTGGCCTGGCCGGGCGCCTGGGGCTGCAACTGGAGGCTGGCGCTGGCCAGCAGGGCGGCGAGGAGCATGGGGAAAAAAAGGCCGCCGCCCATGAAGGGCGGCGGCGGAGGGGCGTTACTGCTGGACGACGATGGCGGTGTTGCCGGTGCCGGTCTGGTCGACGTTGGCGGTCATGTTGAAGTTGCTCTGGGTGACGGTGGCCTGGTTGTCCCAGCCCGCCTGGCTGACGACGGAGAGGTTGTTCATGTCGGTCTGGGTGATGCTGGCCAGGTTGCCGCCGCCGGCGCTCTGGAAGGTCTGGCTGAGGTTTTCGCTGCCGGACTGGTCGACCTCGACGCTGTTGCCGGTGCCGTCGCTGGAGCCCTCGGCCAGGTTGTTGCTGTCGCGCTGGCTGACCGCCAGGGTGTTGTCGTCGCCCACCTGGTCGAAGTACAGCTCGTTGAAGTTGCCTTCCTGGGTGAAGTTGGCGGTGTTGCGATTGCCGTCCTGGCTCAGCACCACGGCCTGGTCAGCGCCGAACTGGCCGCCTTCCTGGGCGCCCTGCCAGTTGCTGGCGTAGACGTTGTTGTCGTTGCCGGTCTGGCTGACGGTCAGGCCCAGGCGGTCGCCTTCCTGGTAGGTCAGGGCGAGGTTGCCGCTGCCGCCCTGGGTGACGGTGGTGGTGGAATCGATGGACTCGTACTGGTCGGCCCAGGCGGCGTTGGTGTCGCCGCTCTGGATCATTGCGGCCAGGTTCCCGGAGCCGAAGCTCTGGTCGACCACCAGTTCGTTGAGCGCGCCGCCGCCCTGGTCGATGCTGACCTGGCTGTTTTCCTGCTCGGTCTGCCAGACCTCGAGGTAGCCGCTTTCGCCGGTCTGGAACACGTCCACCTGGTTGCTGTTGCCCTGGCTCTGGTCGACATAGGCAGTGTTCAGCTCGCCGCCCTGCTGGATGCCGATGCGGCTGCCGGTCTGGTCGATCTGCCAGGTACCTGACTCGTTGGCGATGCCGCTCTGGTCGATCGTGGTCCGGTTGTCCGTGCCGGCGATCTGTTCGGCGTTGGCGATGTTCTCCGAGTCGCCCTGGTTGATCTCGACATGGCTGGCGATCTGGCTGTCCTGGAAGCTGAAGGCGGAGTTGTAGTCGCCGTCCTGGGTCACCGTGGCGTGGCTGTTGTTGTTGAACCACTGCTCGCTATGGGCACCGTTCCACTCGCCCGCCTGGGTATGGGTGATGTGGCTTCCGGCCTCGGTGCTCTGCACGCCGGTGGAAGCGTTGAACAGGCCGTTCTGGGCCTGGGTCAGGGTACCGCTGCCGTTCGACTGGTCGGCGTATGCGTTGTTGCCCTCCCCGGTCTGGTCCTGGGTTGCAGCGCTCGGGGCGGCGTCCTGCTGGACTTCGGCGACGTTCTCGAAGCCGTTCTGGGTCTGGTTCGAGAGGCTGTCGTCAGCCAAGGCCTGGATACTGACCAGGGCCAGGATTGCAGCGGCAAGCGGTTTGTACTGGAACATGGTATTGCCTCCTGGGGATGGCTCCCTGCGAGTCATTCGGGTCGTGAGTGCGCCGTCAGTGCTGGATCACCTGCACGCTCAGGCCGTTTCCGTACTGGGTGATGCTGCCGTTCAGTCCTTCCCCGGACTGCACGATGGTTGCGCTGTTGTTGGCGCCGACCTGGTCGATTCCGGCCCGGTTGTTGGCGCCGCTCTGGGAGATGTAGGCCTGGTTCCCTGTGCCCTGCTGGGAGATGGACGCCAGGTTCTGCACGCCCTCCTGGAGGATGTAGGCCTCCTGGTCGCTGCCGTTCTGGATGATCTGCCCCAGCAGCGATTGGCCGTACTGCGTCAGCAGCGCGACGTTCGCCTCGCCCAGTTGGCGCACCAGGGCCTGTTGATCCAGGGGGGCGCCTTGCGGGCTGGCGAGGTCGGCGTTGCCGCCGGCCAGGTCGAAGTTCTCCATCAGGTCCGCCGCCGGCAGCGCGCCGCTGCCCAGCCCGAGGGCGAACAGGGTGGCGAGGCGCAGCACGGTGGCGGTGTTCATGGCCAGGCTCCTAGCGGGGTGTCAGGGCTACGGTGCGCACCGTGCCCGTGGAGGTGGTGAGGGTGGCTGTCGGGGCGGCGGTCGGGACCAGGTTGGTGGTGGTGACCGCCATCCGCCAGCGTCCGCTGAGCGGCACCGCTACGCTGCCCAGGTCCACCAGGCCGGTGGTGGTGGTCACCTGGACCCGCACGCTGTTGCCGACGGTTACCGAGCTGGTCCCGTCCAGGCTCCAGGTCACCCGGTTGTTGGAGCGCAGGGTGAACTCGCTGGTGGTGACGGCGAAGTTCTCCGCGGCAGCCGGGGGCGGCGTCACCTGCACGGTCACCGTGACCGGGGCGGAGAGGGCGCCGAAGGCGTCCCGGGCCTGGTAGGTGAAGGTGGCGGCGAAGGCAGCGGTGACGGTGGCCGGCGGCGTGTAGGTGACGCTGGTGCCGTTGGTGCTTGCCGTGCCCTGGCCCGTGGCCGGCTGGGTGAGGTTGACCACGGTGAGCGGCACGTTGCCTTCCGGATCGCTGTCGTTGGCCAGCACGTTCAGGGTCAGCGGTACGTTGAGGGTCGTACCGGTGTCGGCGATGGCCACCGGCGGCTGGTTCGGGCTGACGCTGACGCTGACGGTGGCCGGCAGCGAGGCCTGGCCGCGCACGTCCATTGCGCGGTAGGTGAAGGTCGCGACCAGCGGGCTGTTGACCACCGGCGGCGGTGTGTAGACCACGCTGGTGCTGCCGTTCAAGGCCACGCTGCCGAGGCCGGGGGCGGGCTGGTCCAGGCCGGTGATGCTGAGTGGGACGTCGCCGTCGGCATCACTGTCGTTGGCCAGCACATTGATGGTCACCGGTACGCCGAAGCCGGTGCTGATACTGTCGTTCACCGCCACGGGCGGCTGGTTGGGCACTTCCGCCGGCGCACTGCCGACCACGACCACCGGCTCGGTATCGGCACCGCCTGCGGCGGACTTCACCGTGACTGCGGCTGGCGGCTGGGACAGGTCGGTCACCCGCAGAGTCTGCAGGACACCCGCCTTGGTCATGCGGCCGAAGCCCTGGGCCGCGAGGTCGGGAATCTGCGTCTCATCGCTGGAACTGGCTTCGATGGTCAGCGAGTGATCGGCCCAGTTGAAGCGAGCGGTGCTGACCTTCACCACGTCCGTGACTTCCCGGGAAACCGAGGTCGGTTTGGTGACGTTGGCCGGGTCGGTGCCGGTGACCACCACGAACGGCGGCAGTACGGACGGCGACGGGTTGTGCGCGAAGAAGTAGCCGCTGCCGTCGTTGTCCATGTCTGCGAGGCAGGCTGGCTTGGTGCCCCCTGTCACCAGCTCCAGGGTTTCCCGGTAGCAGAACTCGGCGTTGGCCGGACCGTTGGCGAACACTTCCAGGCGTGTGCCCTGGCTGGTGCGCCGGTAGCTGGCCCGTTCGATTTCCACCGGGGTGGCGGCACGGGAATCGAAAACCTTGCCGGAGACCGAGAACAACTCGGTGCGGATGGTCCCCGCCGGGCCGCTGATCTCGACGTAGTTGGTGTCGAAGGGGCTGCCCGTCACTGTCGAGGGAACGTTGGGGTCGCCGATGAATTGTTCAGCTTCCCCTGTTTCCGGGTTGGTTCCCGGATAGGGATAGCCGGGGCCTTTCAGGAAGGGGCCGACGTCGCCGTTGAGCGCACCGGTGAAGATACCCGGCGCACCGATGCCGATGTCGCGGGTCATGTTGATGGCGCGACGGCCTCCGTCGTCGGCGGCCTGGGCCGGGGTCACGGTGAAGGTCTCCCTGCCGTAAGGGTGGGTGACGACGTAGGTTCCCGGCACGGGGATGTTGGCGCGGATACGGATGCGCGCGAAGCTCTGCTGGTCACCGACACGGGGCACTTCCAGGGCGAAGGCGGCTTCGACGGCGGCGGTGTAGACCTCCAGTCCGTAGCCGGCGGCGTTGGCCGGGATGCTGGCCTCGGCCATGTACCAGAACAGCTCGCCGGGCCAGTTGTTGGGGAAGACCATCGGCTGCAGGTCATCGAACTGGCCTGGTTCCGGCAGCAGGGTGCACATGTAGCCGCCGGTGGGGCTGAGCGCCCTGGATTGGCAGAGTTCCAGGCTCAGGCCGTCGCCGTCCTGATACCACTGCGGAAAGTAACCGGTAGATGCGGTGTAAGGGCCTGGGTGGACCGCCTCGAGGGCGGCCTCCGCCATGTCAGTACCTTCGATGGCGAGACCCAGGGTTGTGAGAAGCAGGCAGGGCCACTTGTTCATGTTGCCTCCTGGCGCTTGAGCGCTCGGCTCCGGGTTCGCTTAGGGAAGAATGACCACTTCTTCGGTATCACTGCCGCCGCTGCCCGAGGTGACGGTGACCGTTGCCGGTGGGGTGGGGGTGACGCCGGTGACCAGGGTCCTGGTCGCGCCGTCGCCGGTGAGCGAGCCGATGCTCGCGCCGCTGCTGGCCGTGGCGGTGAGCGTGGGCGGATTGGTCTCGTCGCTGCTGCTGGCCACCACGGTCAGTTGGCCGGAGTTCAGGCTGTACTCGGCGCGCTGGATCCGAACCAGATCCACCAGCGGTGCGCTCACAGCGGTCGGCGTGTTTTCCGGGATGGCGATGCTGTTGTCGGCATGGATGGTGACGCTGGCCGGGGTCGAAGGATTGCCCGTGGACTGGCCGTACCAGTTGCCGGTGGCGTTGGCCTCGGTCATGGCCACGGCGGCTCCCGCAGCGTCGTCATAGCGGGCCGTACCGGGTGGTGGCGGCGCCATCACGAAGACGTCCTGCTGGGCGCTGGAACCGGCTTCACCGGTGCCGCGCGAGTAGGTCGAGCGCTGGACGATGACCGGGGTCGGGCGCTGCACGTCGGAGAGCTTGCCGGAGATGGCGAACAGGTTGGTGCGCAGGTCGATGCCAGCGGGGCCCTGGATGCGCACGTAGTTGGTGTTGAACGGGCTGCCGGTGACCGGCTCGTTGATGTTCGGGTCGCCGATGAAGCGTTCGGTTGCGCTGGTTTCCGGGTTCACCTCGATGTAGGGGCCATTGACGCTGCGCAGGAACGGGCCGATGTCGCCACCCAGGGCGCCGTCATAGGTCTTCGGCGCACCAATGCCGATGTCGCGGGTCATGTTGATGGCGCGGCCACCGTCGGCGCCGAACTCGGCGGCAGTGACTTCGAAGACTTCCACGCCATAGGGGTGGGTGACGGTGTAGGTGCCGATGGCGGGGACATCCACCCGGATACGGATGCGCGCGAAGCTGATCTGATCGCCTTCCGCGGGTTCTTCAACGGCAAAGGCCGCTTCGATGGCGGCCCCGTACGACAGGTCGATGCCACTGGCTGCATCGGCGATGGCGGCGTCGGCGGTGAACCAGAAGGCTTCCGGCGGGAAGTTGGTGGGGAACACCAACGCTTGCGTGTCGTCGTAGACACCCGGCTCCGGCAACAGCGAGCACATGTAGCTGGGAGCACCTGGAGCGCCGGCTACCCGTGAACTGACCGTCTTCGACAGACAGAGGTCAAGGGTGCGGCCGTGGGTGTCCTGGTACCAGGCGGCGAAGGAACCGATGTCGGGGTTGTAGGGGCCGGGATCCACGGCGTACAGGGCTGCGGGCGCCTGGTCCGCCGCGACGATGAGGAGGATCGAGGTGGTGGCCTTGGAGAGTGTGCGTTGCATGAGCTTTCCCTCTTGCAATGTGGGCGCCTTGCTGCGGATTCGCTGTGCCACAGGCTGGCTGCCCGGCCCTCCGCAACGAGCGTGCCAGTGTTGCGAAATCGCCTCGCCAGGCCGCGCCGTTCAGGGCTTCCACTCGTGGCGAAAAAGGTCGCCGACGCTGCCGTCGAGGTGGGGGAGTCCCCCCAGAACTGGGTGAATCTGGGGGTGGTGGGGGAGTGGGGAAAAACCCGGGGAAAACCGGGGAATCCGCATGCTAGAGGGCTTTCGAGGTGCCTGGGCAAAACAGGTCTGGTTTATGCACCGCTCCAAGCGTCCAAGGCCGCCCGGTTGGCACGACGGGACGAACCCATCACGCAACGCATAGGAAGGTTTCCATGAGCGCTCTGTCGGTGATCCGGGATAGGTACGCGATCGGCAAGACCGGCGATTCCCCGCCGCCGCAGTTCAACCTGTTGCGCTGGTTCTCGCTGGTCAGCCTGGTGGTGATCGCCAGCGTGGCCATCGGCCTTGGGATCATCTCCACGCGCTTCGTAGTGACCGAGAGCATCGAGCGCGATGCGATGCTCAGCTCACAGTTCATCCAGTCCATCGCTTCGGCTGAAATCCGCCACGTGGCGCTGCCGCCGAGCATGACCATGGGCGAGTTGCTGGACGCCCGCCAGGACGGCCACCACCCGCAGAGCATGCTGGAAGCGCGGCAGCGGGCGCGCAATGAATTCCTCGATCACATCGCGATGCTGCCCGATGCCCTGCTGGCCAATATCTACGGCGCCGACCGGGTGATCGTCTGGTCCACCAACCCGGCGCTGGTGGGGAGGGACATGAGCGGCAACGACGACCTGGAGCTGGCGTTCTCTTCGCCGCAGCAGGTGGCCACCAGCTACGACGAGGTCACCGGCGGGCGCAGCGAGCAGAAATTCCTCCGCGCCCCGCGCACCCTGTTCATCGAGAACTACATCCCGCTGCTGGACGAGCAGGGCAATGTGGCGTCGGTGGTGGAAATCTACAAGGAACCCCGCGACCTGGTGCAGCGCATCCAGCGCGGCTTCGTGCTGATCTGGCTGGCCACTGCCATCGGTGGCGGGCTGATCTACTTCGGCCTGTTCTGGATCGTGCGGCGCGCCCAGGGGCTGCTGGCCCAGCAGCAGAGCCAGCTGATCGCCAACGAGACCTTCGTCGCCCTCGGCGAGATGTCTTCCGCCGTGGCCCACAGCCTGCGCAATCCGCTGGCGTCGATCCGCTCCAGCGCCGAGCTCGCCCAGGAACTGGTGGCGCCGCCGGTGCAGAAGAACATCGCCGACATCATCAGCCAGGTGGACCGCATGTCGAAGTGGGTGCGCGAGCTGCTGATCTCGGCGCGGCCGCTGTCCGGCGACGTCGAGGTGGTGGAGCCGGTGGCGGTGATCAGCGAGGCACTGCACGGTTTCGATCAGCAGATCCGTCACTCCGGCGTGCGGGTGGAGTTCCACGCCGAGGCGGCGCCGGCGGTGGTCAGCCACCGGGTGCTGCTGGCGCAGGTGCTCAACAGCCTGTTCGCCAACGCCATCGAAGCCATGCCCAACGGCGGCCTGCTGCGCATCGAGGTCAAGCCCGACAGCTCCGGCAAGCGCCTGCTGCTGGCCATCACCGATACCGGCCAGGGCATGACGCGCAAGCAGGAAACCATGGCCTTCAAGCCCTACTACACCACCAAGCAGGGCGGCCTCGGTGTCGGGCTGGTGATGGTCAAGCGGATCATGGAGCGCTTCGGCGGCAAGGTCAGCCTGACCAGCCGCGAGCGGGAAGGCACGCGCATCTGCCTGAACTTCAAGGTCGCCGGGGGGCGCAGGTAATGGAACACAGCGTATTGATTGTCGAAGACGACGAGCTGCTGGCCGGGAATATCCAGACCTACCTCGAGCGCAAGAACTTCGAGGCCCTGGTGTGCCATTCGGCCGAAGAGGCGCTGGAGCTGTTGCAGGACCAGCTGCCCGATGTGCTGCTCACCGACAATTCCCTGCCGGGCATGAGTGGCCATGAGCTGATCCGCGAAGTGAGCGCCCGCGCGCCGCAGATCAAGCCGATCATGATGACCGGCTACGGCAACATCGAAGACGCGGTGCAGGCGATGAAGGCCGGAGCCTTCCACTACCTGACCAAGCCGGTGGCCCTGGCCGAGCTCAAGATGCTGCTGGAAAAGGCCCTGGAGGCACAGCGCCTGGAACACAAGCTGGACTTCTACCACAGCCGCGCGGCGCAGGACGCCGGGCTGGCGGCGCTGATCGGCGATTCGCCGGCGATGCTGGAAGTCAAATCCATGGTGCGTCGGCTGCTGGATGCCGAGAGCCGCATGGCCGAAGCCGAGCTGCCGGCGGTACTGATCGAAGGCGAGACCGGCACCGGCAAGGAACTGATCGCCCGCGCCCTGCACTTCGACGGCGCGCGGGGCAAGGGGCCCTTCGTCGAGTTCAACTGCGCCTCGATTCCCGCGCACCTGCTGGAGGCCGAGCTCTTCGGCCACGAGAAGGGCGCCTTCACCGATGCCAAGGATCGCCGCCTGGGCCTGGTGGAGGCCGCCGACGGCGGCACCCTGTTCCTCGACGAAGTGGGCGAGATGGACCTGGTGCTCCAGGCCAAGCTGCTCAAGCTGCTGGAGGACCGCACCATTCGCCGCATCGGCTCGGTGAAGGAGCGCAAGGTCAACCTGCGCATCATCAGCGCCACCAACTGCAACCTCGAACAGATGGTGCAGCAGGGCAAATTCCGCCGGGATCTGTTCTTCCGCCTGCGCATCATCTCCATCCGCGTACCACGGCTGTATGCGCGCGGCGATGACATCCTGCTGCTGGCCCGGCATTTCCTCAAACAGCACGGCAAGCGCTACGGCAAGCCGGGGCTGCAGTTCTGCGCCGAGGCCGAGCACCTGCTGCAGAGCTACAGCTGGCCGGGGAACGTGCGCGAATTGCGCAACATGCTGGAGCAGACCGTGCTGCTGGCCCAGGGGCAACTGGTGACCGCGGCGCAGCTGCACATCTGCCCGACCCTGGTGGACGAGCCTGCCGGCCACTACCGCACCCACGGCAATGGCCAGGGCGCCGAGCCTGAGGCCGAGCGGGACATGGTCGTCAGGATGCTCGACAAGACCGACTGGAACGTCACCAAGTCCGCCCGCCTGTTGGGCCTGACGCGGGACATGCTGCGCTATCGAATCGAAAAACTGGGCCTGGTGAGGCCGGATCGCCGCCACTGATCCGCCACCAGGCAAGGTGCCCATCGGCGCCAGAGTTCCCTAGCACTCCCTCTCGCCTGTATGGGAGGTGGAGATCCTTGTGGCCGGGCTGCGATCCTGCTCGCATCGCTGCATCGTCCACCGGGGTTCGGTGCCCTCACACCGGCCCCGATTTCTTGTTCCAGGCGCCAGCCCCGCCAAGGGCTGGCGTCTTTGCTTTTGTGGGTGTGTGGCGGGAAAGCGTCGAGCCAAGCTGCTTACCGAGTTCTGCGGATGTTTCTGGTTTCTCCTTGCCGGGCGAGTCCCTTTTGCAAACGTCGGAATGCCGCCCACAAAAAGGAACCAGAACGCCTGCCCCGGCATCCGGCCTCGGCTTCGCCGGGGTGCCCCCTCCATCGTTGCGCCGGGGGCACGGCGAGAGGGGCCATCCATGGCCCCACACGCCTCTCGCGGCATCCATGCCGCTCGTCCCCATGACTCGCTGCGCACGCCATTCGGGCCAGCCTTCGGCTGTTACTTCGCTTCGCTGAGTTTTGCAACGATTTCGCTCGGCCTCCTGAAGGGGCGGAGTCGCTGCCCCACCCAATCTGCCCGGTTTCAGGCCCGTGTGGGCGTCAGGATGATTTTTCCCTCGCCGTCGCGAGTCACCCCCCTACCTTTGGGAGAGGGGCTGGGGGTGAGAGTTGTGGCAGGCCAGCACCTAGGGTGGATGACGCTCTTTTCATCCACCAGCGCGTTCCAGCCAGACTCCATCTGGTAGACGAGAAAGGCGCCGTCCTCCCTACGCAATCAATGCCGCTGAACTTTGCCCGTTCCTGCGCTTCTACCGGGATATGCATCCATCAATGCGAGGCAGCCGTCATGATCGTGAGCATCGACCTGGACCGTGGCCTGTGCAGCCTGCTGCTCAACAGCCACCTGGTTGAGTTGCCCATCCACCAGGTGGTCGTCGGCACCGACGAAGCCCTCGACGCACCGGTGATCCACTGCGTGGATGGCGACGCCGTGATCAGCGACGCCCAGGCGCGGATGCTGATCGGCGTCGGCGCCAGGGACGCGCGCAAACAGCCGCCCGGCAACTGTGGGACGAAAGGCTGAACGAAGCGACGCGGGCGCCGCTCCAATATTCATGAGCCCTGGCCTTTTCATGAGGTGCAGCATGAGTAGTGAGAGAAGAAGCGGCGTGTCCGGTCAAGAGGCGACAGTCCAGGACGACTTCCCGCGCTGGCTGATCGACCCCGATTGCATCGACCTGGAACTGGAGCGTGACCCCGACGATCCGCAGTTCGACACCACCCTGGATGACGCGGAAGCCTTCCGGCATTCCCACCGGGGGTGAACGAGAACGACTTTTAGATGTGGCGTTGTCGAAACATCTGATGGCAGAATGAAATCAAGCGACATGGACGTCACCCATTTCTCCCGGCCAGGAGCAGGCCGCCCACCCTGATGTTCTCTCCGGGATTCCCGACACAAGAGGGAAGCCGCCGAGAACCGCGGCTGTACCCATACCTCGAACGGAATTCCCTTCATGCTGCTGCGCAATGTCAGTCTGCAGACCAGGACAAGGACGGCGGGTACCTGGCGCAGTTGAGCAACCTGGGCGAGTACGCCGACGCGGTGCGCAAGCTGGCCGGCCAGACGCAGAGCGTGCTGGCCGATGCCCACAGCGTGATCGACCTGGCCATCCGCCAGATCGCCCGGCGCATGGGCAATGCGGCGGAGCGTTCGCGGGCCCTGGCCGGCAGCGGGGAAATCCAGCACGCCGTGGCCGACATGTCCGGCCGCCTGGGTGGCATGCGCGATGCCTTCGAGCACGCTCGCCAGGCCGTGGACGCCATCAACCGTTCCGCCGCCGAACTGGGCGATACCGCGCGGGCCCCGAAATCCGGGCCGGGCGTCTTCCGTACCTGATTCTCGTGCTGAGCCGCTGATTCTGTCGGGGCGAATTGATTTGCCAAGGGCCGCGCAGCGGTCCCGTAGGGTGGAAATCGCCCTTCATTTCCACCATTGGCGTCCAGCCCCGCACTGTGGTGGTGGCTAAAAAGCGTCATCCACCCCACGCACCAGCAGGATGAGGCCGATCGGGTAGGGGGCGGAGTACCGCCTTGAAAGATTGCTGAATTCAGGTCACAGGCTCATGCGATTTTCTTGGGATTATCACAAGAGTCTTCCAGCCATACAGTGAGCGCAACTCGAACAGAAAGCCCGCGCGGTGCGGGCTCCCACACAGGAGAGTTGCTATGCGTACCTGGTTCATCACTGGAGCTTCCCGTGGTTTCGGCGCCCTCATCGCAGCACAGGCCCTGGCGGCCGGTGATGCGGTAATCGCTACCGCCCGCAAGCCGGAAGACGTCGTTGCCCGCCTGGGCGACCATCCCAACCTGCTGGCCGTGCGCCTGGACGTGACCCGCGAAAGCGAGGCCCATGAGGCGGTGGCCGAGGGCATCAAGCGCTTCGGCCGCATCGATGTGCTGCTCAACAACGCCGGCTACGGCATTCTCGGTGCCGTGGAGGAAACCAGCGCGCAGGAAGTGGAGCGCATCTATGCGACCAACGTCTTCGGCCTGCTCAACGTCACCCGCGCCGTGCTGCCGCACATGCGTCGCCAGCGTTCCGGCCATGTCATCAACATCTCCTCCCTGGGCGGCTACCAGTCCTACTACGGCTGGGGTGTGTACGGCTCCACCAAGTTCGCCGTGGAAGGCATCAGCGAAGCGCTGCACCAGGAACTGGCGCCGCTGGGCGTGAAGGTCACGGTGGTGGAGCCAGGCTTCTTCCGCACCGATTTCCTCGATGAGCAATCCCTGGTGAAGACCGCCCTGGAGCTGGCGGACTACGACGAAACCGTGGGCGCCATGCGCCGCTTCGCCGAGGGCGCCAACCATGCCCAGCCGGGTGATCCGAGCAAGTTCGCCGGTGCCATCCTGACGCTGGTGAACGCCACCAACCCGCCGCAGCGCCTCGCCCTGGGCAGTGACGCGGTGCAGCGAATCGCCGACAAGCACTGTCTGGTGGAAGGCGAAGTGGCGGCCTGGAAAGCGCTGTCCCTGTCCACTGACATCGAGGCCTGATACGCGCCATTCCGCAAGAAAGACGAAGCCCCTGGAGATTCTTCGGTCTTCAGGGGCTTCGTTCATTTCCCCAGCGGGGCATCGGTGGGAGGCGCGTTGTGATCGGTACGCATGGATGAGTTGAGGCGCCTTCAGGAGGCTGCGCCAGCGTGCCAACTCACGGCGAAAAATTGCCCGTTCGTCGGGTCAGAAGGGCCGATGGCCGCTTGTCCCGGCAACTCAACGTGACGTCTGGAGCTGCTGGCAATCTGCCCCGCCTCCCCCTATACAACAAGGGCAATCCGTTCGCGCGACCCCGCACGACGAATCAACCTGTCAGGGGGGCGAAAAATGTAAATGCAATCCCGCACTCAACCGATACGCGTGATGCTGATCGATTGTCGTCCCCTCGTCCTGATGGGCCTCCACGACTTGATCAATGCCAGAAAGCCACGGATGGAAGTGTGCGGCCAGGCCAGTACCTATGCCCATGCGCTGGATCGTGCCGATCAGCTGCGCCCGAATGTCATTTTCTTCAGCTTCTTCCCGGATGCCCTTGATCCGCTGGACGTCATCTCGCTGCTCGCCCGCAGACACGAGATGAAGGTGCTGCTGCTCAAGGGGCTGTACGAGGCAGTTCCCGTTGCCCGTGCGATAGACGCCGGTGCCCGTGGCGTCGTGCTGGCGGAGGACCCGACGGAGTCGATCATCCGCGCCATCATCAAGGTTCACCACCGCGATATCGGGCTGGACCGGGCCTGGGCCGGTGGGCTATCCAACTATTCCGCGGCCGGACAGGTACGCGTGAATGCAGACCCGGAACGTGCGCGGTACTCGCAGTTGACCCTGCGCGAAAGGGAGCTGATTCGCGCCATCGTGGGCGACCCGTCCGCCAAGTACATGTGCATCGCCGCGCGCCTGGGCATCAGCGAGCACACGGTGCATAACCATCTCAGCAGCATCTATCACAAGCTGAACCTCATCAATCGCGTCGACCTGCTGATGTACGCGCTGAAGCACGGGCTCGCCAGCGGTGGCGAGCCGCCGGATTCCACCTGGGTGGAAATGGACTGAGCCTTCCGATCCGACCTCCGCAATGAAAATGACCTGGCTCCCCTTGGGGGGCCAGGTCGTTCACTCTTGGCGGTCCTCAGACGATGGTGGATGGGCCGCGCGGGGATCTGCAAAAAAAACGGGGGTGGCGTTCATGCCACCCCCGCTTCCGCTGACACAGGTGATGTGTCACGCGCTGCCGAAGAAGATGTCGGTGTTCAGGAGGTCGACTCCGACCACGGTGATGGTCGTTGTCTGTGCGCCTGACTCGTCGATCGTCACGATGCTGTTTGCGCCGGTGTTGTCGATCGATTGGACAACCGCGCCCGCATCGCCAATGAGCACCAGCTTGTCCCGCAGACCCGGCGCCACATCGAAGCCGTTGACCTGGTACAGGTTCTCGGCGGCCGACAGATCGATGTTGAAGGCATCCTGCTCACCGCTCGTTCCATCCAACCTGTAGTCGAAGAGCTGGTCGTTCGGGTCGTTCGCAAACAGATTGGCGTCGAACGTACTCGTCGCCGTGTCCCCATCCTTGTCCGTCAGCGTTGCGTTGAAGGCCAACTGGATATCGTTGGCCATGTTCTCGACCTGCTTGATGAACTGGATCACCGGCACCTTGATCACGCCCAGGCCCATCGTGAGCTGAACCGCGTCGATCATCTTCGCGCCATCCCACTGGACGAGGAAAGACTTCTGGTTCCCTGCCTCGGAGGCCAGGTCCGCGGCAAGAACCTTCGTCTGCGCCGAACTCGTGCCGTCCTCGAAGAAGACCCTGTAGTACAGCTCTTCGGTTGCCGGGTTGTAACCCTGCAGCGTGTTGTCGATGAACACCTTCATGGCCGTCAGCAAGGTCTCGGGATTGATGACGAAACTCTCGTCGCCGCTATTGATGCCGGCCGTCCCGTTTCCATCCAGGTTGTTGTTGCCGACGCCGATGCCGGATGTGCTGACGTTCATGTCCGCCGTGCCGAGGAACGAGAACCCGCCACCTTCTATCTGCGCTTCCGTGAGGTCGGGCGCTCCCTGCACGATGGCGCTCAATATCTGGGCTGCGGTCGTGCCCGCATTTACGCCGAAGAACACGATCTCCTCGGATGGTGAAGGAACGGTCGGCGGGTCCTGCTCGGGAATCAGCAATGTGCGGACAGGGTCGGGGCCGCCGGCATCGAGCGAGCCGTCGGCACTGCTGAGGACGATCGTCGAACTGAAGCCTTGCACCAGATCCAATGCATAGGTGCCATTGGCGAAGGCAGTCAAGGTGTAGTCGATGGTGGTATCGGCCGTTGTCGCGTTGTTGTCGAAATCGCCGGTCAGGCTACCTGCGAAGTGGTACGCGCCATTGGCATCCGGTGAGGGCGATTGCTCGTTGAGCGTGCCGGTCCCGGTGGTGGTCGTGTTGTCAGGCCTGACAAGGGTGAACTGACCATTGACCAACGAGATATCCAGACCCGCTGCACCCAGCCCGTCGGCTCCGGCCGCCATGCTCCAGTTCCCGTACTGGGGAAGGATGGTACCGGTCCCGATCAGGTTGCCGAATGCGAGCGTCGGCGTGTCGTCGTCGACGGTGATGACCAGCTTCTCGGGCGCGGCTGTCACCGTGTCGCCATCGGCGTCAGTGGCCTGCAGCAGCGAACCGAGGTTGAGGGTGATGTCGTTTTCGTCGTTACCGGCGGCATGGTCCAGGGCCTTGAGCAGCGTGAAGCCGTAGGCGCCCGCAGCGGTCAGGCTGAAGGTGAAGACAGCGACCGCGCCGGCCGAGGCGGTCAGCGTGTTGCCGACGACGCTGTAGGTCACCGCCACGCCGCCCGAAGTCAGCGTCTGTGGAAGGCCGCTGGTATTGCTGGACAGGGAGTAGCTCAGTGGCGCATCGGCACCGGACTGGAAGATGCCAGTGACGCTGCCGCTGGCGGTGGTGGCCGCGCCGGCCACGTCGCCGGTGCCGCCGGCGATCCCTCCGGCCAGGCCGTCCTCATCGACGGTGCCGCTTGCGGCGGCGCCGGTCGCCGTCGGGGTGTCGTCGTCGACGGTGATGACCAACTTCTCGGGGGCAGCCGTCACCGTGTCGCCATCGGCGTCGGTGGCCTGCAGCAGGGAACCGAGGTTGAGGGTGATGTCGTTCTCGTCATTGCCCGCTGCGTGATCCAGGGCCTTGAGCAGCGTGAAGCTGTAGGCCCCCGCCGCAGTCAGGCTGAAGGTGAACACGTCGACCGCGCCAGCCGAGGCGGTGAGCGTGTTGCCGACGACGCTGTAGGTCACCGCCACGCCGCCCGAGGTCAGCGCCGGCAAGCCGCTGGTGTCGCTGGACAGGGCATAGCTCAGCGGCGCATCGGCGCCGGACTGGAAGATGCCAGTGACGCTGCCGCTGGCGGTGGTGGCCGCGCCGGCCACGTCGCCGGTGCCGCCGGCGATCCCTCCGGCCAGGCCGTCCTCATCGACGGTGCCGCTTGCGGCGGCGCCGGTCGCGGTCGGGGTGTCGTCGTCGACGGTGATGACCAACTTCTCGGGGGCAGCCGTCACAGTGTCGCCATCGGCGTCGGTGGCCCGGAGCAGGGAACCGAGGTTGAGGGTGATGTCGTTCTCGTCGTTACCGGCGGCATGGTCCAGGGCCTTGAGCAGCGTGAAGCTGTAGGCGCCCGCTGCGGTCAGGCTGAAGGTGAACACGTCGACCGCGCCGGCCGAGGCGGTCAGCGTGTTGCCGACGACGCTGTAGGTCACCGCCACGCCGCCCGAGGTCAGCGCCGGCAAGCCGCTGGTGTCGCTGGACAGGGCATAGCTCAGCGGCGCATCGGCGCCGGACTGGAAGATACCGGTGACGCTGCCGCTGGCGGTGGTGGCCGCGCCGGCCACGTCGCCGATGCCTCCGGCGATCCCTCCGGCCAGGCCGTCCTCATCGACGGTGCCGCTTGCGGCGGCGCCAGTCGCGGTCGGGGTGTCGTCGTCGACGGTGATGACCAGCTTCTCGGGCGCGGCTGTCACCGTGTCGCCATCGGCGTCGGTGGCCCGGAGCAGGGAACCGAGGTTGAGGGTGATGTCGTTCTCGTCGTTACCGGCGGCATGGTCCAGGGCCTTGAGCAGCGTAAAGCTGTAGGCGCCCGCTGCGGTCAGGCTGAAGGTGAAGACAGCGACCGCGCCGGCCGAGGCGGTGAGCGTGTTGCCGACGACGCTGTAGGTCACCGCCACGCCGCCCGAAGTCAGCGTCTGTGGAAGGCCGCTGGTATTGCTGGACAGGGAGTAGCTTAGTGGCGCATCGGCACCGGACTGGAAGATGCCAGTGACGCTGCCGCTGGCGGTGGTGGCCGCGCCGGCCACGTCGCCGGTGCCGCCGGCGATCCCTCCGGCCAGGCCGTCCTCATCGACGGTGCCGCTTGCGGCGGCGCCGGTCGCCGTCGGGGTGTCGTCGTCGACGGTGATGACCAGCTTCTCGGGCGCGGCAGTCACCGTGTCGCCGTCGGCGTCGGTGGCCCGTAGCAGGGAACCGAGGTTGAGGGTGATGTCGTTTTCGTCATTGCCCGCTGCGTGATCCAGTGGCTTGAGCAGCGTGAAGCTGTAGGCCCCCGCCGCAGTCAGGCTGAAGGTGAACACGTCGACTGCGCCAGCCGAGGCGGTCAGCGTGTTGCCGACGACGCTGTAGGTCACCGCCACGCCGCCCGAGGTCAGCGCCGGCAAGCCGCTGGTGTCGCTGGACAGGGCATAGCTCAGTGGCGCATCGGCACCGGACTGGAAGATACCGGTGACGCTGCCGCTGGCGGTGGTGGCCGCGCCGGCCACGTCGCCGGTGCCGCCGGCGATCCCTCCGGCCAGGCCGTCCTCATCGACGGTGCCGCTTGCGGCGGCGCCAGTCGCGGTCGGGGTGTCGTCGTCAACGGTGATGACCAGCTTCTCGGGGGCGGCCGTCACCGTGTCGCCATCGGCGTCAGTGGCCCGGAGCAGGGAACCGAGGTTGAGGGTGATGTCGTTCTCGTCGTTACCGGCGGCATGGTCCAGGGCCTTGAGCAGCGTGAAGCTGTAGCCGCCCGCTGCGGTCAGGCTGAAGGTGAACACGTCGACCGCGCCGGCCGAGGCGGTCAGCGTGTTGCCGACGACGCTGTAGGTCACCGCCACGCCGCCCGAGGTCAGCGCCGGCAAGCCGCTGGTGTCGCTGGACAGGGCATAGCTCAGCGGCGCATCGGCGCCGGACTGGAAGATACCGGTGACGCTGCCGCTGGCGGTGGTGGCCGCGCCGGCCACGTCGCCGATGCCTCCGGCGATCCCTCCGGCCAGGCCGTCCTCATCGACGGTGCCGCTTGCGGCGGCGCCGGTCGCGGTCGGGGTGTCGTCGTCGACGGTGATGACCAGCTTCTCGGGGGCAGCCGTCACCGTGTCGCCATCGGCGTCGGTGGCCCGGAGCAGGGAACCGAGGTTGAGGGTGATGTCGTTCTCGTCGTTACCGGCGGCATGGTCCAGGGCCTTGAGCAGTGTGAAGCTGTAGGCGCCCGCCGCAGTCAGGCTGAAGGTGAACACGTCGACTGCGCCGGCCGAGGCGGTGAGCGTGTTGCCGACGACGCTGTAGGTCACCGCCACGCCGCCCGAGGTCAGCGCCGGCAAGCCGCTGGTGTCGCTGGACAGGGAGTAGCTCAGCGGCGCATCGGCGCCGGACTGGAAGATACCGGTGACGCTGCCGCTGGCGGTGGTGGCCACGCCGGCCACGTCGCCGGTGCCGCCGGCGATCCCTCCGGCCAGGCCGTCCTCGTCGACGGTTCCTGCCACGGCGGTGCCGTTCGCTGACGGCCCGTCGTCCTCGAAGACCAGCTTGGAGCCGATTTCGGCGGTGGCAGTAGAGACGTGGGTCAGCTTGAAGCCGCCGATATCGAAATCGGCGTGGTTAGTGCCCTTGGCGTCGAGGGCCGCGCCGTTCTCGACGAGCACGCGGTTGTGATCCGTCGTTGTGGTGTATTCGATCCTGTAGCCGGCCTTGACGCCGGTGATCGTTGCAACCCCCGCAGCCGTGAAGGTGATGACAATGCCCGGATCATTCACAGAGCCGTTCGAGTTCTCGATCACCTGCCCGGTGCTGATGTTGATGACTCGAACATTGGTGATTGCAACCGACGTATCGTCCGCATAGCCGTTGATGAAGTTCACACCAGGTTCGGCTGCCGTGGTGAATGCGCTGATTTTTACCTGGGCAGTCTTGCCGCTTTGCAATTGCACGACGTCGAAGCTGGCCGACCGCGCATTGAAGACGGCGGTAAAGTCGATGTTGGATTCGAGATCGGCTTCGTTCTGATCCAGGTTGGGAATGGTCAGGTCCTGCCTGGCGCCGGTGACGAACGTAAAGCGGATGCCCTCCTGTTCCGTGATCATCTGATTGTTGGTGCCGAAGGTGGTCGGGCCACCCGCCTGGCTGGTATTGATCGTGTCGCCAGTCGTAATGTTGGCGCCCGCTGACTGGTCAGCGGGGTTCTTGCCGGTGGCGATGATGGTGGGGTCCGTGATCCGGCCATCGACAACGGTGGGGGTCGCCGTGGTGAACATCAGGAACAGGTTCTGACCGGAGGGTGCATTGGCCAGGCTGAACACCAGGTCCTCACTGGTACCAATGAAAACCTTGTTCGCCAGATTGAGGGCATCGTCGGGATTGGTGGTGTCCGGGTGCTTGAGCGGTTGGTATTCCACGGTCCAGATCTTGCCGCCCGAGACCGGTGATCCGGTTTCTTCGATATAGGCAGCGAACACGATCGCGCCGGTTGGGCCGCCGGCCCGGCCCAGCAGGATGTTGTTGTTGCTCGTATCGGTATAGAGAAAGATGCTGGTGCCATCGAGCGTATCCAGTCCGCTGTCCAGCCCATTGAGTGCTGCACCAGAACTGTCGACGAAGCTGACATCGGTAATGCTTGCGCCGGGCGCCGCGCTGATGGTGAACGCATTGCTGCCCGTGTTGCCCGCGGCACCGGTATACCCACTCAAGGCCGCATTCGTTGCGGTGCCGGCCAGGAGTTCTGTCAAACGGTTGGAGAAGAGCGAGGGCAGGGCCGTCAACAGAATTTCGGTGTCGTTCGCGTCTTCAAAAGCGCTTGGCGTAGCGGTGAAGTTCTGCAACCCCGCCGTCTCATCAAGAACTGTAAGGCTGCCCGTCGTCGTAATAGCCATGGCTTTCTCCTGAGCAGTGGTGGTCATCGAGGCCTGACCGTTGACCCTTTTTTTGCAACCGATCATCACTATGAGGAACAGCCGGGGGCGCGCGCATCGACCGATACTCCCAGGCGGCATGGGAGTTTCGGACTACTCGGGAGGAGAAGAGGGGGCAAGTGTTGCGATGGTGAGAAAACGGGCGATCTCAGCCAGGACGTGCCCGGTCAGAGGCGGGTCAGTAGTGAATGAGCCACGCCTGGTACAGCTGATACAGGATCGCCAGCGCCAACCCCAGCAGGATCAGCTCGCGGAACACCTTCAGCGTCAGCACCCAGTAGACCGCAACCGCGGCCATGACACCGAGGATCAGGCTGTGCATCTGTTCCCAGTGCCTGGTGTAGGTGACCGCCAGGTAGCCAGCCCCGAGGGACGCCGTTACCTGCAGGAGCGTCATGAACAACAGCCCACCGGAAGACGGCTTCGGCGGACAGTCGTACACCCGCCCCAGGCCTCGGCAGTAGCGGCACTCGACAGTGCGGCCGTCCTTCTTGATGGCGCGGCTGCCATGACATACGGGGCATTGTTGCCAAGCCATAACTCGCCTTGCCACTTGTCTGGGACTACCAATGGGTAACGGTAGATCGGCCGGCGAAAATTGGCATTTCCATTTGTATGTATAAGTTCGCCGTTCGGAGGTGGGGGCTTCGAAGTCAGGCCGGGGCTGGTGTTTGGGCCGAGGCGACCCGGCCTCGGTTGTTGAATCGGAGCGTGCCCTGGAAACCAACGGAGTGATCTGGACCGCGCGCGCATCGCCGGTGGTGCGAAGCGCGTCATGCGGTCTCCCGGACCGATCATGTGACATTTGTAGTGTCATTGTGTTGCATGCTGACACAAAACATGTCATTCATATGCACAGCTCAAGCAATCGACCCGGCCAACCTTTCCAGGTCGGGCCCCCCTACTCACAAGGTTCGCAAGGATGTGGCGCCGTCTGACGCCACGCTTGAGCCAACGCTGTCCTCGAAAAGCGCTACTCAGGGCGTTTTTCAGGCTTCGATCCCCAAACGCCCCCTCAAGGAGTCAACAAGATGAACAAGATCGTACTTCTAGGCACCCTGGCGCTGGCCGCCTTCAGCACCCTGGCCCAAGCCGGCGAGGACACCCTGCGCATCGGTATCGAAGCGGCCTACCCGCCCTTCGGCTTCAAGACCACGGAAGGCAACATCAGCGGCTTCGACTACGACATCGGCAATGCCCTGTGCGCCGAAATGAAGATCAAGTGTGAATGGGTCGAGCAGGAGTTCGATGGGCTGATCCCGTCGTTGAAGGTGCGCAAGGTCGATGCGGTGCTGTCTTCGATGTCGATTACCGAAGACCGCCTGAAATCCGTGGATTTCAGCAAAAAGTACTACCACACCCCAGGCAAGCTGGCGATGAAGGCCGGCTCCGTGATCAATGATCCGCTGGTCGACCTCAAAGGCAAGAAGGTCGGTGTGCAGCGCGCCTCGACCTACGACCGCTACGCGACCGATCGATTTGAATCGGCGGGCATCGAAGTGGTGCGTTACGCCTCGCAGAACGAGGCCTTCCTCGATCTTGCCGCCGGGCGTCTGGACGCCACCCTGGCCGACATCATCAATATCGACGAAGGCTTTATCAAAACGCCGACGGGCAAGGGGTTTGCCCTGGTTGGTCCGGACTTCAGCGACCCCAACTACTTCGGCAAAGGGGCCGGGATTGCCTTTCGCAAAGGCGATAGCGCGAACGTCGCGCGCTTCAATGCCGCCATCGATGCCATCCGTGCCAACGGCAAGTACCAGCAGGTGCAAGCCAAGTACTTCGCGTTCGACATCTACGGCGAGTGACGCCGGCGCCTCTTTGACAGAGGCGCTCTTTCTCGACTTTCCGCGCATCGTCCAGCGCATCGTCCAGCGCATCGCATGAGGACTCTGATCATGCTCCACGGCTACGGCCCGACCATTCTCGATGGTGCCTGGCTGACCCTGGGCCTGGCCCTGACGTCCATGGCCCTGGCGATTGTCCTGGGCCTTGTCGGGGCGGCGTGTCGGCTGTCTCCGCTGAAGTGGCTGGCGCTGCTTGGCGAAAGCTACGCCACGCTGGTTCGTGGTCTCCCTGATCTGGTGCTGATCCTGCTGATCTTCTATGGCGGCCAGGACCTGGTGAACCGGGTGGCACCCTTGTTCGGTCACCCCGGGTACATCGACATCAATCCCTTTGTCGCCGGTGTCTGCACCCTCGGCTTCATCTTCGGGGCGTACCTGTCCGAAACTTTCCGTGGCGCCTTCATGGCGATTCCGAAGGGGCAGGGCGAGGCGGGCCTGGCTCACGGCATGAGCGGGGCCAAGGTGTTCTTCCGCATCCTGGTGCCGCAGATGATCCGCCTGGCGATTCCCGGTTTCACCAACAACTGGCTGGTGCTGACCAAATCCACCGCACTGATTTCGGTGATCGGCCTGCAGGACATGATGTTCAAGGCCAAGAATGCAGCGGATGCGACCCATGAGCCCTTTACGTTCTTCCTGACCGTGGCGGGGCTTTACCTGGTGCTGACCAGTCTGTCCCTGCTGACGCTGCGCTACCTGGAAAGGCATTTCTCGGTCGGCACAAGAGCCGCCCTTCTGTGAGTACAGGTGCGAACCCATGAACTTCGACTACGACCTTATCTGGGCCAACCTGCCGCTTTACTTCAATGGTGTCCTGGTAACCCTTTCAATTCTTCTGGTCTCACTGGCAATCGGCCTGGCACTGGCCATGCCACTGGGGTTGATGCGGGTCTCCCGCTCGCCGTGGCTGAACGCTCCGGCGTGGCTCTACACCTATGTGATCCGCGGCACGCCGATGCTGGTGCAGCTGTTCCTCATCTACTACGGCCTGGCCCAGTTCGAATCCGTGCGCGAGAGCGCGCTCTGGCCCTACCTGTCCAATGCGACCTTCTGCGCCTGCCTGGCCTTTGCCATCAACACCAGCGCCTACACCGCGGAAATCCTCGCCGGCAGCTTGAAGACAACGGCCCATGGCGAGATCGAGGCGGCCAAGGCCGTGGGCATGTCCCGCGCCGGACTCTATCGCCGCATCCTGCTGCCGTCGGCCCTGCGCCGTGCGCTGCCGCAGTACAGCAACGAAGTCATCATGATGCTGCACACCACCAGCCTGGCGTCCATCGTCACCCTGATCGACATCACCGGCGCCGCGCGCACGGTCAACGCGCGCTTCTATTTGCCGTTCGAGGCCTTCATCACTGCCGGTGTTTTCTACCTGGCCCTGACCTTCATCCTGGTGCGTCTGTTCAAGCTGGCCGAGTGCCGCTGGCTGGCGTACCTGGCACCGAGAAAGCACTGAGGACTTCCGCATGCAACACATCCAGTACAGCCTGCCCTGGAGTGCCCCGGGGACCGAGCGGAGCCTGTCGCTCTTTCGCTTTGGCAGCGGACCACGCAAGGCCTACATCCAGGCGTCACTGCATGCCGACGAACTGCCCGGCATGCGCGTGGCCGTCGAACTCAAGCGCCTGCTGAGCGAACTTGAAGAGCAAGGTCGCCTGGCCGGCGTGATCGAACTGGTCCCGGTGGCCAATCCGATCGGCCTGGCGCAGATGATTCAGGCGACCCATCAGGGCCGTTTCGATTTCGCCAGTGGGCAGAACTTCAATCGGGAATTCCCGGAACTGGCCGAGATGGTTGCATCCCAACTCGAAGGCCGTCTTGGCAGCGACGCGAGCGACAACGTGAAGTTGATTCGCAGCCTGATGCGCACGGCCATCGATGCATTGCCAGCAGCCACTTCACCACTCGACGCCCTGCGCCGTCTGCTGTTGCGGCAGGCTTGCGATGCCGACCTGGTGCTCGACCTTCACTGCGATTTCGAGTCGATCATGCTGCTCTATGCGCTGCCCCCGCACTGGCCAGTCCTGCGCAGCCTGGCCGCGCACCTGGATGCCGGTGTCGCGCTACTGGCCGACAGCTGTGGCGGCAATGCCTTCGATGAAGCCTGCGCGGCGCCCTGGCTGCGCCTGGCCGAGCGATTCCCGGCAGCGAATATTCCTTCAGCCTGCGTGGCCACCACCATCGAATTGCGTGGCATGGCCGATACCGGCCGGGAACAGGCCGAGGCCAGTGCCCAGGCCATTCTCGCTTTCCTCGCCGAACAGGGACTGATCGAAGGTGATTGGCCTGAGGCGCCGGAAAGTCGCTGCGAAGCCACGCCCTTTGCCGGCGCGCAGTACGCCTGTGCGCCACATCCCGGCGTCGTGAGTTTTCTCCAGCCGCTCGGAGCGCGAGTCAAGGTGGGAGACCCCTTGTTCGAAGTGATCGATCCGATCAGTGATCGTCGCAGCGTGGTCCTGGCCAGCACCGACGGCATCGTCTACGCCCGCGAGCGCCTGCGCTTCGCCCAGCCTGGCCTGTGGCTGGCCAAGGTCGCCGGCCGTATTCCCATTCGCCACGGTCGCCTGCTCAGCGACTGAATTGACGAGGCTACCGCCATGTACAAACTCGAAATCGACAACCTCCACAAACGCTACGGCAGCCACGAAGTGCTCAAGGGCGTGTCCCTGGCGGCCAGGGCCGGCGACGTCATCAGCCTCATCGGCTCCAGCGGCTCGGGCAAAAGTACCTTCCTGCGCTGCATCAACATGCTGGAGCAGCCCCATGGCGGTTCTATCAAGCTCAACAATGAGGAACTCAAGCTGAAGGCCGACAAGTCCGGCGGCCTGAAGGCGTCCGATCCCAAGCAGCTGCAGCGCATGCGCTCGCGCCTGGCGATGGTGTTCCAGCACTTCAACCTGTGGTCGCACATGAGCGCCCTGGAGAACGTGATCGAAGCGCCCGTGCATGTGCTCGGCGTGCCGAAGAAGGAAGCCATCGAAAAGGCCGAGCACTACCTGGCCAAGGTGGGCGTGGCCCATCGCAAGGATGCCTACCCGGCGCACATGTCCGGCGGTGAGCAGCAGCGCGTGGCCATCGCCCGTGCCCTGGCCATGGAGCCGGAGGTGATGCTGTTCGACGAACCCACCTCGGCGCTGGACCCGGAGCTGGTGGGCGAAGTGCTGAAGGTGATGAAGGACCTGGCCGTGGAAGGCCGCACCATGGTGGTGGTGACGCACGAAATGGGCTTCGCCCGTGAGGTGTCCAACCAGCTGGTGTTCCTGCACAAGGGCCTGGTGGAAGAGCGCGGTTGCCCGAAGGAAGTGCTGGCCAATCCTCAGTCCGACCGTCTCAAACAGTTCCTTTCCGGCAGCCTGAAATAGCGTCGGGCCGGATGGGCGGCGCGCGGTAGCGGCCTGAGGGGGATCCTCGCGAGATATCTGGCAAGGCCGCGCATCTGCCCCGCCGGCTTCGGATACACTTCAGCCCGACTCATGCAGGTTGGCCAAGCCGGATGCTTGCGCCTCCCAGACACTTTCAGAAGCGCTGATTACCCATGCCTACCGACCCCAAGAACGCAACGGTCTATGCCGCTCCGGTGATGCGCAAATTGACGGAGCTTGCGCCGGACTTGCAGCCGTCTCTGCGCAAGGTCGCCGACTTCATCCTGCGTCATCCGCTGAAGGCCGCGACCCTGACCATCGAGGAACTGGCCCTGGAGACCGGCACCTCGCCTTCAGCGGTCAATCGCCTGGCCAGGGTGATGAACCTGGGGGGCTATACCGGTCTGAAGACCGAATTGGTCGCGACGTTGCAGCAAATGGTTTCTCCGGTCGACAAGCTGCGCAGTGAACTTGAGCAACGCGCCGGTGGCGAATTCGGCCTGCATGAGCAGATACGCAGTGCCAGCGTCAACCTCGGCAACGCAGGCTCCAACAACCCGGAAACGGCCTTCGAAGCCTTTGTCGACAGCCTGATCAAGGCGCGCAAGATCTTTGTCCTAGGCTTTGGCAACAGTGCCTATATGGCCGGTCTGGCTGCCGCTACGCTGACGCCATTCTGTGCTGACGCAATCGCCATCAGCATGGAGGGTGGTAACGAAAACGCCGCCTATCGGCTGGCGGCCATCACCCAGCAGGATGTGCTGCTGGCCATTTCCCTGCCGCGCTACTCCCTCGACACCCTGCAACTGGCGCGCTTCGCCATGGAGCGCGGCGCCAAGGTGCTGGCAATCACTGACTCACCTGCCTCGCCGCTGAGCAACATTGCCGAACACGTCCTGTTCGCTCCCGCCGATCACCCGGTTTTGACCAGCTCCAATATCGCCGTGCTCGCTCTGGTAGAAGCACTGGTGGCAGGCGTCATGGCACGCAACAAGGAAGCGGTGAAACTGGCCACCGAACTGACTGAGAGCGTGATGTCCTACCTGCACATGCCGACCGGCCGCAGACTGCCGAAGAAGTAAGCAGGCATAGCTGCCGAGAGGGCGGGGTATGGCCCTCTTGCGAGGTTGCTTCGAATGTCTGGGACGTGGTACGTCCCGGGCAGGCATTTCGGCAATTCTTCGACTCATCAAGACCGAAACGAAAAAGCCCCCGAAATTCACTAGGAAAATCAGGGGCTTAGTCGTGGTTTTTGGTGGAGCCGGGGGGATCCGACCTCTGTTTCGCGATCGGATCTTCAGCGCCTTGGGGATCAAGCCTGGGTCGGGCCGAGGTCCGATGCTGTCTGGCTTTCTCAGTGCTCAAAGATAGGAAGTTATTTGCGAGCGTCAAGGGCGCATCAAAATTAATCGCCGATTTCAGGGAGACCTTGTGGCGGTGGAGTGGGGCATTTCTTCAGTTCAAATCCGTTAATGGGATTTGAACTGGTGAGCTGAGCTCGCTGTGTCCAGCTGGCTAAACGGGACGGCCACGACACCGCAACATGGTCAGTCTGTGGGCGGAAGCCACTGGAGTGATCGTTCGCCGGCTACTGAGCTTCTCCGCCGTTAAGCGCATGGACCTCGCAACCTCATCGCTATTGCTGACTTGATAGCTGAACGGGGCAGAAGGCACCCTGGTCCCATCTGGGCTGGGCTAGTACGCCGCTCAAGGCGTATCTGACAAACGGCCTTCCAGCTCATTCAAATGAGTGAGGGAAGAGATCTGGCCGCTCCCTAGATTCAAAGCGTCAGTGTGCTACTAGTTCTGCAGAGGGCTGCCATGGCGACTTTTATCGGAGACGGCGGTGCCAACATCCTGACCGGCACCAACAAGAACGACACCCTCAACGGCCTGGGTGGAGATGACCAACTAATCGGTAGCGCCGGCAACGATACCCTTGACGGTGGCACCGGCAACGACCTGCTCATAGGCGGGGCCGGCAGCGACACCTACCTTTTCGGCAGTGGCTACGGCAACGACGTGATCGATAACAGCGGAGGTGCTGCCGGCGACCTCGACAGCATCCGCCTACTCAATCTCAACGCAGCTGACATTCGCCTGCAGCGCATCGGCCAGAACCTGGTCCTGACCATCCTGGCTACCGGCGAAACCCTCACCGTCAGCCAACACTTCCTCAACGCCGACTTCGCCATAGACCGTATCCAGTTTGCCGATGGTAGTCGCTGGACCAGCAGCACAATCCTGGCGAACCTGTATTCACCGCCTGTCACCCCAACCGAAGGCGCCGATACCATCAATGGCGGCCCCACCGATGACGTGCTCCAGGGGCTAGGTGGCAACGACATCCTGTTTGGTAATGGCGGCAACGACAGCCTTGACGGTGGCAGTGGCGCGGACCGCATGGAAGGTGGCCTAGGCAACGATAGCTACGTGGTCGATGACGCAGGCGACGTGGTGATCGAGGCCAGCGGCGCCGGCAACGACACGGTGCAGGCCAGCATCAGCTACAGCCTCGGTGCCGAAATCGAGCGCCTGACACTGCTCGGCAGCGCGGATCTGAACGGTACCGGCAATACGCTGGCCAATACCCTGATCGGCAACAGCGGAAACAACCTGCTTGATGGCGGCTCGGGTAATGACCTGCTTCAAGGGGGCGACGGTAACGACAGCCTGATGGGCAGTTCAGGAACCGACACCTTGCAAGGCGGCGCAGGCAATGACCTGCTCGATGGTGGCGCTAACAGCGACAGCATGGCCGGTGGCAGCGGCGACGACATCTACGTCGTCGCCCAGGCAGGTGACACTGTCAAAGAGGCCGTCGGCGAGGGCAACGACACAGTTCGCGCGGCGGTCAGTTACAGCCTTGGCGCCAACCTGGAAAATCTAGAGCTGACCGGCACCGGCAACTTCAACGGCACCGGCAGCGCCGAGGTCAATCGCCTGACCGGTAACGCTGGCATTAACGTGCTGAATGGCGCAGGCGGCAACGACTGGATGGCGGGCCGGCGCGGAAGCGACACCTACCTGTTTAGCGCGGGCTCCGGCAATGATGTGATCGACAATAGCGGCGGTGCCATTAACGATGTCGACACCCTGCAGCTGACCGGACTCAACCCGGATAACCTGCGATTCCTGCGCAGCGGCAGCGACCTGCTCATGCAGGTGCTCACCAGCAGCGAAACCCTCACCATCCAGAACTTCTACCTGGGAACCGACTTCGAGATCGACCGGGTGCGCTTTGCCAACGGCACCGTCTGGAACACCGCTCAGCTCAAGGCTGCAGTCAGTAGCAACGTCAACATCGCGCCCACCTCCACCGACGACAGCCTGACAACCCTCGAAGACACCCCAGTACTACTGCACGTCAGCGACTTCGGAAGCTACAACGATTCGGAAGGCACGCCGCTGGCCGCCGTCCGGGTCACTGCTCTTCCTGGAACGGGCAGCTTGCAAGTGTTCAATGGCACCACTTGGCTTGCTGTTACCGTCGACCAAGTGGTTAGCCGGGCCGATCTCGACGCGGATCGGTTGCGATACGTGCCGGCGGCGGATGGCAACGGCAGCCCCTACGCCAGCATCGGCTTCAAGGTGGGAGACGGAACCGACTTCGCCTCCAGCGCCAACACGCTCAGCATCTCAGTGACTGCCGTCAACGATGCACCGACTCTGACCAACGCGCTGGCCAACCAGAGCGCCCACGAAGACAGTCCGTTCAGCTTCAGCGTGCCGGCTGGCACCTTCAGCGATGTCGACGGTGACAGCCTCAGCTACAGCGCCAGCCTGGCCAATGGCAGCCCGCTGCCGACCTGGCTGAGTTTCGATACCACAACCCGGACCTTCAGCGGCACTCCGGGCAATGCCGATGTGGGGAGTCTCGACCTGAGCGTCACCGCCACCGACGCCAGCGGCCTCAGTGCCAGCGCTGACTTCAGTCTCAATGTGGGCAATAGCAACGATGCTCCCACCGTCAGCGGGCCCGTCTCGTTGGCGGCCGGCACCGAAGATCTGGCCTACAGCTTCAGCGCAGATCAACTGCTGGCCAATGCCATCGATATCGATCTGGGCGATGTACTCAGCTTGCAGAGTGTCAGCGTCGATCCTGCAGATGGCGTGCTGGCCGATCAGGGTGGTGGTAACTGGACCTTCACCCCGGCCCCCAATCGCAATGGCGTGGTGAACTTTGCCGTGATGATCAGCGATGGCATCACCAGCGTCAGCACCTCGGCCAGCCTGGACCTGGTGGCGGTCAATGATGCGCCGCTCGGAGGCGTGAACATCACCGGCGCCGCTACCGAAACCCAAACGCTGACGGCCAACAACACGCTATCCGACGCTGAAGGAGTGGGCGCCATCAGCTACCAGTGGCAGCTCTCGGACAACGGCAGCAGCGATTGGGTGGCCATAGCCGGCACCACCGGTAGCACACTAGTGCTGAGCAGCTCGCTGCTTGGCAAGTATGTGCGAGTAGTCGCCAGCTTCACGGATGGTAGCGGCGCACTCGAATCAGTGGCCAGTGTCGCCACCGCGCCCGTTGCTCAACTGATTAATCAGTTCGATGGTGACGCCAACAACAATGTGCTGGATGGCACCGCTTTCCAGGATGTGATTCGCGGCTTCGGCGGCGCCGACATCCTGAATGGCTATGCCAGCAGCGATACCCTTGATGGGAGTGACGGCAACGACACGCTGGATGGCGGCGACGGAGACGACACACTCAACGGCGGCAACGACGTTGATACCCTGTATGGCCGCGCTGGCATCGACACGCTCGATGTCGGCAACGGCTCATGGTCTGTTTATGAAAGTGCTTCTGGCGGTGATGGCAACGATGTGCTGATTGCCACTGGTTTCGGCTATTTGTCGCTTGGCGGTGATGACGGCGACGACCTGCTGACAGCCAGCGGTAATCGTTTTGGGTATCTGGACGGTGGAAATGGGAACGACACCATCGATACTCGCTCGATGAATAGCGACTATTGGGTCACCTTATACCTGTCTGGCGGCTCAGGTAGTGACACCTACCGCGTCGGAGATGGGACTGGCTCCCTTCGCATCAGTGATGCCAAAGACAACTCGACAGCCGCCGACACGAATGTGGTCGAGTTCGCCTCCGGCATCGATCCGGCTAGCCTGCAGGTTTCGCGCAGTGGTAATGACCTTATCGTCACCTTCACCAACGGCAGGATGCTGACCGTTTCCGGTCAGTTCAGCACTGGCACTAACGGCTTCGAGGCTGGCGTGCAAGAGTTCCGCTTCGCCGATGGTACGACGTGGGACAGAACGGCCATCTACGATCACTTGCCAATCCTCAACGGTACCGCAGGGGACGACACACTCAACGGCGATGCCCGTAACGAGGAAATCAACGGCCTCGGTGGTAACGACATCCTCAACGGCAACGATGGCAACGACACGCTGGATGGCGGCGACGGAGACGACACACTCAACGGCGGCAACGACGTTGATACCCTGTATGGCCGCGCTGGCATCGACACGCTCGATGTCGGCAACGGCTCATGGTCTGTTTATGAAAGTGCTTCTGGCGGTGATGGCAACGATGTGCTGATTGCCACTGGTTTCGGCTATTTGTCGCTTGGCGGTGATGACGGCGACGACCTGCTGACAGCCAGCGGTAATCGTTTTGGGTATCTGGACGGTGGAAATGGGAACGACACCATCGATACTCGCTCGATGAATAGCGACTATTGGGTCACCTTATACCTGTCTGGCGGCTCAGGTAGTGACACCTACCGCGTCGGCGATGGGACTGGCTCCCTTCGCATCAGTGATGCCAAAGACAACTCGACAGCCGCCGACACGAATGTGGTCGAGTTCGCCTCCGGCATCGATCCGGCTAGCCTGCAGGTTTCGCGCAGTGGTAATGACCTTATCGTCACCTTCGCCAACGGCAGGATGCTGACCGTTTCCGGTCAGTTCAGCACTGGCACTAACGGCTTTGAGGCTGGCGTACAAGAGTTCCGCTTCGCCGATGGTACGACGTGGGACAGAACGGCCATCTACGATCACTTGCCAATCCTCAACGGTACCGCAGGGGACGACACACTCAGCGGCGATGCCCGTAACGAGGAAATCAACGGCCTCGGTGGTAACGACATCCTCAACGGCAACGATGGCAACGACACGCTGGATGGCGGCGACGGAGACGACACACTCAACGGCGGCAACGACGTTGATACCCTGTATGGCCGCGCTGGCATCGACACGCTCGATGTCGGCAACGGCTCATGGTCTGTTTATGAAAGTGCTTCTGGCGGTGATGGCAACGATGTGCTGATTGCCACTGGTTTCGGCTATTTGTCGCTTGGCGGTGATGACGGCGACGACCTGCTGACAGCCAGCGGTAATCGTTTTGGGTATCTGGACGGTGGAAATGGGAACGACACCATCGATACTCGCTCGATGAATAGCGACTATTGGGTCACCTTATACCTGTCTGGCGGCTCAGGTAGTGACACCTACCGCGTCGGCGATGGGACTGGCTCCCTTCGCATCAGTGATGCCAAAGACAACTCGACAGCCGCCGACACGAATGTGGTCGAGTTCGCCTCCGGCATCGATCCGACTAGCCTGCAGGTTTCGCGCAGTGGTAATGACCTTATCGTCACCTTCGCCAACGGCAGGATGCTGACCGTTTCCGGTCAGTTCAGCACTGGCACTAACGGCTTTGAGGCTGGCGTACAAGAGTTCCGCTTCGCCGACGGAACAGTGTGGACGCGCAACAACCTGCCCGGCTTCAACGCGACTGCCGGCGACGACGTGATAATCGGCCTCAACGGCAACGACTCACTTAACGCTCTGGCTGGAAATGACGACCTTGATGGACGCGGCGGAAACGACACGCTGACTGGTGGCCTGGGCAACGATATTTTCCGTTTCTCGACTGCGCCCGGCGCCAGCAATATCGACTTCATAACCGACTTCACCTCGGGTGAAGATCATCTGGCCTTGAATAGCACCATCTTCAACCTGCAGGGCCAAGCTCCAGGGGATCCCGGCGTAATGGCCAATGTGACTGGCACTCAAACCGAACAGGCCGGTGCCATGCTGCTGTTCAACCAAAGCAACCAGACCCTCTACTACGACGCTGATGCCACCGCCAATGGCAATGCACAGGCAGTGGTAACCCTTGCCGGAGTAGCGAGCCTCGCTGCGAGCGACGTGCAAATGTTCGCCTAGCAAGCCAGACGGCTCAGGCGCATCACCCGCGCCTGAGCCGGGCGAACAGCTTCACCAGGTCTGCCTGCCGGCTGGTGTCCGTCTTGCGGAACAGTGTCCGCAGGTGAGTGCGCACGGTATTGATGGAGACGTTCAAGCGCCCCGCACAGGCTTCCGGGGTGTTGCCCAGGGCCAGGAGTTCGGCCAGGCGTTGTTCGGCAGGGCTTAGGTGGAAGATGTCGGCCAACAGGTTGGATTGCGGCTGATTGTCCAGCAACGCCAGCAGGACCAGAGGCTTCTGGAAGTAGCGGTTGAAAGGCGCCTCCGCCGGAACCGGGGTGATCAGCAGATCCCCGGCTTGCGGCCCGGTCAGCCTGAGCCACCCGGCACGCTGCGGACCGCACGTACCACTGGCCTGGCGAACCCGGGCGTGCAGGTCAATTTCCTGATGCGTGCAGTTCAGCCGCCCGAACGTTTCATGGAGGGCGAAGCCGACCTGGTTCATGCGCTGCGTGGCGGCCTGGTTGCAATAAACCACCCGGCTCTCGCCATCCACCAGCCAGAGAGGCGCCGTGTGCTGATCCAGCAGCAGGTCACGCTTGGCCAACTGCAACTCCAGGCGTTGGATACGCTCGGACATGCGGCCGGCTGTGGTCAGGTGGGGAGAGATCCGGTAGAGCAACGCTTGCTGTCGATCATTGGGGAGCTTGGAGTCCCAGTTGGTGAGCAGCGAAAGAAACGCCTGTGAGGATTCGCCCTCGTATAGCTTTACGCACGAGATGTTCCCTAGCCCGGTGAGGCGATGGAACTCCTGATAATAGGGGCTTCGCCCAATGGCTTTGATGCCAAAGTCGAGGAAGTCGTTGTACCAGCGGCCAACTTCCTGCTGGGGCACGTAAAGGCGACCCGGATCAAGTTCGCAATAGTACTCGTTGTATGGACCGACGATGGCCGGATCAAAGCAGCTGACGTCTGAGATCTGCCCGACGGAAGAATGCTCGAATTTATACAGGATTCCGCCCTGCTGCCGACCGGATGCCTGCATGAGATTGGTTAACAGCTCATGCCATTTGCTCTCGTCCAGCACGCACTCATAGCAGAGCTTCACCAGCTCATCATAAGTTGTCTGCATGGTCGGTTTGGGCATGACGGGACTCCGGGTGGGAGTTGGCTACGGCACTGGGCTGGCATTGTGCTTTCATATGGCAGCTGTTGTGGGCTCCTGCAAGGTCGCTTGTCCCATTGGCTTGTCCCTTCGGCGGCTCAACGGTAGGACACCAACGCCGATTAAAGGTCCCCGCGTACAGGCACGTCCAAAGGCGGTCCTTCGACTGAGGGTGCGGTCATGGAGAGCAGAATAAAGGTTCGTCTCGTGCCGAAGATCCTCGGTATGGATGGCACACCCTAGCGCCGCATCCAGGCTTCGAGGGGGAGCTGTCCGCTGTGTCTACATGCGAATGGCAAACTTACTGCGATGTCAGCGAGGCTAGGGCGCGCCCGAGCCAGAACGCCAGGAGGCTCGACTAGGATTCTGCTGACCTAGCTGAATGACGATGTGATGTTGACTGGTGCGCTTGATATGGTACCGGGTTGGCCCGAGTGGCTTGCAATGTTTAGCCTGCATAGATTTCAGGCTGCATCCGTAGTGATCGGTCGCTGCTCGATGGGCTTTGCTTTACGTTAGTTGGCGGCTGGCCCCGCAGCCGGGATGTGCTGGGACCGCACGTATTTGACGCGTCAGGGCGATGGGCTTCATGGTTGCGGCCCCGGTTAAATCTGACTGGATTGCGCCACAGGAGTGGAGGACTGCTCTTCAAGCCTGAACGGTCTGTAATCTCTGCTTGATAGCGGCGACGCGGGCTTCTTCTTCGCTGCTCATAATTGCCAGAGCTCCATAGAGCGGATCGCTCCATACGAGGGTACCGCATCCAGGTCGGCGCATGATGTTCGACAGGTTGGCGTCGAGATCACCATTCCCGTGTTTCACATACTCCGCAGCCTTGATCAGCGTTTCGAGGAGCCCGGCAAGATCCGGGTTGGCATCGCGTGTCGCCCTGCAGGCTTCAATAAAGCTCGGGATCTGCCCTCGCTCAACAGGCTCATCGTCAGTGAGAGATGAAAGGAGCTTCGATAGGCGCTGGCCTGTGGGAGAATCTGGGTCAATATCTTCGAGTCGCTCCACCTCGGCTAGCCAATAGCACTCTTCATCGACGTCATCATCACAGGGAGCGACAGGGCCGAAGTCATGAATGATCCGGACAACGTTGGGGTTGCCCTTCGACGACTGCTGGGACAGAAAACTGTGCCCACAGCAGTCCTTAGTCAGGCGCCATAGTCGACCGTCGCGCTTGAACAGCATCGCGGAGGATCCCTTGCAGAAGTACTCGGCAGAGCGAAGAGGCTCCATGTCCATGACGTAGTCGAAGTAGGGGCCGTGAAAGAGGCTTTCCAATGTCGTGATCCTCAGATGGAAAAGGGGCTACCGCTTGCAAGTCTGCAGGCGGGCGTGCGATCCGTGGTGGTGGTTAAATAGCTCAGGATCCGGTCCTCACGATTCTTGAAGCGCTGAATACGGAAGTTCTCAGGGCTTGCACATTCATCCGCTTGGGGGGCGGCAGTTAGCACAGGCAATTCCCGCAGCATCTCGGGATTATTGCTGGAAGGGTAGGCCTCCTACTGAGCAGGCTTAGAGGAAAAAGAAGGTGCTTTGCGCCGGTGCGGTGATCACGTCGCTGAGTTTGATGCTTTCACCTTTTCGCCGCTTAGACCTGCCATCCTTGTCGCGCACTTCAAGGTCTTGGTTGGACACGGCGACATTCAATGAGCGCTTCACCACTTCTTCGTCGGCCATGGTGAAGTTCGCCACGCTGTGCATCAGTGCCTCAAACGTCTGCTCACGTTGCTTGTATAAGAGCTGCGGCAGCAGCTCGGAAAGCTCGGTACAAATGCGCTCGTGGGTGGCGCCATCAAAGTGGTGCTCTTCTCCGAGCAGCAAGTCTTGCTGATGCGTTACCTGTACATCTCGGTTGGCGTCATAGCCGACAAACAGCGACGGTGAGAGCAAGTGCGAAAACTGGTTACCATGGCGCCAATGGATTGACTTCATCACGTCGTTGGCCCGGTACTGGTTCGCCAAGTGGATGAACCAGTACGTGCGTGGGTTGGCACCCAACGGTGTGATGAAAAAAACGGTCATGAACTGCGCGCCGCTTTCGATCAGGATTCCTTTGGAGAGGCAGCGTTGAATCAGGTACTGCCACTCGTGCTTCTGGGTGGCCTTGAGGGCGGCCAGCTCACTCCAAGGAATGTGTTGTTCCAGGTTAATGTTGGCAATTGCTTTCCGGTTTGGTTTGCGGTCGGCAAGGTAGGTGATCAGCGCATCGACGTTAAAAGTCAGTAGCACCTCTGCATTCTTGAAACGGCTAAAGATCGATTTGATGGACGAAAAAGGCACGTCGCCATAGGCGTACTGATCCAGAAGAAACAGTGCCCGCCCACCGTGGCCAAAGTCCTTAATGCGCTGTGTTATTGCCGGCAGTGCTTGGGTAAAGTCTGAGCAGGTTAGAAATACATCACGATTGATACGTTGCCCAAGGCCCTGCGCGGTCAATACGGCGCGTAGGCAATCGATGTTGCTCTGCTTTACATCGACAAAAAAATTCTGAGTTCGAACTACCCGTGGTTGCGTTCGGTTCACATTGATCAGTGTTTCTGCGGCTCGTACAGCCTCTAGAGCAATCAGCGGAGAGCCAAAATGGGCTTCGCCGTCGAGGTCATGGTACTGACCACCACCGCAGAAGCCGTCCACGATAGACAAACGCAGCTCTGGGATAAGAGCATTCCGCATCAGGACCTGGACATAAGACTGCAGGTACTCGCTGATAATCTGGTGCTTGACCTTGCTATGCGGGTCAATTACCGGGAAGGTGCGTGTTTGCCAGTCCCAGATGTATTTCTCGTTGTCCTTGGCCATCGACGCTTCCTACATTTCTCAGGCGAGCTGCAGCAGCGGGATTTCGGCCCACTTCTGCTTCATTTGTCTGGCACTGTTTTCTGACTTTCCGCCGACGATCACCCTGTGGATGTCAGTGAGATCGAGCCGGTATAAGTCTTCGAGTCGGAGGGCAGTTGGGAGCAAGCGAATGGCCGCCGGAACTTGGCGCAGGTAATCCATCCGTGGAATTCCGTATGCCCTGTCCTCCATTGCTCCACCAAGCCAGGCATCGGAGGGCGGGGTGTAGGAGCCCATGGCCTGAACACGCCGCACCATGTTCTCTGCATGGCAATTTTTGCAAGCGGGTGAGACCTTCGTGCGACCCACGATGGGGTTCCAGGTCATTTCTGTCCATTCGATGCGCGTTTGTGTGCTCATAGCACCCTTACTCCCTGTAAGGGCTTGATGTTAGGGTGTTGACGTGAAGGAAGTCAAAATGCCAGCAAGCCATTGGCGGTTTATGGCGCGACATACGGGGCATCGTTGGCTGCTCGATGCATTAAGGATGAATGATTCGAGGCGGGGCTATGGTTAAGCATTCGTTTGGTGGTGAGTGGACGCGCATTAAACTTGAGCGGCTGGAAAGCTACCTCAAGATCTACACCACAGCACTGAAGAACCAGCCGTTTACTCTGCACTATGTCGATGCGTTTGCGGGGACAGGTCAACGTGATGACGACGACTTGAGCTCGGATCCTCTTTTGGAGCTGGAGGCGCTCAGGGGCTCAGTACGGCGCGCGCTCGACTGCAAGGATGTGTTCCATGAGTACCACTTCAACGACTTGAAGCTTGAGCATGTGCAAGCGCTAGAAGAGCTTCGCGCCGAGTACCCTGACAAGGTGATTCATATTACCCAGCTCGACGCCAATGAGTTTGTCACCCGCTTCTGCCGAAGACTGAGGGGGCGAGATCGGGCAGTCATCTTTCTTGACCCTTACAGTACTGCGGTCAATTGGAGCACGCTTGAGGTCATTGCAAGTACACAGAAAGTGGACCTATGGATGCTGTTTCCGATCTCAACGTTGCTGCGCCTTCTACCTCAAGATGGCCCTAGAGAGGAGTGGAGGCCGTGCATTGAGCGGTTGTTGGGGACTTCGGAGTGGAAAAATGCATGCTATGCCCCAAGCCAGCCGCTGATAGACGATCTCTTTGGTGAGCAAGAAGTCCGTTCACAACGCTCGGATTACGAGGCGATAATCCAATTTGTGACAATGCGTCTAAGAGAGATCTTCGCGCATGTCGAAGAGCCCACGCGGCTTACTCGGAACGCAGGAGTGCTGTTCCTTTTCTACTTTTCAGTCTCCAACCCAAAAGCGAAAGCGCTGGCAGCCAAGCTGGCTCGGGTCACTCAGCCGAAACGGTAGGGATAATCGGATACTCGTCATAGAGACGGCCATTGAGCAAACGGCCGTTGGCTTTCTTGTTACGCTTGACGCCGTCCGCGCCCCATCCGCCCCATTGCTTGAAAAAGAAAGCCACCTCGGCCTCGGCGCACTGCCGTTTGACGTTGATCGCCCATTCCGGCTTCATGGGCCGCGCCTTCGCTCCGGATTCGCCGCCGACGATAACCCAGTCCATGCCAGAAAGATTCATCTCGCCAAGATCCTCGAGCAGTGGCTCAACGGATAAGAAGCGGATAGTCGCCCCAACCTTGCGAAGTTCATCAATACGCGGCAAACCGTACTTACGGTCTTCGACCGATACCCCTAACCAGATGTTGCTCGGTACCGGTCGGCTACCAAAGTACTCCGGTAATCTGGACGCTCGCTTGGTTAGTATCTGGTAGGAATGCTGTGGTGTTCGGGTGATCGTATCCATCACCTGGTCGATGAAGCTGTCCGGGACCTCTTCGTGGAAGAGGTCGCTCATCGAGTTGACGAAGTAGAGTGTCGGCTTCTTCCGGCGCAATGGCTGCTCTAGGCGCTCAGGCATCAGGCGCAGGGCAAAGCCATCCTCATAACCGGCCGCGCCCATCGCCTGTAAGCGCGCCGCCATCACTTCGGCATAGCAATGCTTGCAGCCGGGGGATACCTTGGTGCAGCCAGTCACCGGGTTCCATGTTTGCTCTGTCCATTCAATGGCTGAGTAGCTGCTCATCGCACATTTTCCTGTATGAATATACAGTATTCATCGGTATCCGAGTGTAGCAAATGTCTTTCATTGATTCCTGCCGGTTTTCTTTACGGCCGCTTGGGCATTCTTGCCTATCGCTCATGCAGGGAATGTGGGGCAGGGCTGTCTCTAGCTTCGACACATCTGATGCCGGGCGTAAGGCACTGAGTCAGTCCGTCTCGTGCAAGCTCAGTCCGGATGTCATGCGTGCTCGGAGCTCTCGGCGTAGCTCGATTGGCTCATGCACCTGGATCGAGCCGGCATGGGAAAGAATCCACCACTTCAACTCCCAGGTATCGTTCACGGTAGCCGTGAGGGATGCTCCGTCTTCCTGATGCGTCAGTGTCATGTCCGCAGACAGCGGGGTTTCGTGGAGCAGCCGAGCCAGGCTGTCACTTACCCAGGCGTGTAACTGAATCTGCCGCGGAATACCAAATTGCATGGCGCCACTTTCAATGTATTGCTGAAGACTGAAGCCGGCAGGCTTCTTCGCTGGTGACTCCAGAAGCTTTGCATACTCGAACCGATGCAGCACAAACAGGCGCACATCGTCGAAAGGTTCCGCGCTGCCCACCAGATAGGTGACCTGACCTCTCTGCACTAGACCCAGGGGGTTGAGGGTTAGCTCGTGGGTCAGGTTCTTATGGGCTGAGTAGTAACGACTGGAGATCTGCCTGTCGTCGAGTAGCGCCATCTGGACAGTCTCCAGATGCTCCTGGTTGATCTCAGGCGGCATCACGCTGAGGGTCGGCTGTACGCTTGCCACTTTGTCCACCCAGCGAGCCGAGGCACTTTCATCACTCAATGCTTGAAGTTTGTTTCGTGCCTGATTGAAGCGGGGCTCCAGGCTTTTCAGCATGAACCCGGGAATCAATGGTCTGATGCTGTCTTCCACCAAACTTAACGTAAGCGCCTCACCCAAAGTGATGCCGGGCAGCTCGCTGGATTGACCTGGGGTCCAGTACCAGCCGTAGGGCGTGCCCTTGTCATTGCATTGCAAGGGGAATATCTGGGAGAGCTCGATTAAGTCGCGCTCGACTGTGCGCTTGGAAGTACTGTGTCCGGAGTCCTCCAAGCGTGCGAGGATTTCGGAGGCAGTGATGCCAGGGGCTCGGTTTGGCAGCAGCTTGAGCAACTCCCACTGGCGGCTGAGTGTTCTGCGGGTGGATGTAGCGGGCAATGTCCGGCGTCCTTGTCAGTCCTTGGAAGTGCATAGGATGGCGACAGTCTCTGATATATGGCAACTGGCCATTCGTGAAGGGGCGGCCTGCTTCCGTCTCATCAGTGTACGAAGCCTATGGGGCGTGACGGTGGTGCTTCCTTGAGTGCCAGCTCCGAAAGCAGGGCGTGGTAATACGCATCGGCATCAGCAAAGGGCCTGAAGCGGGCCCGGCGGGCGAGAGTGGCGAAATCGCCAGGTGTCAGGCGCTCAAGCCGTTTTACTTTCACATCCAGTTCGGTATTGGAGGTGTCGAGTCCCATCTGTTCCAGGTGCAGATGAAGCAGCTCACTGGCCTGCTCTGGGCGCAGGTAGCCAAAGCTGATTTTCAGGTCGAAGCGGCGCAGTGCCGCTTGGTCCAGATCGTCCATGAGGTTGGTCGAGGCGATGAGAAGGCCGCGGTGGTTTTCCATCTGCATCAGCATTTCGTTCACAGCGGTGATCTCCCAGGAATGCCGTGCATGGCGACGTTCCTGAAGGAAACTATCTACTTCGTCCAAGAGCAGGACGGCATCGTCCTCTCGCGCCTGTTGAAAGGCACGGGCAAGATTCTTCTCGGTCATGCCAATGTAGGGCGATACGAGATCGGAGACGCGCTTGATCAGTAGTGGTCGTCCAATTTCCCTCGCCAGCCAGTGACCGAACGCGGTCTTGCCGGTGCCTGGTGGACCGTAGAAACACAGCCTTGCGTCGCGATTGTGCTGCAAGCCCTCCAGAAGCCCTGCTAGTGGAACATCGGTATTGCTCTGCTCCGGTGAGTAAAAGGCCGGAAGCTGTTGTTCCTGTATTCGCGCGAGCTTATCGAAGCCCTGTGCCTGCAGGGTGGCGTCCACAAGGTATTCGACGGCCTGGTCCATGGCGGGCGCGTCGGAGGTTACACGCACGCTTTCGGCTACTCGCAGCGCGCGAGTGACTACTGCCGGTGTGAGATGTTCGTGGCCGGCCATACGTTGGATCAGGGCGGCGGTGAGCTGACCGCCGGATTTGCGGATGATCCGTTCACGCTCGGCCTTGGGCGGATTCTCGAGTTCTAATAGCAGGTCGAAGCGACGGATATAAGCATTGTCCAGGGCTTGGATATTGTTGGTCAGCCAGAAACATGGCAGCGAATTCTCCTCCAGCATTCGGTTGATCCAGCCCTTGCGATTGCCTTGGTCAGGGGAGAAGGTCCCCGGCTCGCTGAACAGGTCTTCGATCTCGTCAAGCACCAGCAGTGTCGCCTGCTGATTGAGAATTCCCATGGCCGTACGTAGCGCGCAAAGGCGTCCGCGGCTGTCGATGGGGTCACCGTCTCCGTTGGTGCAGGCGATCTCGTAGAGTTCAGCGCTCAGTTCGCTTGCCAGCAGGCGGGTCAGTTGGCTCTTACCGGTTCCTGGCGGGCCATAGATCAGCACATTGACCCCTGGCGTTCCCTCCGTGAGCGCCCGTTTTAGATAAGGGCGCGCAATGGACAGTGGGAGCGCCAAATGGCGATAGTCTTCCGCAGAGAGCTCTCCTTTAGGAGCCCTACGGAATGCGCTTTGGAACAGCCCAATGGGGGAGCCTTTGTGAAAACGCAAGTCCTGAAGGAGGTCTTTGTTTCCAATACCCAGGCGGTCTATGAGGCCCGAGCGGTAGGTGCGAGTCATGCTTACTTCGATGAGACCGGTGCGTACCAGCGCGCTATCGGCGGAGAGGTGTCGCCTGATTGCCTCTGGTGGGTAGCTGAGCAAGGTTGAGAGCACGCGCAGCGTCCGGTTGAATCCGACCTGGCCGAGCTGGTCAGTGGCTTCTTCCAGCAGCGCGTCGCTGTGCATGAGCACGCAAAAGCCAAGCAGGGCTCGATCAATCTCGTCCAGGCCAATCAACTGCGTCAGTTGGAAGAGGTTCTCCCCCAGATTGTCTGGATAGCTCGGGGTAGGAAAATCGTGCAGGAAAAGACGTTGTTCGGTCTTCAGGCGGGCAACTGCTTGCTGTCGGAAGCTCCTCGCGCGCTTTGGGCGCGGTTCGTCCTCTTCATCCTCATCGAAACTGAAGTGCCTCCCTTCGAACTGTTCCTCCAGCTCCGCTACACCCAATTCGTGGGCGAGGGCGTCGTCGTTGAATCCCCGGTCGCCAATTAGTTGCCGGTGTCCGCCCAGGTCGAGCATCAAGGTAAAGATCCAGCTCAGGGTGAGCGGGCTGATGTCATCAGAGTGCGGTCCCGCGGCGCGGACGGTCTTACTGCACATGGTGGCTCCTAGTGTCAGGGGGCAGGTCAGAGTTCTGGTTCGCCGAGCAGAAGTAGCTGGGGAACCATCCTGGGCGAGGGCTGCATACCCAAGGCAAAGCTTTTAAGGTCGGGATTCATGACCGACAAAGCGTTGGCGAGCAGTGACCAATAACGGATGGATAGGTTGTCCGGTGCGAGCACCATCGCGAACAGCGTTTTGAAACGCAGCCCAAGCAGTTGCTGATAGGGCACTTTCGTCGGCGTTTCACAGTCGATTAGCTCGTAGCGAAGCTGGCGGCTCTGGTTGTCCCTGAGCATCTCCAAGAAGTTGAGGTAGTCCGCGCTCACCAGCAGGTCTCCCAACAAGGCATGGCGCAGATTGTCGATCACTCGGCCGGACCACATGTGAAAGTCCGCACACCCCTGCGTGGGTGTGTAGACCAGTTGATAGCCATGGCGCGGTAATTGCCGCGTCACCGGATAGGGGTCGAGGAAGATGACTGGAGCGGTGGAGTCGCCGTTACTTAGGTGATCCAGGGGGGCTTGGACCACGAAGTCCAGATGGCCGGACTCTAGGCTCCGGCTCTGATTGGCGGCATGGCGGCTGTAAAGCGTCTCGTGGCGGCTGGGGAAGTCCAGGACACGTAGTTTCAGCGGCTGCGGGAGCTCGCGCGGGAGCGAATGCATGGCAGTGCTCCTCAAGTACCCGATTTGACGCGGATGATTTTGCGAGCTTGAGCAAGCTCTACCAGCCAAGTGATCAGCTCGGCATAGCTGATGCCTTCTATGTCGCTGATGTTCTTTCGTGTTTGCTCCAGACTGGCAATCATCAGTCGACTGACCTCGCTGTCCAAGTTCTGCACGGTGCCCGACCGGGCCATCAGGGCGACGGGCTCCAGCAGGGAGTCGAATGCGTCCTGTTGAATCTGCAGGCGAGAGAGGGCACCTAGTTGCTGGCGAATGTCCTCGGGGATTGCCGTTGGGCTTAGAAATCCAGCCAGAGCGATGATGCGTTTGCCCAAGCGTTTGCTGTTACCGGATTCCAGCAACAGCGATTCGAGCGATTCCTTGATGTGGCGATCCATGAGCGGCTCCTTTCACTACTGTGCAAGGAGGATGAATCAGGCTTGCGACAAAATGCGTCGCTATGTGGTTCGCCCGTTCACGTTGAACCGAACGTCAGGAGTTTTAAGTCGCAGCGTCGCTAGGGTCATGCGGTGAGTGCAGACCAACGCGGAGTCTGATGCTATTGCGACATATCTCGTCGCAGCGCTCTGGCAAATTCTCCTCGTCCAGTCTTTGCGAGCGACGTCATGCCTATACCTCCGATGCCCTACACGCTTTGCTGTCCCCGTTGCTTCTGGAAAAAGACCATCATCCCGCTCAGTGACGCACTGATTATGGGGCGAGACTGGTATGCCAAGTGTCCGCACTGCGGATACGACATATTGGAGCGGCGGTCGGCTTCTCAGACCGAGATCCTCAGGGCCAGGATCGAACGGATTTTCGGACTTGATAGAGGTTGACCGGCTGCGAATTCGAGGCTTTTGTTGCATGGCAAAAAGCCATCCGCCGAGGTAGGCTTGCTTTCCCTCTGGCGCCAATCGGCTGACGAGATGTGCTGGACAACCTCCAGCAAGCTAAAGCAATCCCAATATTGAAGGATACGATGTGTTGGCTTGGTCCTGGCTTCCCCTAACTCGATGAGGTAGGCGAGTTCCCCCCAAGCTGCTCATCCAATGGAATTGGCTCCCCGGCGATTAATTAGCGTGCCCAGCAGCATCACCAAACTCTCCAACTTATTTTTTTGCTTCTACCTATCGCGCGTTGGCAGTAGGCCTTCAGCGCGATGCTGGGATATCAGGATCGAACTGTTCTGGCGTTCTACCGATACAGCTCGCCCGTAATTCGTTGGCCTCGGGAAAGGGGCTACGTTCAAGGAGATGACATGCACGAAAACAGCATCACCATTCTTCAGGAGGAAGCACGCAGGCTTCTGGATGTGGAAATCGACCTGCTTGAGCGGATGCAGGCTGAGCCTGGCGTGGTGGTCGAGGAACAGGATGGCGGACACCAGACGTTCTCTCGCGACACGATCGGCAAGGACATCGAGATGTTGCGTGGTGAGCGGGCCAAGCTGGAAAGCCTGGAGATGGTGTTGGCGGTCGTAGGGACCATGAAGGCCGGTAAGTCCACCACCATCAACGCGATTGTCGGTACCGAAGTGCTGCCGAATCGCAATCGCCCAATGACCGCTCTGCCGACCCTGATACGCCATACCCCCGAGCAGCTCGAGCCGTTGCTGCGTCTGGACAATAATGCCCCCATCAACGACCTGCTTGGCCAGTTGTATGAGGTTTGTCGCAGCCCAGCCGGTCAGCAAGCCCTGGATAGTCTCGAACATACCGATGACATGCTTGAGTTATTGGGCATGATCCAGCGGCAGGAACGATTCGGAAACCGCTATGAGGGGCCTGAAGCGATTTTCGATTTCCTCAAGAACCTTAATGATCTGGTGCGCTTGTCCGCAGCACTAGACGTGGAGTTTCCGTTTTCCAGCTATGGCAACGTTCATGAGCTGCCGGTTATCGAAGTGCGCTTCGCTCATTTGAGCGAGATGACAGAGGCGGGCGGCCGTCTAACCCTTCTTGATACTCCTGGGCCCAATGAATCCGGTCAGCCACATCTGCGCAAGATGCTGCAGGATCAATTGAAGAAGGCTTCTGCAGTGTTGGCCGTCCTCGATTTCACCCAGCTCAAGTCAGAGGCCGATGAGCAGGTGCGTCAGGAGCTGGAGATCATTTCTGAGACTTGTCGTGGTCGTATGTACGCGGTGGTCAACAAGTTTGACCAGAAGGATCGACATGGCGACAGTGCTGAACAGATCCAGGCGTTTGTCGCCGATACCTTGATGGGTAGGCGGCTAAAGCGTGAGCACGTATTTCCCGTTTCGTCGCGTTGGGGGTACCTGGCTAATCGCGCCCGCCATGAGCTCGCTAATGGTCGAGGCCTGTCCGCTGACCATGCTTGGGTGGCTGATTTCGGTGAGTTGGTTCTAGGAATGGGCTGGGAAGAGTCCATTGATAATGCCGAAGAAGTCCTGCGCAGGGCTGACATGCTATGGAAGAAATCCCTGTTTAGCGCCCCATTGGATAACGTGATCCGCATGGCCCATGGGCAAGCTGCAACGCTTGCTATCGCCTCCGCGGCTTCAAAGCTGGTGGATATCGCTTCCCGGCTCAACCGCTTCTTGGAGGTTCGTGACACTGCGCTGGCTAAGAGCTCCCTGGAACTCGAGGAGCAGATTAATTCTCTGCTCAATGACGTCGAGCAGGTCAAAAGCTTGGAGTCGGAAAGCCAGGAGAAGGCTAAGAAGGTACTGGAAGAAATCCATACCGAAATGGGGGAAATCTTCGATGCCATTCGAAAAGGCATCGAAGGGGAAATCGAGGCTGAATTCAAGGCTGGGAAAGCGAGCGAAAAGAAGCAGGCGAAGGCACGTGCAGACGCGCAAAAAAGCTTGTCGCCAATGGGTGTTAGGAGCCTATTCAGGGCTTTTTGGGGTTTTCCCGAGCGTGACCGGGAGGGCTTCGGTTATGAGTTTGACGAGAGCCATCCGTTGATTGCTCTCAGCAGTAAGGAAGAAGCTGAAACACTGGTCAAAGCGATTGAGAACGGCGTTCAGAAAATAATCGCTGACGGCGAAAAGATCATGGCGCACGATATCGAGATTTTGCTTGGAAAGTTTCGAGAAAGTTTTTCTCAGAATATCAAAGGTGAAGCAAACGAATTGATCAAAGCGCTCAATGAGCGTTTTAACCGAAGCGGTTTTGCAGTCGATATTCGGCTTCCGGATACCGCTCCGCTTAGCTTTAAATACTCTGCAAGTGAGTTGTTGGGAGAGGTGATCGACAGCAGGCGTCGCCCTGTAACGCGCTACCGCCGCAGTAGTGGGGCGTGGGGGACCATTTGCAGCTGGTTTAATACGTCCGACTGGGGGTGGGAGTCCTACGAGACAACCGAGGGCTACTTCGAGGTCGATATCAATAAAATCAAGAAAAGAATCAATGGCTCGGTTGACATGTTGTTCGAGGAGCTACTCGAAACGACCAGCGTCACTATCAAGGCGCCTTTGGAGACCGGTGTTCACCAGTTCTTCGAGCAGCTCAAGTACACCTTGGAAAACATCCGTAGTGACTTGGCGCAAAGCCTCCTTGATAAGCAAAACAGCCGGGATGAACAGCAAGCCCTGGCTCAGCGGCTTGCTGGCCTCAAGCGCAATGTGCCGGCAATCCAGAGGGACAGCGAAGAACTCAAGAACGACGTCCAACCCTCTATCGAGGAGGCTGTGGCATGAGTGATGCCAACGCACTGAACCAGCATTCTGAAATCTGCCAATTGCTCACTTGCCTGCCGGAAAAGTTCGTTGTCGATTTCGCCAACGGTATCGACGTAGCTCGCGAGCGCCAGCGCTATATCGCAGGGCGAACTGCCTTCTTCTCGCGCCTGTACGACGGGTTTACTGGGCAGGGAGCGCGACATCAGGCGGAGATCAACGCCAGCTTAACCGATAGCGTGGAGGGGGCTTTGCAGTGGCTCAAGGAGCTGAGCGAATCCCTGGCGAAAAGCAATCACACCATCGTCAGGGTGAATCAGCGGGTAAATGCGCTGCAGCTGGATGTCGCCAAGATCGCTGGCTACGCAGTTGAAACCCGCCAAAGATTGGAGCTGTTATCCCAGCGGCTGGGGGATCGGTGCAGCGCACTGGAGCAGGAAGTTGTTCGGATCGGCAGCTTGCAGCAAGCGCAGCTCCAACTCGATGAGGTTTTCAGTAAGTGGGCTGCTGGCCGCTTCAGTAGCTTCTCGCTATCTGGGCGCTGTTATGCGGCACTCGAGGAACTGCGTTGGGGAGCGTTCGGTGACCATTGCCTACGGGTGACTGGACAGGAGCGCCAAAAGCAACTGGAGCTGCTGGCTAACCGGGCCATTGTCCAGTTGAGTAAGGACGCCGGCTTGAGCGTGGGAGAACGAATCGGTACCCGCGAGCGCTGGCTGGCGCGGCCGCAGGGGCGGCATGTGCTGGCTGATGCCAGCGATGCCTTGGGGTACCTGGGCGATTGGGCCGACCCTGAGCGCAACCCGTTTAGTTTCGTGGTTTCCCAGCAACCGCAGGATCTCCCGCTGCAGGTCCCGCGACTGGGTTCCGCGCAACGCTTCACGGAGACCTTGATCAGCGAGCTGTTTACGGAGGTGCAGAATGGCTGAGGCAATGAAGGTCGGCTTGGTCCTGTCCGGTGGCGGTGCCAAGGGCGCCTACCAGGTCGGTGTGCTCAAGGCCTTGCGTGAGCTGGGCACTCGCATCGACGCGGTTTCCGGGGCCAGTATCGGCGCTTTGAACGGCGGTGTGCTGGCTTCTTCGCCGTCACTGGATGTAGCCATCGCGCGCCTGGAAGAGCTTTGGGGACGCCTGGCCAGGCAGTCTCCGCTGAATATGAAGGTTCCGGGCTATTTGGTGCTGCTGGCGGCTGCGGGTCTGCGTCTTCAGGGGGCCGGGCTGGCGCTGGGAGCAGTATCTGCGGCTCAGGAGATTGCCCAGCGGCTGGGCTATGAACTGCCCGAGTGGCTGGAATTTCTTGAAGACAGCGTGCTCGACGACAAGCCGCTCAAGGCCTTGATGGATGAGTACCTGGTCTCTGAGGAGCTGGAAAAGGGCCTGCCGCTGTATGTCTCGCTTTACAAGAGCAATGGCGGCGTGGCTGACCTGCTATCGGCGTTCAAGGCTGAACTGGGGTTTGCCAATACGCCGAACTCCGACTTTGTGCATATCCAATCCCTGCCTTCGGAAGAGCGAAAGAAAGTCCTGTTGGCCTCTGCTGCAATTCCGGTGCTATTCAAGGCGCGGATGAGCAACGGCCAACGTTACTCCGATGGTGGCCAGGGTGGCTGGCAGACCATGCAGGGTAATACCCCGATTGCTCCATTGCTGGAGGCTGGCTGCAATCTGATCATCGTTACTCACCTCAGTGATGGCTCTCCATGGAGCCGACAGGACTTTCCTGGCGCCACAATCTTGGAAATCCGCCCCGGAGAAACACTCAATCGTGCCACCGGGCCGCTGAGTGGTGCACGGGATCTACTCGGATTTGACGCTGAAAAGATTCCCTCCTGGATCGAGCAGGGCTATCGCGACACTAAGGCTTGCGTAGGTAGAGTCATGGACGCTCAAAGGAGCCGAAATGAGTTACGTACCTCTGAAGCTGCACTGGGGGTTGCCGAGCAGGAAAATGTCCATGCCGATAAAGCACTGGCGGATGCCATGGCGAAGTTGAAGTAGAGGTAGGCAATGAGTGACGAAAGCGGGGCCCAGGCATTGCAACAGCTGTTGGCCAAAGCAGACAGGGTGTATCTCGATCTTTTGGTGGACTACATCACCGACGGTGGTAAGGGGCGCCTGATGTTGTCTGCCGGCAATTGCAAGGCGTTGGTTCAGGCGAAGGCTCAGGGTGATTACTCGACGGCGACGTTGGCGCTGTTGGTCAGTGAACTCTTGCATTTCGGAGGTAACAGCGTTGTTAACCTATTGCGTTCCGAAGGTGCCGCTTGGCCGTCGATCGTAGTCGACGTGCTCGATCACCTCAAAGGGAAGCGCCAAGACGGGGATTCAATTGTCGAACTTGAGCGTCGCGTACTGGTTCAACTACTTGAGACTCTCTGGGACAAGCTTTCTACCGATGAGCTTGAGAGTTTGCGTCGTGCTCTCAAGGTTGAGGGGATGCCTGGCCGAGAGCAGATCGCTGCCTTGCGAGAGGCGGTTATGGGAGCAACCGATACCGGAGTTACGGTGGCACAGGTGCTGACCGCTGCGATGGCCAGCTCTGCCTTTGGAGCTGGTGCGGTGTTCACCGGAATGTCCATGGGAAGCGCCGCCGCTGGAGCTGCACAGTTCCTGGCGAGCCGCGGGGCCTCGGTAGCCTTGGGGCCCATTGGCTTGGCCTTGGGAAGTATCTGGGGAGCCTACAGCCTTACAGGTCCCGCCTTACGCATCACCGTCCCTTGCGTAGTGCTGATTGCCTTGATCCGCTTGGAGACTCGGCACCCCGGTTAATCTTGTATTCGGCGCGGCCTATTTTGTCGCGCTGCCAGGGCAAGGTGACAGGCATTCGCACATCGGAGAGCGTCGAATGCCTATTCCCATGCGTCCTTTCGTCCTGCAATGTCCAGCCTGTCAGTGGCGGCGCACCGTGGTGCCTCGCAGTGATGAACTGTCTCCCAATGATTGGGTCGAGCAATGCCCCGGTTGTGGCTCAAGGCAGATTGAGCGGCGCCCGGCTAAAGAACTCGAAGTGCTAGTCGCCCGGTTCAAGCAGTGGCTAGCACCGCGTCTCTAAAACTCAGCACAATCGGCGGCTAAGTTCCGCTCTAGTCGGTTGTTTGTAGGTAAACAAACTTTCGCCTGCATTAGCTAGTCACTGATACAACCAGGAACGAAGTTCATCCAGGTTCGCCACCACGATCTGCTGCGCCGTGGCTTTGGCATGCACCTTGGTTGGGTCAATCTGGTAGCGCTGAAGAACGTACTGCACCAGTGCACCTCTGGTGTCGATCACCAGTTGTCCGTTGAGCATGCCGAAGTCGTTTTCGATGATGACTTTCTGATCGGGCTTCAGGCGCGAGTCCGGTTCGATGATGACCTTAACCAGGCTATTCCAGCCGCCGTCCTGCTCGCGGGTATTTGCGGATACGTCGTCAATGAGTTCCGGGGTGCCCCTGAAGCGGCTCAGGACAAAGTCTCGGTAATCACGGTTCTTCTCACAGTAGGCGCGTACATGCCAGCGCATGCCGGTGAAGACCAGAGTGTGCGGAGCGATCAGGCGGGCTTCGCCGTCTGGGGTGGTGAAGGACACATATTCGCACTCCAGACGTAGTCCTTCGCGGCAAGCACGCAGAATGGGACGGAGCACCTCGGGCTTGACCGAGCGATCCGGGACCCGCAGCACCTCGGTGTGGGCGTAGGCCAGGGCCAGACCCTCGATATGCGGGGCGCGGTCGTGGTTCTGATTGAGCAGGTGCAGGTAGGCGCTGGCGCTGTCATCAATGAACAGGGGCTTGAACTGCTTGCTGGGTACGTACCCCTTCAGGTGCTTGTCATATGTCAGGTTTTTCGGCGCATGCTCGCTGATGTAGGTGTTGATGTCCTTGGATGCCTGTTGCCGGCTGATACCAAAGCTCTGTATCAGGTGTCCCGTTGTCAGCCGGCCTTCCCACCAGGCCACCGTCTCGATCAGGCGATAGCGTAATGCCAGATCCCAGCGTACTGATTCGATCGATTGCTTGCGCTTCATGGCTTCTCCATCTGCTCGAAAACTTTACCTGTACGGGTAAACACCGTGGATGCGTCGCTCTACGCTACATATCCTGGTGGTGTCATTCAAGCCAGCCATAATCGGCAGGTGAGCAGAAGGAGAGAAGCTGTGAACGATATCGGAATGTCTTTGTGGGTACTCGCAGTTGCCTTGGTGCTGGCCTTGGGCGTAGCTCTGTTCTGGCAGTTGATGCGTCGGCGAGAGGCGCAGGCTGGGCTGCAGGATTGCCAGGTGCTGCTCGATCAGCAGCGCGCCATCAGCCAGCAGCAGGAGCTGGAATTGCGCGAGCTGACCGCTGCCGCGCGGGCGGAGAAGGCGCATGTGGAGCAACTGCAACGCCAGGTCGGATACGCCCAGGAGGAAACGACCGGGATTCGGGATGAGCTGAAGCAGCTCGGCACCAAACTTGCGGAGGCGCAGAGTCAGGCCAGCGCCGCACGGGCCCAGCATGCACAGCTGTTGCAGCAACATGAGGAACTCAAACAGACCCATGAGCGCCAACAAAACAGCCGTGAGGTGCTGCAGGAAAAGTTCGCCAACCTGTCCAAGGAGCACGCCACCCTGAGCAGCACCCTGGAGCAGAAGCAACAGCATTTCGCCGAACAGCAACAGCTGCTCAAGGAGAGCCGCGATCAGCTCAAGCTGGAATTCGAGCAACTGGCGGGGCAGATTTTCGAAGCCAAGGGCCAAGCCTTCTCGCAGCACAGCCAGCAGTCTCTCGATGCACTGCTCAAACCTTTCCGCGAGCAAATCGAAGGTTTCCGCACCAAGGTTGAGGACATCCACCACAAGGACGTTCAACAGCAAGCCGCGCTGACGCAAGAGCTGCTGCACCTGAAAGAGCTCAACCGTCAGATTACCCAGGAGGCCCAGGACCTGACGACCGCCCTCAAGGGTCAGAAGAAGGCTCAAGGCAATTGGGGTGAGCTGATCCTGGAAAACGTGCTGGAGCGCTCAGGGCTGATCCAGGGTAGCGACTTCGAGCGCGAGGTCAGTTTCACCGATGAAGAGGGTCGCAAGCGCCCGGACGTGATCGTCCACCTGCCGCAGGGCAAGCACCTGATCATCGACGCCAAGGTGTCGCTCAACTCCTACACCCGTTACATCAACGCCGAGGATGACACCGAGCGACGCGTAGCCCTGGCCGAGCATGTGGCGGCCGTCGGCCAGCGCATCAAGGAGCTTTCTGACCGGCACTACTTCGACCTGCCTGGGTTGAATGCTCCGGAGATGGTCTTCATGTTCGTGCCGATCGAATCGGCCTTCGTCGAGGCGCTCAAGGCTGATGAGACCCTGTTCCAGAAGGCCATCGAGCTGAACGTGCTGGTTGCCACGCCGACCACCTTGCTGACGAGCCTGAACATCGTGCGCCAGCTGTGGCGCTTCGAAGACCAGAACAAGCACACCGCGGAACTGGCCGAGCGCGCGGCCAAGGTCTACGACAAGCTGCGCACCTTCCTCGGCAGCATGGATGGGGTGGGTAAAAGCCTGGAAAAAGCTCAGGACGCTTACAAGAAGGCCTGCGACCAACTGGTGCATGGCAAAGGCAACCTGGTCAAACAGGTCAGCGATTTCCGCCAGTTGGGCGTGGCAGTGAAGGGCGAGATTACCGAGGAGTGGGTCGATAGAGCCGATCTTGAGCTCAACCTGCTCGAACATGAGCCGGAGCCTGAGGAAGTCTGAAATGCGCGCGCTCGTCCTGCTGCTGACGTTAGCACTCTGTGCATTCGCTCAGGCCGAAGACCACGATTTGGACAATGACGGTCGCTGGGATTTTGGTCGTGGCGGTTCGGATCGCGATGTCGATAACGATGGCCACTGGGACCATGATAAGGGCGGTAGCGACCGTGATCTCGATAATGATGGACGTTGGGATTACGGAGCGGGTGGTTCGGACCGCGATGTCGATAATGATCGCCGTTGGGACTACGACAAAGGTGGCTCTGATCGGGACCTGGACAATGATGGCCGTTGGGATGGGCGCATCGCTCTTCCTCCCGGCTACTTGTATGCGGCAGCGACGAGTCATCTACAACCAATACTTGCCCACAGGGATGTAACCCAATGAATAAACCCACCACCGTCAAGGCGCTGGAAGATCTAGGCCGGGTGAAACTTTCCACCCATTTCTATATGCGCGATTTCCTCTATTCGGAAATCAGCCAGATTGAGGGTATTCCCAACATTCCGGATTATCCGGATCGGGCCATTGAAGCGGGGCGCCAGCTTTGCGAACAACTGCTGGAGCCGTTGCAGGACCGCTTCGGTCGACTTGTTATCCGTTCGGCCTATCGCGCTCCGGCAGTCAATGCCAAAGGCGCCGAGAACAACAACCAGTACAGCTGCGCCTCCAACGAGAAGAACTACGCCTCACACATCTGGGATTACCCCGATGCTGACGGCTACCTGGGGGCCACCGTCTGTATCGTGGTTCCGGCGTTGCTGCCCTGGTATGACCAGGAGGGCGACTGGACCCCGCTGGCCTGGTGGATTCATGACAATCTGCCCTACACCAGCCAGTTCTGGTTCCCCAAGCTGGCTGCATTCAATCTGGGCTGGAGTGGTAATCCCAACACGTTGCCAAGCATTGGCACCTACGTCATCAACCCGCACACGGGAGACAAGACGGCACTGGTGAAGGGGGGCGTGGCCACGTTGAACCTCGACCAGCGCAAACGCATCGTCGAGCCCTGGCTCGCCAGCCTCGGCTGAGCCCGAACCAAAAGTTGACGCATGCGTCGGTGTAGACTTGCTGCTGTGTGTCTTTGCCCGGTTTCACCACCCAAGCCCGCCTGAAAAGTTTACCTGTATGAACGCCCATTATTGGTGTGTCCAGTAACGCGACATATCCTGCAGATGTGCCCGCCGGATGTGGGCAGGGACGGAGCCCGCCGGTCACGGATGACCAACCTGACCGGCCGCGGACCGACATCGGCAGAGGAGCAGGGCAATGGAACTCAGCGCACATGCCGTGCAGCGTTGCAGTCAGCGTGGCATCCGCATGCAGCAGATCGAATGGCTGATCGTCTTTGGGTGCCTGACCTGGAACCGAGGTGCTCGGGTGTACTACTTCGACCGGGCGCATTTCCGGCAGATGCTGCTCGGTCTGACGGCCACCGAGCGGCAATTGGCTGAGAAGGCCCGAAACAGCTACGTGGTAGTAAAGGACGACCAGGTCATCACGGTGGGGCATCGCCAAGCAGTGTTTTGCGCCAACAAGCCAGGGAGCCGCCATTACAGGCGAGTTGATTGGCGACATGGCGAGTCACTAGTTGCTTGAGTTTTCGACCTGCAAACAACCGTTCGCGCAAAAAGTTCCATCTGGATGGTTTCCGATCTTTACCCATGAAAAGCTGGTGGATATTGTGATCGCAGTCGAATCATGGCAGGCCGCAGTACCTCAGGGATGGCCCCTCATCAGCGTTTCCGAGCGATCCGAGACGCGTGTCCATTCCTTGCTGCTGTCTAGCCGTAGCCCGAATCACCCGTATGGGATGGCATGGCTTTTCATGCTGCTTAGGATTTGAACATGGACAAGAAGTCGCTCTCGGAACGAGACATCTGCAGCAAATTCATCTCGCCGGCCATCGCCAAAAAACCGCCTGCCCCGCGCCTGCCAACTCTATCAACAGCTGACCAGCGTGCTCGTCGAGCAGGCCGTGGCTTAAACCTTTACGCTGATCCCATCGGACCTACGTCATGGAATTTCTGAATCACTTGTTGCCCAACTTTTCCTTGCTGAAGGGGGGCAGTACCGAAGCCCTGGGTGTCGTGTTCTGGCTGATCATGGCAGCCCTTTTCACCTACTCGGTAATCTCGTTGATAGTCAGCGGGCGGAGCTTCAAGGCGCGTATGCGAGCGCTGAACAACCTGATCGCCGGGCAGAGCCGTGAAAACTTGGCGCTGAATCGTCGAGAGACATTGCAGAAAGCACTCGGGCTCAAGGTCAAACTAATCGGTGCGCTATGGCATGAGTTCGACGACAGCTTGGTCAGCTCCAGTGATCACAAGCATCTGTTCAATACCCTAGATGCCGAGCATTTTTTCAATGCGCGAACGCTTGCGCCTGGCCTGAGCGGAAGCCGCTTCTTCGGTTCTCTGCCTGGTTTGCTGGTAGGCCTGGGCGTGCTGGCGACGTTCGTGGGCCTGACCATCGGCTTGCAGAATTTGAAGCTGGAGAGTAGCGCGGGTGTCGATCAATTGCGGGCAGGCATCTCCGTGATGATCCAGGGTGCAGCAGTTGCTTTCATGGCGTCGGTATGGGGTGTGGGATTCAGCCTGCTACTGAACCTGATCGAGAAGATCACCGAGCGCTGGGCGTTAGGGCGCATACAGGATCTGCAGCACCGGATCGATGCGCTGTATCCGCTGATCCCCGCCGAGCAGTCGCTGGTGCACATCGCCGACTACAGTCGCGAGAGCAAAGTGGCCCTGCAGGAGTTGCACGAACGTATCGGCGAGCGCCTGCAGGAAAGTCTCGTGGGCATGAACGAGGCGATGCAGACAGCACTCACCGATGCGTTGAACAATATCATGGCACCTGCCATTCAGACGCTTGTCAGCACCGCCGGTCAGCAATCCACCCAGGTGCTGGAACAACTGGTGAGCAACTTCACGCAGGGCCTGACCTCGGCAGGGCGCGAGCAAGGCAATCTGATGCAACAGGCCGCCGCAGATGTGAATGCCGCCGTGGGCGGCATGACGGAGCGGCTCAATCAGCTGTTCCATACCCTGAGTGATCAACAGGGGCGTCAACAGGAGGCTGCCCGCCAGCAGAGCGGCGAGTTTCAGGCCCAGATGGAGCGACTTTCTGCTTCGTCAGATCAGCGTCAGCAGCAGCTGGAGACGCGATTCGGCGAGCTAATGAGCGGATTGACTGGCCAACTGGATACACAACTCAGCTCCGCGCAAAGACGGGATGAGGAGCGCCAGGCGATGTTCGAGCGCACGCTGGCCGAGGCTGGCGCGAGCCAGTCCGCGATGCTGGAGAAGTTCGCCAGTGCCAGCCGTGAGCAGCTGCAGGCCATGGCGGAGGCCGGCAATGAACGACACGGCAATCTGGAGAAAGTGTTCTCCCGATTGATGATGACGCTGAACTCCCAGCTGGATTCGCAGATGGGGGCGGCAGAAACGCGGGAGCAAGAACGCGCCCAGCGCCATGAGCAACAACAGGCCGCCGCGCTGGCCCAGCAGCAGCAATTGATCGGCAGCCTTGGGCAGGCCAGCCAGCAGCAGATCGGTGCCATCGCCGAAGCTGCCGCCGCGCAGCAGAGGGCCTTGGAGGAGTCGGTCGGCAAGTTGTTGGGCAGCTTCAATGAGCAGATGACGGGTCATGGTCAGCAAGCGGAGCAGCGCGAGCAGTCGCGGCAGCAACGCTTCAATGAGCAACTGGAGAACATGGCCGCGCAGCAGCAGGTGCTTCTGGAAGGCATTGCCACGGCTGTGCAGACGACTCAGCAACAGAGCCGGCAGATGGCTGAGCAGCATCAGCAACTGATGGGCCGCCTGCAGCAAGCCAGCGACGCGGCCGCCGCCAGCAGCCGACATATGGACAGCAGCGCCAACCAACTCGGCCTGCTCTCGACCAATGTTCGCCAGGCGGCCGAATTGCTCGGTCAGCGTCTGGAAAGCGTGACGCAGCGCATCGAGTCCGCAGGTGAGCAGAATGCTCAGCTGGCTAGCCAATTGCACAGCCAGGCCTCTGCCTTGGCGCAACTTCAAGGTGCTCTGTTGGATGGCGCGCAACGTTTCGAACAGGCCGCCAGCGAGGCGCGCAATGGATTTGGCGAAATGAGGAGCCACCAGCAGGAGTTCCTCGCAGGCGTGCGTGGCGAGTTCACCGCCCTGGGCGAGGCCTTGCGTAGCCAGGTGCAAGGTGTTGAGCAGCAGGCCGAACAGTGGCTGCGTAGCTACTCCAACGAGGTACGCGATCAAGTGCATGAGCGCATGGACCAGTGGAACAAAGAGACCATGAGCTTTGCCAACCAGATGCATGCGGCAGTGCAGGCAATCAGCAATGTGGTCGATGAACTGGAGGCCCGCTGATGCGCTGGCGTAAATCCCATGACGCTCCGATGGAGGATGAGGATCCGTATTGGAAGTCCTTCGTGGACATCATGTCGGCGCTGCTGGTGCTCTTTATCCTCGCTTCGGTTGTCCTGATTCTTCAGTTGATGGAGAAGAGCGCGGACTTCGATCAGCAGGTTGAGCAACTGAAAAAGGCAGAAACGGTACGGCAACAGATTCTCGATGAGGCAGTCGAGAAGCTGCGGCAGCGTGGCATCAAGGTGGAGGTCAGCGAAAATCATACGGTGCTGCGCATTCCAAACGAGTTACTTGGTTTTGATACCGGCGCTTTCGAGATCCAGCCGCGTTACCAGCAGACAGCACTGGAGATCGGTGAGGTCATCAACCAGGTGATCAGCCAGGACGACCGAGTCAACTACCTCGATACCATCTTTATCGAAGGCCATACGGACAACCGTCCGTTTCCTGGCTTTATGGGGAAGGGCAACTGGGGGCTTTCGACATTTCGCGCAATCTCGCTCTGGCAGTTCTGGAGCAATGAGATGCCCGAGGCAGAGCGCCTAAACAGATTGAGTAACCAGGATGGCGAACCGCTGTTCTCGGTCAGCGGCTATGCCGAGACTCGCCCCGTGAGCAAACAGCAGGATGGTGAAGAAGACTATCGGCTGAATCGTCGCATCGACATCCGATTCACTATCCGTCGGCCACAGAGCGCTGACTATGAGGCGGTTAAGACCTTGCTTGGGAACTCCGGCCAATGAATCTGCCGCCAATCGATAACCGCCCTGGTGATTGGTCGCCTGCGGTCATCGAGGGTTGGGTGCGACTGGTGGAAAAGGCCAACCGCATGAAGGCCAAGGTGGGTGGTAGTGATGCGTTCGAACGAATGCTCGCGCGATTTCGTGACATGGCCAGCAGCGGGCGTTTCGACGGGCTCAAGGAGTTGCTTGGGCGCCGGCTTGGCGCGAGGGCGCTGACTTGGCTGTGGTTGCATGACGAGGTTATCGGCTCCCGGCTGTTCAATGCGCGAATGCTCGATGCGCTGATCGAGCACCAGCAGCCGCGCCTTAGCCGACTGACGATGATCCAGCTGATTCAACTGTACTTCCGCCATTTCGATCGCCTGGACGAGCGCGACAAACAGCTGGAGAGCAGCTTACGTGGTCGACTGGAACTGCATCTGTTGGACCAGCTCCAGCGTTTGCCGGCGCGACGCCAGGCACTCGGCACCGACCCGCTCGCAACCCTGAACCGGGAAGGGGAGTGGCTACTGACGCTGGATGGCCCTCTGATCCTGGCGAAGACAGTGCGTGAGCAGGGTAGTGAACTGGCCAAGACCTTCGAAGCCTTTGGTTTGAGTGGGTTCGATGTTGGGCGCTATGGCGATATTTGTCGCGCTCACTTCTATCTCGAAGTGCTACGCCAACTGCAGCCCGGGGAATGGGATGAGGTGCTCGACGAACTGCTCAAACCCTCGGTGAGCAAGGCTCCCTATGAGGGCGATAAGCGCATCGGCCATGCCGCACTGGAGATCATGATCGACCGCGCAGGGGACGAACCCGGCAATGTCTGGCAAGACTTCATCCTCAGTCTGGCTGGCGATCCGCGCATCGCCAGCTCAGCGCAGAACTTCCGCGAATGGTGGAAGCCTCTGGGCGAGGAGCGCATCAGCAAGGTGCGTGGCTGGCTGTCCAAGGAAGATTTGCGGTTGTTCCTACAGGCGGTTGAACAGTACGGCATTGAGTCTCGAAATGACGATCTCCAGCGCATGTTCCCTGCGCGCAAGCGGTTCCTGGAGGGCTTGTTCAAACTGAAGCTGATCCGCAATACCCGACTGTTGCTGGGGGCGCGGGCCAAGCATTCGGTGAAGCGCATTCTCGGTACGGAGGTGAAGACCAGCTTCGCCAGCATGGACGGACAGATGAGCGACAAGGCCGTCATCTACCTCGATTGCGGCGACTTTCACCTGGTGGAGGGCTCCCACAGTTTCAAAATCTGGGTTTATCTGGCGGCGCCGGGCGAGTCGCTGCGCACCTATGAGCGCAACAACTTCAGTCACTTCGACCTGATCAACACGATTCCGGCGACTTACGAGAAGCTGTATCCGGGGCTGCCTTACGATGCTTTTGTGCATACGCCGTACACCTGGCAGAACAAAGTATTCGCCTTCCTGGCTGATAACGGCATTGAGGTGGATGTCGAGCAACTGCTGAGCCGGGAGGACTATCAGTTACAGCTGCGCAGGTTCGGTATTCCTGTGGTCAAGGCCAAGCGCACAGTGGTGCCTTCCCCAGTGAGTCCGAGGGCTGTGCAGACTGCCTTCGCCAGTTCGACTGTTGCGCGTGGGGATCGGGACTCAAGAGCACCACGATCTGTCCCAGCTGAACCTGTATTGGAAAGAGCTGCCTCGGTCGATAGTCCGGTTGGCGACAAGGTTTTGGCTGCCTCCACAGCAACGCCTGCGACGATTAATCAGTCGCCACGGAATGAGGCTTCGACCGTTAGTGACGGTATCAAGCGAATTGTCAGTCTCAAGCCTTCCGCTCTGAAGGTCCTGCGCTACTTTGCCGATAACCCGGGCGATAAGGTTCGCTATGCCGCAAACGTTCTGGAGGTCGAGGCTCGGGAAATCAATCAGATTCTCTATGGGCCTCTCAAAGGGATGTGTGTCCAGGATTCAAACTTCGGATGGCACCTGACGAAGACTGCACAAAAAGACCTTGAGGTCTACGACCAACAACAGTGAGTCGCTCCCATGCTCCTACTGGATTTTCTCAAGTCATTCATCGGCGAGCGCGACGTAGCCCTCAGTACTCTCGATGGTTTCCTGGCTACACCAGACTCCAACGGGGTGAACTTCTACTTGCCCGTGCAAAGCTTCAAGGCGTTGCATGAGGGGAAGGGCAACGCCCTGCAGAAGATCCAGCTGATCGCATTGAACATGCTGGCTGAGCAGGGGATCGCGGAGCCGACCGCCAATGGCTTTCATATCGGTGCTGAAGACGTCGCCGGTATGGATCTCGAGCAGGCCGAAATTCTGCGGTTGCCCAGACGCTTCCCTGGCCGCTTTCTGACTTCCATCAGCGGGCGCACTGGCAACAGCAGCTTTCGGGTAGGTATCACTGCCGAGATGTCGGAGGGAGTGGCGGCGTTCAACCGCAAGGGCCCTTATCTCTATCTCACCAGTACCGAGTGCTATTGGCTCACGCCGGCCGAGTTGATGGGGATGATGGCCTGGGAACGGCATGAGTCAATGGCGCCAGAGCTGCGTGGTGAGGCCGCTAATCTGCGACTGATGGCTGAGCTTCAGACTGCGGCACGCAGCGGCATGCGAATCGATCTGAGCCATTTTGAACGGTTGGATGTGGTGGTGCCGGACAAAGTAGGCGTGACGGCTACGCGTTTACCTGATGGCAGTCTGATGCTTTGCCCCAGCTTGGGTGATGGCTCCACGCCTGATCAACTGGAAAAGCGCTGGGCGCAGCTGGAGCTGAATGGCGACGGTGGCGTCATGCGAATCGACAACAGGGTAGTCCTGTTGGATCAGGCCAGAATGGCGGGAATTCGCGAGGTGCTGGGCAACAAACGTATCCCGGCGGAGCGTGTGGCCGAGTTCATTGCCTCGCCAAGTGCTTTCCTGGACGCTGCGCTGGTCAATCTCGATGTGGGCTTTTCCGTGCGGGTGGCAGGCATCGGTAAGTTGCAGCACATGGACTTTGGCAGCCTGGATGCCAACAAGAACGACTGGTTCGCCCTGGACAAGCGACCGGCACCGCCAGAGATCATCAGCAAGCTGATCCAGTCCCCGGAGGAGCTGCAGCGCTTTGAGGAAGTGTTGCAGGCCGCCAGAGAACAGGGGGCCTCGAGTCTGAGCTTCGCAGGGGAAGTCATCGATATTGCGGATGCCTTACACGTAGAACAGCAACTGAACCAGGTGCGTAAACACCTGGAGCATTCGGCAGCGGTCGAGCCAGGTACACCGGACGAAACAGGATTCGAAGAGCCCAAGGAGAAGGTCGGCGTCATCCTGAAGGATGCTGACGAGATCAACGCGGCCTTGTTGCAGAAGGCGAACCGGGCAGCATCACCTCAGGCACCTGAGTGGGCCGCCTATGCCAGGCAGCCCTTTCCGCACCAGAGGGAGGGGATCGAGTGGATGCTCAAGCTGCTGAGGGTGGCCTTGCAGGATGATCATGGCGATCTCTATCGCCTGCAGGGGAGTCTTCTGGCCGATGACATGGGATTGGGCAAGACCTACATGTCGCTGGTCGCCGTAGGCGAATACCTAGCAGGACAGCGCACGGCAGACAAACCTCAGAAGCCGATACTAGTTGTCGCACCGCTCAGTTTGCTTGAGAACTGGGAGGACGAAGTCGGCAAGACCTTCAACAGCATTCCATTCCGTGATGTCGTGGTGCTGCAATCGGGGCGTGATCTAGGCCGCTTTCGGGTTCAAGGCGCTGAGCGTGAATCGGTACAGCTGACTTCGCTTGCCGATGAGAACGGCATGATGGATGAGCAGAGCATCCGCTATGCGCTTACCGTCGGGCCTGAAGCGGGTGTCCATCGACTCGATATGGATCGGCGTCTGGTTCTGACCACTTACCAGACTTTGCGCGACTACCAGTTTTCGCTGTGCCGAATTGACTGGGGGATAGTCATCTTCGACGAAGCCCAGAACATCAAGAACCCCAACGCGCTCCAGACGCGCGCAGCCAAAGGCCTCAAGGCTGACTTCAAATTGTTGGCCACTGGTACGCCGGTGGAGAACAGTCTGGGGGACTTCTGGTGCCTGATGGATACTGCTCAGCCAGGTCTGCTGGGCAGTTGGGAGACGTATCGGGATACCTGGATCAAACCCATTCTTGTGGCTGAGGAGCATGAGCGCGATGAGGTTCGTTCGCGCCTGGGCGAGCAGCTCCGCAAGGCGGTGGGTACTTTCATGCTGCGCCGCGTGAAAGAAGATCAGCTTAAGGGTTTGCCGAGCAAGACCATCCGAAGTGGCGTGGAGCAGGTGAATCGAGGGCTTCAGCACTTTGCTCCAGAGCTGGGCACCGCTATGCGGGGCCTGCAATTGCAGACCTACGACGAGGTACTCAACAACTATCGTGCCCGTCGAGCCAGTGCCGAAGACATGCGCGGAACTGCTTTGGCGGCTTTGACGCAATTGCGCTCGATCTCTCTACACCCCCGTCTCGATGATGAGGCATCGCTCTATAGCAGAGATGCTCAGCATGCCCGTCAGTTGATGATGGAGTCGGGAAAGCTGGCTGTGATGCTGAGTCAGTTGGATGAAATTCGTGGCAAGGGTGAGAAGGTCATCCTGTTCATGATGACCAAGCGTTTGCAGCGGGTTTTGAAACTGTGGCTCGATCAGATCTATGGCTTGGATGTGGCCATCATCAACGGTGACACCAAGGCTGTGGCCACCAAGGCCGAAGATATGACCCGTAAAAAGCTGATTGCGGCTTTCGAGGCACAACCAGGCTTCAATCTGTTGATCATGTCGCCCGTGGCTGCTGGAGTCGGCCTGACGGTTGTGGGCGCCAACCATGTGGTGCATCTGGAGCGCCATTGGAATCCGGCAAAAGAGGCGCAGGCTTCTGACCGGGTCTATCGGATTGGGCAGCAGAAGGATGTATTCATTCACCTGCCCGCAGTGACGCACCCGCAGTTCGATTCGTTTGATGTGCACCTTGATCGCCTGTTACGGGGCAAGTTGATGCTCAAGGATGCTGTGGTGACACCTGAAGCGGTCAGCGAAAGCGAGATGATTCATTCCATGGGGCTTTGACTGGCCTCATACACAAAAAATAAATAGGAACAGACGATGGCGGAACTGACCAAGGAGCGGGGCATGTTTGAGCTGACGCTGCTGAATGCAGAAGTCAGTCGAGAACAATTGGACGATGTGCTGGTGATCGGGCTTAACCGCGGAATCCCGCCTGAGATAATGACCCGTCTCGAAGGCGTGTGGGGAATGACCAGGACGATCGCCGGAGAGGTTGTGGCTATCGGCAAAATTGTCGTGGTGAAGATTTTCGAGTTCTTGAAGGCTAATCCCAATCTCACCATCGGAATCGCGCTTGGTGCTGCAGTGGGTGCGCTGATTGCGGGTATCCCTTTCCTTGGGGCAATGCTGGCGCCGCTTTCTACCGCCCTTTCCATGCTCTATGGGGCAGCGGTTGGCGCCACCATTGACGCAGGTGGAATCCCTTCCGACCCATATGTCGCGGTAGCCCACCTGGCCAAGAAATTCTTCGAACTGATCCAGGAGATCTTCCTGTCGGTCAAAGACTACTTCCTCGTTGGTTGAGGCCGTGAGTATGACGAACGATTCGTACCTCGACCGTATCAAAAAGGCGCGTCAGATTGCTCAAGAGCGCCTGGTGGCGGAGTTGCCAAGAGCGAAGTTGCTCCTAGAAAAAACGGCGGAGACCACCTCGGCATTGACAACAAAGGCAGCGGCCTCGGTTGCTGAGGGTTGTGCCAGTGCAGTCGAAAAAGCCAAGCAATCCCTGGAAAGTGAAGAGATTCAGCGGGTGGGTGAGCGCTTGAAGGAGGCTGGTATGACCAGCCAAAAAGCGATGATCGAGGCAAGGCAGAAAGCGCAAGCGCTGCTGAGAAAACCTGCAATCTCAGAGGCTAAACCTGAGAGTGGAGCGCCGGACGAGGTAGCGATTAAGCAGGCTGTCGAAAAAATGCGTGGACGGGACAAGCTCGGGCTGGCGGGCGAGCATCTTGCAGCAGCCGGAGGTGCAGCGGCTGGTGTGGCTGCTGCTGGCTCCATCGCCGGTGCAGCGGGGGCTACCACCTTGCTCGGTTCAACGAGCCTGGCGGGAATGCTGGGTGGCGTCTTCGTCACCACAACACCTGTGGGCTGGGTGATCGGCTCGGCCGCCGTGATGGGCGCGGCCGGCTACGGAATCGCAAAATTGGTCCGTTCCGGGAGCGAGCAGGACCGGCTGCGCAAGGCATTCATCGAGCGTCAGACGCAACGCCTCATGGATCTGGAGACCGCACGTGCGCCGCTAGATGAGAAAGTCGAGCTGAGCCAACTGATAGCCCTAACCTTGGCCGCAGGTGTACTGGAGCAAGACGCAGCGAGGCGAATGGTGGACTTGGTCAATGCCGGAAAGCTTCCGACATCGCTGGCCTTGGAGCGCGTGCGAGTAATTGCCTTGGCGACGGAGTTGATCGAGCAGAAGGGGTAATCGATTGCGCATCAAGGGTTCACGGAACTCCGTCGCATGGAGCAAACCTATTGAATGAGCCGTTTCTTCGCTGCTCCTAACCGGCGTTTCCAAATCTCGACATGATCTAAATCCACAAGTCAGTGCACTCGGCCCCTGCTTTGGCCGTGAAGTGTTCAAGGATGCAAGGATGAGCCAGCACCAATCCATTAGCGACACTCGCGTTGCCGTGTTGGTCGACTGCGATAATGTTTCCCCTGAGATTCTCGAACATGCACTACGAGTAGTAGCGCAGTTTGGTCGCGTTGTTCTCCGTCGCGGCTACGGCAACCCCGCAACGCTGGGAAGTCGCTGGCAGGACGCACTCGTGCGTCAGGCGTTTACACCTTGCCTGCAGTACCAATACGCCGCCGGTAAGAACACCGCCGATATCGCGCTAGCGCTTGATGCATTGGAGGCGCTATTCGATCGGCGGGCGGACACCTTCTGCCTTGTCACGAGCGACTCCGACTTTGCCTACCTTTGTCGGAAGCTACGCGAGCGTGGCGCAACGGTCTGTATTGTTGGTGAGCCCAAGACGCCTGATGCTTTGCGCAACGCCAGCGATCAGTTTTTCGAGTGGATTCGCCCAGAGGCGGCGGACTCCGCCACTGTTGCAGCGGGAAGAACTGTCACCAGGTCAGAGGCCTGCGTGAAGCCCGAACCGGTAAGACAGGACCCGCCGAAGTCACCAGTGAAGCGCAGACCTCGTTTCGTAGTCGAGGCAGTATCGTTACTTGCCAGCGACACCAGTGAAGGAAAGGTGGCACTGGGGGCATTGGGGCAATACCTCAAGCGCACGGACCCTGCGTTTTCACCCAAGACGTACGGCCACTCCGGCTTGCTCGACATGATCAAAACCTACGACCTGCTCGTGTCGATACAGGAGCCGGGAGGGCATTGGTCAGTTGCATTGGCTCCGAGGGAGGAGCAGGTCGGTGAGTCCGCGTCCGACATGGTGATGGGGTGAGTTAGCCTGTACTGAAAGTTTACATACGAGCAGCCGCGCTCAGCTCACCGCGGCCCCTATCGCCTGCCCCGCTCTATAGACCTGCGCCGTAAGTTGACCTGTATGGACGCCCAATATTGGCGTGTCCAATCGGGCGACATATCTTGCCGTTGTGCTTGAAAGGAGTCGGGTAGGAAAGGGGGGCTAGGCCAAGGAAGGCCGGAGTGCAGCTCGCTCCGATCTGGTGAGTAGCTGAAAGTGTCTGCTGGAAAAGGAAAATTTCGCGATACCCTGCTTTACCGAGCGGGAGCGCGTAGCTAACGTGACGACCTCCGCAGTGGGCCACTAAAAGGCTATCAAGGATGAGCAATGAGCAGGCAGCGCTTTCTCTTTCTCCACCAATTTTGGTTTGTCGGCCAGGCATGACCTGGCGGCAGCCTTAGCCATAGTCGTCGATTAACGAAATCAGACAAGGGTGCAGCATGCAATTGACCCAAGCCCCAGCCCCCGGCGCCCGTGCGCTGATCCGCGATGAAGAGTGGATCATCCAGAACGCCGACCAGTGCAACCTCGGCGGCTGGCAGCTCTCCTGTATCGGTGTGTCGGAAACTGTGCGCAACCGTCATGCGCTGTTCCTTACCGAGCTGGAAGACATCACTCTGATCGACCCGGCCAAGACCGAGCTGATCTACGACGATTCGCCCACCTTTACTGCCTCTCGCCTGTTTATCGAAGCGCGGCTGCGCCAGTCGGCATTGCAAAACGGTGCCGCGGTGATCGGCCAGCATGCGGTGATGGATGCGCTGCCATTTCAGCTGCAACCGGCACAGCGGGTGTTGGAGCAACTGCGCCCGCGCCTGTTGATTGCCGATACCGTTGGTTTGGGTAAAACCCTCGAAGCCGGCATCCTCACAGCCGAGCTGATGCGCCGCGGCAAGGCCCGACGCATTTTGGTGGTTACCACCAAGAGCATGATGCGCCAGTTCCAGCAGGAGTTCTGGAATCGCTTTACCATCCCGCTTACCCGCCTGGATTCGGCTGGCATTCAGCGCATCCGCCGCGACATTCCAGCCAATCACAACCCGTTCAACTACTACGACCGGACCATCATCTCGGTCGATACCCTCAAGCGTGACAGCGAGTACCGCCACTACCTGGAAAAGGCCTGGTGGGATCTGATCATCATCGACGAGGCCCACAACGTCTCCTACAAGGGCAACCGCACCCAGAGCAACCGACTGGCCGAATTGCTCTCGCAGCGCTCCGATGCCCTGATCTTGCTCACCGCTACTCCGCACAACGGCAAGAAGGACAGCTTTGCCAGCTTGATGCGCATGCTTGATCCCACGGTGCTGCCGTCTGGTGCGGACTACACACGTGATGACGTCGAGCACCTGTTCATCCGCCGTTTCAAGAAAGACGTGCGCGAACAGATGATGCAGGACTTCCCCGAGCGCGAAGTCTTCCGTCTGGCCGCCGAAGGCAGCCCGGCGGAGAACCTGGCCTTCGATGCCCTGGCCGAACTCAAGCTGAATAGTGAAGGCTCGGGCGCTCGCGACGGTGCCATGCTGTTCCGCACCGTACTGGAAAAGGCCCTGTTCTCCTCGCCGGCGGCATGCCTGCAGACACTCAGGGAGCGTATCCGCAAACTAGAGAATAAAGACCCGCAGCATCCAGACCTCGAAGGGCTGCGCGACCTGCAAGGGCTGGTGCAGGCCATCGGTCCGCAGCAGTTCAGCAAGTTCCAGCACCTGATCGAGCAATTGCGCAGCGGCCAGCACTGGCGCTGGGATAGCCGCGAACCCAGTGACCGCCTGGTGATCTTTACCGAGCGGGTAGAGACCCTCAAGTTCCTTCAACAGGAACTGCCCAAGGCCCTGGGGTTGAAGAACGAAACGGTCGCAATCCTGCATGGCCAGTTGCCGGATCAGGAGATCCAGCAGACCGTCGAGGACTTCGGCAAGACCCACTCTCCGCTGCGCCTGCTGATAGCCTCGGATGTCGCCTCCGAAGGTCTCAACCTGCACTATCAGGCGCACCGCCTGATTCACTTCGATATCTCCTGGTCGCTGATGGTGTTCCAACAGCGCAATGGCCGCGTCGACCGCTATGGCCAGACCCGTGCGCCCAAGATCGCCTACCTGCTCACCAAACCACGCCACGAGCGCATTCGTGGTGACCTGCGTTACTTGGAAATTCTCATCGACAAGGACGAACAGGCCGCCAAGAACATCGGCGACCCCTCGGCCTTCATGGGGCTGTACGACGAGGAACTGGAAGAACTCGAAGTGGCCAAGGCCATCGAGGGCAATGCCACCCTGGAAGCCTTCGAGGCGCTGCTGGCAGGCGATGATATTGATCCTTTCGAGGCGCTGTGGGCCAGTGCCACTCAGGCGGAAAGTGCCGCCGCGCAGAGTGTGCAGACTGCCAGCGCGCCGACGCAGGAACTCACCAGTCTGTTCGGCAACAGCTACCAGTATCTGCGTGATGCCCTGCGGCTGTTGGCCGAGCAATCACCGCGTGACTATCCGCCGGTCAAATACGACGACGCGCGCAAGACCCTGAGCTTCCAGCCCAGTCGTGATCTGGCGCAGCTGCTCAAGCGCGACCTGGCCAGCGAGATGTGGCCGGAGGACAACACCTTCGCCCTGAGTGCCGACAAAACCGTTGTCGAGGGCGCCATTCGCCAGGCCCGCGACACCAATGCTTGGCCGCAACTGCATTACCTCTGGGCGCTGCACCCCATTGCCCAGTGGCTCGACTACAAGCTGATGGCCCTGTTCGGTCGTCAGCGCGCACCGCTTCTGCGTGTGGCTCAGGGGCTGAATGTCGGCGAGGCCATCGTGCTGGTGCTGGCCCAGGTGCCCAACCGCCGTGGCCAGGCTGTGCTGGCTGAGTGGATGGGCGTTCAGCTCAATGCCTCCGGGCAAGTTCAGGGTGTGCTCAGCCTGGAGGATGCGCTGCAGCGCACCGGCCTGGCCGGCAACCTCGGCAGCGGCGCCAATATCCGCGCCAACGATGGCAACGCACCGGAAGCCCGCGCTCTGCAAGCGGCGCTGCCAGGCGTGATTCAGGCCGCCCAGCAGCACCTTAAGCCGATCAAGCAGGCCTTCGACGTTGATTGCAGATCACGGCTGGACCGCGAGCTTAGCAAGCTGAAAGCCCTGCAGGACAAACACACCGCCCAACTGGAGCTGGATTTCGCCAAGGGCATCGAACAGGTCAATGCGGCCAAGCGCAAACAAAAGGAAAGCGACACCGCCGAGCTGTTCAACAACTACCAGCAATGGATACGCGACACCCTGCAACTGGACGATCGCGCCCAGTTCACCGTCGTCGCCGCCCTGATGGCGTAAGGAAGGAATACCCATGAGTTTTGCCATTGCCGGCCTGACCAACGCCAACGAGTTTTACAGCCAGCACTACCTGGACGAGATCCTCGAAAAAGACCTCAAGCCCCTGTTCGACCAGTGGAAAGAGCAGGGTGCTGATAGCCCTGTTTCTCGTCTGCGTACCGCCTCTGGTGCCAATGGCTACTTCCGCGCCCGCCAGCGCTTCCTCAGCGAGCGCAAAGCCAGCGACCGTGCCAGCCTGTTTATCGATATGGTGCAGCCGTTGCTGCAAGCCATCGGCTACCAACTGGCCCCGGAAAACCTCGCCTTGGCCGATGGCGAACTGCCGGTGCTGGCCACCTACCGTGACGCCAAGCACCAGCCGCTACTGGTGATCGCCGCGGCCATCGCCGGGATGGATGACGAGGATCTAGGCCCGCTGCAGCTCAAACCGCAGACGCCCGACAGCCAGAGCAAAAGCCGCCAGGCCGACAGCGATTGGGAAGAAACCCTCAGCCGCCGCCTGTTCGCCGACGACCACCCGCCGCGTTGGGTGCTGCTAGTGCACCATGAAGAGTGGTTGCTGATCGAACGCAGCAAGTGGGGGCGCAAGGCGCTGCTCAGCTTCAAACTGCCCGACCTGTTCGGCCCGCGCGACGACAAGCTGTTGCGCGCCCTGGCGGCACTGGCCGGCAGCCAGTCGGTATTGCCTGCCGAAGGTGGCGTTGCCCTGCTCGACAGCCTGGACGATAACTCCCATAAGCATGCCTTCGAGGTTTCCACCGACCTCAAGTACGCCCTGCGCGAATGCATCGAGCTGATCGCCAACGAGGCCATCTGGTACAAGCGCACCGTGGCCAAGGAGAAGGTCTACGAGCGCAACGACACCGATCTGGCAGAGCAGCTCAGCCGCGAAAGCCTGCGCTACATGTACCGCCTGCTGTTCCTCTTCTACATCGAGGCGCGTCCTGAGTTGGGCTATGCCCCCATCGACGCCGAGGCCTATCTCAAGGGCTATAGCGTCGAGCACCTGCGCGAGCTGGAGCAAACCCCGCTGACCACCAGCGAGGCGCAGGAAGGCACCTACTTCCATGAAAGCCTCAAGCAGCTGTTCGGCCTGATTTGGCAAGGCTTCCCGCGCCGCGACAATAGCAGCGGACAGATGGACTTCACCGCGGGGCACAACCTCTTGCTTGACGCCGGTTTTACCATCGCCCCGCTACAAGGCCATCTGTTCGACCCCGATCGCACTCCGCTGCTGGGCAGCGTCAAGCTGCGTAACCGTGTGTTGCAGCAGGTGATCGAGCTGATGTCGCTGTCCCGTGGTGGTGGCAAGCGCCGCCGTGGGCGTATCAGCTACGGCACCCTGGGTATCAACCAGCTTGGCGCGGTGTATGAGTCGCTGCTGTCTTTCCGTGGCTTCTTTGCCGAGGAAGATCTGTACGAAGTGCGCCCCGACCCCAAAGGCAAAAAGGTCAGCACAGGTGAGGAGGGTGAAGACGGTGATGCCGAGGCAGAGGACGCCGAACTCGACACTGTCAGCGACCAGGACAAGAAAAAGGACGCCGAACTCGACCCGCTGGAGGCCGCCTACTTCGTCCCGTCCAGCGCCATCGGCCAGTACACCGATGCCGAGCGCCTGTTTGGTGGCAATCCGCGCAAATACCCCAAGGGCACCTTTATCTATCGTTTGGCCGGTCGCGCTCGGGAAAAGTCCGCCTCCTACTACACCCCGGAGGTGCTAACCCAGTGCCTGGTGGAGCACGCGCTGAAGGAAATCCTCCCCGGCAAAACGGCGGACGAGATTCTTCAGCTCACCATCTGCGAACCCGCCATGGGCAGCGCGGCGTTCTTGAACGAAGCGGTAAACCAACTGGCCGAAGCCTACCTGCAGGCCAAGCAGAAGGAGCTGGGCCAGAGCATCCCCCACGAGCAGTACACCGAAGAAAAGCAGCGGGTGAAGATGTACATCGCTGACAGCAATGTCTTCGGTGTGGACTTGAACCCTATCGCCGTGGAGCTGGCCGAGGTCTCGCTCTGGCTGAACGCTATCTTCAAGGGCAGCCATGTGCCCTGGTTTGGCCTGCAGTTGTACAACGGCAACTCCTTGGTCGGCGCCCGCCGCGAGGTGTTCAGCACCGCCCAGCTCACCCCTGGCAGAGGCGAAAACGGCCTGCCCGAACGTGATTGGCGCGCCGCTGCACCGCAGGCTTTGCTGCTTACGAAAGCGCTGAAGGGCACCGATATCTTCCACTTCCTGTTGCCCGCCGAAGGCATGGGTATGGTCAGCGACAAAGTGGTCAGGGCGCTGGAGCCCGCTGCCTTCGAGCAGTTCAGGCAATGGCGAAGGTCCTTTACCGCGCCACTGACCAAGGATGAAGTCCGTCGCGTCCAGGCCTTGAGCCAAGCTGCAGAAAAGCTCTGGCAACAACATGCCGAGGAGCTCTCAAGGGTGCGCAAGGCCACTTGCGATGAGCTGCACGTTTGGCCCGACACGGCCGCTAACCGTGCCCCCACCAGCACCGCACAGAAGGACGAAATCTACAAGCGCGAAATGCTCAGCGAGGCGCAGAAAAACGCCAGCCCCTACCGCCGCTTGAAGCTGGTAATGGATGCCTGGTGTGCCCTGTGGTTCTGGCCGCTGGACAAGGCTGGCGAGCTGCCCAGTCGCGAGCACTGGTGGTTTGTGCTGGAAACCGTACTGCTCGGGAATGCCAGTCTGGCCAACGAGCCGGTTGATGACCTGTTCCCGGAAACCCAGCCGCAACAGGGGCTGGACTTTACCCCCGAGCGCGATCGCTATGGCCATGTGGATATCGCCGCGCTGGTCGAGGCTTTGCCACAACTGCAGGTGGCGCAGCAGGTCGTGGGTCAGCAGCATTTTATGCACTGGGCGCTGGAGTTTGCCGATGTGTTCAAGGCGCGCGGCGGCTTCGATGTGATTCTCGGTAACCCGCCGTGGATCAAGGTGGAATGGAACGAGCAATCGCTGCTATCAGACTTCGATCCGCGCTTTGCCATCCGCAAGCTCAGCGCCACGCAGACGGCGGATCAGCGTGACGCAGTATTTGCCGCGCTGCCGCAGGCGCGGTCGGATTATCTAAGTGAGTGCGTGGCCACTGAGGGCATGGGGGCATTCTTGAATGCTATTCAGAACTTTCCTCTACTCAAGGGGCAGCAGAGCAACCTATACAAATGCTTCCTGCCGCTGGTATGGCAGGTGGGTAGTGGCGTGCAAGCGCTTCTTCACCCTGAGGGGGTTTATGACGATCCAAAGGGAGGTGAGTTGCGCGCTGCGCTCTATCCTCGATTGAGGGCTCATTATCAATTCCAGAACCAGAAAATGTTATTTGCAGAGGTTGCTCATCGAGCCAAGTACAGTATCAATATTTATGCTGCGAGCTTGGTCGCGCCTGATTTCAAGTCTCTGGCAAATCTGTTTCACCCGTGTACTGTCGCTGCTTGCTTGGAAAGTCTTGGCGGCGGTGTTACACCGGCCATCAAAAGCGATACGGGTAGCTGGGACATCAGTGGACACCGCAATCGCATTATCAATGTTGATACGCCTCTTCTCACTATTTTCGCTCGGCTTTACGACGGACCCGAAACGCCTGCGAATCAGGCTCGTTTGCCCGCGATACATAGTTGTGAGCTTGTATCCGTTTTAGACAAGTTTGTACGTGTACGGCATCGCCTCGCTGATTTGCAGGGCGATTACTACTCCACGGTTTGTTTCGACGAAACCTATGCGCAACGAGACGGAATCATCCGCCGCCGTAGTATTAGTGAGCAGGGATTTTCCGATGATCCAGCTGAGTTTGTGCTTTCCGGCCCACATTTCTTTGTCGGCAACTCGCTGAGTAAAACCCCGCGTGCGATCTGTACCGAAAAAGGCCACTACGACTCCCTCGACCTCGAAGCCCTGCCCGATGACTACCTGCCACGCAGTAACTACTTGCCTGCCTGCGGTGCCGCCGAATATGCCCTCCACGTTCCAAGAGTGAGCTGGGTGGAGGAGCGTGAGCGCGAAGCTAGGCCGGTAACGGACTATTACCGAGTTGCCGCTAGAGCGATGATTAGCATTGGTGCTGAAAAAGGGCTTGTGTCGTCCCTAGTTCCGCGAGGTGTTGCGCACACTAACGGAGTGCGCTCGTACGTTCTAAAGTCTACTCAAAATGTACTAACACTAGCAGGCCTAACTTTCTCGTTGGTTTTCGACTTCATGATGAAAATTTCGGGAAGAACGAACCTTCATCAAAGCCTTGATGACTACGCCTATCCCGAACAGTTGAAGCAGAATCATTCCTTCAGCATTAGGGTGCTCGGATTAAGCGCACTAACCAACCACTACGCTGACCTATGGAGCGATTGCTGGCAATCCTTCTTCCAACAAGACTGCTGGGCCAGCACCGATCTACGCCTTCCGCATCACTTCTTCGCTCAACTCACCGCCGAATGGCAGCGCAACTGCGCCCTTCGCAGCGACTACGCCCGCCGCCAGGCACTAGTGGAAATCGATGTACTCGCCGCCCAGGCCCTCGGCCTAACGTTGGACGAGCTGCTGACCATCTACCGCGTGCAGTTCCCGGTTATGCGCCAGTACGAGCGCGACACCTGGTACGACGCCAATGGCCGTATCGTCTTCACCGTTAGCAAGGGCCTGGTCGGCGTCGGCTTGCCGCGCAAACCTGGCAAAAAGGACGAACCCTGCACGTTGGTCCACCCCGACGGCCGCCGCGAAAGCAAACGCCTTGGCTGGGACGACGTGATGCCTAAAGACGGCAAGCCCCAGCTCGCCGACGCCACAGTCATCGAACGCCCCATTCTCGACGACACCCAACCCGGCGGCCCGATCAACCGAATCATCCGCTACACCGCCCCCTTTACCCTCGCCGACCGCGAAACTGACTACCGAGTGGCCTGGGCGCATTTTGCGGCTAGCTCAAATATGAAAAATTGCTAAAACAAGGACGTTGATCATGAACACCATGCATGTCAGCCCATTGCTGACTGTTTCCCCAGAGGGGCCAAGATCTTCAAAAACTGGCGATCAGATCCATCTTCGCCAAGGAGAATTGGACGGCGCTTGTGGCCCCTATTGCATTATTTCCGCACTAATAGCGCTTGGGCTGATGAGGCGGAGTAACGTGCTGGAAAATATGGCTACGTGGAAGGGTAGTACTCGCGAAGGCCGCTTTCGCGATGCTCTATATGCTTTTGGTGTATGGAGCAATGAGGGTACGAATGGCAATGACCTGTTGTGGTTGACAGACTTTTACAAGAGGAAGGGCTTAGAGGCCTTCCATGTTGTTGGCACTAAGAGTGAAGTTTTTGAAACGGTCTGTGATTCTTTCGAGATAGAAGAGATTCCTCTTGTTGGTGTTGAGTGGAAAGGTGGTGGTGGACACTGGATGCTAGTAGTGGGCTATCAGGGAGTAGTGAAGGACGGCCATACCCAACTGACTCACTTGCTGTGCCTCGACCCGGGGCAAGAGTCCCCTAGGGCCAGTTTGTGGAATGCGGTGATTGAGGTGTTCGATGGCAGCGGAGGCTCGGTAAATCAGGGCCGATTTTCTTCAAATTTTTGGGATATGCGTGGTGATTTGATCAAGTGTCAAATCAAAGACACAGTGTCCCTTTCGTTGCCAGATTGAATTCACAAAGATGCGATTTTTAGCTTCCCGGGGTTCGCGCTGCACGAGTATCGCCTAGCGTTAAAAACGGGTGTCTGTTAGGGATAGAAGTACAACACCATGTCATATGAACGAATTTCTGTGCGCGAGGCACTCGACAAGCTGAATGCGCCAAACAATGGGTGGTTCTTGCCTCAGGTACAGCGTCAGTATGTATGGGGCGCGAGACACGAATCGGAGGAGTATGTTTGCCTACTGCTGGATTCTCTGTTGAAGCGCTACCCCATTGGAGCCATCGTGCTTTGGGAAACGAACCAGCCAGTGCCCTATCGTGAGTTTATTGGCGACTACATGCCAAATCACTATGCCCACCAGGTTCCAGAAGGGCGCTGGGGTATGCCGAAATCTCTCGTTTACGATGGCCAACAGCGGCTGCAGACGCTCTATTCAGTACTCCGCCATCGCTTCAATGGTCGAATTCTGCATTTTGATCTTCTGTTCGATGCCAAGAAGGCAGAGCCTGACGAGACGGGCTTCTTATTCCGGGATTCAGGTATTTCGCCACATCCTCGTTACCTGGATATGAACTGGCTATGCTGCCGACCCGATTCTATTGAGGAGAGGGTTATGGCGGAGCAAGACGCGTTGCTTGTGGCTGGCAGTGACACGGCAACGCAGCTGCTCGTGCGTAAGAATATCAACGATTTGTGGAGTGTTTTTGTCGAGGCCGGTCATAAATCAATTGCTTACTTTCCTGTAAAAGCCGCTACACCTGATCAGGTAAATGAGGTATTTCGACGCCTCAATACAGGTGGTATTTCGCTGACACAACTTGAACTATTGCTGGGTAAGATCAAGGCGGTGTATTCAGACTATGAGGAGCGGCTCTGGGCATTGTCTGCAAGGATTAAGGCCAAGAGCGGTATTAGCTTCTCGTACAAGGAGGTTTTGCAGTTCTTTCATCTTATGATCAAGAAGACCATTCGTATTGATGAGCAACGCCTCAGTAAGGCTGAGATTGCTGAATTCGACGCTGCTATTGATACCTATGGTGACGCGCTGGTTGCTGTATTTGCTGACTATCTGCGCGGGCTTTTCCAAATTAATCATGCCAGCATCGTTCCACGGCGGGCTGCTGTCCTGCCCATGGCGGCCTATTTTGCAGCGCTCAAGGTGGCTGGTAATGAGTGGCGCGTTCGCGCATGGGACGAGTCTTCGGTTCGCCTGCTGCATCAATACTTCATTCTATCGCAGCTATGCGATTGGAATACTCAGACGATGGTTAACGCTTTTGCCCGCGAAGCCATTTCGGCCGGTAAGGGAAACTACGATTTTCCCCTGGAAGCTATCCGGAAAATTGCCATTCAGAAGAACCGTACGGGTGAGCTGCATGAGTACCAACTCCTGGGACAGCCCTGGTTTGTGGCCAAGGTGGTGTGGCCGAATCGCAGCTATGTGTTCCATGAAGATAAGCCGCAGATTGATCACATCTTCCCCTTGGCTGGAGGGGACGAGGAGTATCAGGACCTAATCGACGTCATCTGGAACTTCCAGCCTGTGCCCGCTGAGGTGAACAATTACAAGCGTAAGCGTCATCCGCGCGAGTTTTTCAACAGCGACGAAGGACGTAAGTATTGGGGCGCCTATGACTTCATTCCTCAACCAGATGATGAGCTTTGGGGCGACCCAGCAGCCTTTGTAGCGGACCGAAGACAAAAGATGCTGACGGAAGTTGATCGTCGCTATGACCTAGCCGTGACTCCACTTGCTGAGGGCGTTGAATAAGCATGCAGCCGCTAATCGTCGCTCAGCAGATCACCCAAGGCGTCGCAGACTTCCTGCGCACTGCATTTCCCTCCACCACGCCTGGATTTGAGGGCCTGCTGGAACGCTTCCTGACGGAGCACAGCAATGTTTTCAAGGGGCCGTATCTGACAGTACCGCTTCCGTTTCGTAAGCATCAGGGCGGTGGCGTGCCGGTTTATTCCTGGCTGCCGGCGGGCTTTGTGCCACATGCTCACCAGGCCAAGGCGTTTACTCGGCTCTCAGGTGAGTCTGCCCAGTCCACGCTGGTGGCCACTGGCACGGGCTCGGGCAAAACCGAGTGCTTTTTGTTTCCGATTCTGGAGCATTGCCGACAGGCGCGTGCGGAGGGGCGGCCCGGCATCAAGGCGATCATCCTGTACCCGATGAACGCACTGGCCGGTGACCAGGCCAACCGGGTAGCCAAGGAGATCGTCAAGACCGCCGCCCTGTCCGGGGTGCGGGCCGGCTTGTACGTTGGCGATGCGCCGGCTGTTGAGTCGCAAACGGTGACTCAGCTTGAAGATGGCAGCTATTCGGTCATCACTGGTCGTGATGCGTTGCGTGCCAATCCGCCGGACATCTTGCTGACCAACTACAAGATGCTGGATTTCCTGCTGATCCGTGCGGCAGATACACCGCTGTGGTCCCAGCAGCAACCGGATACTCTGCGCTATCTGGTGGTTGACGAGTTGCACACGTTCGACGGTGCTCAGGGCACCGACCTGGCCTGTCTGATTCGCCGTCTGAAGGGGCGCCTCAATGCGCCGCCGGGACAGTTGGTGTGTGTGGGCACCTCGGCAACCCTGGGTGACGATGGCGCCGATGACTTGCTGGCGTTCGCAGGCGACATCTTCGGTGAGGTCCTGGATGCCGCTGCGGTGATCGCTGAGGACCGCGAGTCGGTGGGGGACTACCTGGCCGAAGCGCTGGTGGAGTTTACTCAGTGTCCGCAGCCTGCTGATCTGGCTGTATTGGCGCCTGAGCAGTATGGTGACTTGCACGCTTACCTGGCCGCACAAGTACCTCTATGGTTTGGTCAACCGTGCTCCGCCGAACAGGCGTCCGACGTCGCCTGGCGCTGTTCATTGGGCGAGCGCTTGAAGTGCCATTTCGCCTTCCAGAATCTCTTGCGGGATCTGGAGCGGTTAGGGCCAAAGTCTGTCCTGCTTGAGGACTTGCTGTCCCTGCTGCATCGACGCCTTCCGGTCTGCGAGGACGAGCGTTTTGCCCTGCTGTGGTTGTCTAGTTTGCTGTCGCTGGTTGCCCATGCACGTAAGCCTGGACACCAAGATTTCTTCCTGCAGGTGAAGGTCGAGATCTGGCTACGTGAGTTGCGTCGCATGGTGGCCGTGCTGGATGTGGAGCCACAACTGCGTCACCACGATGACCTGCGCAAGGCGGATTTGACCCGCTTACATCTGCCGGTGATTCATTGCCGAGAGTGCCATGCTACAGGGTGGGGCGCGACGGTGCAGAGAACCAGCCCTAACCAGTTGGGGCACGATCTTCAGGGTTTTTACAGCGCGTTCTTTGCCGAGGATGTATCGACGCGTTTCGTATTCCCGGCCACGGAGGACGTGGACCTAAAGGTCTTTGAGCACAAACAGGTGTGCCCAGGTTGTGGCACTTTGCACCCGCCGTCGCAAACCGAATGTTCGCAGTGTGAGGATCAGCCCTTGGTGGCTGTACATGTTGCGAACAACCTGCGCGAGGCGACCCGCAATGGCGCGAAGTTCGTCAAGGCCCATCACGATTGCCCCTATTGCGCCGGGTACAAGACGCTGACGATTGTTGGTTCTCAGGCGGCCAGCCTGGCGGCGGTGATGGTGGGGCAATTGTTTGCCACCCGCTTCAATGCCGACAAGAAGCTGATTGCCTTCTCCGACTCCGTTCAGGATGCCGCACACCGGGCAGGGTTCCTGGCTGCGCGAACCTGGCGTTTGAATTTGCGCCCGGCTATGGCCCAAGTGATCGCGGATGCCTGCGCGCAAGGAAAAGCTCTGACTTTGGCCGAATTGCCCATGGCGTTCGACCAGTATTGGCGCGGCCAATTGGGTGACGGACAGTACGTTGCCAACTTCGTTCCGCCGCAGATGCAGTGGCTACGTGACTACGAAACGCTGATGTCGGAAGGGCAGCTGCCGCCGGGCAGCAATCTGCTGCAAGAGCTGGCCAAATTGCTGCCCTGGATCATCCAGGCGGAATTCGGCCAGGATGCCTACATCGGCCGAACTCTGGTGGCGACCGCAACGGCGAGCGTGGTGCCTTACAGTGGCGGGCTGAATGAGGCGGCACAATGGATGTTGCCGAGGTTGCGCGACACCCTGGAGCCGCTGGCTGCCACTTCATTTGATGAATTGATCATTTTCCTGCGCGGCTTGATCGAGGCCATGCAGCGTGTGGGTGCCTGGCGTGATGCTGAATTGGATTTTTATGCCCGGATGGGTAGCAGCCCCTGGGCGTACAAGAAGAATCCGAGTCAATTCAAGCTGCTGTCGGGGCCGCGGCCACCTCGTTTCGTTACCTTGACCGAATTTCAGCGTTGCGCGGCGGTTAATGGCAGTCACGCGGCCTTGTTCCGTTCCTGGGCCTTCCGTGCCTTGCCCGCGCTACGTGATCTGACATTGGGTGCCGATCAGCTGCTTCAGCCGTTCTATCGCCTGGCCCTCGAGGCTCTCGGGCATGTCGGATTGGCAAGGTATGAAGACGCTGAGGGTAAGACTGATGTCCGGGTTTGGGCCCTTGAGCCTGCCGGCTTCCATGTCTTGGTGGGCGGACGTGGCTGGCGCTGCAATTCCTGTCGTACCACCCTCATGTCCGGTCCGGATGAGAACCTGGCCGGCGAGCCCTGCCGACGCAAGGACTGTTGGGGGCAGCTGCAAGACGCGAAGGCCAACGGCGACTATTACCGAAAGTTGTACCTGCATGCGGATATTCGGCGGGTGGTGGCCCATGAACACACTGGCTTGCTACCCCGAGAAACCCGTGAGGCGGTGGAACGAAACTTCAAGTCGAAGGTAGAAAGGCCCGGCAGCATCAACGTGCTGTCTGCGACTCCGACGCTCGAGATGGGTATCGACATCGGCGACCTGTCGAGCGTGCTGCAATGCTCGGTACCTCCGCAGCAGGCCAACTATATCCAGCGTGCGGGGCGTGCAGGTCGAAGCACGGGTAATGCGTTGCTGATGAGCCTGGCCACCAGCAAGCCGCATGACCTGTACTTCTGGGAGGATCCCAAGTCCATGATCGCTGGCTCGGTCCAGGCGCCTGGGGTCTTTCTCAATGCCTCCGCGGTACTGGAGCGTCAGCTCACCGCCTTCACTCTGGATTGTTGGGTGCATCAGAGTGGGCGCAGTGCTCAGATTCCGCCGGAAATACGGGTTGTGTTTAGCGCAGTGGTCAACCAGAGCACAACGCGATTCCCTTACCCTTGGTTGAGCTATGTAGAGCAGAATCGTGAGCTTCTGCTTGAGCGCTTTTTGAAGCTGTTCAATCAAGGTGGATATACGCCGCTGAGTGAGGGCACCCAAGCCTGGCTTGAACGCTTTATCCAAGGTGACGGAGAGCAGGGCAGCCCCCTGGCTTACAAGATCGTCAATCGACTGCAGGGTATTGCTTCGGATGTCGAGAGCATCAAGCGCAAGCGAGATGCAACGGTCAAGGAAATCGAGAAGCTGCAGGCATTGCCTGTTCGCGGTGAGGAGCAGGAGGACGAGCTGACGAGGCTGGTTCAGGATCGCACAGCGCTCTCGCGCCTGATCGGTAGTATCGAAGGTAAGGCCACCCTGAATGTGCTGACCGATGAAGGGCTGCTGCCGAACTACGCCTTTCCTGAGCAGGGAGTCTTGCTGCGCTCGATCATCGTTCGTGATCCGAAACCGGGCACTTCATCACCAGATCCGGAAACCTTTGAGTACGAACGACCGGGCTCGACAGCAATCACCGAGTTGGCGCCAAACAACACCTTCTATGCCGAAGGGCGCCGGGTTGTGGTCAACCAGGTGGATGTATCGAAGGTCAAGCCTGAGCACTGGCGTTTCTGTCGGCAGTGCTCATACACCGAGCCACTGGCTTCGGGTGACCAGCATCCAAACTGTCCGCGCTGTGGAGACGGGTTATGGAAAGACAGTGGACGGGTGCACGAAATGCTGCGCTTGACCACTGTTTTTGCTCGTACGCTTGATCGAGACAGTCGTATTGCCGATGACTCGGACGAGCGCCAGCGTGGCTTCTATGTCCGCCAGGCATTGGTCGATAGCCCGCCTGATGCCGTGCGCCAGGCCTTCGCTATTGATGAGCAATCGTTCCCCTTCGGCTTCGAGTTCCTGGACCGAGTGACCTTCCGGGAAGTGAACTTTGGTGAGCAGTCGGAGCAGGGTGCTCCGATGGAGATTGGTGGTAAGGAGCTGAATCGCCCCGGCTTCAGTATCTGTACCGAATGCGGCACTTTGCAGCGGAAGCGGAAGCGGAAGGCCGAGGAGCTCTACCGCAACCATGCAACATGGTGTTCCAAGCGAAAGAATCCCGAGGCCAATACTCAGCAATGCGTGTTTCTCTATCGAGAATTTACCAGTGAGGGCATCAGGCTTTTCCTGCCGGAGGTCGGTTTCGCCGATACCAATGAGGCCTTGCTGAGCTTTGTAGCTGCATTGGAGTTGGGGCTGGCCAAACGCTTCCGAGGTGCGGTTGACCATCTACGTATTGCCTTGGATATGCGCATGGCCGCTGGGTCGGATACTCCGCGCTGCTACCTGGTCATCTATGACAGCGTGCCGGGTGGTACGGGCTATCTGAAGGAACTGATGCGTGCACCGGAGCCATTGCTGGAGGTTTTCGGCATTGCCCTGCAGGCGCTGAATAGCTGCACCTGCAATCAGAATGCTGAAACCGATGGCTGTTATCGCTGTGTCTACCGATACCACAACAGCCATGATCGGGAGTCGATTTCACGTAGCACTGCGCAGAAGTTGCTGGGAGAGGTGGTACAGCACAAAGGTGCGCTCAAGCCGGTAACCCATCTGGCTGATGTGCAGCCAGTCAACCATCTCATGGACAGCATGCTTGAGAAGCGCTTTGTCGAAGCGCTGCGCCGTGAGCATTCCGGTCTCAAGTTCAAGCTCAGCGAGCTGCTGTTCAAGGGCAAGGCGGGCTATCAGCTTCAGGCCGGTGCTCGTCGCTGGAAGATTGAACTGCAGGTGAGCCTAGGCCATGGCGATGGTGTTGTGGTCCCTTGCAAGCCGGACTTCGTATTTTGGCCGGACGATAGGGCGGATGATCTGCCGATTGCCGTCTTTGTGGATGGCTGGCAGTACCACAAAGAGATCATTTCGACTGATCTGGCCAAGCGAATGGCAGTCGCCAAGAGCGGCAAATTCTCGGTTTGGACACTGACGTGGGATGACATCGAGTGCGCCTTGCAGGGCAAGCCTTTGTCCGTTGCCGCACCTTGGCCCACCCTGGTGCCGGTCGCGGCAGCTCCGATGGTGCAGAAACTGTGCGATGCCCAAGGGGTATCTGCCCTGGGAGCATTGACGGCAATTTCGCCCTTCATGCAGCTCCATCAGCGCTTGGCGGGGGGGAGTCATGATGATCTGCGCAAGCTCTCAGTTGCGCTTTCGGTGGGTATGCTCATGCCGCCGGGTGAGCCCTCCGTGCTGGATAAGCTGAAGGGGGGGGCGTTCTGGAAACGCTTGGACGATCTAGGGTTGATTGTCGACCTCAACGGGCATCGTCAAGGTGCCCGTCAGTTGGGAGCCACTCTGGGTGTGATCGCTTCCATGCATCCAGACCAACTCAAACAGGTCATGACGGGGAATGGTTCAATTGAGTCTGAGCCTGTTGTAATCGGTGAGTGGCAGGACACGGGAGCGCCCGAGGAAGAGTTGAAGCAGCGCTGGCAGCAGCTATGGCAAGTAATGAATCTGTTGCTGCCTTTGCGCCATTTGTGGCTGGGAACTGCCGACATGCCAGGACTTCCTGCGCTGCAAGATGGCCCGGTGCTAAAGACCGGCTTGGGCGGCGTTTCCGAGGCTTGGCAGGAAGCAATGGAGATCGCCGCTCAAGAGGTGCAGGTGTGGTGTTTGGTGCTGGCTAAGGCAGGAGTTGCCGAGCCGGCCCCCGGCTATGAGCTTCTGGACGGCAAGGGCCGAGTTGTCGCTGAAGCGGAGATCGCCTGGCCATCAGTCCAGGTCGCCATCTTCCTGCCAGACACTCTGGAGGCAGCGACTGTGTTTGCATCTCAGGGCTGGCACTGTTTTGCAGCTGAATCGGGTGAGTTACCCCAGGAGCTGAGGAGTTTATTGATGGAGACACTGGCATGACGCTAGCGCTCAAGATTGCGATGTCCGATGACTTTCTCAAGTCGTTTGCTGCGGTTCCACGTTCACAGCAATTGGCTGTGCTGAATTTTGTGGCCAAGTTCCGCCAGAACCCGATGGCGACTGGCATTAACTACGAACGGATTCGTGACGCCGCGGATGCCAACATGCGCTCTGTGCGCATTAACGACAATATGCGCGGTATCGTGCTCAAGCCGGAGGTGGGTAACGTGTACTGCCTGCTTTGGGTTGATCAGCATGACGATGCGTACCACTGGGCTCGTCGCCATCGCGTTGCCATTCACCCAGATGTCGGAAGTATTCAGGTATATGCGGTGCAGGAGGAAGCGGCTTCCGCTGCTGTTGTCCAGCCTGAGGTGGCCGGTTCGGAAGGCTTGTTCGATGCCCTCAAGGATCGGGAAATTCGCCGCTTGGGCGTGCCGGATGAGCGTCTGGCTGCTGTGCGGGCGGTAACGAGCGAAGAAGAACTGGACGCGCTAGAGGCGATTCTGCCGGACGAGGCATTCGAAGCGCTCTATCTGTTCGCGGCGGGTGAGCCCTTCGACAAGATCATCAATGAGCAGTCTGCTCCCGCAACAGTCGATCAATCAGATTTCGGCGCGGCGCTGGAGCGTGACAGTACACGTCGTCACTTCGTGGTCTTGACCGATGACAGCGATCTCGAGGCGCTACTGGCGGCTCCGCTAGAGCGTTGGCGAGTATTCCTGCATCCCAGTCAGCGCAAGCTGGTCGAGCGTGACTGGAATGGTCCGGTTAAGGTCACTGGTGGGGCTGGCACTGGTAAGACTGTGGTCGCTATGCATCGTGCCGCAAGACTGGCTCGTCAGTATGCCCAGATGCCTGGGCGTCCAGTGTTGTTCACCACCTTCACGAAAACCCTTGCTGAGGACATTCGTCAGCATTTGGAACTGCTGTGTACGCCGCAAGAGTTGGAGAAGATCCAGGTCGTGAACCTGGACCAGTGGGCCTCCGGGCTGCTGCGCCGATTTGGCTATCCCCATGGTCTGCTTTACAGCGAAAGTGATCGCCGTCGCTTCTGGCAGGCAGCCATGGCGGCCATGCCGGCTTCAATCGATCTATCCGCGCAGTTCATGCGGGCCGAGTACGAACGCGTGGTCTTACCTCAAGGCTGTGAAACCTCTGAAGACTACATGAGGGCGAGCCGGGTAGGGCGTGGGGGGCAATTGGGGCGGGCTATACGTAAAGCACTGTGGCCCGTATTCGCTGAGTATCGTGCTCAGTTGCAGGCTGCGAATCTTCGTGAGCCTGAGGAGGCATTCCGAGAGGCTTGCCAGCTCCTGCGCACGGAGAAACCAGCGCTTGGAATTCGCGCGATGGTTGTTGATGAGGCCCAGGACATCAGTAGCGCTGCCTTTGAGCTGATTCGTGCGGCGGTAGCAGAGGCGGAAAATGACCTGTTTATCGTGGGGGATGCACACCAGCGGATCTATCGCCACAAAGTCGTTTTGAGTCGGGCGGGTGTCGAGGTGCGAGGGCGCAGCCGCAGCCTTAAGGTGAACTACCGGACGACTGATGAAATCCGACAATGGGCCTGCGCGCAGCTTGAAGGCTGTGCCGTTGATGACCTGGATGGCAATGCGGATTCGCTGCGTGGGTACCGTTCCCTGACCCACGGTGATGCGCCAGATATCATCGAATCCATGTCCCTGCAGGATGATGTTGCTCACGTACAGACCATCTTGAAGCAGCTTCAGGATGATGGAATGGAGCTTCGTCAGATCTGTATAACTGCTCGCACCAACGATGACGTAGATGGTATCGCGCGCGCGTTGCAGCAGTCCGGCGTGGCTTGTTTGAAGCTAGAGAACTCGACTGCGGATGATCCTGCGGTGCCGGGAGTGCGCCTAGCAACAATGCATCGCATCAAGGGGCTTGAGTTCAGCGTCGTGATCCTGGCGGCCTACAAGGGGGCTGCGAACTATGCGGATCAGTTCAGTCGTGATGAGGATGCTGGGGTCACTGAAGATACAGAGCTTTCCGAGCGGTGCTTGCTGCATGTTGCAGCCACTCGAGCGAAGAGGAACCTGTTCTTATTGATGCGCTCGACGTAAGAAAGGCTCTGCGTTTCCAGGGGGCTAATCGCCCCCTGATCTTATCTACGTCGAGTGAGGGTGATTTTCGCTGCCTTCCTTCAAGGGGCCTAAAGCCACTTCAGTTGAAATCTAGGGGACTACCCCATGTTCGATCTGTCCAATCAGGTTCATTACATCACGATGGCCGTTGTGCTCTTGTAGATGCTCTAGCGGGGCTTTCATGCCAAGGGCTCTTGCAGGGGATGTCAACCAGCGCGATGTTTCGCGAGCGTCGAAGGCGAACAGTCTAAGTGCGGCCTCCAGCACTGCTGCCATCGAATCCCCCTGACTGATCCATTCGCTCATTTCCTGCGACGGTATTCCAGTTTCGTCCTCATGGAGCAGGCAACGAGCACTGAGCCAGCCATTGCGCTCTCGGATGCGCCCTGGGGCTCCGCATAGTTCGCAGATGGATTCCGACAGCCGTTCCACCAGCTCTACCACGGGCGCGACATAGTCATCCCCTCCGTGGTAGTAGAAGCGCAGCCCGCCAAATTTCTCCTTCACCTGTGAGGCAATGACTTGCCCTGAGTCGCTGTTATCAGTGTGCTGCTGCATCAGTTCGCAGGCCGCATAGATCAGCGCGAACCAGCCGTTCTGGCACTCGAAGCCGAACAACTGAAGGCAGTTCTGCCCCTGTGAGGGCAAGAGCTTCGGGTAGCGGGAGCATAGGACGGCTTCCAGTTGTTCATTCATGGGCGTTCTCCACATTCAAGGTCTGCGTAATACGCCTGCCCTCAGAACCAGGAGTCCTCCAGGGCGAAACCATGGGGTTCGAGCACTTCGTTGATCGCACCGCAGGTACGCTCGCAACGACGCAACTCGCAATCGGTGAAGGACACTGCCAGGGCAAGCAGCCAGGTCAGCTCATGCGGGTGAATCTCGCGTGGATCGCAGTACCAGACCTGCACGATCGCGATGCTTGGGTCCTGGAAGTGGAAGCGGTCGACCAGTTGTAGCGTCCCCGGCCTGTCACGCCAGTCGCTGAGGCTGATGGCATAGGTTTTCTGCCAGCTGTCCGCCAGCATGCTGATTTCGCTCAGGGCGCTGGCACCGGCCAGAGGAAGACCTGAGGCATCGAGATCCCGCACGTAGAAATCCCGGATTCTGGGGTTCGAGATGCAGTCTCTGACCTCGGTCAGGGAGATGCTCCCGGTGGCCTCGCGCAGACTGGATTGCAGCCGCTCGGCGAGGCCGGGTTCGTTGATCATTTGTAGCTGCGCCATTGGCATCCCCTTTCCCAGATCGGTTTTCCTTCGACGAATTCGGCCGACCGTGATCCGAATACGGCATTCGGTGGCCGCGCTTGGCCATGCGAGGCCGAATGCGGAACGGCAGGGCCGAATTCGGACGTTAGGCGTCCAAATTTGGAAAGGAAAGGCCAGATTGGGAAACTCTCTCGACGAGAGTGGTGTTCATAAAGGCGATGAACCTGAGGGGAAATTACCGAATTTCCCGTGAAAACGACCAGGTTTCCCGGGTGGCGTTTTTCGACGGTTTGGCTGTGGGATACTTAATTCGAAGCCGCGCGATTGCGAGCAAAGGCGTTGTACGTCACTTCGTTCCTCCCAACGCGGCTCGCTTTTTCGGCGCTGCGCTTGAAAAAGGAAAGCATTCCCAATCCGTCAATGGCATTGACATAACAATAATAACAAGGTGCTCCCATGACCCAGAAAACCGCGAGGCTGAGCCTCCGAATCACTCCCGAAGACAAACGCTCCATCCGCCAGAAGGCCAAGGACCTGCGACTGAGCGTCGCCGATTGGCTGATCCGTGCTGCCCTGGACCGCGAGATTCTACCGCCGCGATCGGTGTGGGATCGCCAGTCGATCAACCAACTCTCGCGTATCGGCAACAACCTGAATCAACTGGCGTATTCGGCGAACATGGGACTGCTGGTGGATGACGCTGCACTTCGCGACATTGCGCTGGAGTTACGCGCGCTCCGAGGGCAGCTCGATGATCGTTAAGGTTCGCAAGCATCGCTCGAAGCGGCATTTGCGCGCCCTGGTTCGTTACCTGTTGTCGAGAAAGGACAAAGCCAAGGAGCGGGTGCTGCTGCACGAATCGCACAATGCGTTACCCCTGCTGCCTGGCGAGTTGCCGCGAGACTATGCCAAGCAGTGGGCGGAGGCGCTATGGCGCTTTACGGCACAGGCGCGTGGCAGCAAGAAGCCGCCGGAGGAGCATTTTGTCCACGCAGTAATGAGTTTCTTTCCCGGGAACGATCAGCACGCGGCCGATCAATTGACTGCAGAGCAAGCGCTGACCATCGCCAAGGAAGCGCTGACCGAGGTCGCCCCGGGTGAGCGTCAGGTGCTCTTCGTGGTGCATGGCGATACCGCGCATCTGCACGTGCATATTGCCTTTTCGGTCGTCGAGGAGAACGGCCGGATCTGGAATCCACACCAGGACTTCCGCTTGTGGGAGGCGGCAGCGGCTCGACTGGAAGCCAAGTACGGGCTCTATCGGGTGACCGTGGGACGACCTGGCACAGCGCCCGCTCTCAGCAACGCGCCAAGCAGCCGTGAGCTGAATCAGGTGGTTCGGACTGGCAAGCCGTCAGATCGCATGCTGTTGCAGGGTTTGGTGCAGGCGGCAATGGTAGGGCCACCGAGTTTTCCGGTGTTCTGGCAACGCTTGCTGGATGCCGGCGTCACGCCGATTCCGACCATCGCGAGCACGGGCCGCGTGTCTGGCATCGCGTTCCAGCTCGGCGAGCACTTGCCGATGAAGGGCAGCGATCTCGGCAAGGGGTTTTCCTGGCCGGCCTTGTCGAAGCAACTCCACTTTGCGGCTTCACAGCACTTGCACTTGGTGAAGCCCTTTGCACCGAAGCGCGAGGAGGCGGGGGGCGAGGTGCAGGTGGAGGTCGGTTCTGAAGAATGTTCACGGCCTGCATCTCCGTCGGTGTTACCGCGACTGCCCAAATTCGTGGCCAAGCCGGTGGGGGAGGGCCGTCTCGACTGGGTCTGGCGCAACAAGCCCCAGCGCATTGCCTTCGTGGAGTCGCCCAAGGTGTTCCTGGCGCGCTCGGGTCATCAACTGGTGCCCGAGGCGATCGCTGAGCGCGCCAAGGCGCGGGGGATTAAACGTATGGGGGTTTCCGGTTCGGAGACCTTTCGCCGGCGTATGTGGTTCGAATTGGCAATACGGGATATCGCCGTGGCCGGCTATGAACCGACGGTAGAGGATGAGTCCAGATTGCAAGGGTGGAGAAATGAGCAAGCTAGAACAGGCCGAACAGATTACTCAGCAGGTACTGCGCCGGCGAACGGAAGAAATGGCCTTGAAGCTGTCGGTGACCTTGGACGCGATGCGCCAGGCCAAGGTGACGACCAGCGAGGAGTTGGCGGAAGCGATGTTCCCGCTGCTGCAGGCGATGACAACGCTGGCGGTCGAGAATCAGGTGCTACTCGAGGAAATGCGCGCCCTGATGCGCGAGGAACTCCAGCAGTCTCGCCGCGAGAGGAGCGAGTTACGGACCCTGATGGGCGAGCTGAAAGCGATGCTCGCCGAGCCCCCGCCCTTGCGGAAGGCCTAGCACCGGCTCGGACCACGAGGCCGCAGGTGCGGCGAGTGAGCCGGTTGGGCGAGGCCGACTTGTTGCGCCAGGGGATGCAGCCGGTTGAGGGGCGAGAGGATTGGCGGGTGGTGAATGGCCTACTGGAGGAACTGGGTCGCCAACTCATCCCGTGGTCGATCGACTATGGCCACTCTGGCCAGGCGTCACTCGGACAGCTCACCCAGCAGGGCGAGGTGAACACCGCTTGGTCGCGGTTGCTGTTGTTGAATAGCCTGGGTTGCAACCTACACCTCCAGCTCGAAGCCCCCCAGAGTTGGCTGCGCATCGTGGGGATCAGTGCCGCGGATGAAGCCTGGTTGGCTGAACAGGGCATGCCTCCAGCCATTCGATTCACGCTGGGTGGTGTGCGCGAAGCGTTCGTGCCGGTCGATGTCGGCCGCGTAAACCAAATCGTGATGGAGCAACTGGTCTCCCGGTGCCAAGGGGCGCTTGAGGGGCGTGTTATGGCCCATATAGGCCAGGTTGCGATTCCTTTGGTGGGATTCGACTACTGGGAGGGGCGTCAATTGGTGCCTTGCACCCACATCCAGGTCGATGCTGAGTTGATCGAGATGCGGTGTTCGGCAGTGGTGCGTGCAATACGGGCCGAGCTGGCCAGAGAAGGGGGGCGGCCTCTAGAGCCGCATGCACCGTTGCATCCTCTTCTACCGGATCCAGATCCGGAGCTGAAGCCGAAGCCAGGAGGTCGACCCTCTCCTGGCAATGGGCTTCCAATGGCGCAGCCCTAACGTCAGCGGCGCTGAGTCGCCGCTCGCCGGTTCTTCTGGCAATGCGGTTTGAGCCGCTGCAGGCGTTGGTAGTTCTCCCAGGCGATGTGCGAGAGGTCGACATCCAGACGAAGATGGGCAAGCTTCTCGTGTCGTTGGGCAAGGGAGAAGTTCTGACCATAGTTGATGGTCACATCGTCCTCCAGCGTATGTCCGACAAGCGTCTTGATCATCATTTCCTGCACACCGACTTTACGCAGCATGTCAATGAAGGTGTGGCGGAAGCTGTAGAGGCAGTAGCCCATCCCCTTGCTGAGCCCGCAGGCGCTGAGATAACCCAGATCGGTGATGCCTTGTCCGCTGAACCAACGAGATGCCGCGCGTGCATGGCCATGCCGCTGGTCATAGGGCAGCTCGGGGAACAGGGGTTGGAATCGGCCGCCTTCCTTGCGCCGCATGGCGACGAAGTCGAGGAAACCCGTGGCAAGCAGTTGGGGGTGAATCGGAATGTGCCGAGCGCTGGCATCGGTCTTCAGGCGCTGCAGAGGGCCGCGGTCGGTGATGCGTATGACGGGAATGCCAGACTCCTCGAAGACATCGCCGGCATACAACTGGCAGAGTTCGCCCGGACGTGCACCGGTGAACACCCCGAGCAGGGGGAGCCAGAAACAATAACTGTACGGCGTCCAGCGAAAACGCTCGGTTGGCTCGGTGGTGTACACCCGACTGGTCAAAATTGCTTCGAGTTCGGTCGGGTCGAATGTCAAATAATGGGATGTGGTGGGAGACTTTCCGGCAAGTTTCACGTTCATATCTATCTGGCCGAGCGGATAGTTGGACTCTTCGCAATAGATGATGAAGCGCTTCAGTAGATTGAAGTAGCGATGGATGGTTTCGCCGCCGATATTGCCTTCCGACTCTTCAAGGTCGTCCCATGAGAGATCGACTTCTGGCAGGCTCAGGGAGTTCTTGTTCTTGTGTTTAAGAGATGCCTTAAGATTGGTGAGGTCATCTGTGCACAAGGAGCTCGTCAGGCGGTCAGGACCTAGCAGGTTAATGATCTGCTGCAATTGAGAGCGATATTTGTGTGTGGAGCCAACTTCCCAATGTCCAAGTACGGCGTACTCGTGGACCATGGTGTTGGCGACATACTGCAGCGTCACCTGTTGCGACGCAGTGGGCAGGCTCTGTGGGGCTGAAGAGTCTCGTAGCGAAAGCCCGGGCAGGGCATTCAGGTGCTGCGGGTTATTGAGCAGTGCTTGGATCGTGGCGGCCAAAGTGAGCGGGTCGAGTGTATTATGTTGCGGGACGGTAAACGTCAGGGTGTTAGTACATGACATTAAAACTCCTTGGCTCCGAAGTGAAGCCATAAGGAGACTCTTTCTATGGCCGGGCCTGGGGCTACCAGACTTACGGCCCAATATAGTGTTCGTTTTTACTCTGTCAAGTGAGTGGAAAATGGCGCGCTGTATATGGGGGTGTTTAAATAATGCTTGATTATTTTACAACTTCCAGCCGGCGGAAGTTGTAGGAAAGTCAATAGGTGGAAAAATTTAATGGCGTGAAGAGAAAAAGATTGCTGCAGGTGAACCGAGGCCGGGCGAGGGCTGTGGAACGGTCCGGTGGTGGCGCCGGCACGTTGTGGCCGGCGCCTGGCGATCATTCCGGTTGTTGGGGGTCGCGCTGCTGCCTCAGCCACTCCACCAGCGCCTGGTTGTCGGGCTTCTCGGCTTGCGTAGTGCTGCGGAGCACGGTCGCAGGCTGTCTTGTAGACATGGGGCGACCGGGGCGAGAACTGCGTTTCTGCAGCGCCTGATAGCGCGCATAGCTAATGTGGCTGAGGTCGAGGTTGACGCGCAGCATTTCGATGGTTTTTTGCTTAAGTTCCATGCTGTAGCCATCGCCATAGTCCCCGGTCGTCGAGTCATTGATATGCCCGGTCAGTGCCTGGATACGCGGCTGATCCACGCCGGTCTGGCGCAGTTGGTTGACGAAGGTGTGGCGCAGCGAGTGGAAACTGAGGCCATTGCGCCGGGGGAAGCCGCACTGCTGGAGGTAGCCGACTCGCTGCGGGTCGCCACAGAACCAGCGCGAGGCGAGGTGGCTGTGGGCGCGGCGGGTGTCCGCGCGCATTTCTGGAAACAGCAGCTCCTTGCGGGAGGTGGCTTCGGCGCGACGTTGCGCGACGAACTCCAGAAAGCCCAGCTCGATGAGCATGGAGTGCAGCGGAATGTCCCGTTCGCTGCTGGCGTTCTTCAGCAGCTTGTGCGGATGGGCGAGGTTGTGGCGCATGGCCCAGATCCCCTCCGGGGTCTGGTAGATGTCCTCCAGGGTGAGTTGGCAGAGTTCGTTGAGCCGGGAGCCGGTGAACAGCCCGAGGAGCGGCAGCCAGAACTTGTAGTTGTCCATCCGCCAGCGCGGGACGTTGCTGACGGTGTACACCGGGCCGTTGAACAGCATCTGCAACTCCTGCTGGGAGTAGGCCCGGCGGACGCGGTTGCTCTTCTTGCGGGACTTCTCCTTGAGCTGCACCGGGCCCGCGATGTCGCGGGCGATCCACTCGTTGTCGTAGGCGAAGCGAAACATGCCCTTGGCCAGGTCGAAGTACTTCTTCGCCGTCTTGGCGTGAATGGCCTCGTAGCCTCCTTGCTCGATCAGCACATGGATCGGCGTGTCGTTCAGCGCGCTGATTTGCCGGCGGTTACGCGGGTACATCAGCAGCACCCTGCGCAGGTTACGAAAGTCCTCGGTGGTGACCGAGGCAATGGGGCGAGCCGGCCCCAGGAGTTCGCAGGCCACCTCCAGGCGCGCGCAGTTGAGGAAGCGCGTGCCTTGGTGGGACCACTGGCCGGTCAGCTCCTGCTCGCGCCGGTAGCGCTCCATCAACTGGTGGACGGTCATCTGCCCTTCGGCGCGGTGTTCGCTACGGGGCTGGAAGCCGCTGGCGAACAGCGCCCCGAGGGGATTGGTGGGAGCGGTGTCGAGCGACGTGGTCGGCAGCCCCCAGGCAGTGTCACGGCTCGAGGTGGGTGGGCTCGGTGGAGTGGGGCGTGGTGGCAGCGGGTGATTGCCCTCCGGGCGCAAACGAGCACGAATCGCTTCCACGTGCAGGCGTAGTTCGTGCAGGCTGGGGATGCCACCGCCGAACTGCTGGCCCTGCTTCACCAGGTCGGCCAGCCAGTCGAAACGTTCCAGCACAAAGCCGGCCTTCAGCACCGCCTCGTGCAGGTCCTGGGTGTGCAGGTCGAGGGTCAGCCGTTCCGGCAACTGGGGGTAGTGCTCGCGCAGCAGTTGGGGCGTGCTGACGTCCAGTTGGTGCGGGCCGCCCGTCGCCGGATGCAGCCGGTGATCGGCCGTGTTGAAGCCAGCCGGGGCATCGAGGCGGCGAAGGTACTCGTGGTCACGCTCGCGCAGGTCCTGCGGGCGCAGTGGCAACCAGCGCGGGTCATGGTGAAAGTGCAGACCGTGTTCCGGGAGCAGGTAGCGGCGCAGGGCTTCGAGCTGGAAGCTGGCCTGGTAGAGGGGCAGCCATTCGCCACGGTCCAGGTGCTGCTGAAGCCGTTCGTTCAGCTCGGCCAGGCCTTGCAGAATGAACGCGGCACGTTGCTCGGCGTCCGGCTGGTTCAGGGTGTGCAGGTCGAACACCTGGGTTTTCAGCATCAGCGGATAGGCTGCACCGAGCAGGTCCGGCAGGGGGACCTGCAGCGTGAGCTGGTGCTGCTCCCGCAGCAGGAAGGTCGGTGTCAGGCGCAGTTGCTCGACGCGCTGACGGCCGATACCGAGGTTGAGGTCGTGCACCGGGCAGGGAACCTGCGAGCTGTGGGGGCGCGCCAACGCAGGGGATTCGCTCCGACGGCCCAGGGGTGGGATCGATGCCTGAATCCGCTGGAGTTCCTGCAGCAGGCCCTCGGCGGTCTTGAGCTCGCCCAGGCGGAAGCGCAAGTCGCGAATGCGCCGCGCCAGATTCAGGGCCAGTTCGCGGGCGTCGTCCAGCGGCACGCCGTCGAGCGACCAGCGGATCTCACGGCCTACAGAGGGGAAGCGTTGTTGCAGGAGGGTGGGCAGGATCACCCGGAAGGTCAGGCGATCGGCGTTGTCGCGGTACAGGTAATGAGAGAGATGGAGCATGGGGTTCAACCTCGTCGTAGTTGGAAATTTGCGAGAAATTTCCAGACTCGGTTTGAACCCCATGTTCAGTTAAGCCTTAAAAGTCAAAGGCTTAACGACTTTATTGGTGGAGCCGGGGGGATGGTCAACCACTTCCCATTCCCCTTCTGGAAGCCCCTGAATCTGTGGGCTTGCTCCGCCTTCCTGTTCTGTGATGTCACACCCTGATGGGGCTGATTGATGTTTCACCGGGACGATAGCCAACGATCTCATAGGACTGCAAGCAAAATGGGCAGGATTTGAACCTGCGTACGTGGGTTGGCGCTGGCGGTGAGGTGAAGAGTTATGGCAGCTCAGAAATGGCAGCTAAGGCGGGAAAGGAAGGAGGGACGGTTGGCAGAGGCAGAACAAAAAAAGCCGGCTCGCGGCCGGCTTTTGCAGTTCTATTCAGTCAGGCAGGTTGACCGAGCGCGGTTGCTCGTTCAGCAGGAACGAGAACCTTGATAGAGCCATTGAGGGTCGCGTGGTTGATCGCGCGGGCAGCCTGCGCCAACCGCATTGCCTTAAGCTCTTTCAGCTTTTCAGCAGTCGATTTCGCTTCAGTTGCGTAAGAACGCATAGCCTTGCCCCTTCATGGTTTGCTGGAATCGTAGCCCCAGCGAAGTGATTTGCTCGTTATAGGTGACAACGAGACGGTCATAGTATCGGCTAAGCCCGGGCCGGTCATCAAGTGCTACTGCGACGTAGGCGCTCGGTTGGAGCGTCTTGTCGAAGACCCTTATGGACTGCATGAGCCCTTCCCCTAACACCTGAAACTCCTTACGAGTCAGCGGAGGATAGCCCAACTCTTGTGGCGTGTGAAAATTCGGTCCGCCTGCATCTACGTCGTCTTTCAGTGCGAACTTGATTTCGTAGGCGCCCTCAGGCAGGTCCCTGACCTCTTGCCGGAATGCCCCTTCATAGCTGAACCAACCCGCAGCCAACGGGAGGAATAGCACTTCGTAGTGAATCCCGCATACCTGCATTCCCTGAGCATACAGCGTGAACGTATACATATCAGGGGGGATTTCACGGAGGTCAAGGAGCTGCAGGGTCGACATGTTTTTCAGGCACAAGCGCGTCAGAGCGCGGCATTATGCCAGCCGCAGTATCGCTTGGGTTACGGGCGACGTGCTGGCCTGCAAAAAATTTGCAGGCATCCGCCTCGGCATTCCTCTGCAAAATCTCGAAGCTTTCGAGTGCGGGAGGGTTGGTGGTGAATTCGTGCGCACTGATAGGGAAAGAGCAGGAGGAGCAGTGGCAGATGAATGAGAGATTGATGACCCAGTACACCTACGACCGGTTGTGGGATATTGACCTGGATACAGCAGCGCACTCCGTTCGGTTGATCAAGTCGGCGCCGAGCGATGCGTTCCGCTACCCACTGCTGCGAGACCTGATTGTCACCTACTGCCGGCCTTTCACTAGATCCAGCGAAGGCCATCGGCTCAGTGAAAAGCTTGTTCCTCCTGAGTCGCGGCAGCTCCATGCGGTCATGATCCGGCTCAGAAACGGCCAGTACGCCCACACTGACCGCACGCTACATCAGCCGAAGTTCAGCTGGCTCAATCTTGGGGAGGGTTCGCGGCTAGCAATGAGCTTCAAATCGACAGATCACGAAGGCCTTCTCGCTCGCTTGGAGGAAGTGGATTCCTTGATCTGCGTCCTTCAGGCCAAGCTTCGGGATCGGATGCGAAAGGTGCAATGGAAGCTTGAGATGTCTGGCGAGCTTAACGCTCCAGAAAGCTACACCACGACACTCAGGCGTGGCTGATGCCCCAGAGCAGGCCACGGCGAGGCTGTAGCGTCGAATCGCTCTTCAATCTATGGACTCCCTGGGGTAGTCAATAGCACTGCCGGCTCTACCTCCAGCGCGATAGCAAGCCTTTCGATGCTTTGGAGCGTGGCATTCTTTTCACTCCGCTCCAACATCCCCACGTAGGTCCGATGCACGCCAGCGCGCTCGGCCAGCTCCTCTTGCGAGAAGCCGAGCTCAATACGCCTCCGCCTCACATTGGCAGCGAAGATTGCAACGAGTTGGCATTGGTTGGGCTGGAGTGGCATCCCGCCACTGTCGTTCGTTGCATACTATGATTCGACAGACTAAAGTTAGCATTTCGTCATATCTGCTGAGCGTTATTTGATCAGTTTGGGGCGTTTGCAAGTAACGCCCGTAGAGCGCCGGGTGGTGTGCATTGCGCCTGTCGGGACTGGGCAGAAGGAAAACCAAGGGACTCGTGAGGGCGCTGAGCCTTCATCAGGCATGATCTGAACTTTCAACAAGAACGCTCTGTGGGAGGGATTCGAGCTCTCACTGATAAGGAAGTGAAATGCGTACACAAGCTTTGGGCCTGCTAGTGGTGCTGTTAAGTGGTTGCGACAGCGAAGCGAGCAGGGTTGAAGATTTGGTTAGAGAAAACCTGAAGGACCCCACGTCGGCTCAGTTCAAAGAAATTCGCAAGTCGAAGGATGGGACGTACTTCTGCGGTGAGGTAAACGCCAAAAATTCAATGGGGGGCTACACCGGGTTTACCGGGTTTGCTGTTGGTCCCATGGATTCGTCGTTCCCTGATGTGAGCTTTGAGATCAACGCAGTGATGGATAGGTGCTACGACTTGCCCCCGATTGAAGTCCACGCAACTGAGTAACAAGCATCGAGCTCTCCTGTCGCGTGTGGTGCGTTCCGGGCTGGTGTCTACCGTCCTGCGGCAATAAACGTAATCGCTTCACCTGTGAGCTCCTGGGGGCCCTGATAGGCCATGTTCCTCCTATCGGAACTGATTGAGCCAAGCTTCCGCGACAATCAGCTGTACTGCTGTGATTAGCCGAGTAGTAGCATTCTGAGATTCGGTTAACGGCATGGAGCCAAGCGATGCGGTTGAAGGACTTTCTGGCGCACGAAGTCACGATTCGATTCCGGGCGGGCGCAATTCTGATGTGGCTCCTTCTATCCCCTGCCGTGGTGCTGCCGCTGCTATGGCTTTGGACTCTGCCTTGGGATTCGCCAAACGCCCCAAGCTGGGTGCAGGCTGTAGGCTCGGTATCGGCTATCGCAGTCGCAGTCTGGTTGCCGTGGCACGAGCGAAATCGAAGGCAGGCTGAAGAATTCAAGCGAGAGATTGGGCTGGGGCGTCGGCTGTACTATGCGGCGTTTGAGATCAGCGGTCATGTGGACAGTCTTTTCAATGAGTTTGGGGCGCTCAGGTATCGCCCTGACGAAAGCGTCACGATCTTTACCGGTTTGTATGAGCGCTTCATTCACTCCTTCGACGATGATCTTGATCCGGCGAGAGTGAAACTAACTCATGAATTGCGTCAGAACTTACCTCTCTTGATCGCGAACCTACGAGTGTTCGCAAGCAAGCAGCAGGAAGGGAGTAGCGAATTGAGCGCTGCCCAGGTGTACTACCGAGAGGCAGTTCGCCTTAGCTGGCAGCAGCTTGTTGAGGCGGAGCAATCGCTACCGTCCAATCAGAGAACTCCTCGCGCCCACTGACTCAATCAACGGTGCCGGCATGCGCGGTTCAATCTTGGCGTTGGGAGGGTTTGCTTGGGCAAGGTTCGCTGACTGGCGGATGATCACAGGTGGTCGCGTTCGTCTCACCTGCGAGCTCCTGGGGGGCTTCCCGGGCCCTCTCGCTTTTGATCCAGCTCACAAGCTCTTCGTACAGCTCTTTCCCCGCTCTGCTGGCGCCGTGGCTGGCATAATCCGGAGCGCTGCCTAGCTTGCGCTGTGTGATCAGATACTCCTTGCTGATGTAGCTCATCCACGCGCCGGGAGTGGTGATCGGTTGCAGGTCGATGGCCTTGTTACCGAAGCGCTGACGATAGCCTTTGACCTCTTCTTTGGGTTTGGGCGCCAGCACCACCCGGATGTCGTCTTCAGTCAATCCTTCAGGGATGCAAGCGATACCATGTAAATGGAGTTGGTGATTCTCATCGCTGGTGCTGCTCGGGTATTCGAGGATGAAGGCGATGTCCTTGATACCGAGCTTCCGCTTGATCAGCGCAGCCAGGTGAGCAGCCGGACCCTCTGATGCCGAGAGAGCTTTCTCAGCGACTTCATGACCTAACCGGAACGTGAAGATACTCGCACCTGGCGTCCCCGATATTCCAAGCATGGTGAACGCGCGCTTAACCTCAGTTGGAAGCCTGCGTTGCCAATCGCAGAGATTAACTTTGTATGTGTATTCCAGAGCTAGCTTGGTAAAAACATAGAACTTCTTCAGGGTAGGAGTGTCAGGGTTAGAGGTATCCAATTGCCCTAATACTGCTACGTGTCGTTGGTATCCAGCGTGGAAGCTTGCTAGAGCCCCCACCATTCCTGGCGTTAACACCCGTTGAGTGTGAGCCGTCACTCGATGTTTTTTTAGAAAATGTCCACGCTTAGTAGGGCGGCGCTGATTGCTATTGTTCATCGTCAGGTTCGATCCTGCCGGCGTACCGGATTTTCAAAAAACGGTTCCGCTCATTGCGGCCAGTGGGTTGAAGTCGCTTCGTGAGTTCTAAGGGTTTGACACCTTGAGTGGTCATCGCATGGTCAAGGTAAGGTCAGTCTTCGATCACTACGATGTCGTTGCTCTCTGAGCGAATCGCCTTCCTGGCTGCAATCCATTGAAGGGTCTCCAGCTCTTCGCTGGCGGCCTCTTCGTCGCCGTTCAGCTCAGCTTCTTCAAGCCGCTGCTGAGCCCGCATCTCTTCCACGTCCATTCCCGACATGATGTGAATCTCCAGCGCCGGAAGCTCTTCGACTGCTTGCGCCTGTTCCAGCTTGTCGAGGGGTAGCGCCCGCCTGTTCACATCTTGTGTCAGCTTGAGCGTTGTAGCGTTTGCAGCAAGGGCTCGGCTTGCGTTTGGGCTATCTGGTTCGATTGCATCCAACGCACGATGGAGTTTCTGTCTGATCTTCTGGCTGAGAGCAAAGTCATCCAGCACCAGCGAAGCAGCCATCTGCTGAACGCGTTCCAGTGAAAAGGCCGAGGACAGCATGTCATCCCTAGCCTTCTCTATCAGCGCCTGTTTAGTGGCTCCGGCCACAGCATGATTCTTCTTCAACAAGCGCTGAACGCTACTGAGGCTCACACCAAGGCGTTCGGCGATCACCGACAACGTGTAGCCAGCCTCTCTTAGGATGACTGCCTGAGCGCTTTGATCTGGTGTTGCATGCTTGCCTGCCATCGTCACACCTCGTCGTCGATGATGTGGAGCACGACCGGCTTGGGTGGCAGCTTGGCGAGTTCAAGCAGCTCCGTTTCCAGGTGATGCCAGTTATTCGCAACGGTGACCAATTGAAAGCCAGAGAGTCGCGCGATGGTGCTGACTTGAAAGGGAGCCAGTGAGGCAAGGCTTGTACCGGTGCGCGAAAGCGCTTCAGTCAGCGCTTTCACGATGGCTTGGCGACTGCGCTTGCGCTTCGAAATGCTGGCAGCAGGTTGGCTGCGGCAGCGACGCCGGGAGGCTATGCCGTGGGTGCGGCAGAAGTGATAGGCAGAGTCTTTCGTCCAGAGGATGCCGTCTGAACGAGGATGAGAGGTGTTCAGGTACTCAGCGAGTCGCCGGTACGAGTTGATGGGGTTATTGAGAAATTCGCGTACATGGGGTTCCAAGGAGCTCATATGTAATTTCCTGACTGAAGAGACGACGGGGTAGGTAGCTGCTCATGGTTGAATTCTCACGTTTTGATTAATGGTTAATTTGCCACTTGGGGCAGAGGCTTCATTTTAGGGTTAAGAACGTCTAGCGTCTACAGATAAATTCATACAACTTGTTGATTTGCAAGCATTTTTTTGGAATTTTTCCAGTGGCCCTTCACGGTGGTGATGCCAATGGCCAGGCCTGCGGCAATCCCCATTCTGTGATGGTCTCTTGGTCGTACATGCAGAAACAACAAAGCCCGCGTTAGCGGGCTTTCAGGGGCAGCTAGGAATGATTACGCCGCAGGCTCCAAGGCTCTTTTCACCTTCTGAACAGTGGTAGTGGAGCAGTCAAGCAAATCAGCCACCTTGCGGATGCTCTTACCATCATTCAGCAGCTCGGCAATCTTGGCGTGAAGCTCCGCATCAGCCGGACGCCCCTTGTAAACACCTTGAGCCTTACCCTTAGCGATTCCCTGGGCCTGACGGCGGCGCCGATCTTCATAGTCTTTACGTGCTACCGCCGCCAGCATATCCAGAAGCATCTCGTTTACTGCACTCAGCATCCGGCCTGTGAACTCATCTGCTGCACCAGCAGTGGCTAGGTACTGGTGAGAGGTAGGCAGGTCCAAGGCGACTACCAGCACTCCCTTAGCCTTGATGGTGGCGCGGAGTTGGTTCCAGTCTTCTTCCTTCAAGCGGCTAAGGCGGTCCACCTGCTCCAGCAGCAGCACGTCTCCTGGCTGGGCATCATTCAGCAGGCGGAACAGCTCAGGGCGCTGGAGAGAGGCGCCGGATTCGTTCTCTACGTAGAAGCTGGCTATACGCTTGCCCTTTCCTTCGATGAAGTCCACCAGAGCAGCACGAGCACGGTTAGCATCTTGTTCAGTAGTGGAGGCTCGCAGGTAAGCACGGATGAACATGGTCAACGCCCTTGTGTCATTTTGGATGTGTCACATTATGGTGTGTCACTTTAAGTATGTAAAGCAATTTAGTGGCACGATTTACCAGCCGTATTTGATCATTCCGTGTACAGCTAGATCGTGGTTCCCTAGGTACACCCTAATTGGCACGCCTATGACGCCACCGCTCTCTCTGGCTTCCAAAGAATGAGGGCTGCCTGGCCTGTGCCAGTCAGCGCGGCTATACGCCCATAACTTCAAAGCCTGTCTTGAGGTAGCAGTCATTTAAAACGACTGTTTGAAGTGCCCTTGAAAAAGTGGTTGCTGTATCTGATTGGACTAGGCATAGAGATAACTAAAGCCAGCGCTGTCCATTGGGCTTGATCCCGATTGATAGCCAAGGTCCGGCTGGTCCTCCAACCAGCTTCGACTGATTGGACTGTTCCTACACATAACGCTTAGAGGAAGGGAATCACATGGTTGAGGTTGGAGCTCGATGGTGGAAGTTTGATTTTCATACGCACACTCCTGCTTCTATGGACTATGGCCGTGCAGAGCCACAATTGAAGGAGACCGTCACACCGAGGGAGTGGCTAACCACTTTTATTGATAAGGGCATAGAGTGTGTGGCCGTTACAGATCACAATACCGGAGTGTGGGTAAATGGCCTTAAAGAGGCGGCTGCTCAGTTAAGGTCAGAAGGTAAAACTATCTACGTGTTTCCAGGGGTTGAAATAACGGCCAATGGGAATATTCACATACTTGGAATTTTTGACCCTGAAAAGACCTCTGAAGATATTATGGCGGTTGTTGGTGCTGCTAAGTTTAGAGGGCAGTATGGGAATAGCGATGCTGTAGCAGAAGAAAGTGCTGAAAATGTAGTTGACGAGATAGTCAGATCGGGTGGTGTTGCAATCCCGGCTCATATCGATATGAAGGCCGGCATGTGTCAAGTTCAGTCATCACATACTATCAGCCAGATTTGCAAGAAAGCGTCTGCGGTGGAGGTTATCTTTCCAGAAGGGGGGCGCTCAGCAGAACACGATGAACTTATAAGAAAATTCAGGGGGATCGATTCGGGCCTTGCCGAGGTTATTGGCTCAGATTCACATCATCCTACTGAAGTGGGAAGGGCGTATACATGGATAAAAATGTCTACCCCGACTATTGATGGATTAAGACTTGCATTAATTGATGGAAAGTCATCGATGAAGAGGTCTGAGACGGTAGCAAGTGATCCGAATGCGGTCTCAAGCACGTTGATTCATTCCATATCCATCTCGGATGCAAAATATTGTGGAAGAGGTAAGCCTCTGGAGATTAAGTTTAATCCATGGCTTAACTCAATAATTGGTGGTAGGGGGAGTGGGAAGTCTTCAATTCTTGAGTTTATACGGATTGGGGCTGGCAGGAGTAAGGACCTGACAGATATACCGGGTCGCAGCGAAGTGAAGGAGACTTTTTCGCGCTTTGCACAGAAATCCGTTAGTAGAGATGCTGATGGTGTGCTGTTAGATGATACTAAAATCCTGTGCACCATAAGGAAGGAGGGCGCCTACTATTTATTGCAATGGCAGTATAGTGCCCAGCAGATTGAGATATTCAAATGGGATGGGGTTTCATGGGTCGCAGAGCAGGGAGATGCGAGAAGTAGATTTCCCATAAAGATATTCAGTCAAAAGCAAATCTATGATTTGGCAAAGAACCCTAATGCTCTTGTTCGGCTAATTGATGAGTCTGATAGTGTTGATTTACTTGGGTGGAAAATGAAATGGAGCGACCGGGAAAATCATTTCCTGGCTCTCTGTGGGCAGCGTCGAGAACAGCAAGGTAAGTTATCGAATAAGAGCGTCCTAGTTGGGCAGTTGGCTGATGTTAATCAGAAGATTCAGCTCATTGAAGCTTCCGGGCATGCCAGGGTTTTGTCTGCATTTAACTCTGCAACTGCAAAGAAAAAAGCTGTCTATGATTACGTTTCCTCATACTCCTCCCTGGGAGAGAAAGTCTTAGAGGTTCTGGATGGTTCTGATGATGCCTCTCTTGATGAGGCGGCTTTTGATCCTGAGTCGGCGGTCGATTCTGAGGTTATACAAGGCGTCAGGTTACTTTCAGAAGCCCGTGAAGAGTTGAGGAGCAGTCTTGCAGGCCTCATCGCGGCGGCTGAGCAGAAGGTAAAAGATTTCAATGTTTGGCTTTCGACAAGTCAGTTCAATGCTGTCCAGAAGCAGTGTTTTGATGAGTACACTGCTCTTGTTCAAGAACTCACCCGGCAGGGAGTGCAGAATCCATCTGAGTATCAGCAGTTGGTGGCGAGTCGCGCCTCAATTCAGGGCCGAATACAAGAGTTGGATAGTATTGAGGCTGAGGTTAGTCAAACTACGCAAAAAATTAACCAGGTGTATGCTGAGTTAATTGAACTTAGAAAGGAACTGACAAGAAGGCGAATCGAATTTATAGAGAGAAATTTCGCTGGCAACGAGGCGATTGATTTAAAAATTGAGCCTCTGTGCAATGTCGCTGATATGGAGGAATCTTTCAGAAAGGTCATTGGTCGGACGGATGGGACTTTTGCTGGGGATATTTATGATCAAGAGAAGAAGAGTGGGTTCCTTTATGCTTTGTCTCAGCAATTGATGCTGCTGACAGAGCAGGGGGCTAAAGATGAGGGTGTTCTCTCGGCTGTATTTGATTTAGTACATTCATTTAAGGGTGAGTTCTATAATCTGGGAAACGGGCAGGTTTTGGGGTGCTCCCTAGGGAAAAGATTCTCAGATTATTTTGCACAGTCACAGCCTCAGGTTTTGGATCAGCTGAGTGTTTGGTTTCCGGATGATCGGTTGGTTGTTCGGTATAGTGATGGCAAGAGGTTGAGAGATATATCCCAGGGTTCGGCTGGGCAAAAGGCTGCAACAATACTTTCTTTCTTGTTGTCGTATGGTAATGAACCTCTGGTTTTGGATCAGCCCGAAGATGATCTTGATAATGGTCTTATCTCTTCGTTGATTGTTTCCAGGCTTCAGGAAAATAAAGCTCGTCGACAGGTTATTGTTGTTACTCACAATCCTAATATTGTAGTAAATGGCGACTCTGAGTTTGTTGTTGCGCTCCAAGATAAAGGGAATATAGAGATTTCCGCTTCTGGTGGTTTGCAAGAGCTTTCAGTGAGGAGGGAGGTTTGTGAGATTATGGAGGGTGGTAAGTTGGCGCTTCAGCAGCGATATCGGAGAATGATTTCTGTTTGATTTGCCATAGAAAGCTCAGGGCAATGTAGTGCCCTGAGCTATTGTCTAAACGGTCCTTGCGTGCCTGTGGCGGTGACTCTGAATGCTCTTGGTTAGCACATCTCCAAACCGCTCAACGAAGTCCCCTTGATAGCCAGTGAGTCGTTGTATGGCTGTCGGGATTGGCAGAAGCATAAGGGCGGCCAGCATTTGCTCAACTGTGGCCCCTTCATCATAGTGCCTTCCCGCCATATCTTCCGGAGTGTGGCCCACAATTGATTGAATAATGGTTTTATCCAACGGCTCGCCGTTGCGCTTCGCATGACCCAGTTTAGTAATCAGGGTGTGTCGGAATGAGTAGATGCTCTTTCCGTCGTTTGGTTTATGAACACCAATGGTGACGAGATACCCTCTGGGTTCCTCATTGAAGAACTTACCGGCACTCTTGGCCCAGCCTTCCTTGTTGTGCTTGGTTTCGTTGTCTCGTGGGGACAGGTAGGTTAGCCCGTCGCCAAACAGTTTTTTCTGTCTTGCTTGTCGCTGGCTGTCCACATAATCAAGAAACCCCAGTTCGACCAGTCGAGGATGAATAGGTACTTGCCGAGCTTCGCCGGTCTTGATTCGCTTTGCCTCAGGTGCATCAACAGCATCAGCACAGAAATCGAAGCAGGGATGTCCGTCTACGACCCGAATGTCAGCGGTATCGAGTTGCGCTATTTCGTTCGTTCGAGCACCGGTGAAATAGCCTACCAAGGGAAGCCAGAACCAAAACGGATATGCCTTGGTTCGCCCATCCGCGATTGGCCCCTTGTATATGTAGCCGGAGAAGATTGCCTCTATGTCATCGTCCTCAAAGGCAACACCATCACGGCTTCGCTTGTTCTTCCTTTCCTCGACAGGCTTGATGATCACGTCATCTGGTCTGAATGTGGTCAAATCCAGGTAGCGAGCATGTGCTTGGATTTGCTTCATGAAAGCTATGAGGGCGCGAACACGCTCATGACCGGTCAGTTCCTCCGGGTCATTGGTCAGGATTTCACCCAATTGCGTCGGCGGGTCAATTGATGCCTCGGCGTTGGCCTTCGTCATTCGGGCGTTGTCGTAGGCTGCTTGCCAGTTTTTCTTGGTTAGTTGGCATACGGGTTTGTGCTGCGTCAGGACGGTCATAACCCGGGCGAGGCGTTCCCTTTCCGCAAGAGTACCGCCGTGGTTTGCCTGTCCACCTTTTGACGAGGTGTCAGCTCTGTCGCGTTCCAGTTGGTGTTCCCATACCTGATAGAGCGTCCAGTCGGCCATTGCTGGGTCGTAGCTCGGACCTGCTTGGGGCGTTTCTACAGCGCCAGCGCCGTCACGGACCGGACGAAGGCTCCTAAGTACCAACTCATCCCGCAGCTTCGGCAATACGGCCCGTAGCTCGGTTGGTTGATAGGGCCGGGAGAGCTCCAGCAGTTGCTCTGCCAACGCCTCGTGTTCGCTTGGGATCGGCCTGCCATGGGCGCCAGTCAGCAGCCGTGCCACTTCTTGGCGACGTTGACGAGCCTCGATTTCCTCGTTCGAGAGGATGGGCTCAGTAGGTTGGCTGTCATCTTTGGGGCTAGAGAAGTCTGGGAACAGCTCCATCATCTCTAGGTAGTCGGCCTCGGTAAGGCCTAGCTCGTCGCGCTTTGCCACGCTCATTACCTTGTCACAGGCTGCTTCAAAACGAGCAGCATACTGGCGGGCTCGTTTTCGGGCCAAGCGTTGGCTGTCGGTTTTCAGGGTGCGCCTGATTTCTCGTTGCCCATTGAAGAGGGGGCGCAATGGACGAGGAATGACCGCGCGGAAGTAATACGTGCCGTGACGATTGATGGTCAGGTAAGAGGGGGATGGTTTCATGCTGGGCACCGGATGATGCCCCACACAAATGTAACACCTCAGTGTCACACCGGCCTGAGGCGGCCGGTGGACTGAGCACAGAAGCCCGAAATCAGGCCGCTGTGTAAGGATGGTGGTGGAGCCGGGGGGATTTGAACCCCCGTCCGCCAGTTCTCCGCTTTCGGGACTACATGCTTAGCCAAGTCTACTGAGTTAGCTCATCGCGGCCCGACTGGCAGGGTGCTTTGAGCGAGCTGTATAAGTTTTAGCCGTTACGTCTACAGCGAACTTGGCGGCGATCCTGTTCTATCTGACAGTCGTTTCGGGTTTACAGGCATCCCCTAGCGACTGCTGGCGCATTAAGCAGCCAGAGCGTAGTTGTCGTCGTTGGCAACTAATAGTTTGCAGCAGCTAATTTACGAGGTCTGCTACCAGCTCGGCATGCCCCTAGAGTTTTGTTACCGGCGTCGAATCCTAATCGGCCCCAATACTGCAAGGGTGTACAACGGAGCTGATTCTACGGCATAAGGCGGGGCAGCGTCGACCTCGCTTTTGACCTAATGTCATGGGTGCTTGCTATATGATTGCAGGCTATCGTCAGGAAGACCTTTGAGCCGAGACGTCGCCATGCCGCGTTCTGCCCGAACTCCCCTCCGCCAGTGGATCTGGCGTGCCTTCGTACAGAGTGCCCTGATCCCGCTGATTCTGGTCGAATCGGTGCTGATCACGGCTTATCTGCTGACCAACAGCGCAATCCGCGATGCCCAGGTGGACTACCTGCAGCAGAGCGCGCTGGAGGACCTGAGCAGCGCGGTGCTGCGCGAGGGCAAGGTGATCGATATGCGCCTGCAGGGCATCGAGGTGCCCACGCGGCTGTTCCGCGATGCCGTGGGCCGGTCGCTGCATGATCGCAATTTCAGGCCGGATGACCTGGAGCGGCAGCGCCATGTGCTGAGTTCCGACGGCGTCTTCTACACCCGCACCGACGACGGCCGCGCCGCTTCCTTCTATGCCAGCAGCACGCCGGTGGAGAAGCAGGACCACGAGAAGGCGCTGCGCCTGTCCCAGGTGGACCCGCTGATGCGTTCGATCCGCGAGGCCAACCCGCTGGTGGCGGCGGTCTACTTCAACAGTTGGGACAGCTACAACCGCATCTATCCCTTCTTCATGACGCCCGAGCAGTATCCCCATGACATGGTGATACCCAACTACAACTTCTATTACCTCGCCGACGCCAAGCACAACCCGCAGCGCAAGACGGTCTGGACCGACGTCTACCTGGACCCGGCCGGCCTCGGCTGGATGATGTCGGCGATCACCCCGGTCTACCGCGGCGATTTCCTCGAGGGGGTCGTGGGGCTGGATATCACCGTGGGGCAGATGCTCGGCGAAATCGGCAGCCTGAAGGTGCCCTGGCAGGGGTACGCGATGCTGGTGAGCCGCGATCACAGCATCATGGCGCTGCCGGAGGCGGGGGAGCGCGACTTCGGCCTGCGCGAGCTGACCCGATTCTCCTATGACGAGGCGGTGCGCCGCGAGGTGCTCAAGCCCGAGGACTTCAATCTGGCCCGCCACCGCGAGATGCAGCCGCTGCTGGAGGCCATGGCCGCCGGCAAGGGCAATGTGCAGGAAGTGGAGCTGGGCGGGCGCAAGCAGCTGGTGGCCTGGGCCGAGATTCCGCAGACCGGCTGGCGCCTGATGATGGTGGTGGACGAAGCCAACATCTTCAAGGAAACCAACCGCCTTGCCGAGCGCTACCAGCAGATCGGTTATCTGCTGATCGCCGGGCTCGGCTTCTTCTACGCTCTGTTCTTCGCCTGGATGTGGTCGCGTTCGCGGCGTCTCAGTGGCGAGCTGGCCACACCGATGGCAGCGATCATGGGAATGATGAAGCGCATCGGCCAGGGTGACTTCCGCCCGCCGGCGCCGAGTAGCCGAATCGCTGAACTGCAGGCGCTGGCCGAGGCTGTTCAGCTTAGCGGCGCGCAATTGCAGGCCAGCGAGGAGGAGCGGCTGGAGGCCAGGCGCAACCTCGACCTGGTACTGGAAAGCACCACGGAAAGTCTCTGGGAAGTGGATGCCATTTCCCTGTCGATGAAGATGAGCGGGCGCTTCGTCAAACGCTTCGGGCTGCGCAGCGACAACATCACCTTCACCGAATTCAACGAGCGTGTGCACCCCGATGATGTGGAGCGGGTACGTCGCCTGCGGATGCTGTTCTCGGTCAGCGAACAGGACAACTTCGATGCCGAGTACCGTTTTGCCGATGTCGAAGGGCGTTATTCCTGGCTGCTCAGCCGCGGCAAGGTGCTGGAGCGCGACTCCGATGGCCGCGCCCTGCGGGTGGCCGGTACCCATGTGGATATCACCCGCCTCAAGCAGGTGGAGGAAGAGTTGCGCGTTGCCAGCCGTGAGGCCCAGGCGGCGAGCCAGGCCAAGAGCCGCTTCCTGTCCAGCATGAGTCACGAGCTGCGCACCCCGCTCAATGCCATCAACGGCTTCGCCCAGCTCATCGCCCTGGAGGCGGAAGGCCAGGAAGATCGCAAGGTGGAAGGCGACTACGCGCAGGAGATCGTCAACGCCAGCCGTCACCTCACCTCGCTGGTGGACGACATCCTCGATCTGTCGAGCATCGAGAACCGTCGGCAGAAGCTGCAGCTCAAGCCTGTGGATATCGGACCTCTGCTGGCCAGTTGCGGCGAGCTGATCCAGCCCGAGCTCCAGGCGCGCCACCTGCAGTTGCAATTGATGCCGCCCCCGGTGCCATCGCTGCATGTGATGGCCGATGCCCGCCGCCTGCGCCAGGTGATGCTCAACCTGCTCTCCAATGCTGTGAAGTACAACAGCCCGCAGGGCATGGTGAGCATGGGGTACGAGGTTCGCCCGGCAGCCGTGCGCCTCTGGGTGGCCGACAGTGGGCCGGGCCTCAGCCAGGAGCAGCAGGCCATGTTGTTCCAGCCTTTCCAGCGCCTTGGCCGGGAGAATTCGACGATTCCGGGCACTGGTATCGGCCTGGTGCTGTGCCGCGAACTGGCGGAGTTGATGGGCGGCGAAATGGGCTTCAGCAGCGCGCCGGATATCGGCAGCCGTTTCTGGATCGACCTGCCCAGCGTCGCTGCATCGGATGATTTCGAGCCCCCGGCGCCTGCCAGGCCCGAGGAGGAAGAGCGGCCGGTACAGCCGAAGGTGCTCTGCGTGGAAGACCATCCGGCCTGCCTCAAGGTGCTGCAGGAAGGGCTGCGGGACATGGCCGAGGTGCGTGGCGCCGGGTCGGTGGGCAAGGCGCTGGCGCTGCTGGCGGATATCACCCCGTCCCTGTTGCTGCTGGACCTGGACCTGCCCGACGGCGATGGCCTGGACGTGCTCGACTTCGTTCGTTCCAGCCCGCGCCTGGCGATGACGCCGGTGCTTGTGGTGAGCGCGGCGGTGGATGAAAAACTCCTGGCCGAAGCGCGCCGCCGCGGCGCCGATGCCTGCCTGAGCAAGCCGGTAGACCTGAAGCAGGTGCGCCGGATGGCGCTTTCGTTGCTGGGTCAGGAGGCCTGAGGGACAGGATCCAGCTCGCGCTGGATCCTGGGTCTTTGCTATTCGCTGGCCTGCAACAGGTTCAGCGCTTCAGCCAGCACTTTCTCTGACTCGGCATGATCGCCGGATTTATGCAGCTCTTCGCCTTCGGCGCGGAGCTTTTTCACCTGTTCGAGCACGGCGGGGTCGGCGGGGGGATCTGTCTTCAGTATCTGGTCGATCTTCGCCATGTCCGCTGGGCAGTGTGACGCGAGAACGGGGGCACTGAGCAGGGCGGCGGCAAGCAGTACGGCGATACGGCGCATGTCGGACCTCCTTTTCGGGTTAACCGCTGAGCAGTATAGGAAAGCTCCGGGCGGGTGCCGGGACCAACCGAGGTACTGCTGCAAACCCTCGGGGCGCACGGCGCGCCCTACCCGCTATGCAGGCCGTCAGCTGGACTCGCCGGCGCCGCCTTCGGTGCCAGGCTGTTGCAGGCGTTGCAGTGCCAGGGTGGTGGCGTTGACGCAGGCTTCGGTGTCACCCAACTGCTGGGCCCGTTCGGCCTTCATGCGCAGTTCCTGGACTTGCTGGCGCAGCGGTTCGCCAATGGCGGTATTGGTCGCGATGGCGTCGTTGAGTTTCTGCAGGTTGACGCTGCACAGGTCGGTCGCGGCGAACGCGGGCGAGGTGAGCAGGGCAGCGGTCATCAACAGGGCTGTGCGTTTCATGGGAAGTCTCCTCTCGGTTTCCTCGGCGCTGGGGCCTGTGTGTTCGAGACGGATAAGCCATGGGCGTACGCCGGGCTTATGGGGTGGACTGCCCTGGTTCGGGTGGGTTCAGGTTTTTTGTCCCGGTGGTTGGAGGGCAAGCAATGGCTTGGTTGTGGGAGCGAATTCATTCGCGAATGAATTCGCTCCCACGAATCGAGGCTACACGCCTGCCTTGTTCACGGCCCAAGGCGGGGGCGGGTGACGCGATCCACCAGATAGACCAGCCCGTGGTAGTCGATACCGCCGTGCTGGGACAGGCCGATCTCGCAGGTACGGCTGGTGGAAACGCCTTCGTCGCAAATCTGCACGGCATCCTTCAGCGAGCGTAGGGAGTGAGCGTTCAGTTCCGGGGTGGTGAAGCCCTTGTCGCCGGCGAAGCCACAGCAGTGGATGCCTTCCGGCACCACCACTTCCCGGGTGCAGCGCTTGACGATGTCGATGAGTCCCTGCGCTTCGCCCAGATGCTGGGTGCTGCAGGTGACGTGGACGGCCACGGGCTTGTCCTGCGGGGTGAACTCCAGCCGATCCAGCAGGTGGCTGCGGATGAAACGCACCGGGTCGAACAGTTGCAGCCGCGAATCCAGGCCGTCCTGGACCAGGCGCAGGGTGCAGGGGCTGGTGTCGCAATAGACGGGGTCGAGGCCGCCACGGCTGGCGGCGAGCAGGGCGTTCACCAGTTCGCGACGCTTGGTTTCCGCCTGCTCCGGGTAGCCCTTGGAAGCAAAGGGCTGGCCGCAGCAGAGGCTGTCGAGGTTTTCCGGGAACACCACCTGGTAGCCGGCCTTTTCCAGCAGCATGCGGGTCTTGTCGATCAGTGGTACCTGCTCGTGGTCGCCGGCGGATGGCCCCATGGCGCGGGATACGCAGGCAGCCAGGTAGACCACGCGAGGCCGGTTGTCGGCGGTCGGCGGGATGAAGTGGATGGGCGCTGCGGCTCGGGGCAGGGCGGGTGACCATTGCGGCAGGCGATTGCCGGACAGCTGGCGCAGGACGCCGGAGGTCTTCGCCAGCAACGGCGCGCCCAGTCCCCGGCGCGCGCCATCGGCGACCCGCAGGGTCAGGCGCGTGCCCTTCAGGGCAAGGGCGAAGTGTCTGGCCAGCCAGTCGGCGCTGCCGGCGTGGTGGGCGTCGTTCGCGCGCAACTTGCGCACCAGGTCGCCGGTGTTGATGCCCACTGGACAGCGCTGGGCGCAGAGGCCGGTGGCGGCGCAGGTGTCGATGCCCTGGTACTGATAGGCCTGTTCCAGCTCGGCGGTGTCGATGCCGGCGCGCCGTTTGGCCTGGATGTCGCGCCAGATGACGATGCGCTGGCGGGGACTGAGGGTCAGCCCCTTGGAGGGACACACCGGTTCGCAGAAGCCGCACTCGATGCATTTGTCGACGATTTCGTCGGCGGCCGGCAGCGGCTTGAGGTTCTTCAGGTGGATGTCGCGGTCCTCGCTGAAGATCACATCCGGGTTGAGGATGCCGCGCGGGTCCAGCAGGCGCTTGATCTGCCACATGAGCTGGTAGGCGTCGCTGCCCCATTCCAGTTCGACGAAGGGGGCCATGTTGCGCCCGGTGCCGTGCTCGGCCTTGAGCGAGCCGCCGAACTCCACCGCCACCAGTTGCGCCACGTCCTGCATGAAGGCTTCGTAGCGTGCCACCTGTTCGGGCTGCTCGAAGCCCTGGGTGAAGACGAAGTGCAGGTTGCCCTCCAGGGCGTGGCCGAAAATGATCGCCTCGTCGTAGCCGTGCTTGTCGAACAGCGCGAGCAGGCGATTGACTCCCTCGGCCAGCTGCTCGATGGGGAAGGTGACGTCTTCGATGATCACCGTGGTGCCGGTCTGGCGCACGGCGCCGACGGCAGGGAAGGTGTCCTTGCGGATTTTCCACAGCAGGTTGTAGACGACCGGGTCTTCGCTGAAGTCGACCTTCTGCTCCAGCGGGAAGTGGGCGATGGACGCCATGATCTGCGCGAGTTGCTCGTGCAGCAGGCTCTGGCTGGCCGCGCGGGATTCGATCAGCAGGGCGCAGGCGCCGGCCGTTAGACCCTTCACCCATTCAGGCATGCCGGGCTTGGTTTCCACCGAGCGCAGGCTGCGACGGTCCAGCAGCTCCACCGCCGACACCGGCTGGCTCTTGAGCAGGGTGACGGCCTTGCAGCAGCTTTCCACGTCGGGGAAGACGATCAGCGCGCTGGCCTTGTACGGGTGGTCGGGCACGGTGTCGTAGGTCACCGCACTGATGAAGCCCAGGGTGCCTTCGGAACCCACCAGCAGGTGGCTGAGGATGTCCAGTGGGTCGTCGAAGTCCACCAGGGCGTTCAGTGACAGGCCGGTGGTGTTCTTCAGCCGGTACTTGTGGCGGATCTTCGAGGCCAGCGCGATATCGGCGCGGGTCTGCCGGCCCAGTTCGGCCAGCTCGGCCAGCAGTGGGCCGTGGCTCTGGCGGAAGGCAGCGACGCTGGCGGCGTCCTCGGTGTCCAGCAGGGTGCCGTCGGCTAGCACCAGGCGCAGGCCGGCGAGGGTGTGGTAGCTGTTCTGCGCGGTGCCGCAGCACATGCCGCTGGCATTGTTGGCGACGATGCCGCCGATCTTGCAGGCGTTGATGGACGCCGGGTCGGGGCCGATCTTGCGGCCGAAGGGGGCGAGCCAGGCGTTGGCCTGGGCACCGATGACGCCGGGTTGCAGGCGAATCTGTTCGCCGCCCTGGCGGATGTCGCGACCGTTCCAGTTATCACCCAGGACGAGCAATACGGAGTCGCTGATGGCCTGGCCGGAAAGGCTGGTGCCGGCCGCACGGAAGGTCACCGGGACCAGTTCGGCGTGGGCGGCTTTGAGCAGGGTGATGACTTCGGCCTCGCTCTCGACGCGGATAACCAGCTTGGGAATCAGCCGGTAGAAGCTGGCGTCGGTGCCGAAGGCCAGGGTGGATAGCGGATCGTCGAAGCGCCGCTCGCGGGGAATGAGGCGCTCGACGGTGTTGAGGAAAGGAATCGGCAGGCTCATGCGGTGTCCCGTCTATTTGTCGCGGGCCGCGGACGGCCCGCCGGAGTTGGGTGGCCGGTCAGCGGCCGAGTTCGCGTACCAGCGAATCGGCGCTGATTTCGCCGATGGATTTGGCGCCGGTCAACACCATGGCCACGCGCATTTCCTTTTCGATCAGGTCCAGCAGATTGCTTACGCCGGCACCGCCTGCTGCGGCCAGAGCGTAGACGAAGGCGCGGCCGAGCATCACGGTGTCGGCGCCCAAGGCGAGCATGCGCACAACGTCCAGGCCGGTGCGGATGCCGGAGTCGGCGAGGATCTTCAGGTCACCCTTCACCGCATCGGCGATGGCCGGCAGGGCGCGGGCGCTGGAGAGTACGCCATCGAGTTGGCGGCCGCCGTGGTTGGAGACGACGATGCCATCGGCGCCGAACTTCACCGCGTCCTTGGCATCTTCCGGGTCGAGGATGCCCTTGATCACCATCGGGCCCTCCCAGAAGTCGCGGATCCACTCCAGGTCCTTCCAGGAAATCGACGGGTCGAAGTTGGCGCCGAGCCAGCCGATGTAGTCCGCCAGGCCCGTGGGGTTGCCACGGTAGGTGGAGATGTTGCCGAGGTCATGGGGTTTGCCCAGCAGGCCCACATCCCAGGCCCAGCACGGGTGGGTCATGGCTTGCAGCATGCGGCGCAGCGGTGCGTTGGGGCCGCTCATGCCGGAGTGGGCGTCGCGATAGCGGGCGCCGGGTACTGGCATGTCGACGGTGAAGACAAGGGTGGTCACGCCGGCGGCCTTGGCCCGTTCCAGGGCGTTTTTCATGAAGCCGCGGTCCTTCAGCACGTAAAGCTGGAACCACATGGGGCGGTTGATGGCCGGCGCCACTTCTTCGATCGGGCAGACCGAAACGGTGGACAGGGTGAAGGGGACGCCCTTGGCCGCTGCCGCCTTGGCCGCCTGCACTTCGCCGCGGCGGGCGTACATGCCGGTCAGGCCCACCGGGGCCAGTGCCACCGGCATGGACAGGGTCTCACCGAACAAGCTGGTTTCCAGGCTCAGATCGGACATGTTCCGCAGCACGCGCTGGCGCAAGGCGATGCTGGCCAGGTCTTCGACATTGCGGCGCAGGGTGTACTCGGCGTAGGCGCCGCCGTCGATGTAGTGGAACAGGAAGGGCGGGAGCTTGCGCTGGGCGGCGGCGCGGTAGTCGGTGGAGGCGGAGATGATCATGAATTCGATCCGATTCAGGGCTTCAGGGCAGTGAACAGGAACCGGGCTGCATCTGCATGCAGCCCGGAAGCGCCATTAATGAACGAGCAGGCCGGTGAACACGTAGGCCTGGGCCAGGGTGATCAGGCCGACCATGGCGGCGAACATCAGGCTGTGTTTCAGGGTGAAGCGGAACAGGTCGGATTCCTTGCCGACCATGCCGGTGGCGGCGCAGGCCACGGCGATGGATTGCGGCGAGATCATCTTGCCGGTCACGCCACCGCTGGTGTTGGCCGCGACCAGCAGGGTGTCGTTGACGCCGATCTGGTGCGCGGTGGTGGCCTGCAGGGAGCCGAACAGGGCGTTGGAGGAGGTGTCCGAACCTGTCAGGAACACGCCCAGCCAGCCGAGGAACGGCGAGAAGAACGGGAAGGCCGCACCGGTACCGGCCAGGACCAGCGCCAGGGTGGTGGACATGCCGGAGAAGTTGGTGACGAAGGCGAAGGCCAGCACCATGCCGATGGACAGAATCGGCCACTTCAGCTCGACGAAAGTTTCCTTCAAAGTGGTCAGACCATTTTTGAGATCGATCTTCAGGACGATCATGGAGATCAGTGCGGAGAAGAAGATCGCGGTGCCGGTGGCCGAAATCGGGTCCAGCTTGTAGACGGCCGGAAGCGCGGTGGCGGTGGCAACGATGGGGGCGCCTTTCATCACCAACTGGTCCAGGTGGGGGATGGCGAACAGGAAGACGAACTGCTCCATCGCGCCGCCCGGGGCGAACATGGCCTTGAAGGGCTTCAGGGTCCAGATGGTCACCAGTACGGTCAGGATCAGGAAGGGCGACCAGGCCTTGAGGATCTCACCGAAGCTGTAGGGCGACGGGGTGGTGCTGCGCGGGCCGCCGAAACCGCCCATCACTGCCGCACCGCCGGAGACGCCGACCACTTCGCGGTCTTCGGCGCGCGTGGGCTGCCAGACCTTCAGGAACAGGGTCAGGGAAATCAGGCTCACCAGGGCGGAGGTGATGTCGGGCAGTTCCGGGCCGATGAAGTTGGAGGTGAAGTACTGGGTGACGGCGAAGCTGGCGCCTGCCACCAGGGCTGCCGGCCAGGTTTCCTTGATGCCGCGCCAGCCATCCATCATGGCCACCAGCCAGAACGGCACGATGATCGACAGCAGCGGCAGCTGGCGGCCAGTCATGGCGCCGATCTTGAAGGCGTCGATCCCGGTCACCTGGCCGGCGACTATGATCGGGATGCCCAGGGCGCCGAAGGCCACCGGCGCGGTATTGGCGATCAGGCACAGGCCGGCCGCATAGAGCGGATTGAAGCCCAGGCCCACCAGCAGGGCGGCGGTGATGGCCACCGGGGCGCCGAAGCCGGCGGCGCCTTCGAGGAAGGCCCCGAAGGAGAAGCCGATCAGCAGGACCTGCAGGCGCTGGTCATCGGTGATGGACAGCACGGAGCTGCGGATCACCTCGAACTGGCCGCTCTTGACCGTGAGTTTGTAGAGGAATACCGCCGCGACGATGATCCAGGCGATGGGCCAGAGACCGTAGGCGAAGCCGTATCCGGCCGCGGCGAAGGCCATGTCCACCGGCATCTGGAAGGCGAGGATCGCCACCGCCAGTGACAGTGCCAGAGTGATGGTGCCGGCGATGTAGCCCTTCATGCGGAACACCGCCAGGGCCAGGAAGAAGAACACGATCGGGATGAGCGCGACGAGCGCCGACAGCCAGAGGCTGCCAAGGGGGGTATAGAGCTGCTGCCAGGTTTGCATCGTGGGGTGGCTCCCTAATTGTTTTTGGAGTGCCTGTTAGCCGGATCGGGCGTAGACCGTTGCGCTCGTGGCACAGCGGCAGGCGAAGACCGAGTCGGCGCTGCATGTCGGCTAAATTGGTAATACCAATTTACAATCTCGACGGCTCAGAGTAAAAGCCGGACTATCCTTGTGTCAATTTGCCGCGTTGCGACTTTGGTAGGGCGGGGGATGGAATCCGTGCTTCTTGTGCAGGGAGAGCCGGCTGGTTAGGCTGCCGCGTCACGCGCCGCAGGCGCCGTGTTTGAAGGCCGCGCGGTGTGGCGTGAAAGGGTGGGTAGAGCAATGGGATTCGGTCAGGTACGTCAGCGCCGTTTGTCGGACGATATCGTCAGTCACCTGGAGGCAATGATCCTCGAGGGCACCTTGAAGGCGGGTGAACGGCTGCCCGCCGAGCGCGTTCTTGCCGAGCAGTTCGGCGTCTCGCGCCCCTCGCTACGTGAGGCGATCCAGAAGCTGGCGGCCAAGGGGCTGCTGGTCAGTCGCCAGGGCGGTGGCAACTATGTGGCGGCCGAATTGGGTGCCACATTCAGCGATCCCCTGCTGCAATTGCTGGAAAGCAATCCCGATGCCCAGCGCGACCTTCTGGAATTTCGCCATACGCTGGAAGGCTCCTGTGCCTTCTACGCGGCGCAACGCGCAACCCCCGTGGACCACGAGCGCCTGACCGAAGCCTACGAGAACCTGCAGGCGTGCTATGCGCCGGACAGCAAGGCGAACCGGGCGGAGGAGGGCGCGGCGGATGCGCGCTTCCACCTGGCGATTGCCGAGGCCAGCCACAATGCGGTGCTGCTGCACACCATTCGCGGCCTGTTCGATCTGCTCAAGCACAATGTGGTGACCAACATTGGCGGGATGTATCTGCAGCGCGGAGAAACCCGCGAGATGCTGGCCAGACAGCACCGTGCCCTTTACGAGGCGATCATCGAGCGGCGTGCGGAGGAGGCTCGGGAGATTTCCCATCAGCACATCCAGTACGTCCAGGAAGTGCTGGAAGAAGGTCAGCTGGAGGCCCAGCGGTTGGCGCGGGCGCAGCGGCGGCAAGGTCTCTGAAGCGACCGTTCGCCGGGGGGGAGCAGGGCTCGTGTCCATGCGGCTGTGGCGACTGCAAACAAAAACGCCGGGCAATGCCCGGCGTTTCTCTGAGCAGGGCTTATTCCTTGCCCTTGGTGCGCATGGCCCGTGCAATTTCGCGGTCGGAATCGCGCTCCTTTTCCGTGGCGCGCTTGTCGAACTCCTTCTTGCCCTTGGCCAGGGCGATCTCACACTTGATCAGGTGCTTCTTCCAGTAGATGGACAGTGCCACACAGGCATAGCCCTTCTGCTGAACCGCTCCGAACAGCTTGCCCAGCTCGCGCTTGTGCAGGAGCAGTTTGCGGGTGCGCACCGGGTCCGCAATCACGTGGGTGCTCGCGGTCTTCAGTGGAGTGATGTGGCTGCCGAGCAGCCAGGCCTCGCCGTCCTTGAGTAGCACGTAGCTGTCTACCAGCTGTGCTTTTCCGGCGCGCAGACTCTTCACTTCCCAGCCGGCGAGAGCCAGCCCGGCTTCGAATTTCTGTTCGATGGAATAGTCGTGCAGCGCCTTCTTGTTGAGGGCGATGGTGCCTTCCGGATGTTTCTTTTGCTTAGCCATAGGCGGCGCATTATAGGGAGTCGCAGACGGCGCGGCTACGGCGGCGTAGGCTTGAGCGATATTGGCGAATCTCCGACAATGCGGCACTTTTTTGTCCAGTCCGGCTCGGCAGCATTTCTGCGCGAGGCAGTCCGGATACTTGTTCGAGGCCAAGATGACCACGCATATCCAGCGCTCCGCCCTATTGCCATTTCCTGCGCAGGCGCTCTACGACCTGGTCAACGATGTTGCGCGCTACCCGGAGTTCCTGCCCTGGTGTTCGTCCGCCAAGGTGATGGAAGAGAGCGAGAGCCATATGCTCGCCAGTCTCGAGGTCGCCAAGGGCAGCCTCAGCCAGCGATTCGTTACCCGCAACCGGCTGGAGAAGGGCAGGACCATCGAGATGAACCTGGAAGAAGGTCCTTTCAGCCAGTTGCACGGCGTTTGGCATTTCAAGGCGCTGGGCGACAAGGCCTGCAAGATCAGTCTGGACCTGCGCTTCGATTACGCAGGCCCCATCGTCAAGGCTACCCTTGGGCCGCTGTTCAACCAGGCTGCCAACACAATGGTCGATGCTTTCTGCCAGCGGGCGAAGGAGCTCTATGGCTGAGGAGATGATTCGGGTCGAAGTGGTGTACGCCCTGGCGGGTCGCCAGCAGTTGCTGCGCCTGAGTGTCCCCAGGGGCATCAGCGCCCGTGATGCGGCTCTGCGTTGCGGGATGGAAGCGTATTTCCCCGGGCTGGATCTCGCCAGTTGCCCGCTAGGGATCTTCGGCAAGTCTCTGCCCAAGCCGGAAGAGCGATTGCTGGAGGAGGGGGATCGGGTGGAAATCTACCGGCCGCTGATTGCTGATCCGAAGGAAGTGCGCAAACAGCGTGCGGCGAAGGCTGCGCAGGCGCGCGCCGGCGAAAGTTGAACCCGAAGATCGCCCAATAAAAAGCCCGGGACCAGCCCGGGCTTTTTTGTTGCCGCATGTTATTGCGGCGAGGTTTCCAGCGGTTCCGGAATCGGTACCGGTACCGGTTCAGCACTGTCCACTTCCTTCTGAATCTTCTCCAGCAGGGAGCCCGGCGCTGCCGGTTCTTCAGCCTTGGGCTGCTCTTTCGGCTGCTCCGGCTTGGCTTCGGTGGTCGTGGTGGTGCTTTCGCCGCCGAGAATCGCCTCGTCACGGCTCACGCCGGGCATGAAGTCGCCGGCCAGGCCGATCAGTTGGTCATTGCTGTCGAACATCAGGCTGACACGTTCCTGGAGGCGTTGGCCGCCACCGGGCTGGATGCTGTAGAGGTAGTCCCAGCGATTGGCGTGGAAGGTGTCAGTGATCAGCGGGTTGCCCATGATAAACCGCACTTGACGTCGGGTCATTCCAGGCTTCAACTGGTCTATCATGTCCTGCGTTACGACGTTGCCCTGCTGGATGTCGATCTTGTAGACACCGGGAAACGAACAACCGGCGAGTGCGAGCAAGCCTGCGAAGGAGAGGCTGGTCAGCAGGAGCTTGGTGTTTTGCATCGGTGGGAGACTTCCACTATCTTGGCTGGGCATCAAAAGTCCCGATCATACCTGCATTAAGGGAAGCTGCGAAAGCTGCATTCCCCGAGAAAACCGACCATGGTTGAAAACAACGAACTGCGTAAAGCCGGCCTGAAGGTCACCTTGCCTCGGGTCAAGATCCTCCAGATGCTCGACTCCACCGAGCAACGCCACATGAGCGCGGAGGATGTTTACAAGGCCCTGATGGAAGCCGGCGAAGATGTCGGTCTGGCCACCGTCTACCGGGTCCTGACCCAGTTCGAGGCGGCGGGTCTGGTGGTGCGCCACAACTTCGATGGCGGCCACGCTGTGTTCGAGCTGGCCGATAGCGGCCACCACGATCACATGGTGTGCGTCGATTCCGGCGAAGTGATCGAGTTCTTCGATCCGGAAATCGAGAAGCGCCAGAAGGAAATCGTCAAGGAGCGCGGTTACGAGCTGGTTGACCACAATCTGGTGCTCTATATCCGCAAGAAGAAGTAAGCGCTTCGCGCAAAAGAAAAGGCGGCCTGAGGGTCGCCTTTTTCGTTTGGAGTGGGTCAGCCCTGGGCGCTGGTCACCATCTTCCTGGCGTGGGCCAGGGATTCTTCGGTGAGGTCGACGCCGCCCAGCATGCGTGCGATTTCCTCGATGCGCGGTGCTTCCTGCAGCTTGGCCACGGCGGTGCGGGTTTCCTGCGTGCCGCGTTCCTTGTGCACGAAGAGATGATGATGGCCCTGCGCGGCCACCTGGGGCAGGTGGGTGACGGTGAGTACCTGGCCACGCTGGCCGAGGCGGCGCAGCAACTGGCCGACCACTTCGGCGGTGGGGCCGCCGATACCCACGTCCACTTCGTCGAACACCAGCGTGGGGACGCGCGAGGTCTGCGCGGTGATCACCTGGATGGCCAGGCTGATGCGGGACAGCTCGCCGCCCGACGCGACCTTGGCCAGTGCCTTGAGCGGCTGGCCCGGGTTGGCGCTGACCAGGAACTCGACCTGTTCCAGGCCTTGCTGCTGCGGTTCGTCCATCTGGCTGGCGTGCAGCTGGATGCTGAATCGCCCACCGGGCATGCCCAGTCGCTGCATTTCGGTTTCCACCGAACCGGCCAGGCGGTCGGACGCTTCGCCGCGCAGCCGGCTCAGCTCGGCAGCCTTTTCCTGGTAGTGACGCTCATAGGCGGATAATTCTTCGGTCAGGCGCTCGACCGCTTCGTCGTCAGCGTTGAGGGCTTCCAGTTCATCCAGCAGGCGCTGCTGCAGCTCCGCCAGCTTGTTTGGCTGCACCCGGTGCTTGCGCGCCAGGGTGTAGATGCTGTCGAGACGTTCTTCGAGTGCCTGCTGGCGTTCGGGATCGGCGTCGAAGTGGTCGAGGAAGCGGTTCAGTTCGCCCATGGCTTCTTCGACCTGGATCTGTGCGCTGGACAGCAGGTTGACCGCTTCGGCCAGGGCGCCGGGCTGTGTATGGAAGGCGGTCAGGCGGTTGAGGCTGGCGGTCAGGGCGCTGAGCACATTGCCGGCATCGCTTTCGCTGCAGAAATCGATCACCTGGCGGCAGGCGGCCAGCAGGCTTTCGGCGTTGGCCAGGTTCTTGTGTTCCTGTTCAAGCTGCTCCAGTTCGTTCTCGCCAAGGGCGAGGTTTTCCAATTCGTCCAGCTGGTAGCTGAGCAACTGGTGGCGGGCGCGCTGCTCGTCGCCGGCGCGGGAGAGGCGTTCCAGCTCCTGGCGGGTCTGCCGCCAGCGCTGTGCGGCAAGCTGCACCTGGCGGGCAAGGTCGCTGGCGCCGGCGAACTCGTCCAGCAGGCGGCGATGGGTATCGGCCTTGAGCAGGGATTGGTGTTCGTGCTGGCTGTGGATATCGATCAGCAGCTCGCCCAGGGCCTTGAGGTCGCCCTGGGGGCAGGGGCTGCCATTTATATAGGCGCGCGACCGGCCTTCGGCGGTGATGACGCGGCGCAGGATGCAGGGGCCGTCGTTGTCCAGGTCGCGTTCGGCCAGCCATGCGCATGCTTCGGGAATGTCGCTGATGTCGAAGCTGGCGAGGATGTCGGCCTTGTCGGCGCCGGGGCGCACCACGCCGCTGTCGGCGCGATCGCCCAGGGTGAGGCCGAGGGCGTCGAGCATGATCGACTTGCCGGCTCCGGTTTCGCCGGTGATCACGGACATGCCGCCTTCGAGCTCCAGGTCCAGGTGCTCGACGATGGCGTAGTTGTGGATCGACAGGTGTACCAGCATGGTGCGACTCCCGCGCTGAGATGGCTGGGTATTTATACAGTGTTTGTTTTCTGGCTGACAATCGTCCCGCCCCCTTGAAGCGACAAATTGCGACCCCATATAGGCGGACATATCAGCGGGTCTTTGCCCGCAGCTGTCTTTATGAGGAGGAAGGCATGGCCGACGAACAGACCCTGGAAAACCAGACCCCCGAAGCGAATTCCGCTGCCGACACCGCATCCGGCGAAGATCTCGCCGCTCGCGTACAGGTGCTGGAGGAGCAGCTGGCCGCGGCCCAGGATCAGTCGCTGCGTGTCGCCGCCGAGCTGCAGAACGTCCGCCGTCGTGCCGAGCAGGATGTGGAGAAGGCGCACAAGTTCGCCCTGGAAAAATTCGCCAACGACCTGCTGCCGGTCGTCGACAGCCTGGAGCGTGGCCTGGAGCTGTCCAGTGCCACCGACGAGGCCATCAAGCCGGTGCGCGAGGGTATGGAGCTGACCCTCAAGCTGTTCCACGACACCCTCAAGCGTTACCAGTTGGAAGCTGTTGATCCGCACGGTGCGCCCTTCAATCCCGAGCACCACCAGGCCATGGCCATGGAAGAAAGCACCCATGTCGAGCCGGGCAGCGTGCTGAAGGTGTTCCAGAAGGGCTACCTGCTCAATGGTCGTCTGCTGCGCCCCGCCATGGTGGTGGTCAGCAAGGCGCCGAGTGCCACTCCGCCGTCGATTGACGAGCAGGCTTGAAATTCGGCCTCGGGCCCCCATCTGTTAGTTCAAGCGTTTATGTGCTGCCGCGGCCCGTGAAGCGAGGCCGCGGAGAATTCAAAGTTTCGGGAGAGAGAATATGGGCAAAATCATTGGTATCGACCTGGGGACCACCAACTCTTGCGTGGCCATCCTGGAGAACGGCAACGTCAAGGTGATCGAGAACGCCGAGGGCGCTCGCACCACGCCGTCCATCATCGCCTACACCAACGACGGTGAGACCCTGGTGGGCCAGTCCGCCAAGCGCCAGGCGGTCACCAACCCGCAGAACACCCTGTACGCCGTGAAGCGCCTGATCGGTCGCCGCTTCGAAGAAGACGTCGTGCAGAAAGACATCAAGATGGTTCCCTACAAGATCGCCAAGGCCGACAACGGTGACGCCTGGGTGGAAGTGAAGGGCCAGAAGATGGCGCCGCCGCAGATTTCCGCGGAAGTGCTGAAGAAGATGAAGAAGACCGCCGAAGACTACCTCGGCGAGCCGGTGACCGAAGCGGTGATCACCGTTCCGGCCTACTTCAACGACAGCCAGCGCCAGGCTACCAAGGACGCCGGCCGCATCGCCGGTCTGGACGTCAAGCGCATCATCAACGAGCCGACCGCGGCTGCGCTGGCCTACGGCATGGACAAGGCCAAGGGCGACCACACCGTCATCGTCTATGACCTGGGCGGCGGCACCTTCGACGTGTCGGTCATCGAGATCGCCGAAGTCGATGGCGAGCACCAGTTCGAAGTGCTGGCCACCAACGGTGACACCTTCCTGGGTGGTGAAGACTTCGACCTGCGCCTGATCGACTACCTCGTCGACGAGTTCAAGAAAGAATCCGGCATGGACCTCAAGGGCGACCCGCTGGCCATGCAGCGCCTGAAGGAAGCCGCCGAGAAGGCCAAGATCGAGCTGTCCTCCGCTCAGCAGACCGACGTCAACCTGCCGTACATCACTGCAGACCAGACCGGTCCGAAGCACCTGAACGTGAAGATTTCCCGCGCCAAGCTGGAAGCTCTGGTGGAAGACCTGGTCGCACGTACCATCGAGCCTTGCCGCATCGCCCTGAAGGACGCCGGCCTGGACGTGTCCGACATCCAGGAGGTGATCCTGGTCGGTGGTCAGACCCGTATGCCGCTGGTGCAGAAGCAAGTCGCTGACTTCTTCGGCAAGGAGCCGCGCAAGGATGTGAACCCGGACGAAGCCGTCGCTATCGGTGCTGCCATCCAGGGCGCCGTTCTTGCCGGTGACGTGAAGGACGTTCTGCTGCTCGACGTTTCCCCGCTGACCCTCGGCATCGAAACCCTGGGTGGCGTGATGACTGCGCTGATCGAGAAGAACACCACCATCCCGACCAAGAAGTCGCAGGTGTTCTCCACCGCCGATGACAACCAGTCCGCCGTGACCATTCACGTGCTGCAGGGCGAGCGCAAGCAGGCCGCCCAGAACAAGTCCCTGGGCAAGTTCGACCTGGCTGAGATTCCGCCGGCTCCGCGTGGCGTACCGCAGATCGAAGTGACCTTCGACATCGACGCCAACGGCATCCTGCACGTGTCCGCCAAGGACAAGGCCACCGGCAAGCAGCAGTCCATCGTGATCAAGGCCAACTCCGGCCTGTCCGAGGAAGAGATCCAGCAGATGGTTCGTGATGCCGAGGCCAACGCCGAGGAGGACCGCAAGTTCGAAGAGCTGGCGGCTGCCCGCAACCAGGGTGACGCGCTGGTTCACGCGACTCGCAAGATGATCACCGAGGCTGGCGACAAGGCCACCGCCGAGGAGAAGGCTGCCATCGAGAAAGTGCTGGGCGAGCTGGAAGTAGCCGTGAAGGGCGACGACAAGGCCGAGATCGAAGCCAAGATGAACGCCCTGTCCCAGGCTTCCGCTCCGCTGGCGCAGAAGATGTACGCCGATCAGGCTCAGGCTGGTGAGCAGCCGCAGGCCTCCAATGCGGACAAGGCTGGCGACGATGCGGTCGACGCCGAGTTCGAAGAGGTCAAGGAAAACAAGTAAGTGTCACGCTTGCTTCCGTCCCGGCGTGCGGGGCTAGACGCCCGGTACGCCTGATCCGCCGCGCGGGAGCTTGCTCCCGCGTTGGCGTGTCTGGGGCTGGTGAATTCGAGAGTGCAGGAAACTATGGCTAAACGTGACTTTTACGAAATCCTCGGTGTCGAGCGCGGCGCCAGCGAGGCTGAGCTGAAGAAGGCTTATCGCCGGCTGGCGATGAAGCACCACCCGGACCGTAATCCGGGGGACAAGGAGTCCGAAGAGAAATTCAAAGAGGCCAACGAGGCCTACGAGATCCTGTCCGACGCCAGCAAGCGCGCGGCATACGACCAGTACGGCCACGCCGGCGTCGATCCGCAGATGGGCGCAGGCGCCGGAGCCGGCTTCGGTGGTGCCAGCTTCTCCGACATTTTTGGTGATGTGTTCAGCGATTTCTTCGGTGGCCAGCGTGGCGGCCAGCGAGGCGGCCCGCAGCGCGGTAGCGACCTGCGCTACACCCTGGAGCTGGACCTCGAAGAGGCCGTGCGTGGCACAACCGTGACCATCCGCGTGCCGACCCTGGTCAACTGCAAGACCTGCGATGGCTCGGGTGCCAAGAAGGGCACCAGCCCGGTCACCTGTACCACCTGTGGCGGTATCGGGCAGGTGCGTATGCAGCAGGGCTTCTTCTCGGTGCAGCAGACCTGCCCGCGCTGCCACGGCAGCGGCAAGATGATCAGCGATCCGTGCGGCAGCTGCCACGGCCAGGGTCGCGTGGAAGAGCACAAGACCCTGTCGGTGAAGGTGCCGGCCGGCGTCGACACCGGCGACCGTATCCGCCTCTCCGGCGAAGGTGAAGCGGGTGCCATGGGTGGTCCGTCCGGTGACCTCTACGTAGTGGTCAACGTGCGCGAGCACCCGATCTTCCAGCGTGATGGCAAGCACCTCTATTGCGAAGTACCGATCAGCTTCGCGGACGCCGCCCTGGGGGGGGAGCTGGAAGTGCCGACCCTGGATGGCCGGGTCAAGCTGAAGATTCCGGAAGCGACCCAGACCGGCAAGCTCTTCCGTCTGCGCGGCAAGGGCGTGGCTCCGGTGCGTGGCGGTGGTGCGGGTGACTTGATGTGCCGCGTGGTGGTGGAAACCCCGGTCAATCTGGACAAGCGCCAGCGCGAGCTGCTCGACGAGTTCCGCAAGACGCTGCAGAACGATGGTTCCCATTCGCCCAAGGCCAGCAGCTGGTTCGAGGGCATGAAGCGCTTCTTCGGCGATCTCTAACGACGAGCTGGATGCCGCTGCTGGGACCTTGTGCGTTCCGGTGCGGGTGTCCAGCTCCAGGCTTCCAGCTTGGAGCTTTTTTATGCGACGTATTGCTGTGATGGGCGCCGCCGGGCGCATGGGCAAGAACCTGATCGAGGCGGTGCAGCAGGCGCAGGGCGCCGGGCTGACCGCTGCCATCGATCGTCCGGATAGCACCCTGGTTGGTGCCGACGCCGGTGAGCTGGCAGCGCTGGGCCGCATTGGCGTGCCGCTGTCGGGTGACCTGGCGAAGGTGGTCGACGAGTTCGATGTGCTGATTGACTTCACCCATCCCTCGGTGACTCTGAAGAACCTGGAAGTCTGCCGTCAGGCCGGCAAGGCCATGGTGATCGGCACCACCGGTTTTTCCGCCGAGGAGAAGGCTCTGCTGGCGGCTGCCGCCAAGGAGATCCCGATCGTTTTCGCGGCCAACTTCAGCGTCGGCGTGAACCTTTGCCTCAAGCTGCTGGATACCGCCGCCCGCGTTCTGGGCGACGAGGTGGACATCGAGATCATCGAGGCTCACCACCGTCACAAGGTGGACGCGCCGTCCGGTACCGCGCTGCGCATGGGCGAAGTGGTGGCTGATGCGCTGGGGCGCGACCTGTCCAAGGTCGCTGTTTACGGCCGTGAGGGCCAGACCGGTGCCCGCGCCCGCGAAACCATCGGTTTCGCCACTGTGCGTGCTGGCGACGTGGTCGGTGATCACACCGTGCTGTTCGCCGCCGATGGCGAGCGCGTGGAAATCACCCACAAGGCCTCCAGCCGCATGACCTTCGCCCGTGGCGCCGTGCGTGCCGCGCTCTGGCTGGATGGCCAGCAAGCGGGACTGTACGACATGCAGGATGTGCTTGGCCTTCGCTGATGCGTGATTGGCGGACTGCCAAATGGGATGTCTTACCGGTGGACCGAAATGACGCATTCCTGTAAACTGCAGCTTTAGTGTGTCCACTAAAAGTTACGCAGAAATGGCTCAGATAAAAAAGCGGGGTGACGGTAACAACGTCATCCCGCTTTTTTACAACCTGCGTTTGCTTCAGCCTTAGATCTACGGGAGGTCTTCTTGACTAAGCCAGCCATACTCGCGCTTGCCGACGGCAGCATTTTTCGCGGCGAAGCCATTGGGGCCGATGGCCATACCATCGGCGAGGTAGTGTTCAACACTGCCATGACCGGCTATCAGGAAATCCTTACCGATCCTTCCTATGCCCAGCAAATCGTTACCCTCACCTATCCGCACATCGGCAACACCGGCACCACGCCGGAAGACGCCGAGTCCAACCGCGTTTGGGCAGCCGGCCTGATTATCCGCGACCTGCCGCTGCTGGCCTGCAACTGGCGCAACAAGCAGTCGCTGCCGGATTACCTGAAGGAACACGGTACCGTCGCCATCGCCGGCATCGATACCCGCCGCCTGACCCGCATCCTGCGTGAAAAGGGTTCCCAGAACGGATGCATCCTGGCCGGCGACGACGCCACCGAGGAAAAAGCCCTCGAACTGGCTCGCAGCTTCCCCGGCCTGAAGGGCATGGACCTGGCCAAGGTCGTGTCCTCCACCGAGAAGTACGAGTGGCGCTCCGGTGTATGGAACCTGGAAACCGATAGCCATCCGGAAATAGCCGCTGCCGATCTGCCGTACCATGTGGTTGCTTATGACTTCGGCGTCAAGCTGAACATCCTGCGCATGCTGGTTGCCCGCGGCTGCCGCCTGACCGTGGTGCCGGCACAGACCCCGGCCAGCGAAGTGCTCGCCCTCAACCCGGACGGCATCTTCCTCTCCAACGGCCCTGGCGACCCCGAACCGTGCGACTACGCCATCCAGGCGATCCGCGAGTTCCTCGACACCGAGATTCCGGTATTCGGCATCTGCCTCGGCCATCAGCTTCTGGCTCTGGCCTCCGGTGCCAAGACCGTGAAGATGGGCCATGGTCACCATGGTGCCAACCACCCGGTGCAGGACCTGGATTCCGGCGTGGTGATGATCACCAGCCAGAACCACGGCTTCGCTGTGGACGAGTCGACCTTGCCGGCCAACCTGCGTGCGACCCACAAGTCGCTGTTCGACGGCACCCTGCAGGGTATCGAGCGTACCGACAAGGTGGCCTTCAGCTTCCAGGGTCACCCGGAAGCCAGCCCAGGTCCGCACGACGTGGCTCCGCTGTTCGACCGTTTCATCGCGGCGATGGCCGAGCGCCGCTGAGATCGCGGAAGGGCTTGCGAAGATGATGCCGACCCTCGGGATCACCGACCTCTGGACCTACGTCCTGGGGACGCTGTTCATCGTCCTGCTGCCGGGGCCGAACTCGCTGTTCGTGCTCGCCACCGCCGCCCAGCGCGGCGTGGGTGCCGGCTACCGGGCGGCCAGCGCGGTGTTCCTGGGCGATGCGATCCTGATGCTGCTGTCGGCATTGGGAATCGCCTCGCTGCTCAAGGCCGAACCCATGCTGTTCCTCGGCCTGAAGTACGTCGGCGCCGCCTACCTGTTCTATCTGGGTGCCGGCATGCTCCGGGGTGGTTGGCAGAAGTTGCGCCAACCGGTCGAGCAGGCCGTCCCGGCACAGGAACTGGACGTCAACCAGCCGTTCCGCAAGGCACTGCTGCTGAGTCTGTCCAATCCCAAGGCGATCCTCTTCTTCGTGTCCTTCTTCATCCAGTTCGTCGACCCGGGATACGCCTACCCCGGATTGTCGTTCCTGGTGCTGGGCGCGATCCTCGAAGTCATCAGCGCCCTTTACCTGAGTTTCCTGATTTTCTCCGGTGTGCGCCTGGCGGCCTGGTTCCGCCGGCGGCAACGGCTGGCTGCCGGCGCTTCCAGCGGCGTCGGCGCCCTGTTCGTCGGCTTTGGCGTGAAGCTGGCCACCGCAACCCTGTCCTGATTATTGCAACGAGAGTCCCATGCCCAAGCGTACAGACATCAAGAGCATCCTGATCCTCGGTGCCGGCCCCATCGTCATCGGCCAGGCCTGCGAGTTCGACTACTCCGGCGCCCAGGCTTGCAAAGCCCTGAAGGAAGAAGGCTTCCGCGTCATCCTGGTGAACTCCAACCCGGCCACCATCATGACCGACCCGGCCATGGCCGACGCCACCTACATCGAGCCGATCAAGTGGGCGACCGTCGCCAAGATCATCGAGAAGGAGCGTCCCGACGCCCTGCTGCCCACCATGGGTGGCCAGACCGCGCTGAACTGCGCTCTCGACCTGGAGCGTCACGGTGTGCTGGCCAAGTTCGGTGTGGAAATGATCGGCGCCAACGCCGACACCATCGACAAGGCTGAAGACCGTTCGCGCTTCGACAAGGCCATGAAGTCCATCGGACTGGAGTGCCCGCGTTCCGGTATCGCCCACAGCATGGAAGAGGCTTACGGCGTCCTGGAAAAGGTCGGCTTCCCCTGCATCATCCGTCCGTCCTTCACCATGGGTGGCACCGGTGGCGGCATCGCCTACAACCGTGAAGAGTTCGAAGAGATCTGCGCCCGTGGCCTGGACCTGTCGCCGACCAACGAGCTGCTGATCGACGAGTCCCTGATCGGCTGGAAGGAATACGAGATGGAGGTTGTCCGCGACAAGAAGGACAACTGCATCATCGTCTGCTCCATCGAGAACTTCGACCCGATGGGCGTGCACACCGGCGACTCCATCACTGTCGCTCCGGCCCAGACCCTGACCGACAAGGAATACCAGATCATGCGCAACGCCTCCCTGGCGGTCCTGCGTGAGATCGGCGTGGAAACCGGCGGTTCCAACGTGCAGTTCGGCATCTGCCCGAACACTGGTCGCATGGTCGTGATCGAGATGAACCCGCGCGTTTCGCGTTCCTCGGCCCTGGCTTCCAAGGCGACCGGCTTCCCGATCGCCAAGATCGCCGCCAAGCTGGCCGTCGGCTACACCCTCGACGAGCTGCAGAACGACATCACCGGCGGTCGCACACCGGCGTCCTTCGAACCGGCCATCGACTACGTGGTGACCAAGGTTCCGCGCTTCGCCTTCGAGAAATTCCCGAAAGCCGACGCCCGCCTGACCACCCAGATGAAGTCCGTGGGTGAAGTGATGGCCATCGGCCGTACCTTCCAGGAGTCGGTGCAAAAAGCCCTGCGCGGCCTGGAAGTGGGCGTTGCCGGCTTCGATCCCAAGCTGGACCTGAACGATCCGGAAGCGGAGGGCATCCTCAAGCGCGAACTGACCGTTCCGGGCGCCGAGCGTATCTGGTACGTGGCGGATGCCTTCCGCGCCGGCAAGAGCATCGAGGAAGTCTTCGAGCTGACTCGCATCGACGAGTGGTTCCTGGTGCAGATCGAGGACCTCATCAAGGATGAGGAGAAGGTCAAGACCCTCGGCCTGTCCGGCATCGACGCCGACCTGATGCGCAAGCTCAAGCGCAAGGGCTTCTCCGATTCCCGCCTAGCCAAGCTGCTCGGCGTCACCGAGAAGAACCTGCGCAGCCATCGCCACAAGCTGAAGGTCCTGCCGGTCTTCAAGCGTGTGGACACCTGCGCCGCCGAATTCGCCACCGACACCGCCTACATGTACTCGACCTACGAGGAAGAGTGCGAGGCCAACCCGTCGTCCCGCGACAAGATCATGATCCTCGGCGGCGGCCCCAACCGTATCGGCCAGGGCATCGAGTTCGACTACTGCTGCGTACACGCTGCGCTGGCCATGCGTGAAGACGGTTACGAGACCATCATGGTCAACTGCAACCCGGAAACCGTCTCCACCGACTACGACACTTCCGACCGCCTGTACTTCGAGCCGGTGACCCTGGAAGACGTGCTGGAAATCGTTCGTGTCGAGCAGCCCAAGGGTGTCATCGTTCAGTACGGTGGCCAGACCCCGCTGAAACTCTGCCGTGCCCTGGAAGAAGCCGGCGTGCCGATCATCGGCACCAGCCCGGACGCCATCGACCGCGCCGAAGACCGTGAGCGCTTCCAGCAGATGGTCCAGCGCCTGAACCTGCGCCAGCCGGCCAACGCCACCGCGCGCAGCGAAGACGAAGCCCTGGCCCTGTCGAAGAACATCGGCTACCCGATGGTGGTGCGCCCGTCGTACGTACTGGGCGGCCGCGCGATGGAAATCGTTTATCAGGAAGAAGAGCTCAAGCGCTACATGCGCGAGGCCGTGAAGGTTTCCAACGACAGCCCGGTGCTGCTGGACCGCTTCCTGAACTGCGCCATCGAAGTCGACATCGACGCAGTCTGCGACGGCGAAACCGTCGTGATCGGCGCGATCATGCAGCACATCGAACAGGCTGGCGTGCACTCCGGTGACTCCGCCTGCTCGCTGCCGCCGTACTCGCTGCCGCAGCACATCCAGGACGAGATCCGTGATCAGGTCAAGAAAATGGCCCTGGAGCTCGGCGTGGTCGGCCTGATGAACGTCCAGATGGCCGTTCAGGGCGAAGACATCTATGTGATCGAGGTCAACCCGCGCGCGTCCCGTACCGTGCCCTTCGTCTCCAAGTGCATCGGCGAGTCGCTGGCCAAGGTCGCTGCCCGCGTAATGGCTGGCAAGAGCCTCAAGGAAATTGGTTTCACCAAGGAAATCATTCCGCCGTTCTTCAGTGTCAAGGAAGCAGTGTTCCCGTTCGCCAAGTTCCCGGGCGTCGACCCGATCCTCGGCCCGGAAATGAAGTCCACCGGCGAAGTGATGGGTGTCGGCGACACCTTCGGCGAAGCCTTCTCCAAGGCCCAGCTGGGTGCCAGCGAGATCCTGCCGAACTCCGGCACCGTGTTCATCAGCGTCCGTGAAGACGACAAGCCGATGGTCACCCAGGTCGCCCGCGACCTGATCGAGCTGGGCTTCGAAGTGGTCGCCACTTCCGGCACCGCCAAGGTGATCGAGGCGGCCGGTCTGCCCGTGCGGCGCGTGAACAAGGTGACGGAAGGCCGTCCCCATGTCGTTGACATGATCAAGAACGATGAGGTTACCCTCATCATCAACACCACTGAGGGGCGTCAGTCCATCGCTGACTCCTACTCGATCCGTCGAAACGCCCTGCAGCACAAGATCTATTGCACCACCACTATCGCGGCTGGTCAGGCGATCTGTGAGGCGCTCAAGTTCGGTCCCGAGAAGACCGTGCGCCGCTTGCAGGATCTCCATGCAGGAATCAAGGCATGACTAAATTTCCGATGACCGTCCAGGGCGCTCGCGCCCTGGAGGACGAACTGAAAGTCCTCAAGGCCGAGCGGCCGAAGATCAGTCAGGCCATCGCTGAAGCGCGGGAACTGGGGGATCTCAAGGAGAACGCCGAGTATCACGCAGCACGTGAGCAGCAGGGGCTGGCCGAGGCGCGCATTCGCGACATCGAGGCCAAGCTGTCCAATGCCCACATCATCGATGTCACTTCCATTCCCCGTAGTGGCAAGGTGATTTTCGGCGTGACCGTGGATATCGCCAACGTTGATACCGACGAAAGCGTGACCTACCAGATCGTGGGTGACGATGAAGCGGATATCAAACAAGGCAAGCTTTCGGTCAGCTCTCCCATCGCCCGTGCCCTGGTAGGCAAGGAAGAAGGGGACGTGGTGACCGTCAAGACTCCGAGCGGTGTCGTCGAGTACGAGATTGTCGAAGTCCGCCACGTCTAAGCGTTCACCCTTCCGGGCCGGAGCCATCGCCTGGCAGCTGGCCCAGACCTTCTGGGTTGGCGGCCTCTGGCTGCTGCACTTCGTCATGCTGCCGGCGCTGGACCGTATCGGTCTGGCGCCGATGCTGGTGGAGGAGGTGGCTTCCAGCCTCCGGCCGTTGATGGTTGCCTTTGCCGGTTTCTGTGCGCTGCTCCAGGCCGTGCTGCTGATCCAGTATGCGGGGCTTGGGCGTCTCTGGCGTGACGCGCGCGCGCAGCTGCTGGCCGCTGTGATCGGCCTGGTAGTGGCGTTCCTGCTGGTTCGCTTCTGGATTCCGGAGGCGTTGTACTGGCTGAACTTCAGCTATCTGTTGCTGGCCTTTTGTGGCCTGCTGCTGGTTATCCAGCCCTTGCCTGCGAAGCTGGCCGAGGGCCGGGCGCGCTGAACGCGCGCCCTTGGCGGGAGGCTCAGAGGCCGCTGAAGCGGCTGATGTTGGAGAGATTGCGGTTTGGCTTGGGATTGCGGCGATAGACCAGTGCCATCTTGCCGATGACCTGGACCAGTTCGCAGTTGCCGGCGGCGCAGAGCTCGTCGATCAGGGCGCGGCGATCATCACGTTCGATGATGCGGAACTGTACCTTGATCAGTTCGTGATCGTTCAGCGCGCGATCCAACTCGGCAAGCACACCTTCGGTGAGGCCATTTTCGGCGACCGTCAATACCGGTTTCAGGTGATGACCGATAGATTTGTATTGCTTCTTGTGCTCCTGTGAGAGCGCCATAATCAGACCCCTGCGAAAAAAGGCTGCTAGTTTACCCGAGTGATTCCGGGGCGCACAGCCGAACACGAGGTATCCCGTGGCCCGTTCCAAGAGTAGCCAGCGTTGGCTGCAAAGACATATCGACGACCCGTACGTCAAACAGGCGCAAAAGGACGGTTATCGTTCCCGCGCCAGCTACAAGTTGCTCGAAATCCAGGAAAAGGACCGCATCCTGCGGCCCGGCATGACCGTCGTCGATCTCGGCGCGGCGCCAGGCGGCTGGTCCCAGGTGACTAGCCGGGTGATCGGTGATCGCGGTCGGTTGATCGCTTCCGACATCCTGGAAATGGATAGCATTCCTGACGTGACGTTCATTCAGGGTGACTTCACCGATGATGCAGTCTTTGCGCGCATCCTCGAGGCGATCGGCGACAACCCGGTAGACCTTGTGATTTCGGATATGGCCCCCAATATGAGTGGCGTAAGGGCCTCCGATCAGCCGCGGTCGATGTATCTCTGCGAGCTGGCGCTGGACCTGGCGGGCCGTACTCTGCGCCCGGGTGGGGATTTTCTGATCAAGATATTCCAGGGCGAAGGTTTCGACGTCTACCACAGGCAGGTGCGCGAGATGTTCGACAAGGTGCAGATGCGCAAACCGCTTTCGTCGCGTGACAGCTCCCGGGAGCAATACCTGCTCGCGCGCGGCTTCCGCGGGGAATAGACTGCAACGGGGGGCCGACTCGTCGGTCCCCTTCTGCAGGGGCTGGATGCTGCAGCGAGGCCGACAGGCCTCATAAAGGGTTACAGACGGCGCCTGCCAGGGGCGGGGGTTGTGTAGTAAGTTAGGCCGGTTAACCACCAGCCGTCATGCGGGGTGCGCTCCAGGAAGGGGCCCGTTCCAGAGGGTAGCTAATTGAACGACATGGCAAAAAATCTGATCCTGTGGCTGATCATCGCCGCTGTGCTTGTCACGGTGATGAACAATTTCTCCAGCCCAAGCGAACCGCAGACCCTTAACTACTCGGAATTCATCGAGCAGGTTAAAGAAGGCAAGGTCGAACGCGTGACCGTCGATGGCTTCGTCATTACCGGCAAGCGCAACGATGGCGAGTCCTTCAAGACCATTCGTCCGGCGATCCAGGACGGCGGCCTGATCGGCGACCTGATCGACAACAACGTGATCATCGAAGGCAAGCAGCCTGAGCAGCAGAGCATCTGGACTCAATTGCTGGTGGCCAGCTTCCCGATCCTGGTGATCATCGCTGTCTTCATGTTCTTCATGCGCCAGATGCAGGGCGGCGGCGGTGGCCGCGGCGGCCCGATGAGCTTCGGCAAGAGCAAGGCGCGCCTGTTGTCGGAAGACCAGGTCAAGACCACCTTCGCCGACGTCGCCGGTTGCGACGAGGCCAAGGAAGAAGTCAGCGAACTGGTGGAGTTCCTCCGCGATCCGGGCAAGTTCCAGCGCCTGGGTGGCCGTATTCCGCGCGGCGTGCTGATGGTCGGCCCGCCCGGTACCGGTAAGACCCTGCTGGCCAAGGCCATTGCAGGCGAAGCCAAGGTGCCGTTCTTCACCATCTCCGGTTCCGACTTCGTCGAAATGTTCGTCGGTGTGGGCGCGTCCCGCGTTCGTGACATGTTCGACCAGGCCAAGAAGCACGCTCCCTGCATCATCTTCATCGACGAGATCGACGCCGTCGGTCGCCATCGTGGCGCCGGTCTGGGTGGTGGTCACGACGAGCGCGAGCAGACTCTCAACCAGTTGCTGGTCGAGATGGACGGCTTCGAAATGAACGACGGCATCATCGTGATCGCCGCGACCAACCGTCCTGACGTGCTCGACCCGGCCCTGCTGCGCCCGGGCCGCTTCGACCGCCAGGTTGTGGTCGGCCTGCCGGACATCCGTGGTCGCGAGCAGATCCTCAAGGTGCACATGCGTAAGGTGCCCATGGGCGATGACGTCGATCCGGCCGTGATCGCACGTGGTACTCCGGGCTTCTCCGGCGCCGACCTGGCCAACCTCGTCAACGAGGCTTCCCTGTTCGCCGCCCGCGTCAACAAGCGCCTGGTGGAAATGAAGGAATTCGAACTGGCCAAGGACAAGATCATGATGGGCGCCGAGCGCAAATCCATGGTCATGTCCGAGAAGGAGAAACTCAACACCGCGTACCACGAGGCGGGGCACGCTATCGTCGGTCGCCTGGTGCCTGAGCATGACCCGGTCTACAAGGTGTCGATCATCCCGCGTGGCCGCGCTCTGGGCGTGACCATGTTCCTTCCCGAAGAGGATCGCTACAGCCTGTCCAAGCGCGCACTGGTCAGCCAGATCTGCTCGCTGTTCGGCGGCCGTATCGCTGAAGAGATGACCTTGGGCTTCGACGGTGTCACCACCGGCGCCTCCAACGACATCATGCGTGCCACCCAGATCGCCCGGAACATGGTGACCAAGTGGGGCCTGTCCGAGAAACTCGGTCCGCTGATGTACGCGGAAGAGGAGGGCGAAGTGTTCCTTGGTCGCAGCGCGGGTGCCCAGCACGCCAACGTATCCGGCGAAACCGCCAAGCTGATCGACCAGGAAGTCCGTCGCATCATCGATGAGAGCTATACCACCGCGAAGAACCTGCTGACGGAGAACCGCGACAAGCTCGACATGATGGCCGAGGCCCTGATGAAGTATGAAACCATCGACTCCGAGCAGATCGATGACATCATGGCTGGCCGTGCCGCGCGCGAGCCCAAGGATTGGCAGGGCGGTTCCGGTACTTCTGGTACACCCGCACCGCGTGAAGAGGCCAAACGGCCTGAAACCCCCATCGGCGGGCCGGCTGGCGAACACTAAGGCCTGTAGATGAAGTCAGTGCAGTACCCGACCCGGTTGCCTTGCGGCAGCCGGGTTCTTGATTTGGCCCAGCCCCACGTCATGGGCATCCTCAACGTCACCCCAGATTCCTTCTCCGATGGTGGCTGCTTCAATGCCCGTGACGCCGCGTTGCGCCACGCCGCCGAGATGGTTGCCGCTGGCGCCACCCTGATCGACGTCGGTGGCGAGTCCACCCGGCCGGGCGCCCGCCCGGTATCTCCGACCGAAGAGCTCGAACGCGTCGCTCCTGTGGTCGAAGCCATCGCCCGCGAGCTGGATGTGGTGATCTCCCTGGATACATCCACGCCTGCCGTGATGCGCGAAGGTGCGCGCCTGGGCGCCGGGATGATCAACGACGTGCGCGCGCTGCGTCGTGATGGTGCCGTGGACGCTGCTGCCGATACCGGTCTTGCGGTGTGTCTCATGCACATGCTCGGCGAGCCGGGCAACATGCAGCAGGATCCACGCTACCAGGACGTCGTGCGCGAAGTCGGGGAGTTTCTCGCCGACCGCATGCAGGCCTGCCTGGCAGCCGGGATTTCGGAAGATCGCATCGTTCTCGATCCGGGCTTCGGCTTCGCCAAGACCCTGGCGCACAACCTCAGCCTGTTCAAGCATATGGAGGCGCTGCACCAATTGGGGCGCCCCCTGCTGGTCGGGGTTTCACGAAAAAGCATGATTGGCCAGGCGCTGGGAAGGGAGGTCCACCAACGCCTGTCCGGCAGTCTCGCCCTGGCGGCCCTCGCGGTGGCCAAGGGTGCCTGCATCCTGCGCGTACACGATGTCGCGGAAACCGTGGACGCGGTACGCATGATCGCTGCGGTACAAGCAGCGGAATAAGAAAACACGGAGCACCCCATGAGCAGAAAGTATTTTGGCACCGACGGTATTCGCGGGCGTGTCGGGCAGTTCCCGATTACTCCGGATTTCATGCTCAAGCTCGGTTGGGCTGCCGGCATGGCGTTTCGCAAGCAGGGCAAGAGCCGCATTCTGATCGGCAAGGACACGCGCATCTCCGGATACATGTTCGAATCCGCCCTCGAAGCCGGCCTTCTGGCCGCCGGTGCCGACGTGATGCTGCTCGGCCCCATGCCGACCCCGGCCATCGCCTACCTCACCCGTACATTCCTGGCGGATGCCGGGATCGTCATCAGTGCCTCGCACAACCCGCACCATGACAACGGCATCAAGTTCTTCTCCGGCAAGGGCACCAAGCTCTCGGATGAAGTGGAACTGATGATCGAAGAGCTGCTGGATCAGCCGATGACCGTGGTGGAGTCGGAGCAGCTCGGCAAGGTGACTCGGATCAACGACGCTGCGGGCCGCTACATCGAGTTCTGCAAGAGCACCACTCCCATCAGTACCGACTTTGCCGGTCTCAAGCTGGTAATCGACTGCGCCCATGGCGCCACCTACAAGGTCGCTCCCAGCGTGTTTCGTGAGCTGGGCGCCCAGGTGCATGTGCTGGCGAACCAGCCCAACGGCCTCAACATCAACGATGATTGCGGTTCGACCCACATGGCCAGGCTGCAGGCCGCAGTGGTCGAGCAGAATGCCGACATCGGCATCGCATTCGATGGCGATGGCGATCGTGTACTGATGGTGGATCACACCGGCACTGTGGTTGACGGCGACGAGCTGATCTATCTGATCGCCCGCGACCTGCATGGTCGCGACAAGCTGCAGGGTGGCGTAGTCGGTACCCTGATGAGCAATCTCGGCATGGAACTGGCGCTGAAGGAGCTCGGCATTCCGTTCGTTCGCGCCAAGGTCGGTGACCGTTATGTGATGAGTGAGCTGCAGTCCAACGGTTGGACCCTGGGTGGTGAAAACTCCGGTCATATCGTTTGCAGTCACTTCACCACCACTGGCGATGCGATCGTCTCCGCTCTGCAAGTATTGCTCGCGCTGCAACGAAGCGGCCAGTCGCTGGCAGAGGCGCGCCAGGGCATGCGCAAGTGCCCGCAGGTCCTGATCAACGTGCGCTATGCCGGCAACGGAGTGGACCCGGTCAAGCACCCGGCGGTACAGGATGCATGTGCTCGGGTGACTGAGCAGATGGCTGGTCGCGGTCGCGTCCTGCTGCGCAAGTCCGGCACCGAGCCGCTTGTGCGAGTGATGGTCGAAGGCGACGACGAAAAGCTGGTACGCGGCTATGCCGAAGAGCTGGCGAAAGTCGTGACTGAGGTATGTGCTTGATTTCTCTTGCTAGTTGGAAATCTCTTGGGTAACATCTGCGCCCACTTTGATCGACGAGATAAAGCATGCGCCGACCTCTGGTAGCCGGTAACTGGAAAATGCACGGTACCCGCGCCAGCGTCGCAGAGCTGATCAAAGGCTTGCGCCAATTGGCCTTGCCTGCTGGCGTCGAAGTCGCGGTAATGCCGCCCTGTCTGTACATCAATCAGGTCATCCAAGGCCTGGATGGCAAGTCGATTGTCGTCGGTGCGCAGAACTGTGCGGTGGAACCGGTGCAGGGAGCCCTCACCGGAGAGGTCGCGGCAAGTCAGTTGGCAGACGTAGGTTGCAACCTGGTGCTTGTCGGTCATTCGGAGCGTCGCCTGATTCTGGGCGAAAGCGACGAAGTCGTGAGTCGCAAGTTCGCTGCTGCTCAATCCTGTGGTCTGGTTCCGGTGCTGTGCGTTGGAGAGACCCGGGAGCAGCGCGAAGCTGGCAAGACGCTCGAGGTTGTTGGGCGTCAGCTGGGTAGCGTGATCGAAGAGCTTGGTGTGGGCGCATTTGCGCAAGCGGTAATTGCCTATGAGCCGGTTTGGGCGATAGGTACGGGGCTGACTGCCTCGCCGCAACAGGCGCAAGAGGTTCATGCGGCTATTCGCTCGCAGCTGTCGGCGGAGAACGCCGAAGTTGCTCGCGGCGTACGGATTCTGTACGGCGGCAGTGTGAAGGCGGCCAGTGCGGCCGACTTGTTCGGCATGCCGGATATCGATGGGGGGCTTGTTGGTGGTGCCTCCCTGAATGCGGATGAGTTCGGTGCGATCTGTCGCGCCGCAGGAAGCTGACAAGATGCTGGAAACTGTCGTTATTGTGGTGCACTTGCTGGTCGCTCTGGGTGTTGTAGGCCTGGTGCTGGTTCAGCAGGGCAAGGGCGCAGATGCTGGTGCCTCGTTTGGTGCTGGTGCTTCGGCAACCGTTTTCGGAAGCCAAGGTTCCGCTACCTTTTTGAGTCGCTTTACTGGTATACTCGCCGCGGTTTTTTTCATTACCAGCCTGGGCTTAGCGTTCTTCGCTAAAGAAAAGGCTGAGGCGCTGAGCAACGTGGGCCTGCCGGATCCGGCGGCGCTCGAGGTTCAACCCGCCAAGCCGGCAGCTGACGATGTGCCGGTGCTCGAAGAGCAGAAGCCAGCTACCCAGTCGGGTGATGTGCCTCAGGCTCCGGAGCAGAAGTAAGGCAAGTTTTGCCGAGGTGGTGGAATTGGTAGACACGCTACCTTGAGGTGGTAGTGGCCATAGGCTGTAGGGGTTCGAGTCCCCTCCTCGGTACCATATAAAGAGAGGCCCGCAGAGATGCGGGCTTTCTTCTTCGCGGGATGTTCGGTTGACCATGCAAGGTGCTGGCCGTATAATCTCGCACCAGCTTTGACGCGGGGTGGAGCAGTCTGGTAGCTCGTCGGGCTCATAACCCGAAGGTCGTTGGTTCAAATCCAGCCCCCGCAACCAGTAGTCGCGAAGCCCCTTTTTAGGGGCTTTTTGCTAGCTGGACAGTTGGCCTCCGATCAATGATCAGGTGGTTTGAAGGGATGGGCGTTTCGCCCATTTTTTATTTGCACAGCATGCGAGAGGCGATCAGGTGTCGAGCAAGCTAGAACAGTTGCAGGCCTTGTTGGCCCCGGTAGTCGAAGCGCTCGGTTATCAGTGCTGGGGCATCGAGTTCCTGTCTCAAGGGCGGCATTCGCTGCTGCGGATCTACATCGATCACGAAAACGGCATCCTGGTAGACGACTGCGAGAAAGTCAGCCGTCAGATCAGCGGCGTGCTCGATGTCGAGGACCCGATCAGCAGCGAGTACACCCTCGAAGTATCGTCGCCAGGCATGGATCGTCCGCTGTTCACCCTTGAACAGTTCGCGGCCCACGCTGGTGAACTGGTCAAGATCAAGCTGCGTTCTCCCTTTGAAGGACGACGCAATTTTCAGGGGCTTCTCCGCGGGGTGGAGGAGCAGGACGTGGTGGTTCTCATTGAAGACCGCGAGTTCCTCCTGCCGATCGAACTGATCGACAAGGCCAACATCATTCCCCGTTTTGACTGAGACGCGGATCCCGCGGATCCAATGGATTGCGAAAGGCGAGGCGTACGATGAGCAAAGAAGTACTGCTGGTTGTTGAGTCGGTATCCAACGAAAAAGGTGTACCGGCTGGCGTGATTTTCGAGGCGCTGGAGCTGGCCCTGGCCACTGCTACCAAGAAACGTTACGAGGACGAGGTCGACCTGCGTGTGTCGATCAACCGTCAGAGCGGTAACTACGACACCTTCCGTCGCTGGACTGTGGTCGAGGAAACTGATTTCGAGGATCCGGCTATCCAGCTGACCCTGGATCAGGCCCAGGAGCGCGATGAGAAAGCCAAGATCGGCGACATCATCGAAGAGAAGATCGAGTCCATCGAGTTTGGCCGCATCGCTGCCCAGACCGCCAAGCAGGTCATCGTGCAGAAAGTGCGCGAAGCCGAGCGCGCGCAGGTTGTCGAAGCCTACCGCGAGAAGCTGGGCGACATCATTTCCGGCACCGTGAAGAAGGTCACCCGCGATAACGTGATCGTCGACCTTGGCAACAACGCCGAAGCGTTGCTGGCCCGCGAGGACATCATCGCGCGCGAAACCTTCCGCGTCGGCGCCCGCGTACGTGCCCTGCTGAAGGAAATTCGCACCGAGAACCGTGGCCCGCAGCTGATCCTGTCGCGCACTGCGCCGCAGATGTTGATCGAACTGTTCCGCATCGAAGTGCCGGAAATCGCCGAGGAGCTGATCGAAGTGATGGCCGCCTCCCGTGATCCGGGTTCCCGCGCCAAGATCGCCGTTCGCTCCAAGGACAAGCGTATCGATCCCCAGGGCGCCTGCATCGGCATGCGCGGTTCCCGCGTCCAGGCCGTATCCGGCGAACTGGGTGGCGAGCGCGTCGACATCGTCCTGTGGGACGACAACCCTGCACAGTTTGTGATCAACGCCATGGCTCCGGCCGAAGTGGTGGCGATCATCGTCGACGAAGATGCCCATGCAATGGACATCGCCGTTGCCGAAGACAACCTGGCCCAGGCCATCGGCCGTGGCGGCCAGAACGTGCGCCTGGCCAGCCAGCTTACCGGCTGGACCCTGAACGTGATGACCGAAGCGGACATCCAGGCCAAGCAGCAAGCCGAAACCGGTGACATCCTGCGTGCCTTCGTCGAAGAACTGGAAGTGGACGAAGAGCTGGCTCAGGTACTGGTGGAAGAAGGTTTCACCAGCCTGGAAGAAATCGCCTACGTGCCCATGGAAGAAATGCTCAGCATCGACGGCTTCGACGAGGACATCGTCAACGAGCTGCGTGCCCGTGCGAAGGACCGCCTGCTGACCAAGGCCATCGCGACCGAAGAGAAGCTGGCGGATGCCCAGCCTGCCGAGGACCTGCTTTCCCTGGAAGGCATGGACAAGGATCTGGCTGTTGAACTCGCCGTACGTGGCGTTATTAACCGCGAAGACCTGGCCGAGCAGTCGATTGACGACCTGCTCGACATCGACGGCATGGACGAAGAGCGTGCCGGCAAGCTGATCATGGCCGCCCGAGCCCACTGGTTCGAGTAAGTATCGCGGCCTGAGGAGAGAAGTGCATGACGCAAGTCACGGTGAAAGAACTGGCCCAGGTGGTCGATACACCGGTGGAGCGCCTGCTGCTGCAGATGCGCGAGGCGGGATTGCCGCACACCAGCGCCGAGCAGGTTGTAACCGACAATGAGAAGCAGGCCCTACTGGCCCATCTCAAGAGCAGTCACGGCGAACGCCTGGAAGAGCCGCGCAAGATTACCCTGCAGCGCAAAACCACTACCACGTTGAAGGTTGCGGGTAGCAAGACCATCAATGTCGAAGTGCGCAAGAAGAAGACCTACGTCAAGCGCAGCCCTGACGAGATCGAGGCTGAACGCCAGCGCGAACTCGAAGAGCAGCGCGCTGCGGAGGAAGCCGCTCGCCTGAAGGCCGAGGAAGAAGCTCGTCAGCGCGCCGAAGAGGCCGCTCGCCGTGAAGCTGAAGCTCGCGCCAAGGAAACAGCCCAAACCACCACGGTCAATGCCGCTCCGGCTGTCGAGCCTGCTACTGCCGCTCCTGTTGCTGCCACTGCCGCTCCGGCCGCTGGTGCAGCCGCCGGTGCCGCAGCCGCTGGCGCCGAGCGCAAGAAAGAGGAAGTGCGTCGCCCCGAGCGCGCTCGCGACGAAGACGATCGCCGCGACCGCAAGCATGCGCAGCACCGTCCTTCGCTAAAGGAAAAAGAAAAGGCTCCTGCCCCCCGCGTTGCCCCGCGCAGCACCGAAGAGGAAAGCGATTCCTTCGGTCGTCGTGGTGGGCGTGGCGGCAAGTCCAAGCTGAAGAAGCGTAACCAGCACGGGTTCCAGAGCCCGACAGGACCTATCGTGCGTGAAGTCAGCATTGGCGAGACCATAACCGTGGCCGAACTGGCCGCCCAGATGTCCGTCAAGGGCGCAGAAGTCGTCAAGTTCATGTTCAAGATGGGCACTCCGGTGACCATCAACCAGGTGCTCGATCGCGAGACCGCCCAACTGATCGCCGAAGAACTCGGCCACAAGGTCAAACTGGTCAACGAGAACGCCCTGGAAGAGCAACTGGCCGAGTCCCTGAAGTTCGAAGGCGAGGCCCTGACTCGTGCGCCGGTGGTGACCGTGATGGGTCACGTCGACCACGGCAAGACCTCTCTGCTCGACTACATCCGTCGTACCAAGGTGGCCAGCGGTGAAGCGGGTGGCATCACCCAGCACATCGGTGCCTACCACGTGGAAACCGATCGCGGCATGGTGACCTTCCTGGACACCCCGGGTCACGCGGCGTTCACCGCCATGCGTGCTCGTGGTGCCAAGGCCACTGACATCGTCATCCTGGTGGTGGCGGCCGATGACGGCGTGATGCCGCAGACCGTGGAAGCCGTACAGCACGCGAAAGCGGCTGGCGTTCCGATCGTGGTCGCGGTCAACAAGATGGACAAGCCCGAAGCCAACCCGGACAACATCAAGAACGGCCTGGCCGCTCTGGATGTGATCCCGGAAGAGTGGGGCGGCGATACTCAGTTCGTACCTGTGTCGGCCAAGGCCGGTACCGGTGTCGACGAACTGCTCGAAGCCGTTCTGCTGCAGGCTGAAGTTCTGGAACTCACCGCCACCCCGTCGGCCCCCGGTCGTGGTGTCGTGGTCGAATCCCGCCTGGACAAGGGCCGTGGTCCGGTCGCTACCGTGCTGGTACAGGACGGTACCCTGCGTCAGGGCGACATGGTCCTCTGCGGCGTCAACTATGGCCGCGTCCGCGCCATGCTCGACGAGAACGGCAAGCCGGTGAAAGAAGCTGGCCCGTCCATCCCGGTCGAAATCCTCGGCCTGGACGGTACGCCGGACGCCGGTGACGACCTGACCGTGGTTGCCGACGAGAAGAAGGCTCGCGAAGTCGCGCTGTTCCGCCAGGGCAAGTTCCGCGAAGTCAAACTGGCTCGCCAGCAATCCTCCAAGCTCGAGAATATCTTCGAGAGCATGGGCCAGGACGAGAAGAAGACCCTCAACATCGTGCTCAAGTCCGATGTGCGTGGTTCTCTCGAGGCCCTGCAGGGTGCCCTGTCCGACATCGGCAACGAAGAAGTCCAGGTGCGTGTTGTGGGTGGCGGCGTAGGTGGTATCACCGAGAGCGACGCCAACCTGGCGCTGGCGTCCAACGCCGTGCTGTTCGGCTTCAACGTGCGTGCCGACGCTGGCGCGCGCAAGATCGTCGAGCAGGAAGGTCTGGACCTGCGCTACTACAACATCATCTACGACATCATCGAAGACGTTAAGAAAGCACTGTCCGGCATGCTGGGCAGCGAAGTCCGGGAGAACATCCTGGGCATCGCCGAGGTGCGCGACGTGTTCCGTTCGCCGAAGTTCGGTGCGGTCGCCGGCTGCATGGTTACCGAGGGTCTGGTACACCGCAACCGTCCGATCCGCGTACTGCGCGACGATGTAGTGATCTTCGAAGGCGAACTGGAATCCCTGCGCCGCTTCAAGGACGACGTGTCCGAGGTGCGTGCCGGCATGGAGTGCGGTATCGGCGTGAAGAGCTACAACGACGTCAAGGTCGGCGACAAGATCGAAGTCTTCGAGAAGGTCCAGGTGGCGCGCACCCTGTAAGTGTCGCGCTTGCCACAAGCCGGGAGCCAGGAGCTGGAAGCCATCGCTTTCCACTCCTGGCTTTCGGCTTTTAAGCGTTCATGAGTGAAACGAAATGGCTAAAGATTACAGCCGTACCCAACGCATCGGCGACCAGATGCAGCGCGAACTGGCGCTGCTGATCCAGCGTGAGATCAAGGACCCGCGCCTGGGGCTGGTGACCATCACCGCAGTGGACGTGAGCCGCGACCTGTCCCACGCCAAGGTGTTCATCACCGTGATGGGCCAGGACGATAATGCCGAGAAGGTCGAGTTGAACCTCGACATCCTGCAGGACGCCGCCGGCTTCCTGCGCATGCAGCTAGGCAAGGCCATGAAGCTGCGCAGCGTGCCGCAACTGCACTTCCACTACGACGCCAGCATCCGTCGTGGCGCGGAACTGTCGGCGCTGATCGAGCGTGCCGTGGCGGAAGACCGCAAGCACCAGGGCAGCGACGAGGAGTGATGGCGTGGCCCAGGTGAAACGTATCCGCCGCAACGTCAGCGGCGTGCTGATCCTCGACAAGCCGCGCGGCATGAGTTCCAACGCCGCGCTGCAGAAGGTGCGCTGGCTGCTCAATGCCGAGAAGGCCGGCCATACCGGCAGTCTCGACCCCCTGGCCACCGGCGTCCTGCCGCTGTGCTTCGGCGAGGCGACCAAGTTTTCCCAATACCTGCTGGACGCCGACAAGGGCTATGAAACCCTGGCCCAGCTGGGCGTCACCACTTCCACCGGCGACGCCGAAGGTGAAGTGATCGAACGTCGCGAGGTGACCGTTGGTCGCCAGGATATCGAGGCGCTGCTGCCGCGTTTTCGCGGTGAAATCAAGCAGATACCTCCGATGTACTCGGCCCTGAAGAAGGACGGCCAACCCCTCTACAAGCTGGCTCGTGCTGGCGAAGTAGTGGAGCGCGAAGCGCGTTCTGTTACTATTGCGCGCTTGGATTTGCTGGCCTGTGAAAACGGCCATGCAAGACTGGCCGTAGCTTGCAGCAAGGGCACCTATATCCGCACCCTGGTCGAGGATCTCGGCCAGGCACTGGGATGCGGGGCACATGTGGCAGAGCTGCGCCGGACCCAGGCGGGCCCCTTCGTGCTGGCCCAGGCGATCAGCCTGGAGACCCTGGAGAAGGTCCACGCCGAGGGTGGCAACGAGGCACTCGACCAGTTCCTCCTGCCGGTCGACAGCGGGCTGGAGCACTGGCCGCTGATCCAGCTGACCGAGCACAGCGCCTACTACTGGCTTCATGGCCAGCCGGTGCGGGCTCCGGAAGCACCCAAGTTCGGCATGATGCGAGTACAGGATCACACCGGTCGCTTCATCGGAATCGGTGAAGTGAGCGATGACGGGCGCGTTGCGCCGCGTCGACTGATTCGGTCGGAATGACCGATCCGAGGATGGCTGTTAATAGGCACGGTCAATCCTCTTTTTTGAACACGGGGCGAAGGTCCCGGCCTATTACTCTCAGAGGAAGCCCATCATGGCACTGAGCGTTACTGAAAAAGCCCAGATCGTTAACGAGTACAAGCAAGCTGAAGGCGATACCGGTTCTCCGGAAGTGCAGGTTGCCCTGCTGACCGCCAACATCAACAAGCTGCAGGATCACTTCAAGGCCAACGGCAAAGACCACCACTCCCGTCGTGGTCTGATCCGCATGGTTAACCAGCGCCGCAAGCTGCTGGACTACCTGAAGGGTAAGGACACCTCTCGTTACAGCGCCCTGATCGGTCGTCTGGGTCTGCGTCGCTAAGCGACTCAGATGAGCTGGAAGCTGGAAAACCGGAAGCTGGACATCGTTCCAGCTTTCGGCTTTCCAGCTTCTGGTTTTTTAAGGGATTGAAACGGGTCCGACTCCCGCCTCTCCCACGATTTCCCCCAAGGCAACATAGAGAAGGAAAACACCGTGAACCCGGTAATCAAGAAGTTCCAGTTCGGTCAATCGACCGTTACCCTCGAGACTGGCCGTATCGCCCGTCAAGCTTCCGGTGCCGTTCTGGTCACCATGGACGAAGACGTCACCGTTCTGGTGACCGTGGTCGGCGCCAAGCAGGCCGACCCGGGCAAGGGTTTCTTCCCGCTGTCCGTCCACTACCAGGAGAAAACCTACGCCGCTGGCCGTATCCCCGGTGGTTTCTTCAAGCGTGAAGGCCGTCCTTCCGAGAAGGAAACCCTGACCTCGCGCCTGATCGACCGTCCGATCCGCCCGCTGTTCCCGGAAGGTTTCCTGAACGAAGTCCAGGTCATCTGCACCGTGGTCTCCACCAACAAGAAGACCGATCCGGACATCGCTTCCATGATCGGTACTTCCGCGGCCCTGGCCATCTCCGGCATTCCGTTCAACGGCCCGATCGGTGCCGCGCGCGTGGCCTACCACGAAGAAGCCGGCTACCTGCTGAACCCCAACTACGAGCAGCTGAAAGCCTCCGCCCTGGACATGGTCGTTGCCGGTACCGAAGACGCCGTGCTGATGGTTGAGTCCGAAGCCCAGGAGCTGACCGAAGACCAGATGCTGGGCGCCGTTCTGTTCGCCCACCAGGAATTCCAGTCCGTGATCACCGCGGTCAAGGAATTCGCTGCCGAAGCCGGCAAACCGGCCTGGAACTGGACCGCCCCGGCTGAAAACACCGCTCTGCTCGGCGCCATCAAGGCCGAGTTCGGCGAGGCCATCTCCCAGGCCTACACCATCACCATCAAGCAGGACCGCTACAACCGCCTGGACGAGCTGCGCGACCAGGTCGTTGCCCGCTTCGCTGGCGAGGAAGAAGGCCAGTTCCCGACTGGTGAGGTGAAAGACGCCTTCGGCCTGCTGGAATACCGCACCGTTCGCGAGAACATTGTCAACGGCAAGCCGCGTATCGATGGCCGTGACACCCGCACCGTACGTCCGCTGAAGATCGAAGTCGGCGTGCTGGACAAGACCCACGGTTCCGCCCTGTTCACCCGTGGTGAAACCCAGGCCCTGGTCGTCGCCACCCTCGGCACCGCCCGTGACGCCCAGCTGCTGGACACCCTGGAAGGCGAGCGCAAGGACGCCTTCATGCTGCACTACAACTTCCCGCCCTTCTCGGTAGGTGAGTGCGGTCGTATGGGCAGCGCTGGCCGCCGCGAAATCGGCCACGGCCGTCTGGCCCGTCGTGGCGTTTCCGCCATGCTGCCGAAAGGTGACGAGTTCCCCTACACCATCCGCGTGGTTTCCGAGATCACCGAGTCCAACGGCTCCAGCTCCATGGCTTCCGTCTGCGGCGCTTCCCTGGCCCTGATGGACGCCGGTGTGCCGATGAAGGCGCCGGTTGCCGGTATCGCCATGGGTCTGGTGAAGGAAGGTGACAAGTTCGCCGTCCTGACCGACATCCTGGGCGACGAAGACCACCTGGGCGACATGGACTTCAAGGTAGCCGGTACCGCCAAGGGCGTGACCGCGCTGCAGATGGACATCAAGATCAACGGCATCACCGAAGAGATCATGGAGATCGCTCTGGAGCAGGCTCTGGAAGCGCGTCTGAACATCCTCGGCCAGATGAACCAGGTGATCGCCCAGTCCCGCAGCGAGCTGTCTGCCAACGCTCCGACCATGATCGCGATGAAGATCGACACCGATAAGATCCGCGACGTAATCGGCAAGGGCGGCGCCACCATCCGCTCGATCTGCGAAGAAACCAAGGCCTCCATCGACATCGAAGACGATGGCAGCGTGAAGATCTTCGGCGAAACCAAGGAAGCTGCCGAGGCTGCACGTCAGCGCGTTCTGGGTATCACCGCTGAAGCCGAAGTCGGCAAGGTGTACGTGGGCAAGGTCGAGCGCATCGTCGACTTCGGCGCCTTCGTCAACATCCTGCCGGGCAAGGACGGTCTGGTGCACATCTCGCAGATCAGCGACAAGCGCATCGACAAGGTCACCGACGTTCTGCAGGAAGGCCAGGAAGTCAAAGTCCTGGTTCTCGACGTCGACAACCGTGGCCGCATCAAGCTGTCGATTAAGGACGTGGAAGCTGCCGAAGCTTCCGGCGTCTGATAATCGTCACGCAATAGAAGAGAGGGCCCCTTGCGGGCCCTCTTTTTTTGCCTGGAGAATGGCAAACCGCCACCGTACCTGGATCAGTCATGGACAAGACGCTCTGCCAGTACCACCCTGCCCAACCCGCGACCTGGCACTGCGTGCCCTGCCAGCGCCATTTCGGCGATTGCTGCATCCCCCTCAACGCTGATGCTCCCGACGACAGCCCGGTCTGCCCCCTGTGCCGCCGCGAACTCACCTTCCTCGGTGCGGCCAATACCGCCCAGCCGTTCTGGGAGCGGCTGCCGCAGTTCTTCGCCTATGGCCTGCAGGCCAGTTCGCTGGCGTTCAGTGCCTTGCTGGCCCTGGCCGGCCTGTTCATGCCGCGTTCGCTGATTCTCTGGAGCATCCTGCTGAGCGTGGCCACCAAGTACTTCCACAGCGTGATCGAGTCCAGCAGCGAGGGCGTGCGCGAGGCGCCGAGCCTGATGAGCGCCTTCGGCGGCGATGGTTTCTCGCTGTTCATCAAGCAGGTGCTGGTCTTCGCCATTGCGCTGGGAGCGCTCTGGCTGGCGGCGGACTTCAACAGCGAAACCATCTTCTGGGTGGTCAACATCGCCATCGTCCTGCTGCTGCCCGCGAGCATCATCCGCCTGGCGCTGAGCAAGGAACTGGGCGCGGCCCTGAGCCCCGACCAGGTGGGTGAGGTGATCAAGGCCATGGGCTGGCGTTACCTGATTCTCTGCGCCTTCCTCTTCATCCTCTGGCAGTCCCCCAGCTATGTGGCCTGGATGCTCTCCGGCGGCCTGCCCAGGGTGGTGCTGATGCCCATCGCCACCTTCCTCTTCGGTTATTTCGGTGTGGTGATGTGCAGCATGATGGGCTACGCGGTGTTCCAGTATCAGGGCGCACTGGGTTTTGCCATTGCCGAAGAGGGTGCCCAGCAGGGCGTGCCGGAGAATGAATGGCGCCGCCGCAGGGCGCTGGCCGAGGCCGAGATCCGGCTCAAGGAAGGCCAGAGCGATGGCGCCCTGGAGACCCTGGCCAACGCGCTGCAGCGCGATCCGGAGGACCTGCGCCTGAACGAGCGCCACCACCAGCTGCTGTTTGGTTTGGGGGCTTACGAGCGCTGCCTGCGTCATCTGGATCACTACCTGCCCCTGGCGGCCCGCCAGAACCCGGCATTGGCCGCCACTGCGCTGCTCAACGCCCGCCAGTTCAAGGCCGATTTCCAGCCGGCCGACGCCCTGGTCTGCGAGCAGGTCGCGGGCGCACTGCTTGATCGGCACAAGGTGCGCGAGGCCCTCAGCCTGCTGCGCAATCTGCACCAGCGCTTCCCTGACTACCCGCACATTCCACGCGCCTACCTGCTGGCGGCCCGTGGCTTCGCCGAAGGCCTCGGGCAGCTGGAGCCGGCGCAGAAGCTGCTGACCTATATACGCGCGCGCTATCCGGCTTCGCCGTTGCTGGATCAGGTCAGTGCCCTGGAGGGCACCATCGCGAAGCTGGGCAACGCCGGCCGCTGAGCCCGTTTTCACCGTGCAGTCTGCAACGCCGCAGTGGGGTGAACGTGCAGACTGCATGCAACGGGGCTCTTGGTTGTTTTCCTATCTCATTGATCTATTTGATCTTTCTTGTCGTCGGGAAGCTGGCACAGGACTTGCGACGTTTCTGTTGAGCCTGCAACCAGGAGTTCGTTGCAGACGTTCCGGAGAAGAGAGGAGACCCACCTCATGAAACAGACTTTCACCAAATGGACCTTTGCCGCTGTCACTGCCGCCGCCATGAGCCTGCCGTTCGCGACCGGCGCCTATGCAGAAACCAGCGGTCACTCGATGCTGGCAGCCAGCGAGACCATGCAGAAAGCCGAAGACGCGGTCTCTGATACCTGGATCACCAGCAAGGTCAAATCCACCTTCCTGGCCGACAAGAACCTCAGTGGGATGGACATCAAGGTTGAAACCAACCAGGGCGTGGTCGCACTGTCCGGTACGGTGCAGAGCGATGCCGAACGTGACCTGGCCATCGATACCGCCAAGAGCATCAAGGGTGTCACTGCGGTTTCCGCCGACGGCCTGAAATCCGCCCAGTAGCAGCCGTCCAGGCAAATGCACAAGGCCCCGCATGTGCGGGGCCTTGTCGTTCGAGGGTTCAGCGCGCCAGGTGCTGCTGGTAGAGCGCCAGTTGCCGGGTCTGTTCTGCTTCAGGGAAGGCCCGGCGCAGATACTGGCCGAGTTCGCCCACTCCGCGCAGGTCCTGGCGCTGGCCCAGTTGCTTGGCGAGCTGCAGCGTCAGGCCGGGGAGCTGCGGCGGCACCGGGGTTACCTGACAGAGGCGGCGCCATGGCGCCAGGGCGCGGGTGCTGTCGCCAGCCTTGATCAGCCGTTGCAGCAGGTGCAGCAGCACGGCCGGGTGCTGCAGCAGGCGCTGCTGCGGGTCCGCCACATCGTCCGCCAGCTTGTGCAGAAGGGGCAGGGCGGCGGCCTGTTCCGGCAGGGCGAACAGCTGCTTCAGCACCGCGGCCAGCAGAGGCTTGTCCTGACGGCTCTTGGCCAGCGGATAGAGACGTTCCAGCAGGGCCAGCCGGTCGGGGTAGCGCTGCAGCATTTCCAGGCCTCGGGGCGCGGCCTGGTCGAGGGCGAAGCGGCCGATCAGCTGGTCCAGGGCTGCCAGTTCGCGCTTGAAGGGAGCGTCCGGGTCTTCCTTGCTGAGGTATGCCTCGTCCACCTTGAGGAAGCCCGCCCGGTGCAGCAGCCAGGTCGCCAGGAAACCGAAGGCCAGGCCACCGAGGTGCGCGTAATAGTTCACGTGGTCTTCGGCCAGCAGGACGCCGTACAGCTCCTTGCCGAGCCAGGCAGGGAATATCCACAGGGCGGGGGCCTTGAAGTAGCCGATCAACGGGCCCAGCCAGTAGAAGAAGCGAATCTTGCGCAGCCCGTATACGCCGATGGTCATGCCCATCAACCCCGATACCGCGCCGGAGGCACCGATGCCTGCCACCCAGACCGGGTCCAGTGCCCACCAGAGCAGGTGCGAAGCCAGCCCGCTGGCGAGGTAGAGGCCGAGATAGACCCAGCGTCCCAGGGCCGCTTCCAGGGCGAAGCCGCAGATGAACAGGAAAATCATGTTGCCCAGCAGGTGATCGAAGCTGCCGTGCAGGAACATGGCGCCGAACAGCCCCTGGACGCTGAACTTGTTGGGAATGAAGCCAAAGCGCTGGGCGCTGATCCTGTCCCGCGCCGCCTCGGCCTTCTGTCGCGCCTGTTGCCAGGCGGGATCGGCCTGGTAGGCCGGTGAGCGGTGCAGCCAGTCCTCGAATTCCAGGTCGCGCAGGATGATGGTCGCCAGGTCCTGGCGGCGCATCGCATCGATGGCATGACGCTGCTCGGCGTCGAACTTTTCCCGCTCCGCCAGGTGGTCGACGAACAGGGCGCGCTCGCGATTGAGCAGGCCGCCGCCCAGATAGAGTTGCTGGGCCTCTTCGATCCGCGCCTGGTCACCGCCCTGGTAGACGATGTAGATCAGGGTGTTGAGCAGGATCAGCAGCAGGGTGATGACCGGCGGCCGCCGCCAGTCCAGGGGTTGATCGGCGGGAAGAATGATCATCGCGCGCGGCTCAGTTGCGCTTGCTGTCGATTTCGCTGAGGCGGCCGCCGACGAATCTCAGGTAGTGGTACATGCCGTTGGCGGGGCCGTAGACCCACTCCTCCACCTGCATCTCCTGGCGCCCGCTGGTGGTCTCCGAATAGCCGATGAAATCGCGGGAGGCGGGCTCGCCGCACTTGCGCTGAACCTCGACGCCGCGATCGCCGATGCTCACGAGATTGCTCTCGCAGCGGAAGGTGCTGGCGTTGGCCGCGAGGGGCAGAAGGAGGGCGGCTGCGAAGAGGCAGGCGAGGGCTTTCATGGGGCGGGCATCCTGTCCGTGGGCTGTAAGGCGCTGAGCCTAGCATTCCGCCCGAGAGGCTGTCAGTTACCGCGTTTGCTGTCGATATTGCGCAGCCGATTGCCCTCGAAACGGAGGAACTGGTACATGCCGTTGCGCGGTCCGTAGACCCATTCCTCGACCCGCACCTCGTTGCGCCGGTAGTACTCGTCCACCACTTCCTTGAAGCCCAGGTCGGCGCGGCTGATCGGCTCGCCGCACTTGTTCAGCACTTCGCTGGTGGTGTCGTCGAGGCTGATGAGGTTGCTGTTGCAACGCAGGGTGGAAGAGGCCTGGGCATTGCCCACGGCAAGCAGCAGGGACAGGCAGAGGAGAACGCGGCGTGTCACGGGAATGTCCGAGGTTCGGCGGGAGGTGGCTACAGCCTACACCTGGCGCCCCGGGGCGTCAGCGGCTGCGCTTGGTTTCGATGCGAATCAGGCGATTGCCCTCGAAGGTGAGGATGCTGAGCATGCCGTTGTTGGGGCCGTACACCCATTCTTCCACGGTGAATTCGCGATTGTCGTAGGAACCCAGGGTGTAACCGACGAGGTCGCGATGCACTGGCTCGCCGCATTTCTGCAGGACTTCGAAGGGGCGGTCGCCGAGGCTGACCAGCTTGCTGCCGCAGCGCATGGACTCCGCCCCGGCCGGAGCGGCCAGGGCGAGGGTCAGCAGGGCGAACGGCAGCATGCGCATGAGGCCTCCTACTCGCTGTCCAGGTGCAGCGGAGTGATCACCTCTCCGGCCTGGTTGGGGTCCACGAAGCTGACGTCCAGCAGGAAGATGCGGTCGTCGGCAAGGCCGCCGCGATCAACCAGATAGTCCTTGATGCTGGCGGCGCGGGCCTGGCCCAACTGGCGCAGCAGCAGGTCGCTCTGGGCCCAGGAGGCGAGCACCGCTTCGCGCAGTTTGGCGGTGCGCTGCTCCCTTTCCAGGTCCTGCCATTCGGCCGGCGGCTGCTGCTTCAGGCGGGTGCGGTAGATGCCTTCCAGCATAGGCGCTTTCTCGTCCTCCGGAACTTCCAGCTGGCTGGCTTCCGCCGGTACCTTGTCGCCCCGGCGCTGGGCGATCTTGTAGTAGGTGTTCTGGTATTCCCGCTCCAGGCGTTGCTCGGCCAGCGGCGGGCCGTCGGCGGTCCTGGCGCTGGCGCCTTCCACTTCCAGGCGCAGGGCGGGACGCTGTTTCAGCGCCTCGGCCAGGGTATCCAGGGATTTCTGCGCCTCGGCATCCAGCTCGCTGCTGCCGGCCGGGAAGGGCACCTGGCCGAGGTCTTCGCTGCTGCCGCCCACCAGGCCGGCGACGAAGTTGAAGGGCGCTTGCACCGCGCGCAGTATCAGGTTGCGCAGGGTCTGCCAGACGATAGGCGCGACGCTGAACTGCGGATCGTTGAGGTTGCCCGCCACCGGCAGCGAGATGTCGATCTTGCCCTGGGTGTCCTTCAGCAGGGCGACCGCCAGGCGCACTGGCAGGTCCACGGCATCCGGGCTGGAAACCTGTTCGCCGAGCTGCAGCTGTTCCAGCACGAGGTGGTTCTCGGCCTTCAACTGGCCCTTCTCGATCTGGTAGTGCAGGTCCAGGTTCAGCCGGCCCTTGCGGATGCGGTAGCCGGCGAACTTGCCGGAGTAGGGCGTCAGTGTGGTCAGCTCGACGCGCTTGAAGCTGGTGGCGATGTCCAGGCTGTCCAGGGGATCGAAGGGGTTCAGGCTGCCTTTGATGGTCACTGGCGCGTAGCGGTCGACCTTGCCGTTCACCGCCACCCTGGCCGGCTTGGGATTACGGTTATCCAGGGTGCCGATTTCACCGTTGAGCTGCTGGATGGCGGTGGCGAAGTTGGGCGTCAGGCTGAAGTCGGCGAAGTTGGCCGAGCCGTCCTTGATCTCGATGCCGCCGATGCGGATGCCCAGGGGCTTGCCGGCCGGTTCCGGCTGGGTGCTGGCGGCTGCCGGGGCATTGGCGTCGGCGGGTTGCTTGATCACCAGGTCGCTGGCGTTGGTGGTCAGGTCCTCGTTGATGATGAAGCGCGCATAGGGCTGGTTCAGGCTCACCTTGTCGATCACCAGACTGTCGCCGTGCTGGTAGCGGAGCCCATCCACCAGCAGTTGCTGCCATTTGACGAAGTCGCGTTCCTTGATGGTGTCCAGGGTGTGCATCTGATTGACCAGCGCGCGGCCGGTGATGCCCAGGGCCAGCGGCTCGGTGCCTTTGAGGTCGACATTGAGGTCGCTGTCGAGCAGGCCGCTGCGCAGCTCCAGGCGCACGAAGGGGCTGATGTAGGCCTGGGCTACGCGCAGGTCGATGTCGCGGGTCTGTACCTGCAGCTTCGCGTTGACGGGCTTGAGCTGGACCTGGCCGATCGCCTGCACCTTGCCCTGCTTGCCGAGGCCGGTGTCGAGGCTGAGGTTGAAGGGCGATTCGCCGCGACTGTCGAAATCCTTGAGGTCCAGGTTGAGCGGGCCCAGCTCCAGTTGCACCGGCTCCTTGGGTACCCGGTCGGCCAGGTGCACCTTGTAGCCGCGCAGTTGGGTCTCCTTGAGCCGCACGACCCAGGGCTTGCCGGGCTCGTCCGTCTTGGCCTCGGCCTGCCCGGACGCGGGTTTCTCTTCAGCCTTGGGTGCGGGCTTGGGCTCGCTGGCGAACAGCTTCTGCCAGTCCAGTTGGCCGTCGGCTTCGCGGGCAGCCCAGGTTTCCAGGTTCTGGCTGTGGATCTTGCCCACCAGCACTTCCTGCTTGGCGAGGTCCAGGGAACTGTCGCTGACTTCCAGCGTTTCCAGGTTGACCAGGGGGCGGTTGTCCGGCGCCTTGATGGCAAAGGGCGCGACCTTGATCCAGATCTTGTCCAGGTTGAGCTGGGTGCCGTTGGCCAGGTTCAGCTTGTAGTCCGTGGACAGGCTCAACACGCCCTTTTCCAGGACCAGGGGCACCGCGTCGCGTACATAGGGCCAGAAGGCCTTCATCTTGCTGTCGGTGATCTTCAACTGGCCGCTGGAGGTGAGGGGCACGAGGCTGATCTGGCCTTCCCAGTCGATGCGTCCACCATAGGGGCCGGTGGCCACGAACGACATCTCGGCATTGTCATCGGGCAGGGTGCTGAGGTTGTGCAGTTCGAGGTTGAGGGAGTCGTAGACGAACTCGATGACTTCGCTGGGGCGCAGGTCCTGGAAGTGCAGGCCGCCTTCGCTCAGCTTGATGCGATCGATGCGCACCGGAAAGGGATTGCCCGCCGGCTCCTCCGGCTTGGGTTCGCTGGGGGGCAGCTTGAACAGCTGGGCCAGGTTCAGCGTTCCGTCCTTGGCGAACAGCACCTCGGTGGTCGACTTGTCCAGTTGCACCTCCGCAAGATGCAGGGCGCCGGACCAGAGGCTGTCCAGTTGCAGGTTGGCATAGAGGCGCTCGAAGCCCACCTGCTCGGCCTTGTCATCGCCGATGTGCAGGCCCCACAGGGTCAGCTCCAGGCTGAAGGGGTTGAGCTGGATGCGTTCCAGCCGCGCGGGGACGGTGGCGTATTGGGCCAATTGCTGGTTGGCCACCCGGAGGGCGACCCCCGGGATGATCAGAAAGCCAAGCAGGCTGTAGAGGGCAACGACAATCAGCAGGGCGCAGGCGGCCCGTTTCAATCCTTTGTACATGAGGCGTCAACTATCCCGGCAAAGAGTGCCTTGGATTATGGCACGGCCTCCGGGTTCCGCCTGACGGCTGGATCTCGTTGCTACGTGGTTTTCAGAGCTGCAGGACCAGGGTCTTGAGCGGTGGACGTCCGTCGCGGGAGGGGAAGTCGGCGGCAGGCGAGAGCTGCTGCCACTCACGCACCGGCCGGCCCAGCTTGCTGGCGCAACGCAGCACCTGCTCGCGCCAGTCCTCCATCGCGACCTTGGCGAGGTTGTTGTTGCACACCAGCACGCCACCCGCGGCGGTCGCCATGAGCGCGGGCTTGAGCAGGCTCTGGTAGTCGCGCAGCAGGTCCACGGTGCCGAAGGCGCTCTTGGCCCAGGCCGGCGGGTCGAGGAACACCAGGTCGAACTGGCGCTGTTCCAGGCGCGGGTAGCTCGGCAGTTTCTGGCCATGACGGCGGGCGATGGGCAGGCCGGCGAACTGGCGGATGGCCGGGAAGTAGTCCGATTGCACGAAGTGCATGGGGGCAAGCGTCGGGTTCAGCGCGCTGTTCTCGCGGCCGACCGCCAGGTTGCCCTCGGCGAAGTCCAGGTTCCACACCTCGCTGGCGCCGCCGGCCGCCGCACAGAGGCCGACGCCGCAGGTGTAGGCGAAGAGGTTGAGCACCGACTTGCCGGCACTGTTGGCCTTCACCCAGCGACGGGTGTTGCGAAGGTCGAGGAATAGCAGCGGATCCTGGCCGGGGTGACGGCCACGTACTCGATAGTTCAGTCCCCATTCGTGTCCTACCAGGTCCTCCAGCGCAGCGGGCTCGGCCTGATAAACCGGGTCGCAGCGATCGACTCGGGAATTGCCCTGGGAGCGGTCGTTGTAGACCAGCATCAGCTTCTCGCCGAGGAATTCGTCCACTGCAGCAGCCAGTGCCAGCAGAGGTTCGCGCTCCAATGCCTGGTGGAAGCTCTGCACCATCAATTGCGCGCCGTAGCGGTCGACGGTCAGGCCGGGAGCGCCTTCCTGGCTGCCGTGGAACAGCCGATAGCAATCGGTGTCCTGGGCATGGAGTTCGGCCAGCAGCGGCTGGCGGGCGTCGAGGGCGGCGCGCAGCGCCTGGGGGAGAGCGGGGGACATGCGCGGCGTCTCACAAAAAGGGGCGCGCAGTTTAACAAAGCGGCTTTGCCGTAGGTTGGCGCAGAGTGCCGCGAAGCCCAACAAAGGGCCTGAATCGGCATCATCGCGTTGGGCTTCGCTGGGCTCAGCCCAACCTACAGAATCGGCTTAGCGCTCGATGGCCAGCGCCACACCCTGGCCGCCACCGATGCACAGGGTCGCCAGGCCCTTCTTGGCATCACGCTTGATCATTTCGTGCAGCAGGGTCACCAGCACGCGGCAGCCGGAGGCCCCGATGGGGTGGCCAAGGGCGATGGCGCCACCGTTGACGTTGACCTTGGCGGCATCCCAGCCCAGTTCCTGGCCCACCGACAGCGCCTGCGCGGCGAAAGCCTCGTTGGCTTCGATCAGGTCCAGATCGCCCAGGCTCCAGCCGGCTTTTTCCAGGCAACGGCGGGTGGCCGAGACCGGGCCGATGCCCATGATCGCCGGATCGACGCCGGCATTGGCATAGCCGGCGATGCGCGCAAGCACCCGCAGGCCCAGTGCCTTGGCTTTTTCCGCGCTCATCAGCAACACGGCGGCGGCACCGTCGTTGAGCGTGGATGCGTTGCCTGCGGTGACGCTGCCGTCTTTCTTGAAGGCGGGCTTCAGCTTGGCCAGGGCTTCGGCGGTGGTGCCGGCGCGGGGCTGTTCATCAGTGGCGAAGGCGATGGGGTCGCCCTTCCTCTGCGGAATGAGGATGGGGGTGATCTCATCCCGGAAGCGGCCGGCCTCGATGGCGGCGGCGGCTTTCTGCTGGGAAGCGGCGGCCAAGGCGTCCTGCTGTTCGCGGGTCAGGCCGTACTTCTCCACCAGATTCTCGGCGGTGATGCCCATGTGGTAGTCGTTGAAGGCATCCCACAGGCCGTCCTGGATCATGCTGTCCACCAGTTTCGCGTGGCCCATGCGCAGACCGGTGCGTGCGCCGGGCATGACGTAGGGCGCCAGGCTCATGTTCTCCTGGCCGCCGGCGATGATCACATCGGCATCGCCACAGCGGATGGCCTGGGCGGCGAGATGCAGGGCCTTGAGGCCAGAGCCGCAGACCTTGTTCAGGGTCATGGCCGGAACCGCGTGAGGCAGGCCGGCGAGGATGGCGGCTTGGCGTGCCGGGTTCTGGCCGCTGCCCGCGGTGAGTACCTGGCCGAGAATCACTTCATCGATCTGCTCGCCCGCGAGACCGGTCTGGGCCAGCAGCTGGCGGATCACCGCGGCACCCAGCTCGGGCGCGGGAATACCGGCAAGGGATCCCTGGAAGCTGCCGATGGCGGTGCGGGTGGCGGCGACTATTACGACCTCGTGCATGAATCAGTCCTCTCGGCGGTGAATTGGGTCAGGCTGTGACCGAACAGCTCGCGATGGTCGCACAGTGATGTCGGTCCGACCACAGCCTTATCGGGTGGGTAACCCCATGCGCCGGCGTGCACGATGGACAGCACCGTTGCGCATCGCCCAGCGCAGCAGCGGCGCCACGCGCCAGACCAGATCCCGCACCACGCGGCGCTGCCAGGGGCGCTGGTGGAGGCCGAGCATGGCGCTGGCCCACTCCGGCATCAGGTCGATGCCGGCCTGCATCATCAGGATGCCGAAGGGTTTGGCCACGGCGCTGGGCGCTGGTGCGGCGAGGAGGATGCGCACCACTTCCAGGCTGCGCTCGTCGCAGAACAGTTGCGGGCGCATGGCTTCCAGGTAGTCCGCCACCTCCTGGCGGGACTTCGGCACATTGCTCGCGCCGAGCCGCTCGGCCACCAGGGCGATCTCGGCGTAGTAGCGGTCCTGGTCTTCACCGCTCAGGTGCGGGTTGAGATAGCGCAGGTGGGATTTGAGGAAGCAGCTGACCTCGGCCACGTGCACCCAGGTGAGCAATGCGGGGTCGCTGGCAGCGTATGGGCGCCCGTCGGGGGCGGTGCCGGCAACCTGCAGGTGGATAGTGCGCACCTTGTCGATCAGCCAGTCGGCATCCTTGCGGGTGCCGTAGGTGGTGCCGGAAATGAACTGGCCGGTGCGACGCAGGCGGCCGAGCATGTCCGCGCGGAAATTGGAGTGGTCCCAGACGCCCGAGAGTGCCAGGGGATGAAGCATCTGCAGGAGCAGGGCGCTGATGCCGCCGATCATCATCGTGGTGAAGTCGCCGTGGATCTTCCAGGTCACCGAGTCCGGGCCGAACAGGCCGGGGTCGCCCTTGGGGTTCTCGAAGTCGAGTTGGCCAAGTGCGAGGCCCGTCAGGCCGATGATCTGGCTTTCGATGCGGCGGCGGATGAATTCCATGGGGAGGGCGATTCCAAAGGAAAGGCGGCAGCCCCCGGGGAGGGCTGCCGCCTTGGCGGGTGTTACTGGTTAAGGCGCTTGTCGATCAGGTTCTGCACCACGGACGGGTCGGCCAGGGTGGAGGTATCGCCCAGGTTCTCCAGCTCGTTGCAGGCGATCTTGCGCAGGATGCGGCGCATGATCTTGCCCGAACGGGTCTTGGGCAGGCCCGGTGCCCACTGGATCAGCTCCGGCTTGGCGAAGCTGCCGATTTCCTTGCTGACCAGGGCCAGCAGTTCCTTCTTCAGCTCCTCGGTGGGTTCCAGGCCCTTCATCGGCGTGACGAAGGCGTAGATGCCCTGGCCCTTGAGGTCGTGGGGATAGCCCACCACGGCGGCCTCGGCCACGGCATCGTGCAACACCAGGGCGCTTTCCACCTCGGCGGTACCGATGCGGTGGCCGGACACGTTGATCACGTCGTCGACGCGGCCAGTGATCCAGTAGTAGCCATCTTCGTCGCGGCGGGCGCCGTCGCCGGTGAAGTAATAGCCGGGGTAGGCGGAGAAGTAGGTATCGATCATCCGCTTGTGGTCGCCGTAGACGCTGCGGATCTGGCTCGGCCAACTGGCCTTGATCGCCAGCACGCCGGAGCCGGCGCCTTCGATTTCCTTGCCCTTTTCATCCAGCAGTACCGGCTGCACGCCGAAGAACGGGCGGGTGGCCGAGCCGGGCTTGAGGGCGGTCGCGCCTGGGAGCGGGGTGATGAGGATGCTGCCGGTTTCGGTCTGCCACCAGGTGTCGACGATGGGGCAACGGCAGTCACCCACGACGTTGTAGTACCACTCCCAGGCTTCCGGGTTGATCGGTTCGCCGACGCTGCCGAGCAGGCGCAGGCTGCTTCGGGAGGTCCTCTTCACCGGTGCCTCGCCTTCACGCATCAGGGCGCGGATGGCGGTCGGGGCGGTGTAGAAGATGTTCACCTGGTGCTTGTCGATCACCTGCCAGAAGCGCGAGGCATCCGGGTAGTTGGGCACGCCTTCGAACATCAGGGTAGTGGCGGCGTTGGCCAGCGGGCCGTAGACGATGTAGCTGTGGCCGGTGACCCAGCCCACGTCCGCGGTGCACCAGAAAATTTCGCCGTCCTTGTAGTCGAACACGTACTTGTGGGTCATCGCCGCACCCAGCAGGTAACCGCCGGTGGTGTGCAGTACGCCCTTGGGTTTGCCGGTGGAGCCGGAGGTGTAGAGGATGAACAGCGGGTCCTCGGCGTCCATCCATTCTGGCGGGCAGTCCTCGCTGACGCCGTGCAGGGCCTCGTGGTACCAGAGATCACGCCCCTCCTGCCAGTCGATCTTGCCTTCGGTGCGCTGCACCACCAGCACCGACGAGACGTTCGGGCAGTCCTTCAGCGCCTTGTCGACGTTCTGCTTCAGCGGAACGTACTTGCCGCCGCGCACGCCTTCATCGGCGGTGATCACGGTACGGCAGTCGGCGTCGAGGATGCGGTCACGCAGGGCGTCCGGGGAGAAGCCGCCGAACACCACCGAATGCACGGCACCGATGCGCGCACAGGCGAGCATGGCGTAGGCCGCTTCGGGAATCATCGGCATGTAGATGCACACGCGGTCGCCCTTTTTCACCCCACGGCTCTTTAGGACGTTGGCCAGGCGGGTGACATGGCTGTGCAGCTTGCGGTAGGTGATTTGCGCGGACTCACTGGGATTGTCGCCTTCCCAGATGATGGCGACCTGCTCGCCGCGCTGTTCCAGGTGGCGGTCGATGCAGTTGTAGGCGACGTTCAGCTTGCCGCCCTTGAACCACTCGGCTTCGCCCTTCTTGAGGTCGCTGCGGTGCAGCTGCTCCCAGGGCTGGAACCAGGTGAGGAAACTGGTGGCCTGCTCGCTCCAGAACAGCTCGGGCTGCTCGACGGACTGCTGGTACAGGCGCTGGTAGGCATCGTTATCAATGAGCGCCTGCTTGCGCACGGCGTCTGGCACGGGGTGAAGGCTGATCTCGTACATGGCGGGTCCTTGTTGTTGTGTAGCCGAGATACCCACAAGGGTGCATCCAAGCCATCGCAGGGTTCAAGGGTTGTCCATGGAGTTTTGAGCCCCTGGCCCGCCGGATCGTTCAGTGGCGCGGATATTCGAGCTGGGCGGCGACGAAGGCGGCAGTGGCGTCGCCATAGCGTGCGGCGATCCCGGCCAAGGCTTCGTCCAGCACTTTTCCGGGGGCTGCCTCCTTGTCCGGGAGCAGCGGCATTCCTTCGGCCGGGGCGTCCGGCAGCAACGTCAGGCCGTGGCGGCTGCGGACCGGCCCATTGCCGCTGGCCAGCACCTCGGTGCGGAAGCTGCGGGCCCAGGCATCCACACGCAAGGCGAGGGTCGCTTCGTCCAGGCCCGGCTGCAGGGGCAGGGAGAGGGTTTCGTGGCGCCAGAAGGCGAGGTGGTTGGCCGCCGCGGTCAGGTAGCCGCCAGCACCGAATGCGAAGGACTGGCTGTTGTGCGCGGGAGACCAGCCCGTCAGCCCGATCTCCCGGCCCAGGGCTTCGGCTTTCAGCGGTCCGGCGATGGCTTCCACCAGCGCCAGGGATACCGGCAGGGCGGCACTGACGCCCGAGCTGGTCACCAGCTTGCCGTCCACCACGTAGCGGCGATCGACCTGCCAGTGGGTATCGGGAAAGTCCGCCTCGCGCCTTGATTTCGAATACCAGTGGCCGGTGGCCTGGCGGCCGTGAAGCAAACCGGCGTGGCCCAGGACCAGCACGCCATCGCAGATGCCGACGATGGTTGCCTCCCGTGCAGCCTGACCGGCCACGAAAGCGGTGAGCACCGGGTCGTCGCTGTGGTGCACGGCGGGCACGATCAGATAGTCGGCGCCCTGTGGATAACGCTGCTCGAACTCGGCGGTGGTCACCTGCGCCTCGACCCTCAGCGCCGGCATCATCTGCAGCGGGCCCTCACGGGTGGACAGGGCGACCACTTCGGCGACCCCGGCGCGGCTGAGCAGGCTGAAGGGCACCAGGTAATCCACCAGTTCGGTCATGCGGTTCTCGCCGACCACGGCCACCAGCGGCTGTTCGCGACCGAATCGTGGCTTGTAGGACTCAAGTGCGCCCGCTTGGACGAGCAGGGGAAGGTAAAGCGTCAGGAGCAGCAGAAGCGTGCGCATGGGTTTTCTCCGGAGCGGGGATTCCAGTCTGGCGCGCAGGCGAGTGTCAGGAATGACAGCTATCAGTGAATATCTGCCAATCCAGCTTTCGAGTATTCCCCGATGTCACAACCCCATCGCGTGCTGCTAGTGGTCTTTCCCGATTTCCAACTGCTGGATGCCAGCGGCCCGGCAGAAGTGTTCGCCGCTGTCAGCGGCCACTTGCCGACGGAGACAGGTCCTGCCTACGCCTTGCAGGGCATCTCCGTTACCGGTGGGTTGGTACGCTCCAGCACCGGACTGGAGCTGATGACCGAATCCCTGCCGGAACCGGCCAGCCTGGCCGGGTGCACCTTGCTTGTGGCGGGTGGCTATGGCGTGCAACGGGCCATGGCGCAGGGCGCGCTGGCGCGCTGGCTCAAGGACGCGGCAACCCTGGCGACACGTTGCGGTTCGGTGTGCACAGGGGCCTTTCTGCTGGCCCAGGCCGGCTTGCTCGATGGCCGCCCGGTGGTGACCCATTGGAAGTACGCCCTGTTGCTGAAGCGGCTGTTTCCGAAGTTGCTGGTGCAGGAAGATGCGCTGTTCGTCCGCGACGGGCGCTTCTACAGCTCGGCCGGGGTAACGGCTGGCATGGACCTCTGCCTGAGCCTGGTGGAGGAGGACCATGGCCGCGCGGTATCGCTGCAAGTGGCCAAGGGGCTGGTGATGTACCTGCGCCGGCCCGGTGGCCAGCGGCAGTTCAGTGCGGAACTGCTGGCGCAGCAGGCACCCCCGGGAGGTGTGCTGGAGAAGCTGGTCCAGTGGTTGCGCGGTCGACTGCACGAGGCATTGGACATCGAGGTGATGGCTGCGAAGGTGGCGGTATCGCCACGGACGCTTCACCGGCATTGCCAGGCGGAACTGGGGGTGACGCCGGCGAAACTGCTGTTCCAGTTGCGACTGGAAGAGGCTTGCCGATTGCTGGAGCAGGGCGCGCCGTCGCTCAAGCGTACGGCGGAGAAGAGCGGGTTCGGCAGCGAGTACAACCTGCGCCGGGCGTTCATTCACGCGCTGGGGGTAACGCCGAGCGAGTATCGGCAGCGGTTCTGCCGGTAGAAAGGGATTCGCGAATTAATTCGCTCCCACAAGTGCAATTCAGCCTGCAGGAGCGAATTCATTCGCGATACGGATCAGCCGCGGTGACGTGCGCGGAAGAAGTCGATCAGGCCCTGGGTCGAACCATCCTCGGCCTGGGCTTCGTCCTGGCCGGTCAGGCGTGAATAGACGGTCTTGCCCAGCTCCTTGCCCAGTTCCACGCCCCACTGGTCGAAGGCGTTGATGCCCCAGAGCACGCTCTGCACGTAGACCTTGTGCTCGTACATGGCGATCAGTGCGCCCAGGCGGCGCGGGCTGATGCGTTCCATCACCAGGGTGTTGCTCGGACGGTTGCCGGGCACCACCTTGTGCGGCGCCAGACGCTGCACTTCTTCTTCCGGCAGGCCCTTGGCGCGCAGTTCGGCCTCGGCCTCCTCGCGGGATTTGCCGAGCATCAGCGCCTGGCTCTGGGACAGGCAGTTGGCGAACAGCCACTGATGGTGGTCGGCCACCGGGTTGTAGCTGGACACGGGGACGATGAAGTCCGCCGGGATCAGTTGGGTGCCCTGGTGCAGCAACTGGTGGTAGGCATGTTGGCCGTTGCAACCGACGCCACCCCAGATCACCGGGCCGGTACCGGCGGTGACCGGGGTCCCGTCCTGGCGCACGCTCTTGCCATTGGACTCCATGTCCAGCTGCTGCAGGTGATCGGTGAAGTTACGCAGGTAGTAGTCGTAGGGCAGGATCGCGTGGCTGCGGGCGCCCCAGAAATCGCCGTACCAGACGCCAAGCAGGCCGAGGATCACCGGGATGTTGCGCTCGAACGGCGTGCTCTGGAAATGCTGGTCCATGCTGTAGGCGCCGGACAGCAGCTCCTTGAAGTTGGAGATGCCGATGGACATGGCGATCGGCAGGCCGATGGCGGACCACAGGGAATAACGCCCGCCGACCCAGTCCCACATGGGGAAGATGTTCTCTTCGCGGATGCCGAAGGCCACCGCCGCTTCCTTGTTGCTGGAAACGGCGATGAAGTGCCGGTACAGCTCCTCCTCGCTGCCGCCCTGGGCCAGGTACCAGGCACGGGCAGCCTGGGCGTTCTTGAGGGTTTCCAGGGTGCCGAAGGACTTGCTGGAGACGATGAACAGAGTGGTTTCGGCGTTCAGGCGGCAGGCCAGTTCGCGGAATTCGCTGCCGTCGATGTTCGCCAGGTAATGGCAGCGCACGCCTTTCTGGGCGAAGGGGAGCAGCGCTTCCGACACCAGCTGCGGGCCGAGGAAGGAGCCGCCGATGCCGATGTTCACCACGTCGGTGATGGGCTTTTCCGTGTAGCCGCGCCACAGGCCGTTGTGCACGGAACCCACCAGCTCGGTCATCTGGTGCAGCACGCGGTGCACTTCGGGCATCACGTCGGTGCCTTCCACCCGGACCTTGTCGCCGATGGGGCGGCGCAACGCGGTGTGCAGCACCGGACGGCGCTCCGAGGCGTTGATCACGTCGCCACGGAACATCGCCTTGATGGCGTCGTCGAGCCGGGCTTCCTCCGCCAGCTTGACCAGCAGTTCCAGGGTATCGGCGCGGACCAGGTTCTTCGAGAAGTCCAGCAGCAGACCGCAGGCGCTCAGGCTGAACTGCTTGAAGCGCTCCGGGTCCTCGGCGAAGGCCTGGCGCAGGCTGAAGCCGGCAAGGTCCTGGCGATGCTGGCGGAGCCCCTTCCAGGTGGGCAGTTGGGTGACATCGAGCGGCGTCAGGTGGTGGTCCATGGCGTACCTGTGTGCGACTTAAGAAAAAGCCCGGAAAGGTCCGGGCTTCGGGTCATGCGGCTTTCCGGTCTCAGGCGACCTGTACCGGAATCGCGTTGCTGGTGTGGCTGATTTCGTTGCCCGGAGCCATGTACAGCATACGCGGTTTGAAATTGGCCAGTTCCGCTTCGCTGTAGTGAGCGTAGGCGCAGATGATCACGCGATCACCTACCTTGGCCTTGTGCGCCGCGGCGCCGTTCACCGAGATCATCCGCGAGCCGTTCTCGGCGCGGATGGCGTAGGTGGTGAAACGCTCGCCGTTGTCGACGTTGTAGATCTGGATCTGTTCGTACTCGCGGATACCGGAGAGGTCGAGCCAATCACCATCGATGGCGCAGGAGCCTTCGTAGTCGAGCACGGCGTGGGTGACTTCGGCACGGTGCAGTTTGGCCTTGAGCATGATGGCGTGCATGGCTTTTCCTCCTCAGGGTGCGGGCGGCGGCAGAGTTTGCCCGAACCCCAGAGGGGGTTCAAGGCTGCGACGGGCGTCGGTCAGTGTGCGTCGAGGTTGAAGGCAAGGTTGTCGATCAGGCGGGTGTTGCCCATGAAGGCGGCACCCAGGATCACCAACTGCTGGTCCTTGTCGCCTGCGGGGCGCAGGTTCAGCGCTTCGCGGACTTCCAGGTAGTCGGGGCGGAAACCGGCCTTGGCAAGTTCGGCCTGGCCTTCCTGTTCCAGCGTGGTGAAGTCACGACGGCCTGCACGGATGGCAGAGGCCATCTGCTGCAGGGTACGGTACAGAGCGGGTGCGGCGGCGCGCTGGGCGTCGTCCAGGTAACCATTGCGCGACGACAGGGCCAGGCCATCTTCGGCGCGAACCGTGGGCTCGCCCATGATCTGGATCGGCATGTTCAGATCGCGCACCAGCTTGCGAATTACCGCCAATTGCTGGAAATCCTTCTCGCCGAAGACAGCGAGGTCGGGCTGGACCATGTTGAACAGCTTGCTGACCACAGTCGCCACGCCTTCGAAATGGCCCGGGCGGCTACCGCCGCAGAGGCCTTCGGAAACCACCGGGACGTTGACGCGGGTCTGCCCGTTCATGCCGTCCGGGTACATTTCTTCCACGTCCGGGTGAAACAGGAGGTGGCAGCCTGCGGCCACCAGCTTCTCCTGGTCGGCCACCAGGGTGCGTGGGTACTTGGCCAGGTCTTCGCTCGGCCCGAACTGCAGTGGGTTGACGAAGATGCTGGCAACCACGAAATCGGCGCGCTGGCTGGCCTTCTCCACCAGGGCGACGTGTCCGCAGTGGAGGTTGCCCATGGTGGGCACGAAGCCGATGCGCTTGCCTTCGCTGCGCGCACGGGCGACGGCGGCACGCAGTTCGCGGACGGTCTTGACGGTGATCATGCGGAGAATCCGTGTTCGGCAGCGGGGAAGGTCACATCCTTGACGGCCCGGACGTAGGCCGACAGGGCAGCCGGGATGCTGGCCTGGCCTTCCATGAAATTCTTCACGAACTTGGGCGCGCGGCCGGTGAGGGACAGGCCGAGCATGTCGTGCAGGACCAGCACCTGGCCATCAGTGGCGCTACCCGCGCCGATGCCGATCACCGGGATCTTCACCGACTGAGTGATTTCGGCGGCCAGCTCGCTGGGTACGCATTCGAGCAGCAGCATGGCGGCGCCGGCCTGTTCCAGGGCCATGGCGTCAGCACGCAGTTGGCGCGCCTGAGCTTCCTGGCGACCCTGGACCTTGTAGCCGCCGAGGATGTTCACGGCTTGCGGGGTCAGGCCCAGGTGAGCGCAGACCGGGACACCGCGCTCGGCCAGCAGGCGGATGGGGTCGGCCAGCCAGGCGGCGCCTTCCAGCTTGACCATGTGCGCACCGGCCTGCATCAGGGCGGCGCTATTGGCGAAGGTCTGCTCGAGGTTGGCGTAGGCCATGAACGGCAGGTCGCTGATGATCAGCGCGCCCTGGTTACCGCGTTTCACGGCGGCGGTGTGGTAGGCCATATCGGCCATGCTGACCGGCAGGGTGCTGTCATGGCCCTGCAGGACCATGCCAAGGGAGTCGCCCACCAGCAGCACATCCACGCCGGCCTGGCAGGCTGCCTGGGCAAAGGTGGCGTCGTAGGCTGTCAGCATGGCGATCTTCTCGCCTTTCAGCTTGAGCTCTTGCAGGGTGGTCAGGGTCACATCGGGCATGAAAACGTCCTCATCGGCGCCGGTTTGCACCGGCGCGGGGCAACGGGACGCCTATAGTCCCGATGGGGGGGCATGAAGTCAATTGCAGGTGTTACCGACCTGTTACGGCGTTACCGCCAGGTCGGGGAGGCGCTCGAGGCCTTCGAATGGGCAGGCTGCCAGCAGGGCCTGCAGCGGGCGCCCATCGGGCAGTTGCAGGTCTTCGGCGATCTCCGCCAGGGGATAGAGCACGAACGCGCGGGCGTGCATGTGGTAGTGCGGAACCTGTAACCGAGGGTCATCGAGCCGATGCTGGCCGAACAGCAGGATATCCAGGTCCAGGGTGCGCGGACCCCAGCGTTCATCCTTGCGTACACGCCCTTGCGCCAGCTCGATGGCTTGCAGGGCGTCCAGCAATTCCAGCGGAGCCAGTTCGGTATCCAGGGCCGCCACGGCATTCACGTAGCGGGGCTGGTCCGGTGGGCCGAGGGGGTCGCTGGTGTAGAGCGAGGACACCGCCGCGAGGCGCGTTCCAGGCAGTTCGCCCAGGGCCGCAAGGGCGCCGCGTAGTTGGCTGACGGGCTCCGCGAGGTTACTGCCGAGGCCGATATACACGCGCTCCATGATCAATCGCCCGAATTGTCGGGTGCGCCTTCGCTGCGCGGACCGCGACGACGACGGCTGCCACCACGGCGGCGGCGCTGGCCACTGGGCTGTTGCTCGTCCTTGGTATTGAGCTCGCGGATCATGTTGCGGCGCTGGCTGTCGCTGGCGTCCTGGTAGTCCGTCCACCAGTCACCCAGGCCGTCGGTCTTCTCGCCGGCGCTTTCGCGCAGCAGGAGGAAGTCGTAACCGGCGCGGAATCGCGGATTCTCCAGCAGCAGGTCGGCACGCTTGCCGTTACGACGCGGCAGGCGCTCCTGCATGTCCCAGATTTCACGGATCGGGATGCTGAAACGCTTGGGAATGGCGGTGCGCTGGACCTGCTCCATGATCAGGACATGGGCCGCTTCCTGCATCGCCGGGATCGGCGGCATGCCGCGTTCCTGCAGTTGCGCGGCGCGGGCGGGCAGGGCCGGCCAGAGCAGGGCGGCGAAGAGGAAGGCCGGGGTAACGGGCTTGCCCTGGCGAATGCGCTCGTCGGTGTTGATCAGCGCCTGGCGAATCAGGCGGCCGGTGTATTCGGGGTTGCGTTCCAGGGCTGCGGCGCTGGCCGGGAACAGCGGGGCGAACAGGTCGTACTCCACCAGCAGTTCGAAGGTGCGCTCGGCCTTGCCGCCAAGGAACAACTTGAGCACTTCGTCGAACAGGCGCGCCGAGGGGATTTCCCGCAGCATCGGTGCCAGGCGGCGAATGGGCGCGGCGCTGTGCTTCTCGATCTCGAAGTCCAGCTTGGCGGCGAAACGCGCGGCGCGGAGCATGCGCACCGGGTCTTCCTGGTAACGCTGCTCGGGAATGCCGATCAGGCGCACCAGGCGGTTGCGGATGTCGTGAACGCCGTGGGCGTAATCGAGGATGCGCTCGGTGGTTGGGTCGTAGTACAGCGCGTTGATGGTGAAGTCGCGACGCTGGGCGTCGTCTTCCAGGCTGCCGTACACGTTGTCGCGCAGGATGCGGCCGCTTTCGTTGCGCGAGGCCTGGTTGCTGTCTTCCTCTTCCTCCCCTTGCGGGTGGTTGGCGCGGAAGGTGGCGACCTCGATGATTTCCCGGCCGAACTGCACATGGGCCAGCTTGAAGCGGCGGCCGATCACCCGCGCATTGCGGAATTCGGCGCGCACCTGCTCGGGTGTGGCGTTGGTGGCCACGTCGAAGTCCTTGGGGCGCAGGTTCAGCAGCAGGTCACGGACACAACCGCCGACGACGTAGGCCTGGTAGCCAGCCTTCTGCAGGCGATCGACGACCAGCACGGCATTGCGACTGATGCCCGAACGGTGCAGCGAATGCTGATTATTGCCCAGTACTTCGGGAGTGCTGCGCGGATGCTGGGCGCGGCGAAGGGGCGAACGGAAAGACTGGAACAGCTTCTTCAGCATGGGATGCACTGTTTTGCGGAATGGACGGCCAGAAAAGGATATGGGCGCACGATGGCCGCGGATTCTAGCACTGGGAGGGGGGATGGAGAAGAAAAGGTCTGAAAGGAACCAAAGCTACTGGGGGAGCCGAAGCTCCCCCCCAAATTGGTGCGTGCTTTGTTTTTATTGTTTCGGGCTTGGTGTTTTTGTTGTTCGACCCGTTCCAGCAGGTATTTCACCTCTGGATATGCCCTCCAATCGAGGGTTAGTAGCAAACGGATTGCTTTGGACGCTGATGGTGCCGTGATCATTCCGTGACCCAACCAGTACTGGCGCTGCTTTGGAAGCAGTTTTTGTTGTTCTCTGCCTGGCTGTGGGGCAAGCCCCAATGGCAACTCCTCTCCAAAAGAATCAGTTAGCTGCGCCTCCGCTGTCTTGTTTTTATTGTGCTGGAGTCGATACGTCTTGTTTTTATTGTGGGGTTCAGCGTTTGTTATTGTTGTTGTGCCGCAGATAAAGCAGATGCCGTGCCAACTTTTGAGATTCCTTATAAATCAATGGTTTGCGAGGAATCGTGGTTGGGCGGTAGGCAAAAAAAAGCCGGGTCTTCGTTACCTTTAGACCCGGCTTTGTTACGTGATGTTAGGCGGGGTAACAGCGCGGGGAACCCTTTGTGTTCCCTCGGTGTCACCCGCGTCGGGCGCTCAAGGCCCGGCTGCGGCACCCGATTTGCGGCGCGGAATTCCAAGGCGCTGACGGCGTTCCCACAGGCATTTGCGGCTGATGCCCAACTTGCGGGCCAGCTCGGTTTCGGTCATGTGGTCCTGGTGCTCCAGCACGAAGTGCTGGAAGTAGTCTTCCAGCGACAGGTCTTCCGTGGGCTCGTGGGCGGTGTTGTTGGCCTGGGACGGAACGGCGGCTTCGTTGAAGTCCTCTTCGTCCAGGTCGTCCAGCTCGATGTCGATGCCCAGCAGGTCCGCCGAGATATCCGGGCTCTCGCACAGGATCACCGCACGCTCGATGGCGTTTTCCAGCTCACGCACGTTGCCCGGCCAGTTGTAGTGGCGAATGGCCTGTTCGGCATCGGTCGCGAAGCGCAGGCTGTCACGCCCCATCTGGGTGCACTGGCGCGCCAGGAAGGAGCGGGCGATTTCCAGCACGTCGTTACCGCGCTCGCGCAGGGCGGGCAGCTTCAGCGAAATGACGTGCAGGCGGTAATAGAGGTCCTCGCGGAACTGGCCGGTCTTGGCCAGAGTCTTGAGGTCGCGGTGGGTTGCCGCGATCAGGCGCACGTCCACCTTCTGCGACTGCACCGAGCCAACGCGGCGGATTTCGCCTTCCTGCAGGACGCGCAGCAGGCGGGCCTGGGCTTCCAGGGGCAGTTCACCGATCTCATCGAGGAACAGGGTGCCGCCGTCGGCAGCTTCCACCAGGCCGGCGCGGCCGGCGGTGGCGCCGGTGAAGGCACCCTTCTCGTGGCCGAAGAGTTCGGACTCGATCAGGGTTTCCGGGATGGCGGCGCAGTTCACCGAAATCAGCGGTGCCTTGGCGCGGCGGGACAGGTTGTGCAACGCGCGGGCCACCAGCTCCTTGCCGGTGCCGGACTCGCCCTGGATGAGCACGGTCGAGTCGGTCGGGGACACTTTGCGGATCTTGCTGTAGAGCTCGAGCATCGCGGGGCAGGAGCCGATGATGCCGATCTCGCCGTCGGCGTTGGCGGCGACCGCCTTGTCGCCGCCGCGGCTGGCAGCGGGACGTTCGCTCGGGGTCGACCTGGCGTCCTGGCGTTCCTTGAGGATGCGGGCAACCGCCTGGAGCATTTCGTCATGGTCGAAGGGCTTGGCGATGTAGTCCACCGCGCCCATCTTCATCGAATCCACCGCCGAGCGCAGGCTGGCGTAGCTGGTCATGATCAGCACCGGAGTGCCCTGGGCCAGCTTGATCAGTTCGGTACCGGGAGCGCCGGGAAGGCGGAGGTCGCTGATGATGAGGTCGAAACCGGGAATGCTGTAGCGCTCCTGGGCTTCCTGGACGGAGCCGGCCTCGCTGACCTGGTACTGGTTACGTTCCAGCAGGCGGCGCAGGGCAGAGCGAATGATGGTTTCGTCTTCGACGATCAGAATATGTGGCATTAATTCGGCTCTCTAGACGGTCTCAGCTCACGGCGGATGTCGCTTCGACAAAACGAGGCAGCGTCACCCTGATGCGGGTGCCGCGCTGGTGCTCGGAGTCGGCCGGGCTTTCGATGGTTATCTGTCCATAATGCTCTTCCACGATCGAATAGACCAGTGCAAGGCCAAGGCCGGTCCCTTTCCCTGGGTCCTTGGTGGTGAAGAAGGGTTCGAACAGGCGATCCATGATCGCCTTCGGAATACCGCTGCCTTCGTCCTCGACGACGAGGTCGACGGTATGTTCCGAAGCTTCGCTGCGCACGCGGATGGCGCTGCCCACGGGGGAGGCGTCGCGGGCGTTGGACAGCAGGTTGATAAGCACCTGGGCGAGGCGCTGCGGGTCGCCTTCGACCACATGATGCGGATCGCAGAGGTTGAAGAAGTTCACCTCGATGCTGCGCTTGTTCAGCGATAGCAGGCCGATCGCATCCTGGGCCACCTCGGCCAGGCACACCGGCTCGCTCGCCTGCTGGCGGCCGCCGGCATGGGCGAAGCTCATCAGGGACTGGACGATGCGGGTGACGCGCTTGGTCTGTTCGAGGATCTGGCTGCTGAGCTCCTTGATCTCCGCATCCCCTTCGCGTTCTTCCCGCAGGTTCTGCGCCAGGCAGGCGATGCCGGTGATGGGGTTACCGATCTCGTGGGCGACGCCGGCGGCCAGGCGGCCGATGGAGGCCAGGCGCTCGGAGTGCACCAGCTTGTCTTCCAGCAACTGGGTGTCGGTCACGTCTTCCACCAGCAACACCAGGCCGCTGCTGCCGGGGGCCAGGGGTTCTTCGATCGCCGCCTTGTGCAGGTTCAGTGCGCGGACCTGGCCATCCAGCGTCAGGCGCTGCTTGTGGAGGTGCTCGTCGGGCAGGTTGATGAAGCCTTCCAGCAAGCCCTTCCAGGGTTCGGCGATGGTGGACAGTCGCGATCCCACGACGCGCTGCGCCGGAATCTCGGTCAGTTCCTCCATGGCACGGTTCCACATGAGGATTTCCTGGTCCTTGGCCAGCGAGCAGACGCCCATCGGCAGTTCCTGCAGCGTCTGGCGATGGTAGCGACGCAGGGCGTCCAGTTCGGCGGCCAGGCCCGTGAGGCGCGAGTGGTAGTCCTCAAGGCGGCTTTCGATGAAGTGGATGTCTTCGGTGACGTAGCCCTCGCTGCCGGACTTGTAGGGCAGGAAGGTTTCCACCATGTCCTGGGCCACGCTGGGGCCCATCAGGCCGGAAAGGTTGGCCTCGATGCGGTCGCGCAGGCGGCGCAGGGCATAGGGGCGGCGTTCGTCGAAGGGCAGGTGGAGGTCGCGCAGCGCCTGCTCCACTTCCTTCTGAGCGGTCTTGGCGCCCAGGGGCTTGGCCAGCTGGGTGGCGAATTCCTGGGGCGAGCTGGCCAGCAGTTCACGGCGCTGCGGCCGGCGCACGTTGTCCACGGTGCAGGCTTCGGCGGCGCTGCGTTCTTCCGGGCTGGCTTCGGTGAACAGCGAAACCAGGGTGAAGATCAGCACGTTGGCCGCCAGGGAGGCGATGGCCGCGATGTGCCAGCTGGTGTCGTCGAGTACGTAGATGGCGTTGAACAGCGGCAGGTAGATGCCCTGCAGGTTGCCCACCAGCGGCAGCAGCATGGCGAACAGCCAGACGAGGAAGCCCGCCAGCAGGCCGGCAATGAAACCGCGGCGGTTGGCGGTCGGCCAGTAGAGCACCGAGAGCGCGCCCGGCAGGAATTGCAGGGTGGCGACGAAGGCGACTATGCCGAGGTTGGACAGGTCCTGCTCGGCCCCCAGCAGCAGATAGAAGCCGTAGCCCGCCATGATGATGAAGGCGATCAGCGCGCGGCGGGTCCACTTCAGCCAGCGGTAGATGTTGCCCTCGGCCGGCGGCTGGTAGAGCGGCAGCACCAGGTGGTTGAGGGCCATGCCGGAGAGCGCCAGCGTCAGCACGATGATCAGGCCGCTGGCGGCGGACAGGCCGCCGACGTACGCCAGAAGGGCCAGTACCGGGTTATCCACGGCGATGCCGAGGCCCAGGGTGAAGTATTCCGGATTGGTGGTGGCGCCCAGCTTGAGGCCAGCCCAGAGGATCAGCGGGATCGCCAGGCTCATCAGCAGCAGGAACAGCGGCAAGCCCCAGCTCGCGCTGACCATCGCGCGCGGGTTGAGGTTCTCGGTGAAGGTCATGTGGTACATGTGCGGCATGACGATCGCCGACGCGAAGAACACCAGCAGGAGGGTCCGCCAGGGTCCTTCCTGCAGTGGGGTGTGCAGGGTGGACAGCGCAGCCTGGTTCTGCAACAGCCAGAGTTCCAGTTCACGCGGGCCGCCGAACACCCCATAGAGTGCGTAGAGGCCAATGCCGCCCAGGGCCACCAGCTTGACCACCGACTCGAAGGCGATGGCGAAGACGAGGCCGGCGTGCTTCTCGCGGGTGGCGATATGGCGTGCGCCGAAGAGGATGGTGAAGAGGGTGATCAGTGCGCAGAAGCTCAGGGCGACGCGGTTGTGCACCGGCTCGCGGGTGAGGATGCCGATGGAGTCGGCCACTGCCTGGATCTGCAAGGCCAGCAGCGGCAGGACGCCAATGATCATGATCACCGTGGTCAGCGCGCCGGCCCAGGTGCTGCGGAAGCGGAAGGCGAACAGGTCGGCCAGGGAAGAGAGCTGATAGGTGCGGGTGATCCGCAAAATTGGATAGAGCAGCACCGGCGCCAACAGGAAGGCACCGGATACGCCGAGGTAGCTGGCGAGGAAGCCGTAGCCGTACTGGTAGGCCAGGCCGACGGTGCCGTAGAACGCCCAGGCGCTGGCGTAGACGCCCAGCGACAGGGTGTAGGTCAGCGGATGGCGGATGATCCAGCGCGGGACGAAGCCACGGTCACTGAGCCAGGCCACGCCGAAAAGGGCCAGAAGGTAGGCAGCGCTGATCAGGATCAGCTGCGTGAGGCTAAAGCTCATCAGCATCGCGTTGACTCTGCAGGATGAAGGTCACCACGATCAGGATCAGCCACAGCAGGTAGGGGCGGTACCAGGCACCGTTGGGGTCGATCCACCAATCCATGATGGCGGGGGAGAACAGGTAGATTCCCACCACCAGGAGCAGGACCAGTCGATAGATGTACATGCCACAAAATCTCGTCGTGTCTGCCGCGATGGTAGCGAATGCACCATCGGCGGGCGAGAGGCTAGCGAAGCCGGGCTTCGGCCAGGGTCCTGGCACGCGGTATTCGCCCGGCGTCCCAGTGGGTGATGCTCCATTCCAGCACTTCGCGAGGGCTGCAGCCGGCCAGTTCGGGCGGTGGCTCCTGGCCCAGGGCGCGCAGGGCGCGCATCAGCAGCGGTCCGGCGCTGTCGGCCGGTAGTGGCGGCGAGCGGTAGGACTTGCCCAGTTTGTGGCCGTCCGGCTGGATGATCAGCGGAACATGCAGGTAGCGTGGCTGGCTGAACCCCAGCAATTCCTGAAGATAGAGCTGGCGCGGCGTGGAATCCAGCAGGTCGGCGCCACGGACGACATCGGTCACGCCCTGCCAGGCGTCGTCCAGCACCACGGCCAGTTGATAGGCGTACAGGCCATCTCGACGGCGAATGACGAAATCGCCCACTTCCCGGCCCAGGTGCTGGCGGTACTCGCCCTGGACGCGGTCGTGGAAGTGGTATTCCAGCTCCGGCACGCGAATGCGGATGGCTGCGTCATGCTGCGGGTGCTGGGCATTGCGGCAGATTCCGGGATAGACACCCTGGTGCCCTTCCAGTTGCTTGCGCGAACAGGTGCAGGCGTAGGCCAGTCCCATCTCGTAGAGACGGTCGATCACCTTGGCGTAGACCTCATGGCGATCGCTCTGGCGGACCATTTCGCCGTCCCATTGGAAACCGTAGTTCTCCAGGGTATGGAGGATCGCCGCCTGGGCGCCTTCGACCTCCCGTGGCGGGTCGAGGTCTTCCATGCGCAGCAGCCAGCGGCCACCTTTTGCGCGGGCGTCGAGGTAGGAAGCGAGGGCGGCGACCAGCGAGCCGAAATGCAGATAGCCGCTAGGCGTGGGGGCGAAACGCCCGATATAGGCAGGGGACGTCATTGGGGCGGGGCCCTGTAAAGCGACGGGGCGCCGTTGGCGCCCCGTTTCGGCATCAGGAGCCGAGCTGCTTTTCCTTGATCTCCGCCAGAGTCTTGCAGTCGATGCAGAGGGTGGCTGTGGGGCGGGCTTCCAGACGGCGGATGCCGATCTCGACGCCGCAGGAGTCGCACCAGCCGTAATCGTTGTCTTCGATCAGCTGGAGGGTCTCGTCGATCTTCTTGATCAGCTTGCGCTCGCGGTCGCGGGCGCGCAGTTCCAGGCTGAATTCTTCTTCCTGGCTGGCGCGGTCGGCCGGGTCGGGGAAGTTGGCAGCTTCGTCCTGCATGTGGTGCACGGTACGGTCCACCTCTTCCATCAACTCCTGCTTCCATTTGTTGAGGATGTTGGTGAAGTGAGCGCGCATGCGGTCGCTCATGTACTCCTCGCCCTTGGTCTCTTGGTAGGGCACGAAGCCACGAATCAACTGGCTGTTCTGTTGTTTTGCATTGGTGGGCATGGATGGCCGCCTCTCACTTTCTCTAATCCATTGCGCAGGATTATGGTCCATCGCCGGTCATACCGGCCCTGCGGCTGCAAGCGGGCGAACTTACCAGATCAAATCCGGGTACGCTACTCCCCGCGTCGCACATGCTGCAGCGTCCAGGGACCATTGGTTAGAATCCTCTCTTTGCCTTAATAAAGGAAGGCCAATGGCCCAGCCCTACAGTGCGCGCAGTCGCGCCATCGAACCCTTCCACGTCATGGCCCTGCTGGCCCGGGCCAACGAACTCCAGGCGGCGGGTCACGACGTGATCCACCTGGAAATCGGCGAGCCGGACTTCACCACCGCCGAGCCCATCGTCCAGGCCGGCCAGGCAGCCCTGGCCGCCGGGCATACCCGTTACACCGCCGCTCGCGGCCTGCCGCAGTTGCGCGAAGCCATCGCCGGCTTCTATGCATCGCGCTATCGGTTGAACATAGACCCAGATCGCATTCTCATCACCCCGGGTGGCTCCGGCGCCCTGCTGCTGGCCAGCAGCCTGCTGGTGGACCCGGGCAGGCACTGGCTGCTGGCCGACCCCGGCTATCCCTGCAATCGCCACTTCCTGCGCCTGGTGGAAGGCGCTGCACAGCTGGTGCCGGTAGGCCCCGAAACCCGTTACCAACTGACCCCGCAACTGGTCGAACGGTACTGGGATTCCGACAGCGTGGGGGCGCTGGTCGCCTCGCCGGCCAACCCAACCGGCACCTTACTGCACGCCGATGAGCTGGCGGCCCTGTCTCAGGCCCTCAAGGCACGCGGTGGCCACCTGGTGGTGGACGAGATCTACCACGGCCTGACGTACGGGATGGAAGCCAGCAGCGTGCTGGAGGTTGATGACGAGGCGTTCGTGCTGAACAGCTTCTCGAAGTATTTCGGCATGACCGGCTGGCGCCTGGGCTGGCTGGTGGCGCCGGCCGATGCAGTGCCCGAACTGGAGAAGCTGGCGCAGAATCTCTATATCAGTGCGCCCTCGATGGCCCAGCATGCGGCCCTGGCCTGCTTCCAGCCACAAACCCTGGAAATCCTCGAAGAACGCCGCGAAGAGTTCGCCCGCCGCCGCGACTACCTGCTACCGGCCCTCCGCGAACTGGGCTTCCGCATCGCGGTCGAGCCGGAAGGCGCCTTCTACCTTTATGCCGACATTTCCGCCTTTGGTGGCGATGCCTACGCCTTCTGCCGCCACTTCATCGAAACCGAATACCTCGCCTTCACGCCGGGCCTGGATTTCGGCCGTCACCAGGCGGGCCACCACGTGCGCTTTGCCTACACCCAGGGCCTGCCACGTCTGGAAGAGGCGGTGCAGCGCCTGACCCGTGGTCTGAAAACCTGGGCGAGCCGATGAGGTTCTCCCCCGCCCTGGAGGAGGGCAGGCTGCTCAAGCGCTACAAGCGCTTCCTCGCGGATATCGAGCTGGCCTCGGGCGAGTTGCTGACCATCCACTGCCCCAATACCGGGTCGATGCTGAACTGCATGAGCGAGGGTTGCCGGGTCTGGTTCAGTCGCTCCGATGACCCCAAGCGCAAGCTGCCGGGCACCTGGGAAATCGCCGAGACGCCCCAGGGGCGGCTCGCCTGCGTCAATACGGCACGTGCCAATACCCTGGTGGAAGAAGCACTGCGGGCGGGCGTGATCGCTGAACTGGCAGGTTTTGGCAATTTGAAGCGCGAGGTGGCCTACGGGCTGGAAAACAGCCGCGCCGACTTCCGCCTGGATTTCGCCAGCGGTCCGGCATTCATCGAAGTGAAGAGTGTCACGCTGGGATTCGACGGCACGACCGTTGCCGCTTTTCCAGATGCCGTCACCACGCGGGGCAGCAAGCACCTGCGTGAGCTGGCCGCGCTGGCCCGCGACGGTGTACGGGCCGTGCAGCTGTATTGCGTGAATCTCTCGAATATCGACGCGGTGCGCCCGGCCGAGGAAATCGACCCGGCCTATGCGGCGGCCCTGCGTGAGGCGGTTTCTGCCGGTGTCGAAGTGCTGGCCTACGGAGTCGAGTTGACCCCGGAAGAAGTGCGGGTCAGCCGCCGCCTCGATGTGAGGCTCTGAGTCTCAGGCTTCGCGTAGCAGCCAGATACCTTCGGCGTCTTCGCGGCAGTCCAGCGGCTGCAGGACATCGCCGACACAGGGGCCGGTCACGCATTCTCCCGATTCGATCAGGAATAGTGCGCCGTGGGCGGCGCACTGGATCAGGCTGCCGCTGTGGTCGAGAAACTGGTCCGGAACCCACTCCAGCGGAATGCCACGGTGCGGGCAGCGGTTCTCATAGGCATGGACCTGCCCATGCCGGCGCACCAGCATGAGTTTCAGGCCATCAACGTCAAAGCCCCGGCTCTGGCCTTCGGCCAGCTCATCGGGGCGGCAAAGGAGGATCATCGGCATCTCCACGACAGGCGCGCATTATCGCGCGCCGCCGTGGGTTGCCCAAGAGGGGCACGTCCCTGTGCTGAAAACTGAACGGGGTCAGATCTCCCAGACCAGGTTGACCGATGCGTTGCGGCCCGGCTGGGTGTAGCGGCCCAGGCTGCGGCTGCTGGCGTCCAGGCCCTGAACGTCGCCCCACTGCCAGTACTTCTTGTCGGCCAGGTTGAACAGGCCGGCGTTGACCGAGAGGGCATCGGTGACCTGCCACCAGGTGTTCAGGTCGAGGGTGCCGTAACCCGGTGTGGCGAACTGCTCGCTGATGCGCAGGCTGGCGTTTGTCGACTGGTCGATGCGGTCCTTGGCCTTGACCAGGGTCCAGGCCAGGTCGCCGCCGAACTTGCCGGAGGGTTCCGCGTACGCGAGGCCGATCACGGCCTTGAGCGGATCGATGCTGTTGATCGGCGCCCCGGTTTCCTCGTTCTTGCCGCGGGCATAGGCGATCGAGCCGACCAGCCGGGTTCCGGTCGGCAGGCCGAAACTGTCGAGGAAGAGTTCGCCACGGGCCTCGGCGCCGCGGATGGTCACCTTGTTCAAGTTCTGCGACTGGAAGGTGAGCAGGTTGCTGCCGGTCGGATCAGGGACGGTCACCTGCTCGATGAAGTCTTCATAACGGTTATAGAACAGCGCCACGCCGAAGCTGCCGGTGTCGTACTTGCCGCGCAGGCCGATTTCGTAGCTGTCGCTGGTTTCCGGCTTCAGGCGCGTATTGGAGATGTTCTGATAGCCCATGCTGGTATTGACGAACTCACCGAAGATATCCACCGGCTGTGGCGCCTTGAAGCCGGCGGCGTACTGGCCGTAGACGCTGTGGGCGTCGTCCAGCCGATAGGTGACGCCAAGCTTGGGCGACAGCTGGTGATCGCTGAAGTTGGACGGGTTGCGGTCCACCGGGTTGCTGTTCAGGTATTGCGGCGTCACGTCGGGCCTGAGTTCGTAGTAGTCGTAGCGCAGGCCGGGCAGCAGGGTCCAGCGGTCGATCTCGATGCTGTCCTGGGCGAACAGGGCGTACTCGTGGGTGACCGGGTCGGGGAAGTCGCTCAGCGGGAAGGTTTCCGCGCCAAATGCCGGTGGCAGGGGCTGCCCGGTGCTGACGCGGATCTCGTTGCCCTTGCGCAGGTCGCTGCTTTCCAGGCGCTTGAGGTCGACGCCGTAGATCAGGTGATGACGGGTATCACCCAGGGCGAAGTGCTTGTCCAGCTGGCTGTTGAATGACCAGAGCTTCTCTTCGTAGACCGAGTCGCGGGTACGCAGGCGCTCGAAGGCCGAAGCCGGCGGCATCGGGTTGCGGTTGAAGGCCACCCAGCTGTAGCGGCTCTGATCGGTCTGCTGGCGGATCTGGCTGTCCTGGTGGTTGAGCTGCCATTTCAACTGGTCGGCAAAGGCCGTATTCAACTCCAGTTGATGCTCCAGGCTGATGCGTTCGCGATCAGTGCTGTCCTTGGCGTTGCTGGCGGCCATCAGGGCATTGCTGGACATGCCGCCGCCCAGGGATGTGGAGCTCAGACTGGAGGCTTCGCTCAGCACGCGGGTATCGACGTCGTCCTGGTAGCGCTCGTAGCTCAATTGAAGGCGGTCGTTGCCGGCGTAGTTCCAGCCGATCTTGGCCAGCATGTTGTCGGTGGCGAAGTCCTGCGGATTGGCTTCCTCGCGGCCGCTGCCCAGGCCACCGCGGCCGCCGAAGGTCTCGGTTTCGTCGCCGGTTCGGCGGCCGAGGTGGAGTACGCCGTCCAGCGAGCCCTGGCGGGCGGCGAAGGTCGCGCTGCGCAGCCAGCTGTTGTCGACACTGCTGTAGCCGGTCTTGAGACGGGAATAGGCATCGTCACCTTCATCCAGGTAGTCGGCGGCATCTTTGGTCAGGAAGCTCACCGCGCCGCCGATGGCGTCACTGCCGTACAGCGAGGATGCCGGGCCACGGATGATTTCCGCCTGCTTGACGATGTCCGGGTCGATGTAATTGCGCTTGGCGTTGAGGAACGGGCCGAAGTTGAAGGCGTCCGGAACGGACACGCCGTCCACCTGGGTCAGTACCCGGTTCCCGCCGATGCCGCGGATGGTGAAGCCGGAGAGGCCGAAACGGCTGCCGGTGCCGCTCACCGAGACGCCTGGTTCATAGCGCACCAGGTCGCGGATGTTGTTCACGTTCTTCTGGTCGATATCGCGCTCGGTCTGCACGGTCACCGTGCTCGGCACCTCGTCGAGGCGCTGCTCGCTGCGGGTGGCGGTCACCGTCATGGTGTCGAACTGGGTTGCCGTCTTTTCGGCGGCCAGCGCGAGGGAAGGGCAGAGCAACAGCAGGGCAAGCCCGGATCGACGGGCAAAGGGCGGACGCAGCGCCATGGGGAGGCTCCCGGTAACAAGGGCGTACCAGCAGTCGACATGGGGCGCCGGAGACTTTCCGGCTTCCTGGCATCCGTTTCCAGCGATATGTCCGCTTTTTCCGGGGCTTTTTCGTCAGGTCTTGCTGGTGATCGCAGGTTGATATCGACGCAAGACCATAATGACGTTGACAGTCAAATGCAAATGATAATCAAATGAATTAAATTAATCATTGGTCCGGTTTCGATGCCGCGCTTCCTGCCCAGCTTCACCCTTGTCCTGGTCCTGCACCTCGCAGCGGGATGGCTGTTGCATGGGCTCATGGATGGGCCAGGCCTGGCCGTGCGAGCTCCCGAGGCGATGCTGATTCAACTCGTGAGCCCGGAACCGGCGCCTGTTCCGCTAGCGGGCCCGACACCTGTGGTTCGCCCATTGCCTGACGCGAGGCCAGCGCAGCCGGTGAAGGTGCCAGGACCCGAGCACCGAACCGTAGCGGCGAGCAAACCGAAGCCCGCGCCTTCCCGCCCCGTGGCCAAGGCGGAGCCCGCCGAGCCTCGCTCCAGCGAATCGGCAAGTGCGTCGCCAGCGGACGCCGTCGATTCCGTCCCAAGCCACCGTGAACTTCCCGCGCTCGCCAGTACGCCGGCGATCAGGGCGGCGGACATGGAGGTCTTCAGCCGTGAGCCCGAATTCCTCACGCCGCCAAAACCGCCCGTCTATCCGGCCCAGGCACGCCGTCGCAACCAGCAGGGCCTCGTCCTGGTGGAAGTGCGTCTGGACGCCGGTGGCCAACTGCGAGGGCTGAGGCTGCTTCGCTCCTCTGGCGTGGAAAGCCTGGATAGATCGGCCATGGATGCGGTCGCCAACTGGCGCTTCCGCCCTGAAACCCAGAACGGCCTGCCTGTGCCTAGCCGCGTGCACATCCCCATTGAGTTCGCCCTTTCGGCGAGTCGCTGAATCACAAGGAGCTTCAGATGAGCCTGCAATCTTCGACCCCCAGTGCGGTTTCAACTCTCTACCAGGCCTGGCAAGCCTTGCGTTCCGAGCGGCCGAGCCTGCGCGCGCGGGATGCCGCCCAGCACCTGTCCGTCAGTGAAGCCGAGCTGACCGCCAGCCGCCTGGGCGTCGATACTGTGCGTCTGCGTCCGGAGTGGGCCGGCCTGCTGCCCGCGCTGGGCGAATTGGGTTACATCATGGCGCTGACCCGCAACGGGCATTGCGTGCACGAGCGCAAGGGCTATTACCGGGAGGTCTCCGTGGCCGCCAACGGCCAGATGGGCCTGGTGGTGTCCGCCGATATCGACCTGCGCCTGTTCATGGGCGGCTGGGCCAGCGTATTCGCCGTGGCCGAGGAAACCTCGCGCGGCACCCGGCGCAGCATCCAGATCTTCGACCAGCAAGGCACTGCAGTGCACAAGGTGTTCCTCACCGAAGACAGCGAGCTCGCCGCCTGGGAGCCGCTGGTGGGACGCTTCCGCGCTGAAGAGCAGAGCGACGAGCTCGATCTGCGTCCGCAGCCCGACCCCGCCCAGCCTCGTCCCGATGCGGAAATCGATGTCGATTCCCTGCGCGAGGGCTGGGCAACGCTGAAGGACACTCACCACTTCTTCGCGCTGCTGAAGAGGCACGGGGCCGAACGCACTCAGGCGCTGCGTCTCGCCGGTACGGAGTGGGCCGAGCAGCTGGATACCTCCGAGCTGCCGCGCCTGATGGAAGAGGCCGGCGCGCGCGAGGTGCCGATCATGGTTTTCGTCGGCAACCGTCATTGCATCCAGATCCACAGCGGTACCGTCAGCAACCTGAAGTGGCTGGACACCTGGTTCAACGTGCTGGATCCGGAGTTCAGCCTGCACCTGCAGACTGCCGGCGTGACCCAGCTGTGGCGCGTACGCAAGCCAAGCGCCGATGGCGTGATCACCAGTTGGGAAGCCTTCGATGCGCAGGGGCAGCTCGTCGTGCAATTGTTCGGCGCCCGCAAACCCGGTATTCCTGAACGGGAAGACTGGCGGGCCCTTGCGGAAAGTGCACCGGCGCTCTGAGTTCGAGCCGCCAAGGGACCATCGCGTCCCTATCCAGGCCAGCGCCCTGTCAGCACGGGGCGTTGGCTCTTCCCGCATTCAGCGATGGAGTTGTTTTCGATGCATCCAGTGGTCAGGCTGGCCAGCCTCTGCGCCGGCATTCTGTTCTTCCACCAGGCGGCTGTGGCGGAATCCCTGCCCCAGCGCTGGGTCAGCGCCGGCGGTTCGCTCAGTGAATGGGTGGTTGCCCTGGGTGGGCAGGACAAGCTGGTGGGCGTGGATACCACCAGCCAGCACCCCGAATCGTTGAAGGCCCTGCCCAGCATCGGCTACCAGCGACAACTGGCGGCGGAAGGCATTCTCTCGCTGCGCCCGGAGATCCTGGTCGGGACGGAGGAAATGGGGCCGCCGCCGGTGCTGGCGCAGATCGCCGCGGCCGGGGTGCGGATCGAGCGGCTGGCTTCCACCCCTGATCTGCCCACCCTGGAAAGGAACCTCAAGCTGATCGGTGTCTTGCTCGGTGCCGAGGCACGTGCCGACCAGGCCTTCGCCGAGTATGGCCTGCGCCTGAAGCGCCAGGCCGAGTGGGTGGCCAAGGTGCAGCAGAGGCAGAAGGCACCCGGGGTGCTGTTCCTGCTCGGCCATTCCGGCAGCAGTCCGCTGGCGGCTGGCAAGGACACAGCGGCTGCCTGGCTGATCGAGCGTGCCGGTGGGCAAATCCTGACCGATCACCAGGGCTACAAGGCCATTTCCAACGAAGCGCTGGCGGCGCTCGACCCCGATGTGGTGGTCATTGCCGATCGCCGCCTGGATGGTGATGCCGCGCGTGAGGCGCTGCTCAAGCAGAACCCGGTCCTGGCCTCTACTCGTGCCGCCCGTGAGGGGCGCCTGCTCAGCCTGGACCCGACCCTGCTGGTGGGCGGGTTGGGGCCGCGTGTGCCTGACGGCATGGCCGCGCTGTCCGCCGCGCTCTATCCTTCGGCACCTGCCTTGATCGAGAAAGCCCCGAGCCAGCCATGACTGCTTCCCTTCATTCGCGCCCATTGTTCATCTTCCTGGGCGTCCTGCTGCTGCTGGCGCTCTGGCTGTCCCTGGCGCTGGGGCCGGTGAGCCTGCCGCTGGGCGAGACCCTGCGCGCGGCGATGCGGCTGGCCGGCCTGCCATTTTCCGGAGAGGGGCTGGAACAGGCCGAGCTGATCGTCGGGCAGATCCGCCTGCCGCGCACTCTGCTGGGGCTGGCGGTGGGGGCGGTGCTGGCGCTGTCCGGTGTCGCCATGCAGGGCCTGTTCCGCAATCCCCTGGCCGACCCGGGGCTGGTGGGCGTGTCCAGTGGGGCCGCCCTGGGTGGTGCCGCTGCCATCGTCGGAGGAGCCGCACTGGGCGGCCTGCCGGATGCGTTCGCGCCCTACCTGTTGTCCGTCTGCGCCTTTGCCGGCGGTCTGGGCGTGACCTTGCTGGTCTATCGCCTCGGGCGTCGCGATGGCCAGACCAGCGTGGCCACCATGCTGCTCGCCGGCATTGCCCTGACTGCGCTGGCCGGCGCGGTGATCGGCCTGCTCACTTACCTCGCCGATGACGCCACCCTGCGCAGCCTGACCTTCTGGAACATGGGCAGCCTCAATGGTGCGAGCTACTCGCGGCTCTGGCCGTTGCTGATCGTCACGCTGTTCGTAGTCTGCTGGCTGCCGCGTCGGGCCAAGGCGTTGAACGCCCTGCTGCTGGGCGAATCCGAAGCCCGTCACCTGGGTTTCGATGTGGAACGCCTGAAACGCGAGCTGGTGTTCTGCACGGCTCTCGGTGTGGGCGCGGCGGTGGCGGCGGCTGGATTGATTGGTTTCATTGGCCTTGTAGTACCGCACCTGGTTCGCCTGGTCGCCGGGCCGGATCATCGGGTCCTGTTGCCGGCTTCGGCCCTGGCCGGGGGCAGCCTGATGTTGCTGGCGGATCTGGCGGCGCGCCTGGTGCTGGCACCGGCCGAACTGCCCATCGGTATCGTCACGGCACTGATTGGTGCGCCGTTCTTCCTTTATCTGCTGGTGCGAGGCCGTCCTTGATGCTGCGCGTGAAACAACTGGACGTGCTGCGGAGTGGCAAGCGGGTGCTTGCGGGCGTCGACCTGGAACTGCTGCCCGGGGAGGTGCTCGGCGTGCTCGGCCCCAATGGCGCGGGCAAGAGCACGCTGCTCGGTGCCCTTTGCGGCGAGGTGTCGGCTGCAGCTGGGGAGGTCAGCCTGGATGGACGGGCGCTGGCCGACTGGAGTGGGCCGCAGCGCGCGCGGCGCGTGGCGGTGCTGCCGCAAAGTTCCACCCTGAACTTCGCATTTCGCGTCGAAGAGGTCGTGGCCATGGGGCGCATGCCTCACGATACTGGCCGGGAACGAGACGCCGAGGTGGTCGCCGAGGCCCTCCAGGCGGCGGACGCCAGTCACCTGGCGGGCCGCAGCTACCTGGCGCTCTCCGGTGGCGAGCGCCAGAGGGTACATCTGGCGCGGGTGCTGGCGCAGCTCTGGCCGGGCAGCGCTGGGCAGATTCTGCTGCTGGACGAGCCCACCTCGGCACTTGATCCGTTGCACCAGCACACCACCCTGCAAGCCGTGCGCGCTTTCGCCGATCGCGGCGTGGCGGTGCTGGTAATCCTCCATGACCTGAACCTGGCGGCGCGCTACTGCGACCGCCTGCTGTTGCTCGCCGATGGCCGCCCACATCTGTTGGGGGCGCCGGAGAAGGTGCTCCAGGCTGAACCCCTCAAGGCCGTTTTCGGCCTGGAGGTGCTGGTGCAGCGCCACCCGGAGCGGGGTCATCCCCTGATCATCGCTCGCTGAATCGAACAAGGAACCTCCATGCGTGTTTTCCTGCTTTTCATCTGCGGCTTGCTGGCCGCCTGCCAGAGCTTGCCGCCGGTACCGGCCTGGCAGAGCCCCGAGGGCCGCGATAGTGCGGACCTGGGCGTAATCCTTGACCTGCGCACGGGCGAACGACTGACGCCGGAACAACTGCTCGACCGGCTCGCCGTCCAGCCGCGGATACTGGTCGGTGAGCAGCACGACAACCCGGATCACCATGCCTTGCAGCTGTGGTTGCTGCAGGCACTGGAATCCCGTCGCGACCAGGGCAGCCTGCTGCTGGAAATGCTCGACCCCGAGCAACAGGCCAAGGTGGATGCCGTGCGCCAGGCGCCGCTGCCGGCTGAGCTGCCGCAAGCGCTGGCGTGGCAGAAGAGCTGGGACTGGGACCTGTACGGCCCGATCGTCCGCCATGCGCTGGTGCAGCCGTACCCGCTGCTGGCTGCCAACCTCGACCGCAGCGAGATCAAGCGCATCTACAAGGAACCTCCGGTGTTACAGGGCGAGCTCTCCACCGCCGATGCGGTACGCGGGCCGTTGCTGGAGCAGATTCGTGAATCCCACTGCGGGCTGCTGCCGGAATCCCAGATGCCGGCGATGCTGGCGGTGCAGCAGCAACGTGACCGGCACATGGCCGGGCGGCTTCTGACGGCTCCCGGCCCGGCCATGCTGTTCGCCGGGGCCTATCATGTGCGTCGCGACCTGGGCGTGCCCCTGCATCTGGCGGACCTGGGCCAGCCTGATGGCAGCGCGGTGCTGATCCTGTCGGAGGTGGGCAAGCCGGTGGAGCGGGGCGCGGCCGACTTCGTCTGGTACACCGCGGCGCTGCCGCCCATCGATCACTGCGCCGACATGCTCAAGCGGATGGCGCCGGCGCGCTGAGGTTCGGGAGCAGAAATCGCGGGCAAAAAAAAGACCCGGCAGATTGCCGGGTCCAAAACCGTGATTAGCCTGATGAGGAGATAATCTGAAGAGTCCGACTGCTTGGTCTCCCAGCTTACCGGCTGATCTCGCGACCAGTTGCGAGAATAATAACAATTCTCATTTTCGAGTCAAGCGCAGATTCGGAGATTTCTTCACGCCCTGTTGCGCGATGCCTGAAAGCAGAAACCCCCGGCTTTGTGCCGGGGGTTTCTTTATCGGGTTTGATGCTGCGGTCAGGCCCGTTCGGGCGACAGGCGCAACTGGGTGACTTCCTTGTTCAGCAGATCGATGCGGCGCGCCATGCTTTCGATGAGGCTGTGGGCGATGCGCGGGTTGCTCTGCATCAGGCTGAGGAACTGCTCCTTGGGGATCACCATCACGGTGCAGGCCTCGCTGGCCACCACCGTGGCGCTGCGCCGCTCACGGGTGAACACGGCCATGGCGCCGAAGATTTCGTCCTTCTGCACGTCGCCCACCTTCTGCCCATCGACGTAAGCCTCGGCGTGGCCTTCGATGATGATGAACACGTGGTCGGCTTCGTCGCCCTGGTGAATCAGTTCTTCGCCGGCGGAGAAGTGCTGGAAGCCGGTGGAGGGGCGAACGTCAGGCTGTTTCAGTCGGGCCACGGCATCCGATAGCAGGGCGGTATGGCCTACCAGGTACTGGATGAACAGCTCCTGGCGTTTCTCGTGGCCATAGATGTGCTTGAACACTTCAGTGCGGCTGAACGGAAGCAGGCTGATGGGTTCGTCGCTGCTGTAGCGGCAGGAGGGCAGGTCAATGCCCTGACGCAGCCCGATCAGGTCGCCTTCTTGCAGGTAGAAGAGGGGGCGTTCGTCGACGATGGCGTGGATCAGGCCATTCTCGATCAGGAACAACTGGTTTCCCGGCAGCATCGGCGCCAGGTCCTCGACCTGCTCCAGCCGCAGCGCGGGGCCGCTCGGTTCCAGCCCGTCGAGCAACTGCCCGGGGATGCTCTGCAGTCTGTTGATCAGCTGGTCGGCGTAGGCCGGTTGCTCCCCGAGTAGGTACATGGCAGAAATTCCTTGAACTGACTGGAATGGCGTCGCACACGAAGGTCCCTGAAACAATAGGGAGCTTCGCCTGGCTCGTAAATCTCTCTTGGCGGAGGTTGTGAGCTAGCTCTTGTTGTTGGCGCCTGGAGTGTCCAGTTGGTGGTTCAGCTCTGCCTTGTGGCCGGGGGGCAGGTCATTCCAGTGAATGTCCAGAAGGGCCCCCTCGATAGCGTAGAGCAGCACTTTCGAGGCCCTGAACCCCCTTGCCCGAACAGCCTTGTAGGCGCCGACCGCACCGAGGCGGCGCAAGTCGGAGGCACTGTGGATGCCGACGGCGTGCAGCCACTGTGCTGAAGTCTTGCCCAGGTTCTTCATGTGTTGCAGTTCGTCGTTCATCGAGCCTCCTTGCGATGGATTGGGCGCGAGAGGGGCAGGGCTGTGGATAAGTGTAGCGGCCATTCGTGATGCCTGGCCTTGTGCTATCGCTCAATCCTCGTGCGCTTCCTGCACGGATAACGATCACTGCTGACGATAGGGCGGGTCGCTTCTTTCGGGCTGCGGTGCCAATGACCGGCGGGAAGTCGGCAATCGTTGGAGAAGAGCCTGCTGCACGGCGAAGGCGACTCAGCCGGCAGTATAGAAGCCGCGCCGGATGTTGCCCGGCGCGGTGCGGGAGGGTCAGACGCCCGGCAGATGCTGGCGGATGAGCTCCACAAGGCCGTCGAGGCTGGCGGCCTGATCGGTATCGATGCGTTTGCTTTGCGCCTGCTCGTTCGCATCCAGGGGTTCGCGGCTGGCCAGCTGCGCGCGTACCACTTCCATGGTGGCGTCGGACGGATCGCTGCCTTCGGCCTGGCGTTGGGCCAGCCAGGACTCAATCACCGCTTCCGGTGCGTGGCAGTCGAGGATCAGGAACGGCGTACCGGTCTCCTCGGCGACCTTGCGTGCGGCCGTGCGCTGGTCCTGCTTGAGGAAGGTAGCGTCGATGACCACGGGGAAGCCGGCGTGCAGGGCAATACGCGCCAGCTGGTTCAGGTGCTCGTAAGTGGCGGAACTGGCATCGGTGCTATAGATGCCGCTCTGCAGGCCCTCCTTGCCCTGCTGCTGTTCGCCGAACAGGCGCTTGCGTTCGACGTCCGAGCGCAGGCGGATGGCGCCGAGGGCCTCCACCAGGCGCAGCGCCACATGGCTCTTGCCCGAGGCGGATACGCCGCTGGTAATGGCCAGGAACGGCGAGGGGATGGCGCTGTAGCTTTCCGCCAGCCCGGCGTAGTTGCGGTACTGGCGAAGCGTGGCGGCCTTCTGTACCGCGTCGGGCTGGTGGGCCAGGCTGAACAGCGCGATCTTGGCGCGGACCAGGGCGCGATAGGCCTTGTAGAAGTTGAGCAGCTCCAGGCCCTCATAGTCGCCGGTGTACTCCAGGTACTGGCTGACCAGGCGGCGGGAGAGGGACTTGAGGCCGCGATCTTCCAGGTCCATGGCGATGAAGGCGGTATCGGCGTAGACGTCGGTGAAGCGGAAGGGCTCGTTGAATTCTATGCAGTCGAAGATCACGACCTCGCCGTCGATCAGCGTGGCGTTGCCCAGGTGGATGTCACCGTGGCATTCACGGATGAAGCCTTCCTGCTTGCGTCGCGCCAGCAGCGGCTTGAGGCGTTCGTGGCTGCTCACGGCCCAGGCTTCCAGGGCGTCCAGTTGTTGCAGGTCGGCTTTGTCGCTCAGCAGCGGGCGGATCTGCTCGAAGTTCTGGCGGACCGGCATCATCACCGCATCAGGGGTACCCAGAGGGTGCTCGACGGCCACTTTCGGGGCGGCCAGATGGAAGCTGGCGATCTGCCCGGCGAGGGCGTCGATATGCGCCGGGGTCAGCTCGCCGCGGGCCTGCATGGCGCTGAGCAGGTTCTCCTGGGGAAACTGGCGCATCTTCAGCACGTACTCGATGGCCGGGCCTTCGCCGCCGATCTGTGGGGCCTCGACGCTGCCGGTGATCGGCAGGACTTCCAGGTAGAGGTCGCGGGTCAGGCGCTGGTTGAGGCGTAGTTCCTCTTCGCAGAAATGCCTGCGGTCTTCCAGATTGGTGAAATCGAGGAAGCCGAAGTTCACGGGCTTCTTCACCTTATATACGTAGCTGCCGGTCAGCAGCACCCAGGAGATGTGCGTCTCGATCACCTGGAACCCTTCCACCGCATGGGGGTAGAGGGCGGGATTCTGCAGGGCGGCTATCAGGGACTGGCTCACGGGCGTTCCTTGTTCGGTAGCTGTGTAAGCCCGGCATTATCGCCTCTGTGCGGCGCCCTGCAAACCGTCAGGGCGTGTCTGTTGGCTGTGGATAAAGTGCGTATAATGCGCCGCCATGACACGTCCCCGCTCTCCCAAATCCCGCTCAAAACGCCGTTCCAGCAGCCTTCGCCCATGGTTGGGCTGGGCTTTCAAACTGGGCCTGGTAGGCCTGGTGATTCTGGCCGGTTTCGCCATCTATCTCGACGCCGTGGTGCAGGAGAAATTCTCCGGCAAGCGCTGGACGGTGCCGGCCAAGGTCTACGCGCGTCCGTTGGAGCTGTTCGTCGGCCTGAAACTGTCCAAGGACGACTTCCTGAAGGAGCTGGACGCCCTGGGCTATCGCCGTGAAAGCCTGTCCAACGGTCCGGGCGCCGCTTCGGTGTCGGGCAGTACCGTCGAGCTGAATACCCGTGGCTTCCAGTTCTATGAGGGCGCCGAGCCGGCCCAGCGTGTGCGCGTGCGTTTCTCCGGTGACTTCGTTGCCGGCCTGAACCAGGCCAGTGGCGCGGACCTGGCGGTCGCGCGCCTCGAACCGCTGCTGATCGGTGGTCTCTATCCCGCCCATCATGAAGACCGTGTGCTGATCAAGCTGGATCAGGTGCCGGCCTACCTGGTGGAAACCCTGGTGGCGACTGAAGACCGCGAGTTCTTCAATCACCACGGTGTGTCCATCAAGTCCATCGCCCGAGCGTTCTGGGTCAACGCCACCGCCGGTGAACTGCGCCAGGGCGGCAGTACCCTGACCCAGCAGCTGGTGAAGAACTTCTACCTGACCAGCGAGCGCAGCATCTCCCGCAAGGCCACCGAAGCCATGATGGCCGTGCTGCTGGAGCTGCATTACGACAAGCGTGAAATCCTCGAGGCGTACCTCAACGAGGTGTTCCTCGGTCAGGACGGCCAGCGCGCCATTCACGGCTTCGGCCTTGCCAGCCAGTACTTCTTCGGTCAGCCCCTGGCCGAATTGAAGGTGGAGCAGATTGCGTTGCTGGTAGGCATGGTCAAGGGGCCTTCCTACTACAACCCGCGTCGATTCCCGGAGCGTGCGCTGGAACGCCGCAACCTGGTGATCGATCTGCTCGCCGAGCAGAGCGTGATCACGCCTGCCGAAGCGGTCGCAGCCAAGGCGAAGCCCCTCGGCGTGAGCAAGCGCGGCAGTCTGGCGGACAGTTCCTACCCGGCCTTCCTCGATCTGGTGAAGCGCCAGTTGCGCGAGGACTACCGCGAAGAAGACCTGACCGAGGAAGGCCTGCGGATCTTCACCAGTTTCGATCCGATCCTGCAGTCCAAGGCAGAAACTTCGCTGAACGAGACCCTGAAACGCCTGGAAGGGCGCAAGGGTGTCGATCAGGTGGAGTCCGCCATGGTCGTGAGCAACCCTGAAACCGGCGAAATCCAGGCGCTGATCGGCAGCCGCCAGCCGCGCTTCGCCGGCTTCAACCGTGCGGTGGATGCCGTTCGCCCCATCGGTTCGCTGATCAAACCGGCCGTCTACCTCACCGCCCTGGAACGCCCGAGCCAGTACACCCTGACCAGTTGGGTCGCAGACGAACCCTTCTCGGTGAAAGGGCAGGACGGCCAGGTATGGCGTCCGCAGAACTACGATCGCCGCGCCCACGGCACCATTTACCTGTACCAGGGACTGGCGAATTCCTACAACCTGTCGACTGCCAAGCTCGGTCTGGAACTGGGCGTGCCCAATGTGCTCAAAACCCTTGAGAGACTGGGTGTTTCCCGCGAGTGGCCGGCTTATCCCTCGATGCTCCTGGGCGCCGGCGCGCTGAGCCCGATGGAAGTGGCGACCATGTACCAGACCCTGGCCAACGGCGGATTCAACACACCGCTGCGGGCAATTCGAAGTGTGCTGACTGCCGAGGGTGAACCGCTCAAGCGCTACCCGTTCCAGATCCAGCAACGCTTCGATCCGGGCTCCATCTACCTGGTGCAGAACGCGATGCAGCGAGTGATGCGCGAAGGTACTGCGCGGTCGGTGTACAGTCAGTTGCCCTCGTCCCTGACCCTGGCGGGCAAGACCGGTACCACCAACGATTCGCGGGACAGCTGGTTTGCCGGCTTCAGCCAGGATCTGCTGGCGGTGGTCTGGCTGGGGCGCGATGATAACGGCAAGACGCCGCTGACCGGGGCAACCGGTGCGCTGCAGGTCTGGACCAGCTTCATGCGCAAGGCTGACCCTCTGCCGCTGGACATGCCGATGCCGGACAACGTGGTGCAAGCATGGATTGACCCGCACAGTGGCCAGGGATCCGACCCGAGCTGCCCCGGTGCGGTCCAGATGCCCTACATTCGTGGCAGCGAACCCGTCCCTGGCGCGCCTTGCGGCCTGGGAGCCCCCGTGGATTCGGTGATGGACTGGGTTCGCGGTTGGATGCAATGAACCGAGAGGATGAAACGTGAGTAAAGCCTGGATTCCCGCTCTTGCGGCAGCCGCTCTGCTGGCCGGTTGCGCCACCCCGCAGCGGGGCGCCATTCCCGTGGTCGATTCCGGCGCGCCCTTGTCCGAACTTGAGCAGGGCGGTTCCAACCGCGGTGGCCATAGTCCGGCGCCTGCCGCGCCGCGCAGCATTCCCGAAGATTCCGGCGTGGTGGTGATGGTGCCGGGCGCCAGCTCCGGCGCGCCCATCGCTGCACCGGCATCCAGTGCGCCTATCAGCGGCAGCATCACCAGCGGCGGGATTACCCCTGGCCCCATTACCGGAGGTCCGGCTGCCACAGCCCCCAGCGCACCCAGCTATGGTTCCAGCAATTACAGCGTTCCCAGCTACAGCGCGCCGACACCTAGCGCTCCGAGCGGCATCCCGAACAATGCGGGCGGCCTGGCGGCTGACGAGCAACTCGATGGTCCGGTCCTGGCGCTGCTGACCACCGCCCAGCAACAGCAGGGTGGCGGTGATCTGAATGGTGCGGCAGCGAGCCTGGAGCGTGCTCAGCGCATCGCGCCGCGCGAACCACAGGTGCTCTATCGTCTGGCCGAAGTGCGTATGGCCCAGGGCGATGCAGCCCAGGCCGAGCAATTCGCTCGCCGCGCGCTGACCTACTCCAGTGGCCGTCCGGCCCTGCAGGCCAGCCTGTGGGATCTGATCGCGCGTTCCCGCGACCGCCAGGGCGATCCCTCTGGTGCTGCACTGGCTCGTGAAAAAGCCAAGGTCAATCTGTAATGGACCCGCGTTGCGTCAACGTCGCCGACCAGCTCCTGCTGATCGAGCAGGAGCTGCGCAGTCTTGGCTGGTGGGATGAGGTATCGCCCGGTGATGCTGCCCTGGCCAGCCAGGCACCTTTCTGCGTAGACACCCTGGCATTCGAGCAGTGGCTGCAGTGGATCTTCCTGCCGCGCATGAAGGTCATCCTGGAGAACGACCTGGAACTGCCTCACGCGTCAGGTATCCGCGCAATGGCGGAGGAGGTCTACCGGGAGCAACTCAGCGAAGTGGGCCGGCTGCTCGACGCCCTGGGAGCATTCGACCGGCTGATAGGTGGAGCGAACTGAGGCGACGCCTCAGTTGCAGTTCTCGCTGATCGCCTTTTCGGCATCCTTGATCCGGGATTGCCGCTCTTCTTCACTCAGGCGACGCACTTCCCCGTTCACTTCTGCGCGCAGCCGCGGGTTGTTCTGCAGTTGTGCCAGGCTGGTACGGATGGTGTCGCAGTACTTGCGACGTTCCGCTTCCTGGGTTGCAACTTCCGCCTTCACTTTCTCGTCGATGGACTTCTGGTCGCCTACCGGCTTGCTCGCTGGTTGCTGCGCCTGCTGCTGTTCGATTTCGCTGTCCAGGAGCGGCAGGCTGGGGCGCGGCTTCGGTATGGAGGTATTCACGCTCGTGGCTTCCTGGCCATCCGGCGGTTGTGCGCCGAAGTGGGTGACGCCCTGGGCATCGACCCATTTGTAGACTTGGCCGGCCATGGCAGTCGTGGCCAGTGCCAGCAACAGGCTGCCGGCGAAAATCATGCGATGCATGCTGTTTCCTTCAAGTGGCGGTGAATCCTCGGTTAACTATAACCAAAAGCGGTCGACCCTGATTCTGCGTCGCGTCACAGCAATCCATGCAAGATTCCGCAACGGATTACTTGACTTGTCTCGTGCTAATCCGAAGAATCCAGGGTTCGCTATTCCAGTGGGCCGGCCGCAAGTCGGAAGCTGTAGTAGTCGATGAGGTGCACACCCGCGCCGACCTGTAACACCCGCAACGCGTTACCTCGCGCTGGGTGGGAAAGCCCCGCAACAACTCTCAGGGGCCGACCCGATGCTTGTTCAGTCAGTAGCTGACGTAGTCGGCGACCACCAGTCGCTCACGCGCTGATTGCAGGCAAACCTATTCAGGCCGTCCGGTCGCGGGCGGTTATCTGGCGTTCTAGAGGTGAAAAACGTGGAGCTCTTATCTGGCGCTGAAATGGTCGTCCGTTCGCTGCGTGACGAAGGCGTTAAGTACATCTATGGGTACCCGGGTGGTGCCCTCCTGCACATCTACGATGCCCTGTTCAAAGAAAACGATGTGACCCACATCCTGGTCCGTCATGAGCAGGCTGCTACCCACATGGCCGACGGCTACGCCCGCGCCACCGGCAAGCCTGGTGTGGTGCTGGTGACTTCCGGCCCCGGCGCGACCAACGCCATCACCGGCATCGCCACCGCCTACATGGACTCCATCCCGATGGTGATCCTGTCCGGCCAGGTGCCGAGCAACATGGTCGGCACCGATGCCTTCCAGGAAACCGACATGGTCGGTATCTCCCGCCCGATCGTGAAGCACAGCTTCATCATCAAGCATCCCTCGGAAATCCCCGAGGTGATCAAGAAGGCGTTCTACATCGCCCAGTCCGGCCGCCCCGGCCCGGTTGTCGTCGACATTCCGAAGGACATGGGCGACCCGACCCAGAAGTTCGAATACAGCTACCCGAAGAAGGTCAAGCTGCGCTCCTACAGCCCCGCGGTCCGTGGCCACTCCGGCCAGATCCGCAAGGCTGCCGAGATGCTGCTGGCCGCCAAGCGTCCGATCATGTACTCCGGCGGTGGCGTGATCATGGGCAACGCATCCGAGCAGCTCACCGAGCTGGCCAAGATGCTCAACCTGCCGGTGACCAACACCCTGATGGGCCTTGGCGCGTTCCCGGGTACCGACCGCCAGTTCGTCGGCATGCTCGGCATGCACGGCAGCTACACCGCCAACCTGGCGATGCACCATTGCGATGTGATCCTGGCCGTTGGCGCGCGCTTCGATGACCGCGTCATCAACGGTGCCGCCAAGTTCTGCCCGAACGCGAAGATCATTCACATCGACATCGACCCCGCGTCGATCTCCAAGACCATCAAGGCCGACATCCCGATCGTTGGCCCGGTGGACAGCGTGCTGTCCGAAATGGTCGCCATCCTCAAGGAAATCGGCGAGACCCTGAACAAGGAAACCGTCGCGGCCTGGTGGAAGCAGATCGATGAATGGCGCGCCGGTGGCAACCTGTTCCCCTACGACAAGGGCGACGGCAGCATCATCAAGCCGCAGAGCGTGATCGAGACCCTCTGGGAAGTGACCAAGGGCGATGCCTACATCACCTCCGACGTGGGCCAGCACCAGATGTTCGCGGCGCAGTACTACCGCTTCAACAAGCCCAATCGCTGGATCAACTCCGGTGGCCTGGGCACCATGGGCTTCGGTTTCCCGGCGGCGATGGGCATCAAACTGAGCTTCCCGGAAGCCGACGTCGCTTGCGTGACTGGCGAAGGCAGCATCCAGATGAACATCCAGGAGCTGTCCACCTGCCTGCAATACGACCTGCCGGTGAAGATCGTCAACCTGAACAACGGTGCGCTCGGCATGGTCCGCCAATGGCAGGACATGCAGTACAACAGCCGTTACTCGCACTCCTACATGGAATCGCTGCCTGATTTCGTCAAGCTGGCCGAAGCCTATGGCCACGTCGGCATTCGCGTGACTGATCCGAAGGATCTGAAGGTGAAGATGGAAGAGGCGTTCTCGCTGAAAAATCGCCTGGTGTTCCTCGATATCCAGGTCGACTCCAGCGAACACGTCTACCCGATGCAGATTCGGGATGGCGCCATGCGCGACATGTGGCTGAGCAAGACGGAGCGGACCTGAACATGCGACACATTATTTCCCTGCTGCTGGAAAACGAGCCGGGCGCCCTGTCCCGCGTCGTTGGTCTGTTCTCCCAGCGCAACTACAACATCGAAAGCCTGACCGTTGCTCCGACCGAGGACCCGACCCTGTCGCGTCTGACGCTGACCACCGTCGGCCACGATGAAGTGATCGAGCAGATCACCAAGAACCTCAACAAGCTGATCGAAGTGGTGAAGCTGGTGAACCTGTCGGAAAGCGCTCATATCGAGCGTGAACTGATGCTGGTCAAGGTGAAGGCCACCGGCGCCCAGCGCGCCGAGGTCAAGCGCACCACCGACATCTTCCGTGGCCAGATCGTCGACGTGACCTCCAGCGTCTACACGATCCAACTGGCGGGTACCAGTGACAAGCTGGACAGCTTCATCCAGGCCATCGGCACCAGTTCGATCCTGGAAACCGTGCGCAGTGGCGTCACCGGGATATCCCGTGGCGACAAAGTGCTGACGATCTGATCGCTGTCATGAAAAACCCCGCCCGGTGCGGGGTTTTTTTCGCCCGGATCTTACTGGCGGCGATTCCAGAAGGCTGCGATCAGTGGGTCCTTGAGGCGTTTTTCCAGGGCGAACAGGCCGATGTCGTAGGCGGCCAATGGCGGCTGGATATCGTAGATGCGGATGCGTGCGGTCAGCGGGCTGTTGTCGAGCACGATCTGCGGAACCACGCCGATACCGAACCCCAGGCTCACCATGCTGACGATGGCCTCGTTGCCGCTCACCTGGGCATAGATGCGGGGCTTGATGCCGTGGCTTTTCAGCCAGCGGTCGGTCCGGGTCCGGGCCAGGCCTTCTTCCGAGAGAATCATCGGCACGTCCTTCCAGCTCTGCGCCGTAGGCTGCCTCCGTTGCTCTTCAGTCAGCAGTTGAGGTGACTGTGGGCCGATGAAGCGCAGCTCAGAGCGGGTAATCGACTGGAATTCGACGCCGGCTGGCAGGTTGTCGGGCCGGGCGCCGATGGCAAGATCCTCCAGCCCTTGCTGCACTCGTTCGACGGCCTTTGCGGGGTCGCCGGTGTGCAGCTTCATTTCGATGCGGGGGTAGTCCAGGCGGAAGCTGCTCAGGATGTCGTAGAGGAAGCTGTAGCTCGCCGTCACCGAGCAATACAGGGAGAGTTCGCCGTGCAGGTCCAATTGGTCCTGCATGAGTCGTTGGCGGATCGCATGCCAGCCGCTCATGGCCTCGCTCGCGTATTCGCGGAACTGCTGCCCCTCACGGGTCAGCTGAACCGAGCGACTGTCACGCACGAACAGTGGTGCGCCGAGTTCGTCCTCGAGTTGCTTGATGCTGCGACTGAGCGCTGAGGGGCTGACATGCTGCTCGCGGCTGGTTTTGCCGAAGTGCAGGTTGTCTGCCAGGGATAGAAAGAGCTTGAGGGAGTGGCTGTCCACGAGCGTTTCTCATATCGGCACATTGCGTTGCGAATATATCATTTTACGCAATGGATCAGATCGCTTAATGTGCCCTTGTCGCGGTGCGCGCACCCCATCCCTTTCGTTATAAAAGAGTCAGGAACATGAAAGTTTATTACGACAAAGACTGTGACCTCTCGATCATCCAGGGCAAGAAAGTTGCCATCATCGGTTACGGTTCCCAGGGCCACGCCCACGCGTGCAACCTGAAAGATTCCGGTGTGGACGTGACCGTTGGCCTGCGTCCGGGTTCCGCCACCGTCGCCAAGGCCCAGGCCCATGGCCTGACCGTCAAGAGCGTGCCGGAAGCCGTTGCCGCTGCTGACCTGGTGATGATCCTGACTCCGGACGAGTTCCAGTCCAAGCTGTACAAGGAAGAAGTCGAACCGAACCTGAAGAAGGGGGCCACCCTGGCCTTCGCCCACGGCTTCGCCATCCACTACAACCAGGTCGTACCGCGCGCTGACCTCGACGTGATCATGATCGCGCCGAAAGCCCCGGGCCACACCGTACGTTCCGAGTTCGTCAAGGGCGGCGGCATTCCGGACCTGGTAGCCGTTTACCAGGACGCTTCCGGCAACGCCAAGAACGTAGCCCTGTCCTACGCCTGCGGCGTGGGCGGCGGCCGTACCGGCATCATCGAAACCACCTTCAAGGACGAGACTGAAACCGACCTGTTCGGTGAGCAGGCTGTTCTGTGCGGTGGTTGCGTCGAGCTGGTGAAAGCCGGTTTCGAAACCCTGGTCGAAGCCGGCTACGCGCCGGAAATGGCCTACTTCGAGTGCCTGCACGAGCTGAAGCTGATCGTCGACCTGATGTACGAAGGCGGCATCGCCAACATGAACTACTCGATCTCCAACAACGCCGAGTACGGTGAGTACGTAACCGGTCCGGAGGTCATCAACGCCGAATCCCGTCAGGCCATGCGCAACGCTCTGAAGCGCATCCAGGACGGCGAGTACGCCAAGATGTTCATCCAGGAAGGTGCCTCGAACTACGCTTCGATGACCGCCTACCGCCGCAACAACGCTGCTCACCCGATCGAGCAGGTTGGTGAGCGTCTGCGTGCGATGATGCCGTGGATCTCCGCCAACAAGATCGTCGACAAGACCAAGAACTAAGGTCTTTTCCGATCCAGAAAGAACGCGGCCCCGGCCGCGTTCTTTCGTTATGGCGGCAGGGTTCTGGTATAAAGCCTGTCTGCCGGGCGCTGCATCCCGCGTGTCGCCCACCACAAATCGTATTCGTTGCAAGGATGTTGTTCATGAGTGACCGTCCCGAAGAGCCGAATCAGCCCACCGAGGGCGAGAGCCTGTTGCCTATCGACGAGCATGTCGAGGAAGGCCAGGACGCCGATGGGCGCAAGGTTCGCCACCGCGGCATCTACCTGCTGCCCAACCTCTTCACCACCGCTAATCTGTTTGCCGGCTTCTATGCCATCGTCAATGCCATGAACGGCAACTTCTCGGTGGCCGCCGCTACCGTTTTCGTTGCCATGGTGCTGGATAGCCTCGACGGCCGCGTTGCTCGACTCACCAATACCCAAAGCGCTTTCGGTGCCGAGTACGACTCGCTGTCGGACATGGTCGCCTTTGGCGTTGCGCCGGCCCTGCTGGCTTTCGAATGGGCCTTGAGTGGCTTGGGCAGCGTAGGTCTGACCGTCGCCTTCATCTATGTCGCAGGCGCCGCACTGCGTCTGGCGCGTTTCAATACCCAGATCGGCAAGGTGGACAAGCGCTACTTCATCGGCCTTGCCAGTCCGGCTGCCGCAGGCGTAGTGGCCGGTACCGTCTGGGCGTTCAGCGACTTCGGTATCAAGGGCTCGAACATGTCGTTCATCGTTGCCCTGCTGGTCGCCCTGGCCGGCATGCTGATGGTCAGTAATATCAAGTTCTACAGCTTCAAGGATCTGGATCTGAAGGGGCGCGTGCCCTTCGTGGCCATTCTCGTGGTCGTGCTGGTCTTTGCCGTGGTGTTCAGCGACCCGCCGCGCATCCTTCTGCTGATCTTCCTGGCTTACGCCGCTTCCGGCCCGGTGCAATACTTGCTCCAGCTGCGTCGCCGCAAACAGGTCGAGTGATGTAATTTCCTCGCGGCTCCGCAGTCTACTGGGCATCCCTGCCCAAGTTGCGGAGCCGCCATGCTGATCCAGATTCCCCCTTCCTCTGCGTGCCGCGAGAGCGAAGTCACTCCCGAGTCCATCTACCTCTCCCGTCGCCAACTGCTCGGTGCGGCCGGCACCCTGGCGGCCGTGGCTGCGTTGCCTGGTCAGGCCCAGGATGCGTCGGCCTATCCGGATGTCGAGCCAGCGCCGGCACCCGCGTGGTTCAGTGAGAAGCTCGCCAGTACCCGATGGCAGGCGGTTACGCCGGGGAACGAGTCGATCACCCCGTTTCAGGATGCGACCCACTACAACAACTTCTACGAGTTCGGGACCAACAAAGGGGACCCGGCGCGCTATGCGGAGAAGATGCAGGTCGAACCCTGGACCGTGCGAGTCGATGGTGAAGTGGCCAAGCCGGGTACTTACTCAATAGAGGACCTGGTCGGGCCCCACGGGCTGGAAGAGCGCATCTACAGGCTGCGTTGCGTCGAGGCCTGGTCCATGGTCATTCCCTGGCTGGGCTTCCCCTTGGCTGAGTTGCTCAAGCGGGTCGAGCCCACGAGCAAAGCCAAGTACGTCAGCTTCGAGACTCGTCTTGCTCCAGAGGAGATGGCTGGCGTGCGGTCTGGTTTCTCCCTGATTGATTGGCCTTATGTGGAAGGGCTCAGGCTGGACGAGGCCATGCATCCGCTGACGATTCTTGCTGTGGGGATGTATGGTCGCGTGCTACCGAACCAGAACGGAGCGCCGTTACGTCTGGTGGTGCCCTGGAAGTATGGATTCAAGGGCATCAAGTCCATCGTGCGTATCAGCCTGGTCAGTGAACAACCGCCTACGACATGGCAATCCATCGCACCTGAGGAATATGGCTTCTTTTCGAACGTCAATCCTGAGGTGGATCATCCCCGCTGGAGCCAGGCCCATGAACGACGCCTCCCCAGTGGCCTGTTCAGTCCGAATATCGTGCCGACGCGTATGTTCAATGGCTATGACGAAGTGGCCAGCCTCTATACCGGGCTGGATCTGAGGAAGTACTACTGATGCGGTTCAGACTCTGGAGACTGTTCGTCTTTCTCGTGGCGCCGATCCCGGTCGGTCTGTGGCTCTATCAAGCCTGGATATTTGCCCTCGGGCCGGACCCGGGCAAGGTTCTGGTGGATCGTCTGGGGCTGGGGGCGCTCTGGTTGCTGCTCATCACCTTGTCCATGACTCCGCTGCAGAAGCTGACCGGTTGGGGCGGGTGGATTGCGGTGCGCAGGCAAGTAGGGCTCTGGTGCTTCACTTATGTAATGCTGCATATCAGCGCGTACGCTGTTTTTCTGCTGGGCCTGGACATGCAGCAATTACTGATTGACCTGGGCAAGCGTCCCTACATATTCGTAGGTGCTCTGGGGTTCTGTGGGTTGCTGGCCCTGGCGGTAACTTCGAATCGGTTCAGCGTCCGGCGCCTGGGTAAGCGCTGGAAGCAATTGCATCGGCTGGTGTATGCCATCCTGGCGATCGCTTTACTTCATATGCTTTGGGTTGTGCGGGCAGACATGGCTGAATGGTCCGGCTATGCCGTTACAGGTATTGGGCTACTTCTGTTGCGAGTTCCAATCGTGGAGCGTTACCTGCCCAGGGGGTTCGCGCTGTTCAGGCGGGATGACAAAAAAGTTTCAATTTAGTGTTGACGGCAGATTCTGCATCCCTATAATGCGCCCCACTTCCGGCGCAGTCGTCAAGCAAAACTCCTTGTAGATCAATGAGTTAAGTGTTTGGCGGGTGTACTGGAAGGTTCCGCTTCGAAAAGTTCGCCGCTGGCGAATGAAGCTGAATCGGAGGTGTTGACAGCAAGTTGTAACGCTGTAGAATGCGCCTCCCGCTGACGAGAAGAGTGAATCGGATCGGAAGCGCAAGCGGTTGAGTAGAAACGAAAATTTCGAAAAACAGCTTGACAGCAAGAATGGCTAGCGTAGAATGCGCGGCCTCGGTTGAGACGAAAGACTTGATCGAAACGCTCTTTAACAACTGAATCAAGCAATTCGTGTGGGTGCTTGTGAGGTAAGACTGATAGTCGACTGATTATCAGCATCACAAGTAACACTCGTGAATTCGAGAGTTTATTTGCGATTGCTGAGCCAAGTTTAGGGTTTTCTCAAAACCCAAGCAGTATTGAACTGAAGAGTTTGATCATGGCTCAGATTGAACGCTGGCGGCAGGCCTAACACATGCAAGTCGAGCGGCAGCGGGTCCTTCGGGATGCCGGCGAGCGGCGGACGGGTGAGTAATGCCTAGGAATCTGCCTGGTAGTGGGGGATAACGTTCGGAAACGGACGCTAATACCGCATACGTCCTACGGGAGAAAGTGGGGGATCTTCGGACCTCACGCTATCAGATGAGCCTAGGTCGGATTAGCTAGTTGGTGGGGTAAAGGCTCACCAAGGCGACGATCCGTAACTGGTCTGAGAGGATGATCAGTCACACTGGAACTGAGACACGGTCCAGACTCCTACGGGAGGCAGCAGTGGGGAATATTGGACAATGGGCGAAAGCCTGATCCAGCCATGCCGCGTGTGTGAAGAAGGTCTTCGGATTGTAAAGCACTTTAAGTTGGGAGGAAGGGCAGCTAGTTAATACCTGGTTGTTTTGACGTTACCAACAGAATAAGCACCGGCTAACTTCGTGCCAGCAGCCGCGGTAATACGAAGGGTGCAAGCGTTAATCGGAATTACTGGGCGTAAAGCGCGCGTAGGTGGTTCAGCAAGTTGGAGGTGAAATCCCCGGGCTCAACCTGGGAACTGCCTCCAAAACTACTGAGCTAGAGTACGGTAGAGGGTGGTGGAATTTCCTGTGTAGCGGTGAAATGCGTAGATATAGGAAGGAACACCAGTGGCGAAGGCGACCACCTGGACTGATACTGACACTGAGGTGCGAAAGCGTGGGGAGCAAACAGGATTAGATACCCTGGTAGTCCACGCCGTAAACGATGTCGACTAGCCGTTGGGATCCTTGAGATCTTAGTGGCGCAGCTAACGCGATAAGTCGACCGCCTGGGGAGTACGGCCGCAAGGTTAAAACTCAAATGAATTGACGGGGGCCCGCACAAGCGGTGGAGCATGTGGTTTAATTCGAAGCAACGCGAAGAACCTTACCTGGCCTTGACATGCTGAGAACTTTCCAGAGATGGATTGGTGCCTTCGGGAACTCAGACACAGGTGCTGCATGGCTGTCGTCAGCTCGTGTCGTGAGATGTTGGGTTAAGTCCCGTAACGAGCGCAACCCTTGTCCTTAGTTACCAGCACCTCGGGTGGGCACTCTAAGGAGACTGCCGGTGACAAACCGGAGGAAGGTGGGGATGACGTCAAGTCATCATGGCCCTTACGGCCAGGGCTACACACGTGCTACAATGGTCGGTACAAAGGGTTGCCAAGCCGCGAGGTGGAGCTAATCCCATAAAACCGATCGTAGTCCGGATCGCAGTCTGCAACTCGACTGCGTGAAGTCGGAATCGCTAGTAATCGTGAATCAGAATGTCACGGTGAATACGTTCCCGGGCCTTGTACACACCGCCCGTCACACCATGGGAGTGGGTTGCTCCAGAAGTAGCTAGTCTAACCGCAAGGGGGACGGTTACCACGGAGTGATTCATGACTGGGGTGAAGTCGTAACAAGGTAGCCGTAGGGGAACCTGCGGCTGGATCACCTCCTTAATCGAAGACATCAGCTTCTTCATAAGTTCCCACACGAATTGCTTGATTCAATTGCGAAGGCGATTGGGTCTGTAGCTCAGTTGGTTAGAGCGCACCCCTGATAAGGGTGAGGTCGGCAGTTCGAATCTGCCCAGACCCACCAATTGTCGCGGGGTCGAATGACCGGTTGACATTGGGGCCATAGCTCAGCTGGGAGAGCGCCTGCTTTGCACGCAGGAGGTCAGGAGTTCGATCCTCCTTGGCTCCACCACTCTCAGTTAGGCAGACCAAGAGCTCAGAATTGAATATCCGTGGTTGGATATTGAATTCTGAACTTTGTTTCAGAATCGTTCTTTAAAAATTCGGGTATGTGATAGAAGTGACTTATTGGGTGTTTCACTGCACTCAATAATTCAAGGCAAAATTTGCGAGTTCAAGCGCGAATTTTCGGCGAATGTCGTCTTCACCCCTATGATCGCAGGCAGATTGCTTGGGGTTATATGGTCAAGTGAAGAAGCGCATACGGTGGATGCCTTGGCAGTCAGAGGCGATGAAAGACGTGGTAGCCTGCGATAAGCTTCGGGGAGTCGGCAAACAGACTTTGATCCGGAGATCTCTGAATGGGGGAACCCACCTAGGATAACCTAGGTATCTTGTACTGAATCCATAGGTGCAAGAGGCGAACCAGGGGAACTGAAACATCTAAGTACCCTGAGGAACAGAAATCAACCGAGATTCCCTTAGTAGTGGCGAGCGAACGGGGACTAGCCCTTAAGCTTCTTGGATTTTAGCGGAACGCTCTGGAAAGTGCGGCCATAGTGGGTGATAGCCCCGTACGCGAAAGGGTCCAGGAAGTGAAATCGAGTAGGACGGAGCACGTGAAACTTTGTCTGAATATGGGGGGACCATCCTCCAAGGCTAAATACTACTGACTGACCGATAGTGAACCAGTACCGTGAGGGAAAGGCGAAAAGAACCCCGGAGAGGGGAGTGAAATAGAACCTGAAACCGTATGCGTACAAGCAGTGGGAGCCTACTTTGTTAGGTGACTGCGTACCTTTTGTATAATGGGTCAGCGACTTATATTCAGTGGCGAGCTTAACCGTATAGGGGAGGCGTAGCGAAAGCGAGTCTTAATAGGGCGTTTAGTCGCTGGGTATAGACCCGAAACCGGGCGATCTATCCATGGGCAGGTTGAAGGTTAGGTAACACTGACTGGAGGACCGAACCGACTACCGTTGAAAAGTTAGCGGATGACCTGTGGATCGGAGTGAAAGGCTAATCAAGCTCGGAGATAGCTGGTTCTCCTCGAAAGCTATTTAGGTAGCGCCTCACGTATCACTCCAGGGGGTAGAGCACTGTTTCGGCTAGGGGGTCATCCCGACTTACCAAACCGATGCAAACTCCGAATACCTGGAAGTGTCAGCGTGGGAGACACACGGCGGGTGCTAACGTCCGTCGTGAAAAGGGAAACAACCCAGACCGTCAGCTAAGGTCCCAAAGTTCTAGTTAAGTGGGAAACGATGTGGGAAGGCTTAGACAGCTAGGAGGTTGGCTTAGAAGCAGCCATCCTTTAAAGAAAGCGTAATAGCTCACTAGTCGAGTCGGCCTGCGCGGAAGATGTAACGGGGCTCAAACTAGACACCGAAGCTACGGGTTCGTCGTAAGACGAGCGGTAGAGGAGCGTTCTGTAAGCCTGTGAAGGTGAGTTGAGAAGCTTGCTGGAGGTATCAGAAGTGCGAATGCTGACATGAGTAACGACAATGCGAGTGAAAAACTCGCACGCCGAAAGACCAAGGGTTCCTGCGCAACGTTAATCGACGCAGGGTGAGTCGGCCCCTAAGGCGAGGCAGAAATGCGTAGTCGATGGGAAGCGGGTTAATATTCCCGCACTTCTAGTTACTGCGATGGAGGGACGGAGAAGGCTAGGCCAGCTTGGCGTTGGTTGTCCAAGTTTAAGGTGGTAGGCCGAACACTTAGGCAAATCCGGGTGTTCAAGGCCGAGAGCTGATGACGAGTGTTCTTCTAGAACACGAAGTGGTTGATGCCATGCTTCCAGGAAAAGCTTCTAAGCTTCAGGTAACTAGGAACCGTACCCCAAACCGACACAGGTGGTTGGGTAGAGAATACCAAGGCGCTTGAGAGAACTCGGGTGAAGGAACTAGGCAAAATGGCACCGTAACTTCGGGAGAAGGTGCGCCGGTGAGGGTGAACGATTTACTCGGTAAGCCCATGCCGGTCGAAGATACCAGGCCGCTGCGACTGTTTATTAAAAACACAGCACTCTGCAAACACGAAAGTGGACGTATAGGGTGTGACGCCTGCCCGGTGCCGGAAGGTTAATTGATGGGGTTAGCGCAAGCGAAGCTCTTGATCGAAGCCCCGGTAAACGGCGGCCGTAACTATAACGGTCCTAAGGTAGCGAAATTCCTTGTCGGGTAAGTTCCGACCTGCACGAATGGCGTAACGATGGCGGCGCTGTCTCCACCCGAGACTCAGTGAAATTGAAATCGCTGTGAAGATGCAGTGTATCCGCGGCTAGACGGAAAGACCCCGTGAACCTTTACTGTAGCTTTGCACTGGACTTTGAGCCTGCTTGTGTAGGATAGGTGGGAGGCTTTGAAGCGAGGACGCCAGTTCTCGTGGAGCCATCCTTGAAATACCACCCTGGCATGCTTGAGGTTCTAACTCTGGTCCGTCATCCGGATCGAGGACAGTGTATGGTGGGCAGTTTGACTGGGGCGGTCTCCTCCTAAAGAGTAACGGAGGAGTACGAAGGTGCGCTCAGACCGGTCGGAAATCGGTCGCAGAGTATAAAGGCAAAAGCGCGCTTGACTGCGAGACAGACACGTCGAGCAGGTACGAAAGTAGGTCTTAGTGATCCGGTGGTTCTGTATGGAAGGGCCATCGCTCAACGGATAAAAGGTACTCCGGGGATAACAGGCTGATACCGCCCAAGAGTTCATATCGACGGCGGTGTTTGGCACCTCGATGTCGGCTCATCACATCCTGGGGCTGAAGCCGGTCCCAAGGGTATGGCTGTTCGCCATTTAAAGTGGTACGCGAGCTGGGTTTAGAACGTCGTGAGACAGTTCGGTCCCTATCTGCCGTGGACGTTTGAGATTTGAGAGGGGCTGCTCCTAGTACGAGAGGACCGGAGTGGACGAACCTCTGGTGTTCCGGTTGTCACGCCAGTGGCATTGCCGGGTAGCTATGTTCGGAAGAGATAACCGCTGAAAGCATCTAAGCGGGAAACTCGCCTCAAGATGAGATCTCACTGGGATCTTGAATCCCCTAAAGGGCCGTCGAAGACTACGACGTTGATAGGTTGGGTGTGTAAGCGCTGTGAGGCGTTGAGCTAACCAATACTAATTGCCCGTGAGGCTTGACCATATAACACCCAAACAATCTGGTGATTGTGGGTGCGACTGGTGAAGTCGACAGACCGAAAATTGGCCTGAACCGCAAAGCCAGACTGTCACATACCTGATTCGGGGTAGCGTCCCAGACGATGCCCCAACCGAATTGCTTGACGACCATAGAGCGTTGGAACCACCTGATCCCATCCCGAACTCAGCAGTGAAACGACGCATCGCCGATGGTAGTGTGGAGCTTCTCCATGTGAGAGTAGGTCATCGTCAAGCTTCTATCCCAAAGCCCCGGTATGCACAGCGCATGCCGGGGCTTTGCCTATTAGTGAAAGCCATCGAAAGATGAACTTTCTGCGGTCGCCGAAAGGCACTGTTGGGTTGTTCCTGGATAAGAAATGACTCAAAACGCAAGCGGTTGAGTAGAAACGAAAATTTCGAAAAACAGCTTGACAGCAAGAATGGCTAGCGTAGAATGCGCGGCCTCGGTTGAGACGAAAGACTTGATCGAAACGCTCTTTAACAACTGAATCAAGCAATTCGTGTGGGTGCTTGTGAGGTAAGACTGATAGTCGACTGATTATCAGCATCACAAGTAACACTCGTGAATTCGAGAGTTTATTTGCGATTGCTGAGCCAAGTTTAGGGTTTTCTCAAAACCCAAGCAGTATTGAACTGAAGAGTTTGATCATGGCTCAGATTGAACGCTGGCGGCAGGCCTAACACATGCAAGTCGAGCGGCAGCGGGTCCTTCGGGATGCCGGCGAGCGGCGGACGGGTGAGTAATGCCTAGGAATCTGCCTGGTAGTGGGGGATAACGTTCGGAAACGGACGCTAATACCGCATACGTCCTACGGGAGAAAGTGGGGGATCTTCGGACCTCACGCTATCAGATGAGCCTAGGTCGGATTAGCTAGTTGGTGGGGTAAAGGCTCACCAAGGCGACGATCCGTAACTGGTCTGAGAGGATGATCAGTCACACTGGAACTGAGACACGGTCCAGACTCCTACGGGAGGCAGCAGTGGGGAATATTGGACAATGGGCGAAAGCCTGATCCAGCCATGCCGCGTGTGTGAAGAAGGTCTTCGGATTGTAAAGCACTTTAAGTTGGGAGGAAGGGCAGCTAGTTAATACCTGGTTGTTTTGACGTTACCAACAGAATAAGCACCGGCTAACTTCGTGCCAGCAGCCGCGGTAATACGAAGGGTGCAAGCGTTAATCGGAATTACTGGGCGTAAAGCGCGCGTAGGTGGTTCAGCAAGTTGGAGGTGAAATCCCCGGGCTCAACCTGGGAACTGCCTCCAAAACTACTGAGCTAGAGTACGGTAGAGGGTGGTGGAATTTCCTGTGTAGCGGTGAAATGCGTAGATATAGGAAGGAACACCAGTGGCGAAGGCGACCACCTGGACTGATACTGACACTGAGGTGCGAAAGCGTGGGGAGCAAACAGGATTAGATACCCTGGTAGTCCACGCCGTAAACGATGTCGACTAGCCGTTGGGATCCTTGAGATCTTAGTGGCGCAGCTAACGCGATAAGTCGACCGCCTGGGGAGTACGGCCGCAAGGTTAAAACTCAAATGAATTGACGGGGGCCCGCACAAGCGGTGGAGCATGTGGTTTAATTCGAAGCAACGCGAAGAACCTTACCTGGCCTTGACATGCTGAGAACTTTCCAGAGATGGATTGGTGCCTTCGGGAACTCAGACACAGGTGCTGCATGGCTGTCGTCAGCTCGTGTCGTGAGATGTTGGGTTAAGTCCCGTAACGAGCGCAACCCTTGTCCTTAGTTACCAGCACCTCGGGTGGGCACTCTAAGGAGACTGCCGGTGACAAACCGGAGGAAGGTGGGGATGACGTCAAGTCATCATGGCCCTTACGGCCAGGGCTACACACGTGCTACAATGGTCGGTACAAAGGGTTGCCAAGCCGCGAGGTGGAGCTAATCCCATAAAACCGATCGTAGTCCGGATCGCAGTCTGCAACTCGACTGCGTGAAGTCGGAATCGCTAGTAATCGTGAATCAGAATGTCACGGTGAATACGTTCCCGGGCCTTGTACACACCGCCCGTCACACCATGGGAGTGGGTTGCTCCAGAAGTAGCTAGTCTAACCGCAAGGGGGACGGTTACCACGGAGTGATTCATGACTGGGGTGAAGTCGTAACAAGGTAGCCGTAGGGGAACCTGCGGCTGGATCACCTCCTTAATCGAAGACATCAGCTTCTTCATAAGTTCCCACACGAATTGCTTGATTCAATTGCGAAGGCGATTGGGTCTGTAGCTCAGTTGGTTAGAGCGCACCCCTGATAAGGGTGAGGTCGGCAGTTCGAATCTGCCCAGACCCACCAATTGTCGCGGGGTCGAATGACCGGTTGACATTGGGGCCATAGCTCAGCTGGGAGAGCGCCTGCTTTGCACGCAGGAGGTCAGGAGTTCGATCCTCCTTGGCTCCACCACTCTCAGTTAGGCAGACCAAGAGCTCAGAATTGAATATCCGTGGTTGGATATTGAATTCTGAACTTTGTTTCAGAATCGTTCTTTAAAAATTCGGGTATGTGATAGAAGTGACTTATTGGGTGTTTCACTGCACTCAATAATTCAAGGCAAAATTTGCGAGTTCAAGCGCGAATTTTCGGCGAATGTCGTCTTCACCCCTATGATCGCAGGCAGATTGCTTGGGGTTATATGGTCAAGTGAAGAAGCGCATACGGTGGATGCCTTGGCAGTCAGAGGCGATGAAAGACGTGGTAGCCTGCGATAAGCTTCGGGGAGTCGGCAAACAGACTTTGATCCGGAGATCTCTGAATGGGGGAACCCACCTAGGATAACCTAGGTATCTTGTACTGAATCCATAGGTGCAAGAGGCGAACCAGGGGAACTGAAACATCTAAGTACCCTGAGGAACAGAAATCAACCGAGATTCCCTTAGTAGTGGCGAGCGAACGGGGACTAGCCCTTAAGCTTCTTGGATTTTAGCGGAACGCTCTGGAAAGTGCGGCCATAGTGGGTGATAGCCCCGTACGCGAAAGGGTCCAGGAAGTGAAATCGAGTAGGACGGAGCACGTGAAACTTTGTCTGAATATGGGGGGACCATCCTCCAAGGCTAAATACTACTGACTGACCGATAGTGAACCAGTACCGTGAGGGAAAGGCGAAAAGAACCCCGGAGAGGGGAGTGAAATAGAACCTGAAACCGTATGCGTACAAGCAGTGGGAGCCTACTTTGTTAGGTGACTGCGTACCTTTTGTATAATGGGTCAGCGACTTATATTCAGTGGCGAGCTTAACCGTATAGGGGAGGCGTAGCGAAAGCGAGTCTTAATAGGGCGTTTAGTCGCTGGGTATAGACCCGAAACCGGGCGATCTATCCATGGGCAGGTTGAAGGTTAGGTAACACTGACTGGAGGACCGAACCGACTACCGTTGAAAAGTTAGCGGATGACCTGTGGATCGGAGTGAAAGGCTAATCAAGCTCGGAGATAGCTGGTTCTCCTCGAAAGCTATTTAGGTAGCGCCTCACGTATCACTCCAGGGGGTAGAGCACTGTTTCGGCTAGGGGGTCATCCCGACTTACCAAACCGATGCAAACTCCGAATACCTGGAAGTGTCAGCGTGGGAGACACACGGCGGGTGCTAACGTCCGTCGTGAAAAGGGAAACAACCCAGACCGTCAGCTAAGGTCCCAAAGTTCTAGTTAAGTGGGAAACGATGTGGGAAGGCTTAGACAGCTAGGAGGTTGGCTTAGAAGCAGCCATCCTTTAAAGAAAGCGTAATAGCTCACTAGTCGAGTCGGCCTGCGCGGAAGATGTAACGGGGCTCAAACTAGACACCGAAGCTACGGGTTCGTCGTAAGACGAGCGGTAGAGGAGCGTTCTGTAAGCCTGTGAAGGTGAGTTGAGAAGCTTGCTGGAGGTATCAGAAGTGCGAATGCTGACATGAGTAACGACAATGCGAGTGAAAAACTCGCACGCCGAAAGACCAAGGGTTCCTGCGCAACGTTAATCGACGCAGGGTGAGTCGGCCCCTAAGGCGAGGCAGAAATGCGTAGTCGATGGGAAGCGGGTTAATATTCCCGCACTTCTAGTTACTGCGATGGAGGGACGGAGAAGGCTAGGCCAGCTTGGCGTTGGTTGTCCAAGTTTAAGGTGGTAGGCCGAACACTTAGGCAAATCCGGGTGTTCAAGGCCGAGAGCTGATGACGAGTGTTCTTCTAGAACACGAAGTGGTTGATGCCATGCTTCCAGGAAAAGCTTCTAAGCTTCAGGTAACTAGGAACCGTACCCCAAACCGACACAGGTGGTTGGGTAGAGAATACCAAGGCGCTTGAGAGAACTCGGGTGAAGGAACTAGGCAAAATGGCACCGTAACTTCGGGAGAAGGTGCGCCGGTGAGGGTGAACGATTTACTCGGTAAGCCCATGCCGGTCGAAGATACCAGGCCGCTGCGACTGTTTATTAAAAACACAGCACTCTGCAAACACGAAAGTGGACGTATAGGGTGTGACGCCTGCCCGGTGCCGGAAGGTTAATTGATGGGGTTAGCGCAAGCGAAGCTCTTGATCGAAGCCCCGGTAAACGGCGGCCGTAACTATAACGGTCCTAAGGTAGCGAAATTCCTTGTCGGGTAAGTTCCGACCTGCACGAATGGCGTAACGATGGCGGCGCTGTCTCCACCCGAGACTCAGTGAAATTGAAATCGCTGTGAAGATGCAGTGTATCCGCGGCTAGACGGAAAGACCCCGTGAACCTTTACTGTAGCTTTGCACTGGACTTTGAGCCTGCTTGTGTAGGATAGGTGGGAGGCTTTGAAGCGAGGACGCCAGTTCTCGTGGAGCCATCCTTGAAATACCACCCTGGCATGCTTGAGGTTCTAACTCTGGTCCGTCATCCGGATCGAGGACAGTGTATGGTGGGCAGTTTGACTGGGGCGGTCTCCTCCTAAAGAGTAACGGAGGAGTACGAAGGTGCGCTCAGACCGGTCGGAAATCGGTCGCAGAGTATAAAGGCAAAAGCGCGCTTGACTGCGAGACAGACACGTCGAGCAGGTACGAAAGTAGGTCTTAGTGATCCGGTGGTTCTGTATGGAAGGGCCATCGCTCAACGGATAAAAGGTACTCCGGGGATAACAGGCTGATACCGCCCAAGAGTTCATATCGACGGCGGTGTTTGGCACCTCGATGTCGGCTCATCACATCCTGGGGCTGAAGCCGGTCCCAAGGGTATGGCTGTTCGCCATTTAAAGTGGTACGCGAGCTGGGTTTAGAACGTCGTGAGACAGTTCGGTCCCTATCTGCCGTGGACGTTTGAGATTTGAGAGGGGCTGCTCCTAGTACGAGAGGACCGGAGTGGACGAACCTCTGGTGTTCCGGTTGTCACGCCAGTGGCATTGCCGGGTAGCTATGTTCGGAAGAGATAACCGCTGAAAGCATCTAAGCGGGAAACTCGCCTCAAGATGAGATCTCACTGGGATCTTGAATCCCCTGAAGGGCCGTCGAAGACTACGACGTTGATAGGTTGGGTGTGTAAGCGCTGTGAGGCGTTGAGCTAACCAATACTAATTGCCCGTGAGGCTTGACCATATAACACCCAAACAATCTGGTGATTGTGGGTGCGACTGGTGAAGTCGACAGACCGAAAATTGGCCTGAACCGCAAACAGACTGTCACATACCTGATTCGGGGTAGCGTCCCAGACGATGCCCCAACCGAATTGCTTGACGACCATAGAGCGTTGGAACCACCTGATCCCATCCCGAACTCAGCAGTGAAACGACGCATCGCCGATGGTAGTGTGGAGCTTCTCCATGTGAGAGTAGGTCATCGTCAAGCTTCTATCCCAAACCCCCGATACGCCCAGGCGTGTCGGGGGTTTGTCTTTGCGCGTGAGAAAGATTCAGGCCGGGTCGTGAAGTTGGTAGCGACCGGAAACTCTTGAATCGCCACCGCTTTCGGTCCGCTCGACTAGAATAGCCGCGATACCCTGAGAGCCTTGCCGCCATGCCTGAACAGGCTGAACAACGTCCACTATCCGAACTACCGCTGCATGATCTGATTGCTTGCCATGAGTGCGACCTGCTGATGCGTCGCCCGGAGATTGGCGAAGAGCAGAAGGCCTGCTGCCCCCGCTGTGGCTATGAGTTGGTGGTGCACCGTTCCCAGATGGAGCGCCGCGCCCTGGCTCTGGTGCTGACCGCATTGCTGCTGTTCGTGCCAGCCAACTTCCTGCCCATCATGAAGCTCAATCTGCTCGGGCAGACCACTCACGACACCGTTTGGACAGGGGTTGTAGGTCTCTATAACACCGGTATGGAAGGCGTCGCCTTGCTGGTATTCCTGTGCAGCATGGTCATCCCCCTGATCAAGCTACTCTGCCAGTTGGCCGTACTGATCTGCATCAACACCCGTCGTGCGCTCGGCCTGGGTGTGACGTTCTATCGCCTGTACCACCATCTCAAGGAGTGGGGGATGCTCGAGGTCTATCTCATGGGCATCCTCGTTTCCATCGTCAAATTGATCGACCTCGCCGACCTGCACCTGGGCATCGGCCTGGTCTGCTTCATCGGCCTGCTGCTGGCCCAGGTGTGGCTGGAAGTAACCATGTCGCCGCACCAGGTCTGGGATGCGCTGGATGCCGAAGGAGAAACCCATGCGCGCCATTGATGCCGGCATCATCGTCTGCGACGAATGCCATCAATTGAACCGCCCCGAATCGGACGACGACCATGGTCACTGCAGCCGTTGCGGCGCTGTCCTGCATCCGCGTCGCCCGGACAGCATCGTCCGCACCTGGGCGTTGCTGATTACCGCCACCATTCTCTACATACCGGCCAACGTGCTGCCGATCATGACGGTGAACTTCTTTGGCAACGGGGCACCGTCCACCATCATGGGCGGCGTGCTCGAACTGATTCATGCCGAGATGGTTCCCATCGCGCTGGTGGTGTTCGTGGCCAGCATCCTGGTGCCCACTTTCAAGCTGGTAGGCATTGCGCTACTGCTTTATTCAGTACAGCGGCGGCTACCCATGTCGCCGCGTCAGCGAATCCTGATGTACCGCTTCATTGAATGGATCGGCCGCTGGTCCATGCTGGATATCTTCGTCATCGCCATCCTCGTGGCGCTGGTGAACTTCGGCAACCTGGCAAGCATCGAAGCGAACCTGGGTGCTGCTGCCTTTGCCAGCGTCGTGGTGATCACCATGATCGCGGCAGTGACCTTCGACCCCAGGCTGATCTGGGACAACACCGATATGGACGACGAGAATGCCTGAGCTGCCAACGCCCAAAACCCGCAAAACCACGAGCTGGTCCGCCATCTGGGTGCTACCGTTGGTGGCGCTGCTCATCGGCCTCTGGCTGGCCTGGAAGGCCATGAGCGAAGCAGGCATCGAGATCCAGATCCGCTTTGAAAACGGTGACGGCATCCAGGTCGGCAAGACCCAACTGATGTACAAGGGCATCCAGGTCGGCAAGGTGGTCGACCTGCATGTCAGCCAGGACATCAAGGGGGTGATCGCCACGGTCGAAGTGATGAAGGAGGCCGAGCCCTACCTGAGCAAGGAGACCCGCTTCTGGCTGGTTCGCCCGCGTGTTTCGCTGGCGGGGGTTACCGGGCTGGAAACCCTGGTTTCCGGTATCTACATCGCCATCGACCCGGTGAAGGGTGAACTCACGCGCAAATACACCGCGTTGGCCGAACCACCGCCACTCTCCGATTCCCTGCCGGGCCTGCACCTCACCCTGAAGGCCGAGCGCCTGGGCTCCCTGGAGCAGGGCAGCCCGGTCTATTACCGGCAGATCCAGGTCGGCCAGGTGAAGAGCTACCAGTTGGCTGAAGACCAGCGCACCGTCGAAATCAAGGTGCACATCGACCAGCCCTATGCGCATCTGGTGCGCAAGCACACGCGTTTCTGGAATGCCAGCGGCCTCAATGTCACCGCCGGCCTGTCCGGGGTGAAGATCCGCACCGAATCCCTGTTCAGCATCATGGCCGGCGGCATTGCGTTCGCCACCCCGGAGCATCGCCAGGACAGTCCGCCCACCGACCCCAGTATCCCGTTCCGCCTGTATGACGGTTTCGAAGCCGCCGAGGCCGGCCTGCGCGTGTTGCTGCGCATGGACGATGTCAGTGGCCTCAGCCCGGGCAGCACCCCGGTGATGTACAACGGCGTGCAGGTCGGCACCCTGAAGAAGCTGGACATGGACAAGGATTTCACCGGCGCCACTGCTGAGCTGACCATGGAGCCGCGTACCGAAGATTATCTGGTGGAAGGCACCGAGTTCTGGACAGTGAAACCGTCCATCTCGCTGGCGGGCATCACCGGCATCGAGGCACTGGTGAAGGGCAACTACATTGCCGTGCGCTTCGCCAAGGAAGGAACGCCCACTCGCGAGTTCAAGGTCCGGCCCAAGGCTCCGCCGCTGAACACAGATGCGCCCGGCCTGCACCTGGTCTTGACCAGCGACCGCCTCGGCTCCCTGGAAGTGGGCAGCCCGATCCTGTTCCGCCAGTTGCGCGTGGGCAGCGTACAGAGCTACCAGCTCTCCCGCGACCAGCAGCGCGTGGTGATCGGCATCCATATCGAGCCCGAGTTCACCAAGCTGGTGAACGAGTCCACCCGCTTCTGGAACTCCAGCGGCATCACCCTCAAGGGCGGCCTGTCGGGCGTCGAGGTGAAGAGCGAATCGTTGCAGACCTTGCTGGCCGGCGGCATCACCTTCACCACGCCGGATCCGAAGGCCAAGCCGGTGACTCGCCCGCGTCGCTTCACGCTGTACGACGACGAGTCCCTGGCCATCGTCAAAGGCACCGCGATCGAAATCGCCGTTCCCCAGGCCGAGGGCGTCAAGGAGGGCACACCGATCCGCTTCAAGGGCATCGACATCGGCGAAGTGGAGAGCGTGAGCCTGAACAACGACCTCTCCGGCGTGACGCTAAAAGCGCGCCTGACCCAGGCCGCCGATCGCATCGCCCGTGCCGGTACCCAGTTCTGGGTGGTGCGTCCGGAGCTCGGCCTGCTGCGTACGGCCAACCTGGAGACACTGGTCAGTGGCCAGTACCTGGAAGTGCTGCCGGCGCCCAAGCCGGGTGCCGCACAGACCCGCTTCACCGCGTTGCCGGAGGCACCGGATGCGCTTGCGCGCCAGGAGGGCCTGCGCATCACCCTCAGCGCGCCACGCCGTGGCTCCATCAAGCCGGGCGTCATCGTCAGCTACCGTGAAGTGCCGGTGGGCAAGGTGTTGTCCTATGAGCTGGGCAAGACCGCCGACCGCGTGTTCATCCACGTGCTCATCGAACCGCGCTTCGCGCCCCTGGTGCACAGTGGCAGCCGCTTCTGGCACACCAGCGGGGTTGGCGTGGATGCCAGCCTGTTCAACGGCGTGAAGGTCCGCACCGGGTCCCTGGAGTCCATGGTGGAAGGCGGGATTTCCTTCGCCACGCCGAACGAGGCGCAGATGGGCAACGCTGCGCTCAATGGCCAGACCTTCGCGTTGCATGACGACGCCGAGGACGAATGGCTGACCTGGGCGCCGAAGATTCCCCTGGCGAAATGACCTCCCCGTAAAACAAAGGGCCGCATAGGCGGCCCTTTGTTTTTGCAGCGAAGTTATCAGGCGGGTTCGGCCGCCTCGTCCGTCGCGTCCTGGGTGGCCTTGGCCACATCGCGACGCTTGATGAACTTCCAGTCCGCCTCGTCGATGTAGATGCCGTTCGGACCGCTGCCACCTTCCAGGTCGATGGCGACGTTGGCCGATACCTGTGGCTTCACCGACGCGAGGATCGGCGTGAAGCCCAGCTGCTGGCTGGTCTCGATCAGCGCCTGCTGGTTGCGCTCGTCGATATCCGCGGCCTCGTCCAGGTAGTAGGGGAGGCGGATGCGGCCGGCCTGCTCGCGGTCCATCAGGTGCAGCAGCAGGTACATGTTGGTCAGGGCCTTGATGGTCATGGTGGTGCCGTTGGAAGCGGCGCCATCGATGTCCGTGTGGATGACCGGTTGGCCGTGCACCTTGGTGATCTCGAAGGCGAGCTCGAACAGGTCCTTCAGGCCCAGCTGGTTGCCGTTGGCCGCCACCAGGCGCGCGAGGTATTCCTTGGCCTCTTCGTTCTTCGCATCCTGGTCGCTGGAGTTGGTCAGGTCGAACACCGAAAGGGTCTCGCCTTCCTCGTACTGACCGGCGCTGTGGATGATCTGGTCGATGTGGCGCAGGGCTTCCTTGTTCGGCGCGAGGACGATGCGGAAGCTGGCGAGGTTGGAGACCTGGCGCTTGTTGATCTCGCGGTTGAACAGGGCCAGTTGATGCTCGAGGTTGTCGTAGTCGCTGCGGATATTGCGCAGGGTACGGGCAATGTCGGTGACCGCCGCACGACGTGCCTTGGCCAGGGTCAGTGCCTCGTCCTGGCGGTGCGCGTAGGCGTTGATCAAGAGTTGCAGGCGGCGCTCGGCATCGTCTTCGCTGTCGAACTTGGCCACACCCTTCAGGCGTACCTGGGCGTACAGCGCCTCGATCTGGCCGTCGATGCGCTGCAGTGCCTGCCAGGTGTCCTGGTAGTCGTTGAGCAGCGGCAGCAGGTTGTCCAGGCTGTCGTCCACGGGGTCCATGAAGGGGGTGCCGAAAGGCAGGTCGGCAGGCAGCAGCTGGCGACGGCGCAGGGCGTCTTCCAGGGTGCGTTCCTTGGCTTCCAGATCGGCGAGCTGGCGACCCACCAGCTGCAGCTTGGCGGACAGTTGCTGGACGCGTTCGGTGAAGGCGTCGGCAGAACGCTTGAGCTCGTCCTGGGTGGCTTCCAGCTGCGCCAGCTCTTCCAGCTTGGCCGGCTCTTCGGCGGACAGGGTCTGGGCCTTGCGGAAGTCTTCCAGGGCCTTCTGCGCGTCCAGCACGTCCTGATAAAGCTTCTCGGCCTGGGCCTTGCTCGCGGCGCGGTCGGCGGCCACGGACTGCTGGGTCCTGAGCTGCTTCAGCTCGCGCTCCAGGCGGTCCTTCTGGTCGCGCAGGGCGGCGCGGTCGGCCAGGGCCTGCAGGGCCGGCGGCTCGATGTGGGACAGGTCGATGGACAGGCCGGGCACCTCGAACTGGCTGCCCTTGAACTGGTCGAGCACGGTTTCCAGGGTCTTCACCCAGGCTTCACCGTCGTCCAGCTGAATGCCTTTCTCGCCGAGGGGCAAGCTGAACAGCTGGCCATTGAACAGGCGCATCAGGCGGTCCACGTCGGCTTGGGAGAACTCTTCGCGCAGACGCGAGTAGCTGTTGTTGTCGGCGTGGTCGAGCTGCTGCTTGACCGCCTTCAGGCGTTTTTCCAGGTCACGCAGGCGTTCGTCCAGATCCTCGGCGGAGAATTGGCGGGACTGCGCGAGGGCGCCGGCCAGTTCGTCGTGGGCGTCCTTGGCGGCGAGCAGCTGCTGCTCCAGCACCTTGGCGTCGTCCACCAGGGCGAAGCGGTTCTTCAGCACCGCCAGTTCGCCCAGCCAGCGCTGGTTCTCGGTGATGGCACGCTCCAGGCGCATCATTTCCTGGGTGCCGCCACGCTGCTCGTTCTGCAGGCCGTCCTGCTCGCCACGGTAGTGCTCGGCCTGGATCACCAGCTCCTCGCGACGGGCGCCGGAATAGTCCTGCCAGGTGCCCAGCAGGGAATCGAGCAACGGCGAGATGCGGTGCAGCTTGCCGCGCAGGATTTCGCGCTGGGTCACGCCATTGGCCAGGGCCTCCACCAGCGGGCCGGCGGCCACCAGTGCCTGGTAGTCCTGCTCCATGCGGCGTACGTCGCGGAAGGCCTCTTCGCAGGCGGCGATGTAGTCCACGCTGCCCGAGCGCAGGCTGTGCTCGAAGGCATCGAGGAACAGCTGCTTGAGCTTGGCCGCGGTGATTTCGCGCATGTGCAGCAGGTTGATGAACAGCGAGCGGAAGGTCTTCAGGCTCTGTTCACTGGTGGAGCGCAGCGGGATCAGCGTCAGGTCCAGCGGGATGGAGGTGTGGCCGCCCACCAGCAGGCGGCGCAGCTCATCGGGCTTGAGCTCGTAGGCCTTGATGCCTTCGCGCTCGAGGTTGTTGAACAGCTCGCGCTGGCGCAGGCAGGTGCCGTCACGCTGGTAATGGTCCAGGTCCAGCTCGCCACGGTAGGCGAAGAACTGGTGGCCGAAGCCGCCGCCCGGGCCGCGGCCGGCGACGCCGATCACGTGGGGGCCGTGGGGCAGGGAGACTTCGACGAGAATGTAGCTGGTGTCGGTGGCGAAGTAGAACTTGCGCGATTGCTCCAGGCTGTACTTGCCGAAACTCATGTCAGACATGCGCGCCAGGATCGGGAACTGCAGCGCATTGATCGACGCCGATTTACCCAGGTTGTTGGCGCCGTAGATCGACAGCGGGGTTTCCAGCGGGAACAGGCCGAGGCTGTAGCCGGCGGTGTTCAGCAGGGCGAAGCGGCGGATGCCGTAGCGTTCCTGGCTCATGCGTCTTCCTCCTGGACTGCGCGTTCTTCGGCCATGGCGCGAGCCAGGGCGTCTTCTTCCGATTCCTCGACGGACTCAGACGTCTCGATGGGAATGATGGTGTCGCCGCTGTCGTCATCCATCAGCACCGGAGCTCGCAGCTCCAGGTCAGTGCTGTGCAGGCTGGCGGCCAGGTCGCGGTCGTGCTGCACCGCCAGGCAGACGTCGAGGAATCGGTGCATCGGCGGCAGGAAGCGGTACACGCCGTTGCTGTCTTCGGCGAAGCCCAGCTGGGTGAGGCGGCGGATGACCTTCTCTTCCAGCTCTTCATGGGTAGTCACCTCGGCCTGCATGAACAGGTCGCGGTATTTCTCCAGCAGCGCGGGCAGCTCATCCCGGCCGATGGTGCCGCCGTCGAGCACCGAGAGCGGGTCCCGGCCCTGATCGGCCAGGTGCTCCACCAGAATGAAGGTGAACAGTGCCAGGCGCTGGGCGGTCTTGTTCACCTGGGCGCCCATCTGCTCGGGCACGAAGTAATAGAAACCACGCGGATCGCACACCAGCTCGAAGCCGAGCGCCTTGAACAGGGCGCGGTACTGGTCCTGCATGGTGGACAGCTGGGCGTAGCACTCCGGCTCACTGCGGGAGAGGTGATAGCCCTTGAACAGCTCGCGGAAGATGGGGGCGAGCTGGGTCATTTCTTTCAGGTCGATATTCATCAGGAAGTCTTCTCGGCCGCGGCGGTGGGGCTCTTGATCAGGGCGTAGGAACTCAGGCTGACCTGGTGCTCGGCGGTCAGGTAGTCACGGCGCTCCAGGCGATCGCGCGAGAAGCGCGCATCGCGGGACAGACGCGAGAACCAGTAGAGGAGTTCGTCGGTGGCGCCTTCGGGCTCCTGCTCCAGCAGCCAGACCATCAGGTCCGGCAGCGGCAGGGCCTGCTCGCAACGGTCGAGCATTTCCCGCGCGGTCTTCGGCGAACGCGGAGCGGTGGCCTTGCGCGGGCCGCCGGATTTGGGGAATTGCGCCGGTTTCGGCTGGAAGCGCGCCAGGGCGTAGACGTACGCCTCCACCTGGGAGCCGCTGCCGAGGAAGGTGGTCTGCGGGCGGGTGAACAGCGGCATCGCTGCCTGGGGCACGGCGTCCAGGCCCTTCTTGCGGATCACCGACAGCGCCAGGGCGGCGCCACGGGTCACGGCGTTGTGCCGGCGGGCCTCTTCACGTAGCGGCAGCAGCAGCTCGCGGGCCTTGCGCAGGGTCAGCTGGGCGCTGGTCTGCATCTCCAGGATACGTGCGTGGGTGCGCAGCAGCAGGTCGTCGTCCACCAGTTGGCCCAGGCGCTGCTGTTCGCCCAGCAGGCGCAGCAGCACCTGCTCGACACGCCGCACGCCCTGTTCGAAGGCGCCGTCTGCGGCCACCAGCTGGATCATCGGCTCGACGTATTCGTCCCAGGTGGCCAGCACTTCGGCGTAGCGCTGGCGCAGCGGAATCTGCCGGTCGCTGGTCTTGGCGCGATCAGCCACGGCCACCAGGGCCTGCTCGTCGTTGTCGAGCTTCTTCAGCACGTCGCGCACGCGCATGTCGAGCAGGCGCAGCTGGCGCGCCAGGTCGTTGCCGTCGCGGATTTCGAAGGCCTCCTGGATATAGCCGGCGAGGCGTTCCAGGTGGCGCAGATAGGCTTCGATCTCCAGGCACAGGCCGAGGCGGTGTTCGCGCCGCAGGTAGGCGAGGAAGTCATGGATCTGCGCGTTCAGCTCGAAGCGGTTCGGGCTCTTGGCCACGGGAACCAGGATGTCCAGGCGCACCCAGAGGTCGAGCAGGGCGGTGATATCGGTGGGCGTGCCCTCCGGCAACTGGCCGGCGAGCTGCACGCGCAGTTCCACCAGGCTCAGGGTGCCGGTATCGAAGCGCTCGCAGAGCGGCTCGAGCAACGTCCAGTGTTCGGCGAGGGCGCGCAGTACGCGCTTGGGATCGATCATCGATTGGCCGGTGTTCGCTGAAAAAAGAGGCGATTGTACTTCAGGTTGCCGGTGGCGACTGAGCTTCAACCGATCAGAGGAGCGACACCCGTCGCGGACTGACAATTTTGGGCAGTTTTCGACTGGCATCGTGCCATCAATTGCACCGAACAGGCTCGTACCCCCTGTCCAAGTGATTGAATTCGCTGGCATGTTTTCTGCGTTAGGAGCGTGACTGTCGTACGACCGCAGGAACCATGAGCCCCGAATCCGCACTACTAGCCGACGCCCGCTGGGCCGAGCTGGAACGCCAGACCGACCTGGACTGGGACCTCGACGCCATCACCAACCGGCAAGAGGCCATCGACTTCCTGCTGCACTTCGAGAACCGCCTGTGCGTGTATTCCGGCTACGTGGAAAAGCTCTACAGCCGCTACAGCTTCGTGGTGCCTGAGGAAGAGCACGGCAGCATCACGATCCTTCCCGACGAGATGGCCTGGCACGACACCTTCCACGACATCCCGGCCGATGCCGTGCTGCCCACCGGCATCCATATCCTGCCGGGCGAAGTGTTGGGCGCGTCCGGCCTTTTCCTGAAGATTCCCGGTGAGCATCGCCTGAGCCCCTCCCACGAACTGCCCTTCCAGGACGGCCTGAAAGTGCTGATCCAGCGTTACCAGAACCGTGGCCAGCAGTTCCTGCCGGTCCTGGCCAAGGGCGACCTGCGCGAGTACGAGGCACGCATGCCGTCGCTGCATCTGCATCGCATCGATACGAGCCGTTTGGGACGCAACTCCCGGCTGGATATTTCGAACATCAAGGGGGCCATCGCCGACCACCTGATCGGCCTGTTCCGCCAGGGCTGACCTTGGCGTTACCCCGTTGTTGCGATGGGTAACAGCTGCCCGTCGCAGACGTCCTGACAGGCGCCCTCAACTCGACTATGGGTCGGGACGCTTCCCTTCCGCGCTCCCTATAGTGGCTAGAAAGGGGACGAGTCTTCGTCGCTTGCCCATACAAGAACAATCAGGGAAGTCGCCATGCGTTCGAAATCGTTGCTTGCCTGGAAGCTCAAGGCCGTATTCGTGGCCGGGCTGTTGTCCACGTCCATCGCCCAGGCGCGCATGGAAGAGCTGGCCGATAGCGAACTGTCCAATGTCACCGGCCAGGCCTTCATCAACCTGACCACCGACGCCAATGCGGGGATCAACTACACCCGGGTCAACTTCGGGGTGAACGTCGACACCCAGCTGAACATGAAGAAGCTCCAGCTCGGCCAGTACGACGACACCCTCACCCGGACCGGCGAGACAGCCGGCTCGTCCGACATCCTGATCAACAACTTCGCCCTCGGCACGGTGAATGCCGATGGCTCGGTGAACCCCTTCAAGATCGCCAACCCCTTCGTCGAGCTGGCCTATTCCGGCAGCAAGGTGGTGGGGGTGCGCATCGGCTTCGGCGAGTCCAAGGGCGTGCTCTCCGGCGACATACAGAGCCTGACCGGCAGTATCCCGGTGCACATCAAGGGCACCGGCAATGCCATCTACGACAAGTCCAACTTCCTGCAACAGAGCGCCCTGTTCCTGGCTGGCGTGTACCGCAGCAGCGTCGTCGAGGCCGACGCGGAACTGGTGACCGCCCAGGGCGTGGCGGACCCCGTCCGCGCCGGCATGTCCGGCATCAAGAACGGCGACGGCCTGACCTGCACCTCGGGCTGCGCCGGCGGCTGGACCGATGCCCTGCTGGGCGCTTTCGCCTCGCAGAACTGCAGCATCCTCGGCATCGCCACCTGTTTCCCCTTGTCGCAGTTCCAGTCCCTGCCGGTGGGCAACATCAGCAACATGAGCAACATGGAAGGCGCGGCCCGGGGCTTTTTCATCTCTTTCCAGACCCAGGACCTGGCCTGGAAGGACATGGACCGCAACACCTTCCTGACTGCCCTCAAGGGGGCCTTCATGAACATGCCCAAATACCGGGACGCCAACGGCAACCTGGTGGCGCCGATCAATATCGACTTCGACCAGGCGTTCAATGGCATTCCGCGCCAGGACACCTGCCTGGGCACAGCTGCCGCGGGGTGCTGACCATGGGCCGGACGACTTTCCTGTTGGTCCTCGCGCTGTTCGCCGGTACCACCCGTGCGGAGCTGCAGGCCCTGGACGACCATGAGCTTTCCGACGTGCAGGGGGCGGGCATCGGCTTCGTGCTGGACCAGGTGCTGCTGGATGCCAACAACGCCACCATCACCATCAACGACATCACCAACGCCGCCAAGCAGAACGTCCCGATCTCGGTGAAGGAGTTCTACCTCGGTGCCGCCGGCAGCAACAAAGGCGCGAACCTGAGCCCCGTGACCATCGGCCGCCTCGATCATCCCTTCGCTCTCAACCTGGCCAAGGGCGAAGACATGCGTACCCTGCGAGACGACGGGCAATGGGTGCAGACCACGCCGAGCAACATCACTGTCCTCGAGTTCATGTTCCCCGAGCGTCTCACCGGCGCCGCCGGCCAGGCCTGCATTTCTGGCTTCGCGGCAGCTGGCAACAACTGTTCCAGCCGTGCCAGCGAAAAGGTGGACCTGGGGATTCGCTTCGACTTCCAGGTCGCCGCCGGGCGCACCGATATCCTCAACCTGGACTTCGCCGAGCTGGCGATGGACGGTTCCTACCTGCGCCTGTGGGGCGACAGTGGGCGCAGCCAGATGGTGGGCGAAGCGCGCATCAACATTTTCACCAGGAGTCTGCAGATCATGAGCTGCGCGGCCGGCACCACGGGCTGCACCACCGCCACCGAGCAGCGTGACCGCACCATCTTCCTCAACAACGCCTACGCCAACATCTCCCTCGGCTACGGCAAGACCCAGCCATTGCTGTTCGACGTGAGCAGCAATGGCCAGTTCGTACTGGAACTGCCCAACCCCACCGCGTCGGGCACCACCCAGGCGCAGAAGGACGCACTGGCCGCCGACTTCTACGCCAACGCACCGCGCACCAACATTGTCATCAACGGCCTCCAGGCCGGCAGCGGCAGCGCCGCCAGCGGCGGCTACAACTTCGGCTACAACGCCATCCAGGGCCTCAGCATCAACTACCTGAAGGTGACCAGCCATGATCTCTAGGGCGCTCTACCTGGTGCTGTTGGCGCTGCCGACGTTGTCGCAAGCCGAACTGCAGGCGCTGGAAGACGCCGACCTGAGCCAGATGAGTGGGCAGGGCGGGGTGTACCTTTCCGGTGAATTCAGCATCAACAAGAACGGTGGCGTGCTGTGGAACACCCCGGCGTCCAATGACCCGACCACCTGGAAAGCCAATGAACGCAGTTGCGCCATCGCCGGCGCCGGCAGCCCGGAAAGCTGCGGCCTGCGCATCGCCATCCGCTCCGAGGCCAACGGCGGCTGGTACGTGCTGGACAACCTCAAGGGCATCTTCAGTTTCGAAGGCCTGACCCTGAATACCCGTCTCATCAACAGCGGCTTCGGTGGCGACGGCGCGGCCTTCAACCAGGATGTGCTGGCACTCGGCCTGCCCAACGAGGTGCGCTTCAAGAACGGCAGCTTCGCCTTCGGTGTGGCCAGCCAGGGTGGTTGGCAGAACAAGTCCGGCACCGTCGCCAATGGCGGCAATGCCAGTTACCAGCAGACCAATATCTTCTCGGCGAAGATCGACGGCAGCATCCGCATGCAAGGCAGCGTGCTGGTCTTCCCGAAGAACTGAGGAACCGACCATGCGCCCAGCCCCCTTGCTGTTCGGCATGCTCCTCGCCTCCCAGGTGCAAGCCATGGAGGCCCTGGACGACTCGTCTATGGCGGCGGTCAGCGGCCAGGGCGGCATCAACCTGGAAACTTCCAGCCAGGGCTGGTCGGCCAGCAATATCAGCTACACCCAGGATGGCCGCAGCCTGAACCTTCGCGATGTGAGCAATCGCGCCGCCAGCGGCTCCACCAGCACCTCCCAGACGACCCTCGACGTGCAGGACGGCCAGCTGCAGGTCCAGCACAGCGCCAGCCCCCAGGTGCTGGCGGTGAACAACATCGAGATGGATGGCAGCAGCAAGAGCTTCGGTGCCTTCCGTGCCTTCTACACCCTGGGGGCCACCCTGAAGCTCAAGGGCGGCGGGGCCAGCGGCGTCAGCGGGATTGCGGTGGACGACAGCCGGCTGTCCCTCACCGACGTGACCTTCTACTACCGCGACAACGGTTACGACCTCGTCGTCAAAGGGCTCTCCTTCGACACCTACCTGGACAACGCGTACCTCGACATCGTCAGCGGTGGCAACGGCAAGGAGGTCAAGCTCAACCTCGGCGACGCGCGTTTCATCGGCACCATCGGTGGCATCAGCCTGGACCTCGCCCACGGCGACCCTACCGCTTCGCCCGTGACACCCTCCGCGCCGGACCTGCGCGACCCCAACGCCAGCCGCAGCTTCGGCAAATTGAGCATGGACCTGCGCCTGGGCGGCAGCCTCAGCGTCGCCAGCGGAGGCGCCAGCGGCGAAGGCATCCGCATTAGGCCGGACCTGAATATCGGCAGCAGCCTGTTCCAGTACCAGGATGAAGGCATCCTGCGCGCCGAGAACTTCTCCGGCACCCTGCGCAGTCTTGGCGGCTTGACCATCGACCTGGCCCAGGACGCGGGTGGCAGTTATGCACAGGTGGCGTTCCAGGACCTCAAGCTCAACGCCACGCTGGGCGGCCTGATCATCGGCAACCCGACCAACCAGAAGCTCGGCAGCCTGGCCATCGACCTCAACTTCGCCGACGACGGCGCCAAGCAGAACTGGCTCAAACTGCGTCCGGGCGGCGACCCCAACTCCGGTGCCAAGGGCCTGACCGCCGATGTCAGCTGGAACATGGCCAACAGCTCGGTTTCCCTCACCGATAACGACAACAGCATGTGGTTCAGCGGCCTGCGCACCAACGGCACCGGCCAGATCACCCTGGACCTGACCAAGAGCTGCGCCGGCGGGGCCAGCACCGGTTGCTACGCCGGCACCCAGAGCGACATGAGCAAGGGGAGCTACAACGGCCATTTCGACGGCCTGCGCCTGGGGCTTTCCAACATCAAGGGCGGCTACAGCTTCGACGGCCTGCGCGTGGGTTCGGCCAACGCGCCGCTTCAGGGCGGCACCGAGTTGCTGGTGCTGATGGAAATATTCCCGGCCTACGACTTCACCCTGAACGGCCAGATCACCCTGTTGCCGGGTGGCAGCAGCGGCGACGGTGTGCGCTACAACGCCGATTTCGTCTTCAGCGATGCCCGCGCCGCCATCACGGTGGACGAAACCGGTAAGGGCCTGTGGCTGGCCGGCACGACCTACGACATGCATTTCCGCGATGGCTCGGTGGACGTGAGCAACAACGGCGTGGAGCTGCGCAAGGGCTCCTACTGGTCGAAGCTGGAAGTCAGCGACCTGCGCTGGGGCGACCGCGCCACTGGCACCAGCCTCGGCCGGCTGGTGCTGAAACGCTACGAGCTGGGTTCCACGCTGGCGCTCAGCTCCGGCGGTGCCGGCGCCCTCTGCGTGGGCGGTAGCGGCACCAACGCCGGTGCCTGCTCGGCCAGTGGTGGCCGCTGGGAAGACCGTGGCAATGAAGGTGTGTCGGTCAAATTGAAGAACGTCTTCGTCCGCGACACCGCCATCGAAAGCACGACCAACGGTGTGGCCACGGACGAGAAGCGCAACCAGGTCGTATGGGAAACCAACCGCGTCAATAGCGCCGCCGGCAGCGGCAGCCAATTGGTTGTGGATAACTTCTATACCTCCGACGGCAATCCCAGCGACCCCAACGCCAACACCTATGGCTTCAACGCCGACCTCAACCTGGACGTGGCGCCCACCAGGGTCTGCGCCACGAACGGCGGCAACTGCACCCCGGTCAGCCCCGACCCGCTGGGTTTTGCGGTCAACGGCCGCATCCACTTCAAGGAAATCAACGTCGACCGCCTGCAACACGTGCACCCCACCGGCGGCGCGGTCACCTCCATGTACGGCATCAAGGTGCAGAATGCCGATATCAGCGCCAACCTGACGGCGACGCCGATCAATTGAGAAGGAGGGCTCCAGATCTCCGTGGGGGCGAATTCATTCGCTGACCGAGCCGAAGGTTCGGCTTGTGGCTGCCCACGAGAATCTGCAGGAGCCCAACTTTTTCGCACCTGCAGGGGAATCCCCGCGCAGAATCCACCCGCCCACCGCCCTTTCCGCCTACCGCTTTTCACGCCACAATTCCCTGATCTGGAGCCGTCGCCACAAGCAGTCCGGCACCATCAGCCTGAGCCCCGGCCGCATGCACGGTGGGGCCGTGAGGAGCGAGCCATGAGCAGCCAAGATCGCGTCATCATCTTCGATACCACCCTGCGGGACGGCGAGCAGAGCCCCGGCGCTTCCATGACCAAGGAAGAGAAGCTGCGCATTGCCAAGGCCCTGGAACGGCTGCGGGTGGACGTGATCGAGGCCGGCTTCGCCATTGCCAGCCCCGGTGACTTCGAGGCAGTCAAGGCGATCGCCGACAGCATCAAGGACAGCACCGTATGCAGCCTGTCCCGCGCGGTGGATGCCGACATCGATCGCGCCGCCGAAGCGCTGGCCGGGGCCAATTCCGGACGCATCCACACCTTCATCGCCACCAGCCCCATCCATATGCAGTACAAGCTGCGCATGGAGCCGGACCAGGTGGTGGAACAGGCCGTCCGCGCTGTGAAGCGCGCGCGCAACCTCTGCGCCGACGTGGAGTTCTCCTGTGAAGACGCCGGTCGCTCCGAGATCGACTTCCTCTGTCGCATCATCGAGGCCGCCATCGATGCCGGCGCCCGCACCATCAACATCCCCGACACCGTGGGCTACGCCATTCCGCACCAGTACGCGGACACCATGCGCCAGTTGCTGCAGCGCATCCCCAATGCCGACAAGGCGGTGTTTTCCGTGCACTGCCACAACGACCTGGGGCTGGCAGTGGCCAACTCCCTGGCGGCGGTCGCCGTGGGCGCGCGCCAGGTGGAATGCACCATCAACGGCCTGGGCGAGCGCGCCGGCAACGCCGCGCTGGAAGAAATCGTCATGGCCATCAAGACCCGCCAGGACGTGCTCGGCGTCTACACCAACATCGACACCCCGCACATCCTCAGCACCTCGCGCATGGTCTCCGGCATCACCGGCTTCCCGGTCCAGCCGAACAAGGCCATCGTTGGCGCCAACGCTTTCGCCCACGAGTCCGGCATCCACCAGGACGGTGTGCTCAAGCACCGCGAGACCTACGAGATCATGTCCGCCCAGTCCGTCGGCTGGCACACCAACAAGATGGTGCTGGGCAAGCACTCCGGGCGTAACGCCTTCCGCACCCGGCTGGAGGAATTGGGCATTGCGCTGGGCAGCGAAGCCGAGCTGAATGCCGCCTTCGCCCGCTTCAAGGAGCTGGCGGACAAGAAGCACGAGATCTTCGACGAAGACCTGCAGGCGCTCGTCTCCGATACCCTGGGCGAGGAAGCCCCGGAACATTTCAAACTGGTCTACCTGGAAGTCGCATCCAAGACCGGCGAAGTGCCCCACGCCAAGCTGGTCCTGTCCATCGATGGCGTGGAGCAGGGTTCCAGTGCCGAGGGTTCCGGCCCGGTGGACGCCACCTTCAAGGCCATCGAAAGCCTGGCCACGTCCGAGTCGAGCCTGCAGCTCTACTCGGTCAACGCCATCACCCAGGGCACCGATTCCCAGGGTGAAGTTACCGTCCGCCTGGAAAAAGCCGGACGAATCGTCAACGGAAACGGTGCGGATACCGATATAGTTGTCGCCTCCGCAAAGGCCTACCTCAACGCGCTGAACCTGATGCAGGCAGGCGTGCGCAAGGCTCATCCACAGGTTGCTGACGTTTGATCACAGAACACCGTCGTCGCGCGTATCTCGATGCCATGCAGGTAGCCACCTGGCTACCTCGCACGGTATTGCCCTTTGCCGCGCCCTCCAACCCCGAATTGCTGGCGCTGGCCCCGGAAATCCCCCTTGAGGACGCCCCCGCGCCAGTGGCCGACGTAATCCCCGAAGCGCCAGCCGCCGAGGCCCGTCCGGCAGCGACGTCGGTGCGCGCCAGGATCGAGATTCCGCGCCCTGGCAGCAACCCGCGCCCGGCCGTGCAGTCCGCCCCCGAAGCTGCCGCCGAGCCCGAAGCCGCCCCGGCCAAGCAGGAAGCGCCGCCTCCGCCGCGCTTCTCCTTGCAGCTGTTGCGTGCCGGCAACTGCCTGCTACTGGTGGAACTGCCCACCGGCGAGCCCTTCCAGAGCCGCGACCCGGCCTACCTGCTGCTGAAGGACCTGCTGCGCGCCGCCGGCCTGCCGGACAGCCCGCAGATACTCGGCGAGCCGGTGCGCTGGCCGTTGCTCAGCCGCGGCAACATGGACCAGGGACCCGACGCCGCCCGTGACTTCGTCCAGGGCTTCGTCGGCATGCGAATGGAAGAGCAGGGCGACTGCGCCTGTCTCTGGCTCGTGGGCCTGCCGGCAGTGCGCTTCGCCGGTGAAGCCGATGCCGGCGCATTCAATCGCGAACTCCAGGTCGAGGGGCTGGGCGCCACCTGGGCCCTGCCGGGCCTTGAACTGCTGATGGACGAGCCCGAGCGCAAAGGCGAACTCTGGCAAGCCATGCGCCGTGTGATGCGCCGCTGGAAGCATACTGAATGACCGATGCCGTTTCCTTCCGCCCGATGACCGAGGCGGACCTCGATGCCGTCCTGAAAATCGAGTATGCCGCCTTCAGCCACCCCTGGACGCGCGGCATCTTCACCGACAGCCTCAAGTCCTATGATTGCTGGCTGATGTTCGAAGGCAGCCAGCAGGTCGGCCATGGCGTGATCAACGTCATCGTTGGTGAAGCCCACCTGCTGAACATCACCGTCAAGCCGGAAAGCCAGGGCCGTGGCCTGGGCCTGCTCCTGCTGGAGCGCCTGATGGACCGCGCCCGCGAGCTGCAGGCCGGCGAATGCTTTCTGGAAGTGCGCGCCAGCAACCAGTCCGCCTACCGACTGTACGAGCGCTATGGCTTCAATGAAATCGGCCGTCGCCGCGACTATTACCCCGCCGTGGGTGGTCGCGAAGACGCCCTGGTGATGGCCTGCACGCTGATCGACTGAACCCCGCGCAGGCCATTGCCAAAGCTCCCGGCGCTCCGTAAGGTGCCGCCAGCCTCGAGAGGAGAAGACGCATGAGCGACCTGCAACAGCTGATCGACAACAACGCCCGCTGGGCCGAGAAGATCAAGCAGCAAGACCCCGACTTCTTCGCCAAGCTGGCCAAGCAGCAGGTGCCGGAATATCTCTGGATCGGCTGCTCGGATGCCCGCGTGCCGGCCAACGAAATCGTCGGCATGCTGCCCGGAGACCTGTTCGTCCACCGCAACGTGGCCAACGTGGTGCTGCACACCGACCTCAACTGCCTGTCGGTCATCCAGTACGCAGTGGACGTGCTCAAGGTGCGCCACATCCTCGTCACCGGCCATTACGGCTGCGGCGGTGTCCGCGCTGCCATGCGCGACACCCAGTACGGCCTGATCGATGGCTGGCTGCGGACCATCCGCGACCTCTACTACGACCAGCGCGAGCACCTGGCCACCTTCGCCACCGAGGAAGAGCGCGTTGATCGCCTGTGCGAGCTCAACGTGATCCAGCAGGTGGCCAACGTCAGCCACACAACCATCGTCCAGAACGCCTGGCACCGTGGCCAGGAGCTCTCCGTCCACGGCTGCATCTACGGCATCAAGGACGGCATCTGGAAAAACCTCAACGTCACCGTCAGCGGCATGGAACAACTGCCGCCGCAGTACCGCCTGCGCCCTCTCGGACAGAGCTGAACCATGTCAGACCCCAATAGCCGGGCCGTTACCCTGGCCTGGCTCGGCCTGCTTGTGGCCAGCGTTTTCTGGGCCGGCAACGCCCTTGTGGCCCGCGCCTTCCACGATGCCATTCCACCATTCACCCTGGCGTTCTGGCGTTGGAGCCTGGCGCTGGCCATCCTCCTGCCCTTCGTCGCCCGGCCCATGTGGGAACATCGCAGCGCGTTGTGTCGTGCAGGCTGGCGCCTGCTGGTGGTGGCCGCCCTTGGCATCAGTACCTACAGCGTGCTGCTCTACTTCGCCGCGCGTACCACGGTGGCCATCAACCTCACGCTGCTCAATACCTGCCTGCCGCTGGCCACCTTCATTGGTGCCGGTGTGCTGCTCAATGAGTGGCCACCCCGGCGCGCCTGGCTTGGCATGGCGGTAGCGACCTGCGGCCTGCTGGTCCTGATCGCCCAAGGGCAGTTGGCGCAACTTGCCGCGCTGTCGTTCAACCCGGGCGACTTGATCATGCTGCTTGCCGTGGTCGACTGGGCGCTCTACACCCTTCTGCTGCGTCGATGGAACAACTACTTCAAGCTGCCGCCGCTGGTGCTGCTGGGTGCGCTGGTGGCGTGTGGCGTGCCCATGCTGCTGCCGTTCTATCTGCTGGAACTGGCCAGTGGGCAGCGCTTCGAACTTTCCGCCGAGAACTTCGCCGCCATCGGCTACACCGGACTTTGCGCCTCTCTTCTGGCCTACCTGTTGTGGAACCAGGGCATCCGTGTGCTGGGTGTGGCCAAGGCGGTGCTCACCAACTACCTGATGCCAGTGTTCACCGCGCTGCTCGGTTACCTGCTGTTGGGCGAGGGATTGCAGGCCTACCATTGGTTGGGTGGGGCGATGATCTTCGCCGGCCTGCTGTTGGCGACGCGCCCCTCATTGAGGTGAGCCCATGCACACGCTAGTCGTAATCCCCGGGGACGGCATCGGCCGCGAAGTGGTGCCAGTGGCAGTCGAGGCCCTGGAGACACTCCTGCCCGACCTGAAAACGGTGGAAGCCGAGGCTGGCTGGGACTGTTTCCAGCGCACCGGCAGCGCCGTACCCGAAGCCACCTTCCAGGCGCTGCGCGACAGCGGGGCGGGCATTTTCGGCGCAGTGTCGTCTCCCACCGGCCAGCGTGTACCCGGCTATCGCAGCGCTATCCTGCAACTGCGCCAGGTTCTCCAGCTCAATGCCAACCTGCGCCCGGTGCGCAGCTGGCCCTGCGTTTCGCATCGGACCGGGGTAGACCTGATGATCCTGCGTGAGAACAGCGAAGGTCTCTACAGCGGCCGCGAGCACTGGGAATCCGAAGGCGTCGCCATCGCAGAACGGGTCATCAGCCGCGGAGCCTGTGAAGCCCTGGCCCGTCGCGCGCTGGAAGTGGCCAAGGCACGCAAGGCACGGCGCATCACCCTGGTCCACAAGGCCAACGTCCTGCCCGTGACCTGCGGCCTGTTCCGCGACACTTGCCGCGAAGTGCTGGAAGGGGAGGGCTGGGCCGCAGAAATCGACGAACGCCTGGTGGACCTTGCCGCCCTGCAACTGGTGGAACAACCGGAGGCCTTCGATCTGATCGTCACCACCAACCTCTTTGGCGACATCCTCTCCGACATCGCCTGCCATTGGAGCGGCGGTCTCGGCCTGGCCCCGTCCCTGAATTGGGGCAACGGCATCGCCCTCGCCGAACCCGTCCACGGCAGCGCCCCCGACATCACCGGCAGCGGCCGCGCCAACCCTATCGCCGCCATCCTCAGCGCGGCCCTGCTGCTGCGCTACCACTGGCAGAAGCCGGCCCCGGCTAAACGCCTGGAAACCGCTGTGGAAAACTTCCTGCGGGAAGAAGGCAAGGCCGACTTCGGCTTCGAGACAACCCAGGTAGTGCGGCGGGGCATCCTGGCTGCTCTCTAGGGCTTTTGCTCCTTTCTCCTCTTCAGGGAGAGAGGCCGGGGGAGAGGGCAACCAACCCGGACGTCGATCGTCCATTCCTCCAAAAGAAAACCCCGCCAAAGCGGGGTTTCCACAATCATCCGGAATCAGTCTCCGGCGGGCCCGGCAGAGCCTTCTCCACCAGGACCAGCATCCGTTTTGGCGCCCGAACCTCGATCCGCGCCGAGCCATTCGAAATTGGCCCAACTACGATTTCGATCCCCTCCGCCTTCAACATCTCCATCAACACTGATTCGCAGACTCCTTCCAGCACCCTCAGCGTAAGCACGTCACCTTCCCTGCGTTCGCCAACATGAATTTGCATGTGGATTGCCTCGCATGGACGACCGCGCAAGGTCATCACGAAGCGTGGGGATGGTCTATGCGATCAGGAATGAATCGGATTACTCCTACGCAGGTATTCGTGGATGCTGATATTCATGTCCTGCAGGGTGGTATTTCGGAGTGCGTACCAACGCTGTGGCCTCCACACACCAGGGCAGATGACCCACATCCTCCGGCACACCTTTGCCAGCCACTACTTGATGGGTGGAGGGGACATCCTCAGCCTGCAGCGGATCCTCGGGCACTCGTCGATTGCGATGACCATGCGCTATGCGCATCTTTCGCCGGATCACTTGGAGTCTGCATTACGTCTGTCGCCATTGGCGCAAAGCAGGCACCTTCCAGTATGATTTCAGTGATTGCAATGATTCCACTGGAGGTCCCTATGGCTAGCATCACGATTCGCAACCTGGACGATGAGCTGAAAGCTCGGCTTCGTGTCGTCGCCGCCAGCCATGGTCGCTCGATGGAGGAAGAGGTGAGGGTGATCCTTGCCGAGGCACTTGCGAAGCAGAACAAGCCCAGCGGAATGGGCACTCGGATTCACGAACTTTTTGCCGCAGCGGGCGGTGTGGACTTGGAATTGCCTCCCCGCAACACAAAGGCACGTGCAGCGGACTTTGATGAATGATCCTGTTAGACACCAATGTCCTTTCGGAGATGATGAAAACCAGGCCTGACCCAAACGTCGTTGCATGGCTGGATGCTCAGCCAGGCGGCGAACTGGTGATCTGTTCCATCTCAGTGGCTGAGATCCTTTATGGGATCGCCAGGATGCCAAACGGTAAGCGGAAGGATTTGTTGGCGATGGGCGCCGACACGCTTTTCAACAAGCTCTTTGCCGGTTGCATTCTGTCTTTTGATGCGGATGCAGCTGTGCACTACGCGGCCCTGGTTTCGGCCAGTCAGGCCAAGGGAAGGGCGACGGATATGGCGGATGCACAGATTGCGGCGATAGCCCGACTCTACAGCGCCCAGGTCGCTACTCGAAACACCCGTGACTTCGAAGAGTTGGGGGTGGCCCTCGTGAATCCTTGGGAAGGTGCCTAGCAAAGGCTCGGTAGTCGGGATGTAGTCTGTTTGTAGTCTGCCGCCCAAAACAAAAAAGGGTTAGCTTGCGCTAACCCTTTGATTTGTATGGTGGCTACACCGGGACTTGAACCTGGGACATCAGCATTATGAATGCTGCGCTCTAACCGACTGAGCTATGTAGCCGAGTGGCGCGCATTTTCCGTATCTCGCGGGGGGCTGTCAACCCCTTCGCTTAGATAATTTTGTGATCTTTCAAGCGTTTAGGCGGTAAGGGGGTTTTCAGGAGGGCGCGGTGGCATTCGGCGGGGCGAGGGAGGGGGCAGTGATGGGCTTCGCTTCGTTCTCCGCCATCCTGCGGAAGCAAAAAGCCCCGGAGGTCCGGGGCTTTCTGTGGATCAGACGTTAAAGCGGAAGTGCATCACGTCGCCGTCCTTGACGATGTAGTCCTTGCCTTCCAGGCGCCATTTGCCGGCTTCCTTCGCACCGTTTTCACCCTTGAACTGGATGAAGTCGTCGTAGGCGACCACTTCGGCGCGGATGAAGCCTTTTTCGAAGTCGGTGTGGATGACGGCGGCTGCCTGCGGGGCGGTGGCGCCGACGCGGACGGTCCAGGCGCGGACTTCCTTCACGCCAGCGGTGAAGTAGGTCTGCAGGTTGAGCAGGTCGTAACCGGCGCGGATCACGCGGTTCAGGCCGGGCTCTTCGAGGCCGAGGGCTTCGAGGAACATGTCCTTTTCTTCGCCGTCATCGAGCTCGGCGATTTCGGCTTCGATCTTGTTGCACACCGGAACCACGATGGCGCCTTCTTCTTCGGCGATGGCTTTAACCACGTCCAGGTGCGGGTTGTTCTCGAAGCCGTCTTCGGCAACGTTGGCGATGTACATCACCGGCTTGCTGGTGAGCAGGTGGAAGCCGCGTACCAGGCGCTTTTCGTCGTCGCCCAGGTTCTTCAGCAGGGAGCGCGCCGGCTTGCCTTCGCTGAAGTGGGGGATGAGTTTTTCCAGCAGGGCCTTCTGGGCCAGGGCGTCCTTGTCGCCGCCCTTGGCGTTACGGGCGACTTTCTGGAGTTGCTTCTCGCAGCTGTCGAGGTCGGCGAAGATCAGTTCGAGGTCGATGATCTCGATGTCGCGCTTGGGGTCGACGCTGTTGGAGACGTGGATGACGTTCTCGTCTTCGAAGCAGCGCACCACGTGGGCGATGGCGTCGGTTTCGCGGATGTTGGCGAGAAACTTGTTGCCCAGGCCTTCACCTTTCGACGCGCCCGCTACCAGGCCGGCGATGTCGACGAATTCCATGGTGGTGGGGATCACGCGCTCGGGCTTGACGATCTCTGCCAGCGCGTTGAGGCGCAAGTCGGGCATCGGCACGATGCCGCTGTTCGGCTCGATGGTGCAGAAGGGGAAGTTCTCCGCTGCGATGCCGGACTTGGTCAGGGCGTTGAACAGGGTGGACTTGCCGACGTTGGGCAGGCCGACGATGCCGCAATTGAATCCCATGGAATGTGCCTCTGCGCGGAGTGGGTTCAGGCCTTGCGACTGTGCAGCTTCTGCATGGCGCGGGTAAGGTCACCGGCGAGCAGTTCTGGCATCACGTCGAGGGCGAAATCGATGCTGGTGTCTAGCAGTTCCTGTTCGCTGCGCGGGGCGCGGCTGAGTACGAAACCGGATACCAGGCTGCTGTGCCCCGGATGGCCGATGCCAAGCCGCAGGCGATGGAACGAATTCTGGTTGCCGAGCTGGGCGATGATGTCGCGCAACCCGTTGTGGCCGCCGTGGCCGCCGCCGGTCTTGAGCTTGGCGACTCCAGGGGGCATATCGAGTTCGTCGTGGGCCACGAGGATGGCTTCGGGCGGAATGCGGAAGAACCCGGCCAGGGCCGCTACGGACTGGCCGCTGCGGTTCATGTAGGTGGTGGGGATCAGCAGACGAACATCGCGACCTTGGTGGGAGAACTTCCCGACCAGGCCGAAGTACTTCTTGTCGAGGCTCAGGTTGACGCGTTCGCGGTCGGCCAGGCGCTCAACGAAAAGGGCCCCTGCGTTATGCCGGGTCTGGTCGTATTCGGGGCCGGGATTACCCAGGCCGACGATCAGTTGAATGGCAGTCACTACAGGGGCCCTTTGTCAGGCTGATACAGAGTAAGAAATTACTCGGCTTCGCCTTCTTCCTTCACCACGCGGGAAGCATGGATGTTGGCAACTGCCAGGTCGTTGCCGTGGGCCAGGGCCACCAGCTCGACGCCTTTCGGCAGTTTCAGGTCGGACAGGTGAACGGTCTGACCTACTTCGACCTTGGCCAGGTCGACTTCGATGAACTCCGGCAGGTCTTTCGGCAGGCAGGAGACTTCGACTTCAGCGATGGTGTGGGAAACTTCGCCGCCGCCTTGCTTCACGCCAACGGAGGTAGCTTCGTTGATGAAGTGCAGGGGGACGTGGGCGGTCAGTTTCTGGCCGGCCACTACGCGCTGGAAGTCAGCGTGCAGTACGAAGCCTTTGGCCGGGTGACGCTGCAGGGCCTTGATCAGAACGGTTTCGGTAGCACCGGAAACGTTCAGGGCGATCACGTGGCTGAAGGCAGCTTCGTTTTCCAGCAGCTTGGCCAGGTCTTTGGCCAGCAGGCTTACGGATACCGGGGCTTTCTCGCCGCCGTATACAACAGCGGGAACCAGGTTGGCATTACGACGCAGGCGGCGGCTCGCACCTTTCCCCAGGTCGGAACGCGCTTCGGCATTCAGGGCGAAATCAGTCATTACAGTTCTCCAAAATAACCAAAACGCCCGTAATGCTTGCGACCAGCATCCGGGCGGTTGGGCAAAAAGCCCCGCCTGAGCGGGGCGCGTTTCGTCAGGGATGGCCGCTTAGCGGAACATCGCGCTGATCGATTCCTCATTGCTGATGCGGCGAACCGCTTCAGCCACAACCGGCGCGATATCCAGTTGGCGGATACGCGAGCAGGCTTGTGCCGCGGCGGACAGGGGGATGGTGTTGGTCACCACCAGCTCGTCCAGCACGGAGTTTTCGATATTCTCGATGGCTCGGCCAGACAGCACCGGGTGGGTGCAGTAGGCGTAAACCTTGGCGGCGCCGTGGTCCTTCAGGGCCTTGGCAGCGTGGCCCAGGGTGCCAGCGGTATCGACCATGTCGTCGACCAGCACGCAGGTGCGGCCTTCGACATCGCCGATGATGTGCATGACTTCGGACTGGTTGGCCTTCGGACGACGCTTGTCGATGATCGCAAGGTCAACGCCGAGGGACTTGGCCACGGCACGGGCGCGAACCACGCCACCGATGTCCGGGGAAACGATCATCAGGTTTTCGAAGCGCTGGTCTTCGATGTCGTCGACCAGGACCGGGGAGCCGTAGATGTTGTCCACCGGAATGTCGAAGAAACCCTGGATCTGGTCGGCGTGCAGGTCGACGGTGAGTACACGGTCGATGCCGACGACGGTCAGCATGTCAGCCACTACCTTGGCGCTGATGGCCACGCGGGCGGAACGCGGGCGGCGGTCCTGGCGGGCATAGCCGAAGTAGGGGATGACCGCAGTGATGCGGGAGGCCGAGGAACGGCGGAAGGCGTCAGCCATCACCACCAGTTCCATCAGGTTATCGTTGGTCGGTGCGCAAGTCGGCTGGATCAGGAAGACGTCCTTGCCGCGGACGTTTTCATTGATTTCAGCACTGATTTCGCCATCGGAGAATTTGCCTACGGAGGCATCACCGAGGGGAATATGCAGTTGACGTACGACGCGACGCGCCAGATCGGGGTTGGCATTCCCCGTGAAGACCATCATCTTGGACACGCGCAGTACCTGCCGGCTGAGGGTAGACCTGATGAATCAAAAAGCCGTTCAAAGGCCGTGGGCTTTTGAACAGCTTTTCAAGTGTATGGCAGGGGCGGCTGGATTCGAACCAACGCATGGCAGGATCAAAACCTGCTGCCTTACCGCTTGGCGACGCCCCTATGTATGTAACTCGCTCTGCAGGACTTTCGTTTCGTTGTACGCATAACCCGTTGGGTTAATGGCAGGGGCGGCTGGATTCGAACCAACGCATGGCAGGATCAAAACCTGCTGCCTTACCGCTTGGCGACGCCCCTGTATCGGACAACCGACTGTCTTGCATTCCTTCTCAAACCAGACTTTGAAGCTTGCGGTGCAACATGGAGATGTTGCGGCCTTGGGCTACGAAGCTCGGCAGAGTGGCCGGAAGTTGGCGGCGAACTTTATCAGCATCGCCCTTGTTTGGGAAGCTCCCAAACACACAAGCTCCAGTGCCGGTCAATCTAGCTGAAGTGAATTTATTCAACAAGATCAGCGCGTTACGTACATCTGGGTAACGCTTCTCGACCACCGGCTGGCAGTCATTACGACCACCCCCCTCAAGAAGGCTGCGAACTTTAATGGGCGGAGTATCCCGTGTCAACTCGGGATCGGAGAAAACTTCTGCTGTGCTGACAAAGACTTGCGGCGCTGCGACGAGGAACCATGGCTCCGGCAGGTCCACTGGGGTCAGCTGTTCGCCGACACCTTCCGCAAAGGCCGCCCGACCACGCACGAATACCGGTACGTCGGCACCCAGGCTGAGCCCCAGCGCGGCCAGGCGATCCTCGCTCCAGCCCAGGTTCCACAGGCGGTCCAGGGCAAGGAGGGTGGTGGCCGCATCAGAGCTGCCTCCACCGATGCCGCCGCCCATGGGCAGGCGCTTGTCCAGCCAGATGTCGGCGCCCAGCTGGCAACCGGATTCGGCCTGCAGCTTGCGGGCCGCCCGGACGATCAGGTTGCTGTCATGGGGGACGCCCGGGACGTCGGTGCGCAGGTGGATTTCTCCATCCTGGCGAACGGAAAAACCCAGTTCGTCGCCGTGGTCGAGGAATTGGAAGAGCGTCTGCAGCTCGTGATAGCCATCGGCGCGACGGCCGAGGATGTGCAGCATCAGATTGAGCTTGGCCGGAGCCGGCAGGATGAGTTGAGCGTCCTGCATGTCACTGGCCGAGCTGGCGCGGCTGCCAGTCCTTGATCACCAGGGTGACATCAAGGTTCTCGCCGCTGAGCTTGATGCGCTCGGGCAAGGCATAGCCGTTCTGTTCCACGTAACTCAGGTACTGCACCTGCCAGCCGTCCTGCTCAAGACGGGCCAGGCGACTGTCGCCATCGAGGGTCAGGCGGCTGCGGCTGTCCGGGGCGGGCAGGCCGCGCACCCACCAGAGCAGGTGGGATACCGGCAGGCGCCAGCCGAGTTGTTCTTCCAGCAGGGCTTCAGGGGTTTCGGCCTGATAACGGCCTTGGTTGGCCACTTCTAATTCGATCTTGCCCGGGCGGCCGGTCAGGCGAGCCGCACCACGACCCAGCGGGCCGGACAAGCGAATGTCGTAATAGTCCTGGCGTTGCAGCCAGAACAAGGTGCCACTGCCGGAATCCTTGGGGGCGCGGATGCCCACCTTGCCGCTGATCTGCCAGCCATCGAGGGCACTGACCTGGGTCTTGTGGGCGTCCCAGCTGGCCTGGTTGCCCTGGCCTTCGAGGGTTTCGTGGGGGGCGAGGGCGGCGCAACCGGTGAGCAGGATGAGCGCACCGGCGGCCAGGAAGTTACGTAAACGCATGGATCAGATGTTTCCGGAGCCGGTCAGGCGTTGCAGGGTGTCTCGGAGGATGGCGCTGTCAGGCTGCTTCTGCAGGGCATCGGCCCAGACCTTGCGGGCTTCGACCTGCTTTCCCTGGGCCCACAGCACTTCGCCCAGGTGAGCGGCTACTTCGTGGTCGGGGAACTCCTGCAGAGCCTGGCGCAGCAGGCGTTCGGCCTCCGGCAGGTTGCCCATGCGGTAGTTGACCCAGCCGAGGCTGTCGAGAATCGCCGGGTCGTCCGGATTCAGCTTGTGAGCCTGTTCCACCAGCTTCTTGGCTTCGTCGTAGCGCGTGGTGCGGTCGGCCAGGGTGTAGCCGAGGGCGTTCAGCGCCATCGCGTTTTCCGGCTCGCGCTCGATGATGAAGCGCAGGTCCTTCTCCAACTGGGCCAGGTCGTTGCGCTTCTCCGCCAGCATGGCGCGGGTGTAGAGCAGGTTGAGGTCGTCCGGGAACTGTTGAAGGCCCTGGTGGACGACCTTCCAGGCGCGTTCCGGCTGCTGGCGCTCGGCCAGGCTCTCGGCTTCGATCAGGTAGAGCTGGATGGCATAGTCGGGCTGGGTATCGCGGGCCTTGGCCAGGCGGGTTTCGGCCTCGTCGGCGCGGCCGCTGTCCAGAAGGATGTCCACCTGGCGCATCTGCGCCGGCAGGTAGTCGTTGCCAGGGCCGACCAGCGCGTACTCGATCAGCGCACTTTCCTTGTCGCCGCGCTTCTCGTAGACCTGGCCAAGGTTGAAGTGGGCGGAATCGAGGTGGCTGCCACGGTCCACCAGTTCTTCCAGGTAGACCTGGGCTTCGTCCCAGGCTTCGCCTTCCAGGCAGACCAGTGCCAGGGAGTAGCGCAGGTCGTCGTCATCGGGGAACTGCTGGACCAGTCCGGAAAACTCGGACTTTGCCTCATCCAGGCGACCTTGCTCCACCAGCATGCGGGCGTAGGTCAGGCGCAGGCGCTTGTCGTCCGGATGCTGCTTGATGGATTTCTGCAGCAGTGGCAGGGCCTCGTCGCCGCGCTTGAGCGCCTGCAGCAGGCGGGCGCGGAGCAGGAGCGGGGCGATTTCCTTGTCGTCGGCGGGCACCCCTTCGAGCAGCTTGAGGGCTTCTTCGGTGCGTCCATCCTGCTGCAGCAGTACGGCTTTGCCGAACACCAGCTGGCTGTTGTCAGGGTGCTTGGCCAGCAGGCGGTCGAAGCTCTGCAGCAGGCCGGCGCGGGTGTCGGCGTCGGTTTCGGCAGCGGAAAGGGCAAGGAAGTCGAAATGGGTGTCGCCCTGGCCCTGGAGCACCTTCTCCATGTAGGCCATGGCTTCGTCATAGCGGCCGGCGCGGGCCAGCTGCACGGCGGCGGCGCGCTGGGCATCGAGGTTGTCGGGGGCGTTCTTCGCCCAGATCAGCGCGGTATCCAGGGCTGCCTGGTCGGCGCCGAGGTATTCGGCGATGCGGAAGGCGCGCTCGGCCACGGCTGGATCCTGCGTCGCGTTGGCCTGTTGTACATAGTTGCCGAGGGCGATGTCGAAGCGGTTGCGTTGCCCGGCCAGTTCAGCCGCGAGCAGGGCGTAGAGGGTTTCGCGGTTGAACGAGCCATAGACCTCAGGCTTGGCGGGCGTGGAGGCCTGGTTGCCTTCCTCGACCGGCGGAGTGCCGTCCGGGGACTTGTGGGTCAAGCTCTGACAGCCGCCGAGAAACAGGAGGGCGGTCAGCAACGCGAGGGATCTATTCATAGGAAGGAAGGCGACTAACCAGCGAGTGGCTCATCATGACACAAGCCGTCAGGCTAGCACATGGGGCGGGGCCCAACCTGCGGCTGGGGAAAACCTGTTCGGCCAGACAATTATCGTCGGTGGTTGTCGTCGTTCGGGTGAAGTAGGACAATTGCGCGCCCTCCTGTTTCTGTTAGCGACCCTGCATGGCCTTCATTGCTCTTGGTATCAACCACAAGACCGCTTCGGTGGACGTCCGCGAACGTGTGGCCTTCACTCCCGAGCAGTTGGTGGAGGCCCTGCAGCAGCTGTGTCGCATCACGCCCAGCCGCGAGGCGGCCATCCTCTCCACCTGCAACCGCAGCGAGCTGTATCTGGAGCAGGATCATCCCAGCACCGATGAAGTGCTCGCCTGGCTGGCCGGCTATCACAACCTGAGCCTGGAAGAACTGCGTGCTTGTGCCTACGTACATCAGGATGATGCTGCCGTCCGTCACATGATGCGCGTCGCATCCGGGCTGGATTCCATGGTCCTCGGCGAGCCGCAGATCCTTGGCCAGATGAAGTCCGCCTACGCAGTGGCGCGCGAGGCCGGTACCGTCGGTCCGCTGCTCGGCCGCCTGTTCCAGGCCACCTTCAGCACCGCCAAGACAGTGCGCACCGACACTGCCATCGGCGAAAACCCGGTTTCTGTGGCCTTCGCCGCCGTCAGCCTGGCCCGGCAGATCTTCTCCGACCTGCACCGCAGCCAGGCACTGCTGATAGGTGCCGGTGAAACCATCACCCTGGTCGCCCGCCACCTGCATGAGCAGGGCGTGAAGCGCATCGTGGTCGCCAACCGCACCCTGGAGCGCGCCAGCCTGCTGGCCGAGGAATTCGGTGCCCACGCTGTGCTGCTGGCCGATATGCCCCAGGAGCTGGTCAACAGCGATATCGTCATAAGCTCCACTGCCAGCCAGTTGCCGATCCTCGGCAAGGGCGCGGTGGAGCGCGCGCTGAAGCAGCGCCGGCACAAGCCGATCTTCATGGTCGACATCGCCGTCCCGCGTGACATCGAGCCCGAAGTGGGTGAACTGGACGACGTCTACCTCTATACCGTGGACGACCTGCACGAGGTGGTCGCGGAAAACCTCAAGAGCCGCCAGGGCGCGGCCCAGGCCGCCGAAGAGCTGGTGGGGGCCGGTGTCGAGGACTTCATGCAGCGCCTGCGCGAGCTGGCGGCAGTCGACGTGCTGCGTGCCTATCGCCAGCAGGCCGAGCGTCTGCGTGATGACGAGGTCGCGAAGGCCCAGCGCATGCTGCAGAACGGCGTTGCGGCCGAGGACGTGCTGGCCCAACTGGCCCGTGGCCTGACCAACAAGCTGCTGCACGCCCCCAGTGTGCAGCTGAAGAAACTCTCCGCCGACGGCCGCTTCGACGCGCTTGCCGTAGCCCAGGAGCTCTTTGCCCTCGACGAGGGCTCGGATAAAAGTTCGCAATGAAAGCTTCCCTGCTGAACAAGCTCGACCTCCTCCAGGACCGCTACGAGGAACTCACCGCCCTGCTTGGCGATGCCGAAGTCATCAGTGACCAGGGCAAGTTCCGTGCTTACTCGAAAGAGTTCGCCGAGGTCGAGCCGGTGATCCTCGCATTCCGCGAGTTCCGCAAGGTCCAGGGCGACCTCGAGGGCGCCCAGGCGCTGCTCAAGGACAGCGACCCGGACCTGCGTGAAATGGCCGAGGAAGAAGTGGCCCAGGCCCGCGAACAACTGGTTGATCTGGAAGACCGCCTGCAGCGCATGCTGCTGCCCAAGGACCCCAACGACGGCCGCAACGTGTTCCTGGAGGTTCGCGCCGGTACCGGTGGCGACGAAGCGGCGATCTTCTCCGGCGACCTGTTCCGCATGTATTCCCGTTATGCCGAGCGCCAGGGCTGGCGCGTCGAGATTCTCTCCGAGAATGAGGGTGAGCACGGCGGCTACAAGGAAGTGATCGCCCGCGTCGAGGGCGACAACGTCTACGCCAAGCTCAAGTTCGAATCCGGTGCGCACCGCGTGCAGCGCGTGCCGGAAACCGAATCCCAGGGCCGCATCCATACCTCCGCCTGCACCGTCGCCGTGCTGCCGGAGCCGGATGAGCAGGCCGCCATCGAGATCAACCCGGCCGACCTGCGCGTCGATACCTACCGCGCTTCCGGCGCCGGTGGCCAGCACGTGAACAAGACCGACTCGGCGGTGCGCATCACCCACATCCCGTCGGGCATCGTGGTCGAGTGCCAGGAAGAGCGTTCCCAGCACAAGAACCGCGCCAAGGCCCTGGCCTGGTTGGCCGCGAAGCTGAACGACCAGCAGGAAGCCGCCGCCCACAAGGAAATGTCCGATACCCGCCGTTTGCTGGTGGGCTCCGGCGACCGCTCCGAGCGTATCCGCACCTACAACTATCCACAGGGCCGGGTCACCGACCATCGCATCAATCTCACCCTCTACGCGCTGGACGACATCATGGCCGGTGGCGTGGAAGCGGTGATCGAGCCGCTGCTCGCCGAGTACCAGGCGGACCAACTGGCGGCTCTGGGAGACTGACGTGACCATCATCGCCAGCCTCCTCGGCGAAGCCCGCCTGCCGGACTCGCCCACCCCGCGCCTGGATGCCGAATTGCTGCTGGCCGCCGCCCTCGGCAAGCCGCGCAGCTTCCTGCATACCTGGCCGGAGCGCGTGGTTTCCAGCGAAGTGGCCGAGCGCTACGCCAGCTACCTGGAACGTCGCCGCAGCGGCGAGCCGGTGGCTTACATCCTCGGCCACCAGGGATTCTGGAGCCTGGATCTGGAGGTGGCGCCAGACACCCTGATCCCGCGTCCGGACACCGAACTGCTGGTGGAAACCGCGCTGGCGCTGCTGCCCGCGAATCCGGCCGAGGTGCTCGATCTGGGTACCGGCACCGGTGCCATCGCCCTGGCCCTGGCCTGTGAGCGCCTGGGCTGGAAGATCACCGGTGTCGATCGAATTTCCGCCGCCGTGGAACTGGCCGAGCGCAACCGCGCGCGACTGAAACTGAACAATGCCCGGTTCTTGGAAAGCCACTGGTTCTCCGCGCTGGGCGAGCAACGCTTCGCGATGATCGTCAGCAACCCGCCGTACATTCGCGCCCAGGACCCGCACCTGGTCGAGGGCGATGTGCGCTTCGAGCCCGCCAGCGCGCTGGTGGCCGGCGCCGATGGCCTGGACGACATCCGCCAGATCATCCAGAACGCGCCCCGGCACCTGTTGCCCGGCGGCTGGCTGTTGCTGGAGCATGGCTACGACCAGGCCCCGGACGTACGCGATCTGCTGTCTCGCCAGGGTTTCCAGCAGGTGGATAGCCGCCGCGACCTGGGCGGTCATGAACGCATCTCCCTTGGGCAATGGCCATGCTGAGTGATCAGGAACTCCTTCGCTACAGCCGGCAGATCCTGCTGCCGCAGATCGACGTCGACGGCCAGCTTCGCCTGAAGCAGGGCCGCGTCCTGATCGTCGGCCTCGGCGGCCTGGGCTCCCCGGTTTCCCTCTATCTGGCCGCAGCCGGCGTCGGTGAGCTGCACCTGGCGGACTTCGACACAGTCGACCTGACCAACCTGCAGCGGCAGATCGTCCACGACAGCAACAGCGTAGGGCAGAGCAAGGTCGATTCGGCCATGGCACGCCTTTCCGCACTGAACCCGGACATTCGCCTGGTGCCGCACGCCCGCGCGCTGGACGAAGACTCCCTGGCCGCTGCCGTGGCGGCAGTCGACCTGGTGCTGGACTGCACCGACAACTTCGGTACCCGAGAGGCGGTCAACGCCGCCTGTGTGGCGGCCGGCAAGCCGCTGGTATCCGGCGCGGCCATCCGTCTCGAAGGCCAGCTTTCTGTGTTCGATCCGCGCCGCGACGACAGCCCCTGCTACCACTGCCTATATGGCCACGGCAGCGAAGCCGAACTGACTTGTAGCGAGGCCGGCGTGGTCGGTCCGCTGGTGGGGCTGGTGGGCAGCCTGCAGGCCCTGGAAGCCCTGAAGCTGATCGCCGGCTTCGGTGAGCCCATGGTGGGCCGTCTGCTGCTGGTGGACGCCCTGGGCAGCCGATTCCGCGAGCTGCGGGTCAAGCGCGACCCGGCCTGCGAAGTCTGCGGGGCGCGACATGCCTGAAGCCGCCACAATCGGGGTCTTCGACTCGGGCGTCGGCGGTCTTTCCGTCCTGCGGGAAATCCGCTCCCTGCTGCCCGGCGAGTCGCTGCTCTACGTCGCCGACAGCGGCCATGTCCCCTATGGCGAGAAGAGCGCCGACTTCATCCGAGAACGCAGCCATCGCATTGCAGAGTTCCTGCTCGAGCAGGGCGCCAAGGCGCTGGTGCTGGCCTGCAACACCGCTACCGTCGCCGCAGTGGCTGACCTGCGCGAGCGTTATCCACAGCTGCCCATCGTCGGCATGGAGCCGGCGGTCAAGCCTGCCGCTGCCGCAACCCGCAGTGGCGTAGTGGGTGTGCTGGCAACCACCGGAACGCTGAAGAGCGCCAAGTTCGCAGCGTTGCTGGATCGATTCGCCGGGGATGTACGGGTGATCACCCAACCCTGTCCGGGCCTGGTGGAGCGCATCGAGGCGGGCGACCTGATGGGGGCGGACACGCGCGCGTTGCTGTCAGGCTATGTCCAGCCTTTGCTGGCCGAGGGCTGCGATACCCTGATCCTCGGCTGCACCCATTACCCCTTCCTGCGTCCGCTGCTGCAGCAGATGGTGCCGGACTCGATCAGCCTGATCGATACGGGCGCTGCGGTGGCTCGTCAGGTGCAGCGTCTGCTGGAGGCTGGCGAGTTGCTGGCGGAGGGTCCAGCAGAGCCTTGCCGTTTTTGGTCCAGCGGAGATCCGGCGGCGATGCAGGAAATTCTGCCAATACTGTGGGATGAGTCTGCCGGGGTGGACAAGTTTCCAAACTGACAGAAAGTTCCGTTAGATTTCTTTCCCCGATTAAAAAGCTATCTATAATCGCTGCCAGGTATTAACGAATTCTGTCAGCACTTCAGAAAAAGGACTGTTTTCATGAAGAAACTTTTCTGCTGGGCCGCCGCGGCAGCCGTTTCCCTGGGTCAGATGGTTTCCGCGCAGGCCGCTGATGTTTCTCTGGACATCGGCCAGACCGGCGAATCCACCATGGTGTATCGCCTGGGCACCCAGTTCGATTTCTCCAGCAGCTGGTTCCAGAGCGACGTGGGGCGCCTGACCGGTTACTGGGACGCCGCATACAGCTACTGGGACGGCGACGAGACGGCCAGCAACCACAGCATTTCCTTCTCCCCGGTATTCGTCTACGAGTTCGCTGGAGAAACCGTGAAGCCCTACATCGAAGCCGGTATCGGCGTGGCGCTGTTCTCGGACACCGACCTGGAAGACAACGACCTGGGCTCTTCCTTCCAGTTCGAAGACCGTCTGGGCCTCGGCCTGCGCTTCGCCAATCAGGAAGTCGGCCTGCGCGCCATGCACTATTCCAACGCGGGCATCAAGCAGCCGAACGACGGTGTTGAGTCCTACAGCCTGCACTATCGCCTGTCCTTCTGAGGCGAAACCGCAGCAAGGAAACCGGGCCAGGCGCCCGGTTTTTTATTGCCCGCCGATTGAGGTCCATCGACGCGCGCGGGCTCGTCACACCTCCCGCCCAGCCAGATCCCTGAAGGCTGCCAGTGCCCGCTCGCGGCTGGCGGAGAGGTCCACCAGCGGCGTCGGATAACCCTCCACGCCGAACAGGCCGCCGAGCCCGGCCGGGTTGTGGATATCCCGATCGCCCAGGTGCGCCAGTTCCGGCAGCCAGTGGCGAAGGAAGTGGCCGTCCGGGTCGAACTTCCGTGACTGGCTGACCGGATTGAAGATGCGGAAGTAGGGGGCCGCATCGGTGCCGGTGGATGCGCTCCACTGCCAGCCGCCATTGTTCGCCGCGAGGTCGCCGTCGATGAGGTGGCGCATGAACCAGCGCTCGCCTTCGCGCCAGTCGATCAGCAGGTTTTTGGTGAGGAACATGGCCACTACCATGCGCAGGCGGTTGTGCATCCAACCGGTGGCCAGCAGCTGGCGCATGGCGGCATCGACTATGGGGATGCCGGTGCGCCCCTGCTGCCAGGCTTCCAGCTCCTCCGGCGCATTGCGCCAGGCCAGGGCTTCGGTTTCCCGGCGGAAGGGGCGGTGCTGCGATACGCGAGGGAAACCAACCAGGATGTGCTTGTAGAACTCACGCCAGAGCAATTCGTTGATCCAGCAGACAACGCCCGGGCTGCCGCTGTCGAACTCTCCCTGGTTGTTGCGAAGCGCCGCGTGCAGGCACTGGCGGGGCGAGAGCACGCCGGCGGCGAGGTAGGGCGAAAGTTGGCTGGTGCCGGGTTGGGCCGGGAAGTCGCGGCGTTTCTCGTAGCACCAGAGTTCTTCGAGGGCGAAGGCCTCCAGCCGTTCCAGGGCCGCCTCTTCGCCAGCTGGCCAGAGCCGGCGCAGGCTTTCCGATGGTACGGGGAAACCATCCACCGCGGCCGGCAGTGTGTCACTGGGGATTCCCAACGCCTCCTGCGCCCTGGGAGGCGGCAGGCAGCTTGGCAGGGCGGTGTGCAGGCGCTGATAGCAGATCTTGCGGAACTGGCTGTAGACCTGGAAATAGCTGCCGGACTGGCTCAGCACGCTGCCGGGGCGAAAGAACAACTGGTCGATGTGGCTGCGCAGGACGATGCCGTGCGCTGCCAGGCGTTCGGCCACCGCGCGATCGCGTCGAGTCTCGTTGACACCATATTCCTCGTTGACCTGCACCGAGCCGATATCGAGTTCGTGGCAGAGGTCGCGCACCACTCCCGGGGCATCGGCCCAGGTATCGGCCTGGCGGATCAGCAATGGTACGTTCAACCGACCGAGCGCCCAGGCCAACTCCGCCAGGTTGCGCAGCCAGAAGTCCACCTTGGCCGGCGCGTCGTCATGGGCTCGCCACTGGCCGGGGCTGATGAGGTAGAGGGCGATGGTCGGGCCGGTGGTGAGGGCCGCGTGCAGGGCGGTGTTGTCCTGAACGCGCAGGTCGGTACGGAACCACATGAGTTGGCGCATTGCGTGTTCCTTCAGCGGTTGTGCAACAAGCCCAGGTCGGACAGGGCTTGGAGGACGTCCAGCGGGCCTTCGGCCGCGATGGCGCCGGAGTCGAGTTCGGCCCGGTGGATGGCCGCGGCGGGGCCGCCCAGCAGGCAAGGGCAGGGGTGGCCGGCCAGCAGCCGAGGCCATTGGCCGGGGACGAGCGGCTGGCTGGAGTAGAGCAGCAGGGCACGGGGCTGGATGCGCGCGACGGCCAGGGGCAGTTCGTTGGCCGGGATCGGCCAGTCGAAGACTTCCACCGCGCAGTCGGCGCTGCTGGCAAGCCAGGCGGTGAGCCAGAGGCCAGGCTCCATGGGCAGCTCCGAGAGGTTGATCAGCAGGATCGGCGCCCCGCTGTGCTGGCGGTTGTTGTGATAGAGGCGTGCGCCGAGCTTGGTGCGTAGCCAGGAGTACAGGAACACGCGCTCCGACTGTCCGCCGAACTGGTCGCGCCAGCGCAGCTCCAGGGCTTCCAGCAGGGGGTGCAGCAACTGCTTGTAGACGGTTTGCGGCGGGTAAAGCGCCATGGCGGCGTTGAAGCGCTCGTCGAGCTGACGTTCGGCGAGGTTGCTGATGGCTTCCTGGAGGTGCTGGCGCTGCTCTTCCCAGGGGGACGCATCAATGGCTGCGGGCACTGCCTGGTCCTTGAGCAGGGCCTTGACCTGGCTGACGGCAACGCCGCGGTCCAGCCAGGCGAGGATCAGGCGGATACGTGCCACATCCTCACTGCTGTAAAGGCGGTGCCCCTTGCCGGTGCGCAGCGGCACCACCAGAGCGTAACGGCGTTCCCACGCTCGCAGGGTCACCGGATTGACGCCGGTCTGGCGCGCCACCTCGCGGATCGGCAGCAGGCCTCGGCCCATGGCGGCCTGGTAGTCGTTCTCCCGTGGGGTATCGATCGGCGTATCCATGGCTAGAGGGCGTTGCGCAGGCTGAGCTCTTCCGGATGCGGCTGCAGGTAGGCCTGCTGGGCGATGTAGCGATCCGGGTGGCCATTGAAGTGATGCTTGAGCAGGGTAATCGGCACCACCAGCGGAATCACGCCAGTGCGGTACTGCTCGATCAGGCGCTGCAGCTCTGCCTTCTCGGCGCGGTTGAGGTGAGCCTTGAGGTAGCCGCTGAGGTGCTGCAGCACATTGCTGTGGGTGCCGCGGGTGGCGCACTTCTTCAGGGCTGCCATCAGCGCCGAGAAATAGCGCGGGCCTATTTCCTCCGCCGGGTGTTCGCCGAGGCTGCCGAGCAGGCGGCCGAGGGCCCTGTACTGCGCCGGATCGTGGGCCATCAGTTGGTACTTGTAGCGCGCGTGGAAATCGATGATCGCCTTGTGCGTCAGGCCCTCGTGACACAGCGCCTGCCATTGGGCATGGGCGTAGACGCGAGTGAAGAAGTTCTCGCGCAGCACCGGGTCGTGGAGACGGCCGTCTTCTTCCACCGGCAGGTTCGGGCGCCGGGAGCAGAACGCGCTGGCGAAGATTCCCCGACCGCCATTGTTCACGGCGTGACCGTCGGCCTGATAGACCTTGACCCGTTCCAGTCCGCAGGAAGGCGACTTCTGCATGAAGATGTAGCCGCTGATATCGGCGAGCTGCCCGGCCATGATCTCGCCGAACTCGGCCAATGCCTCGGTGTGGTCCTGCTTGCGCTGGTGGCCGCCCATCGCACGTGGGGCAGCCGGTTCGCCTACCAGGCGGATGGGCTCGCGGGGGACGCTCAGGCCGATGGCGACTTCTGGACAGAGGGGAACGAAATCGAAGTGATTCGCCAGGCTCTGGCTGCACAGCCGCGACTCCTTGTGCCCGCCGTTGTAGCGTACAGGGTTACCGAGAAGGCAGGCGCTGATGCCCAGTTTGGGGCGCTGCGGCAGCTCGAAGGGCATGAACATGAAGGAATGCCTGGACAAGAGTTATACAGGGATTGATTCGTGTATAGGTTTTTGGCAATCATAGAACCGAACTTGTACAAGTCAAATAGCTTGTACAAGTTCTGGACAGGAGGGGCGGTGCCGTTGAGCGGTCTATGAAGCGGACGACGAGGTCGGTGTGGCGGCGTCAAAAGCAAATGGACGGCCAAAGGACCGTCCATTTCGAGAACTGGATTTCGTGCCAGGCGGGTCCTGTGACGGTCACAGGTGCTCCAGCAGGCGGCGGGCAGCTTCCTGGCCGCTGAGCCATGCACCTTCAACCCGGCCGGACAGGCACCAGTCGCCGCAGGCATAGAGGCCGAGGTCGGCATCGGCGAGGGCGCCCCACTGGTGCGCCTGGCTGGGACGGGCGTAGAGCCAGCGGTGAGCCAGACTGAAGCTCGGGGCGGGTACGGCGCAGCCGATGGTTTCGGCGAAGGCGCCATGGAGGTGTTCGATCACGGTTTCCTTCGGCAGGTCAAGGTGCTGCTTGCTCCAGGTGTTGGTGGCATGCAGGACCCAGGTATCCAGGCTGGATTCGCGGCCGGGCTTGGAGCGATTGCGGGCGACCCATTCCAGGGCGCTGTCCTGCAGGAAGCAGCCTTCGACGCGAGTATCCAGCGGTTCGCTGAAGCCCATGGCCACGGCCCAGGTGGGCTCCATGGCGACGCTCGCGGCAGCGCCGGCCAGCTTGGGTGCGGCAGCCAGCAGGGCGGTGGCCTGGGGCGCCGGGGTCGCGACTATCACATGGCTGAACGGACCGTGGCTGAGACCCTCGGCATCCTGCAGGCCCCAGTGGCGCTCGCCACGGAAGACTTCGGTGATGCGGCAGGCGAAGTTCACCGGCAGGGCGCCGAGCAGAGCGCGGGTGATGGCGCTCATGCGGGGCGTGCCGACCCAGCGGATCTGCTCGTCAGGGGAGGGCAGCAGGCGACCTTCGCTGAAGTTGTACAGGCTTGGCGACCACTCGGCCACCCAGCCCCGGTCGCGCCATTGCTGCACCACTTCGGCGAAGCGGCGGTCGCGGGCAGTGAAGTATTGCGCGCCAAGGTCCAGGGAACCGGCGTCGCTGCGCTTGCTGGCCATGCGTCCGCCGCTGCCGCGGCTCTTGTCGAAGAGCTCTACGTTCTGCCCAGCCGCATGTAGCGCCTGGGCCGCGGAGAGGCCGGCAATACCGGTACCGATGATGGCGATAGGTGCAGTCATGGTCTACCTCGTTACCTATGGCTTCAGGCTACGCTTTAGACAAGACCTGTACAACTTTCAAACGCTGTACAGGTTGATCGGTTCCAATCGCGGACTTCTGAATTTCTGACGGTGTGTGGCCCGATCCGGGGCACGTCGGAACGTCATAATCCAGACTAGGGCGATATCCGCACTTAGCGCCATGCGAGGAGGATGCCATGCACATATTGCTGACCGGCGGTACTGGTCTGATCGGTCGGGCACTCTGTCAACGCTGGCTGGCGGACGGGCACCAGCTTACCGTCCTGAGCCGCCGGCCGCAGAGCGTGGCCAGCCTGTGCGGTCGCACGGTGCGTGGTATCGGACAGTTTTCCGACTATGGCGAAGAGCCGCTGGACGCCGTCGTCAACCTGGCCGGCGAACCCATTGCCGATCGGCCCTGGAGCAACAAGCGCAAGGCACAACTCTGGGGCAGTCGCATCACGCTCACCGAGCAACTTCTGGAATGGCTGGGAAAGCGCGACCAGATGCCGCAGGTGCTGCTCAACGGCTCGGCGGTTGGCTGGTACGGCGATGGGGGCGAGCGCGAACTGACCGAAGATTCCCCGCCCATTACCGATGACTTCGCCAGCCAGCTCTGCGTGGCCTGGGAAGAGACCGCACAACGGGCCGAAGCCCTTGGCATCCGCGTGGTGCTGGTACGCACCGGCCTGGTGCTGGCGCACGATGGTGGCTTCCTCAAACGCCTGGTGCCGCCTTTTCGCCTGGGGCTGGGTGGCCCGCTCGGCAATGGTCGTCAGTGGATGTCCTGGGTGCACCTGCACGATCAAATCGCCCTGATGGATTTTCTCTTGCGGCGGACCGATGCGCGCGGTCCCTATAATGCCTGCTCGCCGCAACCGGTACGCAACCGCGACTTCGCCCGCAGCCTTGGGCGCGCGCTGGGGCGACCGGCCTTCATGCCGGTGCCGGCCTTTGTCCTGCGTCTGCTGCTGGGCGAGCTGTCCGGCCTGTTGCTGGGGGGCCAGCGCGCGGTGCCGTCGCGTCTGAGGGCGGCGGGTTTCAACTTTGCATTCACCGATCTGGACATGGCGCTCGGCGACCTGCTGAAGCCTAAGGATGTTTGATGACTGATCACGCGCTGCTGCTGGTCAACCTGGGTTCCCCCGCTTCCACCAAGGTGGAGGATGTGCGGAGCTACCTCGACCAGTTCCTCATGGACCCTTATGTGGTCGACCTGCCCTGGCCGCTGCGGCGCCTGCTGGTTTCGCTGATCCTGATCAAGCGCCCGGCGCAGTCGGCCCACGCCTATTCGTCCATCTGGTGGCCGGAGGGCTCGCCGCTGATCGTGCTCAGCCGTGAGTTGCAGGAAGCCATCGCTCCCCATTGGCCCCATGGACCGGTGGAGCTGGCGATGCGCTACGGCCAACCCTCCATCGAAAATGCGCTGAGCAAGCTGGCCGCGCAGGGCGTCAAGCGCGTGACCTTGGCGCCGCTTTATCCACAGTTCGCCGACAGCACCACCACCACGGCTATCGAAGAAGCTCGCCGGGTGATCCGCGAACGAGGCCTGAAGCTGGACGTAGCGGTGCTGCCCCCCTTCTTCGCCGAAGCGGATTACCTGGATGCCCTGGTGGCCAGCGCCAAGCCGTACCTGGACCAGGGCTTCGACCACCTGCTGCTGAGCTTCCACGGTCTGCCCGAACGGCACATCCGCAAGCTGGTGAAGAACATCGATCCGCAGCACGACCTGCGCGCTCCGGATAGCCGTGGCGTCAGCGATGAGGTCCTTGCGGTCTGCTATCGCAGCCAGTGCCAGCGCACCGCGGAAGCCTTCGCCGAACGCGCGGGCCTGCAGACTGGCCAATGGTCGGTGTCCTTCCAGTCGCGCCTGGGCAAGGACAAGTGGATCGAGCCCTATACCGAAGCCCGTCTGGATGAGCTGGCGAAGCAGGGCGTGAAGAAGCTGTTGGTGATGTGTCCGGCCTTCGTTGCCGACTGCATCGAGACCCTGGAGGAAATTGGCCAGCGCGGCAGCGAGCAGTTCCAGGAGGCCGGCGGCCAGGAGCTGGTGCTGGTGCCATGCATGAACAGCCATCCGCAGTGGGTGTCGGCCCTGGCGAGGCTGTGCGAGACGGCGGTCCGCCCGCTCTGATGTCGACGCAGGAGTGAGCCGATGCTCGATCGCGAGCAGAGCTCGCTCCTACGATCTCCTGCAGGGGTAGCCATTAGTCGAAGGGCACGGATCGCATTCAGCCCGCCTATATGACGACCGTTCTCGTATTCAGCCTGTCCATGGCCACCTAAGCTGGAATCTCCCTTCCACCGTCGTGCGCCGCACCGGCGGCGCCGAGGAGAGCCCAGTGCAGAACAAGAACAACGGCTATCCCTCGAGTCTGAGTGCCTGGACCACCGTCGCCATCCTGATGGTGGCGTACGTGCTGTCCTTCATCGACAGGCAGATCCTCAACCTGCTGGTGGAGCCCATCCGCCGCGACCTGGTCATCAGCGATACGCAGATGAGCCTGCTGATGGGGCTCTCCTTCGCGCTTTTCTATACGGTCTGTGGCATTCCGCTCGGGCGCCTGGCGGATACCCGCAGCCGGCGCGGGCTGATCGCCGTGGGGGTGCTGTTCTGGAGCGCGGCCACCGCCGCCTGCGGCATGGCCAGGCTCTACTGGCAGTTCCTGATTTGCCGCATCGGAGTCGGCGTTGGCGAAGCGGCGCTGTCGCCGGCGGCCTATTCGCTGATCGCCGACAGCTTTCCCAAGGAACGCCGCGCCACGGCCATCAGCGTCTATTCCATGGGCGTTTATCTTGGCTCCGGGCTGGCCTTCCTGCTGGGCGGACTGGTGATCAAGTTCGCCTCGGCGCAAGGCGATGTGCACCTGCCGCTGCTGGGCGAGGTGCGACCCTGGCAACTGATCTTCCTGGCCCTCGGCGCCGCTGGCGCGCTCTTCACCCTGCTGATGCTGGCGGTACGCGAGCCGCAACGACGCGGCGTCGGCGCTGGCATGGTGGTGCCCCTCGCGGAGGTCGGCCGTTACCTGCGCAGCAACCGACGCACCGTGATCTGCCACAACTTCGGCTTCGCTGGCCTGGCCTTCGCCGGCTACGGCAGTGCGGCCTGGATTCCCACCTTCTACATCCGCACCCATGGCTGGGAAGCCGGTGAGGTAGGCGTGATCTACGGCAGCCTGGTGGCAGTCTTCGGTTGCCTCGGCATCGTCTTCGGCGGGCGCCTGGCGGACTGGATGGCCAGGCACGGCCGGCCGGATGCCAACATGCGCGTCGGCCTGTTCGCCGCCCTGGGCGCATTGCCGCTGGTGGTGGCGTTCCCGCTGATGGACGATTCGTTCTGGGTCACGGTGCTGATGGCGCCCACGGTCTTCTGCCTGAGCATGCCCTTCGGAGTGGCGCCGGCTGCGATCCAGGAAATCATGCCCAACTCTATGCGCGGCCAGGCTTCGGCCATCTACCTGTTCGTGATCACCCTGATCGGCCTGGGCTTGGGCCCCACCGCAGTCGCTTTGGTAACCGACTATGTATTCGCTGACGACCAGGCGTTGCGCTATTCGCTGGTGATCGTCACCACCATTGCGGTGGCGAGCTCGGTGCTCCTGCTGGGACTGGGCCTCAAGCCCTATCGCGAGAGCCTGCAGCAGCTGCAGAACTGGGGCGCGGAAGCGCAGGACGACAGCATGCTGCGTGAAGCACAACCTGCTTCGTAGGATGGGGCGGACGGCGTTCCGCGAGGAACGAAACCCATCAATCCGACTCGATGGGTTTCGCTCCGCTCTACTCATCCTGCGGCATTCCCCGCACGGCGAAGCGCCATGAAAAAGCCCCGCAATTGCGGGGCTTTTTCATGTTGCGGCCTCAGATATGTGGCGCATCGTCTGCGGCTTGATGCTTCCAGGTCTGGTGCCCCGGCAGGATCAGGTTCAGCGCGATGGCAACGATGGCGCAGAGGGCGATGCCCTTCAGGCCGAAGTCGTCCTGGCCGGTACCTGTGCCCACCAGCATGCCGCCGATGCCGAACACCAGGGTCACGGAAACGATCACCAGGTTGCGCGCTTCGGCCAGGTCCACCTGGTGGCGGATCATGGTGTTCAGGCCAACTGCGGCGATGGAGCCGAACAGCAGGCAGAGGATGCCGCCCATCACCGGTACCGGGATGCTCTGCAGGATGGCGCCGAACTTGCCGATGAAGGCCAGGCCGATGGCGAAGGCGGCAGCCCAGGTCATGATCTTCGGGTTGTAGTTCCTGGTCAGCATCACCGCGCCGGTCACTTCGGCATAGGTGGTGTTCGGCGGACCACCGAACAGGCCGGCGGCCGAAGTGGCCAGGCCGTCGCCCAGCAGGGTGCGGTGCAGGCCGGGCGTCTTCAGGTAATTGCGGCCTGTCACGCTGCCTACGGCGATCACCCCGCCGATGTGCTCGATGGCCGGAGCCAGCGCCACCGGGACGATGAACAGGATGGCCTGCAGGTTGAACTCCGGAGCGACGAAGTTCGGCAGTTCCAGCCAGGGCGCGGCGGCGATCTTCGCGGTGTCCACCACGCCGAACCAGAACGACAGGGCGAAACCCACCACCACGCCGGAGATGATCGGCACCAGGCGGAAGATGCCCTTGCCGAACACGGCGACGACCAGGGTGGTCAGCAGCGCCGGCATGGAGATCCACATGGCGGTGGCGTAGGGGATCAGCTCGGCGCCGTCACCGCCCTTGCCCATGGCCATGTTGGCGGCGATGGGGGCCATGGCCAGGCCGATGGAGATCACCACCGGGCCGATCACCACCGGCGGCAGCAGGCGGTCGATGAAGCCGGTGCCCTTGATCTTCACGGCGAGGCCAAGGAAGGTGTAGACGAAACCCGCCGCCACCACGCCGCCCATGGTCGCAGCCAGGCCGAACTGGCCCTTGGCGAGGATGATCGGGGTGATGAAGGCGAAGCTGGAGGCCAGGAACACCGGCACCTGGCGGCCGGTGACCAGCTGGAACAGCAAGGTGCCGAGGCCTGCGGTGAAGAGCGCTACGTTCGGGTCCAGTCCGGTGATCAGCGGCATCAGCACCAGGGCGCCGAAGGCCACGAAAAGCATCTGCGCGCCGGAGATGACCTGGCGCCAGAGCGGGTCCTTGAAGTCGTCGCTCATCGATCAGTTTTCCTTCTGCTTGGTGCCGAAGATCTTGTCGCCGGCATCCCCGAGCCCGGGAATGATGTAGCCGTGCTCGTTGAGCTTCTGGTCGATGGAGGCGGTGTAGATCATCACGTCCGGGTGGGCATCGTTGACCACCTTGATGCCTTCGGGGGCGGCGACCAGCACCATGGCGCGGATTTCCTTGCAGCCGGCACGCTTGAGCAGGTCGATGGTAGCGACCATGGATCCGCCGGTGGCGAGCATCGGGTCGATGATCAGCGCAAGGCGCTCGTCGATCTCCGGAGCCAGCTTCTCCAGGTAGGTGTGGGCTTCCAGGGTTTCCTCGTTGCGGGCCACGCCCACGGCGCTGACCTTGGCGCCCGGAATCAGGCTGAGCACGCCGTCCAGCATGCCGATGCCGGCGCGCAGGATGGGCACCACGGTGATCTTCTTGCCGGCGATCTTCTCCACCTGCACGGTGCCGGCCCAGCCCTGGATTTCGTAGTTTTCCAGGGGCAGGTCATTGGTCGCTTCATACGTCAGCAGGGCGCCGACTTCCTGTGCCAGTTCGCGGAAGTTCTTGGTGCTGATGTCGGCGCGGCGCATCAGGCCGAGCTTGTGGCGGATCAGCGGATGGCGGATCTCACGGATGGGCATGGGAAGGTTCTCCGGCGGGCTGGCAAAAAAATTGCGTTAGCTTAATCCATTGACTACAGGCTGTGCTGCACTGACTGGTGGGTCCGGGCCACTGATGTCGCGGTCACGCAAGGAACTGTCACACGCGGCGCAGCCGCTGCAGTATGGTCGACGCTCGTCCGTCGGGGCTTGCTCAGGGGCAGGCGGATGAGTACCTTTGCCGACTTTTATCTTGACGACCTGTTCAAGTTTTAACCGGGAACCGCGCATGTTCCCCGCTGAATCCAGAGGAATTGCCATGTCCGCCGATCTCGCACACATCCGCCAGGTAATGGCCGAAGCCGATTGCCTGTACACCGACGCCCAGGTCGAGGCTGCCATCTCCCAGGTCGCCGAAGCCATCAACGGCGAACTGGCCGAGCGCAACCCGGTGGTCTTCTGCGTCATGAACGGCGGCCTGATCTTCGCCGGCAAGCTGCTGCCCAAGCTGGACTTCCCCCTGGAGCTGTCCTATCTGCACGCCACCCGCTACCGCAATGAAACCAGCGGCGGCGAGCTGTTCTGGAAGGCCAAGCCGGAAATCTCCTTCATCGACCGCGATGTGCTGATCATCGACGACATCCTCGACGAAGGGCACACCCTGGCCGCCATCATCGACTTCTGCAAACACGCGGGCGCCGCCAACGTGCATACCGCCGTGCTGATCGACAAGACCCACGACCGCAAGGCCCGCCCGGACCTGAAGGCCAATTACGTGGGCCTGCCCTGCGAAGACCGCTACATCTTCGGCTACGGCATGGACTACAAGGGCTACTGGCGCAACGCCGCCGGTATCTTCGCGGTCAAGGGGCTCTGAGCCATGAGTTCGCCACGCTTCCTCGATCAGGCCTTGTTCGCCGAATTGGCCGGGAGGTCCGCGGCGAGCCCGCGCAAGCGCCAGCACCATAACTTCCACGCCATGGAAGAGCCCTGCCATCGCATGGCGGTAGGGCTGCAGCCCGGAACCTACATCCCGCCTCACCGTCACCTGTCTGCCGACAAGGCGGAAAGCCTGCTGGTGCTCAAGGGACGCCTGGGCCTGCTGATCTTCGACGAGGCTGGCAAGGTGATCGATCAGCGTGACCTCGTGGCCGGTGGTGACTGCGTCGGCGTAGACCTGCCTCCGGGGGTGTTCCACGCCCTGGTGGTGCTGGAGCCGGACAGCATCCTGTTCGAATGCAAGGCCGGCCCCTATCGCCCAGTGGGCGACGGCGAACTACCCGCCTGGGCACCTCGCGAGGGTGAAGAGGGCGTGGCGGATTACCTGGCCTGGATGACCTCGCTGTTCGCCTGATCCGCGATTGGTTCCAGCCAGCGCAATGCCTTGCTGCGAGCCTGTTCCAGGGTTTTCACGTAGGCCAGTTTTCCCGTTTCCCGATGCACGCCGGCGCGGCGAAGCTTCAGCCGCACCCGGGGTGACGTACCCACCAGTACCAGGCCGACGCCTTGTCGGCCGTAATCGTGCAGCAGGTTTTCCAGCGCTGCCAGCGCCGTCATGTCCAGCATGGGCACGGCACTCATCTCGACGATCACCACTTTCACTTCCGGGTTGAAGCGGCGCAGCACGCTCAGCGCCTTCTCCGCCGCGCCGAAGAACAGCGGCCCGCGAATGGCGTAGACCAGCACCTGTTCGGGCAGCTCGCGCAGTGCCTCGTGAAAATGGCGGGGCAGGGGCGCTGCGTCGGTGAGGTCGCTCATGCGCTTGATGAACAGGCCCGCGGCGAGCAACAGGCCGACGCCTACCGCCAGCACCATGTCGAACAACACCGTCAGCACCAGGCAGGTGAGCAGGACCAGCACATCGTTGCGCGGCGCAATGCGCAGCGTGTGCACCACATGGCGGGCCTCGCTCATGTTCCAGGCCACCATCAGCAACAGCGCCGCCAGGGCCGCCATTGGCAGGTAGCTGAACAGCGGTGCGAGCAGCAGCATGGCCAGCAGCACCACGCCGGCGTGGATGATGGCGGCGATGGGCGAACCGGCTCCAGCGCGTACGTTGGCGGCACTGCGGGCGATGGCGGCGGTGGCGGTGATGCCGCCGAACAGCGGAGCGACCAGGTTGCCCAGGCCCTGGCCAAGCAGTTCGGCGTTGGGGTCATGCCGGGTGCCTGCCATGCCGTCGGCCACCACGGCGCAGAGCAGCGACTCGATAGCGCCGAGCATGGCGATGGCGAAGGCCGGTGCCAGCAGTTGGCGGATCAGCTCGAACGACAGGCCCAGCGGCTGGCCATCCGGCCCCGGTAGCTGCCAGGGCCAGGCGAAAGTTGGCAGAAAGGGCGGGATACCGGGATGGCTGACGCCGTCGACCACATAACTGAAGCGCTCGCCCAGGGTGGCCACGGGAAGGCCCAGTACCTCCAGCATCAGTCCGAGCATTGCCCCGAGCGCCAGGGCCACCAGGTGGCCCGGCACCTTGGGTACCAAGCGCGGCCAGATCACCAGCACCGCGAAGCAGGCAATGGCCACCAGCGCATCGCCCAGGTGCGTGGTCGGCAGCGCATGGGTCAGCAGGTACAGCTGGTCCACATAGTTCTGCGGCGTCTCGGCCAACTGCAGGCCGAGCAGGTCCTTGATCTGCAGGGTGGCGATGACGATGCCGATGCCGGCGGTGAAGCCGAGCGTCACCGGATAGGGGATGAACTGGATCAGCCGCCCCAGCCGCGCGAGGCCCATGGCGATGAGGATCAGCCCGGCCATCAGCGTGCAGAGCAACAGGCCGCCGAGGCCGAACTGTTGGGTGATGGGCAGCAGGATTACCACGAAGGCCGCCGTGGGGCCGGAAATGTTGAAGCGCGAGCCGCCGCTCAGGGCGATCAGCGGTGCCGCCAGCAGCACCGTGTAGAGACCATGTTGCGGGGCCACGCCGACGGCGATGGCCAGCGCCATGGCCAGCGGGATGGCGATGATGCCGACGGTCACCCCGGCGGCCAGGTCGCCACGCAGGTTCGCCAGGCTGTAGCCCTCGCGCAGGGATTGGCGCAAGGCGGCGAAAAGAGGGGGGAGGTATGCGGACATGGCGGCTCCTTCGCTGCGACCCGCCGAGTATAGGGCGTGACGGCGGTTCGCGGGGCTGACCTGAGTCGTATGCCAGAGCGACCCGGGGCCGTGCTAGAGTGCGGCGCTCCCTCGCTGTTGGAGCTTTCGATGTCCGCCCCCTCGCGCTTTGGCGCTGCTCTCCTGCTGATCCTCTGCCTGCCCGCAGGTGCCGCTGATAACGTCCCCATGCATGCCCAGTTCCTGCCGCCGGACGACCTGTCGTTGCGCCAGGAAGAGCCCGAAATGCAACAGCTGATCCAGATCACCGAGTACGCGGTAGTGCTGGGAAGCCAGCGCCAGTCCAACCAGCAACCGATTCCCATCACCTCGCCCACCTTAGTGCGGCTGAAGGGCAAACCGCTGAGCAAGGGCGCCGATGTGCGTCAGGTGGTGATCCAGTTCGACGGCGAAGGCAAGAGCCTGAAGAAGCCCAGCTACGACCCGCAGACCCGCATCCTCAGCCTGAACTACCCGATGGCGCAGTACGCGGCGGTAGTCGATCTGCTGCGCAACGGGCCGGTTTACTGCCAGTTCCTCAGCTATCCCAACGGCCATGTCTGGGCCGACCTGCACAGCGGTGCGGTACGCCCGCGTTGAGCGTGGAGGCCGGGCGGGGGTAAACTGCCCGCCCCCGAGATACCCGGCCCGAGAGATGTGAGCGATGCGTAAAGACAAGAAGCAGGTGATTGGCGAAGAAATCTCCGATGACTCGATCAAGCTGTTCCTCACGGTCGAGCCGGCCGACTCCACACCGCCTTCGCTGCACAAGCTGATCAAGGCCTATCGCGGTCTGCGCATCGACGACTTCGAGCGCTTCGTCGGCTTCTTCATCGAGGCCGGTTACGACCTCAACGCCAAGGATGAAAAGGGCAATGACTTCATCGCCCTGATCCAGGATCAGCGCATGGCTGAGCCCTATATCGAGGTGATCAAGGCCGCCCGCGGCTGAATTCCTTCTAGCTGTTGAAAGCCCGCCCTAGAGCGGGCTTTTTCATGGGCGCGCTGATTCGCGAGCAGAGCTCGCTCCTATGGAAAGCGTTTTTTCAGGCATAAAAAAACCGCCCCGAAGGGCGGTTTGATTCAGCGTGCTGCCGGGACTCAGGCGATGCTCTGGGTCGCAGTGTTGACGCTGGTCAGGCCCAGCGCCGCGTCGGAACGGGCGCTGACGTCGCGGTACAGGGCCGCGTCGCTTTCCAGGGCCTTTTCGCGGGCCGGGAAGATTTCCTTCAGCTTGGTCGCCCATTGCTCGGAACGGGCCTGCTCGGCGAAGCAGCGCTCGATCAGGTTGAGCATGATGGAGACGGTCACCGAAGCACCTGGGGAGGCACCCAGCAGGGCGGCGATGCTGCCGTCTTCGGAGGAGACCAGTTCGGTGCCGAACTGCAGGACGCCGCCCTTTTTGTTGTCCTTCTTGATGATCTGCACGCGCTGGCCGGCCACTTCCAGGCGCCAGTCGGCCGGGTCGAGCTCTGGGTAGAACTTGCGCAGGGCATCCAGGCGCTGATCCTGGGACTGCATCACTTCCTTGATCAGGTAGCGAGTCAGGTCCATGTTGTCGCGGGCCACCGAGAGCATCGGCAGGAGGTTGCTCGGGCGGACCGACATCGGCAGGTCCATGAAGGAACCGTGCTTCAGGAACTTGGTGGTGAAGCCGGCATAGGGTCCGAACAGCAGGGACTTCTTGCCATCGACCACGCGGGTGTCCAGGTGCGGCACGGACATCGGCGGGGCGCCGACTTCGGCCTGGCTGTAGACCTTGGCCTGGTGCTGCCTGACCACTTCGGGATTGTCGCAGCGCAGCCACTGGCCGCTGACCGGGAAGCCGCCGAAGCCCTTGCCTTCTTCGATACCGGAAAGCTGCAGCAGCGGCAGCGCGCCACCGCCAGCGCCGAGGAACACGAAGCGCGCGGATACTTCGCGATTGGCGCCGGTCTGGGTGTTCTTGATGCTGACTTTCCAGCCGCTGTCGGTGCGCTTGAGGTCGGTGACTTTCTGGAAGTAGCTGACGCGAGTGCCCTGCAGGCTCTCGAGATACTGCAGCAGCTGGTTGGTGACCGCGCCGAAGTTGACGTCGGTGCCGTTCAGGGCGCGGGTCGCGGCGATCTTCTCGGACGCATCGCGTCCTTTCATCATCAGCGGCGCCCATTTGGCCATGGTGGCGCGGTCTTCGGTGTATTCCATCTCGCCGAAGGCGTGGTGCTGGCGGAGCAGCTCGAAGCGCTTCTTGAGGAAGGCGGTGTCCTTGTCACCGCGCACGAAGGAGAGGTGCGGGACAGGATTGATGAAGGTCTTGGGCGAGCCGAACGCGCTCTTGCCACTCATGTAGGCCCAGAACTGCTTGGAAACCTCGAACTGGGCGTTGATGTTGACGGCCTTCTTGATGTCGATGGAGCCATCGGCCGCCTGGGGCGTGTAGTTCAGTTCGCAGAGGCCAGCATGACCGGTTCCTGCGTTGTTCCAGGGGTTGGAGCTCTCAATGGCCCCCGACTCCCGGAGTTCTGCGATCTCCAGCTTGATGCCGGGATCGAGCTCTTTAAGCAGTACCGCCAGCGTAGCGCTCATGATGCCGGCCCCGACCAGCAACACGTCCACTGCTTCGTAATCGTTTTGCGCCATTTGCTCGCCACTCTCTCGTGAAGTAGTGAAAAACCGTCATCTCACGCTCTTTTGGAGTCGTGAACCTCAAAAGAATCGCCTGCTCCCGGACAAGCCGCTTCCGTCTGCACGCGCGTTGCCATGCGTGCGTCCCTGCAACAAACGTTTGCAATACGGGCGGAAGGATGCGGCAAGCCAACAAGTGGCAGCGCGAAAAGTGGACGGCTCTCTGTGGGGCTGTGCGGATGCCCAAGCTGGCGCGAGGTGCGGTGTTGCGAGGCCCGATCAGGAGACGACCTTATAATCGGGGGGCGATTATAACGATGAAATGAGGCGAATAGGGCGCCCGGTGTGACTTTTCTTCTTCCGCCGGTCAGGCTGCCAACGCACGGCGGCGCGAAGATTGTCCGACGACCGGTGCGACGCGCGCGCTGGCGGGGAGGGGCTGGTCGAGCCAGGCAATGCTGGCTTCGCTGACTTCGACCCAGTTGCCGCTGGCCGGCCGGTCGATTCCCTGGTGCAGGCCACGGCAGATCCCGGCCTGATCCACCAGGGCGAAGCTGCGGCGTTGCGGGCGGCGTGCGAACAGGGACCAGAAGAGGATCATCGGGGCTACTCCAAAAGGGGCAACGCCTTTATCCCATGCGGGCGTGACAGGGGCATGACAGGAACCGCACCGGCGGATGGCGGTCTGATATTGCACGGGGCTGGCGCACTGTCAGTACCCCGGCCGGCTGGTTATACTGCCGGCCGTTTTGCTTTCATTCCTGGAGAGATAAAGCATGCTGAAACGCTCGTTGCTTGGCCTGCTGGCCGCCCTCAGCCTGACTCTGGTCGGCTGTGCCCTCAGCCCGCAGCAACTCAGCCCGCAACCCAAACTCACCGGCCCGCTGACTCCGTATGGCCAAGGCCAGCCGGTGGTCGTGCGTGTTGCCGACGGTCGTCCGTCCCCGGTCCTCGGTACCCGTGGTGGCATCTATGCCGACACCAGCGCCATCAGCGTGCAGAGCCAGGACATCCTGCCGCGCCTGCAGGCTGAAGCGGAGGCCGCCGTGCGCCTGCTGGGCTTCACCCCGTCGCCCAACGCCTACAACGCGCCGCAGCTGACCCTGACCCTGGCCGACCTGAAGTACCAGTCGCCCAAGGAAACCTACGTCACCGAGGCCAACATCAGCGCCAGCTTCCGCGTCGACGTGCAGAACAGCGCCCGCCGTTACAGCGGCAAGTACGGTGCTTCGCTGAACCAGCGCTTTGGTACCGCGCCGAACCAGCAGACCAACACCAAGCTGGTGAGCGATGTGCTGAGCGACGCCCTGACTCGCGCCTTCAAGGATCCGACCATCGGTCAGGTCCTGTCCCAGCAGTAAGCGGACCCCGAATGAGAAAGCCCGGCCATGTGCCGGGCTTTTTCGTTTCCGGCAGGACAGCGGCGGCATTCGTCGGAACGTCCATCAGCCGAGCCGCTGGTTGGGTAAACTCTGCGCCATTCCGAGAACCGCCCGGAATCAGGGCGGACCGTTCCTTGTCTTGCAGGTTGCGTGCACGGCTGCACCCCTGAAGCGGAGTTTGAGATGTCGCTGCAGGCGCTTTGGGCCATGTTTCTGGCCCACCCCGCCCAGGTCGTGAATGGCCTGGCGCTGTTCTTTGCATGTGCTGGCGCCTGGGTGCTGCTGGCTACCCGTTGGCGCGAACAGCGCTCCATCGCCCGTCTGGCCGCCGAAAGCGAGCTGGAAGAGGTGGACGGCCCCACGGTCCAGGATGAGTCGACGCAGCGCCTGAATCGCTTCTTCTACGCTTTCGGCTACTTCAGCCTGGCCGTGGCCCTCGGCGTCTCCTGGGCCAGTACCCAGGTCTGACTCCGTAATGAAAAACGGCGACCTTCGGGTCGCCGTTTTCGTTTGTGCTGGGGCTTGATGCGAATCAGAGCGGCAGCCCGGCCTTGATCCGGTACTGGTTTCGCACCGGGGTGGCGTACTGCTGGATCAGGTAGGGGCGCTGTACCTCCGGGCAGGCGCCCAGACGCTTCTGCCACTCGGCCTGGGCACGGGCCAGTTCGTCCTCGTCGAAGACTTCGGCCGCCGTCGGCACGTGCAGCTCGGGGTCGCGCTCGTTCCACATGGCGTAAGCCAGGTAATGCACGGGGAACAGCCGGTAGCCGCCGAGGATCTGCTTGTCGATCTCCTGGGCCAGTTGCTTGGCATCTTCGCTGGCGCTGCCGATCTCGCTGCCGAAGGCGATGTGCACACGACCCTTGTAGCCGGTGATGCCCAGGGCAATGCTCGCGTCGTCCTCACCCGGCGCCTTGGCGTAGCCGCCGGTGCTGGCGCGAACCTGCAGCTCGCGGGCCTTGGCCTGGTCGCAGGGATCGTACTCGTAGCTGATGGACACCGGGATCAGGTGCAGGTCGCGGATCACGTCCGGGAAAGGCTCATCCTTGCGGCTCATGTGGAACATCTTGAGGATCGCCGAGTCGGTGCGGTCGTCACCGTCCTTGGCGCGTCCTTCGGCCTGGGCGATCCAGATCGACTGGCCGTCCTTGCAGATCGAGTGATTGATGTAGGCCGACAGCAACTGGAAGGCGGCCAGCTTCTCGCGGCGGCCGGCCAGGTTGCGGTGCACGATGAAGCTCTTGTTCAGGCGCATCAGGTCGCTGACGAAGGGCTTCTGCAGCAGGTTGTCGCCGATGGCGATGCGCGGCGTCGGCAGGCCTGCGTGGTACACGGCGTAGTTGACGAAGGCCGGGTCCATCACGATGTCGCGGTGATTGGCCAGGAACAGGTAGGCGGTGCCCGGCTTCAGGCGTTCCACGCCCGAGTAGGTCACGCCGTCGGTGGCGCGCTCGATGGTGTTGTCCACATAGGGTTCGATGCGGTCCTGCAGCGCGGCGACCGAATCGATGCTGGCGAACTCGCGACGCAGCCGATGAGCTATAACAGGCTTGAGGAGCCAGCCCAGCGGGCCCGCCAGCTTCGGGAAACGATAGCGGGTGAGGGTGCCGAGGAAAGCGTCGTCGGCGAACAGGCGCGAAAGCACCGTCGAGACCTCGGCATCGTCATAGGGTCGGATGGCTTCAAATTCGCCCATTGGTCACTCTTGTTCTGGAATCGGCTGGGTGTAGGTGGAGGCCCCGCAGCGCGGAGCCTGAAGTAGACCGGCGATTATACAGGCAAGTCACACGGGAGGCGGGGATGCTGGAAACGGAGGGCTATCAATGCCCCTATTGCGGCGAGCCGGCCGAAGCCGTGCTGGATCTCTCCGGTGGCGACCAGCAGTACATCGAGGACTGCCCGGTCTGCTGTCGGCCCATCCTGTTCCTGCTCTGGACCGATGGCCGGGAGTGGAGTCTGGAGGTTCGCCGGGAGGATGACTGATGCGGCGCATCTATGAGCCCAGGGATCTGATCGAAGCGGAACTGCTCATGGGCATGCTGGCCAGCGAAGGCGTGGAGGCTTACCTGGCCGGTGGCCACCTGCTGGGCGGCATCGGGGAGCTGCCGGTGTCCGGGCTGCTCGGCCTGCTGGTCGAGGACGAGGACGCCGAACGCGCCAGCGGGCTGATCGCCGCGTACAATGCCGCGCAACCCCTGGCGAGCGAAGAGCCCGACAGCTACCCCGGCACTCTGCTCTGCTGATCCCCGACCCGAACTGGCTGCCCAATGTCTGGACGCTTCGCCCTGTTCCGCTGGACGCCCGCGCTGGCGGCCCTTCCCGGATTCCCCGCCGATCACCAGCCGCACTGGAACCTTGCGCCAGGCGGCCGGGTACTGATGCTGCGCGAGCTGGACGGCCAGCGTCGCGCCGACATGGCCCGCTGGGGGCTCACCCCGGCCTGGCTCACTGACCTGACGAAGACTCCCGCTCACGCCCGCGCCGAAACCCTGGCCGACCAGCCGATGTTCCGCGAAGCCTTCCGCTCGCGGCGCTGCCTGATCCTGGCCAACGGCTTCTATGAGTGGCGCGGCGTGCGCAAGCGCCCGTACTGGATCAGCGCCGAGGGCGGGACCCTGTACATGGCGGGGCTCTGGGAGGCTTACCCGGTGGGGGATGTGGAGTATCTCAGCCTGGCGATGGTCACCCGGCCGGTCGCCGACCTGCGCCGTCCGCTGGTGCTGGATGAACGAGCCCAGCGCCTCTGGCTCGCCACCGACTCGACACCGATGCAACTGCTCGAACTGCTGAGCAATCCCGGTCCGCAATTGCGCGAACGCGCCCTGGCCAGTCTGGTGAACGATCCCAAGCTCGATGGGCCGGAGTGCCTGACGCCGGCGTGAATCGACGCGGGTAGCCGTGGGAGCGAAATCATTCGCGAATGAATTCGCTCCCACAGGAAAGAAGAAAGCCCCTCGTGTGAGGGGCTTTTGCTTTTACACCTTGAACTGATTGATCAACCGCCGCTGTTGCTCGGCGAGTTTGGTCAGTTCCGCACTGGCCTGGGAGGCCTCGTCGGCACCGCCCGCGACCTCGTTGGCCACCTGGCCGATGTTGATCACGTTGCGGTTGATGTCCTCGGCCACGGCGCTCTGTTCCTCGGCGGCGCTGGCGATCTGGGTGTTCATGTCATTGATCACCGATACCGCCTGGGTGATGGACTCCAGCGCGTGCGCGGCCTCGTTGGCGTGCTGCACGCTGGTGTCGGTCTTGTCCTGGCTGTCCTGCATCACCTTCACCACTTCGCGGGTGCCGTGTTGCAGTTGCTGGATCATGCTCTGGATTTCTTCGGTGGCCTGCTGGGTCTTCTGCGCCAGGTTGCGCACCTCGTCTGCCACCACCGCGAAGCCGCGACCCTGTTCACCGGCACGCGCCGCCTCGATGGCCGCGTTCAGCGCCAGCAGGTTGGTCTGCTCGGCGATACCGCGGATGGCGACCAGGATGGCGTTGATGTTTTCGCTGTCCTTGGCCAGGTTCTGCACTACGCCCACGGCGCGGCCGATTTCGGTGGCCAGGGCACTGATGGCTTCGGCGGTGCTGTGGACGATGCGTTTGCCGTGGTTGGCTGCCTGGTCGGCGTGGCTGGCCGCTTCCGCCGCATGGGTGGCATTGCGCGCCACGTCCTGGGCGGTAGCCGTCATTTCGTGGACCGCGGTGGCGACCAGCTCGATTTCGGCCAACTGCTTCTGCACGCCCTGGTTGGTGCGGATGGCGATGTCGGCAGTGTGCTCGGACGAATCGCTGACCTTCTGCACCGAGGTCACGACCTGGCTGATCATCGACTGGAGCTTTCCGAGGAAGGTGTTGAAACCGCCGGCGATGGCACCCATTTCGTCGGCGCGGTCGTTGTGCAGGCGCTGGGTCAGGTCGCCGTCGCCCTTGGCGATGTCGTCGAGCATGCTGACCATCTGGCGCAGCGGACGGGCGATGCCGTAGCCGACGAACCAGATCACCAGCAGGCCGAGGCCGGCGATCAACAAGCCCACCAGGGTCATGCCGAAGATATCGGCGTCGCGCTGGGCGGCCAGGTCGGCCTGCAACTGGGTCAGTTCTTTCATCACCGCCTGAACCGGCAACTGGATCAGCAGTACCCAGTGGGCGTCGGTGTCGCCGATGCCGAACGGAACTGCCAGTTCGATGCGCTGGTTGGCCTGGTCGATGCGATACACCGGCTGGTTGCCATTCAGGCTGCGCAGGCTATCCATGGTGCTGGCGTCGAGCACTGTCGAGGCTTCTGCACCCAGCTTGGAGCTGTCCCGGGAATAGGCCACCAGACGGTTGTTGCTGGCGATGAGCGCCATGTCGCCGGCGCCTTCATAGAGGTGCTGGTCCGCCTCGCCGAGAAGGTCCTGGATGAAGTTCAGGGAGAAGTCCGCGCCGGCTATGCCGCGGAACTCGCCCTTGATCAGGATCGGTGCGGTGAACGACGACAGGATCATGATCTTGCCACCCACGTCGTAGGGGGCAGGGTCGATGGCGCAGGGTTTCTTGCGTTCCTTCGAGCAGAGGTAGTACTCGCCCTCGCGAACACCGGTGTTGAGCATCTTCTGGCTTTCCATGAAGCCGATGGCGTCCTGGCCGAGGCTGCCGTCGGCATTGCGGAACCACCACGGCAGGAAGCGGCCGGTTCCGTCGTAACCGTTGCCCTTCTGGCCGGCATAGCTGGCGTCGGCACCATCGATGCCATTGGGTTCCCAGCCGATGTAGCTACCGTTCAACTTGGGGTTGCGCTCGGTGGTCTGGCGCACCAGGTTGTTCAACTGCTCGCGGCTGATGCTCAGCCGGGGATTGCCGGCATCGTCGGTTTCACCCAGAAGGCTGTTGAGGTTGGCCATGTTCTTGGCGATACCCAGCGGCAGCTCCAGTTCGCGCTGGATCTGGCTGACCTGGGAACTGGCGAGCGCCACCAGGCGCTCGTTGATCACCTGTTCGAGCAGCGCCTGGGTGCGTTGCTGCACCAGTTCCTGGGTGCGGGCGCCGGAAAACAGCGCGTAGAGCACCAGGGCGGCAACCACCGCCAGTACGCTGGCTCCTGCCAGGGCTGCGATGGAGAACTGAATGGACCTGAACTTCATGTGGGCTCCGAAAAAGCTATTTCACCGTGAATCTGTATATCGGCCGTACTGTTAAATTTCCTGAGTCGCCGATGCAGTTAAAAGCGTCGCCTGCTTGTCTACATGCGACGCGGTTGCCCGGGTCACAGGCCAGCCGTAGCATTACCGACCTTGCGAAACGATGGAGAGCCACCATGGCCAAGCTGTTTTACCTGTCCGGGCTGACCGCGGCCCTTCTCCTGGCAGGATGCCAGGCCGTCAACACCACCAGTGGCGGAGCGGTTGGCGTCGAGCGCAAGCAGTACATGTTCAGCATGCTGTCGACCAGCGAGCTCAATCAGATGTACGCCCAGTCCTATCAGCAGACCCTGAGCGAAGCCCAACAGAAGGGCGTGCTGGACAAGAACAGCAGCGACGCCCGCCGTGTCGACGCCATCGCCAAACGCCTGATCGCCCAGACTTCGGCCTTCCGTCCGGACGCGGCGCAGTGGGCCTGGGAAGCCAACGTCATCGACAGCGACGAGCTCAATGCCAACTGCGGTCCGGGCGGCAAGATCATCGTCTACAGCGGCCTGATCCATAAGCTCAAGCTCACCGACGACGAGCTGGCCGCGGTGATGGGCCACGAAATCGCCCACGCCCTGCGCGAGCACAGTCGCGAAGCCATGTCCAAGGCCTATGGCGTGCAGATGGCCAACCAGATCGGCTCGGTGCTGGGCGTCGGCCAGGCCGGCCTGGGGATGGCCAATGCGGGGGTGGAATACCTGATGACCCTGCCCAACAGCCGTTCCAACGAGAACGAGGCTGACCTGATCGGCCTTGAACTCGCAGCACGGGCAGGCTACGACCCGAACGCCGCCATCACCCTCTGGCAGAAGATGGAGCAGGCTGGTGGTGGCGCCCCGCCGGAGTTCATGAGCACTCACCCGTCGTCCAGCACGCGCATGTCTTCTTTGAAGGCGGCCATTCCGAAGGTGATGCCGCTGTACCAGCAAGCCAAGGGCCAACGCTGAGGTCAGGGTTGCCGGATGCTCACGCCTGGCATCCCGGCAACCCGCGTTCTAGACTGCTTGCCGCCACCCCGGGCGCTCCGGGGCGGCGAATCTCCAGCGGATGAGGAGTTGCAGTGAAAATCGCCGTACTTGGAGCAACAGGGCTGCTCGGCCATCACGCGGCACGGGCAGTGAAGGCCGCGGGGCACCAGTTGGTGCTGATTCACCGGCCGTCCTCACGGATCGAAAGGCTGTCCTACCTGGAGCCCGAATGCCGGGCCGCCGAACTGCTCGACCATGCGGGCCTGACCCGCGCCCTCACCGGGCTGGACGGTGTGATCTTCTGCGCTGCCAGCTACCCGAAGCGTCCGCGACGCTGGCAGGAAGAAGTTGCCAGCGCCCTCGACGAAACCAATCATTTCTACGCTGCCTGCCTCGCCGCCCACGTGCCGCGCATCCTCTATACCGGCGCGGCCATCGCCCTGCCGCGCCACCCCGAAGGCCTGCCTGGCCACGAGGGGCTGTTCTACGAAGGGATGCCGCGCTGGAAGAACCCCTACCTGCTCTGCAAGTGGGCGCTGGATGAGCAGGCCCGCGAACAGGCGCGCAGCGGTCTGCCGGTGATCATCGGCATTCCGGGCATGTGCCTGGGGGAATTCGACGTCGGCCCCAGTACCGGACGCATCGTCACCGCCATCGCGCATGGCTGGATGACCCACTACGTACCCGGCCGGCGCAACGTGGTGGATGCCGCCGATGCCGGGCGCGGCCTGTTGCTGGCGCTGGAGAAGGGGCGGGCGGGCGAGCGCTACCTGCTGACCGGGCGGAACATCGAGATGGCCGAGCTGACCGAACGCATTGCCAACCTGCTCGGCGTGCAGCCGCCGCAACCCATGCCGCTGGCGCTGGCCAAGGGTATGGCGGTGCTCGGGCGCTTGAGATTCCGGTTGTCGGGCGAGTTGCCCAAGCTGAATGACACCGCCATTGCGGTCATGGCAGGCGGGCAGTTCCTCGATGGCAGCAAGGCGCGCCACGAGTTGGGCTTCGTCGCCGAAACGCCGCTGGAGGTCACTCTCGAACGCACCATCGCCTGGTTCCGCGGCAACGGCTATCTCTAGGCGCCCTGCGAACAGCCGTGGAGCCCTGATCAGGGCAGGGCTTTTTCGGCGAAGTGCTGGGTCGAGAGACCGAGCTGGGCACGGAAGCTTTCCATGTCGAACATGGTGCAGATCTCCTGCACCTCACCCAGGCTGTTGAAGGTCCAGAAGGCCATGGCCGAGATGCTCAGCACCTTGTCGCTGGGCGGATAGCCCAGGGCGGGCTTCTGGATGCTGCCGATCAGGGTGCACCAGGTCACCACCTTGTTGCCTTCGGCTATGCATTCCTCGACCACGACTTCCAGGTCCGGCATGGCGTCGCGAATGTTCGCCACCATCTGGCTATAGCCATTGCTGGTGAAGGGACGGCTGATGAAGGAACTCTTGTAGAGGAAGTCCTTGCTCTGCAGTTGTTCGGCCAGGGCCAGGCGACCCTTGTTCCACGACAGCTCGATGTGCTGGCGAACCAGCCGCTTCATATCGTCCAGTGACACGTTGCGCTCCCGTGCGCTTGATCCAGTGCGCCACTTTACCGATTCGACCGGTGCCGCCATTGGCCGAAACGCCGCCAGCTGGCGGCATGTTCGCGGCCTGGGCGAAGGGAGATCGCCGCGATGCCCGTCAGCCGGACGCGGTGACGGGTACGCTTCACTCGAGCACTCAGAGCATTCCGCTGAGTTTCAGGGCTTCGTAGGCGGCGTAGACGGCCAGGGCGGCGAAGGCAGCGGCGGCCAGGCGACGGATCAGCGCCAGCGGCAGGCGATCGGCGGCGAAGTTGCCGGCCAGTACCACTGGTACGTTGGCGATCAGCATGCCGAGGGTGGTGCCCATGACGACCATGACGAAATGCGGGTATTGGGCAGCCAGCATCACCGTGGCGACCTGGGTCTTGTCGCCCATTTCGGCGAGGAAGAAGGCAATCAGGGTAGTGACGAAGGGGCCGTATTTCTTCAAGCCGGACTCCTCGTCGTCATCCAGCTTGTCCGGGACCAGGGTCCAGGCGGCGACGGCGGCGAAGGAGGCGGCGAGGATCCAGCTCAGGGTGGCGGCGGAAAAGAAGCTGGCGACCCAGGAACCCACGGCACCCGCGGCGAAGTGATTGGCCAGGGTGGCAGCGACTATGCCCCAGATGATCGGCCAGGGTTTGCGGAAGCGGGCGGCGAGAAGCAGCGCGAGCAGCTGCGTCTTGTCGCCGATTTCAGCGAGCGCAACGATCAGTGTCGGGACGAAGAGGGATTCCAGCATCAGGGTTCCTACGGGGGCGGGTCGACTAATCACCATGACACACGCAATCTGCCCGCCCCGGGTCAGGTTGTGTGTGTCATAGGTCTTGTCAAACCGCGGACCTGTCTATGCAGGTTCTGGGTCGCATGCGCCATGGTCTGTGGACCAAGTGTGTTGACGCACGCCGGGCGAGCAGGGCGCTCGCGGGAGACTACTCCCCTAGGACGGGGCGCATTTTGCACAAGCCGGGTTGCCCCGGCAAGCGCGAATTGTCGGGCGGTCAGTTGTCGCCGCCGCGGACGTCCATCTCCGAATAGCTCACCAGGCGGCTGCCCTTCTTCAGGCGGTAACCCAGCCAGATGGTGAGGAACAGCGGCAGGCTGATGTAGGTGGCGGCCAGGCCGGCCCAGTCGATGCGATCGCCGAAGAAGGCCTGGTAGTTCTGCCCGAGGGTGATCAGCAGGCACAGGGTGAAGGCGAACAGCGGGCCGAAGGGGAACAGCTTGGCGCGATAGGGCAGGTCGGCCAGGCGCCCGCCCTGGATCAGGTAGCCCTTGCGGAAGCGGTAGTGGGAGATGGCGATACCCAGCCAGGCGATGAAGCCGCACATGCCCGAAGTGTTCAGCAGCCAGGTGTAGAGCGTGCTGTCTCCGACGATGGAGGTGAAGAAGCACAGCGCACCCACCAGAGTGGTGGCGTAGAGCGCATTGCGCGGCACGCCGCTGGCGGACAGGCTGGCGAACAGTCTGGGCGCCTTGCCCTGCAGTGCCAGGTTGTAAAGCATACGGGTGGACGCATACATGCCCGAGTTGCCGGCTGAGAGGATGGCGGTGAGGATCACGGCGTTCATCACGCTGGCGGCCGCGGCGAATCCGGCGCGTTCGAAGAGCAGGGTGAAGGGCGACACGCTGATGTCGCTGGCGTCGTTCTTCAGCAGGTTCGGTTCGGTGTAGGGGATCAGCATGCCGATCACGAAGATCGCCAGGATGTAGAACATCAGGATGCGCCAGAACACCTGGCGGATGGCGATGGGGATGTTCTTCTTCGGATTTTCCGACTCGCCCGCGGCGATGCCGATCAGCTCGGTGCCCTGGAAGGAGAAACCGGCGATCATCGCCACCCCGACCATGGCCTGCAGGCCGCCGACGAAGGGCGCGTCACCCTGGGTGAAGTTGCTGAATCCCGGGGACTCGATGCCGCCCATGATGCCGAAGATGGTGGCCAGGCCAATGCCGATGAACACCACCACCGTCACCACCTTGATCAGCGCGAACCAGAACTCGCTCTCGCCAAAGCCCTTCACCGAGACGAAGTTGAGCAGGAACATCAGGCCGAGGAACAGAGCGCTCCAGTAAATGCCGGGTACGTCCGGCAACCAGAAACTCATGATCAGTTGGGCTGCCACCAGCTCGGCGGCGATGGTCACCGCCCAGTTGTACCAGTAGTTCCAGCCAAGGGCGAAACCGAAGCCATCGTCGACGAAGCGGCTGCCATAGGTGCTGAAAGAGCCGGAAACCGGGATGTGCGCAGCCATCTCGCCGAGGCTGGTCATGAGGAAATAGACCATCAGGCCGATCAGCGCGTAGGCCAGCAGCGCTCCACCGGGACCCGCGCTGGCCACGGTGGCGCCGGAGGCGACGAACAGGCCGGTGCCGATGGAGCCGCCGATGGCGATCATGTTCAGGTGGCGGGGCTTGAGGGAGCGGTGCAGCCCATCCTTGGCGGGAGTGGCAGTGTTCAGATCAGTCACGAAAAACTCCAGGTCGCCCCCGGCCGCAACCGGGGAACGGCGGCCTTTGACGCCGCTTGAGTATGGATAAAGGGCCAGGGCCCGCCAGGTCAGCCCCGGCGGGCGCGGTAGATGCGGAAGCCGTCTCCCTCGGCGAGGGTCTGGCAGGGGCCGAGATGGTACTCGATTAGCGGCGGGTATTTGAGGAAGCTGTTGGCCACGATGCGCAGCTCGCCACCGGGCAGCAGGTGATTCCGCGCCTCGCGCAGCAGGTCCTCGCTGGCCTGGTAGTCGGTGTGCACGCCCTGGTGGAAGGGGGGATTGCTGACGATGGCGGCCAGCTCCTCGGGGGCACCGTGAATACCGTCGGCGGCGATCACCTCGCCCTCAAGGCCGTTGGCGGCCAGGGTCAGGCGGCTGCTGGCAACGGCGAAGGCATCCACGTCCAGCAGGCTCAACCGGTTCTGTGGATAACGCCGCTTGAGCACTGCGCCGAGCACCCCGGCGCCGCAGCCGAAGTCCAGCAGGTGGCCGCTGGGCAATCCGTCCAGTTGCGCAAGGAGCAGGGCGCTGCCGCGATCCAGGCGGCCGTGGCTGAACACGCCGGGCAGGCTGACTACTTCCAGCGGGCCGTCGGCCAGGTCCAGGCGGTAGCGCTGGGCCAGGGCTTCCAGGTCGGGAATTGCGGGGGACTGCTCGACGGTCACTTGCCAGAGCTGGCAGTGGCGGGCGCTATCCAGCTTGCGCGGCTTGCCGAAAGCGGCCAGCTGTTTGGCGGCACGCTCGATGCCGCCGCGCTTCTCGCCGACGAGGAACAGCTCGCCGCCGGGCAGACGGGCGGCGAGGGCGGCCAGCAGGTAGTCGGTCAGTTCACGTGACTTGGGGAGGAACAGCACGGCGGCCTCGAAGGCATGCTCCGGCGGCGTGGTGCCGAACTGGCTGCGCCCGGCGAAGCGGCTTTCCAGGGTGGCCTGGTCGCCGGCGTGCCAGCTCCAGCCGCTGGCCTGGGGCAGGGCGCCGAGCAGGTCGTCCGCCGGCAGCCCGGCCAGCAACAGCGGGCGTTGGAACAGTTCGGCCTGTCGAAGCAGGACTTCGCTGCGTGGGTCCATCTGAAGAAGATCCTGATAAAAGCAGCGAATTTTATCAGGGTCTTGTGGGAATTATCCGATGACTCTGACGGGCGATTCCTTGAACCAGGCCGTGGCGTTCTCGGCAAGCTGCAGGACGATGCGTTGCCGCGCCTCACGGCTACCCCAGGCGCTGTGGGGGGTAACGATCAGACGCGGGATATCGGCGGCCAGCAGCGGGTTGCCATCGCGCGGCGGTTCCTGGGTCAGCACGTCGGTGGCGGCGCCCCCCAGGTGGCCACTGCGCAGGGCAGCGGCCAGGGCCTCTTCGTTCACCAGGCCGCCACGGGCGGTGTTGACCAGCAGGGCGCCAGGTTTCATCAGGGCGAGTTCGGCGGCGCCGATCATGTCGCGGGTCTGTTCATTGAGCGGGCAGTGCAGGGTCAGCGCATCCACTTGCGGCAGCAGTTCATGCAGCGGCAGGCGGTCGGCGCGGGGCGGGCGTCCCGGCAACTGGCCCAGCAGTACGCGCATGCCGAAGGCTTCCGCCAGCCGTGCCACCGCTCCGCCCAGTTCACCGTGACCGAGCAGACCGAGGGTCTTGCCTTCCAGTTCGAAGATGGGGAAGTCCAGCAGGCAGAACTGGCTGGCCTGTTGCCAGCGGCCGGCGCGTACGGCCGCCTGATAGTCCGGCAGGCTGGTGGCCAGGGCGAGCAACAGCGCGAGGGTGTGCTGGGCCACCGACGGCGTGCCGTAGGCCTGGCAGTTGCAGACGGTGATGCCATGGGCGCGGGCCGCTTCGAGGTCGATGTTGTTGGCGCCGGTAGCGGCCACCAGGATCAGTTGGAGGTCCGGGCTGGCGGCCATGGCGCTGGCGTCGATGCGGACCTTGTTGCTGATCGCCACCTGGGCGCCGCGCAAGCGTTCGGCGACTTCGTCGGCAGCGGTCTGCGCGTGCAGGTCCAGTTGGCCGAAGGCCTGCCGCAGGGGAGCCAGGTCGAGGTCGCCGAGGTCGAGGGAAGCGTGATCGAGGAAGACGGCGCGACTGCTGTTCATGCGGGCTGTACCTTTTTCGGGGGCGTGGGAAGGCGTAAGGTTGCCAGCCTACCAAAGCTTGTTGCATCCATCGGAGGTCGCATGTACTGGACGGAATTCCTCACCGTCGCCCTGATCCACCTGCTGGCTGTGGCCAGCCCCGGACCCGACTTCGCCATTGTGGTGCGCGAGAGCGTGGCCCACGGGCGCCGCGCCGGTACCTGGACCGCGCTGGGGGTAGGCACCGGCATCTTCGTGCATGTGGCCTATTCGCTGCTGGGCATCGGCCTGATCGTGTCCCAGTCGATCATGCTGTTCAACGCGCTGAAGTGGGCCGCGGCTGCCTACCTCCTGTACATCGGCATCAAGGCCCTGCGCGCCCAGCCCGCCGACCCGGTTGCCGCCGAGGCCGCCCTCATGGCCGGCGAGCGCAGCCCGCGCGGGGCCTTCGTCACCGGTTTCGTCACCAACGGCCTGAATCCCAAGGCGACCTTGTTCTTCCTGTCGCTGTTCACCGTGGTCATCAACCCGCACACGCCGCTGGCGATCCAGGCCGGCTACGGCGTCTACCTGGCCTTCGCCACCGCCGCCTGGTTCAGCCTGGTGGCGATGCTGTTCAGCCAGCGCCGGGTACGTGCCGGCTTCGCCCGCATGGGGCACTGGTTCGACCGGCTGATGGGCGCGGTCCTGGTGGGGCTGGGGGTGAAGCTGGCTTTTACCGAGCTGAAATAATCGGGTTGAAGCTCTCTCCTGTGGGAGCGCATTCATTCGCGAATGAATTCGCTCCCACAGGCTCCTGAAACGTCCTTTTCAAGTGTGGCCAGCTGACCCAGGCTGGCCACGTACTCCTTCGGGTTCTTCCCCAGCAGGCGCCGGAACATGGCGCTGAAGGCGCGGCCGCTGCCGTAACCCAGATCGACGGCCACTTTCTGCACGCTCTGCCCTGACAATAGGCGGGGCAGTGCCTCGGTGAGCCGCAGTTGCTGGCGCCAGTCGTTGAAGCTCATGCCGAGATCGCGGGCGAACAGCCGGGCCAGGGTGCGGCTGCTGGCGCCGACTTCCAGCCCCCAGTCTTCCAGCGTGCGGTCCTGTTCCGGAGCCTGTAGCAGCGCCAGGCAGATGGCTCGCAGACGTCGGTCCTCCGGCAATGGCAGGTGCAGGGGCATGCGTTCCAGGGCGGCAATTTCAAGGAGGATCAGCCGCTGCACCAGGGCCCGGTGTTCCACGGCGTCCGGATCCTCCAGCTGAATCGCCCGCAGGATCAGTTCGCGCAGCAGCGGCGAGACGGCCAGCACGCAGCACTCGTCCAGCGTCGCGGGGGCGACTTCTGCAGCGATGAACAGGGTGCGCATCTCGACCTGTCCGGACATGAAAATCTGGTGCTCCACCCCTGGCGGAATCCACACCGCCTGGGTCGGCGGGATCACCCAGGCGCCGGCCGCAGTGACCAGGCGCATCAGGCCGCGCGCGGCATAGAGGAACTGCGCTTCCTCGTGGAGATGGCGCTCGACATGGGCGCCGTCCTCATAGTCGCGGGCGACTGCGCTCATGCGTCCTTGCTGGTGGAGTCTGATCAGCATGTCCGTTTCGATGACTTCTATGGCAGGTTGGGTCTTTCTGGACAACCTAGCATGGCACTTCCAACAACCAGAACAACGCCGCCATGAATCGACCTGGAACCGTCATCCGCTTCATCAACGCCGCCCATGTGATCGACCACATGTTCATGTTGATCTTCCCGGCCGCCGTGCTCGGCATGGGCCGCGATTTCGGCCTGTCCTACGGCGAGCTGATTGGCTTGTCGCTGGGGGGCTTCATCGCCTTCGGCGCCTGTTCCCTGCCGGCCGGCTGGCTGGGAGATCGCTGGAGCCGGCGGCAGATGCTGCTGCTGTTCTTTGTCGGCATCGGCGCCGCGGCCATCTTCACCGGCCTCTGCACGTCGGTGCCGGCGCTCGTGGCGGGCCTGACCCTGGTAGGCGTGTTCGCCGCCATCTACCACCCCGTTGGTACCGCCATGCTGGTGGCCCACGCCGAGAACCGTGGGCGGGAAATCGGCATCAACGGCATGTGGGGCAACCTGGGCGTCGCCTTCGCCGCCTTGCTCACTGGTTTTCTCACTGCGCGTTTCGGCTGGCGCGCCGCGTTCATCCTGCCGGGCGTCGTGGCCCTGTTGCTGGGGTTCTGGTTCGCCTGGTGCGTGAAGGACGAAACTCCACCGGCCCTGGCCGCCGGGGCCAAGCGCATCGGGAGCGGCATGCGCGTGTCGATGCCGCTGGTCTTCGGTGTGCTGGCCCTGGTCACCGCCACCGGTGGCGTGGTGTTCAACGCCTCCACCGTGACCTATCCCAAGCTGTTCCAGGAGCGTCTGCATGATCTCTTCGCCGCTCCGGAAACCCTCGGCGTAGTGGTCAGCCTGGCCTATGCCTTCGGCGCCATCGCGCAGTTGCTGATCGGCCGGGTGATCGACCGGGTCAGCCTGAAGCTGCCCTTCGTGCTGCTGACCTTCTGCCAGGCGCCGCTGCTGCTGGCGATGGCCTGGGCTGACGGCTGGGTGGTGATCCTGCTGGGCGCGGCATTCATGTTCGCGGTGTTCGGCCAGGTGACGGTGAACGATTCGATGGTGGCCAATTTCGTCGCGCCGCAGTGGCAGGCGCGGGTGTTCGCGCTGCGCTACTTCGTTTCCTTCGGGGCTAGCGCGGCGGCGATCCCGATGATCGCGTTCATCGAACCGCGGCAGGGTCTGACTGGTCTGTACCTGGTCATGACGGGCTTTGCCGTGCTGACCTTCGGGGCGGCGTTGGTGTTTCCGAAAACGCCGGCGCATGAGGCGAAGGTGGTGGCCGCATAGATGTGTAGGGTGGGGCGGAAGCCCACCCTACGTCTTGCCCATGAAAAAGGCGCGGTATCGACCGCGCTTTTTTTGTTCCAGCAACAGCCCTTACAGCAGCTCGATCGCCACCGCGGTCGCCTCGCCGCCGCCGATGCACAGCGAGGCGATGCCTCGCTTGCCGCCCTTGTTACGCAGGGCGTTGATCAGGGTGATGATGATGCGCGAGCCGGTGGAGCCCACCGGGTGGCCCTGGGCACAGGCGCCGCCGTAGACGTTGACCCTGGCGTGGTCCAGGCCGTGTTCGCGCATGGCCAGCATGGTCACCATGGCGAAGGCTTCGTTGATCTCGAACAGGTCCACGTCGTCCTTGTTCCAGCCGGTCTTCTTGAACAGGTTGGTCATGGCGCCGATGGGGGCCAGGGTGAATTCGCTCGGGTCCTGGCTCTGGGTGGCGTGGCCGACGATCTTCGCCAGGGGCTTGAGGCCACGGCGTTGGGCTTCTTCGGCAGTCATCAGGACCAGCGCGCTGGCGCCATCGGAAATGGAGCTGGCGTTGGCCGCGGTGATGGTGCCGTCCTTGCGGAAGGCGGGCTTCAGGCCCGGGATCTTGTCCAGGTTGGCGGTCAGCGGCTGCTCGTCGTCCTTCACTACCACCTCACCCTTACGGGTGGTTACGGTGACCGGAACGATTTCGGCGGTCAGCGAGCCATCGGCGATGGCAGCCTGGGCGCGCTTGAGGGATTCGATGGCGTAAGCGTCCATCTCTTCACGGGAAACGCCGTACTTGTCGGCGGTTTCCTGGGCGAAGGAGCCCATCAGGCGGCCGGTGCGGGCATCTTCCAGGCCGTCGAGGAACATGTGGTCCTTGATCTCGCCGTGGCCCATGCGCAGGCCGGTGCGGGCCTTTTCCAGCACGTAGGGGGCGTTGGACATGCTTTCCATGCCGCCAGCCACCATCACCGAGTTGCTGCCGGCCTTGAGCAGGTCGTGGGCCAGCATCACCGCCTTCATGCCCGACCCGCAGAGCTTGTTGATGGTGGTGCAGCCGGTGGCGGCGGGCAGGCCGGCGTTCAGCGCCGCCTGGCGGGCAGGGCCCTGCTTGAGGCCGGCGGGCAGGACGTTGCCCATGATCACTTCCTGCACATCGGCCGGCTGGATGCCGGCGCGGTTGACGGCCTCGCGTATGGCCAGCGCTCCAAGGTCCACGGCGGAAACGCCGGACAGGCTGCCCTGGAAGCCGCCCATGGGTGTACGGGCGCCACTGACGATAACGATATCGGACATCTCGAACCTACCTCTGTGGATAACGGGCCGCGACCGGCCGGGGTCCCGGATTCTATCTCGTGACCGGAATGCTAAAAAGAGTCACCCATCAAATCACTCTTTTGACTGATTTGCGCCTGGACCTGGGGGCCTAAAGTCGGGAACAACAAAAAGTCCTCCAACCTCACCAGGTGCGCCTCATGCTTCAGACCCGCGTCATCAAGCCCGCCGACAACGCCTACGTCTACCCGCTGCTGATCAAGCGCCTGCTGATGTCCGGCAGCCGCTACGAAAAGACCCGCGAGATCGTCTACCGCGACCGTATCCGCTACAGCTACGCCGCCTTCAATGAACGCGTTGCGCGCCTGGCCAACGTGCTCACCGAGGCCGGGGTGAAGGCCGGCGATACCGTTGCCGTGATGGATTGGGACAGCCATCGCTACCTGGAGTGCATGTTCGCCATCCCGATGATCGGCGCCGTGCTGCACACCATCAACATCCGCCTTTCGCCGGACCAGATCCTCTACACCATGAACCACGCCGACGACCGCTTCGTGCTGGTCAACAGCGAGTTCCTGCCGATCTTCAAGGCCATCGGCAGCCAGCTGACCACGGTGGAAAAGACCCTGCTGCTCACCGACGGCACCGACCACGATGCCGATCTGCCGAACCTGGTGGGCGAGTATGAGACGCTGCTGGCCGCTGCCAGCCCGAAGTACGACTTCCCCGATTTCGATGAAAACTCGGTGGCCACCACCTTCTACACCACCGGCACCACCGGCAATCCCAAGGGCGTCTACTTCACCCATCGCCAACTGGTGCTGCACACCCTGTCCATGGCGTCCACCATCGGCGCGCTGGACAGCATCCGGCTGATGGGGACCGACGACGTCTACATGCCCATCACCCCGATGTTCCACGTCCACGCCTGGGGCGTGCCCTACGTGGCCACCATGCTTGGGGTGAAGCAGGTCTACCCCGGCCGCTACGAACCGGACATGCTCTGCAAGCTGATCCGCGAGGAAAAGGTCACCTTCTCCCACTGCGTGCCCACCATCCTGCAAATGGTGATGAACGCGCCCACCGCTCAGGGCCATGATTTCGGCGGCCTGAAGATGATCATCGGCGGCAGTGCGCTGAATCGCAGCCTGTACGAAACCGCCAAGTCCCGTGGCATCCAGCTCACCGCCGCCTACGGCATGTCCGAGACCTGCCCGCTGATCTCGGTGGCGCATCTCAACGAAGAACTGCTGGCCGGTAGCGAGGATGAGCGCATCACCTACCGCATCAAGGCTGGCGTGCCGGTACCGCTGGTGGAGGCGGCCATCATGGATGGCGACGGCCGGTTCCAGCCGGTGGACGGCGAATCCCAGGGCGAACTGGTGCTGCGTGCGCCCTGGCTGACCTACGGCTATTTCAATGAAGCGCAGAAGAGCGAGGAGCTCTGGGAGCACGGCTGGCTGCACACAGGGGACGTGGCCACGCTGGATGGCATGGGCTTCATCGATATCCGCGACCGCATCAAGGACGTGATCAAGACCGGCGGCGAGTGGATCTCCTCGCTGGAACTGGAAGACCTCATCAGCCGTCACCCGGCGGTGCGGGAAGTGGCCGTGGTCGGCGTGCCCGATCCGCAGTGGGGCGAGCGTCCCTTCGCCCTGGTGGTGGTTCGTGACAACCAGGCCCTGGATGCCAAGGCACTGAAAGAGCACCTCAAGCCCTTCGTTGAGCAAGGTCACATCAATAAGTGGGCAATTCCCAGCCAGATCGCGCTTGTTACTGAAATTCCCAAGACCAGCGTGGGCAAGCTGGACAAGAAACGAATTCGTGTCGACATCGCCCAATGGCAGGCGACAGGCAGCACATTCCTCTCCGCTCTCTGACCCGGCCCGCTTCGCTTCACCCCGGCCCAGGCCGCGCCTTGCGCGGCCTGGGCTTTTCTTTGTGCAAGCAACCAAGCAAACGCTTGGCTTGTTAATTGCTGCTTTCTGCAAATTACTGGCTATCTTTCCTACCGAAGGATCGGACTAGACCGTCGGAAGGTGCGAGCCAGAGTGCCTGGGGGTTCCAAATCACACTTTCGAGGGATCAAGCGCTAATACCCGCTGGCTATAGTCCGCAACCATCAATAACAAAAAACACATGGAGTAGCGTCGATGACAACAACCACAACGTTCTGGCGCCTGGCAAAACTGCCACTGGCCGTCAGCCTCGCTTCCACGCTTGCAGCTCCGGCATTCGGCGTGACGTTCAACATCGGTGAAATCGAAGGTCAATTCGACTCTTCGCTGTCCGTGGGGGCCAGTTGGTCGATGCGGGGAGCCGACAAGGACCTGATCGGCGTCAACAACGGTGGGGATGGTCTGTCCCAGACCTCCGACGACTCTCACCTGAACTTCAAGAAGGGCGAAACCTTCTCGAAGATCTTCAAGGGCATCCATGACCTCGAGCTGAAGTACGGCGATACCGGCGTCTTCGTGCGCGGCAAGTACTGGTACGACTTCGAGCTGAAGGACGAGAGCCGTCCGTTCAAGGACATCGACGACAGCGGCCGCAAGGAAGGCGCCAAGTCCTCCGGCGCACAACTGCTCGACGCCTTCGTCTACCACAACTACAACATCGCCGACCTGCCGGGCAGCGTGCGCCTGGGCAAGCAGGTGGTGAGCTGGGGTGAAAGCACCTTCATCGGCAACAGCATCAACTCGATCAACCCGATCGACGTGTCCGCGTTCCGCCGTCCCGGCGCCGAGATCAAGGAAGGCCTGATCCCGGTCAACATGTTCTATGTGTCCCAGAGCCTGACCGACAACCTGTCCGCCGAGGCCTTCTACCAGCTGGAGTGGGACCAGACGGTCGTCGACAACTGCGGCACCTTCTTCGCCCAGCCCGACGTGATCGCCGATGGCTGTGACCAGAACCTGGCCGTCCTGCGCACCCAGTCCCAACTGGCCAACTCGCTGGGGCGTATCTCGCCCGTCGTGCAGCGTGTGCTGCGCAATAACGGCGTCACCTGGGGCAATCCGGACGAGGGCGTGATCGTCCGTCGCGGGGCTGACCGTGACGCCGATGACGATGGCCAGTACGGCATGGCGTTCCGCTATTTCGCCGAGGAGCTGGACACCGAGTTCGGCGCCTATTACATGAACTATCACAGCCGTGCCCCGATCTTCAGTGGATCGGCTGCGCCCGCCAGCACCTTCGGCCTGTTTGCGCCCGGCAACCCGCGTGGCTTCGGCCCGCAACTGGCCCAGGCCCTGGCACAGGCCGGGGTACCCGGTGCGGCCGCGATTGCTGGCCAACTCACCCCACAGCTGGCGCCCCTGGTCGTTGCGGGTAATTCCCAGTACTTCGTCGAGTATCCGGAAGACATCCACCTCTTCGGCCTGAGCTTCTCCACTACGCTGCCCACTGGCACGGCCTGGAGCGGCGAGTTCAGCTACCGGCCCAATGCCCCGGTGCAGCTCAACACCACCGATATCCTGTTCGCTGGCCTGACTCCGCTGAACCCCAGCGTTTCGGTGCTGAGAGGCTCCCCGGGCACTGACCTGCATGGCTACCGCCGTAAGGAGATCAGCCAGTTCCAGACCACCTTCACCCATTTCTTCGATCAGGTCATGGGTGCCAGCCGCCTGACCCTGGTGGGTGAGATTGGTGTGGTTCACACTGGCGGCCTGGAAAGCACCAGCAAGGCGCGTTATGGCCGCGACCCGGTCTTCGGCCCCGGCCCGCTGCCGAACAACCAGTGCGTGGCGCTCAATATCAGCACCCTGGGCAGCGCTACAGCTGAAAACGTCAGCAAGTACTGCGAAGACGACGGCTTCGTCACCAGCACCGCCTGGGGTTATCGCATGCGCGCTGTGTGGGACTACAACGACGTGTTCGCCGGCATCAACCTGAAGCCGAACATTGCCTGGTCCCATGACGTCGACGGCTACGGCCCGAACGGCCTGTTCACCGAAGACGCCAAGGCCGTGAGCCTGGGTCTGGATGCCGAGTACCAGAACACCTACACCGCCAGCCTGTCCTACACCGACTTCTTCGGTGGCAAGTACAACACCCTGATCGACCGCGATTTCCTCGCGCTCAGCTTCGGCGTGAACTTCTAAGCGGACTGCAATCTTGAGGAAGACGATGAAAATGAAAACAACAAAGAGTCTGCTGCAAACCGGCGCGCTGGCGCTCTCCCTGCTGGCCACCAGCGTCATGGCGGCCGTATCCGCCGATGAAGCGGCCAAACTGGGCTCCACCCTGACCCCGCTGGGCGCCGAGAAGGCCGGTAACGCCGATGGTTCCATCCCCGAGTGGACTGGCGGATTGTCGAAGAGTGCCGGCACCGCTGATGCCCGTGGCTTCCTGTCGGACCCCTTCGCCAGTGAGCAGCCGCTGTTCACCATCACCGCGCAGAACGTCGACCAGTACAAGGACAAGCTGACTCCCGGCCAGCTGGCGATGTTCAAGCGCTACCCCGACACCTACAAGATGCCGGTGTTCAAGACCCACCGCACCGCCACCGTTCCGGCGGACGTGCTCGCGGCCACGCAGTACAACGCCACCCACACCAAACTGGTTGAAGGCGGCAACGGCCTGGAAGACTTCCGCACCGCCAACCCCTTCCCGATTCCGCAGAACGGCCTGGAAGCGATCTGGAACCACATCACCCGCTATCGTGGTGGCAGCGTGCGTCGTCTGGTAACCCAGGCGACCCCGCAGCCGAACGGCTCCTACAGCCTGGTGTACTTCCAGGATGAGTTCACCTTCCGCGACAAGCTGAAGGACTACGACGCGAGCAAGCCGAGCAACGTGCTGTTCTACTTCAAGCAGCGGGTGACTGCGCCTTCCCGCCTGGCCGGTAACGTGCTGCTGGTGCACGAGACCCTCAACCAGGTGAAGGAACCGCGCCTGGCCTGGCTCTACAACGCCGGTCAGCGCCGCGTACGCCGTGCTCCGCAGGTGTCCTACGACGGTCCGGGTACCGCCGCCGACGGTCTGCGTACTTCCGACAACTTCGACATGTACAACGGTGCGCCGGACCGCTACGACTGGAAGCTCGAAGGCAAGAAGGAGATCTACATCCCCTACAACAGCTACAAGCTGGATGGTCCGAACCTGAAGTACGCCGACATCATCAAGGCCGGCCACATCAACCAGGACCTGACCCGCTACGAGCTGCACCGCGTGTGGCACGTGGTTGCGACCCTGAAGCCGGGCGAGCGCCACATCTACGCCAAACGTGACTTCTACATTGACGAGGACACCTGGCAGGCCGCCGCCATCGACCACTACGACGGTCGTGGCACCCTGTGGCGCGTCGCCGAGGCCCATGCCCAGTACTACTACAACCACCAGGTGCCGTGGTACACGCTGGAAAGCCTCTACGACCTGCTGTCTGGCCGCTACCTGGCGCTGGGCATGAAGAACGAGGAGAAACAGTCCTACGACTTCAGCTACACCGCTGGCGAAAGCGATTACACCCCGGCGGCCCTGCGCCAGGCGGGCGTTCGCTGATACACCTGCAACACCTTGTAGTGAAGCCGGCCTCCGGGCCGGCTTTTCTTTGTCTGTACTTCCTTCCCGGCGGGGCTTCTATTGGGTCCCCCGAACAGCTAGGCTCGTTCGGGTTTGCGCCCCCGCACGCACAACATTCCTAGAAGCTGGGTGATGACCGTACTGACCAGTTCGCGCTCCGTGACGCCGTCCGCCCCATTGGCGGATGCGCGCTTCTTCCGCCCGCCGCGTCCCGCCGGCCATGTTCCGCGCCCGCGCCTGTGCGAGCGGCTTGCCGATGGTCTCGAAGGCCGCCTGCTGATGCTCAGCGCGCCGGCCGGTTTCGGCAAAAGCTCCCTGGCCATCGAATTCTGCGAAAGCCTGCCCCACGGCTGGCACAGCCTCTGGCTCAGCCTGAGCCGGCGCGACAGTGACCCGGGACGCTTCCTCGAGCGCCTGCTGGACGGCCTGCGCCAGTTCTATCCGGGCCTGGGCGACGAAGCCATGGGGCACCTGAAGATGCGCCAGCGGCACCAGCCGTTCGCCTTCGAGCAGTGGCTGGATGGCCTGCTCGACGAGGTTGCCGAACGCTTCGACGCCAACCAGCCCCTGCTGCTGGTGCTGGACGACTATCACCTGGCGCAGAACGCGGTGCTCGACCGCTGCCTGCAGTTCCTCCTCAACCACCTGCCGGACGGCTGGGTGCTGCTGGTCACCAGCCGCCAGCGTCCGGACTGGCACCTGGCGCGGCTGCGCCTTTCACGTCACCTGCTGGAGCTCAACGAGCAGGACCTGCGCCTGACCGAAGACGAATGCCTGGCGCTGCTCAGCAGCCAGGGCGCAAGGCTCGAGGGCGAAGAGCTGGAAGGCCTGCTGCAGCGCAGCGAAGGCTGGGTCGCGGGCCTGCGCCTGTGGCTGCTCTCCGGCCAGGATGCACCTGCCGGCACTGGCACGGGGCAGGTTGCCCGGGGCGACGAAAGCCTGATTCGTGAATACCTGCTGGAAGAAGTCATCGAGCGGCAGCCACCGGAAGTGCAGGCGTTCCTCTTCGAGACCGCGCGCTTCGAGCGTTTCTGCGCCGAACTCTGCGATGCCGTGCGCGAAAGCCACGACAGCGCCGCCATCCTCCGGCACCTGCAGGCCCACCAGATGTTTCTGGTGCCGCTGGACGAACAGGGCCAGTGGTTCCGCTATCACCACCTGTTCTCCGACCTGCTGCGCACGCGCGGCACCACCAGCCTGGCGCCCTCCGGCATGCACTTGCGGGCCTGCCGCTGGTTCAGCGCGCGCGGCCTGCTGGACGAAGCGGTGGAACAGGCGCTGCGCGCCGGCCAGCCCGATGTGGCGGCCTCGCTGGTGCAGAACCTGTCGGAAGAACAACTGCTGGCCAACCAGAACATCGCCATGCTGCTGCGCTGGAAGATGGACCTGCCCGACAGTCTCCTCTCCAGCACACCACGACTGATCGTGCTCTACAGCCTGGCCCTGGGCCTGGCCTGCCAGCTGGATGCGGCGGAAGAACTGGCCGGCAACCTGGCGCGCTTCCTGCCGGCGCCGGATGCCGCGCAACAGCGCAGCCTGCTGGTGCAATGGCAGGCCATCAGCGGCCTGATCGCCCGCGGTCGTGGCGATATCGAGCGCGCCGAACATTTCTGCACCGAGGCGCTGACTGCGCTGTCGCCGGAGAACTATGGCCAGCGCCACCTGTGCCTTTCCCTGCTGGGGAACCTCGCCCTGGTGCGCGGCGACCTCTGGCGGGCCCGTGGCCTGAACCGCGACGCCCTGGAGATGGCCCAACGCGGCGCCAACCCGCTGTTCGAGTCTCTGGTTCATTACGACCGTGCCCGCGTCCTGCAGGCGCGTGGTGAAACCCTGCGTGCCCAGGCCGAAGTGCAGCAGGGCCTGGAGTGTCTGCGCGGTGTGGATGTGCCCAGGGCCTGTGTGGCCCGTGCACGATTGATGCTCTACCAGGGCTTCCTGCTGTGCATGCGGATGCAGAACCAGGCCGCGCGGGTCAGCCTGCAGGCCGGCATCGCCGAAGCCCGCGCCTGCCGTGACATCAGCCTGTTGATCGGACACTGTGCCCTGGCGGCACTGGAGGGCCGCGAGGGCCGCTTCGCCGCCGCCTTCGCGCAACTGGCCGAGGCCGAGCGATTGATGCACATCTGGGACGTGCCGCCGGTCTATTACCTGGCCATGATCACCCTGTCCAAGTGCGAGCTCTGGCTGGCCCAGGGGCAGCTGGAGCTGGCCGAGGCCTGGCTGCCGCGTCTGGCGGAAACCTATGCCGGCGAAGGCGCCGCCGCCGCGCCCGAATTCCATCCGTTGCTGCCGCTGTGCATCGAGCAGCAATCGGCTGCGCTGGCTCGTGCCCAGGGCAAGGCCGCGGAGGCCGAGGCGCGACTGCGCGCCCTGCTGGAGAAGGCAGAGGGGCAGGGGATCATGCATGTGGCGCTGGGGGCGCGGCTGCAACTCGTGAGCCTGCTCCGCGCCGGCCGCGAGCGAGAGGCCGCGGCGCTGCTCGAACGCGCCCTGGAAAGCCTGGAAAGCGGCTCCCTGCTGCCTTATCGCGAGCTGCTGGAGCAGCACCCGCAATGGCTGCGTGAACAACTGGCGACGCACTCGCCGGACAATGTGCGGGAACTGCTCGAATTGTTGCCCGGCGCCGACGTCGTGATGCCGGTGGATGCGGGCGCCGCCGAGGCACTGAGTTCACGGGAGCTGGCGGTGCTGCAACTGATCGCCCAGGGCTGTTCCAACCAGGAGATCAGCGATCGGCTGTTCATCTCCCTGCACACGGTGAAGAGCCACGCCCGCCACATCAACAGCAAGCTGGGCGTGGAGCGCCGCACCCAGGCCGTGGCCCGGGCCAAGGCCCTGGGCCTACTTCGCTGAAGCGGCCGGCGGTACCGAGAGGTCCAGCGCCGGTTGGGCCGGCTTGGCTGGCGCCGGCCTGGCCAACTGGGCGTCCACGTCCTGCTGGATGCCGACCAGCACCGGCAGCAGGTCGGCCATGTTGCCGCGCACTTCGCTGTACTGATGCTTGTCGGCCAGTTCACCCACCCGTGCCAGTAACTGTCCGCGTACGTCGGCCGGCAGATGCACGAACAGCTCCGGCAACAGCTTGGCCAGTTCGGCGCTGTAGAGCACCAGGTCCTCGCGGTTGAACTGGCGTGTCAGGCCCAGGTAGTCCAGCGCGCTGGAGGTCAGCATGGCTGCGGCGGCCTTGGTCTCCTGCAGGCCCTGCAGGCGGATCTGGCTGGTCTGCTCCTTCTCCGAGAGCGTCATCCAGAACTCCACCGTGAGGGTGAAGAGGATGGCCTGCTGGCGCATGGAATAGGTCATCAGGCCCAGGGCCTCCGCCCCGTAGGGCTGCTGGGCGGCCTTGAAGTCGAAATACAGGCGCATCAGCTCCTTGAGCTGGAACAGCACGTCACGCGCCTCGTTCTGCCGCAGTTCCAGCGGTGCGTAGATGTTCAGCTGTGGCTTGAAGTTGTCCTCGCTGACCATGCGCGTGTAGATCGGGCCGGTGAATTCGCCGCTGCGCCGGGGCAGGGCGTTGACCTGGGTGGTGTCGATCTTCTGCAGGGCCAGGAGCAACTGGTGATAGTCGGCGCTGACCCAGGGACGCTGGATGTCCGGGATCTTCTGCCCCAGGTAGAACAGCTCGGCGGCCGGCGTGAACCGCGCGAAAACCAGCAAAAGGATGGCCAGCGGCCAGAGCAGGGGGCGTGATAGCGTCATCGGTCTGGACAATCCTGCGGGGGAGGGCCGGCCAAGAGTAGCGAGGCCGTGCTGCGCCGTCACCCGCGCCTTGGTTGGGGATGCAGGCCGATGGAAACGAGCGAGCAGGGTGCCGTACGCGCGGTGTTCGAGGACCTGGGTGGCTTCAACGCCGTGCGCCAGCAGGGAGAGGGCGAAGGGCCATTGGTGGGCCACCTGCTGCGGGCCAATATCCAACTGGCGGCCATCCCGGTGTTCGCCCGCAGGGGCATTGCCGAAACCACGGTGAACGACCTGCTGGACGCGGCCAGGGTGTCGCGGCGCACCTTCTACAAATACTTCGCCAACAAGATGGACGTGCTGGAAAGCATCTATCGCACGGCCGTGGTCCTGCTGCTGGCGCGCTTTCGCGAGATGCAGGGCGATGCCGGCAGCGCCGAGGCCTGGTTACGTGGCATGGTGGCGCGCTTCTTCGACTACCACCTGGCCGTGGGGCCCATCATCCGCCTGATGCAGGAAGAAGCGCTGCGTGCCGACTCTCCCCTGGCCAGCCATCGCCAGCGCGCCCACGAGGAAATGGGCCGCCTGCTCGCCGAGCGCCTGCACGGGGAGGGCGACGAACGCGACCCGCTGACCTACCGCGCGCTGATCTGGGCGATGGAAGCAGCGTCCCTGGAACTGCTGGCCGGTGCGGCGTCGGCGGCACGGATCGAACACGCCAAGACCGTCCTTGGCGACCTGCTGATTTCGGCGCTCTGTCGACGCTCAACCTAGGTTGGGCGCGGCAGGCCGGGCCCCGTGCTGTGATAGGCCCTCGATAACAAAAACCACGAGGTGCCCCGCATGTCCGCATCCAGCTTGCCGCTGTCGCCGCCCCTTGCCGCCGGTTTCGCCCGCCTGGGCTTCGGCTCCCTGCCGCTCGACCGCCTCAAGGCGCGCTACGCCAGCGCCGACAGCGGTTCCCGCTTCATCGAGCTGGATGGCTTCAACGTCCACTACCGCGACGAAGGCAGCCGAGACAAACCGGCCCTGGTGATGATCCACGGTGTCGTGGCCTCTCTGCACACCTGGGACGACTGGGTCGAGGCCTTCGCCCCGCACTACCGGATCATCCGCTTCGACGTGCCGGGTTTCGGCCTCACCGGGCCCAAGCGCAGCGGCGACTACTCGGCCGAACGCATGATCGGCATTCTCGGCCTGCTGATGGACTACCTGGGCGTGACCAAGGCCTCCATCGCCGGCAACTCCCTCGGTGGCTTCATCGCCTGGAACTTCGCCCTGGCCCAGCCGCAGCGGGTGGACAAGCTGGTGCTGATCGACCCGGCCGGCTACCAGATGCGCAAGGTGCCCTGGATGATCGCCGCCGCCGCGCTGCCCGGAGCGACCCTGGCCATGCCGATGTGGATGCCGCGCGCCCTGATCGCCCAGGGCATCAAGGAAGTCTATGGCGAGCCCGGACGCATCAAGCCCGGCGTGGTGGACCGCTACTACGACATCACCCGCCGGCCGGGCAACCGCCGGGCGATGATGGACATCTTCCGCGTGCTGCTGAAGGTCAACCAGCAAGAGCTGGGGGAAAGCGGCCGGCGCGTGGCGCAGATCAAGGCGCCGACCCTGTTGATGTGGGGCGAGAAGGACCGCTGGATTTCACCCAGGCACGTACCGCTCTGGCAGCGCGACCTGCCGGGTATCCAGGTGAAGACCTATCCTGGGGTGGGGCATATCCCCATGGAAGAGATTCCGCAGCAGAGCGCGGCGGATGCGATGCGCTTTCTGTTGGGGTGATCCACCGTAGGATGCGCCGCGCGCACCGAGTTGCCCGTGCGGACTTCCTGGTGCGCACGGCGCACCCTACCCAATCAAAGGAAAACGGCCCCGAAGGGCCGTTTTCTTTCATATCCACGCATCATTCAGGCCGCACTCGCCTGCGCCACGTCGAACTCTTCCCGCGTCTTGTACAGCAGGTCCAGGTTGTCGTGCTGCCAGGGGTGGAAGCCCTTCTTGAAGAAGTCCAGGTAGGTGCCGACCAGCGGGCGGAAGATGCCGTTGCGGCCCCACATCCAGTTCAGGCCGTCGCGCCAGACGCGCCAGTTCCACAGCAGGCCGTCGCGCTTGAGCATGTGGGCCAGGCCGCGGGTGGTGTCGAGGATGAAGAAGAAGGTGCCCATCAGCATCGCCCGGCGCAACATGCGGTGGCTGCCGCAGACCTGGTTGTAGACGTCGAAGGCCACCGCCTTGTGCTCGGTTTCCTCCAGTGCGTGCCAGCGCCACAGCCGCGCCATCACCGGGTGGGCGCCGGCCATGTATTCCGGATTCTTCAGCAGTCCGTCGGCCATGATCGCCGTGATGTGCTCCAGGGCCGCAGTGGCGGCCAGCTGGCGGCGGGCGGAGAACTTCTTCTGGGTGAATCGGATGCGCGCCTGGGCACGGCGTTCGATGGTGCCGATGTCATAGCCGAGGTCGCGCAGGCGGTTGCTGTATTCCAGGTGTTCGCGGCTGTGGTGGCCTTCCTGGCCGATGAAGCCGCGGATCTGTTCCTTCAGGACCGGGTCCTCGATCTGGTCGCGGAACTGGCGCACCGAGTCGATGAAGAAACGTTCGCCGTCAGGGAAAAGCACCGACATGGCGTCGAACAGGTGGCTCTTGAAGGCGTCGCCGCTGTGCCAGTGGCGGGGCAGCGGATCGGGAAACTCGAAATCCATGTGGCGCGGACGGATAACCAATCCTTCGGGTGTGGTGCTGGCCATGGGGGCTCCTTGAGGCTGTATGGACCATGGTCCCAATATCCGCTTGCCGGGTTTTGTCGGACAAGGTTATCTTCTGCCAACCTTCGGGTCATATCCGGCCACAACCAGAACAAGACGCCCAAATGAAACAACCCCTGACCTTCTCCGCCGAACTGGTGCCCGTCGCCTATGCCGAAGCCCTGTTCGGGCTGGCCGAGGAGCTGGGCGTGGCGCGCGAGGCGCTGTTCACAGGCGCCAGGGTGCGGCCGGAGATCCTCGGCAATCCGAATGGCCGGCTGTCCTTCCTCGATTTCAACCAGCTCGCCGGCGCCGCCCTGCAACTGTGCCGCGAGCCGGCCCTGGGCCTGGTGCTGGGCCAGCGCCTGAACGTGTCCACCCACGGCATCCTCGGTTACGCGGTGCTTTCCAGCGCCAACCTCGGCCGCGCCCTGCAATTCGCCCTGAAGTACTACCGGGTGCTGGGCCTGGCCTATGAGCTGGAGCTGGCGGAGCAGGGGGATTGCCTGCAACTGCGCGCCACCGAATCCTTCCCCATGGGGCCTCTGGGGCGCTTTGCCGGTGAGGGATTGCTGGCCAGCTTCTTCAGCATCGCCCGCTTCCTGGTGGGCGAAGAACTGCGTGGCCAGCAGGTGGGTTTCGCCCATTCGGCCCCCGCATATGCGGAACGTTATGCGGAGGTGTTCGGCGTACCGGCGCAATTCGGCCAGCCGTGCCACTGGCTGAGCCTGCCCAAGGCTTACCTGGAGCGCCCGATGGCGCTGGCCAACCCGGCCACGGTGCAGATGTGCGAGCAACAGTGCGAGGCGCTGCTGGCCACACTGGACGTGCAGGATGCGCTGCTGACCCGCGTGCGCCGACTGCTCCTGGCGCGCCCTGGCGATTTTCCCGACCTCGACGGCGCCGCCCGCGCCCTGCACACCAGTGGCCGCAGCCTGCGCCGGCACCTGGCGGCCATGGGGACGAGTTATCAACAGGTGCTGGATGAGGTGCGCAAGGGCCTGGCCCTGCAATACCTCAGCGCCACCCAGTTGCCGTTGTTCGAGATCGCCAACCTGCTGGGTTTCAACGACCCCTCCAACTTCCGCCGGGCCTTCAAGAAATGGACGGGCAGGCTGCCGGGCGATTATCGTTCCGGGCCGTGATGCCATTCCCCCTGCGCCGCAGAGCGCACCGCCGTACCGGAGCCGCCCGATGACCCAGTCCACCGCCCTGATCCGTGAAACCTTCCCCGTCGGCCCGTTGCAGTGCAACTGCACCCTGATCGGCGATCCGGTCAGCAGGAAGGCCATCGTCGTCGACCCGGGCGGCAACCATGAGCTGATCCTGGCGCGGCTGGAGGCCCATGGGCTGAAGCTGGTCAGCATCATCCACACCCATGCCCACCTGGATCACTTCCTCGCTTCCGGCGAGTTGAAGAAGGCCACCGGTGCGACGCTGCACCTGCACAAGGAAGACCAGTTCCTCTGGGACAACCTGGAAATGCAGTGCCGCATGTTCGGCGTGCCCTACAAGCCGGTGCCGGCTCCCGACCAGTGGCTGGCCGACGACGAGGAGCTTGCCTGTGGTTGCGGGGTGGCCCTGCACACCCCGGGGCACACGCCCGGCTCCATGAGTTTCTGGTTCCCCGAGGCCAAGCTCTTGATCGCCGGTGACACCCTGTTCCGCCGCGGCATCGGCCGAACCGACCTCTGGGGCGGCGACTACAACACCATCGAGCGGTCGATCAAGCAGCGTCTGTACAGCCTGGATGAGGAAGCCACCGTGGTCACCGGCCACGGTCCGGACACGCGCCTGGGCGACGAAATGCGCGAGAATCCGTTTGTGCGGGCCTGATATACGGAATTTTTACGCGTTCTAATGTCTAATTGCCCGCAGCCATATCGGCTAAAAGATTTTTCAGGAGTAAATCGTCCATGTTCACCCCGCGTCGCCTGATCATCGCCGCTACCGTTTTCGCCATGCTGTCGGGTTGTGCTCAGAACCCCTACAACCAACAGGGTGAAGTCCAGGCTCCCGCCGAAGGCGGCATGAGCAAGACCGCCAAGTACGGTGCCCTGGGCGCCCTGGCGGGTGCCGTAGCGGGCGCCGCGATCAACCATGACAACCGTGGCAAGGGTGCGCTGATCGGTGCCGCCGTAGCGGGAGCTGCCAGCGCGGGCTACGGCTACTACGTCGACAAGCAGGAAGCCGAACTGCGTCGCAGCATGGAAGGCACCGGTGTGCAGGTGCAGCGCCAGGGCGACAACATCAACCTGATCATGCCCGGCAACATCACTTTCGCTACCAATTCGGCGGATATCGCCAGCAACTTCTACACCCCGCTGAACAACCTGGCGACTTCGTTCAAGCAGTACGACCAGAACAACATCGAAGTGGTTGGCCACACCGACAGCACCGGCAGCCACCAATACAACATGAACCTGTCGCAACAGCGCGCCCAGAGCGTGGCCAACTACCTGATGGCCCAGGGCGTCAACGGCGCCCGCGTGAGTTCCCGTGGCATGGGCCCGGACCAGCCGGTTGCGACCAACGCCAACGAAGCGGGCCGTTCGCAGAACCGCCGCGTGGAAATCAAGCTGACCCCCATCCCCGGCGCTCAGGCTCCGCAGCAGTAATACCCGCTCTCTCCGAAAAGGCCCGCAACAGCGGGCCTTTTCGTTCCTGCCGCTCGTCGCTCGATTACTGGCTCAACGCCAGTTCGCACTTTCCTGTCTAGACTGCGTTGCAGGGCTCCGTTGAGCCCGGCCGGAACCGCTTGTGTGCATTCCTTGCGAGGTGACGGCGGCCATGGAAAGGACAGGAGACTGCATGGACGAACGTCAAATCCCCCGACTCCGCATGTACCTGTTGCCGTTGCTGGTGACGTTCACCCTGATGCTCGTTTCCGGGGGGCTGGTGCTCTGGCAATGGCTGGCCCTGGAGTCGCGCAACCGCTCCGAGCACGAGCAGCGTTTCCAGGTCGAGGCGCAGGAGATCGCCCAGCGCATCGGTATCAGGATGCGCGCCTACGAGATGGTGCTGCGTGGCATGGCCGGCCTGATGGTCGGCAGTAACTCCGTGTCGGCTGAAGAGTGGGCGCGGGCCACCGACCAGCTGCAATTGCAGGAGCGCTACCCGGGCATTCAGGCGCTGGCCTGGGCACGCTATCTCAAGCACGAGGAACTCAATGAGTTCCTCGGCGAGATCTGGGAGCAGGGCCGGCGGGATTTCCGCGTCTTTCCCACAGAACCCCGGGAACAGTATCTGGTGGTGCAGTACACCAGCCCCATGGACTGGCGCAATCGCCGCACCCTGGGCTTCGACATGCTGACCGAGGCGGTGCGTCGGGACGCCATCGAGCTTGCCTGGGCGAGTGGCGAGCCCAGTCTCACCGGACCGCTCAAGCTCCGTCAGGAGACCGACCAGCAGGCACAGACCGGGCTGCTGCTCTACATGCCGGTGTACCGCCCGGACGCACCCAGCAGCACGGAGGAAGAGCGGCGCGCGGCGCTGGTCGGCATGGTCTGCGGCGCTTTTCGCCTGAACGATCTGATGGACGGCATCCTGGGTACCCAGAGCAACTACTACCGCATAGACCTCAAGGACCTGGGCAGCCCCGACGCGCCCATGCTCGGTCACCAGGAGGAAGCTGGCCAGCCACGCTTCCACAGGGTCGAGGAGCTGAAGCTGTTCGGCCGCACCTGGGCCCTGGGGGTGGGCAGTACAGCGCAGTACGAGGCGATGCTCGGCAACAATCGCATCGCCTTCAGCCTGTGGACCGGCCTGGCCGCCGCGATGCTGCTGTCGCTGCTGGTGGGCGGCTACCTCTACCAGCGAGAGCGTCAGTTGCTGCTCTCCAGGTCTATCTCCAACGAGCTGGCCGAGCGCGAAGAGCGCTTCCGTATGCTGCTGCAGCATCTGCCGGTGGCTACCCTGACCTGCCTCGAGGATGGCCGCATCGAGATGGCCAACGCCCGTGCCGCGGACCTGTTCGGCGGCGTGGCGGAAAACCTCGTGGGGCAGAACCTGCGCCGGTTCCTGCCAGGCCTGCTGGACTTGTCGCAACAGTTGTCCCGGCAGGCACCCACCGACCTGGTGGAGACGGAGCTGCTGCAGGATGACGGCGAGCGCATCGCCGTGGCCTTCAGCCTGAGCACCATCAATCACGGCCATGACCAGCGCTACCTGTTCATCCTGGTGGATCTGCAGGCACGCAAGAGCGCCGAGGAGCGTTTCCGCCTGGTGGTCGAAGCCTCGCCCAATGCCATCGTCCTGGTGGACAGCCGTGGGCGGATCGCCATGGTCAACCGCCAGACCGAGCAGCTCTTCGGCTACGGCCGCGCGGAGATGCTCGACTCCCCTGTGGAGATGCTCCTGCCCGAGTCCCTGCGCGAGGCCCATGTGGCCATGCGCGAAAGCTTCCAGAAAAAACCCGAACAACGGCGCATGGGGAGCAATCGCGAGCTGTTCGGCCAGCACCGCGACGGTCGCCTGATCCCGCTGGAGGTGGGGCTGTCGCCGATCCGCGCCGGCCGCGAACTGATGGTCCAGGCGGTGATCATCGACATCAGCGAGCGCAAGGCTGCCGAGCAGCGGCTGCGTGACCAGGCCGAGCAACTGATGCTGGCCAACCGTTACAAGTCCGAGTTCCTCGCCAATATGTCCCACGAGCTGCGCACGCCGTTGAACAGCATCCTGATCCTCAGCGACCAGCTGCGGCAGAACATGGTCGGCAACCTCACCGAGAAGCAGACCCGCCACGCCGACATCGTCCACCGTGCCGGCAGCGACCTGCTGCAGCTGATCAACGATGTGCTCGACCTGGCCAAGGTCGAGGCGGGACGCATGCAGCTCAAGCTCGAACCGCTCAATGTGCAAGACATGCTCGCCGAACTGGACGGCAGCCTGCGTCCGATGGCCGAGATCAAGGGGCTGCGCCTCTCCACGCACATCCAGGCCGGGGTGCCCCGGGTTATCCACAGCGACCGGGTGCGCCTGCACCAGATCCTGCGCAACCTGTTGTCCAACGCCCTCAAGTTCACCGAGCAGGGCGAGGTGGAACTGTCGGTGGAGCTGGACCCGGCGGCGGCGATCGATGAGCGCGAAGTGCTCTGCTTCGTGGTCCGGGATACCGGCATCGGCATTCCCGAGGAGCAGCACGAGCGCATATTCCAGGCATTCCAGCAGATCGACGGCTCTACCAGCCGGCGCTTTGGCGGTACCGGGCTGGGATTGGCCATCACCCGTCAACTGGTGCTCGCCCTGGACGGCGACATCACTCTGGAAAGCGTTCCGGGGCGGGGCTCGCGCTTCATCGTGCGCTTGCCGGTGGCGGTGGCCGCCAGCCAGCCGAAGGACGACGAAGAGCCCGCGCAACCGGTGCGCAGCGGCCAGGGGGCTGCGGTGCTGATCGTCGAAGACGACGTCAATTTCGCTTCGGTGATCGCCGAAGAGGCACAGGCCCACGGCTTCTCCAGTGTCCACTGCCGCAGCGGCAAGCAAGCCATCGGCCTGTTGCAGAACGAGCGGTTCGCGGCGGTGATCCTCGACATCCTGCTGCCGGACATCAGCGGCTGGCAGATCTACCGGCGCCTGCGTGGCCACGCGAACCACCGTACCACGCCGGTGAACATCATCTCCTGCGTGCCCCAGCCCCAGGACTGGAACGAGGACGCCACCCGCTACCTCGTCAAGCCCATCGCCCGCGAGGATCTGGAGCAGGTATTCCAGGACCTGGAAGGCGGCCGTCCGCCGGAGGATCGCAAACTGCTGCTGGTGGAAGACGTCGAGGTGGAGCGCGAGCACTATCGCGAGCACCTGAAGCAGCTGGGGTTCGATGTGGTCGCCAGCGCCAATGGCGAGAGCGCCCGCAAGGCCTACGCGGAAGGCGAGTTCTCCGCTCTGGTGATCGACCTCGACCTGCCCGACCAGGACGGTTTCGAGCTGCTCGACAGTCTCGACCGTGAACGCCCGCTGGATGGTTCGCGCGTGGTCATCAACACCGGTGTCGACGTCAACCAGCAGAACCTGCAGCGCCTGCGCCGCTACTCGGCGGTGGTGGTGCGCAAGGCGGGCGATGACCTCGACAACCTCAGCTCCGCGGTCCAGGGCTTCTTCTCCGGCCTGCGCCAGCCGCAGAACAGCCCGGTGTTGGATCCGCTGGAGGGCAGCCGAGTGCTGCTGGTGGACGACGACGTACGCAACATCTACGCCCTGAGTGCCCTGCTCGATGAGACGGGAATGAAGGTCACCGCCGCCCGCGACGGTGTGGAAGCCATCGACTGCTTCCAGCGTGAGCCCTTCGACCTGATCCTGATGGACATGGCCATGCCCAATATGGACGGCTACACCGCCACCCGCGTGCTCAAGCAGGAGCACGGCTGCGGCATCCCGATCATTGCCCTGACCGCCCATGCGATGAAGGGCGATCGGGAGAAATGCATCACCGCCGGCGCCGACGACTACCTGGCCAAGCCGGTGAGTCGCCAGGAACTGCTGGACATGCTCTACCGCTGGCTGGAACAACCGGGAGGTCGCCATGGCGCACCTGCAGCTTAAGGAGGCCCCAGCGGACAACATCCTGCTGGTGGTGGATGACCGCCAGGAAAACCTCGCCGCCATGGAGGCGCTGCTGGAGGACGGCGAATGGCAGGTACGCACCGTGGACTCGGGCGAGGCCGCGTTGAAATGCCTGCTGGAAGAACAGGTCGGGCTGGTCCTGCTGGACGTGCAGATGCCGCGCATGGACGGCTTCGAAGTGGCCCGGCTGATGCGCAGCAGCCCGCTGACCCGCTTCACGCCGATCATTTTCATCTCCGCCATCGCCCACACCCAGGACGCCGTGCTGCGCGGCTATACCTCCGGGGCGGTGGACTTCATCCTCAAACCCTTCGACCCCCAGGTATTGCGCCACAAGATCCAGTCCCTGCTGGCCCACGAGCGCAACCGGCGCGACCTGCTGCAACTCAGCCAGCAGCTGGACAGCGCCCGCGCCTTCAACGCCTCGGTGCTGGAGAACGCCGCCGAAGGCATCCTGGTGGTCGGCGAGGACGGCCTCATCAGCTTCGCCAACCCGGCCATGGCGCAGATGCTCCAGGGCTCGGTGGACGATCTGGAAGGTCGTCCGCTGTTGAGCCTGATCGCCCATCCGGAGACGGGCAGCGATTGGAAATTCTCGGACTTCTATCGCCACTGGAAACAGAACGAGACCTACCGCCTCCACGACGCCAGCCTCAAGACCATGAGCGGCGAGTGCCTGCCAGTGGCGCTGTCGTCGTCGCCACTGCCGCGCCTGCAGCGCTCCATGGTGGTCATCGCCCTGGACATGTCGGTGGTGCGCCAACTGCATGCGCAGCTTGAATCCCAGGCCATCACCGATGCCCTTACCGGGCTGCTCAATCGTCGTGGTTTCCACCAGGCCCTGGAGGCTTCCCTGGCGCGCATCGAGCGCAACGGCAAGCGCATGGCAGTGCTGTACCTGGACCTCGATGGTTTCAAGCTGATCAACGACTCCCTCGGCCATGAGGCCGGAGACCGCGTGCTGCGGCGGGTGGCGGAGCAGTTGAAGAACTGCCTGCGTCCCTACGACATCCTGGCGCGCATGGGCGGCGACGAATTCACTGCGCTGCTGGACACCCTGGACCATCCCGAGGATGCCGCGCGGGTGGCGGAGAAGCTCATCGAGCTGGTTTCGGTCCGCCATCGCATCGAAGGCATCGACGTCACCCTCGGCGCCAGCGTCGGCATCGCCTGCTTCCCTGAGTGCGGGCAGAGCGTGGATGGCCTGTTGCGTGCGGCGGATATCGCCATGTACGAGGCCAAGCGCGCCGGTCGCCAGCAGTACCGCTTCTACTCGCCGGAGATGAACGGCCGCGCCCGCTCGCGGCTGATGCTGGAAGAAAGCCTGCGCAACGCCATCGAGCAGAATGATTTCCACCTCGTCTACCAGCCGCAGGTCCACATCGAGAGCGGCCGCCTGCGCGGGTTCGAGGCGCTGCTGCGTTGGGAACACCGGGTGGCCGGCACCGTGGCGCCCAACGTGTTCATACCGCTGTTGGAGGAAACCCGCCTGATCAACCGTCTGGGCGACTGGGTGCTGCGCGAGGGCGCCAGCCAGTGCAGCACCTGGCAGCCGTCATTCGGCGACGACCTGGTGGTGAGCCTGAACGTCAGCCCGGTGCAGTTCGGCATGCCGCAACTGGTGGACGACCTGCGGCGGGTGTTGGGCGAGTTCAACCTGCGGCCCGCACAGCTGGAAGTGGAGGTCACCGAAAGCGCGCTGATGCAGGACCTGGAGATGACCCGCGAACAGCTGCGGCAACTGCGTGCCCTTGGGGTGCGCATCGCCATCGACGACTTCGGCACCGGCTATTCGTCCCTCGCCTACCTGCGTCACTTCGAGCTGGACACCCTGAAGATCGACCGCCTGTTCATCTCCAGCATGCTGGAGTCGAGGCGCGATGCTGCGGTGGTCAGCACCATCATCGACCTCAGCCGCCACCTGGGCCTGGAAGTGATCGCCGAAGGGGTGGAAACCATGGCCCAGCGCGACTGGCTGCTGGAGCACGGTTGCACCTTCATGCAGGGTTTCCTGGTGGCACCGGGGCTGCCGGTGGCCAGGGCCGAGACCTTTCCCCGGGTGGTGGACTGGCGTGCCTTGCGGGAGGGTGTCGATAGCCTCACACCCTCGCCCTGACCGGGCGGGGGCCATCGCGCAGACCGGTATGGGCGGGCCTACACTTGATTTGTCGGGGCATCCGGGATCAGGTCCCCGGCCAATCGCGATAAGGAGGCTCCATGTACTGCTTTGTTGTGGCGTACCCCAATGCACCGGGCGCCAAGTTCGACTTCACCTACTACTGCGAGGAACACATACCACTCCTGTCCCGCCTGATCGGCGAAAACCTGGTGAAGGTCGAAGTGCGCAAGGGGCTGGCCGCAGTGGATGGCGCGGTGGCGCCTTTCATCTGCATGGCCAATATCTGGGTACTGTCGGTGGAGGAATTGCGCAGCACGCTGGAACTGAACGGCGACGAGATCAGCGCCGATATCCCCAACTACACCAACCTGGCGCCGTTGCTCCAGGTGGATGAGGTGTTACAGACCGCATAGACGTGGAAAAGAAAAAGCCCGCCGATCGGCGGGCTTTTCGTATCCGGCATCAGGCCGGCGGGAACTGCTGGTGCAGCTTCGCCAGTTGGGCATCCTTGGTTTCCCAAAGGCGGTTAACCCATTGCTGGAAGGCCAGCCGGTACTGCTCGTCCTGGTCGTAGTTGCGGCCGATGAATTCGCGGGGGATATCCAGTTTCTCGATGCGCACCACGACCTGACGCAGGCGGCCGGCCAGCAGGGTCCAGAAGTTCGGGTTGCCATCGGGGTAGTGGATGGTGACGTTGACCAGCGAATGCAGCTGCTCACCCATGGCGTCCAGCACGAAGGCGATGCCGCCGGCCTTGGGCTTGAGCAGGTACTGGAAGGGCGAATCCTGTTGATCGTGCTTGGCGCGGGTGAAGCGGGTGCCTTCGAGGAAATTGAAGATACCCACCGGGTTGTCACGGAATTTCGCGCAGGTGCGGCGGGTGGTTTCCAGGTCCTTGCCTTTCTTCTCCGGGTGCTTGGCCAGGTAGGCCTTGGAGTAGCGCTTCATGAAGGGGAAATCCAGCGCCCACCAGCACAGGCCGATCACCGGGACCCAGATCAGCTCCTGCTTGAGGAAGAAGCGAAGCAGGCGGATGCGGCGGTTGAACAGGTGTTGCAGGACCAGGATATCCACCCAGCTCTGGTGATTGCTGGTGACCAGGTAGCTGTGCTGGTAATCCAGCCCTGCCAGGCCGTCGACGTCCCAGCGGGTGTCGCGTACCAGGCGCATCCACAGCTTGTTGCAGCTGATCCAGCCTTCGGCGATGAAGCTCGCGGCCCGGTTCAGCACACCCTTCGTGGCACGGAACGGCAGCAGCAGTTTCAGCGCTGTGACGGCGAACAGCGGCACGCACCAGAACAGGGTGTTGAGGGCCAGCAGCAGCGCCGCCAGGACACCGAGCAGGGGAGAGGGGATAAAGCTGAGCATGAAGGGATGGAGCCTCACCGTGGGGTGGTCGTGGCCACCTCGTTATGGACGGGCCCGCTGCGTTCCCTGGCCGCGGGCAGAATGCTGGCAAAGGTTAACGGTTGTTCACTCAACTGCAAGCGCGAAGGGTGACCGGGTGGTCGAAGTTGCTCGCAGGAAAGCTCTTCGCTTTTTCGTGGGGGCGAATTCATTCGCTATGGGCTGCGCAGCAGCCCCCATTTGCGGTGAGTCAAGGCAGACCTGCGGTCTGCTCAGCGAATGAATTCGCCCCCACAGGAACAAGCCAGTCAGCTTTCACTGCCGCACGCCGCCTGTATCGCCGTCAGGGCGATGGTGTGGATGATGTCGTCCACCAGGACATTGCGCGGCAGGTCGTTCACTGGCTTGCGCAGGCCCTGCAGCATCAGGCCGCCGCTCACCACGGGGTGGCTCTGCTGCGCGTCCTTGTAGGCTGCATCGCCGGTGGCGAGGTCGGGGAAGACGAAGACCGTGGTGCTGCCCTCGCGGGCGGCGGCTGACCAGGGCAGGGGGCCTTCGATGGTCAACTCGGGGCGGGCGGCGCGGGCCAGGCGGGCGGCTTCGCGGACCTTGGCCAGCGCGGCCTCATCGAGCGAATCGCAGATCATCGCCACCCTCGGGACTATCCCCAAGGCTTCGGCCGAGTCCGCGCTCTGCAGGGCGATTTCCGCCAGGTCGCTGGCATCGGGCTCGGGGTTCACCGCGCAGTCGCCGTAGACCACCACCTGTTCCGGCAGCAGCATCAGGTAGACGGAGGAGGCGATGCGGTAGCCGGGTGCCGACTTGATCAGTTGCAGCGCAGGGCGGATGGTGTTGGCGGTGGGGTGGATGGCGCCGGACACCAGGCCGTCCACTTCATCCAGCGCGAGCATCATGGTGCCCAGCACGACGTTGTCTTCGAGCTGCGCGGTGGCCATCGGCGCGTTCAGGCTCTTGTTCTGGCGCAGGTCCACCATGGGCTGCACGTAGCGTTCACGGATCAGGTCCGGATCGAGGATCTCCAAGCCCTCGGGCAGCTCGATGCCGTGGGCGCGGGCCACCGCGTGCACATCCTCCGGCCGGGCCAGCAACACGCAATCGGCGATGCCACGGGCCTGGCAGGCGGCGGCGGCCTGCACGGTGCGCGGCTCGCTGCCTTCGGGCAGGACGATGCGCTTGCCGGCGAGCTGCGCCTGCTGGATCAGACGATGGCGGAAGGCCGGCGGCGACAGGCGTCGGCTCGCGCTGGGGGCGCCACAACGGGCGCGCAGCCAGTCGAGGTCGAGATTGCGTGCGACGAATTCCGTGACCTTCTCCGCGCGCTCGCGGTCGTCCACCGGGATTTCCTTGTTCATCCGGTTCAGGTTGGTCGCCGTGTCGTAGGTGCCGGTGGCCACGCCCAGTACCGGCAGGCCGCCTTGCAGGGCGCCACGGCATAGCTCCAGGGTGCGCGGGTCGGGCTGGATGTCGCTGGAGAGCAGCAAGCCGGCGAGCGGCACGCCGTTCATGGCGGCGAGGCTGGCGGCGAGGATGATGTCGTCGCGGTCCCCCGGGGTCACCACCAGCACGCCCGGCTTGAGCTGCTGCACGGTGTTGGGCACGGTGCGCGCGCAGACCACGATTTTCTGCACCCGGCGCTGGTCGTAGTCGCCGGCGTTGATGACCTGGGCCTGCAGCAGTTCGGCGACGTCGCGGGTACGCGGTGCGTTCAGTTCATCCAGCCAGGGCACGCTGCCGAGCAGGCGGAAGTCGTCGCCGCGCAGCAGGGGGGACTGGTCCTTGAGACGGCGGGCGAACCCTTCGTCGCGCACCTTGTTGAGGATCACTCCAAGCACCTTCGGGTCGCGTGGGCCGCCGAACTGCTGGGCCTGGATCTCCAGGCGGTCTGACAGTTCGGAAAGGCTTTCGTCTTCCGGCGCCGACACCAGGATCACGTCGGCATCGAGGCTTTTGGACAGGTGGAAGTTGATCCGCGCGGCGTAGCTGGCATGGCGGGTCGGCACCATGCCTTCGACGATCACCACGTCCTTGCCTTCGGCTGCCTGGTGGAACAGGCCGGTGATCTCATCCAGCAGTTCGTCCAGTTGGCCATCGGCGAGCATCCGCTCGACTTGGGACTGGGAAAGGGGCATCGGGGGCTTCAGGCCGTGGGTACGTGCCACCAGTTCGGTGGAGCGTTCCGGGCCGAGGTCGCCGGGGTGTGGCTGGGCCACGGGCTTGAGGAAACCGACCTGCAGGCCAGCCAGCTCCAGGGCGCGCACCAGGCCCAGGCTGGTGGAGGTCAGGCCGACGCCGAATCCGGTCGGGGCGATGAAAAAGCAGTGCATGGTGCTCCTTGGCAAAGGCGGTTCAGGCGAGCAGGGCCAGGGTGTCGAGGGCGATCTGGCGTTCTTCGTTGGTCGGTACCACCAGCACGCGCGGATGACCGCGCTTGTGGATGGGGCCGGCGACGCCACGCACGCAGCGTGCATTGGCTTCGCGGTCGATGGCCAGGTTGAGCAGCTTCAGGTGATCCACCGTGCGGCTGCGCACAAGGGGTGAATTCTCGCCGATCTCGCCGGTGAAGATCAGCCCATCCAGCTGCGGCAGCGCGCAGCCCACGGCGGCCAGGGTCCTGGCCAGGCGGTAGCAGAAGACTTCGATGGCCAGGGTGGCACCCGCGTGGCCCTGGTCGCGGGCCTGTTCCAGGCTGCGCATGTCGCTGGCCAGTTCCGAGAGACCGAGCAGGCCGCTTTCCTGGCGCAGCACCTGGTCGATCTTCTCCAGGCTCCAGCCAAGACTGCGGTGCAGTTGGGTGTAGAGGTGCGGGTCGATGTCACCGCTGCGCCTCGCCATCACCAGGTTCATGCTGGCGTCGCGGCTCTGGCCGTTGACGATGGCGCAGGTGGAACAGTGCTCGCCCAGATGGGCGGAGAGCCAGCAGCTGTCGCCGAGGGAAAGCCCGGCCAGTTCGGCGGCACGGCGGCTGGCATAGCGGTGGCTGTTGCCGTGGAAGGCATAGCGGCGCAGGCCGTGGTCGCGGTAGACGGCGTCCGGCAGGGCGAGGCGGTAGACGTGCTCGGGCATGGTCTGGTGAAAGGCCGTGTCGAACACCGCGACGTGGGGCAGGTTCGGCAGCAGGTGCATGGCGGCGTCGATGCCCACCAGGCTGGCTGGCATCTGCTGCGGCGCCAGCGGGACCAGGGCCTGCAGGCGACGGAGCACCTGGGTGTCCACCCGGCAGGCGGAGGTGAACAGCTCGCCGCCGTGCAGCACGTGGTGGCCGACGCCGTGCAGCTTGCCACCGGCGGCGCCCTGAACAATGGGCAGCAGCTGCGACAGCGCGGCGCGGTGGTCGGCGTTGGGGATCATCAGGCTGTCCTTGTCACCGCCGCGCTGCCAGCGCAATTCGGCGTCGCGGCTGCCGAGTCCATCGGCCATGCCGTGGAGGATGAACTGGCTGTGGGCTTCGTTGACCAGGGCGAAGCGCAGCGACGTCTTGCGCGCGTGGATCACCAGGATGTTGCGTGCGGGCATCAGGTTTCCTCAGTGGACTCGGGCGCCAGGCCCTGGGCGCACCAGCCGCAGGGGAACAGGCGGCCCAGCTGGGCGGCGCGCAGGTCGGGGTCGAGCACCCAGGCGCGTGACTGCCAGGGCGGCTGGTGCCGCAAGTGCTGGGTATGGCCGCAGGAAAGCACCGCCACCCAGTGACCGTCTTCGTCTTGCCTGTAGCCGACGAGCCGGGGCCGCCCGTCAGCGTTCGGGTCGCAATCGACCGGCCGCGCGGTTAAACTTGCGTTTTCATCATTCATTCCAGAAGGTCTCGCACCATGCTGATCGCCGCCAACAAGGCCGTGTCCATCGACTATACCCTTACCAACGACGCCGGTGAGGTGATCGACAGTTCCGCCGGCGGCGCCCCGCTGGTGTACCTGCATGGCGCCGGCAACATCATCGCCGGCCTGGAGCGCGCTCTGGAAGGCAAGCAGGTCGGTGACGAGCTGAACGTCGCCGTCGAGCCGGAAGATGCCTATGGCGAGTACAGCGCCGAGCTGGTCGCCACCCTGGACCGCGCCATGTTCGAAGGCGTCGACCAGCTGGAAGTCGGCATGCAGTTCCACGCTTCCGGCCCGGACGGCAGCATGCAGATCGTGACCATCCGCGATATCGACGGTGACGACGTCACCGTTGACGGCAACCATCCGCTGGCCGGCCAGCGCCTGAACTTCCAGGTCAAGGTGATGAAGGTGCGTGACGCCAGCGACGAAGAGATCGCCCACGGTCACATCCACGGCGAAGGCGGTCACCACCACTGACCGGTCGTCCGCGACTGCCGTCCCGGCAAATCGCTGATCGGCTGCTAAGCTGAAAAAACCGAAAAGGCGCCCCGGGGCGCCTTTTTTGTCTGCTGTGAAATCCCTGAGATTTTCGAGGAGTCAGTCATGAGTGCGTTTCACGACCTCAATTTGCGCGCGCTTGACGGTCAGGACTTGCCGTTGGCGCCGTACAAGGGCCAGGTGGTGCTGGTGGTGAACGTCGCCTCCAAGTGCGGCCTGACCCCGCAGTACGCCGGGCTGGAAAAGCTCTACCAGCAGTACCGCGACAAGGGCTTCACCGTGCTCGGTCTTCCCTGCAACCAGTTCGCCGGGCAGGAGCCGGGCAGCGAGGAAGAGATCCGCGAGTTCTGCAGCCTGAACTACGGCGTGACCTTCCCCCTGGGCAGCAAGATCGAAGTGAACGGCTCGGCACGCCACCCGCTGTACCGCCTCCTGGCAGGCGAGGGCGCGGAGTTTCCCGGCGAGATCACCTGGAACTTCGAGAAGTTCCTCGTCGGCAAGGACGGTCGCGTGCTGGCGCGCTTCTCGCCACGCACCGCACCGGAGGATCCCGCGCTGATCCAGGCCGTCGAAAAGGCCCTGGCCTGATTCATCTTCCTCACTCATGACGACCGGGGCGAAAGGAATCGCCCCAGGTTTCCCCCGCCGATTCGTTCCATTCCTGTAGTCGCCAATCACGCATATCAATAGTGCTGGGCAGGGCGAGACGACCGGTCATATGCTCGCCGCCATGACCAGTATCCGACTCGACAAACGCGACCTCATCCTCGCCAAGGGCTCCCAGGTGATGACCCGCCGTGGCTATCACGGCACCGGCGTGCAGGAGATCGTCCAGGCCGCCGGGATCCCCAAGGGCTCCTTCTATCACTACTTCGCCAGCAAGGAAGACTTCGCCGTCCAGGCCCTGGAGTATCTCTACCTGCCGCGTCTGGATCGTTATGCACAGGCCCTGGGCAATTCCGCGCTGAGCCCGTGCCAGCGCATCCTCGGCTATTACCGCGAGCTGTTGGCGCACTTCTCCAGCCGCGAGAAGCCCGAGTACCACTGTTTCATCGGCAGCCTCGGTTTCGAGATGGCCGAACTCTCGCCCGCCATCGGCGAGCAGGTGGAAAGCATCCTGCAGGGCTCGGTGGACATCCTCCAGGCCTGCCTGGAAGAAGCCGTGGCCGCGGGCGAACTGCCGGCTGATGAAGACTGCGCCAACCTCGCGGCCTTCATCACCAACGCCTGGCAGGGCGTTCTCACGCGACTGAAGGTGGGCGGCGGCACGGCGCCCATGAATGCATTCGTCGACCGCCTGGAGCTGCTGCTCCGGGCCTGATTTTTAAATGCCTTGAAACCGAGACGACCGGTCATATGGCCGGCCACAGGAGAACCCATGACCGCTCCCGTACAAGCCCTGTTCGAACCCTTCCGCCTCGGCGGCCTGGAACTGCCCACCCGCGTGGTGATGGCGCCGATGACCCGTTCGTTCTCCCCGGGTGGCGTGCCCAACGCCAAGGTGGTGGAGTACTACCGCCGCCGCGCCGCCGCCGGCGTGGGCCTGATCATCACCGAGGGCACCACCATCGGTCACAAGGCCTCCAACGGCTATCCCCATGTACCGCGCTTCTTCGGTGAAGACGCCCTGGCCGGCTGGAAGGAAGTCGTGGATGCCGTGCACGCCGAAGGCGGCCGCATCGTTCCGCAGCTCTGGCACGTGGGCAACGTGCGTCGCCTGGGCACCGAGCCGGACGCCAGCGTTCCCGGCTATGGCCCGACCGAGAAAGTGAAGGACGGCCAGGTGGTCGTCCACGGCATGACCAAGGACGACATCCAGGAAGTGGTCGCTGCCTACGCCCAGGCCGCCCGCGACGCCAAGGCGATCGGCATGGACGGCGTGGAAATCCACGGCGCCCACGGTTACCTGATCGACCAGTTCTTCTGGGAAGGCAGCAACCAGCGCACCGACGAATACGGTGGCAGCCTGGCCAACCGCTCGCGCTTCGCCATCGAGGTGATCCAGGCCATCCGCGCCGCCGTCGGCCCGGATTACCCGATCATCTTCCGCTTCTCCCAGTGGAAGCAGCAGGACTACACCGCGCGCCTGGTGACCACGTCCGAGGCCCTGGGCGAGTTCCTCAAGCCTCTGTCCGATGCCGGTGTGGATATCTTCCACTGCTCCACCCGCCGCTTCTGGGAGCCGGAGTTCGAAGGCTCCGAACTCAATCTGGCCGGCTGGACCCGCCAGCTCACCGGCAAGCCCACCATCACCGTCGGCAGCGTCGGCCTGGATGGCGAGTTCCTGCAGTTCATGGTCAAGACCGACAAGGTCGCCCAGCCGGCCAATATCGAAGGCCTGCTGGAGCGCCTGAACAAGGAAGAGTTCGACCTGGTCGCCGTGGGCCGCGCCCTGCTGGTGGACCCGGACTGGGCCGTCAAAGTGCGTGAAGGGCGCATGCAGGACATCCTGCCGTTCAGCCGGGATGCGCTGGGCAGCCTGGTGTAAGGCACTGGCATGAAGAAGCCCCGCTCAGGCGGGGCTTTCTCTTTTGCTTGTGATTTGGGTAAGGGAGTTCAGCTCGTTGCGGAGCGGGCTTCGGGTTCCTGTTTCGCCTTCCCAGGCGAGTCCCCTTTTTCAAACGTCGGAATGCCGCCCACAAAAGGGAACCAAAACGCTTGCCCCTGCATCCGGCCCCGGCTGAGCCGGGGTACCCTCGCTTCATCGTTGCTCCGGGGGCACGGCACGAGGGGCCATCCATGGCCCCACACGCCTCTCGCGGCATCCATGCCGCTCTTCCCCCTGACTCGCTGCGCACGCCCCTCGGGCCAGCCTTCGGCTGTTACTTCGCTTCGATGCGTTTTGCAACGATTCCGCTCGGCCTCCCAAGCGGCGGAGTCGCTGCCCCACCGCTTCTGCCCGGTTTCAGGCCCGTGTGGGCGTCAGGATGACCAGTGCCTCGCCGGCGCGAGTCCCCTTTCGCTCTCTGGGAGAGGGGCCGGGGCGGGCCGCGATCGGAGGAGGGAAGCATCCGCCGCGCCGGGTTCTCCCCAAACCCTCATTCAGTTGGGCTGACACCCCCACCTTCGCCCGTCACTGTGCGCGCATCACAACAAGCGCCGGCACACCGGCCGAAGGAGTAACCCATGCGTATCGGCCTGGTAGTGGACGCCACCTGTGACCTGCCCCAGGACTTTCTCCAGAAGCACCGCATCCCGGTGCTGCCCATCCGTATCCGGCTGGGGGACCATTCGCTGGTGGACCGTCGTGTACCCCAGGCCACCCAGGCCTTCTACAGCGAGTTGCTGCCCAAGGCCGGGCCGGCGGATCGCAGCGAGCCGCTGCAGGTCATGGAAATGCAGGAATGGTTCCTGGAAGAGCTGGTCACCCGCTACGACCATGTGATCTGCCTGACCATCTCCTCCCGGCGCAGCCCGATCTTCGAGCACGCCACCCAGGCCTCCTTCGGCCTGCTCCAGCGCTACCGCGACCGCCGTGCAGCCGCTGGCGTGGCCGGGCACTTCGCGATGCGGGTGGTGGATGGCGGCAACATCTTCGCCGGCACCGCCGTGCTGGCTGCCGAGGCCATGCGGCTGATCGGCGATGGCGCCCATCCCAACGCCGTAAGGACGCGGCTGGAGCAGTTGTCCGGGCAGGTCTGCACCTTCCTGTTGCCAGACGATCTCGGTCACCTGCGCCAGCGTGGCTTCCAGAAGGGCGAACGCAGCGGCCTGCTTGACCGCCTGCGCGGGGCGGCGCTGGGGCTGGGATCGCTACTGGACGTGAAGCCGGTGATCAGCGTGCTGCAGGGCGAAGACAAGCCCGTAGCCCTGGCACCCAGCTTCGACAAGGCAGCGGAAAAGCTGCTGGTCCACGCCCGCTCGCAGGTGATGGCTGGCGAGCTGCTGGCGCCGCAGCTGTGCATGAGTTTCGCCGGGGAGTTATCGCAGGTGCGCGACCTGCCGGGCTTCGCCGAACTGGAGGCGGCCTGTGTGGAGCGGGGGGTGACGCTGCATCTGGCGATGCTCAGTCCGACCGGGGCGATCAACCTCGGACGTGGCGCCCTGAGCCTGGCCTACGCCGCGCCCACTGCCGCGTTCTCCTAAGCCTGCGGGGGCAGGGTGCTGCCGGCTGGCGCTTCCAGTTCAGGACGGCGGGCGTGCAGCAGGTATTGCTCGAACTGCTGGACGATGGCTTCCCAACCCAGGCGTCCGGCGTGCATGCGCGCATTGAGGCGAACGCGGCGCAGGCATTCCGGGTCTTCCAGCAGCCAGGTGGCGGCCTCGATGAAGCTGGCCTGTTCATCGGGCAGGGCCAGTGCCCCGTTGTGACCGTGGCGAATGTGCTGGGCGGCGGCGGCCTGGTCGAAGGCCACCACTGCAAGGCCGGAAGCCAGGGCCTCCAGCACTACGTTGCCGAAGGTTTCCGACAGGCTGGGGAACAGGAAAAGGTCTCCGGATGCGTAGTGCCGCGCCAGTTCCTCGCCGCGCTGCACGCCGCAGAAGATGGCTTCAGGCAGGGCGCGCTGGAGCTGCGCCCGCTGCGGGCCATCGCCGACCACCACCAGCTTCAGGTTCCGCTGTGGATAATGCTGTTGCAGGCGCTGGAAGGTGTCGCCGAGCAGGTTGAGGTTCTTTTCCGCAGCCAGGCGGCCGACATGGATCACCACGATGTCCTGCTCGCCCACGCCCCACTGCGCACGCAGGTCAGGGCAGCGGCGGGCCGGGTTGAACAGCTGGCCGTCGACACCGCGGGAGAGCAGCTGCAGGCGCTCGAAGCCGCGCCGGGTGAGGTCCTGCAACTGGCTGACGCTGGGTACCAGGGTCAGCCGCGTGGCGTTGTGGAACCAGCGCAGGTAGTTGGTCAGCAGACGAGTCAGCAGGCCGGCGCCGTAGTGGCCGGTGTACTGCTGGAAATTGGTGTGGAAGCCGCTCACCACCGGAATCCCCAGGCGCCGTGCAGCGCGCAGGGCGGAAAAGCCCAGCGGGCCCTCGGTGGCGATGTAGAGCACATCCGGCTTGCGCTGGCGCCAGCGGCGCAACAGCTTGTGCAGGCAGGACTGGCCCCATTGCAGGCCGGGGTAGCCCGGCAGTGGCCAGCCGCGGATCAGCATCAGGTCGTCGTCGCTCCTGCGGCCCTGGTCGCAGGACTGGCGTGGGCGCACCAGTTGCAGCTTGTGGCCGGCGGCGCGCAGCCCGTCACAGAGGCGGCCAAGGGTATTGGCCACGCCATTGACTTCCGGCAGGAAGGTTTCGCTGATCAGCGAGATGTACAGGGGCGCTATGGTCATGACGCCAGTGTCGACACGGGCCGTGTAGCCCGTGTGACGAGGAGATGACGCCTGTGTGACGAGGCCCCGAACGGTGACTCAGGCCTCGGGGACGAGGTGCCTGTCGCCACCCTCGCGCACCCAGAACAGGGTCGCGCCGGCCACGGCGGCGGGCATCATCAGGATGTTGACGAAGGGAATCATCAGCGCCAGGTAGGTGATGCCGCCAAAACCCAGGCTCTGCCAGCGCTTTTCGCGCAGCCAGGCGAGCATCTCGTTCCAGCCCAGCTTGTGGTTGTCCGCCGGGTAGTCGATGTACTGAACCGCCATCATCCAGACGCCGAACACGATCCACAGCGGCGCGGCCACCAGGTTGACGACGGGGATGAAGGAGAGGATCAGCAGGGCGCCGGCCCGTGGCAGGAAATAGGCCAGCTTGCGCAACTCGCGGCCAAGGGTGCGAGGGATCATCGCCATCAGTTCGGCCCAACTGAAAGCCGGGAACTCGTCCTTGCCGCGTACCACCACTTCCACCTTTTCCGCGAGGAAGCCGTTGAACGGCGCGGCGATGATGTTGGCCAGCATGGTGAAGCTGAAGAACACCAGCACCAGGACCAGCAGCACGAAGAGCGGCCAGAGCAGGTACTGGAGGAAGCTCAGCCATTCGGGGAGGCTGGGCATGAAGGCGTCGACCCAGCCGCTGAATTCCTGCACGGCGAAACCGATAAGGGCGGCGAACAGCAGCAGGTTGACGGTCAGCGGCAGCAGGACGAACAGGCGCAGTCCGGGGCTGAGGACCAGTTTCAGTCCTTCGCCGAGGTACTGCGGTCCGGAAAGTGCGGGTGCAGGCATGGTGGTCCCTCGAGGTTGCAAACGCGCCGACCTTAACGGCTTTGCCGGCGGCGTGGAAAGCCTGGAAAAGGCTCGGAACAAATTTGATCGCGGTTATGCAAATAGGTGTCACCTATGGCCGGGATTGAGAGCGGGTATTTCCGCTATAGAATGCCGCCCGGTAACCTTGCGACCATTGCTGGCCAGTCGGAAACGGCCAGCCCCTGTTCAACGGGGCCACTGCATCCAACGCCTTCCCCAAGTGCCGCAGTGGCCCCTTTTTATGCCCCAAGGGGCGGGAGTCAGCCATGTCCGAAGCACGTCATTCGCGGGTCATCATCCTCGGTTCCGGCCCTGCCGGTTACGCCGCGGCTGTCTATGCCGCCCGCGCCAACCTCAAGCCGCTGCTGATCACCGGCATGCAGGCGGGCGGACAGCTGACCACCACCACCGAAGTCGACAACTGGCCCGGCGACCCCCACGGCCTCACCGGCCCGGCGCTGATGCAGCGCATGCAGGAACACGCCGAGCGTTTCGAGACCGAGATCGTCTTCGACCACATCAATGCCGTGGATCTGGCCGGCAAGCCGTTCACCCTGGTGGGTGACAGCGGCACCTACACCTGCGACGCGCTGATCATCGCCACCGGCGCCAGCGCCCGTTACCTGGGGCTGCCTTCGGAAGAGGCGTTCATGGGCAAGGGCGTTTCCGCCTGCGCCACCTGCGACGGCTTCTTCTACCGCAACCGTGAAGTGGCGGTGGTCGGTGGCGGCAACACCGCCGTGGAGGAGGCGCTGTACCTGGCCAACATCGCCAGCAAGGTGACCCTGGTGCACCGCCGCGAGACCTTCCGCGCCGAGAAGATCCTTCAGGACAAGCTGATGGCGCGGGTCGCCGAAGGCAAGATCGTCCTCAAGCTGAACGCGGAAGTGGACGAAGTGCTGGGCGATGACATGGGCGTCACCGGCGTGCGCCTGAAGCGCAATGACGGCGGCAGCGACGAGCTGAAGGTGGACGGCCTGTTCGTCGCCATCGGCCACACCCCGAACACCTCGCTGTTCGAAGGCCAGCTGGCGCTCAAGGACGGCTACCTGGTCGTCAACGGCGGCCGTGACGGCAACGCCACCGCCACCAACATTCCCGGCGTGTTCGCCGCCGGCGACGTGGCCGACCACGTCTACCGCCAGGCCATTACCTCGGCCGGTGCGGGTTGCATGGCTGCCCTGGACGTCGAGCGTTATCTCGACGCGCAATGAGTTCAGCCTGATGAGGAAAAGCCCCGCCGATGCGGGGCTTTTTCTTTTGCGTAGGGCAAACCAAGCTTGCTTGGCGCCAGGCTACACAAGCGCTTCAGGAGGGCTTGGGCCGGGCCGACGCGAGTCACCCCTCGCCCTCTGGGGTGAAGCGGCACGCAGTTGGAAGCATCGCTTCCGGTGCCGATGAACGCCTGAGCGCGCAGCGATCGGGCCGGGGCGCAGGGCGGGGGCTGGGGGAGAGGGATGGGGGCCGCGTGGCAGTCCTTCGGCCTGCTTGGCGAATGAATTCGCCCCTACAGGCAGGGGCGGGTGTCGCCCCGCTGCGGATCAGACCCAGGTATTCAACGACAGCGTTCGCGCGCTCATACGCTGGTAGAGGCCTTGGGCTTCCAGCAGCAGGGACTGGCGGTCCACGGTCAGTTCGATTGCCTTGCGGCCTTCCGCCTCGCAGCGATAGAGGCTGTTCTGGGCTTGCTGGCGCAGGCAGTGGTAGCGCAATTGACGGGCTTCCACCCGCAGGCTCGGCAGGTCGATGTAGGCGACCTGCAATTGCTCGCTCTGGCCTGTGTCCAGGCCGCAGCGTTGCAGGGCCGGCGTGTGGGTGAAGGGCGTGGCGGAGAGCATCACCAGCTGGCACTGGTCGAGGTCGTGGCGGCGCTGGCCGTCAAGCAGCCAGCGTCCGCGGATGTCACGGTCAAGGCGCAGGCTGCGCGAGCCCTGGTTTTCCACCTTCAGCCAGAGATGGCGGAAGCGCCAGCGCGGGTCGCTGTCCAGCACGTAGGTGGCGGCGATGCTCTGGCCGTTGCGGTTCTGCACCAGATGGCTGCTGGCATGGATGCCCTGTTCATCCATGGAAAGATGCAGGCTTTCCACGCCGGACGTCGTCAGGGGCTTCCATACGAGGGTTTGCTGCATCCATGCGCTCCGCAAGAGGTGTTGTCGCTGGGCAATCGTGTGGGAACGATCAGGCCAAACATCCATAACAGATGAGAATCCTACGCGTTTTGCAGAAGAATACTGTCAGCCATTGCCGACAGAATGCGGAAGCCAAAGCGTAAGAAAACCGCCCCGGACGGGGCGGTTGGATGGGGTCAGGCCTTGCGTTGTAGCGGCGGGCGCTCGAAGCGAACGCCGGCCAGGCCCGTGCTCATCAGGGCGCGGATGTTGCCGTGGTCGTTGCCATCCGGCGTGGCCAGCACGGAGCGGTAATGCTCACCGAAGGCCAGCAGGGTTTCTTCCAGGCTGAAGCCTTCCAGCAAGGCCAGGCCGAGGGTCTTGCAGGAGCCTTCGTTCTGGCCGGCGGCGTTTTCCACCGGGCCGTTGGCAAAGGCGCTCTGCTGGTAGTCGTAGCCTTCGGCGATGAAGGCCAGGGTCTCGGCGAAGAGGAACTGGTCGCTGTGCAGGCGGGCGCGGAAGTCGTTCAGGTTGCTCATTCTTTGTTCGCTTTGTTGAAGGCCGATTGTTGCCCGGCGCTGGCTTCTTTCTGGTACTTGGCCTTCCAGTCGGCGTAGGGCATGCCGTAGATCTCTTCGCGGGCCTGGTCTGGCGTCACTTCCAGGCCCAGGTCGTCGGCGGCGGCCTTGTACCACTTCGACAGGCAGTTGCGGCAGAAGCCGGCGAGGTTCATCAGGTCGATGTTCTGCACATCGGGGCGGCTACGCAGGTGTTGCACCAGACTGCGGAAGGCTGCGGCCTCGAGTTCAAGGCGTTCTTGCTCGGTCATGGCAGGATTCTCCTGGGGCTTTCGGGAGGGACTGGCGGGGATGATAGGAGCCCTCCTTGGCCCCGGCAATCGGCTCTGAACAGGTCCGCGACGAACCGGGCCTGTTACTCGCGATGGCTGGCAAGTGTGATCGACACCGATTCGGCGAAGCGCAGCGCGTGTGGCTTGTCCACCTCCACCTCGGCGTAGCGCACGCTGGGGTTGGCCATCACCAGGTCGAGGATTTCCTGGGTCAGGCGTTCCAGCAGGGCGAAGCGGTTCTCTTCGACGTGGCGGATGATCGCCTTGGTGATGGTGCGGTAGTTCAGCGCGTGGTCGATGTCGTTGTCGCGTACGGCCTCGGTGGCCGGGTAGAGGATGGTGAGGTTGATCAGCACATCCTGCTTGTTGAGGATTTCTTCCTCCTTGATTCCGATGAAGGTGCGCAGGCGCAGGTCCTTGACGCGGATTCGCGCCATTCCGGGCTCCAGTCTCGGCATTCTCTAGTTACTCCGTCCGATCAATTTCAGGAATTCGTGGCGGGTGTTCTGGGATTCCCTGAAGGCTCCGAGCATCACCGAGGTGCTCATCACCGAATTCTGCTTTTCCACGCCGCGCATCATCATGCACATGTGCTGGGCTTCGATCACCACCGCCACGCCGGCGGCGCCCGTCACCCGCTGCACCGCATCGGCGACCTGGCGGGTGAGGTTCTCCTGGATCTGCAGCCGTCGCGCGAACATGTCGACGATGCGGGCGACCTTCGACAGCCCCAGCACTTTGCCGGTGGGAATGTACGCCACATGGGCCTTGCCGATGAAGGGCAGGAGATGGTGTTCGCAGAGGGAATAGAGCTCGATGTCCTTCACGGTCACCATCTCGTCGTTGTCCGAGGCGAAGAGGGCGCCGTTGACGAGCTCGTCCAGGTTCTGCTCGTAGCCGTGGCACAGGTAGCGCATGGCCTTGGCGGCGCGCTTGGGGGTTTCGCGCAGACCTTCTCGGTCTGGGTCTTCCCCCAGCCCCCGCAGGATTTCCCGGTAATACAGGTCCAGTTCATCGCTCATGGTGGCAGTCCTCGCGGCGCCTACTTGAGGTGGCGGCCGCCGTTGAGTGTCAGGGTCGTTCCGGTGACGTAGGAATTGTCCAGGAGGTAGCGCAGGGCCTGGTAGACCACCTGCGGACCGGGCTCGATGCCCAGTGCCGACTTGGCCAGGGTCTTCTTGCGGTAGGCGTCATCGTCTTCGGCATTGAACATCACCAGTGCCGGGGCGATGCCGTTGACCTTGATGTCTGGCGCGAAGCGGGCGGCGAAGGACAGTGTGAGGTTGTCCAGCCCGGCCTTGCTGGCGCAGTAGGCGATGCGCTTCTCGCTGCCCCGGCGCGCCACATCGTCGCTCAGGTGGATGATGTCCGCGGGGCTGCTGCGGCGCAGCAGTTCCTCGCAATGCAGGTTGATCAGGTAGGGCGCCAGCATGTGCACGCTGAACATGCGCTGGAAGGCGTCGGCCTCGTGGCCGGGCGTTTCCGTCAGCCAGTCCGACGCATTGTGGACGATGGCGCGCAGGCTGTCGGTGCAGCCCTTGAGCTCATCGATGAAGGCGAGGATGCCGGCTTCGCTGGAAAAGTCCGCAGCGAGCGCCGTGGCGCCGCGTTCGCGCAGGTGCCTCACGCCGTCGCGTTCGGTGCGGTAGCTGATGATCACCGGCTGGCCTTCGTCCAGCAGACGTTCGGCACAGTAGAGGCCGACGCGCTGGCTGGCGCCGGTGATGAGGATGGGAGCGGGTCGGCTCATTGACGCCTCGAAGCAGGAGGTACTGAGGGCGATGGCCGGAAGGTGGTGCAGACGGCCTGATCTGCACCAAGTTATACCAGGGGTGGGGCTTGTACAAATTGCCGGGGCCGGCCTCAGCGGGGTTGCACCGCCGTTGCGCCGCGGACCGGGGCGGGGCGGCTCGACTGCAGCCATGGTGCCAGCAGGCGAGTGGAAAGCGGGATGAACCAATAAGTCATCAGCGGCGTCAGCGCCAGGGTGCTGAGGAATATCCGCAGGGCCAGCGGCAGGTCGCCCAGCCAGCCGCCGAACAGCAGGTTGAAGGCCAGGGACACGGGAAAGAAGGCCAGCCAGATGGCCACGCTCTGCTTCCAGCGCGGCGGCCGCTGCTCGGCCTTGCCGAACCAGGCATCCAGGCCGAGGGCGCGATGCTCATGGGGCTGCTCGAACAGTCCGGCGCCACGCTCCAGCCAGGCGCGGCGCGAAGCGGAGTGCTCCCAGGCGGCCAGGGTCGGCTCGTCGGTGAAACGGAAGATCATCTGGAACTCGTCGTCATCCGGAGGCGGTGCCAGCACGCCAGAGCCGAGGTATCCGGGGAAGTCGGCGGCCAGTTGCTCGCCTTCGCGCAGCCAGGCCATGAAGTCGTGGTAGCGCTCGCGGGCGACGCGGCGGGCCACCATCAGGGTGACGGGATCGGCAGACATCGTGTATCTCCTTGCAACCGAGTGCCCGCCCGGATAGGGCCGGGGCACGTCACGCAGCGCCGGGGTGGTGGGCTGCGCTGAAAAAGAGGCAAGGATTATTCCGGTTTTTCGCCAAAGCGCCAGCGGGAAGGATGACCGGCGGGTCGTCCCCGCGCCTGCCGTGGCCTGTGGTCGATTGGAATCCCCGCAACAAGGTTTAAACTGCGTGAATCCTCCCACTGACGATTTCCACGCCATGACCGACTCCGGTGCATCCATCGCCTCGGCCGCCCCGAAACAGGAAGAACTCTTCCCGATCCGGGAGGTTTCGCGCCTGACCGGGGTCAATCCGGTCACCCTGCGAGCCTGGGAACGGCGTTACGGACTGATCCAGCCGACCCGTACCGAAAGCGGCCACCGCCTGTATTCCCTGGCGGATGTCGAGGCGGTGCGCAGCATCCTCGCCTGGATCGAGCGCGGCGTTTCGGTGAGCAAGGTGGGCAAGCTGCTGGCCCGTAGCAATGCCGCCAGGCTGCCGGTGACACCGATCCACCAGGATGCGGCTTCGGGGGAATGGAACGAGCGCCGAACCCAGGTGCGCAACGCCGTCTCCACCCTGGACGAGGCCGAGCTGGAGCGGGTCTATGGCCAGGTGTTTTCCACTTATCCACTGCACGTGGCGTTCGCCGATGTGCTGATGCCGGTCTGGCAGTCGCTGCTGTTGCGCCAGGACGAGTTCGGTCGCGGCAGCGAATGGGTGTTCTTCGACAGCTTCCTGCGCGCCCGCGTCCTGCAGCGCCTGCAACTGTCGCGCAATAACCAGCAGCAGCGGGTGCTGCTGGCCCCCTTGCCGGGGCAGGGGCGCGAGCTGGAGTTGCTGGTGGCCGGCCTGTTGCTGGGCAGCGGCGAGGTGGTGGTGAACGTGCTCGGCCTGGGTCAGCCACTAGCGGAACTGGCGCTGGTGTGCGGCAAGCTGCAACCCCAGGCGCTGGTGCTGTTCTCCAACCAGCCGCCGGCCGACGACCTCGGCCAACAGCTCAACCGCCTGGCCCTGGGGCTGGACTGCCCCATGGCACTGGCCGGCGAAACCGCCGATCTGATGAGTGAGGAACTGGACGGCACCCCCGTGGCCTGCCTCGGCAGCGAGGGGCGACTGATGCAGCGCCGCCTTCGGCAGTTCCTGGCCGGGCATCTGGATACCTGAACCGGCCGTTGTCCCGTTGCCGGAGCGAGTTCTGCTCGCGAAAGATCCAATCAAAGCGCTTGGCGAGCCCCGCGCGATCCTACCTCTTGAGTTCCGCCAGTTCTGCCTTGAGCCCAGCCACTTCTTCTTCCAGTTCGCGCACCCGCTGGCGGGCTTCCACCTGCTCGGTAACGTCTTTCTGGATGCCGATGAAATAGGTGAGCTGGTCCGACTCGTTGAATACCGGGGTGATGGACAGCTCGTTCCAGAAGGCGCTGCCGTCCTTGCGGTAGTTGCGCAGGATCTGCCGGCACGGCTGGCCATTGCGGATGGCCTGGCGGATGGCGGGGATGCCCAGCTGATTGCGGTCCTTGCCCTGGAGGAACCGGCAGTCCTGGTAGAGGATTTCATCGCGAGCGTAGCCGGTGAGGCGCTCGAAGGCGGCATTGACGTAGATCAGGATGTTGTCTTCACCCTCTTGCTCGGCGACCACGATACCGTCGTTGGACGCGTCTATTACCAGTTGCAGCAGCTTGGCGTTGATCATGTTCCTGGCTCTGTCGATCTGATCGGAAGCAGTCTACGGCATCCTGCGGACCTCGCCAGTTGCGGCATAATGCGAGGCATTTCGCCCCTCTGTTCGGAGTCCCCATGAAAGTCGCCATCCTGTCCGGCTCGGTGTACGGCACCGCCGAAGAAGTCGCCCGTCACGCGGAAAAGCTGCTCAAGGCCGCTGGCCTGGACGCCAGCTACCTGCCCCGGGTGAGCCTGGACGACCTGATCGCCTTCGACCCCGAGGCGCTGCTCACCGTGACGGCCACCACCGGAATGGGCGAGTTGCCGGATAACCTGCTGCCGCTGTATTCCGAGCTGCGCGACCGCCTGCCCAACTGGCGTGGCCGCTCGGGTGCCATCCTCGCCCTGGGGGATTCCAGCTACGACGTGTTCTGCGGCGGCGGCGAGCTGATGCGTGAGCTCTATGCCGAGCTCGGCCTGCGCGAAGTGGTGGAGATGCAGCGCCTGGACGCCAGCGAAACCGTTACCCCTGAACTGGATGCCGAGCCCTGGCTCAATGCCGTCATCGCGGCGCTGAAAGCCTGATGCACCCGCGCGCCGAATTCCTCATCCGCGAACTGCAACTGGAGCCGCACCCTGAAGGTGGCTTCTATCGCCGGGTGTTCGAATCGGCCACCCATCTGCCGGGTGGCCGCGCTGCGTCGTCGTCCATCTTCTTCCTGTTGCCGCAGGGTGGTGTGAGCCGCTGGCACCGGGTAGATGCCGACGAGGCCTGGCACTTCTACGAAGGCGACCCGCTGGAACTGCTGGTCGCCGAATCGCCTGGCGAGGTGCGCCGGGAACTCCTCGGCCCGGTGGCGGAGGGCAGCCTGCCCCAGCGCACCGTACCCGCCCACGCCTGGCAGGCCGCACGTTGCCTGGGTGCCTATACCCTGGTGGGCTGCAACGTGGCGCCCGGCTTCGAATTCGCCGGCTTTCGCCTGCTGTCCGACGACCCGCAGGCGCAGCGGGAATGGCCGTTGCTGGATCGCGATCTGCTCTGAGCCTGTGGGGGCGAACGCATTCGCGATTGCAGGGCGAAGTCCTGCCGTAGGGTGGATGGCGCTTTCTCCATCCACCGGTCAGTGCCAGGCCACACTCCCGAATGGTGGACCGGTGAAGTGTGGTCCACCCTGCGACGTTGCCCCACGGAAGACTGCTCAGGCCTTGCCCTGATCGAGCGGCGAATACTCCCGCAGTAACTCCAGCCAGGCCTGCGCCGCCCGCGACAGGTAGGCACCGCGCCGCCAGACGAAGGCGATGTCCCAGCGCAGGTCCGGCTCGCGCAGCGGTACCAGGCGCAGGCCGGGGCGCTGCAAGGGGCGGGCGACGATGCGTGGCAGCAGCACCACGCCCTGGCCGGCGGCCACCAGCGCGGCGAGGAAATCCGCCTGGCCGCTGCGACCTGCTTCGCGCGGTGTGAAGCCGGCCTGCCGACACGCCTGCAACAGGCGGTCGTTGAGGGTGAAGCTCTGCTGGTAAAGCAGGAAGGGCGATTCGGCCAGTTGCGCCAGCGCGAGGCTTTCTTCGCCCGCCAGGGGATGGTCCTCGGGCACGAGGATATCCAGCGGCTCGTTGCAGAACGCTTGGTAGTCCAGCGCGGGGTCATTGGGGGTGAGGCTGCCGGCCAGTTCCAGTTCCCCCTGCAGCAGCGCCGCTTCCATCAGCTTGCTGCCGCCTTCGAGCAGACTCACCACGATGTTCGGGTAGCGCCGCCGGTATTGGACGAACAACTCGGCGAACAGCACTTCGCCCCCCAGCAGTGGTAACCCCAGGCGCAATTCGCCTCGCCGCAGCTGGCTGAGATCGTCCAGCTCGCTATGCAGGTCCTGACGCTGGCGCAGCATGTCCTCGGCATGGCGCAGCACCACGGCGCCGGCATCGGTCAGGCGCAGGTGCGGGCCGCTGCGCTCCAGCAGTTGCACGCCCAGGCGCTGTTCCAGCTGGGCCACCTGCTTGCTGACGGTGGACTGGGTGGCGTGCAGGGTCTTGCCGGCCTGGGTGAAGCCGCCCTGACGGACCACTTCGACGAAGCTGCGTAACTGGCGGAATTCCATGGCTATTCCAATCTCGAATGGCTGCAAGTCGAACAATTCGCTTTTGGGATGATAGGCGCGGACCTAAGCTGGCCACCAGTACCGAGGGTCACCGCCATGAACCGTTCCCGCCTGCTCCGTATCGCTCGTCTCGCTGCCGAACTCGTTGCCCTTGTCGGCCTTTATGCCCTGGGCTGCAAGCTCGCGGCCGTGCTGGGCTGGCCGATTCCCGGTGGCGTGATCGGCCTTGGCCTGCTGCTGGCGGCCTTCGCCAGCGGCTGGGTGAAACCGGCGGCGCTGCAACTGGGCGCCGGCCTGCTGATGGCCGAGATGCTGCTGTTCTTCATTCCGGCGTTGATGAGCCTTTTGGACTACGGCGCGCTGCTGCGTCAGGACGGATTGCGCATCCTGCTGGTGATCGGCGCCAGCACCCTGCTGGTGATGCTGGCCACCGCGCTGACTGTTGAAGCCGTTTGCCGCTGGAGGATGCGCCATGAACATTGAGCCCATGTCCTGGTTCTGGCTGGCCCTGACACTGGCCGGCTACCTGGCCAGCCGCTGGATGTACCGGCGCACCGGACGCTACCTGCTGTCGCCGCTGATCTTCGTGCCGGCATTGCTGCTGGCGATTGCGGTGCCGCTGCATACCGCCTATGCCGAATACGCCGGCGCCACTCACTGGCTGATGCTGCTGCTGGGCCCGGCTACCGTGGCCTTCGCCGTGCCCATCTGGCAGCAGCGTACCTTGCTCGCCCGCCATTGGCCGGCACTGATGCTGGGCATGCTGGCCGGCAGTGGCGTGGCCATCGCCAGCTCCTGGTGCCTGGGCAATGCGCTGGCGCTGGAGCCCCAGGTGAGCCTGTCGTTGGTGCCGCGCTCCATCACCACGCCCTTCGCCATGCCGCTTGCCCAGGACCTCGGCGGCGTTCCGGAACTGACGGCCGTCTTCGTCATGCTCACCGGCGTATTCGGCGCTGTCGCCGGCGGCCTGCTGATCCGCTGGCTGCCGCTGAAGAGCGCCCTGGCCCGTGGCGCGCTGTTTGGTGTCGGCGCCCACGGCGCGGGGGTCAGCCGGGCCCGGGAAGTGGGCCGCGAAGAGGGCACGGTGGCCGGTCTGGTGATGGTGCTGATGGGCTTGCTCAACCTCTTCGCCGCACCCCTGGTCGCCGCGCTGATCTGACTCGCAAGGCCATTAAGCTGGCTGCCAAGGCGACTATCGCCCTGGCCGCCCGGGGCTAGACTCGTCGCACATACAACAACAACGAGGTTCCGCCATGACCGCCGCTCAAGCCCTCCCGTCGCTCAACCTCAAGGACAAGGTGTCCGCCGCCGAATGGCAGACCCGTGTCGATCTGGCCGCCTGCTACCGCCTGATTGCCCTGTACGGCTGGGATGACCTGATTTTCACCCACATCTCCGCCAAGGTCCCCGGCACCGAAGACTTCCTGATCAACCCCTACGGGCTGATGTTCCACGAGATCACCGCGTCGAGCCTGGTGAAGATCGATCTGGCCGGCAACAAGCTGATGGACAGCCCCTACGACATCAACCCGGCCGGCTATACCATCCACAGCGCGGTGCACGAGGTGCGACCGGACGTGGGCTGCGTGCTGCATATCCACACCACCGCCGGTATCGCCGTTTCCGCGCAGAAGAACGGCCTGCTGCCGCTGTCGCAGCAATCGCTCTTCGTGCTCGCCAGCCTGGCCTACCACGGCTACGAAGGCGTGGCCCTGCACCACGAGGAAAAGGCCCGCCTGCAAGCCGACCTCGGCCAGGCCAACTTCATGATCCTGCCCAACCATGGCCTGCTCACCGCCTTCGGCAGCATCGCCGATGCCTTCCTCGGCATGTTCACCATGCAGCGCGCCTGCGAGATCCAGGTGATGGCCCAGGCCGGCGGCGGCGAACTCATCCACATCCCGCAGCAGATCCTCGACGGTGCCCGGGCGATGATCGCCGGCGTGATGAAAACCTCCACCGGCATGGGCGGTGCGCTGCCGTGGCCGGCGCTGCTGCGCAAGCTCGACCAGCAGTTCCCCGGTTACGACCAATGACGGCCCTGGCCGGCATCCCCCTGGGCGACTGGCGCGCCCAGGCCGGGGACATGGACTTCCGCGGCCTGCGCATCCGCTACTGGACGGCGGGTGAGGGCGAGCCGCTGCTGCTGATCCACGGTTTTCCCACCGCCTCCTGGGACTGGCACTACCTCTGGCAACCCCTGGCCCGGCGCTTTCGCGTCATCGCCTGCGACATGCTGGGCTTCGGTTACTCGGCCAAGCCGCGCGGACATGACTACCGGCTGCTGGAACAGGCGGACCTGAAGCAGGCGCTGCTCGCCCACCTCGGCGTGGAGGGGGCGGTGCACGTGCTGGCTCACGACTACGGCGACAGCGTTGCCCAGGAGTTGCTGGCGCGGCATCACGAAGGGCGCTTCAAGTTGGCCAGCTGCGTCTTTCTCAATGGCGGACTGTTCCCGGAAACCCACCGTCCGGTGCTGCTGCAGAAGCTGCTGCTGAGCCCCCTGGGTGGCCTGGTCGGGCGGCTGTTCTCACGGCGCAAGCTGGCTGCCAGCTTCGCCCAGGTGTTCGGTCCCGACACCCAGCCCAGCGACAGCGAGCTGGACGACTTCTGGCAACTGATCGCCGAGCGGGACGGCCCCGCCGTCATGCACCGGCTGATCCACTACATTCCCGAACGGCGCGAACAGCGCGACCGCTGGGTGGCCGCGATGCAGAGGGGAGGGGTGCCGTTGCGGGTGATCGACGGGGCGGTGGATCCCATCTCCGGCGCCCACATGGTGGCGCGTTACCGCGAGCTGATCCCGGATGCGGACGCCGTTCTGCTCGAAGGCATCGGTCACTATCCACAGACCGAAGCGCCGGAGCAGGTGCTGGAGCATTACCTGGCTTTCCAGGACCGCCTCTGACAACGGAATCGGATCATTCCTAGACCGCCTCCACGGGGCATGGCACTAGTATCCAGACCTCCCTGAACCGCCGGGCAGCGATTGCCCGGCAGCCTCGAGGTCCGTTCATGCTCTTCCGTCTCCTGGTATTCCTCTATCCCGTCATCCGTACCCTTGGGCCGGGCGTCGCGGCCCTGCTGTTCATCTGCAGCCTCAGCCTCATCGGCTATGCCATCCTGCGCGATCCGTGCCTATGGAGCTGGCTGGCCGCGATCGGCTGCCTGCTGGCATCCGCCCTGCTCGCGCTGCTCTGCCACAGCTACAACTGGTGGTTGTTCAAGCTGCGTCCATGCGGAACCCTGTTCATTCCCATCAAGTAACGTCGCCCTTATCGGGCACCATTCATAGCGGCTCCGATTCTTGTGGGGCCGGGGAAGCTGCCGGAGACTCGGCGAATAACCAGAACCCGCCAAGGAACCTGCCCATGAGCGATGCAATCCGCTTCGAAGACAAAGTCGTAGTCGTCACCGGCGCCGGTGGCGGTATTGGCCGCGCCCATGCGCTGCTGTTCGCCCGCCATGGCGCCCGGGTTGTGGTCAACGACCTGGGGGGCAGCACCCACGGTGAAGGCGCCAACGCTTCGGCCGCCGACCGCGTGGTAGCGGAGATCCGCGAAGCCGGCGGCACCGCCGTGGCCAGCCATGACTCGGTGACTGACGGCGAGAAGATCGTCCAGGCCGCCCTCGACCACTTCGGCCGCGTCGACGTGGTGGTGAACAACGCCGGCATCCTGCGTGACAAGACCTTCCACAAGATGGAAGACGCCGACTGGGACCTGGTCTACAAGGTCCACGTCGAAGGTGCCTACAAGGTTACCCGCGCCGCCTGGCCGCACATGCGCGAGCAGGGCTACGGCCGCGTCATCTTCACGTCGTCCACCTCGGGCATCTACGGCAACTTCGGTCAGTCCAACTACGGCATGGCCAAGCTCGGCCTCTACGGCCTGACCCGCAACCTCGCCATCGAAGGCCGCAAGAACAACATCCTGGTCAACGCCATTGCCCCCACCGGTGGCACGCGCATGACCGAGGGCCTGATTCCGCCGCAGGTGTTCGAGCAGCTCAAGCCCGAACTGGTCAGCCCGCTGGTGGTGTTCCTTGGCAGCGAGCAGTGCCAGGAAACCTCCGGCCTGTTCGAAGTGGGCGGCGGCTGGATCGGCAAGGTGCGCTGGGAGCGCAGCCTGGGCTTCGGCTTCGATCCGAAGGCTGGATTCGACGCCGAGGACGTGGCAGCCAACTGGAAGGCCATCTGCGACTTCGAAGGCGCCGCCCACCCTGCGGACAACGTCGAAGCCCTGCGCGAGATGATGGCCAACCTGCAGAAGTACGCCCTCTGATCCCGCCGTTCACCGGGGCAGTTCCGCCAGCAGGCTGAACATTGCTGCCGGGAAGCACTATGTTGAAGGCCGGCCTTGTTGCCGGCCTTTTCATTTCGCTCCCACAAGTACTCCCTTTTCCTACCCAGGAGCTCCCATGAACGTCAGAGTCGAGAGGAACGGCCCGGTTACCACGGTCATCATCGACCGTCCCGAGGTGCGCAATGCCGTCGATCGCCCCACCGCCGAGGCCCTGGCGGCTGCGCTGCGGGCCTTCGAGGCGGACGACGAAGCGCGGGTGGCAGTGCTCACCGGAGCGGGCGGCACTTTCTGCGCGGGCGCCGACCTGGGCGCGGTGGCCGAAGACGGCGTACGGCGCAATCGGCTGGAAGCCGAAGGCGATGGCCCCATGGGACCGAGCCGCATGCAACTGGAAAAGCCGCTGATCGCCGCCATCGAGGGTCACGCGGTGGCCGGCGGCATGGAACTGGCACTGCTGGCGGATATGCGGGTGATGGCCGAGGACGCAATCTTCGGCGTGTTCTGCCGGCGTTTCGGCGTGCCGCTGATCGATGGCGGCACCGTGCGATTGCCGCGCATCGTCGGCCAGGGCCGGGCCCTTGACCTGATCCTGACCGGACGTCCGGTGAGGTCGCAGGAAGCCCTGGCGATCGGTCTGGCCAATCGAGTGGTGCCGGCAGGGCAGGCCCGAGCCGCAGCCGAGGAACTGGCCCATGCGATTGCGGCCTTTCCACAGCGCTGCATGCTGGCCGACCGCGCCAGCGCCTATGCCCAGTGGGAGCTGCCGTTCGAGGCGGCCATCGCCAATGAGTTCAAGGGGGGAATGAAGGTTATCCACAGCGGCGAAACCCGCGCGGGCGCCCGGTCCTTCAAGGCGGGGCAGGGGCGGCACGGCAGCTTCGACGACTGATTGCGATGGAACACCGTAGGGGCGAATTCATTCGCCAGGCAGGGCAACGCCCTGCCGGCTCCAGTTCCATCAGCGGGAAATGATCACGTAGGTCTTGCGCAGCGTTTCCTTCACATCCCACACGCCCAGGCTGTTGGCTGGCAGCAGCAGGGCGTCGCCTGCCTTGATTTCGATGGTTTCGCCGCCGTCCGGGGTGAAGGAGCAGCTGCCATGGGTGAAGTGGCAGAACTCCTGCTCGACGATCTGCCGGCGGAAGCGACCGGGGCTGCATTCCCAGACGCCGGTTTCCACGTTGTCGGTGCGCTCCACCGAATGCACGCGGGTGTGTGGTACCGGCTCGCCTACGGGCACCGCTACCGGGGCTGGTTCGGACAGGGGAAGGTCGTGGGTGTTCTTCAGCAGGGTGGCTTTCATATCGTGGGCTCCGCAAATGCCTGGTGTAGAAGCGAGCTCCGCTCGCGAATGGGTGCAATGAGGTTTCGCGCCGTTCAGCGCATCAGGCCTTCCAGCAGGCCGGCCAGTTTCTGCGCCATGGCCCGGCGCCAGGGCGCGCTGTGGGGATTGGCCAGCACCCGGTCCTCGTGGACGAAGCTGCGGATGATGGCGTTGTAGCCGAGCCAGCGGCAGGGTTCCGGCTCCCAGGCACTGAGGCGCTCCAGTGGGCCGTCGCCCAGCACCCAGGGCTGGCGGGTGAGCAGGGATTCCTTGCCAAGGATCAGGTCGGCCAGGGTGCGCCCGCCCAGGTTGCTGGCGCCCACGCCCTCGCCGCCGTAGCCGCCGGACAGGGCGATGCCGTTCCTGCGGTCCACCAGCATGTGCGGGCGGAAGCGTCGCGCCATGCCCAGGTTGCCGCCCCAGCTGTGGGTGATGCGCACGTTGCGCAATTGCGGGAAAAGCTCGCCCAGCAGGAACCGGCGCAGGCCGACTTCATCCTCGGTGAGCTGGAAGTCCTGTCGCAGCTTGCCGCCGAAGCGATAGCCGCCCCGCGCGCCGAAGGCCAGGCGGTTGTCGGCGGTGCGTTGCGCATAGGTGACCTGGCGGCTGCTCTCGCTGAAGGCCTGGCCGTGTTCCAGGCCGATCTCCGCCCATTGCTCGTCGGAGAGCGGTTCGGTGCCGATCAGCAGGCTCTGCACCGGCAACTGGTACTTGCCCAGCGGCGGCAGGCTGGCGGCGTAGCCTTCGATGGCCGGTACCACCCAGTGCGCCTTGAGTTCGCCCTGGGCGGTGCGTACCAGCCCCGGCTGCCAGTGGCTGGCGGGGCTCTGCTCGAACAGCTGCACGCCCATGCGCTCCACTGCCCGGGCCAGTCCGCGCACCAGCCTGGCTGGCTGGATGGTGGCGCAGTGCGGGGTGTGGATGCCGCCGTAGGGGTTGGCCACCCGCAACTGGCCGTTCAGTTCCTCGGGGCTCAGCCAGCGGTAGTCGGCTTCGGTCAGGCCTTCGGCATAGAGGTCGGCCAACTGCTCACGCAGGTGCTTTTCCTGCTCCGGGTAGCGTGCGGCGCAATAGAGGATGCCGCCCTTGCGGTAGTGGCAGTCGATGCCTTCGCGCTGCAGCACGTCGGCCACTTCGTCGGGGATGCCGTGGAGCAGATCGAAGGACGCCTTGCGCACTTCGCTGGGCAGCGGCGCCAGGGCACGGTCCTCGCCCAGCAGGTTGCCCATCAGCCAGCCGCCGTTGCGGCCGCTGGCGCCAAAGCCGGCGAACTCCGACTCGACGATGGCGATCTTCAGCTCGGGGGCCTGGTGCTTGAGGTAATAGGCCGTCCACAGTCCGGTATAGCCGGCGCCGATGATCGCCACGTCCACCTCCAGCGAACCGGACAGCGCCGGTCGCGGCTCGAGGTCTTCGTCGAGCGTGTCCATCCACAGGCTGATCGAGCGCCAGTTCGGCATAGGCAGGTCCCCGTTGGCAGGTTGTTGTGGCTGGCAAGGCTAGAGCCTGGCCGGGGACTTGTCGTGTGCGCGGGCACGCTGGGAATGTGCTTGTGGCACATGCCCTGCCGCAGGGGGCGCCGAGCGCACCAGAACCCTGGTTCGGGGCTGAATGCCGCTCGGCGCGCATGGCGCACCCTACGATCAGGGCCGTTGCTTGAGATAGGCCTTGGGCGAAAGTCCGGTGTGCTGGCGGAAGCAGCGGTAGAAGGCGGAGAGCGAATTGAAACCGGCGGTGAACGCCAGCTCGTCGATGCGCACCGGCGGCACGGCGACTTCCAGCAGCTTGAGCAGGTGCTGCAGGCGCGCGTGGTTGACGTACTGGTAGAAGCTCTGGCCGAGCATCTGGTTCAGCAGGTAGGAAATCTGGTTGCGGGTATAGCCCGTGGCGCTGGCCACCTGGTGCAGGTCCAGCGCCGGATCCAGGTAGGGTTGGGAACGCTGGAAGTATTCCTCGATGTCCCGCGCCAGCAGGCTGAGCTGGCGCGCCGACAGGCCGAGGCGGCTGGCTGCCGGCCGCTGCGACGGCGTCTTGCTGGACGGGGCAGCAGGCTGCACCAGCAGGGCGTACTCGTTGATCCGCCAGATCAGCCCGTCACGCACGGTGATGGCTTCGCTGGCGCGGAAGGTACCTCCGCCGGCGACACTGATGGCGTACTGGATGAAGGCGGTGTCGCCATCGATGCGGATGCGGTCGTTGTGTTCGAGGAAGTCCTCCGGCCCGCTCGGCATGGTCGCGTGCAGGTAGTCGCGCAGTTCCTCGCGGCGCATGCAGCGGTTCTGGAAGAAGTCGTTGTATTCCACCTCGGGGTGGTAGAGCGCCAGCACGGCCTCGATGTCGCGGGCTTTCCAGCTCAGGTGGTAGCGCATCACCACGTCACGGGTGGCGGCGGTCCGGGAATCGGGGGCTTGGTCGTGCGAACTCATGGGGTGGTCAGGGCGGGAGAAATGCCAAAGCATGCCCGAGCCGCCGGGGTGCCATCAATGCAACGGCTGCACATGCCCGAGCCGGCGCAGGCGCTGGGCCAGTTGCAGGTGCTGGGCCGGGTTGTCGCAGAGCAGCAGGGCGCGCTCCAGGTCGTAGCGCTCCGCCTGGGGGCAGTCCAGGCGCTGGTAGATATCGGCACGCGCCAGGTGGTCGTGCATGTTCGGCGGGCCGAGCAGCAGCACGCGCTCGGCATCCTTCAGTGCGGCGAGGAACTCGCCGGCCTCCTGGTGGAGCAGGCGCAGGTTGCGCGACAGGCGCTGGAGCATTTCCTTCGCACTGGCCGTCTGCAGGTGGGCCGCCTGGAGCTCGGCCTGTGGGCCCTGGACGCGGACCAGCAGGTCGCGGCAATCGCGGGTGTACAGACGACGGCCGCTGCACGGGTCGAGCAGGTGGTCGGCACCGGGCACGCGCAGCAGGAAGTGGCCGGGAAAGCCCACCCCGGTCAGGGGAATACCCAGGCGTGCGGCCAGTTCCAGGGCGATCAGTGCCAGCGACAGCGGCTGTCCCCGGCGCCGGGTGAGCACCTCGGGCAGCAGCGCGGCACGGGGGCGCAGGGGCGTGTCGTCGTCCTCGTGGAAGTCCAGCTCGTTCAGCCGCCGCAACAGCGGCTGGGCCAGTTCGGCCGGCGCCAGGTTCGGCAGGCCGGCCGCCACCAGCTGGAGCAGGCCGCCGAATTCGCGCAGCACCCGTTCCGGGTCCAGGCGCGGATCGTGTTCGGCGGCGATCCACAGGGCAGCCTCCAGCATCGCCGGAGGCTCGCGTTCGAGGCAGGCTAGACAGCGTTGGCGCGGGTCCATGGGTATCTCCGAGAGGTTGTTTCCTTGTAGCCAACTGGTTGATTTTCGTCCAGTAGTGGCACGAACGGCGGTTATCTCGGCGCCCCGGCTTATGTCCGGATGCAAGGGGGCGGATGGCGCAGGCCGACCTATACTGGCCCTAAAGTCAGGAAGGGAGACCGCCATGTTCGCCATGATGGAAACCGCCCGGCTGGAGGCGTTGCACCTCGCCAACGATCCCGCCACCGGACTCAAGGCCATCATCGCCATCCACAACACCCGGCTCGGTCCGGCCCTGGGCGGGTGCCGCTACCTCGCCTACCCCGATGATGAAAGCGCCATCCGCGACGCCATCCGCCTCGCCCAGGGCATGAGCTACAAGGCCGCCCTGGCCGGCCTCGACCAGGGGGGCGGCAAGGCCGTGATCATCCGCCCGGCCCACGTGAATGATCGCGCCTCCCTGTTCGAAGCCTTCGGCCGCATGATCGAGTCCCTCAATGGCCGCTACATCACGGCGGTGGACAGCGGCACCTCCAGTGCCGACATGGACTGCATCGCCCAGCAGACCCGCTACGTCACCAGCACCACCGCGGCCGGCGATCCTTCGCCGCACACCGCCCTCGGCGTCTTCGCCGGCATCCGTGCCACCGCCCATGCGCGTCTCGGCAGCGACGACCTCGAAGGCTTGCGCGTTGCCGTGCAAGGCCTCGGCCACGTGGGCTACGCCCTGGCCGAACAGCTCCATGCGGTAGGCGCCGAGCTGCTGGTCAGCGACCTGGACAGCGGCCGCGTGCAACTGGCCATCGAGCAACTGGGCGCCCAACCGGTGGCCGCCGACGCCTTCCTCACCACGCCGTGCGACATCCTCGCGCCTTGCGGCCTGGGCGGTGTGCTCAACGCCCAGACGGTGGGCCAGTTGCGTTGCGCGGCAGTGGCCGGCGCGGCCAACAACCAGCTCGCCAGCCCCGACATCGCCGACGAGATGGAGGCGCGCGGCATCCTCTATGCGCCGGATTATGTGATCAATTCCGGAGGGCTCATCTACGTTGCCCTCAAGCACAAGGGCGAGACGCTGCCGGCGATCACCGCGCACCTGTCGCGGATTCGCCAGCGCCTTACCGAGATCTACGCGCACGCCCAGGCCGACAAGCGATCCCCCGCGCGGGTCGCCGACGCCCTGGCCGAGCGCCTGCTGTTCGGCTGAACGGCCGCCAACCAGCGGCCCGGCCCGTTAGCTCCCGGAGCCACAAGCCCCGGGCACTGCACAGGCACTCAAAAGGTGTAAGGAGCGAAGCCATGTCCAATCGGATCGATTTGCCCTATACGCGCTTCCTCGACCCCGAGGGGCGGCTGGTCGGCGAACTGCCAGCCTGGGCCGACGATTTCAACCTGCTCAGCGAGCTCTATCGCCGCATGGTGCTGACCCGCCTCTTCGACCAGAAGGCGGTGGCCCTGCAACGCACCGGCCGCATCGGTACCTATGCCCCGACCCTGGGCCAGGAAGCCATAGGCGTCGCCATCGGCAGCCTGATGCGCGACGAAGACGTGCTGGTGCCCTATTACCGCGACACCGCCGTGCAGCTGATGCGCGGCGTGCGCATGGAGGAAATCCTGCTCTACTGGGGGGGCGACGAACGCGGCAGCGACTTCCAGGACCCACGCTCGAAAGAGGACTTCCCCATCTGCGTGCCTATCGCCACCCAGGCCCTGCATGCCTGTGGCGTGGCCACGGCAATCAAGATCCGGGGACAGCACCGCGCAGTGGTCACCACCTGCGGCGACGGCGCCACCAGCAAGGGCGACTTCCTCGAAGCCCTCAACGTGGCCGGGGCCTGGCAGTTACCGGTGGTCTTCGTGGTGAACAACAACCAGTGGGCCATCTCGGTGCCCCGGCGCATCCAGAGCGGCGCCCCCACCCTGGCGCAGAAGGCCATCGGTGCCGGCTTCCACGGCGAACAGGTGGACGGCAACGACGTGCTGGCCGTCTATGACCGCGTGCAATGGGCGCTGGACCGCGCCCGCCACGGCAAGGGACCGATCCTGCTGGAATGCCTCAGCTATCGCCTGGGCGATCACACCACCGCCGACGACGCCACCCGTTATCGCAGCGCCGAGGAGGTCAAGGCGGCCTGGCTGGAAGAACCCATCAAGCGCATGCAGGCCTTCCTCGCCGGCAACCGGGTCTGGGACGAAGGCCGCGAGCAGGCACTGATCGCCGACTGCCAGCGGCAGGTACAGGCGGCTGTGGATAATTTCGAGTCCGCTGGAGTCCAGCCGGTGGAAGCGGTGCTCGACCACGTCTATGCGCGCTGGCCCGCGGCCCTTGGCGAGCAGCGAGAAATGCTCCTGGAACGCGTTGCCCGCCGGGAGGAATCCTCACCCGGCGCTGCGCGCCACCCGCTCCCGCAAGCGGTAGAGGGGGATCGGATGTGCTCTTCGAGCAGCGGAGGCCATCATGACTAACCTCAACGCCACCACCGAAAAACGCGCCCTGCTGGAAGCCGTCAACCTGGCCCTGCACCGCGCCATGCAGGAAGACGAGAACGTCGTGGTTCTCGGTGAGGACGTGGGCGTCAACGGCGGCGTGTTCCGCGCCACCCTCGGCCTGCGCGATCGCTTCGGCTTCAAGCGGGTGATCGACACGCCGCTGGCGGAAACCATGATCGGAGGCCTCGCCGTGGGCATGGCCGCCCAGGGCCTGAAGCCGGTGATGGAAATCCAGTTCCTCGGCTTCATCTACGCCGCCATGGAACACCTGGTGTCCCACGCCAGCCGCATCCGCTGCCGTACCCGTGGCCGGCTCACCTGCCCGATGGTGCTGCGCAGCCCCATGGGTGCCGGCATCCGCGCGCCGGAGCACCACAGCGAGAGCACCGAAGCGCTGTTCGCCCACATTCCCGGCCTGCGGGTGGTGATCCCGTCCTCGCCGGCACGGGCTTACGGCCTGTTACTGGCAGCCATCGACGACCCGGACCCGGTGATCTTCCTCGAACCCACCCGGCTCTACCGGATGAACCCGCAACCGATCATCGACGACGGCAGGCGCCTGCCACTGGACAGCTGCTTCACCCTGCGCGAAGGCTCGGACATCACCCTCGTCAGCTGGGGTGCCAGCGTCCACGAAACCCTGCAGGCTGCCGCGAAGCTGGAGGAGCGGGGCGTCTCCGCCGAGGTGATAGACGTGGCCAGCATCAAGCCCCTGGACCTCGACACCTTGGAGGCGTCGGTGCGCAAGACCGGCCGCTGCGTGATCGTCCACGAGGCGCCGCGCAGTTGCGGCGTCGGTGCGGAGATTGCCGCCAGCCTCTACGAGCGCGCGCTTCTCGACCTGCAGGCGCCCATCCAGCGGGTCACCGCGCCGGATATTCCACCGCCGCTGTATCGCCTGGAGCAGCTCTACATCCCCAGTCCGGACGACATTCTTGCGGCCTGTGACCTGGTGCTGAACTACGCCTGAGACGAGGAGCGCACGATGAAATACTTCAAACTGCCCGACCTGGGCGAAGGTCTGCAGGAAGCCGAGATCGTCCAGTGGCACGTGAAGGTGGGGGACAGCGTCAAGGCCGACCAGTTGCTCGTCTCGGTGGAAACCGCCAAGGCGCTCGTGGATATCCCGGCCCCCCATGACGGCGTGGTGGCCAGGACCTTCGGCAAGGAGGGCGACATTCTCCACGTCGGTGAACCGCTGCTGGGTTACGAGGGCGAGGACGCCGACGCCGGCACTGTGGTTGGCCGCCTGGAAGGCGGCGGCAATGCCCAGGCCGACAGCTTCTTCGTCGGCGCCGCACCGTCCACCCGCGAGCACCTTGCGCCTCGCGCTACCCCGGCGGTACGCCAGCTCGCCCGCCAGCTCGGCGTTGAACTGGCGGCCCTTGCCGGTTCCGGCCCCGACGGCCTGGTGACGCGCACGGATGTCGAGCAGGCCGCGCAAAGCGCCCGCGACAGCTTCGGCGGCGAGCGCTTGCGGGGCGTGCGCCGCAGCATGGCGATCAACATGGCGCGCTCCCATGCCGAGGTGGTGCCGGTGACCATCTTCGGCGACGCCGACCTGCACCGCTGGCCGGAGGCCCGTGACCCGCTGATCCGCCTCGGCAAGGCCATCGCCGCCGCCTGCGAGGTGGAGCCCATCCTCAACAGCTGGTTCGACGGCCGCGCCCTGTCCATCCGCCAGCACGACAAGCTAGACCTCGGCATCGCCGTCGACACCCAGGACGGACTGTTCGTGCCGGTGTTGCGCAATGTGGGCGGGCGCAGTGCCGAGGATCTGAAGGAAGGCATGTCGCGGCTACGGGCCGACGTGAAGGCGCGCTCGATTCCTCCGCAGGAAATGATGGGAGCGACCATCACCCTGTCGAACTTCGGCACCTTGTTCGGCCGCTACGCCAACCCGGTGGTCGTCCCGCCCCAGGTGGCGATCATCGGTGCCGGTGGCATCCGCGATGAAGTGGTGGCCTGGCAGGGCAAGGTGGAAATCCACCCGGTGCTGCCGCTGTCGCTGACCTTCGACCACCGGGCTGTCACCGGCGGGGAGGCCGCGAGGTTCCTCAAGGCGCTGGTGCAGGCGCTGGAGCAGCCCTAGGGCAGGGCTGCGCCCTGCTCAGCGATTGAAATCGCCCCCACAGGGGAAGTGCCACAGGACTGCGCCGAAGATGATCACGAGATCACCCCTCGCCCTCTGGGCTGAAGCGGCACGCAGTTGGAAGCATCGCTTCCGGTGCCGATGAACGCCTGAGCGCGCAGCGATCGGGCCGGGGCGCAGGGCGGGGGCCGGCGGTGAGGGTGGTTTCCGGCGGCTCGGTGCCAATCCATTTCGCGATTGAAATCGCTCCCACAAAACGCCTTGCCGAACCGGCAAGCGGCAGCTATTGCTGACTGCCTGGAACCGGCAGGAGGCCCTCTGATGATCGAATCACCCTGGCAGGGCGCGCTATGGATGGCCCGCGACTTCTGTCTGCTCGATGGCGTTGCCGGCAGTGCGCGTAACCACGCCCACTACGCCCACCAGGCGCTGTTGGCCAAGGCAGCGCCATTGCGCCTGACCCTGGAGGGTGAGCCATGTGGCGGGCGCTTCCTGCTGGTGGAGTCGATGCGCGCCCATGCCATCGAGGACCCCTGCCAGGACATGGTCGCCGTCTATGCCGAACCCCTGGCGTTCAGCCCGGCGACCTTGCGCCAGTTGCTCAAGGATGCCCCGGCGGACCTGGAAGCGCTGACCGCTCTGCTGCTGGCTGCACCACGGCAACGGCTGGACCCGCGAATCGCCAATGCACTGGCGACGGTGGATGCCTTGCTGGAGGAAAAGGTCAGTGCGGTGGCGCTGGCGCAACGGGCCTGCCTGTCACTGAGCCAGCTGGAAAGACTGTTCAGCGACCAGGTTGGGCTCTCGGTGCGGCGCCTGGTTCTCTGGCGCCGCTTGCGCCTGGCGCTGAGCCTGGCCCTGGAAGGCGAGACGCTGACCCGAGCCGCCCTGGACGCCGGTTTCGCCGATGCCGCGCATTTCTCGCGCACCATGCGAGCCACCTTCGGCATCCGCGCCGACCGCAACCTGGCACAGCTGAAGCTGCAACTCATCGGTTAGGCACGGCGCAGTTCGGCCGGTGCTTCCGGGCTGGCTCCCCGGGGCTGGCGGCGGAAAGGCTCGACCATCTGGGCCAGGTAATCGCGGGGATAGTCCGGGCGGCTGCCAATACCCAGGTCATCGACGCCCATGAGGTAATCGCTGTGGAAGGCGGTGCCCAGCAGGCGGTCCCAGAAGCTGAAGAACAGGGCGAAATTCACGTCCCCTGCGCGGCCGTACTTCATGTGGTGGAAGCGGTGCACCGGCGCCCAGGCGAACAGGTGCCGCAGCAGGCCGACGCGTATGTCCACATTGCTGTGCTGCAAGAGCAGTTGCAGGGCGATGGCGAAGGCGAGCAGGGCCGCGACCTGCACCGGCATTCCCAGCATCAGCAAGGGCGCGGTGCCGGCCAGCGCTTCGACGGCCTGATGCAGCGGGTGCTTCATCAGCCCATTGAACCCGTACATGCGCTGCACGCTGTGGTGCACGGCGTGCAGGCGCCAGAGCGGTTCCAGGCGGTGGCTGAGGTAATGCATCAGCGTGACGCCGAGGTCGGCGACCAGGACGGCCAGCAGCAACTGGAGCGGCAAAGGCCAGTGGTGGGGCCAGACGCCGGCATTCGGTATCCAGGCGGCTGCCAGCGGAATGGCTGCGATGCCCAGCAGGTTGAGGGTTTCGTTGACCAGCGCATGCAGGCCGTCCCGCAGCCTGTCCCCTCGTGGCCGGTTCCACTGCGGCTCATAGGGCAGCCAGGCTTCGGCGAGAAAAGCCAGGACGATGGCCGGCAGCAACAGGGCGGCAAGCCAGTAGGCCGGATGCAGGGTGGTTATCCACAACGCAGCGGTGAGGAAGCCGAAGAGAAACAGCGGCGCATAGAGGCAGGCGAAGAGTGAACGCATGGGAGGGCTCCTTGTCCGGGGCCTCCAGCGTCGCGTCTTGCGCCCGTCGGGAATTGAATAAACCGCGCAAGTTGGACCAGGCGATTGCCCTTGTGCGGCAATCGCCTGGCCCGTAGTCACGCGGTCCGGTTACCCACGTTGAACACCAGCATCAGCCCCGCCAGTATCCCGCCCATCCCGGCGATACCCAGTGGCGCGAGGGTGTTGCCGAGGAAGAGGTAATCCATCCCCGCGGTCACCACCGGCACCAGGTAGAACAGGCTGGTGACGTTCACCAGGTTGCCCGCCTGCATCAGCCGGTAGAGCAGCAACTGCGCCAGCACCGAGATCACCAGCGCCAGCCACAGCAGGGGGATGGCGAAGTCCAGGGTCGCCTCGAAGTGAAAGGGTTTGTAGGGCACCAGCAGCAGGCAGGCCAGCAGGCTGGCGCCGTACTGCACCGGCAGGACCTGCAGGGGTGATTGCTTGAGGCCTTTCTGCAGGATGGCGCCGCAAGTCATGCTGCCCAGCGAGGCGAAGGCGTACACCAGCCCGAGGGTGGAGACCTGCGCCCGGCCGATGCTTTGCCACACCAGCAGCACCAGGCCGCCCAGGGCGATGGCCAGGCCCAGCAGGCGCGCCAGGGAGAAGCGCCGCTCCAGCATCAGCAGCGTGAGGATCGGCTGCACCCCTAGCAGGGCGGCGAGCACGCCGGGGGTGATGCCGTTATCCAGGGCCAGCAGGTAGCAGATGGTGTAGCCGCCGATCAGCAGCAGGCCGACGCCCGCCACCTTCAACCGGCTGCCCGGTTGCGGCAGGGTCTGTCCGCGCCATCCGCAGACCAGCAGCAGGGTGGCGAAAGCGAGGGCGAAGCGCAGGGTGAGGAAGGCGAAGGGTGAGGCGTGGTCCAGGCCCAGTCGCGCGAAGATCGCGCCGCTGCTCCAAAGCAGCACGAAGAGTGAAGTCGAGGCGAAAGCGCCCCAGACGGATTTGTCCAACGTCATGAATGTTCACCTGTCAGTGAGCAGCAACAGGCTCCGGCGCGCGCGAACGCCGACCGAAAGCGGTCAGGACCGGAGCGGTATCAGTGGCTGGTGATCAGCCGTGCAGCGCGTACGGGGGCGGCGGCGGAAAGCCGGCCCGCACGGCAGGCGGCGGTGCGACAGGCGGGGACATCGGCGACAGGCAGGCGCGAACGCGCGCACCGACGGGATCGGTGATCATCGCGGAATGGGCGCTTGCGTTGGGCATCTGGGATTCGCCGAAGGAGATGGGCCCCGGAATGGGGACTCGGCGAAATTAGACCGGGATTGGCCGGACGTCAACGGGCAATCTGGCCCTCCCCGCGAGCGGGGGAGGGCGTCGGGATCACTCGCCGGGCAGTTCCAGCTCGGCCAGGGCGTCGGGCTGGTTCTTGAAGGCGCGGGCGAAGGTATCGCGATGCTTGGCCATGAAGATGCCGATGTCTTCCACCTGCTGCTCGCTCAGGGACGGCACTGCCTTCTGCAGGACCTCGGCCAGGGACTCGGCCAGTTCGAGCATCTTGTCGTAACGGTCGGCTTCGGCCTTATCCATGAACAGGCGCTCCGGATCGCGGCTGCTGCGGTACACCACTTCGACGGCCATTCATCACCCCTCACCTTCATTGGTTGGAAAATACTGGATGTGCGTACAGTATTCGGAATGATGGCAAATGGAAATAGCCCGCAGGAAATTTCCATTTGCCGGCCTGTGTCAGCGATCGCTGCGAATCGGTCCGAATTCCGCTGGAACCCAAGCATAGCCCTTGCCTTCGCCTTCGCTACGGACGTGACCGAAGCCGGGGAAGGGCAGGTGCGCGCCGGCTACCCAGAGCTTGTCCTTCGCGGCAGCGGCGAACACCTGCTTGCGGCTGGCGATGGCCTTGGCGTTATCCACATCGAACTCGATGGCGATGTCCGGGTGGGCGAACTGGGTGGCATGGCTGTGCACCACGTCGCCCCAGACCAGCAGTTCCTGGCCGCCGGAGCTGAACAGGTAGCCCGTGTGGCCGGGGGTATGGCCGGGCGAGGGGGCGGCGCTGACGCCTTCCACCAGGGCATCACCAGTGCTGTAGGTCTTCAGCTTGCCGGCGGCCTGGTAGGGCGCCACGGCCTTCTGCGCCATCTCGAAGAAGGCTTTCGAGTCTGCCGGAGCCTTGGCCGCTGCCTCGGGGTTCAGCCAGAAGCCGGCTTCATCCTGTGCGACGAACACCGTGGCATTGGCGAAGGCCTGTTTGCCCTCGGCGTCCAGCAGGCCGCAGGCGTGGTCGGGATGCAGGTGGGTGAGCAGCACGCTGTCCACTTGCTCTGGCTGGTAACCGGCGGCCTTGAGGTTGCCGAGGATGCCGCCGAGGGTAGGGCCGAAGCACTTCGACGAACCGGTATCCACCAGCACCAGCCGCTTGCCGGTGTTGACCAGATAGGCGTTGACCGCGGTCTGCATGCCCTTGCCGGACTCGATGAACATGCGTGCCAGCAGGCTCTGGATATCTTCGGCGCTGGCGCCCTTGAGCAGGTTGGTGCCGAGGTCTACGTAGCCGTCGTAGAGTGCGGTGACTTCCAGTTCGCCCACCGCCATGCGGTAGAAGCCGGGTACCTGGGTCTGCTGCCTGGCTGCCGGCGCGGCCTGGGTGGTGATCGGCGAAGCGAAAGGCAGGGCCAGGGCGAAGGCTGCGAAAAGGACGTGGCGGGGGTAAAGCGGGCGGATCATGACGAAGCTCCATTTCGGGATGAGCGGTGTTTATGCGTGGTGAGCGACGGTGATGTCCAGTGCGCAGTTTTTTCCTGCGTGACGCACCTGGCGGCAAGGGCTGCGACAACCTGCCTCGTGGCGCAGGCGATAGGGCGGCCCCCATCCTGCATAACCCCAATGTCACCTTTCCCCGTCACCATCGGGGCCGTCGTCGCAAGGAGCTGTATCGTGAAAATCAACTGGGCTGAACGAACGCGCGAAAACGTCCATGGCCTGGCCGAGTCGCTGGGCAATCTCCTGGTGGAGAGCTTCCACTACCTGGCGTTGTTCGCCATCGGCGGGATCACCGCCTGGGCTGCCGTGGTGGCTTTCCTGGGGATGGTGGACAAGGGGCACGCCACGGTCGATGACATCCTGCTGCTGTTCATCTACCTCGAACTGGGTGCCATGGTCGGCATCTACTTCAAGACCAACCACATGCCGGTGCGCTTCCTGATCTACGTGGCGATCACCGCGCTGACCCGCCTGCTGATTTCCGATGTCTCGCACCACCACCGGCCGGACCTGGGCGCGGTATTCGTGTCCGGCGCCATCCTGCTGCTGGCGCTCGCCATCCTGGTGGTGCGCTATGCCTCCTCGCGCTTCCCCTCGGTACAGACCGACGCCCCGCCACGTCGTCGCAACCTGGCGCGCCGGGTCGAGGTGGAAGAGGAAGCCTGACGCCGTGCACGGATAGCGTGCATCAGATGCGCGCTATCTGTGCGGCGTTCACCCGTCCGGTGCGCACCGGTGCCACATGACCGCCGGTCATGCTGGTGAGCAACTCCCCCACCTTGTTCCCGCTCTCGATGGCGATCCCCAGGCGAACGCTTTCGATCACCCGCTTCAACCGGACCGGGTCGTTGCGCTGGGCCGCGCTGATCATGCGCCGCGCTACCACCCCCTGTTCGTTGGTCAGGGTCAGCATGATGCCGCCGTCCGGGCTGACGAGGCTGAGGTTGACCCGGAACTCCGTCTGGAACGCGTCGGTGAGAATCTGGAAGGGGTTGTACATGGCCTGTCACCTGGTTGGTCGAGCGATGAGTCGATGGACGTCCGGACAACTGCAAAGTTCGAACCGCCAGGACCGGCGGTAGGGGGCTGTTCCGACCAGGTGTCGCAGATAGCCGGATCGGGGTCGTTCTCTGCGGGTTGATAGAAATTGTCTGTTGCAATCAATAGTCGTATGTGAATAATTCTCAAGATTATTTCTGGAAATTCTTTCGCCTCTGCCGGATCGCGTTCCGCCAGGGCGCCCTCGAGCAAGGTTGCAACGTGAGCAAAGCCAAGACCTCTTCGCGCCGGGACGTGACTGCGCGGGTGCTGGCGGCGATTCTCGGCGGCTACGCCCTGGCCTACGCGGCTACGGCGTTCCTGTCGGTCTACCTGCCGCTGGTGCGCAGCGACCGGGTGGTATTCGCCAGCCTGTCCTGCTTCGCGGTCTACACCCTCGCCATCCTCTACGCCTTTGCCGCACGCTCGGCCCTGCAGGCCTGGCTGGTGCTGATCGGGGCAACCGTCCTGATGGCCCTGGCGGCCTACCTGCCCGGCGACTTCGGAGTACGCCCATGAGCCTGCGCCAATCGATGGCCGGACTGCACACCTGGGGCGGACTGCTGCCGTCCTGGCTGCTGTTCGTGATCTTCTTCGCCGGCAGCATCGCCTGCTTCGACAAGGAACTGGAGCGCTGGATGCGCCCGGCGCTGCATGAACCCTCCAGCCACGGCATGACCGTCGATCAGGTGCGCGACGCGATGCTGGCCAAGGCGCCGGATGCCCATGCCATCTGGATTCGTCCGCCGAGCGAGCGCGAACCCTTCTACTGGGCCGGTTACGAGCCGGCGGACGAAAGCGCGTTCGTGCGCTTCGCCCTCGACCCGGTCACCGGCGAGCCGATGCCGGAAACCGTCGGCGGGCTGTTCTTCTTCACCCTGCACTACGACCTCAACGCCGGCATGGTCGGCATGTACATCGTGGCCATCGCCGCCATGCTCATGCTGGTGGCGCTGATCAGCGGCATCATCATCCACCGCCGCATCTTCAAGGACTTCTTCACCCTGCGCCCGGACGCCAACGGGCAGCGCGCCTGGCTGGATGCGCACAACCTGTTCGGCGTGGTGGGGCTGCCGTTCCACCTGCTCATCGCCTACACGGGCCTGGCCATCTTCGTGGTGTTCTACATGCCCGCCGGTATCCAGCGCGCCTATGACGGCGATGCCGAAGAGTTCTTCCACGATGTGATGGGCGCCTATTCGCGCGAAGACGTGAAGCAGCCGGCGCCGCCGCCCATGTCCCTCGACCGCCTGGTGGCTGATGCCCAGCGTCGCTGGGGCGGTAAGGAAACCGGTTGGATCAGCGTGCATCACCCGGCCGACGCCGCCGCGGTGGTGGATATCCGCCGCTACGATCGCTCGGGCATCGTCGACTTCCAGTGGACCTTTTCTTACGACGCCGCCACAGGTGAGCTCCTCCACGAACAGAAACCCTACAGCCCCGGCTACCAGAGCTACGCTTGGCTGACCAACCTGCACATGGCGCAGTTCGGCGGGCAGATCGTCCGCGCCCTCTACCTGCTGCTTGGCCTGATGGGCTGCGCGATGCTGGTGGCCGGTCTGCAGGTCTGGCTGCGCAAGCGCGAAGCGCGCGGCGGTTACGGCATCGGTCTGGTGCGTGCGCTGAACGGCGCGGTGGTCGGCGGCCTGCCGGTGGCCAGCCTCGGCCTGCTCTATGGCAACCGCCTGCTGCCGGCCGGCATCGCCGAGCGCGCCAGCGCAGAAACCTGGGTCTTCGTCGGCGTCTGGCTGCTGGTAGCGGGCTGGGCCGTGCTGCGCCGCAACAGCGGCAAGGTCGCCCGCGACGTGCTGGTTGTGGTGGCCGTCCTGGCCCTCGGCCTACCGCTGCTCAATGCACTGCTCACGCCCCAGGGCAGCCTGCTGGCGACCCTGGCGCGCGGTGACTGGGACATGGCCGGCATCGACCTCGTGCTGCTCGCCTCCGGCGTGCTCTGCGGTTTGTTCGCCTGGCGCCGTTCGCAGCCGCAGGTGGCGAAAGCGCCGCGCGTCCGCCGTCGCCTGGCGGAGGAGAACGCCTGATGCTGGCCCTGAGTTTTTCCTGCTGCTACCTGGCCATGACCGGCTTGGCCCTGGCGATGTCGCGCCAGCACAAACTGCTCTTCAGTGCCGCCCCGAGCGAATCCCGCAGCCGCCTCCTGCGGGTGGGCGCGGTGCTCGCCATGCTCGTCGGCCTGGCCCTGGCCATTGCCGAACTGGGCGGAGAAATCGGTGGCGTGATCTGGCTCTGCCAACTGATGCTTTCCGGACTGCTGCTGGTCGCCCTGCTGGCCTGGCAGGTCCGCTCGGTGCTGCCGCTGGTGGCCCTTCTGCTGCTGGGTGGTGGCGTGCTGGCGCTGGTCTGAACCGTACGACTGAAGCGGCCACCCATTGTCATCGGCGAGCGTAAACTGACCGTGGCGGTGTCCCGCGTCATCGCCAGGAGGTGTTCCATGCGACCCACGTTGCCCCTCATCGTGCTGGCCCTGGTGATCCTGTCCCCGACTGCGCTGGCATCCTCCACCGAGGTCAGCTTCAGCCATCCGGACACGTACAGCGACGCGCGCCTGTACCGTGATTACGGCCGTGGTGCGGACGACTTCGTGCTGAAGGATCTCAAGGCCCACATCGAGAAGCTCGGCAAGCGCTACCTGCAGCCCGGGCAGACGCTCAAGGTGGACATCCTCGACATCGACCTGGCCGGTCAGTACGAACCCTGGCGGGTGAACTTCCAGGGTGTGCGCTTCATGCGCGAAGTGACCTGGCCCCGGATCAAGCTGCACTACAGCCTGGAACAGGACGGCAGGGTCCTGGTCAGCCGCGATGCGACGGTGATCGACCAGTCTTACCTGCAGCACGGCAACTACTACTTCAGCAACGACCGCCTGCGTTACGAGAAGACCATGCTGGACGACTGGTTCCGCTGGAACATCGGGCCGAAGTACAAGACGGTGTCCTATTGAGGGGCGGACCTGCGGCCCGCATGGCGAATGAATTCGCCCCTACAGGGTTGTGCCTAAGGTCGGCAGAGAGTCACCCCTCTCCCTCTGGGAGAGGGGCGGGGGTGAGGGCGATTCCGGCCGCTCGGTGCCATTTCATTTCTCGAATGAATTCGCCCCCACAAAATCCCCTCCAGGACTGCACCGCAGGTGAGCCGAGAGTCACCCCTCGCCCGCTTGCGGGAGAGGGGCCGGGGGTGAGGGAGGTCCGTTAAAACTCCACGCTGTAACTCAAGCTGTAGGTACGACCACGGCCGTGGTAGTCGAACAGGTCGGCAGGGATGTTGGCGCTGTAGAACACCTGCGCACGCTGGCCCCAGACGGTGGTGTAGTCCTTGTCCATCAGGTTCTGGATGCCGAAGTTGAGGGTGCCGACCGGCAGGACCTGGCTGCCCAGCAGGTCGAAGGTCGCGTAGCCGTCGATCTTGTGGTCGTTGCCGTCGAACTGGCCGCTGGCGAGTACGTTGCCGTCGTCGGAGAGGTTGAAGGTGCGCACGCCTTGCAGGCGCAGGCTGGTGTGGTCGTCGCGCCAGCCGATGAAGGCGGTCAGCTTGGAGGGACTGGCGGCGGTCACGTCCTGCTTCTGCCAGCGGTCGTCGATCTTCTGCTGGGAACGGATGGCCAGGGCGCTGGTACCGATCTGCCAGTTGTCGTTCAGCCAGTAGTTGGCCTGGCCTTCCAGACCGTAGTTGCGCTTCTTGTTGTCCAGCTGCTCCACCAGCAGGGTGGTGCGGTTGTAGGTGATGCTCTTGTCGGACCAGGCGTAGAAAGCCGCGAGCTGGGCATCCAGGTTGCCGTCGTAGTGGCGCCAGCCGAGTTCCACCTGCTTGGTCTTGATGCCGTCCAGGGCCGAGTCCTTGACGTTCACGCCCTTCTGCAGCACCCAGCGGCCATTGACCGGCGCCGCCGAATAGGTGCCCTGGCCGTAGTACTTCGCCGGGTCGGGCAGCTCGAAACCTTCGGAGTAGTTGGCCCAGACCTGCTGCGCCTTGTTCAGCTTGTAGACGGCACCGAAGTTGTAGAGGTCGACCTGGTAGTCCTTCTCGCCGCCGGGGATGGCGTCGGCGCTGGTGCCGTTGCCCTTGCTGATCTGGATCTGCTGGGCCGCCGCGACGAAGTCACCCACATCATTGTTGGTGCGCTGGCGACGCACGCCGCCGGACAGGGTGAGGTCGTCGGTGGCGCGCCAGCTGCCCTGGGCGAACAGCGAGTTGCTGTCGGTGTCGATGCCCGGGTAGCGGCCGACCTTGGCGTATTCATCAGCCACCAGGCCGCCGGTCCGGGCGGCGGTGTTGAGGTCGAACAGGGCCTGGTCGGAGTCGAAACTTTCACGCTCGATATCGGCGCCGTAGGTCAGGGTGAAGCGGTCCCACTCCTTCACCAGCACGGCTTTCAGCCCGTAATAGTCGGTGTCCTGCTGGGATGCCGAGTAGTAGGAGCGGCTCGGGTTGATGGCGCCGGTGCCGGTGAAGCTGATGCTCGGGTAGGGCTGGAAGGCCATCTCTTCGCTGCGGTAGTAGGCCTGCAGGTAGAGGTCGTGGCCCAGCACCTCGGGGGCGTGGTAGGTGGCATTGAACTGGGTGCGTTCGGTGCGCGGCTCGCGGTCGAAGCTGGCGCCGCCTTCGATCTCGAAGGGCTCCAGGCCACGCAGGCCGGCGAAGTTGCGACCGAGGTCGACGCCCTTGTCGCCGTCGTAGCCGGAGTCGTACCACTGGGCGCCGAGGCTCAGGCTGTGGCCGTTGGCGAAGGCGAAGTCGAGGCTGCCCATCACGTCCACCGACTGGTTGTACTGCAGGTCGGTCTGGGTGATGTCGAGCATCACCTGGTCGCCGCTGCCGTCGTAGGCGGCGCCGTTCTTCTGGTAGGCCACCGAGGCGCGGCCCTTGATCTGCTCGCTGCCGCCGCTGACCGACTGGGCTGCGCGCCAGTCGTGGTCCTGGCTGGTCTCGAAGCCGCTGCGCAGGCCCACTTCGCTGTTGAAACGCGCCGGTCCCGCCTCGCCCTTCTTGGTCACGATGTTGATGATGCCGCCGGTGGCGCCGCCGCCGTACACCGCGCTGGCGCCGGAGAGCACTTCGATGCGCTCGATGTTGAACGGGTCGATGGAGTCGAACTGGCGGCTGATGCCACGGGAGCTGTTCAGGGATACCCCGTCGATCATCACCAGGGCGCTACGGCCGCGCATGTTCTGGCCGTAGTTGGTGCGGCCCTGGGGGCCGATGTCGAGGCCGGGGATCAACTGGCCCAGGGCTTCCTTGAAGGGCACGCCGCCCTTCGTCTGTTCCTGCAACTGCGGCGCGTCGATGATCCATACAGTGCCCGGCAGTTCACTGATGCTGGTGGGTGCGCGGGAACCGACCACCACCTGGCGGTCCACCTCGATGGCGCCGCCGGAGGATTGCAGGCTGTAGCCGCCGTCCCGGGCCACGGCGTGCAGGCCGCTGCCGGCCAGCAACTGGTTCAGGCCCTCGTCGACGCCGTACTGGCCGTGCAGGCCCTGGGTCTGGCGGCCGGCGGTCAATTCGGGGCTGAAGGACAGCAGTACGCCGGCTTCACGGCCGAACTGGTTGAGCGCGGCTTCCAGCGGGCCAGCCGGGATGTCGAAGGCCTGGCGCTGGCTTTCGGCGCCGATTTCCAGGCTGGCGGCAATGGCTGCACTGGGCAGGGCGGCAGCCAGGCTGAGGCCGAGCAGCAGCGGCTGCATGGCACGGACCAGGGGCTTGCGGGCAAAGCGATGGAGGCGGTGCGGATACTGCATGGAGGCGTCTCGACTGTGAATTGGGAAGGTCTCTGCCTGCCTTGTCACGCGAGATCGGAAAAAAGGCTCAGCTTTCACAAAAAAATCTGGATCTCGCCGCATCGGCCCTTGCGTAGGGCGATGTCGCATTTCACATCCACCAACGGAGCTCGAGCGGGCCTCGAACGGCGGACCGATGAAGCCTGGTCCACCCCACGAACTGCACGGCCTCGTGGGATGGCGCCGAGCGCAGCGATACCCATCGTTCCGAGCGTCAGGGGGTCACCCCGTGGCGCGCGGGTGCACCTTGATCCAGTAGCGTGTCAGGCTGTGCACCTCCACCGGCAGCGCCCTGGGCAGCATGGCGAGGATGCGTTCGGTGTTGTCCAGCGGGTAGCTGCCGGAAATCAGCAGGCCGGCCACCTGTGGGTCGCAACTGAGGTGGCCGCGTCGGTAGCGGCCGAGTTCAGCGAGGAAGTCGTCCAGGCGCATGTGGCTTGCCACCAGCATTCCCTGGGTCCAGGCCAGGCTGTCTTCGCTGGCGCTTGCGGGCGGGGCGATGCGGGTGGGCGAGAGGTTGGCCTGTTGGCCGGGCAGCAGCGACTGGCGCTGGCCATCGGTGAGCAGGTCGGCACTGCCATCGAACAGGCTGACGCGGCTGCTGCGTTCGAGGATGCGCACGTTCAGGCGCCCGCCACGGCTTTCGATCAGGCCCTGGGGCGTGTGGATGCGCAGCGGTCGTGGGTCGCTGACGCCGTCGAGGAGGATTTCCCCCTGACGCATCTCGATCAGCCGCTGTCCCGCATCGAAGCGGATATCCACGGCGCTGGCGGTGTTCAGTTCCAGCCGCGATCCGTCGGCCAGGCGCAGGGCGCGGCGCTCACCGACGCCAGTGGATTCGTCGCTGCGCATGGCCAGCAGCGGTTCGCTGTCGCGCAGGCTGAAGGCACCACCGCCGAGGAGGGCGCAGAGCATCAGCAGCTTCAGTGCTTCGCGGCGGTTGCGCTGGGCGGGGGCGCCGAGGGCTGCCAGGGCCAGCGGCGTATCCAGGCCGCGCAGCCCCTGATTGACGGCTTCGATGCGTTGCCAGGCGCGCTCGTGTTCGCTATCGGCGGCGCGCCATTGTTGCCAGGCCTGGCGGCGTTGCTCGCTGATGTCGCCGCCCTGCAGTTCCACCAGCCATTCCACCGCCTGCTCGGCGACGGCCGGGGCGATGCGGCTGCGATCAACCGTGGAAAGCCTCATCTCAGAAGCTCTCCGCGAAGTAGCAGCGCTGCGCCGCCCTGACCATGTGGCGCTTGACGGTGGACAGGGATATGTCGAGTTGCTCGGCGATTTCGGCATAGGTCATGCCATCCACCTGGGCCAGCAGGAAGACCTTCTTCGCCAGCGGCGGCAGGCCGTCCAGCAGGCGATCCAGTTGCACCAGGGTTTCCAGGATGATGGCGCGCTCTTCTTCGCTCGGTGCCAGCGCTTCCGGTTGGGCGGCAAGTGCTTCGAGGTAGGCACGCTCGATGTCCTGGCGGCGGAAATGGTTGGCCAGCACGCGCCTGGCCACGGTAGTGAGGAAGGCGCGGGGCTCGAGGATCACCGGTTTTTCCCGCGCCAGCAGCACACGCAGGAAGGTGTCCTGGGCGAGGTCGGCGGCATTCTGCGGGCAGCCCAGGCGACGGCGCAGCCAGCCTGTCAGCCAGCCATGGTGGTCGCTGTAGAGCTTTTGCAGGGAGTCGGCCGGCGGAGGTGAAAGGGCGTCGGCGCCGTGATTCAAGAGCTGGTCTCGGGAGCAAATGGGAATGTTTCGCATTCTATAGTTGCTCGCCAGACTTCAGCAATAATCACAGGGTATCGAAGAATCTTCTTAACTTGCTGTAGGAAGGTTGGAACCGCCCAACACGCTTCGTGGTCAACTGGCAACAATACCTGGAGAAATCACTATGCTTTCGCGTCACTGCAACCGTCGTCTCGCTTCCGTCCTGATTGCCGGCCAGTTCGTCTTCCTTGCCCAGATGCCACTGGCCCAGGCCGCCATGATCGGCACGCCGCAGGCCATGCAGGAACAGTCGCTGCAGCAGCATCAACCGGTCGACCAGGCCCAGTTGCGCGCCATGCTCGACGACAAGCAGGTGCAGCAGAAGCTCGAATCCCTCGGCGTGCCCCGCGAGCAGGTGGAGGCGCGGATCGCCAGCCTGACGCCGGCGGAGCTGCAGCAGTTCAACCAGCGCCTGGAGCAGGAACCGGCCGGCGGCTGGGTGGGGATCATCGTGCTGTTCCTGGTGATCTTCATCATCACCGACATGCTCTGCGCCACTGACATCTTCAGCTTCATCAAGTGCATCAACTGATGCGGCTCTGGCTCGCCGTCCTGGTGCTGGCCCTGGCGGGTTGCGCCGGGCAGCAACCCATGCTGACGCCGCAGAGCGACCGGCTGCCCCAGCGGGTGGAACTGATCCAGACGCCGTTCTACCCGCAGGAAATCTACCAGTGCGGCCCGGCCGCGCTGGCCACCCTGCTGGTGCAACGGGGCGTGAAGACTTCACCCGAAGAGCTCACCCCCAAGGTCTATCTGCCCGCCCGTGAGGGCAGCCTGAAGCTGGAACTGGTGGCCGCTGCGCGCCAGTACGGCATGTTGGTCTACCCGCTCGAACCGAACCTGGATGCACTGCTGGCCCAGGTGGCCGCGGGCAACCCGGTGCTGGTGATGCAGAACCTCGGGCTGGACTGGCTGCCGCGCTGGCACTTCGCGGTGGTGGTGGGCTACGACCGCGGCAAGGATGAGCTGGTGCTGCGCTCCGGCACCGAGAAGCGTTGGGTGACTGACCTGCGCAGCTTCGACCGCACCTGGCAGCGTGCCGAGCGCTGGGCCGTGGTGACATTGCCGACGGACAAGCTGCCGGCGCAAGCGCAACTCGAACCCTGGATCAAGGCGGCCAGCGACCTGGAACAGACTGCCCAGCGCCCGGCAGCGGAACGTGCCTATCGCACGGCTGCCGAGCATTGGTCGAAGGAGCCGCTGCCGCTCTTCGCCCTGGCCAACGCCCGCTATGCGGAGGGGGATCGCGACGGCGCCGAAGCGGCCCTGCGTCAAAGCCTGAAGCGCAAGCCGGACTATGCCCTGGGCTGGTTCAACCTCTCCGAAGTACTCAACGAGAAGGGCTGCGCGGCCCAGGCTCAACAAGCCCGTGCCTGCGCTCGCCAGTTGGCACCCGGGGACGTGCGCCTGGCGTCGCCTCTGGGGACACCGGCAACCGGAAAAGGGCAGTGCGGCGCACTGCCCGTGTGCGGGGAGGGGGCGGCGATTCGGGAGTAGAGGTCACCTGTGATTCCTGATCCTGTGCGAGCGAACTCATTCGCGATTGAAATCGCTCCCACACAAGAAGGGTCGACCGAAACAAGAAAGCCCCGCGGATGCGGGGCTTTTTTTGGGGGGGCTTGGCCTTACAGGCGCAGGCCGCCGTCCAGCTCCAGGACACGACCGGTGTAGTAGTCGTTTTCCAGGATGTAGGCGACCGAGTGGGCGATCTCCATCGGCTTGCCCAGACGGCGCAGCGGGATGCCGGAGGTCATCTTTTCCAGGGCTTCCGGCTTCATGCTGGCGACCATGTCGGTCTCGATGAAGCCAGGGGCAACACCGGCCACACGAATGCCATAGCGAGCCAGTTCCTTCGCCCAGACCACAGTGTCGGCAGCCACACCGGCCTTGGCGGCGGAGTAGTTGGCCTGGCCCATGTTGCCGGCGCGGGAGATGGAAGAGATGTTGATGATGGCGCCTTCGTTCTCCAGCTCGATCATCTTGGCGGCGACTTCGCGGGTGCAGAGGAACACACCGGTCAGGTTGACGTCGATCACCGCCTGCCACTGGGCCAGGCTCATCTTGGTCATTTCGCCGTCCTTGACCTTGATGGTCAGGCCGTCGCGCAGGATGCCGGCGTTGTTCACCAGGCCGTTGATGGCGCCGAAGTCTTCGGCCACCTGGGCGACCATGTGGGTCACCTGCTCCTCGACGGCCACGTTGCAGATGTAGGCGCGCGCGTCGCCACCGGCGGCCTTGCAGGCGGCTACGGCTTCATCCAGTTTTTCCTGATTCAGGTCCACCAGGGCGAGCTTTGCGCCCTTGGCGGCCAGATACTCACCCATGGCACGGCCGAGGCCCTGGCAACCACCGGTAATGATGATGACCTTGTCTTTGAGTTGCATGAGAATCCCCTCGAATAACTGTCGCTTTGCCCCCGCTTTCGACCTGAAACCGCTATTCTGGCCGCTCGTCCGTTTCCGACGGATTCTTTGCGAGGAGTCATAAGGTGAGCGTGAAAGCCGCAAAGCATGCACGAGAATTGCTGCTCAAGGAATACCAGGGTGTGCTGTCCACCCATTCCAAAGCCATGCCGGGCTTCCCTTTCGGATCGGTGGTTCCCTATTGCCTGGACGCCGAAGGCAGGCCGCTGATCCTGATCAGCCGCATCGCCCAGCACACCCATAACCTGCAGAAGGATGCCAGGTGCTCCCTGCTGGTGGGCGAGCGCGGCGCCGAAGACGTCCAGGCTGCCGGCCGCCTGACGTTGCTGGCCGAAGCGCGGCAGATAACCGATGGTGCCGAGGTGGAAGCCGCCGCCACCCGTTACTACCGCTATTTCCCCCATGCGGAGGACTACCACCGGACCCACGACTTCGATTTCTGGCGCCTGGAACCGGTGCGCGCCCGCTTCATCGGCGGTTTCGGCGCCATCCACTGGGTGGATCAGCTGGTGCTGGCCAATGCCTTCGCCGGCGAGGCGGAGATCAGCATGCTGGAGCACATGAACAGCGACCACGCCACTGCCATTGCCCACTATGTGGAGCTGGCCGGGCTGCCGAAGGAGCCTGCCGCGGAGATGGTCGGGATCGACACTGAAGGATTCCACCTACGTATTGGTCAGACACTTTACTGGCTACCCTTCCCAACATCCTGTAACAACCCTGGCTCGGTCCGTCAGGCCTTGGTACAGCTGGCTCGCGCCGAATCCTGGCCGACCAGTGGAGAGGCGGTAGCTTGAATTGGGAGGAGGGCGGCTTCATCTAACGGATTGCCGGACGCCGTTCTTCCACCAAGGAAACCCCAGATGCGCGCTTTTCTCTTTCTGTTCCTGCTCTTTCCGCTGATCGAGCTGGCCGTCCTGATCCAGGTCGGCAGCGCGATCGGCGTCCTGCCGACCCTGCTGCTGGTGATCGGTACCGCCGTGCTCGGCAGCGTCTTGCTGCGGGTGGCCGGTGTCGCCACCGCCTGGCGTGCCCGTGAGCGCCTGGCCCGCGGCGAGGTGCCGGAGCAGGAAATGCTCGAAGGCCTGCTGATTGCGGTCGGTGGCGGCCTGCTGCTGTTGCCGGGCTTCATCAGCGACATCTTCGGCCTGCTGTGCCTGATCCCCTTCACCCGCCGCCTGTTCATCCGCAACCTGCGCCAGCGCGCCGAAGCCCAGGCCATCCGTCAGCGCGCCTTCGCCGACGACCTGGCCGCTCGCACTGGCCAGACCCGCCCGCACGTGATCGAAGGCGAATACGAGCGCCGCGACCAATAAAAGTGCATTTTTTTTGCGGGTGCCCCTTGAAATGGTTCCGGGCGCCCCTATGTATCCGTCACCGCAAGGTTCCTGCCCGACGGCAGGTCAGATTCCAGCGGCGCGCCTGACGCGCTGCAACCGGCACCGCCGGCAATTCCAACCCACCGGTGCGAGCACCGGTCGAGCAACAACACTATTGGGAGAGATCGACAATGAAGCTTCGTCCTCTGCATGACCGCGTCGTCATCCGTCGCAGCGAAGAAGAGACCAAAACCGCTGGCGGCATCGTGCTGCCGGGCTCGGCCGCCGAGAAGCCGAACCGCGGCGAAGTCGTCGCTGTAGGCACCGGTCGCCTGCTGGACAACGGCGAAGTGCGTCCGCTGGCCGTGAAGGTCGGTGACCAGGTGGTGTTCGGCCCGTACTCCGGCAGCAACACCATCAAGGTCGATGGCGAAGAACTGCTGGTGATGGGCGAAAGCGAGATCCTCGCTGTCGTCGAAGCCTGAGTTCCGCGAATCTCCGTCTAAACACCAAAGAATTGAGGACAAATCAACATGGCTGCTAAAGAAGTCAAATTCGGCGATTCCGCTCGCAAGAAAATGCTGGTCGGCGTGAACGTACTGGCCGACGCCGTTAAAGCCACCCTCGGCCCGAAAGGCCGTAACGTGGTTCTGGACAAGAGCTTCGGCGCTCCGACCATCACCAAGGACGGCGTTTCCGTTGCCAAGGAAATCGAGCTGAAAGACAAGTTCGAGAACATGGGCGCCCAACTGGTGAAAGACGTTGCCTCCAAGGCCAACGACGCTGCCGGTGACGGCACCACCACCGCTACCGTCCTGGCCCAGGCCATCGTCAACGAAGGCCTGAAGGCCGTTGCCGCCGGCATGAACCCGATGGACCTGAAGCGCGGCATCGACAAGGCGACCATCGCCATCGTTGCCCAGCTGAAAGAGCTGGCCAAGCCCTGCGCCGACACCAAGGCCATCGCCCAGGTAGGCACCATCTCCGCCAACTCCGACGACTCCATCGGCAACATCATTGCCGAAGCCATGGAGAAAGTGGGCAAGGAAGGCGTGATCACCGTTGAAGAAGGCTCGGGCCTGGAAAACGAACTGTCCGTCGTAGAAGGCATGCAGTTCGACCGCGGCTACCTGTCCCCCTACTTCATCAACAAGCCGGACACCATGGTCGCCGAGCTCGACGGCCCGCTGATCCTGCTGGTCGACAAGAAGATCTCCAACATCCGCGAAATGCTGCCGGTCCTGGAAGCAGTCGCCAAAGCCGGCCGCCCGCTGCTGATCGTCGCTGAAGACGTTGAAGGCGAAGCCCTGGCTACCCTGGTTGTGAACAACATGCGTGGCATCGTCAAAGTCGCAGCCGTCAAGGCTCCGGGCTTCGGCGACCGTCGCAAGGCCATGCTGCAGGACATCGCCATCCTGACCGGCGGCACCGTGATCTCCGAAGAAGTCGGCCTGTCCCTGGAAAGCGCTTCCCTGGAGCACCTGGGTAACGCCAAGCGCGTTGTCCTGAGCAAGGAAAACACCACCATCATCGACGGCGCTGGCGCCCAGGCTGACATCGAAGCCCGCGTTGCCCAGATCCGCAAGCAAGTCGAAGAGACCACCTCCGACTACGACAAGGAGAAGCTGCAAGAGCGTCTGGCCAAGCTGGCTGGCGGTGTTGCCGTGATCAAGGTCGGTGCGGCTACCGAAGTCGAGATGAAAGAGAAGAAGGCCCGCGTTGAAGACGCCCTGCACGCTACCCGTGCTGCCGTCGAAGAAGGCGTGGTTCCTGGCGGTGGCGTAGCCCTGGTTCGCGCCCTGCAGGCCATCGAAGGCCTGAAAGGCGACAACGACGACCAGAACGTCGGTATCGCCCTGCTGCGTCGCGCTGTTGAAGCTCCGCTGCGCCAGATCGTGGCCAACGCCGGCGACGAGCCGAGCGTAGTGGTCGACAAGGTGAAGCAGGGTGCCGGCAATTTCGGCTTCAACGCTGCTACCGGCGTTTACGGCGACATGATCGAGATGGGCATCCTGGACCCGGCCAAGGTCACCCGTTCCGCCCTGCAGGCTGCGGCCTCCATCGGCGGTCTGATGATCACCACCGAGGCCATGGTTGCCGAAGCGGCTGACGACAAGCCGGCCCCGGCCATGCCTGACATGGGCGGCATGGGCGGCATGGGCGGCATGATGTAAGCCACCCGGCCATCCGGTCCGAAGAAGCCCCGCCTTGTGCGGGGCTTTTTCTTGTCCGCGAGAATGCGCGGGAGCACGCAGCGTGGTTATGATCGGTGACTGGGCGCCGACGGGATCTCCCACGGGGTACCCGGTCGAAGGCGCGTTGGCCCGCAAGTGGCCATCTTTGGGCTGTTGAATGGAGTTGAGCCGATGCGGATCCTGCTAGTCGAAGACAACAACGACATCCTCGGCAACATGGTCGACTTCCTTGAACTCAAGGGCTACAGCGTCGACTGCGCGCGGGACGGGCTCTCCGGCCTGCACCTGGCCAGCAGCGAGCACTACGACCTGATCGTGCTCGACATCATGTTGCCGGGGCTGGATGGCTACAATCTCTGCCGCCGCCTGCGCGACGAAGCCCGGCGCGATACGCCGGTGATCATGCTCACCGCCCGCGACGGCCTGGACGACCGGCTACAGGGCTTCAAGTCCGGTGCCGATGACTACCTGCTCAAACCGTTCGCATTGTCCGAGCTGGCCGCCCGCATCGAGGCGGTGCTGCGCCGTTCCCAGGGCGGCGGCAAGCGCAGCCTGAAAGTGGCCGATCTCAGCTATGACCTGGACACGCTGGAGGTCACTCGCGCGGGCAAGACGCTCAAGCTCAACCCCATCGGTCTCAAGCTGCTCGCCGTGCTGATGCAGAAGAGCCCGCACCTCGTGCGCCGCGAAGCGCTGGAAGAGGCGTTGTGGGGGGACGACTGTCCCGACAGCGACAGCCTGCGCAGCCACATCCACCAGTTGCGCCAGGTGATCGACAAACCCTTCGGCAAGCCGTTGCTGCACACCATGCATGGGCTGGGCTACCGCCTGGCGGAGTCGGCCGATGGAGTTTAAGCAGAGCCTGGCTCGACGGATTCTCATCGCCTTCGTACTGATGACCGCGCTCGTGGGCGGCACCTTCGCGGTGGGGATCATCGAGGTGGTGCATGTAATCGAGGAGCAGCTGATCTCCCGCGACCTGAACAACGAGCTCACGCGGGTCCTGACCCAGAACATCGCCCAGGGCCGGACGCCCAGCCTGGACAGCGACACCCGTTTCTACAGCAGCGACGGACGTGGCCCCTACGCCCTGCCAGAAGACCTCGCCGGTCTGAAGCTGGGGTTCCACGAAGTCTTCGAGGGCGAGAACTCCTACCATGCGCTGGTGCGCGAGATCGATGGCCGACGCTATGTGATGCTGCAGGACCAGAGCGATTTCGAGGCCCGCGAACAGGTGCTCTACCGCGTGGTGATGGTCGGCTTCGGCATCAGTGTGGTACTGGCCCTGCTGCTGGGCTGGCTGCTGGCGCGCAAGGTCATCGAGCCCGTTGTTCGCCTGGCCGGCCAGGTCCGCCATCGCGATCAGTTGCTGGGCATGGCGCCGCCGCTGGCGCCGGATTACGCCTCCGACGAGGTGGGCCAACTGGCCCAGGCGTTCGACGACACCCTGGGCCGGCTGCACGAGGTACTGAACCGCGAGCGCCTGTTCACCAGTGACGTCAGCCACGAGCTGCGTACGCCGCTGATGGTGCTGGCCACATCCTGCGAGCTGTTGGCGGAGAACCCCAGCCTCGATACCCGGGGCCGCAACCAGGTGGAGCGCATCGCCCGTGCCACCGAGGAAATGCGCGACCTGGTGCAGACCTTCCTGATGCTGGCGCGCTCCCAGCGCGATGAGGCCAGCGTGGCGCCCCAGGCGAGCCTGAGCAGCGTGGCCGATGACCTCGCCAGCCAATGGCGTGGCGCTATCGAACACAAGGGGCTGCGCTTCGAATACCAGCCGGGGCAGCCCCAGGAGCGGCGCTATAACGCTTCTTTCCTGCGCTCGGTGCTGGGCAACCTGTTGCGCAACGCCCTGCACTACACCGACAGCGGCAGCATCCGCCTGGTCTTGAAGGACGACGGATTCGTGGTGGAGGACAGCGGCGTCGGCATCCCCGAGGAGGATCGCGAGGCGATGTTCCGCCCCTTCGTCCGGGGGCCTGCCAAGCGCGGCGACGGCCTGGGTCTGGGCCTTTCGCTGGTGCAGCGGATCTGCGACAACCAGGGCTGGACCGTCAGCCTGAGCGCCTCCCAGCCCACGGGTTGCCGTTTCGAGGTGGACCTCAAGGGAAACGCCAATCCCGCTTCTTGACGATTTTTTCACCAGTTGCCGGCTACATTGGCCACCCAGCACTTCCCGTCCCGCCTTGAAGTTCCCGTTCACTCGAACTGCAACAATCGGCTGCTAACCTCGACCGCCTGGACCAGGGCGGCAGTCTTTCGGCTGGCGGAATGGCGCCGAAGAGGCCGGGCAGTGGGCCTCGCGCCTGCGCACGGCCCGGGGAGAAAAAGGCACCATTCGTCGCTGCATTGGGCACACGGGTAGTTGCTGATCTACGGTTATGAAGCAGCGTTTGGCAGCGCTATCAAGGGGTTGCGATCATGAAGTTAGAAGTCACGCGAGCTTTGTTCCTCGTCGGCGCCTTGGGAGTGGCCTCCCTGGCGGTGGCTGCCTGGCATGAGCCTTCGCCCTCCGTGGTCAGTGTCAATGGCCTGGGCTATTGCCCGCTGCCACCCAACGCCCGGCTGAAGGCCAATGTGCAGCCGGACCAGAACCTGCTGCTGTTCATGTTTGGCCTGTCACAGGGGCTACGTGGCCAGGAGTGAGAGCAGGATACGCCGAAAACCCCGCGAACTCGGGTAGGGTGCACCGCGCGCACCAACGGCGTTAGCCGGTTTCCTTTGATCCCCATTCAGGCGCGGAGCCGGTGCGCATGGCGCGCCCTACGATGAGGCAGGCAAAGAAAAGCCCCGCAATTGCGGGGCTTTTCGTTATCGCGTCCGGGCTCAGTGGCTGGCCGCCAGCTGGCCCTCGGGCTGCAGGTCCTTCTTCGCCAGCAGCGTGTACACGCACGGCAGCACGAAGAGGGTGAACAGCGTACCGATGGACATGCCGGTGGCGATCACCAGGCCGATGTCGAAGCGGCTGACCGCACCGGCACCGGTGGCGATGATCAGCGGCACCATGCCGAACACCATGGCCGCGGTGGTCATCAGGACCGGACGCAGGCGGATGGCGGCCGCTTCCTCCACCGCTTCGCGGGCCGACAGGCCCTTCTCGCGGCGCAGCTGGTTGGCGAACTCCACGATCAGGATGCCGTGCTTGCTGATCAGGCCGATCAGCGTCACCAGGCCCACCTGGGTGTAGATGTTCATGCTCGACCAGCCGAGGAACAGCGGGATCAGTGCCCCGCAGATGGACAGCGGCACCGTCACCAGGATCACCAGCGGGTCGCGGAAGCTCTCGAACTGCGCCGCCAGCACCAGGAAGATGATCGCCAGTGCCAGGGCGAAGGTGACGTAGAGTGCGCTGCCTTCCTGCACGTACTGGCGCGAGGCGCCGGCGTAGTCGAAGCCGTAGCCGCGCGGCGCTTCCTCGCGGGCGATCTGCGACACGGTGTCGATGGCCTCGCCCATGCTCACCATCGGGAAGCCTTCGATGATTGCCGAGTTGAGCTGCTGGAACTGCTTCAGGCGGGTAGGCCGGGCGCTGTCATGCACGCTGATCAGGGTCGACAGGGGCACCATGGCGCCGCTATCGCTCTTCACGTAGTAGTTGCTCAGCCAACCCGGATTGTCCCGGTAGGCGCGTTCCACCTGGGCGATCACCTTGTAGCTGCGGCCGTCGATGGTGAAGCGGTTGATCTCCCCTTCGCCCAGCAGGGTGGCCAGGGTCGAGCCGAGGTCTTCCATGGAAACGCCCATCTGCGCGGCCTTGGCCCGGTCGATGTCCACCACCACCTCCGGCTTGTCGAACGCCAGGTCGACGTTGAGGAAGGCGAACTTGCCCGACTCCAGGGCGCGAGCCTTGATGCGCTCGGTCACCTGCAGCAGCGACTCGTAGTCGTTGGGGGTGTTGATCACGAACTGGAACGGCAGGCCCTCACCGGTACCCGGCAGCGACGGCAGGTTGAAGCCGAAGATCTGCAGTCCTGGGATCTGGTTGAGCTTGCCCTGGACCTCGTGGAGCAGCTCCATCTGGGTGCGCTCGCGCTCATCCCAGGGCTTGAGCAGGAAGCCGCCGATGCCCGACTGCACGCCGTCGAATCCGTTGATCTGGAACGAGGAGTAGTACTCGGGAAACTCCTTGAAGATCGTCACGAACTTGTCGGTGTAGGCGTTCAGGTACTCCAGGTTGGTGGGTTGCGGAGCCTTGGACATGATGAAGACGATGCCCTGGTCTTCGTCCGGGGCCAGTTCGCTCTTGGTGAACTTCAGCAACACCGGGATCAGGCACAGCACGATGAGCGCGAACACCACCACCACCGGACGGGTGTTGAGGGTGCCGTGCAGGGCGTGCTGGTAGCGCCGCTTGAGGCGGTCGAAGATCATGTCCAGGCGGTGCGCCAGACCCGTGGGGTTCTCGTCGTGGCGCAGCAGCTTGGAGCACATCATCGGCGACAAGGTCAGCGCGACGATGCCGGAAATGATCACCGCGCCCGCCAGGGTCAGGGCGAATTCGCGGAACAGCGCGCCGGTCAGGCCCTCGAGGAAACCGATGGGCGCGTACACAGCCGCCAGGGTGATGGTCATCGAGATGACCGGTACGGCGATCTCGCGGGCGCCCTCGATGGCGGCGTCGAAGGGGGTCTTGCCCTCTTCGATGTGCCGGTGGATGTTCTCCACCACCACGATGGCGTCGTCCACCACCAGGCCGATGGCGAGCACCATGGCCAGCAGCGTCAGCAGGTTGATCGAGTAACCCATCAACTGCATGAAGAAGAGCACGCCGATCATCGACAGCGGGATGGTGATCACCGGGATCAGCACCGAGCGGAATGCGCCGAGGAACAGGAACACGACCACGATCACGATCAGCACCGCTTCGCCAAGGGTCTTCACCACTTCGTCGATGGAGGCCTGGATGAAGCGGGTGGCGTCGTAGGCGATGGATACCTTGAGGTTCGGCGGCAGCTGGGATTCCAGCTCCGGCATCAGCGCGCGCACGTGCTTGATCACGTCCAGCGGGTTGGCGCTGGGGGTGCCCTTGATGCCGATGTAGACCGAAGGGATGCCGTCGAACGAGCTGATGGAGTCGTAGTTCTCCGCGCCCATTTCCACCCGTGCGATGTCGCGTACCAGCACGCGGCTGTCACCCACCGTCTTCACCGGGATGGCGCCGAAGGCATCCGGCGACTTGAGGTCGGTGGTGGCGTTGATGCTGGTGACCACGTACTGGCCTTTCACTTCGCCAGCGGCGGAGAGGAAGTTGTACTTGCGCACCGCTTCGCGGATGTCGTTGGCGGTGATGCCATAGGCGGCCATCCGCACCGGGTCCAGCCACAGGCGCATGGCGAAGACCTGGTTGCCGAGGATTTCCGCTTCGGCCATGCCGGGCAGGGTGGCCAGCTTGGGCTGAATCACCCGCGACAGGTAGTCGGTGATCTGCGGGTTGGACAGCTCATCGCTATAGAAGCTGATGTACATCAGCGCCGTGGAGTCTGCCGCTTCCTTGGACAGCACCGGGTCTTCGGCGTCCTGGGGCAGCTGGTTCTTCACTTCGTTGGCCTTGGCCAGCAGTTCAGTGAAGAGCCGGTCGGAGTTGGCGCCGATGCGCGCGTAGATCTGGATGACCGAGGCGTTCTGCTGGCTCGCCGAGGTCATGTAGTCGATGCCTTCGGCGCTGGCCAGGCTCTGTTGCAGCGGTTGGGTGATATAGCCCTGGATGGTCTCGGCGTTGGCACCGGGGTAGGCGGTGGTCACCGTGATCAGGGCGTTTTCCATCTGCGGGTACTGGCGGATCACCAGTTTGCTGAAGGCCTGCATGCCCAGCAGCACGATCAGCAGGCTGACCACGGTCGCCAGTACCGGGCGACGGATGAAAGGATCTGTGAAAGCCATGTTCCGTTCCTTCGCGCGCGTGCGTGTCACTCGGCGCGGGCTTGATTTTCCGGTTTGGTGGCCAGGGTCTGGTCAGGGACGATGGCGACGTGGGAACCGTTGTCCAGCTTGAGCTGGCCGGAAGTCACCACCTGTTCGCCGGCCTGGAGGCCCTTGAGGATCACGACCTTGCCGTCACGACGCTCACCGGTCTCGACGAAGCGGCGTTCCACCACCAGCTGGGGCTGGCCGTCCTGGCCTTTCTCGGGCTGGCCCTCGGCGTTCTTCTTCTCGTTGATGACGTACACCGAGTTGCCGTAGAGCGTGTAGGTAATGGCGCTTTCCGGCACCACCACGCGCTCCGTGTCACCCGGCAGCAGCACTTCGAGGTTGGCGAACATGCCCGGCAGCAGCTTGCCGTCGGGGTTCTGCAGCACCGCGCGGACCTGCAGGTTGCGGGTGCTTTCCTCCACCTTGGGGTTGAGCGCGGCGATGTCGCCTTCGAAGTACTCGCCGGGGAAGGCGGCCACGCTGATGCGTACCTTCTGTCCGACCGCCAGCAGCGGAGCGGATTGCTCCGGCAGGAAGAAGTCGACGAACAGGGTGTTCAGGTCCTGCAGGGTGGCGATGATGGTGCCGGAGGAAAGGAAGTCACCCACGTCCACCTGACGGATGCCGATGGTGCCGGAGAAGGGCGCGATGATGCGCTTCTTGTCCATCATGGCCTTGAGCTGGGCGACCTTGCCGGTGGCGGCCTGGAGTTCCGAGGACAGGCGGTCGAACTCGCTCTTGGAGATGTTCTGGCGGCTGACCAGGCTGCGGCCGCGTTCGAACTCGACGCGCGCCAGGGCCAGCTCGGCCTCGGCGGTGGCCAGGGTGGCGCGTTCCACATCGCTGTCCATCTGGATCAGCGGCTGGCCCTGTCTGACCTTCTCGCCGGAGAGGAACAGCACGTCCTGGACGGTGCCACTGGCTTCCACGGTGAGGTCGACACCCTGGAAGGCCTTCAGCGAGCCGATGGCGGGCAAGCGGCTTTGCCAGGGCAGCTCGACGGATTTCTCGGCGGAGACATTGATGGGCGGCTGGGGCGCAGAGAACTGCTGGACCTGCTGGTAGATCGAGAGGCCTTTGTAGGCGGCGAGGGCGAGCACCACGAGTGCAACCACCCCCAGCATGATGAGCATGCGGCGGAGCAACATATTCCGGTTCCTTGGCAGGGGAAAATAGGCCTGGGAATAGGCGAGGGATGCACCTTAGTACCAGAGCCGGATCCAAGTCAAAGACAAGAAATTGCAGGACGTTGCGTTCTGCTGATTAGACTATTCCAACGGCGAATAATCCCGGTAGATCGCGACTTTTCGTGTCAGTTGCCTGAGGGGCGATCGGGCCCTTTCTGATCAACGGGTGGGGGCTGAAGGCACTTCCCTGTGCCCTGTGCCGGTCAGGCGTGGAGGCGGGCGGTGAGCTGGTTGAGGTCGCCGGAAAGACCTTGCAGGTGCTGGCTGGCGCCCTGGGTGCGCTGCACGTTGCCCTCGTTGGTGGTGGCGATGGCGGTGATCTCGGTGAGGTTGCGCGAGATGTCCTCGGCCACGGACGTCTGCTCCTCCGCTGCCGTGGCGATCTGCCGGTTCATGTCGCGGATCGCTTCCACCGCATCGGTGATGCGCTGCAGCATGGCGCCGGCCTCGGTGACCTGGGCGACGCTTTCCTCGCTGCGGCTCTGCCCGCTCTCGATGGCGCGCACGGCGTTGAGGGCGCCGGTCTGCACGGTGTCGATGATCTGGTGGATCTCGGCGGTGGATTCGGCGGTGCGCTGGGCCAGGGTGCGGACTTCGTCGGCGACTACGGCGAAGCCACGGCCCTGGTCGCCCGCGCGGGCGGCTTCGATGGCGGCGTTCAGGGCCAGCAGGTTGGTCTGCTCGGCGATGCCGCGAATCACTTCCAGCACCTTGCCGATGCGGCCGCTGTCGCTTTCCAGGCGGCGGATCACTTCGGCGGTGTTGGCGATCTCGCCACGCATGCCGGTGATGCTGTGGATGGTGGCCTGCATCACGGCACCGCCCTGTTGCGCCGAATGATCGGCCTGGTCAGCCGCGCCGGCGGCCTCGGCGGCATGGCGCGCGACTTCCTGGGCGGTGGCCGACATCTCGTGCATGGCGGTCGCCACCTGGTCGGTGCGGGAGAACTGCTCGCGGGTGCCTTCGGCCATCAGGCTGGCGATGGCGTGGAGTTCGCCGCTGGCGCTGTCCAGTTGGTCGGTGCTCTGCTTGAGGCGGTTGAAGGTGTCGGCGAGGAAGTCCCGCAGGGTGTTGGCGGCACGGGCCAGGCGACCCAGTTCGTCTTCGCGGGTGGCCTCCACACGCTGGCCGAAGTTGCCCTGGCTGAGCTGGGCGATGTAGTCGATCAGGGAGGTGATGGGCGCGATCAGGTTGCGATTGATCAGCCACAGGCTGAACAGGCCGATGCCGAGGCTCGACAGCAGCATCACCACGATGCCGAGGTTGACGGTGCTGTCGGCGCTGGCGCTGATGGCCTCGGACTGCTGGTTGCCACGGGCGTGCAGTTCGGCCACCAGGGCGCCCATCTGCTCGCTGGCCGCACGGTCGATGCCCTTGACCGCGTTGTCACCGGCCACCGGGTCGGCGCCTGCGGCGATGAACGCTTCGCGGCCCTTGCGGTAGGCGACGCCGAGGTTGCGGTGTTCATTGCGCAGGCTTTCCACCTTGCTCCTGAGGACGCTGTCGCCCATGGCCTGGGCCCTGACCACCAGCTTGCCGAGCACGGCCTGGACCTTGGCTTCCTGGCCTTCGAACTGGCTCCAGTACTTGTTCAGGCTCTCCTGCTCCTTGCCGCGCAGGAGCACGTTCTTCCACTCCTGGACCTGCACCTTGAATTCGAGGTTGGCCTCATCCACAAGGCTCGATGCTTCCAGCGTGCCGTCCACCAGCCCGCGATAGGACTGGATGCCGCTGGAAAGGAAGTGGAAACAGGCCAGGGCGATCAGCAGCAGTAATAGCAGGCTGCCGCCCAGCAGGGTGAGGATCTGGCCACGCAGGGAGCGTCGCAGAGACATGGTGTTGCGCCTCTTGGAATAGGAAAGGAGATGTGGGCTCTCTACCAGACGAATGTTGCAGTTGTGCGATCGCCGGAAGGGCGCATCTGGGCACGTCGGGCAGGCATTCACTTAGTCGGCACGGCGAGGTGCCGCTGAAGGGTGCAAACAGGGAGTTTGTGGGGTACGAATGTGCCAGGAAGCCAGGCGTGGTGGGGCTTTCGCTCGGAGATCAAGGCGGTCGGTGCATGTACTGTGGGAGCGAATCCATTCGCGAATGAATTCGCTCCCACAGCCTATCAGGCCAGGTGCAGGTGGTTGTCCCAGAAACTGGCCGGCAGTTGCAGCGGCGTGGCGATGAACTGTTCGCCACGGCAGTCGTAGACACGGCAGCGGCCCTGGCCGGAGGTGACCACGAAGCCGTCCTTCACCGCGCCGACGCCGGCGCAGTCCGGCAGGGGGGCGTCCAGGCGTACGGCGCCGCTGTCCAGGTCCCAGATGAAGAAGCGGTTGCCGCGTGGCGCGGTCAGGGCCACCAGGCGCAGTTCGTCATGGATGGCGACGCTGGCGGTGTACTGGACCATCGCCAGGCGTTGCTCGTCCTCCAGCGGGAAGGGCTCGAAGGGCTGGCCGGGACGCTTGATGGCGAGCAGGTCGGCATGGTCCGTGGCATCGCCCATGTACTGCTGGCCGGCGACTATGGTGCCGTCGGCACCGATGGCCAGGTGACGGATGCTGTTCATCTGCTGCGGCAGGGTTTCCTTCGACAGCAGGCTGCCGTCTCGGCGCATCAGCACCAGGCTTGGCTCCATGGCATCGAGGTTCATCTCCACCCGGCTTTCCGCCTCGGTGCGGATACCGCCATTGGCCACCACCAGGGTTTCGCCGTCGGGCATCCAGGACACCTGGTGCGGGCCCAGGCCGTGGGTGGAAAGCTCGCCGTCGTGGATCAGCTGGCCGCCTTCGAAGCGATAGCGGCCGAGCATGCCCCGGCCCGGGTCGGTGGTGTCGTTCTCGGTGGTGTAGAGCCATTCGCCGTCGCGATGCCAGACGCCATGGCCGTAGAAGTGGCGGTCCTTCAGCGAAGTCAGCGTCTGCAACAGTCGGCCGTCGGTGAGGTCCACCAGGTAGCTCTCGGTACCCGGACGGCGGGCGACGAACAACGCCACCGGCTCGCTGGGGTGCAGGACGATGTCATGGCAGCGCTGGGCGACGCGGGTGGCGAACACCTGCGTGCCGTCCAGGCGGTAGCCGACCGCGTAATGATGGCCGTCGGCGTCGTCGCGGGCGGAGAGCAGCAGGGGCGAATCGCCCTTGCGGCTCAGGGTCCAGCCGCCCAGGCCAACGGCACCGAGCAGCAGGCTGGCGAGAGTGAGTACCTGGCGGCGGAGCATCTCAGTCACCGTCGTTGGCGTTGAAGCCGAGCTGCACGCCCAGGGCCTTGGCCAGGTCGCCGGAGTGCAGGCGCTGGACGCGATCCAGGCTGTCGTAGAAGTCGTTGACCTGCTGGCGGCCTTCTTCGCTGGCCAGCAGCTCGCCCAGGGGCTGCTTGAGGGCGTCGAGCTTGCCGCGGGCCTCGCTGTAGCCGGCATCGATCTTCTCCGCCAGGGCCTTCTGGTCGTCGCCCAGCAGGCTGCGGATGCCGTGCTTGTCGACGCCCAGCCAGAGGGACTCGGCGCTGGCCAGGGCGGCGGAGACGTTGGAGAGGGAGGTTCCGCTGCGCCAGGCTTCGGCTTGCATTGGCTGGGGCAGGCCCTTGGTCTGGCGGCCCAGCGGGGTGCCGAGCTTCTTCTTCAGCGTATCCAGGGCGGTGACCTGGACGCGCAGCAGCTCGGAGATGGCTTCGTGGGAGTCGGCGTAACGCTGGTTGGGGAACTTGCTCAGTTGGTCGAGCATGCCGTCCTTGCTGTTCCAGCGCGCGAGGATTTCCTCGGCCAGGGTCTTCTGGCGTTCACCGATGGCCTGCAGCAGCGGGCAGTAGCGCTCCTTCTGGGCGTTGTCGGCCAAGTCCAGGTTGCTGTCGAAGAGGATGTACTCGTAGGCGGACAGGCCCTGCACGACCACGCTGGCCTTGGCCAGGGCGGTGGCGTCGATGTTCGGCTGGGCCTTGACCAGTTGCTCCACCTGGCGGCCGACCAGGTTCTTCTTGTCCGGCCAGAACTGCACCTGCCACGCGCGGTTGCCTTCGGCCAGAGGGCCCACCATCAGCGGCTGCAGCTCGGCCCAGGCTTTTTGCGCAACCAGGAAGTCCGCACGCGCCTTGGCCAGGTCTTCCTTGCCGGAGCAGAAGGCCAGGGCGCTGGCGGCGAGCTGGCGGTCCGCTTCGACCCAACGGCTGTAGGTTGGCAGGATCACTTCCTTGGCCAGGGCGGCTGCGGTCTGCGCCTGCTGGTCCTGCGGGGTGCAGGCGCCGAGGGCCAGTGCGGCGAGGCTGGTGAACAGCAGTTTGGGGCGGAACATGCGTGGCTCCTTAAAGGGAATTCAGGAAAGCCAGCAGCGCGGCTCGCTGCTCGGCGTTGTAAGTCAGGACCTTCTGCTTCGCCGCTTCGGCTTCACCGCCGTGCCACAGAATGGCTTCCAGCAGGTTGCGTGCACGGCCATCGTGCAGGAACTGGGTGTGTCCGCTCACCGCTTCGGTCAGGCCGATACCCCACAGCGGCGGGGTGCGCCAGTCGCGACCTCCGGCCTGGAACTCAGGGCGGCCATCGGCCAGGCCTTCACCCATGTCATGGAGCAGCAGGTCGCTGTAGGGACGGATCACCTGGTTGGCCAGCTCGGGTTCTGCGGCACTGGCCGCGGTGGTGAAACTCGGGGTATGGCATGCCTGGCAGCCGGCCTGGTGGAACAGGCCCTTGCCATCCAGCACCTGCGCGGCGTCCGCCCCGCGACGGGCCGGTACGGCCAGGTTGCGGGTATAGAACAGTACGAGGGACAGGATGTTATCGCTGACTTCCGGCTCGCCACCACTCACCGCGGCCTTGCAGGCGGCCTGTGCCGCCGTGCAGTCGTCCTTTGGCAGGGAGTTGGTGGTCAGGCCCATATCACCAGAGAAAGCGTGAAAATTCTGTTGGTTCAGGTTCGGCTGACCGGCCTTCCAGCCGAAGCGACCGGTTACCGTCTTGCCGGCGACATCGTCCCAGACCTGGTTGGCGCGGCCGCGTATGCCATCGCCATTGGCGTCATCGGGGTCGGCATTGGCGAGGATCGCGGATTCCGGAATCGCTTCCAGCAGGCCGAGTCCGATCATCGGCGGGGCGACCCGCGCGGAGAACAGGGTGTCCGGGTGCATCGGGCCGTAGCCGAGCCGGGAGATTTCCAGGCGTGGCTTGCGCAGCTCGACGGTGGTGCCGTCGGCAAAGGTCACCGGCAGGCTGTCGTAGCTGACCCGCACCTTGCCCTCGGGCTCGACGCCGGGAATCGCGACGTCCTGCAGCTGGCCACCGTACACCGGCTCCGGCACCACGCCCAGGCGTTCGAGTTGCCGCGCATGTTCGGCCGATGCGTCGGCGGGGATCGACAGGCGCACCAGCATGGACACCGCATTGTTCGCGCCCGGAGCTGGAGGATGGCCACGGCCGTCCTTCACATGGCAGTTCTGGCAGGCGTTGGTGTTGAACAGAGGGCCCAGGCCGTCACGCGCCGTGGTGGTGGCGGGGGCGATCACCCAAGGGTTGCGGAAGAAGCTGTTACCCACGCTGAAATCCAGCCGGCGCGAAGGTGTCAGGTTGGCCGATGGCATGGAGAAGGCGTTGTGGTCGAACTGGCGGACCGTCGTGGCACCGCCGGAGAGGCGCTCGCCGGGTTCGGCCTGGGTGAACCGCGGAGCGTCGTCACAGGCACTGAGACTGAGGGCCAGCAGCAGGGGCGACAGGCGGCTAAGGGCCGGTGGAGCGAGCATTGGCGGGGTCCGGTCGGCGAGAAACAGGCGGGCAAGCTTATCAGGACTGGGGTGTTTGAATAAGAGGGATTTGCGTTTGGCAAAGTGTCTGCCGGGGAGTGTTGGGCGGACGATATCTGTGGGGGCGAATTCATTCGCAAAGTGGCGCGCAGCGGCCCCGATAGCCTAATGGGGCGGGCCTGCGGCCTGCTAAGCGAATGAATTCGCCCCCACAGGGAATGCACCCATTCATGAGCAAAACGGCGTGCACAAAAAAGCGGATGCGGCACTGGGCCGCATCCGCTTATCGCTCGACAGCGCGTCGATCAGAACTGGTGATCGGCGTTGTCCGGCTTCAGGTCGGTGATGCCGAGCTTGCTGGCGGCTTCTTCGATGGCGCCGGTCTGCTTGACCAGGGAGGCGATGGCGTCACGTACCAGTTGCTGACCGGCGGTGTTGTCGGCGGCGATCAGCTGGTCGAAGTGCACGCCCTTGTTGGCGCTGTCCACCAGGGCTTGCAGTTTGCCTTCGGTGGCTTCCAGGTCGGCTTTCACCGTGGTGTCGGTCTGGGCGTCGATCTTGGCGACCAGGGAGGACAGGCTCGGGCCGGTCAGGGTGGTGCCGTCGACCTTCTTGTACTCGCCCAGGTACACGTTGCGGATGCCCTTGCCGTTGTAGAAGTGCGAGTTGTGGGTGTTGTCGCTGAAGCAGTCGTGCTCGTCTTCGGTGGAGTTGGCTTCCAGGGCGACCTTCATGCGTTCGCCGGCCAGCTCGCCAAGGGACAGGCTGCCCATGCCGAAGAGCATCTTGCGCAGGCCGGACTCGGCCGGTTCGGCTTCCAGCTTGGCGCGGTAGTTGTCGGCAACGCCGGCTTTCCACTGGCCGACCATGTATTCCAGGTCGGAAACCAGCAGGTCGGTGGCGGCCTTCAGGTACTCGCGGCGACGCTCGTTGTGGCCACCGGTGGCGCCTTCGCCGACGACGAAGTCGGTGGCGGGACGGTTGCCGGCGCCCGGGCCGGTGCCGTTCAGGTCCTGGCCCCAGAGGAGGAATTCGATGGCGTGGTAGCCGGTGGCGACGTTGGCTTCGGAACCGCCCAGCTCGTTCAGGCTGGCCAGCTTCTCACCGGTGATCTCGGTGACGTCGATCTTGTCTTCGCCAACCTGGATGGTGGTGTTGGCGATGATGTTGGCGGTGGCGCCGGGGTTGCCCAGGGCGTGCTGGTAGTCAGTGGCGACGTAGTCGATCAGGCCTTCGTCCAGCGGCCAGGCGTTCAGCTGGCCTTCCCAGTCGTCCACCACCGGGTTGCCGAAGCGGAACACTTCGGTCTGCATGTAGGGCACGCGGGCGGCCAGCCAGGCTTCGCGGGCGGCTTTCAGGGTGTCGGCATCGGGCTTGGCGAGGAAGGCGTCAACGGCCTTCTGCAGGTTCACGCCGGTGGTGTGGGCGTCGGTGAATACGGCCAGGGCGAGGTCGGCGTAGTGGGCAACGACCTTCTTGGCTTCGGCCTCGTCGACCTTGGCGGCGGCAGCCGGAGCTGCGGCAGTGCTGGTGGCGGCCGGGGCGGCGGCTTGCTGTGCGGCAGCTTCTTTCTTGTCGTCACCGCAACCGGCGAGGGCAATGGCGACAGCGAGCAGGCTGGCGGCTGCCAGGGGCTTACGAATCATGGGCGAGGTCCTTTGCTTCTGGGTGATGGCAATATGAAGTTGCGCAAATGAAAACCGCAACATAATGCGAAAGATTTTCATTTTTGGAAAGGCTGTTATCGGGCGTTTTGCAACAGCTGAGTACGAGGTCTCCGCATCCTTGGCCAAACGCCATTAGAATCGACGCAGCCCTCATGACCCGCAGCCTGAAGGAGAAGCCTGCATGAGTCTGACCAGCGTCGCCCTGATCGTGGTCCTGCTACTCGTCGCCGCCTATGCGGTGATCCTCTACAACGCGCTGGTGCGCCTCAAGCACGGCGTCGGAAAGGCCTGGTCGAACATCGAGGTGCTGCTCAAGCAGCGCCATGACGAGCTGCCCAAGCTGGTGGAAACCTGCAAGCAGTACATGCAGCACGAGCGCACCACCCTGGAGCGGGTGATCGCCGCGCGCAATGCGGTGGCCAGCGCCCGCGAGAAGGGCGATATCGGTGCCCTCGGCCAGGCCGAAAGCGGCCTGCGCGCCGGCCTCGGGCAACTCTTCGCCCTGGCGGAGAACTACCCGCAACTCAAGGCAAACGAGAGCTTCCAGTTTCTCCAGCAGCGCATTAGTGGCCTGGAGAACGGCATCGCCGACCGCCGCGAGCTGTACAACGAGGCGGTGAACCTCAATAACGTGCGCATCGAGCAGTTCCCGGATGTGATCATCGCCGGCCTGTTCGGCTTCAAGGCCGCCGAGTTGCTGGAATTCAGCGAGGCCGAAAAGGCCGACGTCGACCTCAAGAGCCTGTTCGGCTGACATGGCCGTGGATGTCGCCGGGCTGGCCATCAGCCTGGGGTTCAGCCTTGGCGCCTTCGCTGGTGGCGGCTGGTGGTGCCTGCGCCGCCTGTCGCAGGCGCGGATGCTGCTGGATACCCCGACTTCGAAGATCCGCTCCGCCGCCCAGGGCTACGTGGAGCTGTACGGCATCCTGCACGAGCAGGGGGACGGCCAGCTCAGCGCACCGCTGACGGGCAAGCCCTGCCTGTGGTGGCGCTATCGGATCGAGGAATACAGCGAAAGCGGCAAGAACAAGACCTGGCGGGTGGTGGACAGCGGCGTCAGCGATGCCTGGCTGCGCCTGGCCGATGCCACCGGCGAATGCCTGATCGATCCACGCGGTGCCGAGGTGCGACCGTCCACCCGCGAGGTGTGGAAGGGGGCTTCACGTCATCCGCGTGGGCTGGTCAGGAGCGGCCTGGGCGCCTGGATCGGTAGCGGCGAGTACCGCTATACGGAAGAACGCCTGCATGCCGGGGAGCCGCTCTATGCCATCGGTGACTTCCACACCAGCGGTGGGGGCCGCCAGGGGCTGGATCTGAACGCAGCCCAGGGCGCCGTGATTCGAGAGTGGAAGGGTGACTTCACCGGCCTCCTGACGCGCTTCGACAGCGATGGCGATGGACAGCTGGACGAGGCCGAATGGGGCCGCGTGCGTCTGGCCGCACAGCTGGAGGCCGAAGACCGGCATCGTCGTACCAGTGCGGCGCCGGCGATGAACCACATGCGCCGTCCCGGGGAATCCCAGCCCTTCCTGCTCTCCAGTCATGGCGAAGACGTGCTGGCGCGGCACTTCCGCTGGCAGGCGCTGTTCGGCGCGGTCCTTTGCGTGGCCGGGGCGGTGGCGACGATCTACCTGCTCAGGGTGACCGGGCTCTTGTAGAGGGGATCGCGCTTCACTGATCCACCGTTGATGTTCGGAGCGGCGAAGCGGTGGATGGGAAGAGCGTCATCCACCCTTGGGGCTGCTTCGCAGCCCTTTCGCGAATGAATTGGGCATGTCCGCGTTTAAGGTTGCTAGAACCGCTGAGCCGGGCTGCTTGCCGAGTTCTGCGGATGTTTCTGGTTTCGCCTTGCCAGGCGAGTCCCTTTTTCAAACGCCAGAAAGGAACCGAAAGGCTTGCCCCTGCATCCGGCCCCGGCTGCGCCAGGGTGCCCTCGCTTCATCGTTGCACCGGGGCACGGCGCCAGGGGCCAGCCATGCCGCTCGTCCCCTGACTCGCTGCGCTCGCCCTTCGGGCCAGCCTTCGGCTGTTACTTCGCTTCGCTGCGTTTTACAACGCTTGCGCTCGGCCTCCTGACGAGGCGGGGTCGCTGCTCCACCGCCTCTGCCCAGTTTCAGGCCGCTGGTCGCTTCAGGATGATTTCTCCCGCACCGGCGCGAGTCACCCCTCTCCTCTTCAGGGAGAGGGCCCGGGGTTAGAGCGTTCCATTCAACTCGGCATCAGCTAGCGCCGACATAGCCAATGAGTTTGCCCCCCTACAACGGAGCCGGGGTGGCGTCAGAGCGTGGCGGGATTGGAGGCCGCGTTGGACAGGCGCCGGGCCTGCTTGAGGTAGAGGGTGAGTTCGCGGGCGGGCAGGGGTTTGCTGTAGAGGTAACCCTGACCCTCGTTGCAGCCCTGGGCGATGATGTAGGCCTCCTGCTCGGCGGTTTCCACGCCTTCCGCAATCACCTGCATGCCCAGGTTGCGCGCCAGCTGGATGATGGCGCGGACGATGGTGGCGTCGTCCTCGTCTTCCAGCACGTCCTGCACGAAGCTCTTGTCGATCTTGATCTTGTCCAGCGGCAGGCTCTTCAGGTAGCTCAGGGACGAATAGCCGGTACCGAAGTCGTCGATCGCGATCAGCGCGCCGGAGCGGCGCAGGCTGAGCAGATGTTGGGCGGCGGTGGAAATGTCTTCCATCAGTCCGGTTTCGGTGACTTCCATCTCCAGGCTGCGTTGCGGCAGGCGGTAGACCTGCAGCAGGTTGTTCACCACCCGCGGCAGTTCCGCATGGTGCAGTTGCACGGTGGACAGGTTGATGGCCATGCGCAGTTCGCTGAAGCCCTGGTCGTGCCATTCGCGCAGCTGGCGGCAGGCCTGGTCCAGCACCCATTCGCCGATGGCGATGATCGAGCCGTTCTGCTCAGCCAGGGGGATGAACAGATCCGGCGGCACGAAACCGTGCTGCGGATGTTGCCAGCGCAGCAGTGCTTCGACGCCCACTACGCGGTGGTCGCGGTAGTCCACCTGGGGTTGGTAGACCAGGTGCATCTCGCCCCTGTTGAGGGCCTCGCGCAGGTCCTTCTCCAGCTCGCGGCGGCGGCGCATCTCGCTGTCCACGCTGGCGATATAGAACTGGTAGCGGTTTCGCGAGCGGCTCTTGGCCAGGGTCATGGTCTGTTCGGCTTTCTGCAGCAGCTTCTCGGTGCTGTCGCCGTCCTCGGGGAAGAGGGTGATGCCGATGGTGGCGCGCAGACGTACTTCCTGCTGCTCCAGGGAGAAGGCCACTTCCAGGTCGTCCAGCACGGCCTGGGCGAGTTCGGCGGCCTCGTAGGGCTGCTCGATATCGGCCTGGACCAGGGCGAACTGGTCGCCACCCAGACGCGCCAGGGCGCCGAGGCGGCCACTGTGGCCGCGCAGGCGGTCAGCCAGGGCGATCAGCAGCTGGTCGCCAGTCTGGTAGCTGAACTGCTCGTTGACACCCTTGAAGTCGTCCAGGCCCACGCAAAGCACGGCCACGCGACGCTGCAGCCGGCCGGCGTCGTCGAGGATCTGGTCGAGTTGCTGCTGCAGTTGCTGGCGGTTGGGCAGGCCGGTGAGGAAGTCGTACTGGGCCATGCGCAGCAGGCTGTTCTCGGCTTCACGGCGCAGGTGGGTGTTACGTTCGATGGAGGCCAGCAGGTCGTTGGCGGTATTTATCCACAGTCCCAGTTCGTTTTTCTCGTTGCCCTTGAGCATGGGCAGCTTGTGTTCGCTGGGACGGTCGGGATTGATGCTGGACAGGTGCTCGATGATTTTCGACAGCGGCTTGGTCAGCAGCCAGTGGTACACGAGGTAGAGCACCAGGCCCATGGCCAGGGCGCGCAGTACGCCGGAGATGAAGATGATCACCGAACTGGTGACGAAGTCCTTGCCGTAGGGGGCGGTGTCGAGGGTGATGCTGAGGTCGCCGTAGTACTCGCTGTAAGGGCTGCGGCCGACCAGTTGGGTGGTGAAGGTCTGTTCCCTGTCGAGGATGGGGTCGGTCAGCCAGCGGGTCGACAGCTCCATCAGCGGCCGGTCCTTCTCCGCCAACATGGGTTCGTTGGGGTGGCCGATGGAGGCGTGGCGGACCGATTCGTGCTGGAACAGGCCCTCGATCACCTGCATGCCCATCTCGCGATCCAGGCTGTAGACCGCCTGGGTCGAAGGGTCGCGGAACATGCCGAGGATCCGGTTGGCGTCATTGGAGACCGCCTGCCGTGTCTTGTAGACATCGAACACGATCTGCGCGCAGCTGAGCACCACACCGACTACCAGTGCGGACAGCAGCACCACGCGCAGCAGCTTCAGTGACAAGCTGTGTTTGAGATCCAGCTTCAAATGGAAATTCCTTGTTCGATGCCGCCAGGCGTCAGACGGGTGTGAGTATTGGCAAACAGGCCCTGGCCGTCAAAGGGCCAGTATGTGAATGCCACTATTCAATACGTCGAGCCAATTCTGGAATCGCCGTATTCATTTCCTCCTCGACTTTATGTCGGTGCGAACAGGTCCGAGCTTGAGGGGGTGTCCGACAATTTTTCCCTTGTACCGCAACAAGACGACGAATGACGCACAAAAATGAAGAAACCCGGCGATTGGCCGGGTTTCCCTTACCGCAGGAGCGGGTCTCAGGCAGCGTAGTTCTTGGCTACGAAGTCCCAGTTGACCAGGTTCCAGAAGGCCTCTACGTACTTCGGACGCAGGTTGCGGTAGTCGATGTAGTAGGCGTGTTCCCATACGTCGCAGGTCAGCAGCGGGGTGTCGCCGCTGGTCAGCGGAACGCCGGCGCCGATGGTGCTGGCCAGGGCCAGGGAACCGTCAGCCTTCTTCACCAGCCAGGCCCAGCCGGAGCCGAAGGTGCCGATGGCGGTCTTGGTGAACTCTTCCTTGAACTTGTCGAAGGAACCGAAAGCGGCGTTGATGGCGTCAGCCAGGGCGCCGGTGGGCTGGCCACCGCCGTTCGGGCTCAGGCAGTTCCAGTAGAAGGTGTGGTTCCAGATCTGGGCTGCGTTGTTGAAGATGCCGCCGGAAGAGGTCTTGATGATTTCTTCCAGGCTCTTGCCTTCGAACTCGGTGCCCGGAACCAGGTTGTTCAGGTTTACCACGTAAGCGTTGTGGTGCTTGCCGTGGTGGAATTCCAGGGTCTCGGCGGACAGGTGCGGCTCGAGGGCGTTTTTCTCGTAAGGCAGCGGCGGCAATTCGAAAGCCATGTCTATCTCCTTCATCAGGTCGGGATTTTTGCGCAAGGCGCGGGGCCGTTCACGGTCGGCCGAGAATGCGGCTGCGAGTTCGTACTCATTCTTGCCGCGAAGTCCGGATCATAGCACCGGGCATAGGGCTTAACCACGCAGCAAGTGTGTGGTTAAGCCATAGCCGGCGGCTCTGGCACGCCTATCCCATCTGGACCTTCCTGGCTCAGATACCGTTCACCAATTGTGCCGCCATGCCGAACATCATCATCGCCACCGCTAGGTCGAGCAGGCGCCAGGTGGCCGGCCGTGCCAGCCAGGGTGCGAGCCAGGCGGCGCCGAGCGCCAGGGCGAAGAACCACACCAGCGAGGCGCTGGCTGCGCCCAGGGCGTAGGCACCGGGGACCGTCTGTTGCGCACCGAGGGAGCCGATCAGCAGCACGGTGTCGAGGTAGACGTGGGGGTTGAGCAGGGTCACCGCCAGGGCCGCCAGCAGCACGGCGCGGCGCGAGCGGGGGCCGGCATCAGCGGACTGGTCGAGGACGCTGGGGCTGATGGCGCGACGCAGCGCCTGTACGCCGTACCAGAGCAGGAAGGCCACGCCGCCCCAACGGGCGATAGCGAGCAACAGGGGGTTCTGTGCCAGCAGAGTCGCCAGGCCGAAGACACCGGCGCTGACCAGCAGCGCATCGCACAGCACGCACAGGGCCGCCACGGGCAGGTGGTGCTCGCGGCGCAGGCTCTGGGCCAGGACGAAGGCGTTCTGGGCGCCGATGGCGATGATCAGGCCGGCGGCCATCAACAGACCGTTCAGGTAGCTCTGCCACATGGCGTTCACTCCGGCTGGGCGTTGGCCGCCAGGGCCCGCAGGGTGGAAACGGCGCGCTCGGCGTCTTCGCTGGCGACGAACAGGTGGTCGTGGAAATAGCCGGCCACCACGTTGCAGCTCACGCCGGCCTGGGCCAGTGCGGCGGCGAAGGCGGCGGTCAGGCCGACGGCGCTGAGGGACGAATGCACCTGGAGGGTGATCCAGGCGGCGGTGTAGTCGTAGAGCAGCCCCAGGCGATCGGCCTCGCTGCGTTCGAGGATCACCGTCAGCCCTTCCTGCTCGCGGATACTGCCCAGCGGCACGCTGCCCTGCAGGCGTGCGGCGTCGTCCAGGGTGCAGAACACGTATTGGCCGGAGTTGAGCTGCGGCGACATGTTGCGGATCAGGGTGGAGAGAGCGGTTTCGCCGGCCATGGTGCTTCCTTCGATACGACGGTTGGGATGTGGCGAGTCTGGGGCGCGGCAATGTATAAGGAAAACGAATCTTGCTGATCTCTCATTAGGAAAACTGATTTGTTCGACTACAAGTTGCTGTCCGCCCTGGCGGCCGTGGTGGAGCAGGGTGGTTTCGAGCGGGCTGCCCAGTTGCTCGGCCTGTCGCAGTCCGCGGTGTCCCAGCGGATCAAGCTGCTGGAGGCGCGGGTCGGCCAGCCGGTACTGGTGCGCGCCACGCCGCCGGCCCCCACCGAAGTGGGCACTCGCCTGCTCAACCATGTGCAGCAGGTGCGCCTGCTGGAGCGCGACCTGCAGCGCCAGGTGCCGGCCCTGGAAGAGGGCGGCCTGCCGGAGCGCCTGCGCATCGCTCTCAATGCCGACAGCCTGGCCACCTGGTGGGCTGTCGCCGTGGGGGACTTCTGCGCTGAACAACGGGTGCTGATGGAGCTGGTGGTGGAAGATCAGGAAGTGGGCCTCAAGCGCATGCGCGCCGGCGAGGTCGCGGCCTGTGTCTGCGCCGCCGAGCGCCCGGTGGCCGGCGCCTGCAGCCTGGCGCTGGGCGCCATGCGCTATCGCGCGCTGGCCAGCCCGGCCTTCATCGAACGGCATTTTCCCAAGGGCGTGACGCCTCAGGCGCTGGCCCGTTCACCGGCAATCGTCTTCGGCCCGGATGACCTGTTGCAGCACCGCTACCTGGCGGCGCTGGGCGTCGAGGGTGGCTTCATCCATCACCTGTGTCCCTCTTCCGAAGGCTTCGTGCGCCTGACCGAAGGTGGGCTGGGCTGGGGACTGGTGCCCGAGCAGCAGGTGGGAGCGCAACTGGCGCGAGGCGAGTTGCAGGAACTGATTCCCGACCGGCCCATCGATGTGCCGCTCTACTGGCACCACTGGCGCCACGGCGGCGAGTTGCTCAGCCTGCTAACCGACCATCTGGCGGCCGCAGCGGGCCGCTGGCTGGTGCCGTTGCAGCGTTGACGGCCCGGCGGGAACGATGGGCGGGGATTGCGTTCAGAGTCGTTCTATTGGCTCGCGACGCCACACCTGGCTGCCGCCGGGGCTGCTAGAGTCGCGGGGATAACGACGCATGGCAGGGGACCATAGATGAAGATTCTGGTGACGGGGGCGAGTGGGTTCATCGGTGGGCGCTTCGCGCGTTTCGCCCTGGAGCAGGGACTCGACGTGCGGGTGAACGGCCGCCGTCCGGAAGGCGTGGAGCATCTGGTCAAGCGCGGTGCCGAGTTCATTCAGGGCGACTTGTCAGACCCGGAGCTGGTGCTGGGCCTGTGCGATGACGTCGATGCAGTGGTGCATTGCGCTGGCGCCGTGGGCGTCTGGGGCAGGTACGAGCACTTCCACCAGGCCAACGTCCAGGTCACCGAGAACGTGGTGGAAGCCTGCCTGAAGCAGCGGGTACGGCGCCTGGTGCACCTGTCGTCCCCCTCGGTCTACTTCGATGGCCGCTCCCATGTGGGCATTCGCGAAGAGCAGGTCCCCAAGCGTTTCTCCGACCACTACGGCGCCACCAAGTACCTGGCCGAGCAGAAGGTCTTCGCTGCCGAGGAATTCGGTCTGGAAGTCATCGCCTTCCGCCCGCGCTTCGTCACCGGCGCCGGCGACACCAGCATCTTCCCGCGGCTGATCGCCATGCAGCGCAAGGGCCGCCTGAAGATCATCGGCAATGGCCTGAACAAGGTCGACTTCACCAGTGTGCAGAACCTCAACGACGCCCTGCTCAGCGGCCTGCTGGCCAGCGGCCCGGCTCTGGGGCAGGCCTACAACATCAGCAATGGCCAGCCGGTACCGATCTGGGACGTGATCAACTATGTGTTTCGCAAGCTGGGTGTGCCGCAGGTGAACCGCCACGTTCCCTATGGCCTGGCCTACAGCGCCGCGCTGCTCAACGAGTCGGTGTGCAGGCTGCTGCCGGGACGGCCGGAGCCGGCGCTCTACCGGCTGGCCGTGGCGGTGATGGCCAAGGACTTCTCACTGGACATCAGCCGCGCCCGGCAGTACCTGGAGTACGAGCCTCGGGTGAACCTGTGGTCGGCGCTGGACGAGTTCTGCGCCTGGTGGGGCGCCCAGCAACCCTAGCCGCGCAGCGGGCCGGCGTACTGGGTGTACTTGCGCACCAATTCTTCTTCGCTGAGGACCGCCGGTTTCAGGCGCACGCCGGTGAGAATGCTGAGATGTTCGCCCAGCTCGCGGGTCGCGTCGCGATGGGATTCGGCGCAGGCATTGAGCATGGACAGGATAGCGTCGGGCTGGCTGAGGCGGATATCCACAGCCTGTTCTTCACGCAGCTGGCGCCGCAGGGTCTGCATGCAATCCAGCACGGCCTTGGTCAATTCCATTCCTTCTTCCCCCATGGTCGAAGAGCGCTCCGTTCCTTCCCGGTGAAGTGTTCGGAGCCAGACGGAGCGGTCGGCTCCCGATGGTGATTTCCTGGCATGGCCCCGTGCAGGGGGCTGGCATCTGGCTAGCAAGCCCCGTACCAGACGTGAAGGCCCGGAACTGCGGGGCTCTGGCGTGGTCAATCGAGGGGCGTCGCCCCCGCGCGGTGCAACCCGCACCGCCATGGCGCGACGCTGAAGACCGCCGTGCGAACCGGTATACTTCCGGCCATTCGCGGTTATGCGTTTCCCTCCAAAGGTCCCCCCATGCGCAATGACGCTCTCGATGAATTGGATGATGTTCCCAGCCTGACCACCGATGCCCGTGATCGCGACGAGTTCGGCCATCACCCGGTGGCCGAGCCGCTGCACCGTCACACCAACGGCTATGCCAATCCCGCCCCTGTACCCAAGGCCGCCAGCACCGGTCCGCTCTGGGCCCTGGTGGTCGCCCTGGTCGTCGCCCTCTGCGGCCTGGGCTGGTGGAGCTTCCAGCAGATCAGCCTGATGGAGCAGCAACTGGTCGCCACCCAGGAAAGCTTCGCCCGTATCAGCGAAGAGGCCGCCGGCCGGATCCAGGACATTTCCGGCAAGGTGGTCGCCACCGAATCCAACATGACCACCGGCAATGAGTCCGTGAAGCTGCAGCTCAAGCAGCTGCAGGCCAAGGTGATCGAGCTGTCCAAGCAACAGCAGGCCGCCAATGCCCAGCTGGGCACCCAGGGCAAGCGCGTCGAGCAGCTGTCCGCTGACGTCAAGGCGGCCCAGGGCGCTGCCGCCCAGTTGGGCAGCCAGTTGAATGGCAAGGTCGACGGCCTGGCTGCCGAACAGGTGAAGCTGAAGGCCGCCCAGGGCGACATGGCTCAGCTCGACAGCCGTCTGAAGGGCCTGGGCAGCGATGTGGAAGCGTTGAAGAAACAAGGCAACCCGAACCAGGCGATCAAGAGCCTGGAGCAGGACCTGCTGGTACTGCGAAGCGAGCTGGACAACCGCCCGGCGCCGTCCCAGGGCGCCAGCACCGCCGAGTTCGATGCCTTCCGCGCACAAATGACCCGCAACATCAGCACCCTGCAGAGCCAGGTGCAGAACCTGCAGCAGCAGCTCAACATGCGCTGAGGTCGGCGCTTCAACGAAAAAGCCCCCGGATTCGGGGGCTTTCTTTTATGGGTGGCGGCTTCAGAACGTGCTGTTTGCCTCGGGCAACAGCCGGCAGCCCTGCTGCGGGCTGACCCACGCCGCCGTGTTGCTGCGGCCCAGGCCGCTGGCAGTCACGCGCTTGTGCTCGGCGTCGTCGAGGAAAGCGCTGGTGGGCACGTATTGCTTCACGTAGCCCTGGCAGTAGTCGGCCGGGTTGCCCATCACGTAGCGGCAGGAGCAGTACTCCTTGGCGGTGTAGGCGCTGATGATGCCGGGGAAGGCGGCCAGGTGCTGGCGGTTCTGCCAGGCCGTGGCGGCCAGCAGGATGAGCGCCAGCACGAACAGGCTGAGGACGGGGCGACGGGCGATCATGGCTGCACCTCCGGGGCGAATGCGGCCAGGGCCAGCTTGAGGAAGTCGTTGTGGCGGTAGCTGCCGTCGCGGTCATCGGCGTAGCGCACGATCACCAGCTTCTGGCTGGGCAGCACGTAGAGCGCCTGGCCCCAGTGACCAAGGGCGGCGAAGGCGTCTTCCGGGGCGTCCGGCCAAGGTTTCGCCGCGCCCTGCACCTGAGTGTTCAGCCACCAGTGGCCACCGGGCACGGCTTCGCCCGGAGAGGCAGCATCGGGCTTGTAGCCGGCGAAAGGCTTGCGATTGAAGGCGACCCAGTCCGCCGGCAGCAACTGGCGCTCGCCCCAGCGGCCGTCGCGCTGCATCAGCAGGCCGACGCGGGCCAGGTCACGGGCGGTGAGGTAGGTGTAGGAAGAGCCGACGTAGGTCCCGGCGGCGTCGGTTTCCCACACCGCCGAGCGGATGCCCAGGGGATCGAACAGGGCGGTCCAGGGATATTCCGCGTAGGCCTGCTCGCCCACCACTCCGCGCAGGGCGGCGGACAGTACATTGGTATCGCCGCTGGAGTAGCGGAAGCGCTTGCCGGGTACGGCATCCAGCGAGTGCTCGGCTGCGAAGGCGGCCATGTCGCCGCGACCACGGGTGTAGAGCATGGCCACCACCGAGGATTTCAGCGGCGCGTATTCGTAGTCCTCCTGCCAGGCGAGGCCGGACGCCCAGTGCAGCAGGTCATCGAGGTGGACATTGGCGTGGCCGGCGAAGGCCGGGTAGTAGCGCGCCACCGGTTCGTCCAGCTTGAAACGTCCTTCGCCATAGGCGACGCCGAGCACGGAGGCCAGCAGGCTCTTGCTCACCGACCAGGTGAGGTGGGGCGTCTCGGCGTTGGTGGGGCCGGCGTAGTGCTCATAGATGAGTTCGCCGTCGCGGATTACCACGACGGCGTCGGTACGCACGCCCTTGCGCTCTTTGTCATCGCGCTCGGGAAAGGCGTAGTTCTCGAAGGACTGGACTGCGGCGCCGCTGGGGGCGGGGCCTTGTTGCCAGTCGGTGGTGGGCCAGGTTTCAGCCTGGGCCAGACCGGCCCCGAGACCGAGCGCCAGGGCCAGCGGGCGAAGGAGGTGGAGGGGCATTGGTCGGCCTCTTCTGCTTATCGAAGGGCGCAACCTAGCACGGCCCGTATGACGGTAAATAGCGCCGAACGTGCCGGCTGGTGTGGCTATTCGGCGCGATACGTCAGTTCAGCGTGGCAGCCGGTAATCGTCCGGCCCGAGGAGGTCGATACCGCACTCCAGGTTCTCGATCCAGTAGAGGAAGGCGCTGATCATTTCCTTGCCGACGAAGGGCCGGCCGTGCTGCGGGACGATCATTTCCACATCCATGGTGCGCACCATCGCGGCCCAGAGCCGGCAGACCTTGTTGCTGGCCATGTAGCGGCGATGGAAGCCTTCCATGTTCGGCACATGGTTGACGAAGTCGCGCACCGGCGTGGCGTCTTCCACAAGGGAAGCACCCATGTCGCCGGAAAAGAGGATGCGGCTGACCGGGTCATACACCTGGAAGTTGCCCACCGAGTGGAGGAAGTGCGCAGGCACCGCCTTGAGCTGGCAGCGGCCCAGGTTGATGGACTGTCCGCGGTCGGGCAGGGCGATGATGCGGTCATAGGTGGAGATGCCGTGGCTGATGGCCAGGTAGTTGGCGGTCAGGTGCGGCAGGAAGCGCGCCCAGAGCTTGGAGCAGATCACTTTCGCGCGGGTGTGCAGCAGCCATTTGTCCAGGGAGGCGATGATGTCCGGGTCCTGGTGGGAGGCGAAGATGTAGGTCAGGTCCTGCACCGGAATGTGCTTGGACAGTTCCAGCGACAGCGGGGTGTAGGTCAGGTCGCCGCCCGGGTCCAGCAGCAGGTACTGCTGGTTGTCGGTAATCAGGAACTGGTTGGACTGCACGCCGTCGCCGCTGACCAGATCGTCGAACATCAGGCATTGGTGGGTGCCGTTGTCGAACAGCACGATGGGTTCGCGACGCATGGAAACCTCTGTGGGAAAAGCGACGCGCAGATGTAAGGCATTTCTGAAGGGCGAGTGCTGACTTGAGTCAATTCACACTGGCCGGCGGTGCTTTTTGTGGGGCAATTTCAATCGCGAATGAATGCGCCGCTAAAAGTCGATGGCTGGCTCTTGTCGGTTGGGCTTCGCTGCGCTCAGCCACAACCCATGGGAAATCAGGCCATGCCCATTGCTGCCAGGGCCTTTTCCAGCCGTTTCGCCCTTGGTCCGCTGGCGATGTCCAGCACGCCCTGGTCGCGCTTCCAGAGGTTCGCCCAATCCTCCGGCCCGCTGGCGAAGGCGGCGTCCAGTTCCGGCTTGAGCGCCCTGAACTGGGCGAAGAGGGCTGCCAGCAGGAGGTGCATGGCCGGTGCCGTGGCGCATTGGCGGGAGACTTCCGCCGCACCGCTGAGCAACGCCAGCAGGCGCAATTGCAGGTCCTGGGGCCAGGCGTTGTCGCGGCCCACACCGTACAACCAAGCCAGCAGCGCGGCGAGGACATGGAGGTCCTCGATACTGCGAAACGGCTTCACGTAGGCGTCCCAGCCATCGCCGGCCAGGCGCTCGCAATGGGCGCCTTCCAGATGCAGGCGTGCATGGGGGACGTCGGGCATCAGCGGCAGCGGCTTGAGCTGCTCGACGCGCACACCCGGTGAGCCGTTGCGCACCACGGTCAGGGCCAGGCGCGGTGATTCGCCATCGGTTTCCTCGCGGGCCGCCACCAGCAGCCAGTCGGCGGCATCCCCGGCGGTGACGAAGTCCTTGCGTCCAGCGAGGCTGAGGCCGCTCAGGCGGGTCTGCATGTCCGCAGGGCGTACGCTGCGGCTCTCGGTCACGCACAGCGCGCCCAGGCTCTGCGGCGCCGAAGGCCAGAGCAGGCGCAGGGCACCCTGGTAGCCGGCGAGGAACGCCAGCCCGGGCGTGGCGGCCAGCTTGCCGCCGAGCACTGCCAGTTCGAAGGGCGTCACCTCGCCCAGGCGGTCCAGCAGGGCGCCGTACCAGTCATCCAGCGGTTGGCCGGAGGGCAGGCGGGCAGTGGCTTCGAACAGGCGTTGCCAGGGCATTGTGGGCTCCTCGAGGACAGTGGGTGCGAGGTTGCGAGATGTCAGTGGCCCCATGTCATACAAGCATCACGGGATCGTCATGGGGGTGACACCGGGTCTACCTAGCCTGAGCTTGCACAACAAGATCGTCCGGCTGCAACCGGGATCTAGCCGGCCAACGGAGGCTTATTCATGACTCAGATCGCCATGACCCGCGACAGCGTCGCACCCAACGGGAAAAGCCCTCGCCGTCTCCAGGCCGAGCGCCTGGAAGGCATTGCTGCGCTGCGTGAGGCGCAAGCCCTGCGTTTTCGAGTGTTCAGCGCCGAGTTCGACGCCAAGCTGCAGGGCGCCGAGTTCGGTCTCGATATGGATGACTACGATCCGCACTGCCAGCATATCGGTGTGCGCGACCTGGACAGCGGAGAGCTGGTCGCCACCACCCGCCTGCTCGATCACCACGCCGCCCGTGACCTGGGCCGCTTCTACAGCGAAGAGGAATTCAGCCTCCACGGCCTCGGCGAGCTGCAAGGCCCGGTGCTGGAAATCGGTCGTACCTGCGTCGATGCTTCCTACCGCAATGGCGCCACTATCGCCGTGCTCTGGGGTGAACTGGCTGAAGTGCTGAACCAGGGCGGCTACCGCTACCTGATGGGCTGCGCCAGCATCCCGATGCAGGACGGCGGCGTCCAGGCCCAGGCCATCATGCAGCGCCTGCGCGAGCGGCATCTGTGCACCGAATACCTGCGCGCGGAGCCGAAGAACCCGCTGCCGGTGCTGGAGCTGCCGGGCAACGTGATCGCCGAGATGCCACCGCTGCTCAAGGCCTACATGCGCCTGGGCGCGAAGATCTGCGGCGAGCCCTGCTGGGACCCGGACTTCCAGGTGGCCGACGTGTTCATCCTGCTCAAGCGCGACGAGCTTTGCCCGCGCTACGCCCGTCATTTCAAGGCTGCGGTCTGAGGCCGGGCATGCACAAGTCCGTCCGTTTCTACGCCCGCGTCGCCCGCCTGCTGGCAGTGATCGGCCTTGGCCTGTCGCTGGCGTTGTGGGTTGGCGTGCTGGAACGCCTGGGGCGTCGTGATCTGATGGCCACCCGACAGCGCCTGACCCGCTGGTTCCTCGCCCGCCTGGCTGGTGCGCTGCCGTTTCGCGTGCAGGTCACTGGCCGGGTGCCGGAGCAGCCCATGCTCTGGGTGAGCAACCACGTGTCCTGGACCGATATCCCGCTGCTCGGCGCCGTGGCGCCGCTGTCCTTTCTGTCCAAGGCCGAGGTACGTGCCTGGCCGGTGGCCGGTTGGCTGGCGCACAAGGCGGGCACCCTGTTCATCCGCCGTGGCTCGGGGGATAGCGGTCTGGTCGGCCAGCAACTTGCCCGCCATCTCGGGGATGGGCGTCACCTGCTGATCTTCCCGGAAGGCACCACCACCGACGGCAGCCTGTTGAAGACTTTCCACAGCCGCCTTCTCACCAGTGCCGTGGAAACCCAGGTACCGGTGCAGCCGGTGGCGATCCGTTATTGGCGTGATGGCCAGCGCGACGAGATCGCGCCTTTCATCGGCGAGGACGATCTGCTCTCGCACCTGCTGCGTCTGTTGCGCAGCGATCTGGCCGAAGTGGAAATCCGGTTGCTCGAACCGGTTACCAGTCAGGGACTGACCCGCACCGAATTGAGCCGGAAAGCGAAGAGCGCCGTGCAACTGGCGCTCTTCGGTGAGGTGGAAGACGAGGCCCTGGCCGCCTGATGGGGTCAGGCCTTGTCGCTGTCGGGCCAGCGAATCGGCGGCACCGTGAGGATGTCGCAGTCCAGCTCGCGCATGGCGGCATCCGCTACGCTGCCGATCAGCATACGTTTCACCCCTGTCAGTCCACGCGTACCCATCACCAGCAGGTCCACCGGTTCTTGCTCCAGCACCCGGCGCAGCGCGGTCATGGGCAGGCCTTCCTCGATCAGGCGCTGGCCGATCATGGCGTCCAGTCCTTCCTTGCGCAGGAATTGGTCCAGAGCCGCGGTGGCGCGATGTCGTTCGGTCGCGAAGTCCTTGGCGATCGCGCCCGCTCCGGCGCCTGCCGCCAGCAGCACGGCGCCGCCCAGCGGGTCGAAGGCATGCAGTGCCCTGGCGCCGCTGGCGGGGAGCAGGCCCAGTTCGTTGGCGGCGCGCACGGCCTGGGCGGAAGCGGGTGAGCAGTCCACGGCCAGCAGCGGTGCCAGGTAGTCGTCCTCGGCGACCCTGTTCACCAGCAGGATCGGTACGTGGCTGGTGCGCACCAGGCGTTCCAGGGTGGTGCCGACGAAGATGTCGCGCAGCGGGCTCTTGCGATGGCTGCCGACTACCAGCAGGTCGATGTCGGCCCAGCGCGTACAGTCGGCGATGTGCTTGGCCGGATCGCCCACTTCCACCCAGATCTCCGGCGTGCGGCCGGCCAGCTCGGTGAAGAAGTCGAGTTGTTCATTGAGGTAACGGCGGACCTGCTCGACTTCAAGTTCGATCCGCAGCTGCGGCTGGTCTTCGTCGACGACGTGAAGGATGAACCAGGGGCAGCCGAATTGCCGGACCAGTCTGGCTGCGCGCCGCATGGCGCGGTCGGAACGGTTGGAAAGGTCGGTCGCCAGCATCAGCGCTTTCATCGGGCACCTCCATAGCGGGTCTCTCAGACCATTGCACTGCAGGTGCCCCGGTCTCCCCTTGATGCAGATCAACCATGGATTTGTTGGGTTCCCGCGAATTGCTGGAGCTGTGGATAGAACTGACGGAAGTCATCGAACAGCGGCTGATACAGCGCCTCCAGTTCGGCCATTGCACCATCCAGCGCTTCGGGCCGCGAAATGCGCCGCGCCATGCCGGCGATGACCAGTTCCAGGGTCTCGAACTCCCGGTAGCTGCCGAGCCAGTCCTGGGCGGCCATGCGCGGGGCGATCAGCGCCAGGCGTCCAGGCAGTGCGGGTTCGTTGACCAGCACGTCGTAGACATGGCGGGTGAAGGCGTCCAGCGGTTCGGCGGAGTAGCGCTCCCAGTCGCGCGCCAGGCAGTGGTCGAAGAAGACGTCCAGCAGGATGCCGGCGAAGCGCCGCCGCTCACTGGGGAAACGCAACTTGGCCTGGGCGATCAGCGGGTGGCCGTCGGTGAAGGCGTCGATGCGCCGGTGCAGGCGGATGCCGGCTTCGATATCCGTCGGCCAGCGCCCGGCCAGCGGCCCTTTGACGAAGTCGCCGTAGAGGCTGCCGAGCAGCTGCGCCGGCTGGGAGCCGCCGAGATGGAGGTGGGCGAGGTAGTTCATGGGCCGAGCTTAACCCAGAGACGGTTTTATCATGGCGGTCGATGATGACTATCGGCACAAACGATCCCGTATCGTTCTTTCCCGATATAAAGTTCGTTCCATCTCGATATACGAATCCACCGCCATGAGCACATCCATCGACCTCGACGAAATCATCAAGGCACTCGCCAATCCCGTCAGACGGGAGATGTTGCAGTGGCTCAAGGACCCGGAGAAGTACTTCGTCGAGCAGGACCACCCGTTTGAAATCGGCGTCTGCGCCGGCAAGTTCGACCAGCGCTGCGGGCTGTCCCAGTCCACCGTCTCGGCGCACCTGGCGACCTTGCAGCGCGCCGGCCTGGTCACGAGCCGCAAGGTGGGCCAATGGCACTTCTTCAAACGCAATGAAGCCGTCATCGCTGAATTTCTTCGCCAGATGAGCGACGAGCTGTAACTGCAGCACCTGCCTACAACCCGACATTTCCAAGGAGCAGGCCCATGCCTACTGCGCTTCTCGTCCTCGCCTTGTCCGCGTTTGCGATAGGCACCACTGAATTCGTCATCATGGGCCTGCTGCCCGAGGTGGCCACTGATCTCGGCGTATCCATTCCCGGTGCCGGCTGGCTGGTCACCGGCTACGCCCTGGGCGTGGCCATCGGCGCGCCGTTCATGGCGATGGTCACCTCGAAGCTGCCACGCAAGCGCGCCCTGCTGGTGCTGATGGGCGTGTTCATCATCGGCAACCTGCTTTGCGCCATCGCCGCCAACTACGGCCTGCTGATGCTGGCGCGGGTCGTTACCGCACTCTGCCACGGCGCCTTCTTCGGTATCGGCTCGGTGGTCGCCGCCAGCCTGGTGCCGGCCAACCGCAAGGCCTCGGCCGTGGCCCTGATGTTCACCGGCCTGACCCTGGCCAACGTGCTTGGTGTGCCCCTGGGCACCGCCCTGGGCCAGGTCGCCGGCTGGCGCTCCACATTCTGGGCCGTGACCCTGATCGGCATCGCTGCGCTGATCGGCCTCTGGCGTGTGCTGCCGCGCCAGGATGACGAAGAGGCCTCCGACATCCGCGCCGAGTTCGCCGCCCTGCGGGGTGCCGGGCTCTGGCTGGCGCTGTCCACCACCGTACTGTTCTCCGCCGCGGTGTTCTGCATCTTCACCTACGTCGCGCCGCTGCTCGGCGACGTGACCGGCGTTTCGCCCCGAGGCGTGACTTGGAGCCTGCTGCTGATCGGCCTGGGCCTGACCCTGGGCAACGTGATCGGTGGCCGCCTGGCTGACTGGAAGCTGGCGCAGACGCTGATGGGCGTGTTCGTCGCCCTGGCCGTCGCCTCCAGCGTCCTGACCTGGACCAGCGCAAGCCTGATTCCCACGGAGATCACCCTGTTCCTCTGGGCCACGGCCGCCTTCGCCGCGGTGCCGGCCCTGCAGGTCAACGTGGTGAATTTCGGCAGTGACGCCCCGAACCTGGTTTCCACCTTGAACATCGGCGCCTTCAACGTGGGCAATGCTCTCGGCGCCTGGGTCGGTGGCCTGGTCATCAGCCACGGATTCGGCCTCACCAGCGTTCCCCTGGCCGCTGCAGTACTGGCGATCCTCGCCCTGCTGGCGACCCTGCTCACCTTCAGCAACCGTAATCCCGAGCTGCAAGCGGCTCTCGACTGACCCGAGGTAAACGACATGCCCACGCTCTTCGACCCGATCAAGATCGGCGACCTGGAACTCGCCAACCGCATCATCATGGCTCCCCTGACCCGCTGCCGCGCAGACGAGGGCCGTGTGCCCAACGCGCTGATGGCCGAGTACTACACCCAGCGCGCGTCCGCCGGGCTGATCATCAGCGAAGCCACCTCCGTCACGCCCCTGGGCGTCGGCTACCCGGATACCCCCGGCATCTGGTCCGACGAGCAGGTGAAGGGCTGGAGCAATATCACCAAGGCGGTGCACGCCAACGGCGGCAAGATTGTCCTGCAGCTGTGGCACGTGGGCCGCATCTCCGACCCGAGCTACCTGGGCGGCGAAGCCCCGGTCGCGCCCAGCGCCATCGCCGCCAAGGGCCACGTCAGCCTGCTGCGTCCGCTGCGTGACTTTCCGGTGCCGCGCGCCCTGGAAACCGAAGAGATCGCCGACATAGTCGAGGCCTACCGCATCGGTGCCGAGAATGCCCAGGCTGCCGGTTTCGACGGTGTGGAAATCCACGCCGCCAACGGCTACCTGCTGGACCAGTTCCTCCAGGACGGCACCAACAAGCGCACCGACCAGTACGGCGGCTCGGTCGAGAACCGTGCCCGCCTGCTGCTGGAAGTCACCGATGCCGCGATCAAGGTGTGGGGCGCTGGCCGAGTAGGTGTGCACCTGTCGCCGCGTGCCGACTCCCATGACATGGGCGACTCCGATCTGGCCGGCACTTTCGGCCATGTCGCCCGGGAACTGGGCAAGCGTGGCGTGGCCTTCCTCTGCGCTCGCGAGAAGGAGGGCGAGGACAGTCTGGCGCCGCAATTGAAGGAAGCCTTCGGTGGCGTGTTCATCGCCAACGAGCGCTTCACCCGGGACAGCGCCAACGCCTGGCTGGCAAGCGGCAAGGCCGACGCCGTGGCCTTCGGCATTCCCTTCATCGCCAACCCCGACCTGCCCGAGCGCCTGCGCCTGGATGCCCCGCTGAACGAGCCGCGCCCCGAGCTGTTCTACGCCAAGGGCCCGGTGGGCTACATCGACTACCCGCGCCTGTAACAGCCCACTGCCGCGAAAGAAGCCTCGTGCCGCCAGGTCGGGGCTTTTTTCGTTATTGGTTCGGGTAGGGCTCAGGCAGGGGGGAATACATTCGGCATGGGCCTCGGGTCTGTGGGAGCGAATTCATTCGCGAAAGGGCAGCGCAGCAACCCATGGGTATTGAAGGCAGCCCTTCGGATTGCAATCGCGATTGCAATCGCGATTGAAATCGCTACCACTGGGGCGTTACGAGCTAATCGATTCGTCCCGGCTGTTCTGGCGCCGTGCCCACCAATCGTCTTTCCTCTGGTAGCTTTGCATCCATTGTCCGTCCGTCGGGTCTGCTCCATGCGGAACCCCGCGGCGATTCGTGTGACCAATGGAGTCCGGCCGCAGTCTTCCGGCCGTCAGCGACATGCCAAAGGAAGCCCGCATGCACAAATCGATACGCCCCCTCATTGCCCTGCTAGGCGCCCTGGCCCTGCCGGTGCAGGCCAGCTGGTACCTGGACAACGAGTCGTCGCGCATCTCCTTCATCTCCACCAAGGCCGGCAGCATTTCCGAGGTGCACCGCTTCCTCACCCTGCACGGCAAGATCGGCAAGGAAGGCAAGGCGCACTTGCGCGTCGAGCTGGAATCGGTGAGCACCGGGGTTCCGCTGCGTGACCAGCGCCTGCGTGACCAGTTCTTCGAGATCGCCAAGTACCCCGAGGCGGAGATCACCGCCCAGCTCGACCTGCGTCCCATCACTGACCTGGCCCCTGGCGCCCAGCTGGAGCTGGGCCTGCCGCTGACGGTGAAGATTCGCGACAAGGCCCAGCAATACCGCGCCGAACTCCTGGCCACGCGCCTGGACGACCATCGCTTCCAGGTGGTGACCCTGGCGCCGCTGGTGCTGCAGGTCGAAGACTACGGCCTGGCCACGGCACTGGATGGCCTGCGCAAGGTGGCCGGCCTGCCCGGCATCAGTCTGTCGGTGCCGGTGGGCGCCGTGCTGATCTTCACGGAGCGCTGATGGGGCAGATTTTCCCCTGGAAGTCCGGCAACCGCTTCGAGCTGTTGATCGACGGCCCGCAGTTCTTTCCGACCATGCTCACCGCCATCGCCCGGGCCGAGCATCAGGTCGCGCTGGAGCTTTACCTGGTGGAGGACGGCCGCTGTAGCCAGGCCCTGGTGGATGCCCTGTGCGTGGCCGCCGCACGCGGCGTGCGGGTGCGCTGCCTGTTCGATGACTTCGGCTGCCTGAAGCTGGGCGCGGTCTTGCGCGAGCGCCTGGTCGAGGCCGGGGTGATGCTGCAGTTCTACAACCCGCTGCGCTGGCGGCGTGGCTTCAGCAACCTGTACCGCGACCACCGCAAGATCCTGGTGGTGGATGATCGCCAGGCGTTCATTGGCGGCACAGGCTCCACCAACGAGTTCTGGGACCCGAGCCAGGAGACCAGTCGTTGGCACGAAGTGATGGTGGCCATCGAGGGACCGCTGGTGGCGCATTGGCAACTCATTTTCGACTACCAGTGGCTGGCCAGCCTCGGCCGTCGCCCCTGGAAACCGGGCGAGGCACCGGGGCTGGCCCATCTGCCGCCCTATCCGGCGGTGGGGGAGGGGCTCGGCAGGCTGGCCTACGCCGATGCGAACCAGCACCGCGACATCGTCCGTTCGCTGGTGCGCAGCATTCGCACGGCGCGCAACCGCGTGTGGCTGGCGACGCCCTATTTCCTGCCGAGCTGGAAGGTTCGCCGCGCGCTGATCAAGGCCGCGCGTCGGGGGGTCGAGGTGCGCCTGTTGCTCACCAGCCGGCACACCGACCACCCACCGGTGCGTTTCGCCGGCCAGCGCTACTACCCGCGGCTGCTGCGCGCCGGGGTGCGCATCTTCGAGTACCAGCAGCGCTTCCTGCATCTGAAGATGGTGCTGGCCGATGACTGGGTCAGCGTGGGCTCCTGCAACTTCGACCACTGGAACCTGCGCTTCAACCTGGAAGCCAACCTGGAAGCACTGGACCCGAACTTCACCCTGGCGGTGGACGCCTGCATGCGCCAGGACTTCTCCGACAGCCGCGAGATCACCATGGACGACTGGCACGCGCGCCCGCTGATGAAACGCCTGCGCCAGCGCCTCTGGGGCTGGCTGGACCGGCTGGTGGTGAACCTCCTCGATCGTCGCCGCTGAGGCCTTTTTTCGCCCCAACGCCCGGCCGCCGGGCCGCACTTTGGTCGGGTGTATGTGGCTCGCGGCCGGGCTAGGCTTGCTCCACGACAACAAGAGGGAGTGGCTGCATGGGCCGCCGACACCTGCTGATCCTGCTGCTGTGCTCCGTACTGGGCGGCTGTTCCACCCCCGGCGCCTTCTTCGGCGCGACCGAAGGGCCTGAATTCCAGCCTTCCGCGCCGAGCGACGGCGAGCATGCACTGGTCTACCTCTATCGCCCGCAAAGCGAATGGGCCGATCAGGAACTGGAAGCTCCCGGCATCTTCCTCAACAACGAGCTGATCGGCAGCCTGCCGAGCAACGGCCACCTGGCCCTGGAGTTCGACGCGGCCAGCTACAAACTGGAAATGCGTCGACCTCTGTTCGGCAGCTACTGGACGCTGCTGGCCGATGGCCCGCTGGATTTCACCCTCATCAGCTCCTTCGCCCTGGAAGCTTCTGCCGGACGCACCTATTACCTGCGCTACGACGAACTGGACCCGCCGCCGAAGAATAGCGAGCAGCAAGGTGCCGGCAATGGACCGCTGCAACTGGTGGCGGAGTCCCTGGGCAGCCAGGAGATCGCCGCCACCCGCCAGGTCCAGCCGAGCCAGCGCGTAGCCGCCAACGGTGAAGTGGTGCGGCCCCAGGTTGGGTTCTGGCGCGGAGTGGGGCGGGCGCTGGACAAGATCGGCATCTGACCCCGCCATCCATCCTGTAGTAGGGGCCTATTACCCGGGGGCGAAGGGTGCCGGGGATAATTGGCTAACCTTTGAAGCCCCGGGGCTTCCAATTCAGGAGGATGAGCAATGGCCGCGAAGAAGATTCTGATGCTGGTCGGCGACTACGCCGAAGACTACGAAACCATGGTGCCCTTCCAGGCCCTGTTGATGGTCGGCCATGCGGTACACGCCGTGTGCCCGGACAAGGTCGCCGGACAGACCGTGCGCACCGCTATCCATGATTTCGAAGGCGACCAGACCTACAGCGAGAAGCCGGGGCACAACTTCGCCCTCAACTTCGATTTCGCCAAGGTCCGGGCGGAGGACTACGACGCCCTGCTGATCCCCGGCGGACGCGCTCCCGAATACCTGCGCCTCAACGCCAGGGTGCTGGAACTGGTGAAGGCCTTCGACCAGGCCGGCAAACCTATCGCCGCCGTCTGCCATGGCGCCCAGTTGCTGGCGGCCGCCGGCGTGCTGGAGGGCCGCGAGTGCAGCGCGTACCCGGCCTGCGGCCCGGAAGTGAAACTTGCCGGTGGTCAGTATGTGGATATCCCGGTGGACGCCGCCCATACCCAGGGCAATCTGGTGACCGCTCCGGCCTGGCCGGCCCACCCCGCCTGGCTGGCAGGTTTCCTCAAGCTGCTCGGGACGAAGATCGAGCCGTGATCGCAGGTTGTGGCTGAGATGTGTGAAGCCCAACATCGAGTGTGTCGGGCTTCGCTGCGCTCTGCGCCAACCTGCCTGGCCCAATTGATCCCGCATAGCCAAAAAACAGGAGGCGCGCCATGTGCGAGCTCTACGTCAAGGCCGACCCCATTCTCTACGAGTCCCGCTCGCGCTCGTTGCGCATCCGAGGCGTGGTCACCACGCTGCGCCTGGAGAACCAGTTCTGGGACATCTTGCGGGAAATCGCGGAGGTGGACGGCATGACCACCAACCAGCTCATCGCCAAGCTCTACGACGAGGTGATGGAGTACCGGGGCGAGGTGGTCAACTTCGCGTCCTTCCTGCGGGTGAGCTGCACCCGCTACCTGGCCCAGCGCCGCGCCACGGTGGTCGAGCTGCCGAAGGCGCGGGTGAATACTTGACGGACATGTCACAGCGTCGCGAGCTGAAGCGAGGCACGGCATGAACAGCCGAGAAGACGGACTGGGCTCGCACGCGAGTTTACGACTGTAAATGAGCATTTCGAGGCTGTTTATGACGCCGTAGCGCCGACGCGCAGCAGGCTGTTTTCAGCAGACCTGTTCGACCCAGTCGTTGAGGTTGTAATAGTTGGTCACGCGGGCAATCTTGCCGCAGTGGATATGGAAGAAGGCGCCGGCCGGCAGCACGTAGGTCTGCCCCTTGGCCGGCGGCAGGCCCTCATCGTCGGCCAGATACTGGCCGTGCACCACGAACTCGGCGGCGGCGCGGCTGCCGTCGGCGCTCTGCATGACCACGATGTCCGAAAGGCGCTCCTTGTAGCAGCGATTCATCTTGTCCATGAAGGCGGCGAAAGCGGCCTTGCCCTGCTGGCGTTCACCCTGGTTGATGTCGTGCACCACGTCCTCGCTGAGCAGGGCGAGGAAGGCCGGCATGTCGCCGGCGTTGAAGGCGTCGTAATAGGCTTGCACCAGTTCGATAGCGGTCATGGCTGGGTTCCTGTCGCAAAGAGGTCAGTCGGTACGTGACCGGCATGATAGGTTCTTGACCCAGGCCCGGCTTAGCCAGGGGCGTCATCCACTTCCCCAGAACGACCGCTCCCATGCAGATCCGACTTCTTCAAGGCGGCGCCATCTCGCCCCATATCGATGACCTCGCGCGCCTTCGCCTGACGGTGTTCCGCGAGTTTCCCTATCTCTATGACGGCACGCTGGATTATGAAGCGCGCTATCTCTCTACCTATGCCGAGTCGAAGGAAAGCCTGTTCGTGCTGGCGCTGGATGGCGGGCGGGTGGTGGGAGCCTCCACCGGCCTGCCGATGGCGGACGAAACCGAGGAATTCCAGCGGCCTTTCCGCGAACAGGGCTGGGTGCCGGAGCGCATCTTCTATTTCGGCGAGTCGGTGTTGCTGCCCGAGTACCGGGGCAGCGGCCTGGGCGTGCGCTTCTTCGCCGAGCGCGAAGGCTATGCGCGGCGCCTGGCGCGCTTCGACCACTGCGCCTTCTGCGCGGTGGAGCGTCCGGCCGATCATCCGCGACGCCCACCCGGCTACCAGCCCCTGAACGAGTTCTGGGCGCGGCGCGGTTATCGCCACCACCCGGAACTGCGCACCGAGTACCACTGGCGTGACCTGGACGAAGATACCGAGTCGGCCAAACCCATGTCCTTCTGGCTCAAGGAGATCACCCGATGATCAGGATTGCGGCCTGCCAGTACGCCATCGAGCTCCATGAACGCTGGGATACCTATGCCGCCCACCTGGAGGGACTCTGCACCGAAGCCGCCCTGGGCGGCGCGAAGCTGCTGGTGTTGCCGGAGTACGCCGGCCTGGTGCTGGCCGGTCAACTGCCGCCGGATGAGCGTGCTGACCTGCAGGCGTCCATCGCCGGTATCCAGCCCCTGCTTCAGGATTGGCGGGCGCTGTGCGCGGGTATCGCGGCGAAGCTTGGCGTCTACCTGCAACCCGGTAGCCTGCCCGTGCGCGATGCCGATGGACGGTTCCGCAATCGCGCCTGGCTGTTCGGTCCGGGCGGTGAACTGGGCTTCCAGGACAAGCTGATCATGACCCGTTTCGAGCGCGAGCAATGGGGCATCGAGGCAGGGAAGGGACTCAAGGTGTTCGACACGGCCCTCGGCCGTCTGGGCATCCTGATCTGCTACGACAACGAATTCCCCATGCTCGCCCGCACCCTGGCCGAAAGCGGCGCCGACCTGATCCTCGCTCCCAGTTGCACCGACACCGAGGCCGGTTACAACCGCGTGCGCATCGGCGCGCAAGCCCGCGCGCTGGAGAACCAGATCGCCGTGCTGCAGTCGCCTACGGTGGGGCTCGCCCCCTGGTCCCCGGCGCTGGACGAAAACATCGGTCGTGCCGGCCTCTACGTGCCGCCGGACTACGGCATGCCGAGCAACGGCGTGATCGCCGAAAGCCTCGAACTCTGTCCGGCAACCAGCCAGTGGCTGATCTGCGACCTGGATCTGGAGGAGGTACGCCGGGTGCGCGCGGAGGGGCAGGTATTCACCCGGCGTGACTGGCCGGAGCAGTTCGGCCAGGCACAGCTTTTGTAGGTTGTCGCTGAGCTTTCGAAGCCCAACGCAACGTTGTTGGGCTTCGCTCCGCTCTGCCACAACTTACAAGAGCCTGGCATTCGATTGGTCCATCGACACCTCAACCGCCCCAGAGGAACTCCTGCATGCTTACCCGGCCACGTTGCTTGTCGAGGATTTCCTGCGGGACCTTGTCGACGAAGTAGTCTCGCTGCAAGAGCGTGGGATTCGGGGTGGCGTTCTCGACCTTGCCAGGTATGTCCGGGTTGCGCTTACGGGCCTGTGCAAGATCCTGCTCCTGACGATCCTCGATCAGAAAGATCGGCGGCCCGACTTTGGTGGCTCCAGCAGGGTTCTGGCCCTCCGTGGCATATGCCTGGAAGTGCCCGAGGTAGGTAGTGGCGCCGGGCAGGATGGTGAAGCGGATCGAGAATGGAGCGTTGGGGGTGTAGTGAATAACCGCCCCACCTGTGCCCTGTTGGGTGAGGACGCTGAACAACTCGTACTCTCCAGGAGCAAGCCGGGCAGTAAGTACAGCGCCTTCTTCCTGCTCATTCCGATATTCCGGTTTGCTGAATGGCAAGGTGGACTGATCGAAGGTGAAGTTCCCTTGCTCGACCTGGTCGCCGGCGTTGAAGGCAGAACGCTTGTAGTAGAAGCGGTAGAAGGAATACTCGGTACCCGCTGCCGCGCTGATTCCGATAACCGCCTGTCCGGCATCCTTACCGGCGTAGGCGCTATTCAGTTGCGGGCTTAACAGGGCATTGCAGCCACTCAGGGCAATGGCGATCAGCAGGATCATCGCTGACTTCACAGGAACCTCCTTCCTTGGTCGTGATTCTGGTTCGTGATGCTAGCCATGTGCCTTGATTGTTGAAATACCCACCCAATAAAAAGCCCGGCACATGGCCGGGCTTTTTCATTCAGCGAAGGTGAAGGCTTACTTCACTTCCACCGCCAGGTTCTCGGCGATCTTCTGTTGCCAGATCGCCGGGCCGGTGATGTGGACCGACTCGCCGTTGGTGTCGACGGCGACGGTGACCGGCATGTCCTTCACGTCGAACTCGTAGATGGCTTCCATACCGAGTTCGGCGAAGGCCAGGACCTTGGACTTCTTGATCGCCTGGGCCACCAGGTAGGCGGCGCCGCCGACGGCCATCAGGTACACGGCCTTGTTGTCCTTGATCGCTTCGATGGCAATGGGGCCACGCTCGGACTTGCCGATCATGCCCAGCAGGCCAGTGCTTTCCAGGATCTGGCGGGTGAACTTGTCCATGCGGGTCGCGGTGGTCGGACCGGCCGGGCCAACCACCTCGTCACGCACCGGATCGACCGGGCCGACGTAGTAGATGAAGCGGCCTTTGAGGTCCACCGGCAGTTCTTCGCCCTTGTTCAGCATGTCGACCATGCGTTTGTGCGCGGCGTCGCGGCCGGTGAGCATCTTGCCGTTGAGCAGCAGGGTCTCACCCGGCTTCCAGCTCTGCACTTCTTCCGGGGTGATCTTGTCCAGGTCGACGCGGCGCGCGGACGGGCCGGCTTCCCAGACGATTTCCGGGTAGGCATCCAGCGGCGGGGCCTCCAGGGCAGCCGGGCCGGAGCCGTCGAGCACAAAGTGGGCGTGACGGGTGGCGGCGCAGTTGGGGATCATGCAGACCGGCAGCGAAGCGGCGTGGGTCGGGTAGTCCATGATCTTGACGTCGAGCACGGTGGTCAGGCCGCCCAGGCCCTGGGCGCCGATGCCCAGCTGGTTGACCTTCTCGAACAGTTCGAGGCGCATTTCCTCGATCTTGTTCTGCGGGCCGCGAGCTTTCAGCTCGTGGATGTCGATCGGGTCCATCAGGACTTCCTTCGCCATCACAGCGGCCTTCTCGGCGGTACCGCCGATGCCGATGCCGAGCATGCCCGGCGGGCACCAGCCGGCGCCCATGGTCGGGACGGTCTTCAGAACCCAGTCGACGATGGAGTCGGACGGGTTGAGCATGGCCATCTTCGACTTGTTCTCGGAACCGCCGCCCTTGGCCGCCACGTCCACTTCCACGGTGTTGCCGGGAACGATGGAGTAGTGGATGACCGCCGGGGTGTTGTCCTTGGTGTTCTTACGGGCGCCCGCCGGGTCGGCCAGGATGGAGGCGCGCAGGACGTTCTCCGGCAGGTTGTAGGCGCGACGCACACCCTCGTTGATCATGTCGTCCACGCTCATGGTGGCGCCATCCCAGCGCACGTCCATGCCGACGCGGACGAACACGGTGACGATACCGGTGTCCTGGCAGATCGGGCGGTGGCCGGTGGCGCACATGCGCGAGTTGATCAGGATCTGCGCCATGGAATCGCGCGCGGCGGGCGATTCTTCACGCAGATAGGCCTCGTGCATGGCCTGGATGAAATCCACGGGGTGGTAGTAGGAGATGAATTGCAGGGCGTCGGCGACACTCTGGATCAGATCATCTTGCTTGATCACGGTCATGTGGGCGCTCCTCTTGGAGGGAACATCAGGGAAGCGCCGGACCACGACCCGGCGCGCTTGCAGGCTAAAAAGGCGCGGCAGTATAGCGCGTGGGGCCCGTCGGGCACAGTCGCCGGTAATCGACCTTGGTCGGTTGTCGGACGTTTCCTACGTACTAGGCAATCTGTGATCACAAGCGTACATTGAAGGCATGGTGCCATTACGGGAAGGAGCCCATGAGCCCATCCAGCCAGCGGGTCAGCCATAGAGCCTTGCAAAGTCTGCTGTTGAAGCGCTTCGGTATGGCCGTGGCTACCTACTCGATGGTACTGCTGCTGTGCTGGATCGCCATGTTGGGCGGACTGCTCCGGGTTTCGGTGAGCACTGCCCTGATCGGTTCCGGCCTCGTTGCCCTGTCCCAGTTAACGCTGTTCTGGCTGTTCATCAGCGGCCGCAACCTGCGTTTCTCCGACCCCAGCCTGACGGAACCCCAGGTGCTGCTCGCCCTGGTCTGGAACACCTGGCTGATGTCCATGGTCGACAACGCGCGGGGCACCCTGCTGGCGGTCTACGTGCTGATCATGATGTTCGGTGTGTTTCAGCTGAAGCCCAGGGTATTCGCCCGATGTGCTGCCATCGGCTTCTTCGCCTTCGCCGGCCTCAACCTGTACGAGGCCTACCAGATGCAGCTGGCCGACCCGGCCCTGGCGCTGCTGCAGGTCTGCGTGCTCTTCGTGCTGATGGTCTGGTTGAGCCTCTTCGGCAGCTACGTCCAGGCGCTGCGTCAGCGCATGCGCCAGCGCCGCTTCGCCCTGCAGGCCCACCAGGACACCCTGCGCGGCATGATGCGCCAGCTGGAAGACCTGGTCGCCACGGACGAGCTGACCGGGTTGTTCAACCGGCGCCATTTCCTGCGCCTTGCCAGCCGCGAGCTGGATAACCTGGCGCCGAATCGCCAGCACGGTCTGGCGCTGATCGATCTCGACCATTTCAAGCGAATCAACGACGTTCACGGCCATGCCGCCGGCGATCGGGTGCTGCAGACCTTCGCCGCGGTGGCGCGTGCCTGCCTGCGGGACGGAGATGTGCTGGCGCGCTACGGCGGCGAGGAGTTCGTCCTGCTGCTGCCCGGTTGCGATGCGGATCGCCTCACTGCGTGCTGCGAGCGCCTGCGCGAGGCCTTCACCAGCGCGGAGCCGGTAGGGGTACAGGTGGAGCGGTTGAGCCTTTCGGCGGGCATGACCCTGCTGTCTGCCGGGGACGATCTGGATGATGCGTTGCAGCGTGCGGATCAGGCACTCTATCGGGCGAAGCGCGGCGGACGTAACCGTTGCGATGCCGCCTGGGAGGGCCAGGGTGCCTGAACTCGAAGTCGCTGGAAAACGCTGGACCGTAGCACCTGCCAGCAACCTGCTGGATGCCCTGAACGCCGGGGGCTGCAAGGTCCCTTACAGCTGTCGGGCCGGTAGCTGCCATGCCTGCCTGGTGCGATGCCTCTCGGGCGAGCCGGCAGATGCCAGGCCGGAAGCGCTGGACAGTTTCCAGCGCGCCGAGGGCTGGCGGCTGTCCTGCCAGTGCCTGGTGGTGCAGGATCTGGTGGTGGAGGTGTTCGATCCGGCGCGCGATGGCGTGGAAGCCGAAGTCGTCTGCGTCGACTGGCCGGCCCCGGATGTCCTGCGCCTTCGACTCGCGCCGTCACGGCCACTGCGATACAGCGCCGGCCAGCATCTCCTGCTGTGGAATGACGAGGGCGTCGCCCGGCCCTATTCCCTGGCCAGCCTGCCTGGTTTCGACGATTTCCTCGAATTCCACCTGGATTGCCGCAAGCCCGGATTGTTCAGCGACAGGGCCCGGCGCCTGGTTCCGGGGAACAAGCTGCGCCTTGGTGAACTCCACGGCGGTGCGCTGCACTACGATCCTTCCTGGGACAGCCGGCCGCTGTTGTTCCTTGCCGCAGGCACTGGACTGGCGCCGCTCTGGGGGCTGCTGCGGGAAGCACTGCGAAATCATCATCAGGGCCCCATCCGCATCATTCATCTGGCCCATGACGCCAGTGGGCATTATCTGGCCAAATCCCTCACAGAGATGGCTGCAGCCCATTCCGGGCTTGTCGTCCAACTGATCACGCCGGCCGAGCTGCCAGAGGTTTTGGCGCAATTCCGTCTTGTTTCGCGGCAAACCATCGCCTTACTCTGCGGCCACCCCGCCAGCGTCGAGGAGTTCGCGCGCCGGCTTTATCTGGCCGGTCTGCCCCGTAATCAACTGCTGGCCGATACCTTCCTGACCCGCGACGCCTGACGCCGCGGGCCAATACCAATCGAGGAGTTGCCATGAGCGAGCACATTCTGGTCGAGCGCGAGCAGGGCCTGCTGACGCTGCGCATGAACCGCCCGGACAAGATGAATGCCCTGACCCGCGCCATGTACAGCCGCATGGCCGAAGTGCTGGACGCGGCGCGGGACGATCGCGAAGTGCGCGCCGTGCTGATCACCGGTACCGAGGAGTGCTTCACCAGCGGCAACGACATCGTCGACTTCCTGCAGGAGCCGCCGAGCGGGATGGACAGCCCGGTGTTCCAGTTCATGCGCGCGCTGTTCGATTTCCCCAAACCGATCGTGGCGGCCGTGAGTGGCCCGGCGGTGGGCATCGGTACCACCCTGCTGCTGCATTGCGACCTGGTCTTTGTGAGCTGCAACGCCAAACTGAAGATGCCGTTCGTCAATCTTGGCCTCTGCCCCGAATTCGGTTCCAGCCTGATCCTCCCGCGCCTGCTCGGTCACGCGAAGGCCGCGGAGCTGTTGCTGCTGGGCGAAGGCTTCACCGGTGAGCAAGCCGCCAGCTGGGGCATTGCCAACGCAGCCCTGGAAAACGGCGCCGTGACCCTGGCCCGCGCCCGAGAGGCGGCGCTGCGCTTCCTAGACCTGGCGCCCTCGGCCCTGGCGGTGAGCAAGCGCCTGATGCAGGCGCCGGGCCGTGAGGAGCTGCGCCGGGTGATCGCGGAGGAGGGCGAGTTGTTCAGCGAGCGCCTGCGTTCTCCGGAAGCGGTGGAAGCGCTGTCGGCCTTCACCCAGCGTCGCAAGCCGGATTTCTCGAAATTCGTGTAATGGACGAACGCTTGCAGTTTTTCCTGTGGGCGCGAATTCATTCGCGATTGGCAGCGGAGCCGCCCCAGCAGGAGTGACTGGCGGGCCTGCGGCCTGCTTCGCGAATGAATTCGCTCCTGCAAGAAGCCCGAGAATCAAAAAGCCGCCCCGAAGGGCGGCTTTTTCGTTTCCAGTGTCCGGGTCAGACCAGCAGGTCGCCGACGTGGAGGATTTTCATGGTGTTGGTGCCGCCCTGGGTGGTGTAGCTGTCACCCTTGGTCAGGATCACCCAGTCACCCTTGGTCACCACGCCGCGTTGCAGCAGTTCGTCCACGGCCATCTGGCTGACCTTCTCCGGTGGCAGCGCGGCGGCGTCGAAGGGGATGGTTTCCACGCCACGGAACAGCGCCACGCGGGCCTGGGTTTCGCGGTGGGGGGAGTAGGCGAAGATCGGCACCGAGGAGCGGATGCGCGACATGATCAGCGGGGTGTAGCCGCTTTCGGTCAGACAGATGATGGCCTTGATGCCCGGGAAATGGTTGGCGGTGTACATCGACGCCAGGGCGATGCTTTCGTCGCAGCGGTCGAAGGTCTGGCCGACGCGGTGGTGCGAGCGGCGGCTGTCCGGGTGTTTCTCGGCGCCCTGGCAGATACGTGCCATGGCCTGCACCGCTTCCACCGGGTACTCGCCGGCGGCGCTTTCGGCGGAGAGCATCACGGCGTCGGTGTAGTCGAGCACGGCGTTGGCTACGTCCGAAACTTCGGCGCGGGTCGGCATCGGGCTGTGGATCATCGACTCCATCATCTGGGTCGCGGTGATCACGGCTTTGTTGTAGCGGCGGGCGTGCAGGATGATCTTCTTCTGGATGCCTACCAGCTCGGCGTCGCCGATTTCCACGCCCAGGTCGCCACGGGCCACCATCACGGCGTCGCTGGCGCGGATCAGGCCGTCGAGGGCCTCGTCGTCGGCTACCGCTTCGGCGCGTTCGATCTTGGCCACCAGCCAGGCCTTGCCACCGGCTTCGTCGCGCAGGCGGCGGGCCAGTTCCATGTCGGCGGCGTCACGGGGGAAGGACACCGCCAGGTAATCCAGTTCCATTTCCGCGGCCAGCTTGATGTCGGCCTTGTCCTTGGCGGTCAGGGCCGGAGCGGTCAGGCCGCCGCCACGGCGGTTGATGCCCTTGTGGTCGGAGAGCGGGCCGCCGATCAGTACGCGGCACTGCAGTTCGTCGGCGCTGGTGCCTTCGACACGCATGACCACGCGGCCGTCGTCCAGCAGCAGCTCGTCGCCCACGCCGCAATCCTTGACCAGGTCCGGATAGTCGATGCCCACCACTTCCTGGTTGCCGGCGTCACGGGGATGGGTGACGGAGAAGCGGAAGCTGTCGCCTTCCTTCAGTTCGATGCGCTTGTTGGCGAACTTGGCGATGCGGATCTTCGGGCCTTGCAGGTCGCCGAGCAGTGCGACGAAGCGGCCGTGCTTTGCGGCCAGCTCGCGGACCAGGCGGGCGCGTGCCTTGTGTTCTTCGGGGCTGCCGTGGGAGAAGTTCAGGCGGGCGACGTTCAAGCCCGCGATGATCAGTTGCTCCAGGACCTCCGGGGAGTTGCTGGCCGGGCCGAGGGTGGCGACGATTTTGGTGCGGCGGAAAGGCATGCGAAGACTCCATTTTTCAAGCAGAGCCCGAGGCTACTACGCAGAAAAACTGTAGTCATTGTTCCTTTTCACTACCCGCTGAATTGTTTCAGGTGGCCCGCCGGGCGGTGTCACGGACGATCCGAATTCAATGCCTGGTCCAGGTGGCGCGAGGCCTTGGTGGCCAGGTCGCTGTCGGGGAACTGCACCAGCAGCCGGCGGAAATAGCCGATGGCCTTGTCGCGGTTGGCGTGGGGATTGTCCGGCGCCAGGTACATCAGGCCCAACTGGTAGAGCGCCTTCTGTTTGATGTCCGGTTGTACATGGGCGTCGGACAGCGCCAGCAGATAGAGCTCCTCGGCTTCGGCGACGCGGTCCTTGAGTACGGCGCGGCGCGAGAGCAGGGTCATGTCCGGGTCCAGCCCCGGCTTGTAGAGGTCGAGATTGCTGCTTGGCTGCCAGGTGGCGAGGAGCTCGCGGGAGGTCTTCTGTACCGGGTCCTTCGCCCGCTGGCGGATCACCAGGATGCGCGCCTCGGCACGTTCGGCGGCGCGGCTGCCGGGGAACTCGTTCAGCACCCGCTCCAGGTACGCCAGCGCCTTGGTGTCATCACGCTGCTCGTTGAAGCGGCTCATGTAGATCAGGCCGATCTGGTACAGGGCGATGGCGCGCACGTCGTCGCTGAACTTGTCGTCGCGGTAGCCGACCAGGTAAAGCTCTTCCGCTTCCGGGCTCTTCGCGTCGCGGATGGCCATGGCGCTGTAGGTGAGCAGGTCGCCTTCCTCTTCCACTGCGGCGGCCATGCGTTTGCTCTTCATGGTCTTGTATTCCACCACTTCGTTGGTGGTGATCTGTGCAATGAACAACGGGGTAGTGGGCGAACAGGCGCCCAGCAGAAGACAGAGGGCGAGCAGGGCGGGAAGGCTGGGATGCATGGCGGAACCGGGTCTTTGGGCGACCTCCGCAGTCTAGCAGTGGCCGCGTGCTATCCATGGCAGGCGCCTGCAGGACCAATCGGAGGTTATGCTTCGCACCCTGATCGCCCGGCGGCCTGAAGAAGCGACGCGCCCGGCCGATATACCGGTGGACGGAGGAACCAACCATGCGAACCCTGATCATCCTGACCCTGCTGGCGGCCGTGAGCGGCTGCACGCGCTGGTCCCTCGACCATCACCTGAACAATGCCTACCGTTCCTACGACGACGGCGACTGCGAAGACGTGATGCTCGAATTGTCCAAGGCCGAGCGCAAGAGTCGCTCCCGCCAGTACCTGCAGCCGGAAATCTCCCTGCTGCGCGGCCAGTGCCTGGAGCGCCAGAGCCTGTTCGTCGATGCGGCGCAGACCTATCAGTTCATCATTGCCCGCTACCCCACCAGCGAGTACGCCTACCGCGCCAAGGCGCGCCTGGAGACACTCCAGCAGCTCGGCCGCGTGGGCGGCAGTACCGTCAAGACGAGCGCGGCACCGCTCTGACCCGTAACCCGGCCGTCGGTCGTTGGCCGCTTGAGCAGCGACCGGCCGGGACTAAGCTGAGCCTCTATCCGAGGAACCCTGGAATGCACCACCTGCTGTGTTGCCTGTTGCTGTTACCGGCCATCGCCGGTGCGCAGATCTACCGCTGGACCGATGCCCAGGGGCAGGTGCATTTCAGCGAGACGCCACGGGAGGGAGCCGAGGCGGTATCGGTGAAGCCCCAGGTGGTGGAGCGGGATCAGGCGACCCGCGAGCGTGAGGCACGCACCGAGAAAATCCACGATGCGCGCCGCCAGGAACAGGCGGCCGCCGCCGACAAGGCCGAGGCAGCACGCGAACAGCGGCAGAAGCGGTGCGGCCAGTGGCGCGATCAGCAGGGACAGCTGAGCCATGGCGGACCGTACTACCGCCTCGACGAGCGTGGCGAGCGGCAGTACTACACTGATCAACAGATCGACTCCTTCCGTCGCAAATTGGCCGAGAGCCTGGCCCGGGACTGCAATTGAAGGTTGGTCTGGAGCGGCAACGAGTCCATACTGAAATGCCATCAATAGCGATTTGATATCATGCCGACAAAGCGCCGTATCGAACGCCATCAGTTGCCTTACTACCTGAAGGTGTTCAATCGCATCACCGACAAGCCCATGGGGTATCTGGGCAACGTCTCCATGGACGGCCTGATGCTGATCAGCCAGCTGCCCATGCTGGTGGGCGCGCGCTTCGACATGCGCTTGAAGATTCCGGGCAAGGATGGGCAGTTGCACTTCATCGACTTCTACGCCACCTGCCAGTGGTGCCACGAGGACGTGACCCCGGGGAACTACGATTCCGGCTTCTCCCTGGTGGCACCGCCGGCGGAATACGCCGATCTCATCGATGCCCTGCGTTTCTATTTCAGCTTTCGCCCTTTGGCCGCCTCGGCCTGAGTCTGCCTGAAAGTTGGCCGTCGATTGGCTGCACGTTTCCCGAGGATGATCGAAGAGCTAAAGAAAAAGGCGCCAGATGGCGCCTTTTTCAATGCAGATGGGATCAGGGGCGGATCTCGATCAGGGTACCGTCCTTCACCAGGCTCCAGATCTCGCGCATGTCCGCGTTTTTCATGGCGATGCAGCCCTCGGTCCAGTCCAGGGTGTGGAAGTACCACTCCGGGTATTCCTCATCCAGCGGGGTGCCATGGATCATGATCATGCCGCCCGGCGGCACGCCCTTGTCCCGAGCCTTGGCAGCGTCGCGGGCATTGGGGTAGGAGATGTGCATGGCCAGGTTGAACTTGTCGCTGGTCTTGCGCCAGTCGATCCAGTAGAAGCCTTCCGGGGTACGCTGGTCGCCTTCACGCAGCTTGGGGCCAGTGGGGACTTTGCCAAGGGAAATGCGGTACGTCTTCAGGATGTCGCCGCGATTCATCAGCAACAGCTTGCGTTCCGATTTCACCACCAGGACCTTGTCGATGGATTTGCCACCCAGCGTCGGCGTAGTGCTTGCCTGGGCGAGAGCGGCAAGGCTCATGGAAAGTACGACTAGCAACCAGCGCATCGGCACGGCATCCCCACAGTGTTCACATATTAAGCAGATTAGCGGTCAGGCTTTCTTGTAGTAGGCCAACAACGGCGCGAGTGGCTCGTTGCGCACCGGGAAGACCTGCCCGGTGCGGTCGGCGAAGTAGCATTCTAAGGTACGGCCCACGGTCGGAAAAGCCAGCTCCGACCAGGGAATATCCCGCTCGTGAAACAGGCGAACTTCCAGGCTTTCTTCGCCGGCAGCGAAGTCCAGGTCCACCAGTTCGGCGCGAAAGAAGGTGTAAACCTGGCTGATGTGCGGCAGGTCGAACAGGGTGTAAAGGCTGAGGTTGCGCACCCTGGCGCAGGCTTCTTCGAGGGTTTCGCGTGTGGCGGCCTGCTCCATGGTCTCGCCGTTCTCCATGAAGCCGGCGGGGAGCGTCCAGTAACCCAGGCGCGGGTCGATGGCGCGGCGGCAGAGCAGCACCTGCTCGCCCCACACCGGCAGGCAACCGGCGACGATGCGTGGGTTCTGGTAGTGGATCGTGTGGCAGCGTTCGCACACGTAGCGCAGGCGGTTGTCGCCGTCGGGGATGCGCTGGACGACCGGGCTGCCGCACTGGCTGCAGTATTTCATCGTGAATCCTCAGGGTACGCGCCCATCTTGGCGCGGCACGGTGTTGCACGGCAAGCGGTGTACCGGGCAAACCAAAGGTGGTCAATGGTGCGACCTGTCGGTGTGGGACTTGGGCGGTCCCAAGGTTCATGCCATGATGCCCGGCAGTCGAGAACAACGAGAAAATCCATGCTGGATGACCTGCTCCGTCGCGTGCAGAGCTACTCCCCGAGAACCCTGGAAACCGATCACGACTTCCCCGAAGCCGCGGTGCTGGTGCCCATCACCCGCAGCGACGAGCCGGAACTGGTGCTGACCCTGCGCGCCAGCGGCTTGTCCACCCACGGCGGTGAGGTGGCCTTTCCCGGTGGCCGCCGCGATCCTGAGGATCAGGACCTGGTCCGTACGGCCCTGCGCGAAGCGGAGGAAGAGGTCGGCTTGCCTCCGGGGCTGGTGGAGGTCATCGGCCCGCTCAGTCCCCTGGTCTCCCGTCACGGTATCAAGGTCACGCCCTATGTCGGCCTGGTTCCGGACTTTGTCCAGTACAAGGCCAACGATGGCGAGATAGACTCGGTGTTCAGCGTCCCGCTGGAGTTCTTTCGCGATGACCCGCGCCAGGTGACCCACCGCATCGACTACCTCGGCCGCAGCTGGTACGTGCCCAGCTATCAGTACGGCGAATACAAGATCTGGGGCCTGACCGCCATCATGGTCGTCGAGCTGGTCAACCTGGTGTACGACGCCGGGATCGACATGACCCGCGCCCCCGAGACCTTCATAAGACTCAAATAAGCCCCGATCGAGGAGCGCCTGATGAAATACCGCCTTGGATCCGCCCAGGTCGAAGCCCATGTCGACAGCTGGACCGCCCCCACTGCCACCCTCGTGGGCAAGGTGCGCCTGGACGCCGGCGCCAGCGTCTGGTTCGGCGCCGTACTGCGCGGCGACAACGAGCTGATCCACATCGGTGAGAACAGCAACGTCCAGGATGGCACCGTGATGCATACCGACATGGGGTACCCGCTGAACATCGGCCGCTCCGTCACCATCGGCCATAACGCCATGCTGCACGGTTGCTCGGTGGGCGACTTCAGCCTGATCGGCATCAACGCCGTGGTGCTCAACGGCGCCAAGATCGGCAAGTACTGCATCATCGGCGCCAACGCGCTGATTCCCGAAGGCAAGGAAATTCCCGACGGTTCGCTGGTCATGGGTTCCCCCGGCAAGGTGGTGCGCGAGCTGACCGAGCAACAGAAGAAGATGCTCGAAGCCAGCGCCGCTCACTATGTTCACAACGCCCAGCGCTACGCCCGCGACCTGGCGGAGCAGGACGGCTGATGGACGCCGAACGCCCCGTCCGTTCGCCCTGCGTGCAGGTCTGCGTGCTGGACGACCACGACATCTGCAGTGGCTGCCAGCGCACCGCCGATGAAATCACCCGCTGGGGCCGCATGGACAATGCCGAGCGCCGCGAGGTCCTGGCCCGTTGCTTCGAACGCGCCAAGGCCAGCGGCCTGTTCATCATTCCCCCGACCCAGGCTTCTTGACTCCCCGAGGAAACGACATGCCCCGTATTGGAACCCCCTTGTCGCCCAGCGCGACCCGTGTACTGCTGTGCGGCTCCGGTGAGCTCGGCAAGGAGGTGGCGATCGAACTGCAGCGCCTGGGCTGCGAAGTCATCGCCGTCGACCGTTACGCCGATGCCCCGGCCATGCAGGTGGCCCATCGCAGCCACGTGATCAGCATGCTGGACGGTGCTGCCCTGCGCGCCGTGATCGAGCAGGAGAAGCCACACTTCATCGTGCCGGAGATCGAGGCCATTGCCACCGCCACGCTGGTGGAGCTGGAAGCCGAAGGCTTCACCGTGGTGCCCACCGCCCGCGCCGCCCAGCTGACCATGAACCGCGAAGGCATTCGCCGCCTCGCCGCCGAGGAGCTGGGCCTGCCCACCTCGCCGTACCACTTCTCCGACAACTTCGAGGATTACTGTGCCGCCGTGGCCAGCGTGGGTTATCCCTGCGTGGTCAAGCCGATCATGAGCTCTTCCGGCAAGGGCCAGTCCGTGCTGAAGTCGGACGCCGACCTCAAGACGGCCTGGGACTACGCCCAGGAAGGCGGCCGCGCCGGCAAGGGCCGGGTGATCGTCGAAGGCTTCATCGACTTCGACTACGAGATCACCCTGCTCACCGTGCGCCACATCGGTGGCACCAGCTTCTGCGCCCCTATCGGCCACCGCCAGGTGAAGGGTGACTACCACGAATCCTGGCAGCCCCAGGTCATGAGCCCGAAGGCCCTGGCCGAGTCCGAGCGCATCGCCCAGGCGGTGACCGGGGCCCTGGGTGGTCGCGGTCTGTTCGGCGTGGAGCTGTTCATCAAGGGTGACCAGGTATGGTTCAGCGAAGTCTCGCCGCGTCCCCATGACACCGGCCTGGTCACGCTGATTTCCCAGGACCTTTCCGAATTCGCTCTGCACGCGCGGGCCATCCTCGGCCTGCCGATCCCGGCCATCCGCCAGGTAGGGCCTTCCGCGTCGGCGGTGATCCTGGTCGAAGGCAAGTCCAGCCAGGTCAGCTTCGGCAACCTGGGCGCCGCCCTCGGCGAGCCGGATACCGCCCTGCGGCTGTTCGGCAAGCCGGAAGTGGATGGCCAGCGCCGCATGGGCGTAGCCCTGGCGCGGGATGAGTCCACCGACCTCGCGCGGGCCAAGGCGACCCGTTCGGCCCAGGCGGTCGACGTCCAGCTGTGATGCATCTGGCCGGTCTGTGCTGGTGGGCGGCGGCGCTGCCGCTGCTGCCCCTGGCATTGCCCATGGCCGTGCATACCCGCCGTACCGCCCTGCGCCTGGCGCCGGCCGCCGGGCCAGAACGCGGCCTTGCAGGAGGCGAGTTCGAAGGCGAGCCCCTGCGTCTCCTTCTGATTGGCGAGTCCACGGTGGCTGGCGTCGGTGCGTCCTGCCTGGACTTCGCCCTGGCCGGCCAGCTGGCTGCTGCCCTGGCGATGCGCCTGGGGCGCCCCGTGGCCTGGCGCGCCTGTGGCGAGAATGGCATCACCGCCGGCGAGGCCCTGGAACGGCTGTTGCCGCAGGTGGCGCAGGAGCCCGCCGATCTGGTGTTGCTCGTATTTGGCGTGAACGACACCACCCATTTCAGCTCCAGCCACAGCTGGCTGGGATCGCTCCAGGGCCTGGCCCGACACTTCACCGAGCGTGGCGCGCAGGTCGTCCTGGCGGGCGTGCCACCGCTGCAGCACTTCAGTGCCTTGCCCTGGCTGTTGCGTCAGTTGCTGGGTTGGCGGGCGCGATTGCTGGATCGTCAGCAGCGAGCATTGGCGCAGCGGGAAGGGCTGGCGTGTTGCGCCACCAGCCTGGAGATGCGCCCGGAATACCTGGCCCTGGATGGCTACCATCCTTCGCCCCTGGGCTATCGCGTCTGGGGTGAGTCGCTGGCGGACGGGTTCGTCGAGCTGGCTCTTCCACCCAAGGAGACGGAGGAACTGGCGCTCGACCTCAGCGTGTGAGGATGAGGTCGCTGTCGCGAATTTCCTTCAGGCAGAGCACCGCCAGCAGGCTGAGTGCTGCCGCTGCCGACACATAACCCCCTACCCAGCCCAGGCCGCCCATCGCCACCAGTTTCTGGGCGAAGAACGGCGCTACCGAGGCTCCGACTATGCCGCCCAGGTTGTAGGCCGCCGATGCGCCGGTGTAGCGCACGCGAGTGAGGAACAGCTCCGGTAGCAGGGCGCCCATGGGTGCGAAGGTCACCCCATCAGGAATAGCTCGATGCAGAGGAACAGCGCCACGCCGTAGGCCGAGCCCTGGGTCAGCAGCGGTTCCATGGTGAAACCGGAGAGGATCGCCAGGACGGCCTCGCCGATCAGCACCGGCTTGAGCCCGAAGCGGTCGCTGAGCCCTGCGGTGATATGAGGACAGCGTCACTAGGCCTTCGGCGTAAGCCCGGCGCGCCAGGCGAGCACGCGCTGCACGCGGTTTTCGCCGGACTGGAGGATTTCCAGGCGGTAGGGGCCGACCTTGAGGCAGACGCTGCAGTCGGGAATCTGCTCCAGGGCCTCGGTGATCAGCCCGTTGAGCGTTTTCGGACCGTCGCAGGGCAGGTGCCAGCCGAGTACCCGGTTCAGCTCGCGCAGGTGCAATGCACCGTCCAGCTCGTAGCGGCCGTCGTCGCGGGACAGGATGCCGGGGTTGGGGGCGAAGTCATCCAGGCTGCCGAACTCGCCCACCAGTTCCTGGAAGATGTCTTCCAGGCTGACCAGGCCCACCACGTCGCCGTACTCGTCGACCACGATGCCCAGGCGGCGCTTCTGTTTCTGGAAATTCACCAGCTGGGTCAGCAGCGGCGTGCTTTCCGGGACGAAATAGGTCTCGCGGCTCACCGCCATCAGCTGCTCGGCGCTGGTCGGGCCTCCGGTCAGCAGGCGCGGCAGCTGGCGCAGGTGGAGGATGCCTTCGATCTGGTTGATGTCTTCGCGGTAGAGCGGCAGGCGGGTGTGGGTGGCGTTCTGCAACTGGGCGAGGAGTTCGTCCGGCGAGGTGTTCAGGTCGATGCCCTGGATTTCGTTGCGGGGAATCATGATCGAGCTGACGGTGACCTGCTGCAGCGCGTCGCTCACTGCCACCGGCAGGCGGGACTGTGGCTGGATCTCGACGCCGTGGCGCCGCCGGGTCGCCAGCCAGGCCACTATCGCGCCGGCTACCAGGGAGAGGGTGATTCCGAGGAGGAGGCCGGCGAGCAGTCCGTGCATGGTGTCTTCAGACGTGGAGGATGAATTCGCGGACCAGCTTGCTGCCGAAGTACGCCAGCATCAGCAGGCAGAAGCCCGCCAGGGTCCAGCGGATGGCCTTGTGCCCGCGCCAGCCCAGTTGGTGGCGGCCCCAGAGCAGCACGCCGAACACCACCCAGGCGATACAGGACAGGATGGTCTTGTGCGCCAGGTGCTGGGCGAACAGGTTGTCGACGAACACCCAACCGGAAATCAGCGACAGCGACAGCAGGCTCCAGCCGGCCCAGAGGAAGCCGAACAGCAGGCTTTCCATGGTTTGCAGGGCGGGGAAGTTCTTGATCAGCCCGGACGGGTGCTTGTGCTTGAGCTGGTGATCCTGCAGCAACAGCAGCAGGGCCTGGAACACCGCCATGGTCAACAGGCCGTAGGCCAGGATCGACAGCAGGATGTGGGCGAGAATGCCCGGCTCCTCATCGATGGCCTGGGAAGTACCACCCGGTACCAGAGCCGCCGCCAGCACTGTCAGGGCGCCGAGGGGCAACAGCAGGAGCAACAGGTTCTCGATGGGGATCCGCGCGATGGCCACGATGGTCAGCAGGATCACCGCTGCGGCGATCAGGCTGGCGGCGTTGAAAAAGTCCAGGTAGAGACCGGCAGGCGTCAACAGCTCGAGGAACAGTGCGGTGCCATGGGCGAGCAGCGCCAGGCCGCCACCGATGATCAGCAGGCGCTTGTCCGGCGTAGTGCGCTGGCCAAGGCGAAGGCCCTGGTAGCCAGTGATGCCCGCATAGAGGAATGCAGCCAGGAGGCTGGGCAGCAGAGGGTGCATAAGTCCTTGTAAGGCAAGCCCGAAAGGCAGTGAGTGTGGCATACAAGGCCTGCCGGTGAAAGACCGCTGGCGGTGTCGGCAAGGCCGACACTTCGTTATACTCCGCCGCCTGCCGCAAGCTCAGCCGGGGCTCACGAGAGCCCGAAAGGAACGCGCATGTTTGAAAACCTTACCGACCGCCTCTCACAGACGCTGCGCCATGTCACCGGCAAGGCCAAGCTGACCGAGGACAACATCAAGGACACCCTGCGCGAGGTGCGCATGGCCCTGCTCGAGGCCGACGTCGCCCTCCCGGTGGTGAAGGACTTCGTCTCCAGGATCAAGGATCGAGCGGTCGGTACCGAGGTTTCCAAGAGCCTGACCCCGGGCCAGGCCTTCGTGAAGATCGTCCAGGCCGAACTGGTGGAGCTGATGGGCGCCGCCAACGAGGACCTGTCGCTGAATGCCGCGCCGCCGGCGGTGATCTTGATGGCCGGCCTGCAGGGGGCGGGCAAGACCACCACCGTGGGCAAGCTGTCGCGCTTCCTCAAGGAGCGCAAGAAGAAGTCGGTGCTGGTGGTTTCCGCAGACGTCTACCGTCCGGCGGCCATCAAGCAGCTGGAAACCCTGGCCAACGACATCGGCGTCACCTTCTTCCCCTCCGATACCAGCCAGAAGCCGGTGGATATCGCCCAGGCGGCGATCCGCGAAGCGAAGCTGAAGTTCATAGACGTCGTCATCGTCGACACCGCGGGCCGCCTGCACGTCGACGCCGAGATGATGGACGAGATCAAGCAGGTCCACGCCGCCATCAAGCCGGTGGAAACCCTGTTCGTCGTCGACGCCATGACCGGCCAGGACGCCGCCAACACCGCCAAGGCCTTCAACGACGCCCTGCCGCTGACCGGCGTGGTGCTGACCAAGGTCGACGGCGACGCCCGTGGCGGTGCCGCGCTCTCGGTGCGCGCCATCACCGGCAAGCCGATCAAGTTCCTCGGCATGGGCGAGAAGACCGAAGCCCTCGATCCCTTCCACCCGGACCGCGTCGCCTCGCGCATCCTCGGCATGGGTGACGTGCTCAGCCTGATCGAGCAGGCCGAGCAGACCATGGACCGCGAGAAGGCCGAGAAACTCGCGAAGAAGATCAAGAAGGGCAAGGGCTTCGACCTCGAAGACTTCCGCGACCAACTGCAACAGATGAAGAACATGGGTGGCCTCGGCGGCCTCATGGACAAGCTGCCGATGCTCGGTGGCGTCAACCTGGCGCAAATGGGCAACGCTCAGAACGCGGCCGAGAAGCAGTTCAAGCAGATGGAAGCGATCATCAACTCGATGACGCCCGCCGAGCGCCGTGATCCGGAAATGATCAGTGGTTCGCGCAAACGCCGTATCGCGCTGGGTTCCGGCACCCAGGTGCAGGACGTCGGCCGCCTCATCAAGCAGCACAAACAGATGCAGAAGATGATGAAGAAGGTCACCGCCAAGGGCGGCATGGTCAAGATGATGCGTGGCATGGGCAGCATGTTCCCTGGCGGCATGCCGAAGATGTGAGCCCGGCCGCCGACCGGCGGCCCCTAAAAAGAGATTTGCAATCGGCCGGATAATCCTTAGAATATGCGGCCTTTCGGGCCCATGGCCCATGCTTGAAAAGCACCGACTATAGGAACGAAGTTCAATGGTAACCATCCGTCTTGCCCGTGGCGGCTCCAAGAAGCGCCCCTTCTACCACCTGACCGTGACCAACAGCCGCAATGCGCGCGACGGTCGCTTCGTAGAGCGCATCGGTTTCTTCAACCCGATCGCCACTGGTGCGGAAGTCAAGCTGTCCGTTAACCAGGAACGCGCCAACTACTGGCTGAGCCAGGGCGCCCAGCCGTCTGAGCGCGTTGCTCAGCTGCTGAAGGAAGCTGCCAAGGCTGCTGCCTAAGCATCTTTTATGAGCACGACGCCGGCCGCCGCCGACGAACTCATCGTTCTCGGCAAGATTTTCTCGGTGCACGGCGTACGTGGCGAGGTGAAGGTCTACTCCTTCACCGATCCGCTGGATAACGTGCTCGATTACCGCCGTTGGACGCTCAGGCGTGACAACGAGGTAAAGCAGGTTGAAGTCGCCAGCGGACGCGTGCACGGCAAGGTCCTGGTGGTGAAGCTGAAGGGGCTGGTCGATCGCGAGATCGCCCGTACCTACGCAGGTTTTGAAATCTGTGTTCCCGTCAGCGAACTGCCGGATCTCGACGAAGACGAGTTCTACTGGCACCAGTTGGAAGGTCTCAACGTGATCAACCAGGACGGGCACCTGCTCGGCCGCATCGATCACCTCCTGGAGACCGGCGCCAACGATGTGATGGTGGTCAAGCCCTGCGCTGGAAGCCTGGATGATCGCGAACGCCTGCTGCCCTACACGGAGCAGTGCGTACAGTCGATCGACCTGGAGTCCGGCGAAATGCGGGTGGAATGGGACGCCGATTTCTGAGGACCTGACATGAAAGGCATGCAGGTTGAAGTGATCAGCATCTTTCCCGAGATGTTTGCCGCCATCAGCCAATATGGCATCACCAGCCGAGCGGTGAAGCAGGGGCTGCTCAAGCTCAACTGCTGGAACCCACGGAGCTTCACCGAGGACCGCCACCAGACGGTGGATGACCGGCCTTTCGGCGGTGGCCCCGGGATGGTGATGAAGATCCAGCCCCTGGAACGGGCCCTGGCGGCAGCCAAGGCAGCGGCAGGGGAGAAGGCGAAGGTGATCTACCTCTCGCCGCAAGGGCGCCAGCTGAAGCAGGCGGCCGTGCGCGAGCTGGCGAACGAGGAAGCATTGATCCTCATCGCCGGACGCTACGAAGGCATCGACGAACGCTTCATTGAGGAGCACGTCGATGAGGAATGGTCGATTGGCGACTACGTCCTGTCTGGCGGTGAGCTGCCGGCCATGGTGCTGATCGATGCGGTGACGCGGTTGTTGCCCGGTGCTTTGGGCCACGCGGACTCCGCCGAGGAGGACTCCTTTACGGATGGCCTGCTCGATTGCCCGCATTACACCCGTCCGGAGCTGTATGCAGGCAAGCGTGTTCCGGAGGTGCTGCTCAGCGGCAACCACGAACACATCCGGCGATGGCGTTTGCAGCAGGCGCTTGGGCGCACCTGGGAACGTCGGGCTGATCTTCTGGATTGCCGCTCGCTTTCTGGAGAAGAGAAAAAGCTGCTGGAGGAATACATCCGCCAGCGGAACGATAGTTAACGTATCGATGGCACGCCCAGAAGGCCTGTCTTAGGAGCATAGCGATGACCAACAAGATCATTCAGCAACTCGAAGCTGAACAAATGAACAAAGAGATTCCGGCTTTCGCCCCGGGCGACACCGTAATCGTTCAAGTGAAAGTGAAGGAAGGCGACCGTTCCCGTCTGCAGGCCTTCGAAGGTGTGGTCATCGCCAAGCGTAACCGCGGCCTGAACAGCGCTTTCACCGTGCGCAAGATCTCCAACGGCGTTGGCGTAGAGCGTACCTTCCAGACCTACTCCCCGCTGGTTGACAGCCTGAGCGTCAAGCGCCGCGGCGACGTACGCAAAGCCAAGCTGTACTACCTCCGCGACCTGTCCGGCAAGGCAGCTCGTATCAAGGAGAAGCTGGCCTAATCGCCACAGCTTCCCCGAAAAACCCGCCCAGGTTCGCCTCGGCGGGTTTTTTCTTGCCTGCGCGCAGGGGATAATCCGCGCCCCGCCCGATTACCCGGACGGGAGCATTCCTGCCCATCCGGCAGCGCATAGAAGAACGACAAGAGTCGCAGCACGAGTGGCAGCCACATGGTTTCGATTCAGGTAGTAGTGGCATGACCCCGAGAGAGCAAGAGATCGCCCGCCGGACAGCGCTGTCCGAAAGCCGGGTAACCAAGGCGGTATTCCCGCCCAGTACCAACCATCACAACACCCTGTTCGGCGGAACTGCCCTGGCCTGGATGGACGAAGTGTCCTTCATCGCCGCCACGCGCTTCTGCCGCCTGCCCCTGGTAACCGTTTCCACCGACCGGATCGACTTCAAGCATCCGATCCCGGCCGGCTCCATCGTCGAGCTGGTGGGACGTGTGGTAAAGGTGGGCAACACCAGCCTCAAGGTCGAGGTCGAGGTGTTCGTCGAGGACATGTACAGCGCCACCCGTGAGAAGGCCATCACCGGCGTGTTCAGCTTCGTTGCCATCGATGACGAGAAGCGCCCGGTGCAGATCCTGCCAGCGTTTCCCCAGGCGGCGGACGCCGCATGAATGAAGAAGGCACCCAAAGGGTGCCTTCTTCGTTATCGGCCAGGATCAGTTGCGCATGCTGATCTTCAGTGACGCCTGGGACAGGTCGATGTTGTTCAGCGTCAGACTGCCGAAACTCTGGTTCTGCGGCGAGCCAGCAACGCGGATGTTCTCGAAGCGCAGCTCGCCTATGGAACTGGGTAGCCGCAGGTTCACTGAGCCGTCCGAATTGACCACCGAGGTCATTCTGCTGGTGTCGTAGACCACGTCCTTCATCGACGTCTCGGCATCCAGGCTGTCCAGCACCGGCATCACCAGCTTCGCCAGTTGCTTCACTGCGCCCAGCCCGTCGCCCTGTTCGGCTTGCAGGAACAGGCCCTGCAACACATCGTCCAGCCCCTGGGCGCTGACATTGCTCATCTCCAGGTCGGTCAGCGGGCGCAGGCCCCGCGGCGTTTCCTGGCGGCTGATGCTGGCGGGCGGCTGCAAGCGCTGGATATCGGCGCTGGCCATCTGGAAGGGGCTCATCAACGCGGCCACGAGGGTAGCCGCCAGACGCAGGTTGTTCTGTTTCTTCAGGGCCTTGGTCAGTTGCTTCTGGGTCAGCAGGCCTTGCGCTATCAGTACTTCACCCAGCCGCATCTTGCTGGTGAGCTGCATCTTGATTGCGGCATCCAGCTGCTGGGATGTGATCAGACCCTTGTTGATGAGGATCTGCCCCAGGCGGGAGTTCATTTGGTTGGCCATGTTCCGGTACCGGCAATGGGTGATAGCAAGATGAAATCATCCACGGCCAGCCCGATCCTGTCACCAGACTAAGGATAGGCTGGCCATGCCGCCCGTCAGTGTGTTTGCGCCAGAGTGCGATCAGCGGTAACACCGGGTTGCTCTTCGGTTTCCATCAGGGACACCAGTGTCCAGTCCTTTTCCGGCGTGAAGTCCAGCGGCTGCCCGGCCAGGTGAACCCAGCCGCGTGGGTCGCGGGCCAGCAGAAGCGTGGCGCGGCTGCCGTGCAGGGCCTGGTATTCGGCCCAGCCGAAGGTCGCGGTCAGGGTGGTGGTGCGCACGTCGGCGCCCTTGGCGAGATAGCTGGCGAACTGTGGAAAGGTCAGCGGCTGGCCACCGAGGGGGCGGCCGCGCACGGTCTGGCTGACGCGATGCTTGTCCGACCGCCGGCTTTCGTTGCCGGTGGGAAGGGTGAAGCGGCGCTGGGCGCTGAAATCATGGCGGAAATGCATGCAGGCCAGGGCATTGAGTTCGCTGGAAGGGGAGAGCGCCAGCAGATGACCCAGGCCCACCAGGTCGAGGTGCGCTTCGGCATGCTGCGATGTCGGATTGCCGAAGTAGGTGGGCAGGTTGTCCATGCGCGCGGCACGGATGTTTTCCCAGCTGGAATCGGTGAGCAGTACCCGGCTGCCGAGGTTCTGCAGGGCCTTGCCGAGTTCGCGGGCCACGGGATTGGCGCCGATGATGAGGAAACCCGACGGCGCGGGCTCCGCCACCTTGAGCAGTTGCGCCAGCGGGCGTGCGGTGGCGCTCTGCAGCACCACGGTGCCGATGATCACCAGGAAGGTCAGCGGCACCAGCAACTCGGCCTGCTCGTTGCCTTCGCCCTGAAGACGCAAGACGAAGATCGCCGATACGGCTGCGGCGACGATGCCGCGTGGGGCGATCCAGGCCAGCAACGCGCGTTCACGCCAGTTCAGGCTCGATCCCAGGGTGCTGACAGCGACGTTCAATGGCCGCGCGATGAACTGGATCACCGCCAGCAACAGCAGGGTCGCCGGGCCCATGGCCACCAGCGCAGCGAAGTCCAGGCGCGCGGCAAGGAGGATGAACAGCCCGGAGATCAGCAGCACGCTGAGGTTTTCCTTGAAGTGCAGGATCTGCCGCACATCCACGTCGCGCATGTTGGCCAGGGCCATGCCCATCACGGTCACCGCCAGCAGGCCGGACTCATTCACCAGCAGGTTGGCGCCAATGAACACGCCGAGTACCGCCGCCAGTGCCGCGAGGTTCTGCAGGTACTCCGGCAGCCAGTGACGCCGCAGCACCACGCCGAACAACCAGCCACCGACGGCGCCCAACAGAGTCCCGCAGGCGATCACCGCGGCGAAGGTCGACAGGCTGGCGCTCCAGCCTCCGTTATCACGGCTGACGATGAAACTGAACACCACCACCGCCAGCAGCGCACCTATGGGGTCGATGACGATGCCCTCCCAGCGCAGGATGTTGGCGATCGAGGCGCGCGGTCTCACCACACGCAGCATCGGTACGATCACCGTCGGCCCCGTCACCAGGGTGAGGGTGCCGAACAGCAGTGACAGCTCCCAGGAGAAGCCCAGCAGCCAGTGGGTGGCGATTGCGATCACCGCCCAGGTGATCAGCGCGCCCACGGTCACCATGCGTCGCACCACGCTGCCGATTTCGCGCCATTCGGAGAAATGCAGGGTCAGGCTGCCCTCGAAGAGGATCAGTGCCACCGACAGGGAAATCAGCGGGAACAGCAGCGGCCCGAACAGCGCCTGTGGGTCCAGCAGGCCGGTCGCCGGGCCGGCGAGAATGCCGGCCAGCAGCAGGAAGAGGATGGCCGGAAGGCGCAGGCGCCAGGCCAGCCACTGGCTGAACAGCGCAGCCGCGCCAATGCCGCCCAGGCCGAGCAGGATATGGTGTTCACTCATTGGCAGTCCCTATCGGAGATGAATCGGATACAGCGCTATGAAAGACTAGCGCCTCGCACAGTCAAGGCCGCCATTCATGCCCGCGCTAGACCATCTCCTGATTGACCGCTTTCTCGACGCCCTCTGGCTGGAAAAGGGCCTGTCCGAACACACCCGCTCGGCCTACCGCAGCGACCTCGCCCATTTCAATGGCTGGCTCGATGAACGGGGCATGGCCCTGGACAAGGCCGGGCGCGACCTTATTCTCGACCACCTTGCCTGGCGTCTGGAGCAGGGCTACAAGGCGCGTTCCACGGCGCGGTTTCTCTCCGGCCTGCGGGGCTTCTACCGCTTCCTGCTGCGGGAAAACCTGATCCTCGAAGATCCCACCCTGCAGGTGGACCTGCCGCAACTCGGCCGCCCCCTGCCCAAGTCGCTCTCCGAGGCGGATGTGGAAGCGCTGCTGGAAGCCCCGGATCTGGAAGACCCCATCGGCCTGCGTGATCGCGCCATGCTCGAAGTCCTCTATGCCTGCGGCCTGCGGGTGACCGAGCTGGTGAGCCTGACCCTGGAGCAGGTCAACCTGCGCCAGGGGGTGCTCAAGGTGTTCGGCAAGGGCAGCAAGGAGCGCCTGGTGCCGCTTGGCGAGGAAGCCATTGCCTGGATCGAGCGCTATCAGCGCGAAGCGCGGCCTTTCCTGCTGGACGGCAAACCCAGCGACGTGCTCTTCCCCAGCCTGCGCGGCGAGCAGATGACCCGCCAGACCTTTTGGCACCGCATCAAGCACCAGGCCCAGGTGGCCGGCATCAGCAAGTCCCTGTCGCCGCACACCCTGCGCCACGCCTTCGCCACGCACCTGCTCAACCACGGCGCGGACCTGCGCGTGGTGCAGATGCTGCTCGGTCATAGCGACTTGTCCACCACCCAGATCTACACCCACATCGCCCGCGCACGCCTGCAGGAACTGCACGCCCGACACCACCCGCGAGGGTGAGCCGGAAAGGCGACGCATGCGTCGCCCCGGCGAACGACCGGCCACGGATGGCCGGGCCGGGGTCGAGCCTGGCACAGGAGCCACGACAGGGATGTCATGTACAAGGCCGGGCTGATACGCCGAACCCTGTTGCTGCAAATGTCCGATCGGCTTCCGGCAACGGCCGCCGGGCACTCGAGGTCTGCGCGCCAGAGCTTCTGTGTTAGGCTTGAGCGGTTTCCCGAACGTCCGCCGCTCGACAGGAGTACCCATGCGCGTGACTCGTCTTATCGCCGGCCTGGCCCTCGGCCTCGCCAGCACCATCAGCCTCGCCGACGACCCGGACCAGGCCATCCGCAAGACCCTCGACGCCCTGCAACTCGGCCTGCCCATCGAGTCCATCGGCGAAAGCCCGATGACCGGCATCTACCAGGTCCAGCTCAAGGGCGGCCGCATGCTCTACACCAGCGCCGACGGCCAGTACCTGATGCAGGGCTACCTCTACCACGTGCAGAACGGCAAGCCGGTGAACCTCACCGAGCAGGCCGAGAGCCGCTCCATCGCCAAGGAAATCAACGCCATCCCTGCCAGCGAGATGGTGGTGTTCTCGCCCAAGGAGCCGGCCAAGGCCCATATCACCGTGTTCACCGACACCGACTGCGGCTACTGCCAGAAGCTGCATAGCGAAGTGCCGGAACTGAACCGTCGTGGCATCGAAGTGCGTTATGTCGCCTTCCCGCGCCAGGGTATCGGCAGCCATGGCTACAACAGTCTGGTCAGCGTCTGGTGCAGCAAGGACCGTCAGGTCGCGATGAACAAGGCCAAGTCCCGCGAAGAACTGCCGGCGGCGACCTGTGATAACCCGGTTGCCAAGCAGTTCGAGCTGGGCCAGCTGATCGGCGTCAACGGCACTCCGGCCATCGTGCTGGGCAATGGCCAGATGATTCCGGGCTACCAGCCGGCCCCGCAGCTGGCGAAACTTGCCCTGGAGGCCAAGTAATCCGGGCGCTTGCCTCGATTGACCAATATTCGGCCGCTTCGTAAAGTGCGGCTCTTTTCCTCGGCCGGGACTCACCCGGCCGTTTTCGCAGTGATGATGGGGAGTTCAGCGTGAAGCCGGTAAAAGTAGGCATCTGTGGCCTTGGGACCGTCGGTGGCGGCACCTTCAACGTACTCAAACGCAACGCCGAGGAGATTGCCCGCCGTGCCGGGCGTGGAATCGAAGTTGCCCAGATTGCCGCTCGTCGTCCCAACCCGAAGTGTGAAACCGGCGCTACCCCCATCACCGCCGACATCTTCGACGTGGCCAACAACCCGGAAATCGACATCGTCATCGAGCTGATCGGTGGCTACACCCAGGCCCGCGAACTGGTCCTGAAGGCCATCGAGAACGGCAAGCACGTGGTCACCGCCAACAAGGCGCTGATCGCCGTGCATGGCAACGAAATCTTCGCCAAGGCTCGCGAGAAGGGCGTCATGGTTGCCTTCGAAGCCGCCGTCGCCGGAGGCATCCCGGTGATCAAGGCGATCCGCGAAGGCCTTGCCGCCAACCGCATCAACTGGCTGGCCGGCATCATCAACGGCACCGGCAACTTCATCCTCACCGAAATGCGTGAGAAGGGCCGTGCCTTCGAGGACGTGCTGAAGGAAGCCCAGGCACTGGGCTACGCCGAAGCCGACCCGACCTTCGACGTCGAAGGCATCGACGCCGCCCACAAGCTGACCATCCTCGCGTCCATCGCCTTCGGCATCCCGCTGCAGTTCGACAAGGCCTACACCGAGGGCATCTCGAAGCTCACCAGCGCCGACGTCAACTACGCCGAAGCCCTGGGCTACCGCATCAAGCACCTGGGCGTGGCGCGCCGCACCGACAGCGGCTTCGAACTGCGCGTTCACCCGACCCTGATCCCGGCCGACCGCCTGATCGCAAACGTCAATGGCGTGATGAACGCGGTGATGGTCAACGGCGACGCCGCCGGCAGCACCCTCTACTACGGCGCTGGCGCCGGCATGGAGGCCACCGCCTCTGCCGTGGTTGCCGATGTGGTAGACGTGGTCCGCGCGCTGACCACCGACCCGGAAAACCATGTGCCGCACCTGGCCTTCCAGCCGGATTCCCTGTCCGACCACCCGATCCTGCCGATCGAAGCCTGCGAAAGCGCCTACTACCTGCGCATCCAGGCCAAGGATCACCCGGGCGTGCTGGCGCAGGTCGCGACCATCCTGTCGGAACGCGGCATCAACATCGAATCCATCATGCAGAAAGAAGTCGAAGAGCAGGACGGCCTGGTGCCGATGATCCTGGTTACCCACCGGGTCGTCGAGGCGCGCGTCAACGACGCCATCGCCGCGCTGGAAGCTCTGGAAGACGTGGTAGGCAGCGTAGTGCGCATCCGCGTCGAGCAACTGAACTAAGCAGCCGCAAGGTAAGGCCGCGGCCGCGGAGGGGCGATCCCCCGGAGCGGCGCGCCCGTGCCTTCAGCTCGAAACCAAGGTTTTAAGACATGCGCTATATCAGTACCCGCGGCCAGGCACCGGCCCTGAACTTCGAAGACGTGCTGCTGGCTGGCCTGGCCAGCGACGGCGGCCTCTACGTCCCGGAAAACCTGCCGCGCTTCACCCAGGAAGAAATCGCCTCCTGGGCTGGCCTGCCGTACCACGAACTGGCTTTCCGCGTGATGCGTCCGTTCGTAGCCGGCAGCATCAATGACGCCGACTTCAAGAAGATCCTCGAAGAGACCTACGGCGCCTTCGCCCACAACGCCGTGGCGCCGCTGCGCCAGCTGAACGGTAACGAGTGGGTGCTGGAGCTGTTCCACGGCCCGACCCTGGCCTTCAAGGACTTCGCCCTGCAGCTGCTGGGCCGTCTGCTCGACCACGTGCTGAGCAAGCGCGGCGAGCGCGTGGTGATCATGGGGGCCACCTCCGGTGACACCGGCTCGGCCGCCATCGAAGGCTGCAAGGCCTGCGAGCACGTCGACATCTTCATCATGCACCCGCACAACCGCGTGTCCGAGGTGCAGCGCCGCCAGATGACCACCATCCTCGGCGACAACATCCACAACATCGCGGTCGAAGGCAACTTCGACGACTGCCAGGAGATGGTCAAGGCGAGCTTCGCCGACCAGGGCTTCCTCAAGGGCACCCGCCTGGTAGCGGTCAACTCGATCAACTGGGCGCGCATCATGGCCCAGATCGTCTACTACTTCCACGCGGCCCTGCAGCTGGGCGGCCCGGCGCGCTCCGTGGCCTTCTCCGTGCCCACCGGCAACTTCGGCGACATCTTCGCCGGCTACCTGGCGCGCAACATGGGCCTGCCGATCAGCCAACTGATCGTCGCCACCAACCGCAACGACATCCTGCACCGCTTCATGAGCGGCAACCAGTACGTCAAGGACACCCTGCACCCGACCCTGTCGCCGTCGATGGACATCATGGTGTCGTCCAACTTCGAGCGCCTGCTGTTCGACCTGCACGGTCGCAACGGTGCCGCCATTGCCAGCCTGATGAATACCTTCAAGCAGGGTGGCGGCTTCAGCGTCGAGGAAGACCGCTGGACCGAAGCGCGCAAGCTGTTCGACTCCCTGGCCGTGGATGACGCAGCCACCTGCGAAACCATCGCCGAGGTGTACAAGGAGTGTGGCGAGCTGCTGGACCCGCACACCGCGATCGGCGTTCGCGCCGCCCGCGAATGCCGGCGCAGCCTGGCGACCCCGATGGTCATCCTGGGCACTGCCCACCCGGTGAAGTTCCCCGAGGCCGTGGAGAAGGCTGGCGTTGGCCAGGCCCCGGCGCTGCCGTCGCACCTCGCCGACCTGTTCCAGCGCGAAGAGCGTTACACCGTGCTGCCGAACGACCTGAAGCAGATCCAGGCCTTCGTCAGCCAGCATGGCAACCGCGGCAAGCCGCTGTAAGCCATAGCGCCTGAAACGAAAAGGCCGGCTCCCGAAAGGGGCCGGCCTTTTTCGTTGCGGCGATCAAATGCAATGTGGGAGCGATTCATTCGCGATACGGGCTGAAAGCCTGCCTTGTCCCAAGAAGGTCGTTACTCGGCCATTTCGCGAATCAATTCGCTCCCACAGTCACAACACCCGCTCCGTGCGTAGGGTGGACCGCGCTCCATCGGTCCACCATCGGCGGTGGGTTCTGCTTCGAATGGTGGAATCGAAAAGCGACTTCCACCCTACAAAAAGCCACCCCGCCCGCCGTCAAATCGCCCCATCCCCCTTCAGCGCTGCCACCTGCTCGGCGCTGTACCCCAGCCCCGCCAGCACCTCGGCGTTGTGCTCGCCCAGCTCCGGGCCGATCCATTCGGTCGAGCCGGGGGTCTCGGAGAGCTTGGGCACGATGCCCGGCATCTTGAACGGCTTGCCGTCCGGCAGCTTCGCCGAGAGGAACATCTCGCGGGCGAGGAATTGCGGATCGGCGAACATGTCCTCGGCGGAGAAGATGCGACTGGCCGGCACTTCGGCGCGGTTCAGCACGGCCAGCACCTCCTCCAGCGGCAGTGAACCCACCCAGCGGTCGATCACGCCGTAGAGTTCATCCCGGCGGGCGTCGCGGCCGTCGTTGCTGGCCAGGGTCGGATCGTTGGCCAGGTCCTCGCGGCCTATGCCCAGCATGAAGCGCTTGAAGATGGCGTCGCCGTTGGCGCCGATCTGCACATGGCGGCCGTCGGCGGCGGTGTGGATGGAGGAGGGGGTGATGCCGGGCATGATGTTGCCGGTGCGTTCGCGGATGAAACCGAACACATCGAACTCCGGCACCATGCTTTCCATCATGGCGAACACCGCCTCGTAGAGCGCCACGTCCACCACCTGGCCCTGGCCGCCGTTCACCTCGCGGTGGCGCAGCGCCATGAGCGCGCCGATCACGCCCCAGAGCGCGGCGATGGAGTCGCCGATGGAAATGCCCGTGCGCACCGGCGGGCGGTCCTCGAAGCCGGTGATGTAGCGCAGCCCGCCCATGGATTCGCCCACCGCGCCGAAGCCCGGCTGGTCCTTGTAGGGGCCGCTCTGGCCGAAGCCGGACAGCCGCACCATCACCAGCTTCGGATTGAGCGCATGGATCACGTCCCAGCCCAGGCCCAGCTTTTCCAGCACGCCGGGGCGGAAGTTTTCGATGAGGATGTCCGCCTCGGCCAGCAGCTTCTTGAGAATCTCGCGGCCTTCCGGGTGCTTGAGGTTCAGCGTCAACGACTTCTTGTTGCGTGCCTGCACGAACCACCAGAGCGACGTGCCTTCATACAGCTTGCGCCACTTGCGCAGCGGGTCGCCGCCGTCGGGTGATTCGATCTTGATGACTTCGGCGCCGAATTCCGCGCACAGGCGCGAGGCGAAGGGGCCGGCGATCAGCGTGCCGAGCTCGATCACTTTAAGGCCGGCGAGGGGTTTTGCAGCGACGTTCATCGGGATATCCAGGGTCCAGGCGGTGGCGGCGACTCTACTCCGTGGGGCCTGCCGCGAACAGTCCGGTTTACCGCTGGCGCCCCTGTGCAGGGCGACTTAAAGTGCTTGGCAGGATCCCGATTCGCACACGCCGAACGCCATGCCAACACGTGCTGCCATCCTCTGCCGCTTGTCGCCCAGTACGCGCCGGGAGGAGGGACCATGCAATTGAATGTGCCCACCCTGGTGCTTGTGGATATCTACATCCTCGCCCTGGTGGGCATTCTCATGCTCCACGCCTGGCGCCGCGGCCGTCGCGAGCCGACCCTCGGCTACCTGTCCGCCGCGCTGCTGCTGGGCGTGCTGGGCACCGTCCTGGGTAGCCTGCGTGGCATGGGTGTGGATTACCTGCCGCTGGTGATCGGCAACGTGGTGCTGCACATCAGCGCCGCCATGACCTGGACCACCATGCGCGTGTTCGCCGGGCGCCAGCCGCACGTGCCGGGTATCTGCGCGGGCGCGGTGATCTGGACGGTGCTCTGCCTCAATCCGGCGTTCTACGAGTCGCTCACGGTGCGCATCGCGGTCAGTTCGCTGATCACCGTCTGCTATACCGGCCTCAGCGCCTACGAACTGTGGCGCAGCCGCCAGAGCCTGGAGGTCGCCTACCTGCCGGCCCTGGCCCTGACGCTCTTCCACATGGGCTTTTACTGTGTGCGCATCATCGTCGACCGCGGCATGCCTTTCGACGCGGCGGTGGCCAGCAGCGGGCAGGGCACCAACTTCTTCTCCCTGCTGGTGTTCGAGACCCTGCTTTACGCCATCGGCATCTCCTTCGTCACCCTGTCCATGGTCAAGGAACGTGCGGAACTGAAGTTCCGCGCCGCCGCCTACTGCGATCCCCTCACCGGCGTCGGTAACCGCCGCGCCTTCATGACCACCGGCGAATACCTGCTGGAAAGCTGCGAGCACCGGGGAGAGCCGGTGGCGCTGCTGCTGTGCGACCTCGACCACTTCAAGCGCCTCAACGACAACTACGGGCATGCCAGCGGCGATGAAGCCCTGGTGGCCTTCACCCGGATCGCCGTTGGCAGCATGCGCAAGCAGGATGTGTTCGGCCGCATTGGCGGAGAGGAGTTCGCCTGCCTGCTGGCCGACGCCGACGACGAAGCCGGTGCCCAGGTGGCCGAGCGCATCCGTCGCGAGTTCGCCGAGCTGCCGTTCCAGGAGCCGGGCGAGCTCAGCGTCAGCATCGGCATCGTCAGCTCCAGGGAAGCCGGCTACGACCTGTTCCGCCTGCTTTCCCTGGCCGACGACGCTCTCTATGCCGCCAAGGACAAGGGCCGCAACCGCATCCAGCGCTATCCCGCCGATTAGCCGGAAGACCCAGCCAAGGCAGCGGAATCAGGGTAGACTTGCCGCCCTCCGCGAATAACCAAGAAGCCCGCCATGGCCCTCCAAGCGACCCCCTACAAAGTCGAGCTCAACCTCACGGACCTGGATCGCAGCGTCTACGAGAACCTGCGCTTCACCGTTGCCAAGCATCCCTCGGAAACCGAAGAACGCCTGGCCGTGCGTCTGATCGCCTACGCCCTCTGGTACCACGAGCAGCTGTCCTTTGGCCGTGGCCTGTCGGATGTGGACGAGCCCGCGTTGTGGGAAAAGAGTCTGGACGACCGCGTCCTGCACTGGATCGAAGTGGGCCAGCCGGATGCCGAGCGCATCACCTGGTGCTCGCGGCGTACCGAGCGCTTCAGCCTGGTGGCCTACGGCAACTTGCGCGTGTGGCAGACCAAGGTGCTGGACGGCGTGCGCAACCTGAAGAACATCAACGTCGTCGGCGTCAACCAGGAAGCCCTGGAAGAACTCGCCCGCGACCTGCCGCGCTCGGTGAGCTGGAGCGTGATGATCAGCGACGGTTCGCTGTTCATCACCGATGAGCGCGGCCAGCATGAAATTCCCCTGGAGTGGCTCGCCGGGGAACGTTGATCGGAAGTCCGGAGGATTTCCGGGGGCAGGGCGCCGAGCTCTCGCCCCAAGGCCCTTTCCCGGGAGGGAGAGGGGAAGTCGATTCAAAGATTGGACCCTTCATGCGTATCGAACACCGCGCCCTGCCTGATGTCCTGCCCGACCTGGGCGACCTGCCACCGCTGTTGACCCGCCTCTATGCGTCCCGTGGCGTGCAATCGGCAGCCGAGCTGGACAAGAGCCTGGCGCGGTTGATCCCGTACCAGCAGCTCAAGGGCATCGACGCGGCGGTGGAACTGCTGGTCGAAGCCCTGGAAAAGCGCCAGCGCATCCTCTACGTCGGCGACTTCGATGCCGACGGCGCCACCGCCAGCAGCGTTGGCGTACTCGGCCTGCGCATGCTCGGTGCCTTCCATGTCGACTACCTGGTCCCCAACCGTTTCGAATACGGCTACGGCCTGACGCCGGAAATCGTCGCCGTGGCCCTGGAGCGCCGTCCCGACCTGCTGGTGACTGTGGATAACGGCATCTCCAGCGTCGAAGGCGTAGCCGCCGCCAAGGCCGCCGGGCTCAAAGTGCTGGTCACCGACCACCACCTGCCCGGGCCGGAACTGCCGGCGGCGGATGCCATCGTCAACCCCAACCAGCCCGGCTGCGACTTCCCCAGCAAGTCCCTGGCCGGTGTCGGCGTCATCTTCTACGTGCTGATGGCCCTGCGCGCGCGCCTGCGCGAGCTGGACTGGTTCGCCCGCGCCGGCCTCAAGGAACCCAACCTCGGCGACCTGCTCGATCTGGTGGCCCTGGGCAGCGTGGCCGATGTGGTGCCCCTGGACGCCAACAACCGCATCCTGGTCCACCAGGGCCTGGCGCGCATCCGCGCCGGTCGCGCCCGACCCGGGCTCAAGGCGATCCTCGAAGTCGCCGGACGCCCGGCAGGACGCATCACCTCCACCGACCTCGGCTTCATCCTCGGCCCGCGCCTGAACGCCGCTGGCCGCCTGGACGACATGAGCCTGGGCATCGAATGCCTGCTCTGCGAAGACGAGGCCCAGGCCCGCGACATGGCGGTGCAACTGGACCAGCTCAACCAGGACCGCAAGGCCATCGAGCAGGGCATGCAGCGCGAGGCCCTGGCCCAGCTGAAGAACCTGCCCATCGAGGACATGCCCTTCGGCCTCTGCGTGTTCGAGCCGGACTGGCACCAGGGCGTGATCGGCATCCTCGCCTCGCGCCTCAAGGAGCGTTACCACCGCCCGACCATCGCCTTCGCCGATGCCGGCGATGGCCTGCTCAAGGGCTCGGCGCGCTCGGTGCCGGGCTTTCACATCCGCGATGCGCTGGATGCCGTTGCCGCGCGCCATCCCGGCCTGATCAGCAAATTCGGCGGTCACGCCATGGCGGCCGGCCTGTCCCTGCCTGTGGAAAACTTCGGTGCATTCGCCGCCGCCTTCGACGCTGAGACCCGCCGCCAGCTCGATGAAGATGACCTCACCGGTCGTCTGCTCTCCGACGGCCAGCTGAGCATCGAGGAATTCCATCTGGAACTGGCCCGCGCCCTGCGCCTGGCCGGCCCCTGGGGCCAGCATTTCCCCGAGCCGGTGTTCCACGGCGTGTTCCAGATCGTCCAGCAGCGCCTGGTCGGAGAGCGCCACCTGAAGCTGGTGCTCAAGAGCGAGTGCGGCTCGGTACAGCTGGACGGCATCGCCTTCAACATCGATCGCGAGCAATGGCCTAACGCCAGCGTCCGCTGGGCCGAACTGGCCTACAAGCTCGACGTGAACGAATTCCGTGGCCAGGAAAGCGTGCAGCTGATGGTCGCCCACATCGCCCCGCGCTGATGCCCGACACACCCCTCACCCCCGGCCTCTCTCCCAGAGGGCGAGGGGTGACTCGCGCCGACGAGGCTCACGCAATCCTGAAGCACGTACGGGCCTGAACTGACGCATCCGAGGTGAGGCAGCGAACCCGCCCCTCGCTCACCCGTCACCCCATCCGCGCAACTTCTCCATCCAGGGCTACGCTGTTCCAGTCCTGCGCCCTCGAAAAATATTTTCGGCCTGTTGTCGATCTCGTCGTTTGCCCTTCGACCAATTGGCACAGTCAGCAGGCAGCGGCCGCAGGCTGGCGTCCATGCCACCCAACAGGAGAAAGACAATGCGCTTCATGGTGATAGTCAAAGCAACCAAGGAATCGGAAGCCGGCATCATGCCCAGCACGGAACTGCTCACGGCCATGGGCCAGTACAACGAAGAGCTGGTCAATGCCGGAATCCTCCTCGCCGGTGAGGGGCTGCATCCCAGCTCCAAGGGGGCGCGCGTGCAGTTCAAGGGCAAGGACCGCACCGTCGTCGACGGTCCCTTCGCGGAAACCAAGGAACTGATCGCCGGCTTCTGGCTGTTCAAGGTCAATTCCCTGGAAGAGTGCATCGAGTGGGTCAAGCGTTGCCCCAACCCGATGCTTTCCGATTCTGAAATCGAGATCCGCCAGGTGTTCGAGGCCGAGGATTTCGGCGAAGAGTTCACCCCCGAATTGCGCGAGCAGGAACAACGCGTATTCGAGAAAGCCAAACAGCAGTGAGCGCTGAAGACACGGACAGGAGACCCTCATGAAAATCGACCCCTACCTCACGTTCGACGGCCAGTGCGGCCCTGCCTTCCAGTTCTACGCCAAGGTGCTGAACGGCACGCTCGAAGCCTTCCTGACCTTCGCCGAAAGCCCCGCCTGCGGCGATGTGCCGGAGAACTTCCGCGACAAGATCATGCATGCCCGCCTGGCCGTGGGTGACCAGGTGATCATGGGCTCGGACTGCCCGCCCCAGGCACCTTTCCAGGGCATCAGCGGCATCAGCGTTTCGATCAACGTCGACCGAGTCGTCGAGGCCGAGCGGGTGTTCAACGCCCTGGCCGAGGGCGGCCAGGTGCAGATGCCCCTGGCGCAGACCTTCTGGGCCGCGCGTTTCGGCATGCTGGTGGACCGCTTCGGCGTGCCCTGGATGATCAACTGTGAGAAGGATCAATAATTCTCAAAAGTGACGCGGCGCCGGGGCCTCCCCGGCGTTGTGGGCCTAAGCTTCTGGAGTTATCTCAAGCGGACGGCTCCGATGTTCCTTATCCACAGGCTGCGTGATCGCGTCAGCCGTTTCCATTATCGCCGCCAATGGCTGCGACCGGACCTCATGGCGGGCCTGTCAGTAGCGGCGGTACAGATACCTACCGCCATCGCCTATGCGCAGATCATCGGCTTCCCCGCCCAGGTGGGGCTCTATGCCTGCATCCTGCCGATGCTGATCTATGCCCTGGTGGGCGGCTCCCGGCAGCTGATGGTCGGGCCCGACGCCGCCACCGCCGCCATGGTGGCCGCCGCCATCACCCCGCTGGCGGCCGGCGATCCGCAGCGGCTGATCCACCTGTCGATGATCGTCGCGGTGATGGTGGGCGTGCTGTCCATCCTCGCCGGCTTCATTCGTGCCGGATTCATCGCCAGCTTCCTTTCGCGGCCCATCCTCGTCGGCTACCTGAACGGTATCGGCCTCAGCCTGCTGGCCGGCCAGCTTGGCAAGCTGCTGGGCTACCAGAGTGAAACCAGCGGCTTTATCGCCGGCCTGCTGGCCATGATCCGCAACCTGGCCGATACCCACCTGCCGACCCTGGCACTGGGGGCGTCGACTCTGCTCGTGCTGATTCTCCTGCCTCGCCGCTGGCCACGTCTGCCGGTGGCCCTGGTGGCGATCGTGCTGGCTTCGCTGGCGGCCGCCGGGCTGGGGCTGGACCGGTACGGCGTGGAACTGCTGGGCGCGGTTCCGGCGGGCCTGCCGGAACTGAGCTGGCCGCGCGCCAATTACCCCGAGTTGCTCAGCCTGTTGCGCGATGCCATCGGTATCACCATCGTCAGCTTCTGCAGCGCCATGCTCACGGCCCGCAGCTTTGCCGCCCGCCACGGCTACACCATCGACGCCAACCATGAATTCATCGCCCTGGGCCTGGCCAACGTCGGCGCGGGTGTGTCCCAGGCCTTCGTCATCAGCGGCGCGGACTCGCGCACCGCGGTGAATGACCTGGTCGGCGGCAAGACCCAGATGGTCAGTGTGGTGGTGGCCCTGGTGATAGTCGCCGTGCTGGTGTTTCTCCATGGGCCGCTGGCTTGGGTGCCCATCGCCGCCCTGGGCGCGGTGCTGATGCTGGCCGGCTGGGGGCTGATCGACTTTCGCGCGCTCAAGGCGTTCTGGCGCCTCAGCCGCTTCGAGTGCGGGCTGTGCCTGCTCACCACGGTGGGGGTGCTGGGTGTCGGTGTGCTGCCGGGTATCTTCGTGGCCATCAGCCTGGCCCTGCTGCGCCTGCTGTACCTCACGTACCGTCCCACCGATGCGGTGCTGGGCTGGATGGAAGGCGTCGATGGCCAGGTGGAACTGAGTCGTTATCCACAGGCGACCACCTTGCCCGGCCTGCTGATCTACCGCTTCGACGCGCCCCTGCTGTTCTTCAACGCCGATTATTTCAAGCAGCGCCTGCTGCACCTGGTGGAGCAGGCGGACCGGCCCCGCGCGGTGCTGCTCAATGCCGAAACCATGATCAACCTGGACCTCACCGGCCTCGCCACACTGCGCGAAGTGAAGCAGACCCTGGAGGCCCGGGGCGTCTTTTTCGGATTCTCCCGCTTGTTCGGCCCGGCCTACGAGCTGTTGCAGCGCTCCGGCGAACTGGGCGAGTTGAAGCCCCCGTTGGTGTTCAGCTCGGTGCGGGCAGGTATCAATGCCTACCGGATCTGGTTGGCGAAACAGGACTTGCAGGACCCGCAGCCGGGCGGGTAAACCGGTGGCTCAATCCACGGGAACACAAGGAACGAACATGGACCCCTTCATGCAAGCCGCCATTGAAGAAGCCCGCCAGGGACTGGCCGAGGGCGGGATTCCCATCGGCTCGGTGATCGTCCACAAGGGCCGCATCATCGGCCGGGGCCACAATCGCCGCATCCAGGAAGGCAGCGCCATCAAGCACGGCGAGATGGACGCCTTCGAGAACGCCGGCCGCCAGAGCGCCAGCGTCTACCGCGAGTCGGTGCTCTACACCACGCTCTCGCCCTGTTCCATGTGCAGCGGGGCGATCCTGCTCTACGGGATTCCCAGGGTGATCATCGGCGAGAACCGCACCTTCCTGGGGGAGGAGGAGCTGCTGCGTTCCCGGGGCGTGGAGCTGGAGGTGTTGCAGGACGCCGAGTGCGTGAAGCTGATGGAGGACTTCATCGAGGCCCGTCCGGAGCTGTGGAACGAAGACATAGGCGAATGACCGTGCAGCTAGACTGAAACTGTTCGTCCCCATGCTCCTCGAGGAGGTGCAGCATGGCGATCCGCGAAGGTTTCATCGGTACCATCGGCAATACGCCCTTGCTGCGCCTCGACAGCCTCAGCGCCGAGACCGGCTGCGACATCCTGGCCAAGGCCGAATTCCTCAACCCCGGCGGCTCGGTCAAGGACCGCGCCGCCCGCTACATCATCGACGACGCCGAACGCGAGGGACGCCTGTTCCCCGGTGGCACGGTGGTGGAGGGCACCGCCGGCAATACCGGCATCGGCCTGGCGCATATCTGTGCGGCGCGCGGGTATCGCTGCATCATCGTGATACCGGACAACCAGTCCCCGGAAAAGCTCGACCTGCTGCGTACCCTTGGCGCAGAGGTGCGTCCGGTTCCGCCCAAGCCCTACAAGGACCCGGACAACTACCAGAAGATCGCCGGCCGCCTGGCCGCCGAGCTGCCCGGCGCGATCTGGGCCAACCAGTTCGACAACATCGCCAATCGCCAGGCCCACTTCGAAACCACCGGTCCGGAAGTCTGGGCCGATACCGAGGGCCGGCTGGATGCCTTTGTCTGCGCTACCGGCACCGGCGGAACCCTGGCCGGGGTGGCGCGCTACCTCAAGGGGCGTGACACCAAAATCCGCATCGTCCTCGCCGACCCCATGGGCAGCGCGCTGTACAACTGGGTCAGGCGCGGCGAGCTGGTGGCCGAGGGCAACTCCATCACCGAAGGTATCGGCACCACACGCGTCACCGCCAATCTCGAAGGCACGCCCATCGACGACGCCGTGCAAGTGGACGACCCGGCCTGTGTGGCGATGGTCTATCACCTGCTGCGGGAGGAGGGGCTGTTCGTCGGCGGATCCTCCGGCATCAACCTCGCTGCCGCCGTACAGGTGGCGCGCCAGTTGGGGCCGGGGCATCGCGTGGTGACGCTGCTCTGTGATCGGGGCGGGTTGTATGCGGGACGGCTGTTCAACCCGGCGTGGCTGGCGGAGAAGGGGCTGGCGGGGGCGGCTGGGGTCTAGGCCGATATGGTGCTTTTGAGTACAGGCCAGCTCTGGTGCACGCCTGAGATATTTCCCCCTCCTGCCCTCTCCCTCAGGCAGAGGGGGCTGCAATTACATCGGAGGCAATAGCGGCCGCATGCCCCTTTCCCGTGGCGGGAAAGGGGCATGCAACGGCGAGGGGCTTACCAGCCGAGTTGCTTGTTGAATCCGAGGGCGTCGTAGTAGTCGCCCTGGTAGGTGATCTTGCCGTTCTTGACGCGGATGAAGCTCACGCCTTCGAACTTCAGCGGCTTGTTGGTGGCCGGGGTTTCGGCACTCCAGGCACCGCTGTTGGTACCGGCGAACTCCCACTGGAAGGCGATACCGTCGGCGCTGACGATGGGCTCGCTGGTCATTTTCCATTTCAGGTCGGGTACGGCACCGACGAAGACCTTGATCACATTGTCGCGGGCCGCGGCACGACCTTTCTGCGGGGTGCCGACGGTGGCATCGAAGTATTCCGCGTCCTCGGCTAGGAAGCTGGCGGCCTTGTCGGCGTCGTGGGCGTTCCAGGCAGCCATGTAGCCGTCGACTATGGCCTTGGCATCGTCGGCCGCCTGGGCCATGCCGGCCATGGCGCAAAGCAGGATGAAGCTGAAATTACGCAAGGTGTTACGCATTGCTCGTTCTCCTGGTGGTTTGTGCGGGTACTGCCTGTGGAGCATGCTTGGCTTTTCTGTGGGGGCGATTTCAATCGCCAAGGGCGACTCGAAGGGCAGGCCTGCGACCTGCTGAGCGACTGAAGTCGCCCCCACAGGAGAAGCGAACAGCTGGTTAATGCTTGAACATCACATGGCGAATGGCGGTGTAATCCTCCAGCCCGTACATGGACATGTCCTTGCCGTAGCCGGAGTGCTTGACGCCGCCGTGGGGCATTTCGCTGACCAGCATGAAATGAGTGTTGACCCAGGTGCAGCCGTACTGCAGGCGTGCGGACAGGCGGTGGGCACGGCCGACGTCGGCGGTCCAGAGCGAGGAGGCCAGGCCATAGTCGGAGTCGTTGGCCCACTCCAGCACCTGTTCTTCGCTGTCGAAGGCAGTGACCGACACCACCGGGCCGAACACTTCGCGGCGGACGATCTCGTCGTCCTGGCGCGCGCCCGCGAGCACGGTGGGCTGGAAGAAGAAGCCCGGGCCGTCGACGCGTTTCCCGCCGGTGACCACGGTGATGTGCGGCAGGGCGCTGGCGCGCTGGACGAAGCCTTCGACGCGCTCCAGGTGCTGCGCGGTGATCAGCGGGCCGAGTTCGGTGGACGGGTCGTCCTGCAGGCCGGTCTGGATGCTGCCCACGGCTTCACCCAGCTTGGCCACGAACTTCTCGTAGATGCCTTTCTGCGCGTAGATGCGGCAGGCGGCGGTGCAGTCCTGGCCGGCGTTGTAGAAGCCGAAGGTGCGGATGCCTTCGACGGCGGCGTCGATGTCGGCGTCGTCGAAGATGATCACCGGGGCCTTGCCACCCAGTTCCATGTGCATGCGTTTCACGCTGTCGGCGGTGCCGGCGATGATGCGCGAACCGGTGGCGACCGAGCCGGTGAGGGAAACCATGCGCACCTTCGGGTGGGTGGTCAGCGGTTCACCCACGCTCGGGCCACGGCCGAACACCATGTTCACCACGCCGGCGGGGAAGATCTCGATGATGAATTCGGCGAGCTTCAGGGCGGTCAGCGGGGTCTGCTCGGAGGGCTTGAGCACCACGGTGTTGCCGGCGGCCAGCGCCGGACCGAGCTTCCAGGCGGCCATCATCAGCGGGTAGTTCCACGGCGCGATGGAGGCGACCACGCCTACCGGGTCGCGACGGATCATCGAGGTATGGCCGGGCAGGTATTCGCCGGCGGCGGACCCGCTCATGCAACGGCTGGCACCGGCGAAGAAGCGGAATACATCGGCGACTGCCGGCAGCTCATCGTTCAGGGCGGCGGCAAAGGGCTTGCCGCAGTTCTGCGATTCCAGGCGCGCCAGCTCTTCGGCGTGGGCATCGATGCGGTCGGCGAGCTTCAGCAGCAGAGTGGCGCGGTCTTTGGGCGAGGTCTGCGACCAGGCCGGGAAGGCGGCGTCGGCGGCGCGCACGGCGGCATCGACCTGGGCCGGGCTGGCCTCGGCGATTTCCACCAGGGCGGTACCCTGGGACGGGTTGAGTACGGCGAGGCTGGGGCCTTCGCCGGCGATGAGCTGGCCGTTGATCAGGAGTTTGGTTTGCATGGGCTGAGTCCTCGTTCGGTCTAGCCCCTCTCCCTCTGGGAGAGGGGTTGGGGTGAGGGAAAATCGTTATGGTTCGGGCGGCCCCCAGCCCCGGTCCCTCTCCCGCAAGCGGTAGAGGGGAGAAAAGCCGGAGAGAGGGCGTGTATTGGGGTTACTTCCCGCTACCCGCCACGCTCTCGCCACCCTTGGTCAGGTAGTAGGCGGCGAGGATGGGCAGCATGGTCACCAGCATCACCAGCATGGCGACCACGTTGGTGACCGGAACGTCACGCGGGCGGCTGAGCTGGTTGAGCAGCCAGATCGGCAGGGTGCGTTCGTGGCCGGCGGTGAAGGTGGTGACGATGATCTCGTCGAACGACAGCGCGAAGGCCAGCATGCCGCCCGCCAGCAGCGCCGAGCCCAGGTTCGGCAGGATGATGTGGCGGAAGGTCTGCCAGCCGTCGGCACCCAGGTCCATCGAGGCTTCGATGAGGCTGTGGGAAGTGCGACGGAAGCGCGCGATCACGTTGTTGTGGACGATCACCACGCAGAAGGTGGCGTGGCCGATGACGATGGTCAGCAACCCCGGCTCGATGCCCAGTCCCTTGAACGCCGAGAGCAGGGCGATACCGGTGATGATGCCGGGCAGGGCGATCGGCAGGATCAGCATCAGCGAGATGCCTTCCTTGCCGAAGAAGCTGCGGCGGTACAGCGCGGCGGCCGCCAGGGTGCCGAGCACCAGGGCGATCAGCGTGGCGATGACCGCCACCTGCAGCGAAAGCTTGATCGCTTCCACCACGTCGGCGCGGCCGAAGGCGACGCTGAACCAGTGCAGGGTGAAGCCCTGCGGCGGGAAGCTGAAGGCCGCGTCTTCGGTGTTGAAGGCGTACATGAAGATGATCAGGATCGGGATGTGCAGGAATGCCAGCCCGCCCCAGGCGGCGGCTTTCAGACCCCAGGACGCTTTCTCAGAGTGCATCGAAGGCCCCCAGACGTTTGACGATGGACAGGTACACGGCGATCAGCACGATCGGCACCAGGGTGAAGGCGGCGGCCATGGGCATGTTGCCGATGGCGCCCTGCTGGGCGTAGACCATGCTGCCGATGAAGTAGCCGGGCGGGCCCACCAGTTGCGGCACGATGAAGTCGCCCAGGGTGAGGCTGAAAGTGAAGATCGAGCCGGCGGCGATGCCCGGAATGGACAGCGGCAGGATCACCTGCATGAAGGTCTGGCGCGGGTGGGCGCCGAGGTCGGCCGAGGCCTGCAGCAGCGACGGCGGCAGGCGTTCGAGGGACGCCTGGATCGGCAGGATCATGAACGGCAGCCAGATGTACACGAACACCAGGAAGCGCCCCAGGTGGGAGGTGGACAGGGTGCTGCCACCCACGCCGGGTACGCCCAGCAGCAGTTCCAGCACGGGCTGCAGGTGCAGTGCCTGGACGAACCACATCACCACGCCGCCCTTGGCCAGCAGCAGGGTCCAGGCGTAGGCCTTGACGATGTAGCTGGCCCACATGGGCATCATCACCGCGATGTAGAAGAACGCCTTGGTCTTGCCCGTGGTGTAGCGCGCCATGTAGTAGGCGATGGGGAAGGCCAGGGCGGCGCTGGCTATGGACACGGCCACCGCCATGCCCAGGGTGCGCAGGATAATGTCGAAGTTGGCGGCCTGGAACAGCGCGGCGAAGTTCACCAGGGTCAGGTCCGTCGATACTGACATGGTGAAGTCGTCGAAGGTGTAGAAACCCTGCCAGAGCAGCGTCAGCAACGAGCCCAGGTAGATGGCGCCGAACCACAGCAGCGGCGGCACCAGCAGCAGCGAGAGGTACAGGGTCGGCTTGCGATAGAGCAGGCTGGAAAACCTGCGCATCAGGCCATTGGCGGCGCTTGGCCTCCCGGCGTTGAGGGTCAGTTCCATGTCACGCGCCCTCGGTCAGCCGGACCATGGCATCGCGCGCCCAGCGAGCGGTCACCACCTGGCCCTGCTGGTGCAGCGGGGCGGCGTCCTGCCATTGGCTGTTGGCCAGGCTGACGCAGAGATTCTGGCCGTTATCCAGGCGGATTTCGTAGCGGGTGGCGGCGCCCTGGTACTGGATGTCGTGGAGCAGGCCGCTGATTTCCACCTCGTGGCTGCCGATCTCGCCCTGGGCGAAGCGAATGTGTTCGGGGCGGATGGAGAAGGGCTGCGCTACGCCGCTGAGCTGGTGGGCCAGGTCGCCACGCAGCACGTTGGAGGTGCCGACGAACTCGGCGACGAAGGGGGTGGCTGGTTTCATGTAGAGGGTGCGCGGGGTGTCCACCTGCTCGATGCGGCCCTTGTTGAACACGGCCACGCGGTCGGACATGGACAGCGCCTCGCCCTGGTCATGGGTGACGAAGATGAAAGTGATGCCGAGCTGGCGCTGGAGCTTCTTCAGCTCGCTCTGCATCTGCTCGCGCAGCTTGAGGTCCAGGGCGCCCAGGGGTTCGTCCAGCAGCAGTACGCGCGGACGGTTGACCAGGGCGCGGGCCAACGCCACGCGCTGGCGCTGGCCGCCGGAAAGCTGCGCCGGCTTGCGGTCGCCGTAGCCGGCGAGGGCGACCATGCCGAGGGCTTCCTCGGCACGGGCCAGGCGCTCGGCCTTGGCCACACCCTTCACCTTGAGGCCGTAGGCGACGTTGTCGCGCACGTTCATGTGCGGGAACAGGGCGTAGTCCTGGAACACGGTGTTCACGTCGCGCTCGTAGGGCGGCAGGCCGGCCGCCTCTTCACCGTGAATGCGGATGGACCCCGAAGTGGGCTGCTCGAAGCCGGCGATCAGGCGCAGGCAGGTGGTCTTGCCCGACCCGGATGGGCCAAGCATGGAGAAGAACTCGCCGTCCTTGATATCGATGGATACCCGGTCGACGGCCTTGACCTCGCCGAACTGGCGGGAAACCTCGGTGAACTGGACAGCAAGTGTCATGGTGTGGTGCTCCGGTGACGCGAAAAAGACATGACCTGGGTGGGGCCTCGCGGAGGATGCCCTGCGGGAATATCAGGTGGCGCGGAGTAGCCCCCTCTCCCAAAGGGAGAGGGGGGACTCTCGGGGAGAGTTCTGAGCGAATTACCTTCCGCCCATGATCGCGATGTAGTCCTGGGTCCACCGGCTATAGGGCACGAACTTGCCACCCTCGGCCTGCGGGGTTTTCCAGAAGGCGATCTTGTCGAACTGATCGAAGCCGTTGGTGGCGCAGCCTTCGGCGCCGAGCAGGGCGCTGGCCTTGCAGCCTTCCGGGGCGGCGGGCAGGGAGCCGAACCAGGCGGCGACGTCGCCCTGGACCTTGGGTTCCAGCGACCAGTTCATCCACTTGTAGGCGCAGCTCGGGTGCTTGGCGTCGACGTGCAGCATGGTGGTGTCGGCCCAGCCGGTGACCCCTTCCTTCGGCACGACGGTGGCCACGGGCTGGCCTTCGGCTTTCAGGGTGTTGGCCATGTAGCCCCAGGTACTGGAGGCGGCCACGCCTTCGTTCTTGAAGTCGCTCATCTGCACCGTCGCGTCGTGCCAGTAGCGGTGCACCAGGCTGTGCTGTTTGCGCAGCAGTTCGAGGACCGCCGCGTACTGGTCTTCGGTCAGCTGGTACGGGTCCTGGATGCCCAGTTCCGGCTTGGCGGACTTCAGGTAGAGGGCGGCGTCGGCGATATAGATGGGGCCGTCGTAGGCCTGCACGCGACCTTTGTTGGCCTTGCCGTCGGCCAGTTGCTGGGGCTCGAACACCGCGCTCCAGCTGTCCGGGGCCTTGGTGAAGGCCTTGGTGTTGTACATCAGCAGGTTCGGGCCCCACTGGTACGGGGTGCCATAGGACTTGCCGTCGACGGTGAACCAGGGCGCGTCTTTCAGGCGCGGATCGAGGTTCTTCAGGTTGGGGATCAGCTCCGGGTTGATCGGCTGAACGCGCTTGCCATAGATCAGGCGCAGGGAGGCGTCGCCGGAGGCGGTGACCAGGTCGTAGCCGCCCTTGGCCATCAGGCTGACCATCTCGTCGGAGGTGGCGGCGGTCTTCACGTTGACCTTGCAGCCGCTGTCTTTTTCGAACTGGGTGACCCAGTCGTAGTTCTTGTCCGACTCGCCGCGCTCGATGTAGCCGGGCCAGGCAATGATGTCGAGCTGGCCTTCGCCGGCACCGACTTGTTTCAGGGCTTCGGCAGCCTGCAGGCTGCCGCTGGCGAGGATGGCGGTGGCCACTGCGCTGAGCAGGGCGGTTTTGCGCACGGACATGTTGTTCCCTCTTTTTCGTTATTGGTCGGGGCAGATGAAGCGGGTGCAGCCGGCCTCAGAGGCCTTTGTTTCTTCTAATTTTCCAAGCCTGTTCTTGACGCTGTATCGCCGACGCGCAGCTGGCCATGGGCAGGCTCTCAGAGGTCCGTGCCGTGACGGGCCATGATGTGGCGCACCACGCTGTAGTCCTGCAGCGAATCGCTGGACAGGTCCTTGCCATAGCCGGAGCGCTTGAGCCCGCCATGGGGCATCTCGCTGGCCAGCATGAAATGGGTGTTGATCCAGGTGCAGCCGTACTGCAGCCGTGCAGCCACTTGCATGGCCTTGTCCAGGTTCTGCGTCCAGACGGAGGAGGCCAGGCCGTACTCGGAGTCGTTGGCCCAGTCCACGGCCTGGGCCAGGTCGTCGAAACGGGTGACGGTGACCACCGGGCCGAAGACTTCGCGCTGGACGATCTCGTCCTGCTGCTTGCAGCCGGCCAGCAGGGTGGGCTGGTAGTAGAAGCCGGCGCCGGAGTGCACGGCGGCGCCGGTGACGCGCTCGATATGCGGCTGGCCGAGGGCGCGCTCGACGAAACTGGCCACGCGGTCGCGCTGGCGCGAGCTGATCAGCGGGGGGATTTCGTTGTCCTGGTCACGCTTGCGGGCGAAGCGCAGGCTGGCCACGGCTTCGCCCAGTTCGCTCACCAGGCGATCGTGGATACCGGCCTGGGCGTAGATGCGGCAGGCGGCGGTGCAGTCCTGGCCGGCGTTGTAGTAGCCGTGGGTGCGCACACCCTGGACCACGGCATCGATGTCGGCATCGTTGCAGACGATCACCGGCGCCTTGCCGCCCAGTTCCAGGTGGGTGCGCTTCAGCGTGCGCGCGGCACTCTGGAGAATCTTCTGCCCGGTGACGATGTCGCCGGTGAGCGACACCATGCGCACGCGCGGGTGGCCGACCAGTTGGCTGCCGACACTGTCGCCGCCGCCACAGAGGATGTTGATCACCCCCGGCGGGAGGATTTCCGCGAGCGCCGGTGCGAGGGCCAGGATGGTCAGTGGGGTGTGCTCGGAAGGTTTGAAGATCAGTGTGTTGCCGGCAGCGAGCGCCGGCGCGATCTTCCAGGCCGCCATCATCAGCGGGTAGTTCCAGGGGGCGATGGACGCCACTACGCCCACCGGGTCGCGGCGCACCAGGCTGGTGTGGCCGGGCACGTATTCACCGGCGAGCTGGCCCTGCTGGCAGCGCACGGCGCCGGCGAAGAAGCGGAATACGTCAGCGGTGGCGGGGATGTCGTCCTGGCGCGCCAGGTGCAGCGGCTTGCCGCAGTTCAGGGCTTCCAGGCGGGAAAGCTGATCGGCGCGTTTCTCGATGGCATCGGCAATGGCCAGCAGGGCGGTGGAGCGTTGCGCGGGCGTGGTACGCGACCAGTGTGTGAAGGCGCGATGAGCGGCGGCGACGGCGGTTTCCACCTGTTCGATGGAGGCTTCGGCGATGGCCACCAGGGTTTCGCCGCTGGCGGGGTTGATGATCGGCTCGGCCAACCCTTCGCCGATGACGAGCTGGCCGTCGATCAGCAGTTCGGTATGCAGGGTCGGGGTGCTGGTGGCGCCGGTCATCTTGCTGGCTCTTTTTTTCTCGGATTTTTGTTCTGTGGTCATCCCGTGCTCCTTGGGAGCCCGGCATGCCTCTGCTTATGGGGAGGAGAGACTAGAGGCCGGGCTGGAGGTCGACAAATTCTAAATATTGAAAGTGGCGTTCGATTAAATCGATGGCTTGCGGCTGTTCGGCTGTTCCCGCGCCACGGTGATGAAGGGGTCCACCAGGGCCGGGCGCGCGGTACCCCGACGCCAGGCCAGGCCTACGTCCAGGGGGGCGCCCAGGTCCACCAGCGGGCGGGCCTCGATGATGTCGCCCTCCAGTGACCAGGGGCGGTAGGTCATGTCCGGCTGGATCGACAGGCCGAGACCCGCCGCCACCAGGCTTCGCACCGCTTCCACCGAGGCCGTACGCAAGGTCACCTGGGGCGTCAGTCCGGCGCGGGACCAGATGCGCTGGGTGTGCAGGCCCATTTCGTCGGCGTTGAGCTGGATCAGCGGCTCGCCGGCCACGTCCGCCAGGGCGATGCTGTCGCGCTCCAGCAGCGGGTGCTGGGCCGGCAGCCAGAGGCGGTGCGGCGAGTGGGTCAGCACTTCGGTCTGCAGGGCGTGACGGTCTTCGAGGTTGGAGAGGATCAGTACGCCCACGTCGATCTCGCCACTGACCAGCAGGTGCTCGATATACGGGCGTTCGTCTTCTACCACGCGGGTCTTCACGTTGGGGTAGGCGCGCTGGAAGCGGGTGATGAGGTCGGCCAGGTAGTAGCCGGCCACCAGGCTGGTCACGCCGATGGTGAGGCTGCCGGCCACCTGGTCGGTACTCTGCTGCAGGCTGCGCTTGGCATTTTCCACCGTGGCGAGGATCAGGTGCGCCTGGCGCAGGAACTGGTGGCCCTGGTGGGTCAGCGACATGCCCTTGGCGTGGCGGTTGAACAGGCTGACGCCGATCTCTTCTTCCAATTGCTGGATGGCCAGCGTCAGGGTGGACTGGGAAATGAACACCGCCTGGGCCGCGGCGGAGATGGAGCCGGTTTCGGCGACGGCGATGAAATGGCGGATCTGGCGGAGGGTCATCATGGGCGTGGTTCGCGTCTGGATGGCGGCCGAAGAATAGGGTTTATCGAATCCTGAACGAGCATTTCGCTTTTTTAGATGGTTATGCCGAATCCCGCTACTCCGCGGACCCGCAGCAATATCTCGAAGCACTCTGCGAACTGCCGCCAGGAATCCCTGCGGCTAGAGTCGGTCGATCTGTGAGATCGGAATGACCTGGAGGCATCGATGATTACCCGCGGACTGCTCGACCAACTGCTCAAGTCCGGCCAGGACCTGCTGCAACAGAAGGCGGCTGGCCATTCCGCCAGCAAATCCGGCAATGGAAGCGACCTCGGCAGCCTGCTCAAGGGCGCTGGCGGCGGCGCCCTGGCGGCGGGAGCCCTGGGCCTGCTGCTGGGCAACAAGAGCGCGCGCAAGCTGGGTGGCAAGGCGCTGACCTATGGCGGCCTGGCGGCGCTCGGTGTGCTGGCCTACAAGGCTTATGGCAACTGGCAGGCCCAGCAGGCAGCGGCTCCGCAGAACGAGCCCCGTACCCTCGACCGCCTGCCCGCACCCCAGGCCGAGCAGCACAGCCAGGCCATCCTCAAGGCGCTGGTAGCGGCGGCCAAGGCCGATGGCCATGTGGACACCCGCGAACGCCAGTTGATAGAGGAAGAGCTGGCCAAGCTGACCCAGGACGCCGAACTGCGCTCCTGGCTGGACGCCGAGCTGAACAAGCCGCTGGACCCCGCCGAGGTGGCCCGCGCCGCCACCACACCGGAAATGGCCGCCGAGATGTACCTGGCCAGCGTGCTGATGGTGGACGAGGAACACTTCATGGAGCGCGCCTACCTCGAAGAGCTGGCCCGCCAGCTGCGCCTCGATCCGGGGCTCAAGGTCGAGCTTGAGCGCCAGGTTCGTCAGGAACTGGCCTGAATGGCGACGCCGTGTGGGGGCGATTTCAATCGCGAATGAATTCGCTCACACGGCGAGCCGAGTGCCGGCCTGGAGAACGGCAGGGTGCGCCGTGCGTACCGAAGCCCGCGGATGACGCTCACTCCTCTGGATAGGAGGCGGGTTTCCAAACTGACTATTCCTTCTCCCTGCAATTCGGCAACTTTCTGCCAAACTCCCCAAATGCTGCGGACCGGCGGCTTTCTGGCGACGTAAAAGTGCCCATTCCTCGCGCTTGCTAGCGTCAGGCCTTGCCACTAGAGTCGCCGCCATTGGCCGCAGGCCAGCAAGAATCCGGGCACTGGTAACGGGGAAGAATGTGAAGAACTGGACTGTTCGCTTGCGTATCCAGGCAAGTTTCGCGGTGATCGTCGCCATCATGTTGCTGATGGCCGGCATGTCCTACATGCAGCTGAGGAACATCGAGCAAGAGGGCGATCGAGTCCTGACGGATTCCGTTCCCGGCATGTACTACATCAGCAAGATTCGCAGCGGCTGGACCGACAACCTGCTGCGTACCCAGGCCCTCCTGCATCGCGACGGCGATTCGGGCGGCATCATCTTCCACACCGGCCGCAAGGACCTGGACGAGAGCAATACCCAGCTCGACGAGCTGATCGAGGCCTACCGCCGCACTATTGTCGCCGATGCCGATCGCGAGCGGTTCAAGGCCTTCACCGATATCCGCAAGGCCTATGGGGCGCTCCAGGCCCAGGTGTTGACGGAGCTGGGAGAAGGCCAATCCGACATCGCCCGTGCCACGTTCGAAGGCGCTCTCGTGGAGCGGTGGGGCGAAGGCCGCCAGCACCTCAATGAACTGATCGAGATCAACCGCGAGATGAGCGAGGCATCGATCACCGAGATCATCACCTCGGTGCGCAACGCCGAGCGCAGCATGCTGCTCGCCATGATGCTGGCGATCGCTGCGGCGGCCGTTTGCGGCTTCCTGCTGATGCGCGCGATCACCCGCCCGGTCGGCGGTATCGTCGATACCCTGCGAATCATGGGTGGCGGCGACCTGTCCACCCGCCTGGACCTCAAGCGCCAGGACGAATTCAACGCCATCGAGACCGGCTTCAACAGCATGGCCGAAGAGCTCAAGACCCTGGTGTCCCAGGCGCAGCGCTCTGCCGTGCAGGTGACCACCTCGGTTACCGAGATCGCTGCGACGTCCAAGCAGCAGCAGGCCACCGCTACCGAAACCGCTGCCACCACCACCGAGATCGGCGCCACCTCGCGGGAGATCGCCGCCACCTCCCGCGACCTGGTGCGCACCATGGCCGAGGTGTCCGGCACCGCCGAGCAGACCTCCATCCTCGCCGGCTCCGGCCAGCTGGGTCTGGCGCGCATGGAAGACACCATGCACCAGGTAATGGGCGCCGCCGAGCTGGTGAACGCCAAGCTGGCGATCCTCAATGAGAAGGCCGGCAACATCAATCAGGTGGTCACCACCATCGTCAAGGTGGCTGACCAGACCAACCTGCTGTCCCTGAACGCTGCCATCGAGGCGGAAAAAGCCGGTGAGTACGGCCGTGGCTTCGCCGTGGTGGCGACCGAAGTGCGCCGCCTGGCCGACCAGACCGCCGTGGCCACCTACGACATCGAGCAGATGGTGCGCGAGATCCAGTCGGCGGTGTCCGCCGGGGTCATGGGCATGGACAAGTTCTCCGAGGAAGTCCGTCGCGGCATCGCCGAAGTCGGGCAGGTGGGCGAGCAGTTGTCGCAGATCATCCAGCAGGTGCAGGCGCTGGCGCCGCGGGTGCAGATGGTCAACGAGGGCATGCAGGCCCAGGCCACCGGCGCCGAGCAGATCAACCAGGCCCTGGTGCAACTGGGCGAGGCCACCGGGCAGACGGTGGAATCCCTGCGCCAGGCCAGCTCCGCCATCGACGAACTGAACCTGGTGGCCAACGGCCTGCGAACCGGCGTCAGCCGCTTCAAGGTCTGAGTCGGCGCCATGGGCCCGAGTCGAACCCGAGCGCCGGCCCGCACCGTCAGGGGCCGGCTCTACCTGCAGTTCCGCATGGGCGGCGACCGCTATGCGCTGGACGTCCATGAAGTGGTGGAAGTCCTGCCGCTGCGCCAGTTGAAGCAGGTGCCCGAGGCGCCCGAGTGGGTCGCCGGGGTGTTTTCCCACCGGGGCGCGCTGGTGCCGGTGCTGGACCTGGGAATGCTCGCCTTTGGCCAGCCGGCCCAGGCGCGCGCCAGCACCCGGCTGGTGCTGGTGGATTACCCGCTGCAAGGGCAGAGCCGCTGGCTCGGGCTCATCCTGGAGCAGGCCACCGACACCCTGCGCTGCCGTCCGGAGGAGTTCCGCGACTACGGCCTGGAACAGGGCGCAGCGCGCTACCTGGGGCCGGTCTACCAGGCCGCCGACGGCCTGGTGCAGCGCATCCGCGTTGCCGACCTGATGCCGGACGAGGTGCGCGCCTTGCTGTTCCCGGCCACGGAGGGCGCGGCATGATCGAGCGCTTCGAAACCCTGCTGAAGCACCGCATCGGCCTGGAGGCGGAGTCCGTCGGCCGGGTGGTGATCGAGCGTGCGGTGCGCCAGCGCATGCACGCCTGCGCCAGCCGTGACGAGGACGCCTACTGGACCACCCTGAACGCTTCGCCCGCCGAACAGCAGGCGCTGGTGGAGGCGGTGGTGGTGCCGGAAACCTGGTTCTTCCGCTATCCCGAATCCTTCGCAGCCCTCGGCCGCCTGGCCTTCGAGCGACTGCCGGCGCTGGCGGCTGGCCGCCCGTTGCGCATCCTCAGCCTGCCCTGTTCCACGGGGGAGGAGCCGTTTTCCATCGTCATGGCGCTGCTCGACGCCGGCCTGGCACCGGGGCTGTTCCAGGTGGATGCGGTGGATATCAGCGAGCGGGTGCTGGAGCGCGCGCGCCAGGGCGTTTATGGGCGCAACTCGTTCAGGGGCGAGGACCTGGGCTTTCGCGATCGCTACTTCCTGCCTTCGGGCGAGGGCCACGCCGTGGCCCAGCAGGTGGCCTCCAGGGTGCGCTTCCTGCGCGGCAACTTGCTGGACCCCGGCCTGCTCGCCGGGGAGCCGCCCTACGATTTCGTGTTCTGCCGCAACCTGTTGATCTACTTCGACCGGCCGACCCAGGGCGCCGTGCTGGAAGTGCTCAAGCGCCTGATGCAGCGCGATGGCGCGATGTTCATCGGCCCCGCCGAGGCCAGCCTGCTCAGCCAGCAGGGCATGCAGCCGCTGGGTTATCCACAGGCCTTCGTGTTCCGCCACGGGTCATCCCAGGCGGCGAAGCCGGCCAGGGCTCAAATTGCGGCGCCCGCTGCCGCTGTGGCCGTGCCTGCCGCGGCCCGAGTTCCGCCCCGGCCACGTCCGCCGCTGCCCAAACCCGAGCGCCCGAACCACGGGCAGACCCAGGCGGCAGCCGGCGGAACCGGGCGCGATGCCGCCCTGGCGAACATCGTCAGCCTGGCCAACAGCGGCCGCAGCGAGGAAGCCCGCAGTGCCTGCGAAGCCTTCCTTGCCGCCCATGGCCCCTCGGCGGATGCTTTCTACTGGCTCGGGCTGCTCAGCGACGTGGCCGGCAAGGTGGATGAGGCGCAGGACTATTACCGCAAGGCGCTCTACCTGGCGCCGCAGCACGCCGAAGCATTGGCCCACCTGGCGGCGCTGCTCGCCGCTCGGGGTGACCGGGCTGGTGCACAGCGCCTGCAACAGCGCGCCAGCCGGGGAGTGAACAACCATGGCCGATAACAGCCTGCCCCTGATCGCCGGCGACCAGTTGCCGGCGGTTGACGACTGCTGGAATCGCATCGGCATCCACGGCGACAAATCCTGCGAGCGCCTGGCCGGTCATGTGCATTGCCGCAACTGCGAGGTGCATGCCGCGGCGGCCACCTTGCTGCTCGACCGCTATGCGCTGATTCGCGAAGACACCACCCGCTCAGTCGATGACGCCGAAGAAGATGGCCGTGAACGCCGTTCCACCCTGGTGTTCCGCCTGGGCGAGCAGTGGCTGGGCATCGCCACCCGCAGCCTGGTGGAGGTGGCGGCGCTCAACCCCATCCACTCCCTGCCGCACCAGCGCGCCCTGGCCCTGTTGGGCGTGACCAACGTGCGCGGTGCCTTGGTGGCCTGCCTGTCCCTGGTGGAACTGCTGGGGCTGGAGAAGGGCACCGAGGCGAATGGCGAGCGCCGTGTAGTGCCCCGGATGCTGATTTTCGCCAGCCAGGGTGGACCGCTGGTGGCACTGGTGGATGAAGTGGACGGCATCCACGGCATTCCCCTGGATGCGGTGGTGGACCCCGGCCGCGCACCGGACCTGGCCGCCCGCCAGTTCGCCTCGGGCGTGGTGCAGTGGCGCGAACGCAGCATCACGCTGCTGGACGAGGGCCTGCTGCTGCAGGCCATGGCAAGGAGCCTGGCATGACCCCGGACCAGATGCGCGATGCGTCCCTGCTGGAGCTGTTCCGGCTGGAGGCGGAAGCCCAGACCCAGGTGCTCAACACCGGGCTGCTGGTGCTCGAGCGCAATCCCGCCCAGGCCGACCAGCTGGAAGCCTGCATGCGCGCGGCCCACTCCCTGAAGGGCGCGGCGAGGATCGTCGGGCTGGATGCCGGGGTACGGGTCGCCCACGTGATGGAGGACCTGCTGGAGGCTGCCCGCCAGGGCCATGTGCGCCTGCAGCCGGACAATATCGATGCGCTGCTGCAGGGCTCCGACCTGCTGCTGCGCATTGGTGCCGACGCCGGCTGGGCGGAGAGCGCCGGGCGCGAGGCCATCGAAGCGCTGATCACCCGGTTGCAGGGGCGATCCGTGGAGGAGGCGCCGCCGGCCCGGGAACTCATCGAGCCGGTCATTCCCCCACCGCGGATTCCCGAAGCGCCACCGCCGCCTCCGGCGGAGCCCGTGCCCCGCGAGGTGGAGGCACCCGCTCCCGCAGAAACGGTCAGCGAGGCCCGCGACCGCGTGTTGCGCGTCAGTGCCGAGCGCCTCGATCACCTGCTGGATATCTCCAGCAAATCGCTGGTGGAGTTCCAGCGCATCAAGCCGCTGAACGACGCCCTGCATCGCCTCAAGCGCCTCCAGGCCAGCGCCAGCCGGGCACTGGACGTGGCCCGCGAATCGGTGCTGGACGGCTCCCTGGACCCGCAAGCCCAGGCGATGCTGGGCGAGGCGCGGCAACTGCTCGGCGAGTGCCAGCAGATGCTTGCCGGGTACATGGCCGATTTCGATGAATTCGGCTGGCAGGGCGGCCAGCGCGCCCAACTGCTCTACGACGCCGCCCTGGCCTCGCGCATGCGGCCCTTCGCCGACGTGCTGGCAGGACAGGCGCGGATGGTCCGTGACCTTGGCCGCTCCCTGGGCAAGCCGGTGCGGCTGGACGTGAGTGGTGAAACCACCCAGGTCGATCGCGACGTGCTGGAGCGCCTTGAGGCGCCCCTGACGCACCTGCTGCGCAATGCCGTCGACCATGGCATCGAGAGCCCGCAGGTACGCCTGCGCCTGGGCAAGCCGGAGGAGGGCATGATCCGCGTGCATGCTCGCCACCATGCCGGGATGCTCCTGCTGGAGCTGGCCGACGATGGCGCCGGGGTCGACCTGGAGCGCCTGCGCGATGCGGTGGTCGCGCGCCAGTTCGCCAACCTCGAAACCGCGATGCGCATGACCGAGGAGGAGCTGCTGGCTTTCCTCTTCCTGCCGGGTTTCAGCATGCGCGACCAGGTCACCGAGGTGTCCGGGCGCGGCGTCGGCCTGGACGCGGTGCAGCACATGGTGCGCCAGTTGCGCGGCAGCGTGCGCATGGAGCAGCGCAGCGGACAGGGCGCCACCTTCCATATCGAAGTGCCGCTGACCCTGTCGGTGGTGCGCAGCCTGGTGGTGGAGGTGGGCGGCGAAGCCTACGCCTTCCCGCTTGCCCATATCGAACGCATGACCCGGCTGCAGCACGAGGACATCGTCCAGCTCGAAGGCCGCCAGCACTTCTGGCACGAAGGCCGGCACGTGGGGCTGGTTTCGGCCAGCCAGATCCTCCAGTGCGCCGAAGGCAAGCGCGACGAGCACGGCATCCCGGTGGTGCTGATCCGCGAGCGCGACACCTGCTACGGCGTGGCCGTGGAACGCTTCCTCGGCGAGCGCACCCTGGTGGTGATGCCGCTGGACCCGCGCCTGGGCAAGGTCCAGGACCTGTCCGCCGGGGCCCTGCTGGATGACGGCCGGCCGGTACTGATCCTCGACGTCGAGGACTTGCTGAAGTCCGTTGGCAAGCTGCTCGGCAGCGGTCGCCTGGAACGGGTGGACCGCAGCGGGCGCCAGGGCGCGGGGGCCCAGCGCAAGCGCGTGCTGGTGGTGGACGATTCCCTCACCGTGCGCGAGCTGGAACGCAAGTTGCTGGCTGGCCGCGGCTACGACGTGGCCGTGGCGGTGGACGGCATGGACGGCTGGAACGCCCTGCGTTCCGAGCATTTCGACCTGCTCATCACCGATATCGACATGCCGCGCATGGACGGCATCGAGCTGGTCACCCTGGTGCGTCGCGACAATCGCCTGCAGTCCCTGCCGATGATGGTGGTGTCCTACAAGGATCGTGAAGAGGACCGTCGCCGCGGCCTGGATGCCGGTGCCGACTATTATCTGGCCAAGGCCAGCTTCCACGACGAAGCGTTGCTGGATGCGGTGGTCATGCTGATCGGGGAGGCGCAAGGGTGAGGATAGGGATAGTCAACGACATGCCCCTGGCGGTGGAAGCGCTGCGCCGGGCCCTTGCCCTGGAGCCGGCGCACCAGATCGCCTGGGTGGCGGTCAATGGCGCGGAAGCGGTGGACTGCTGCAGCCGGGACGTGCCGGACGTGGTGCTGATGGACCTGCTGATGCCGGTGATGGACGGGGTCGAGGCGACCCGCCAGATCATGGCCCGCAGCCCCTGCGCCATCCTCATCGTCACCGTGGATATCGAGCAGAACGTGCACCGGGTGTTCGAAGCCATGGGCCATGGCGCCCTGGACGCGGTGAACACCCCGGGACTCGGCAGCGGCCAGGCTCAGGAAGCCGCGCAGCTGTTGCGCAAGATCCAGAACATCAGCTGGCTGATGGGCCAGCACGATCACCGTGGCCGTGGTGCCGCCGAGCCCCATGCGCGGCACCGCGGCGGTCGGCGCCTGGTGGCGATCGGCGCCTCCGCCGGCGGCCCGGCCTCCCTGGCGCAGCTGCTCAAGCAGTTGCCGGCGGATTTCTCGGCCGCCGTGGTGCTGGTCCAGCACGTGGATGAGGTTTTCGCCGCCGGCATGGCCGACTGGCTGGCCAGTGAATCCAGGCTCCCGGTCCGCCTGGCGCGGGAGGGTGAACCGCCGCAGCCGGGGACCGTTCTCCTGGCCGGCACCAACAATCATCTGCGGCTGCTGAAGGATGGCACCTTGGCCTATACCGCCGAGCCCACCAGCCATGTATACCGTCCATCCATCGACGTCTTCTTCGACAGCCTGGTAGAGCACTGGAAGGGCGAGGCCATTGGCGTATTGCTCACCGGTATGGGCCGCGATGGCGCGGAAGGCCTCAAGCGCATGCGCAAAAAAGGCTTCCTGACCATTGCCCAGGACCAGGCCAGTTGCGCCGTCTATGGCATGCCCAAGGCCGCCGCGGCCATCGGCGCGGCGGTGGAGATACTCGACCTGGAGCGCATCGCGCCCCGCCTGGTCGAGGCGATTGGTTGAATTCGAAGCATCAAGCTAGGCCCGACGGGCCCGGAGAGTCATATGCAATACCCTTATCGCAGTCAGATGGATGAGACCTCCCCAGGCGGTAGCGGGGTGATGGTCCTCCTGGTGGACGACCAGGCGATGATCGGCGAGGCCGTGCGCCGCGCGCTGGTCGGCGAGCCGGGCATCGACTTCCATTTCTGCGCCGATCCCCTGCAGGCCATCGCCACGGCCCGGCAGATCAAGCCGACGGTGATTCTCCTCGACCTGGTGATGCCGGGCGTCGACGGCCTCAGCCTGCTGGCCGAGTTCCGCGGCATGCCGGCCCTGCGCGATGTGCCGATCATCGTCCTGTCGACCAAGGAAGAGCCAATGGTGAAGAGCGCGGCCTTCGCCGCCGGGGCCAACGATTACCTGGTCAAGCTGCCGGATGCCATCGAGCTGGTGGCGCGCATCCGCTACCACTCCCGCTCCTACGTCACCCTGCTGCAGCGCGACGAGGCCTATCGCGCCCTGCGGGAAAGCCAGCAGCAATTGCTGGAAACCAACCTGGTGCTGCAGCGGCTGATGAACTCCGACGGCCTCACCGGCCTGTCCAACCGCCGCCACTTCGACGAATACCTGGACATGGAGTGGCGCCGCGCGCTGCGTGAGCAGAGCGAACTGTCGCTGATGATGATCGACGTCGACCACTTCAAGGCCTTCAACGACAACTTCGGCCATGTGGCCGGCGACGATGCCCTGCGCCGGGTCGCCGAAGCGATCCGCGCCTGCTGCAGCCGCGCCACGGACATGGCCGCGCGCTACGGCGGCGAAGAGTTCTCCATGGTCCTGCCGGGCACCGCGGCAGGCGGCGCGCGCCTGCTGGCGGAGAAGGTGAGGCGCACGGTGGAGGCCCTGGGCATCCACCACGACATGCCGGCACCGGGTTCGGTGCTGAGCGTCAGCATCGGCGTCGCGACCCTGACGCCGAAGATCGGCCAGGCGTCCCTGGTGCTGGTGGACATGGCCGACCAGGGGCTGTACCAGGCCAAGAACAATGGCCGCAACCAGGTGGCCATGGTGGTGGCCGACGCCAGGCCCTGACGGGGGAGGTGATGCAGGGCGGGCCCGTGCGTCGCCGGATCGGCGCAATTCATGGCCGGCATGCTGCCGGCATTCCGTGACTCGGGTATACTCGCCGGCTTTTCCGAAAGTTTTGCCAGCGAGAGCTTCCAGCCATGGAAATCAACCCGATCCTGAACAGCATCAAGGACCTCTCCGATCGCACCCTGTCTATTCGGGGGTATCTTTGACTACGATCAGAAGCATGATCGTCTCGTCGAAGTAAACCGCGAACTCGAAGACCCCAACGTCTGGAACAACCCCGAATACGCACAGAACCTCGGCCGTGAGCGCGCCCAACTGGCGCAGATCGTCGAAACCCTGGACGACCTCACCGGCGGCCTGGCCGATTCCCGCGACCTGCTGGACATGGCGGTCGAGGAGAACGACGAAGGCGCCGTCAACGACGTCGCCACCGAAATCGAGCGCTTGCGCGAGATCCTCGAGAAGCTGGAATTCCGCCGTATGTTCAGCGGCGAGATGGACATGAACAACGCCTACCTGGACATCCAGGCCGGCTCCGGCGGCACCGAGGCCCAGGACTGGGCCAACATGCTGCTGCGCATGTACCTGCGCTGGGCCGACAAGCGCGGCTTCGACGCCACCATCATCGAGCTGTCCGAAGGCGAAGTCGCCGGCATCAAGGGTGCCACCGTCCATGTGAAGGGCGAGTACGCCTTCGGCTGGCTGCGCACCGAGATCGGCGTGCACCGCCTGGTGCGCAAGAGTCCCTTCGACTCGGGCAACCGTCGCCACACCTCGTTCACCGCCGTATTCGTGTCCCCCGAGATCGATGACAACATCGAGATCGAGATCAACCCGGCGGACCTGCGCATCGACACCTACCGCTCCTCCGGCGCGGGCGGCCAGCACGTGAACACCACCGACTCCGCGGTGCGTATCACCCACGTGCCGACCAACACCGTGGTGGCGTGCCAGAACGAGCGCTCCCAGCACGCCAACAAGGACACCGCCATGAAAATGCTGCGGGCCAAGTTGTACGAGCAGGAAATGCAGAAGCGCACCGCCGCCTCCCAGGCCCTGGAAGACTCCAAGTCCGACATCGGCTGGGGCCACCAGATTCGCTCCTACGTACTCGACCAGTCGCGGATCAAGGACCTGCGCACCGGCGTCGAGCGCAGCGACTGCGACAAGGTGCTGGACGGCGATCTGGACGAATACCTCGAGGCCAGCCTCAAACAGGGACTCTGACCCGCAGGCGGGCGTGTGGATCGACGCACGTCCCGCCAGCCCAGCGAACCCCTGTACCGTGACAATCTTCAAACAGGCGATGTAACGCCTAACCGGGAACCACCAAGACCATGAGCGACCAACAACTCGAGCAGCACGAACTGCAACAGGAAGAAAACAAGCTGATCGCCCAGCGCAAGGAAAAACTTGCCGCCGTGCGCGAAGCCAGGGCCATCGCCTTCCCCAACGACTTCCGCCGCGCCGACTACTTCGCGGACCTGCAGAAACAGTATGCCGACAAGACCAAGGAAGAGCTGGAAGCCGCAGCCATCCCGGTCAAGGTCGCCGGTCGCATCATGCTCAACCGCGGCTCCTTCCTGGTCCTGCAGGACAGCAGCGGCCGCCTGCAGGCATACGTCAATCGCAAGACCCTGCCGGAAGAGACCCTGGCCGAGATCAAGACCTGGGACCTGGGCGACATCATCGGCGCCGAAGGCACCCTGGCCCGTTCCGGCAAGGGCGACCTGTACGTCGAAATGACCAGCGTGCGCCTGCTGACCAAGTCCCTGCGCCCGCTGCCGGACAAGCACCACGGCCTGACCGACACCGAGCAGCGCTATCGCCAGCGCTACGTCGACCTGATCGTCAACGAGGAAACCCGCCACACCTTCCGCGTGCGTTCCCAGGTGATCGCCCACATCCGCCGCTTCCTGTCCGACCGCGGTTTCCTCGAAGTGGAAACCCCGATGCTGCAGACCATTCCCGGCGGCGCCGCGGCCAAGCCGTTCGCTACCCACCACAACGCCCTGGACATGGCCATGTTCCTGCGTATCGCGCCGGAGCTGTACCTCAAGCGCCTGGTGGTCGGCGGCTTCGAGAAGGTCTTCGAGATCAACCGCAACTTCCGTAACGAAGGCGTTTCGACCCGGCACAACCCCGAGTTCACCATGCTCGAGTTCTACCAGGCCTACGCCGACTACGAAGACAACATGGACCTGACCGAGGAGCTGTTCCGCGAACTGGCCCAGGCCGTGCTCGGCAGCACCGACGTGCCCTACGGCGACAAGGTCTTCCACTTCGGCGAGCCGTTCGCCCGCCTGTCCGTGTTCGACGCCATCCTCAAGTACAACCCGGAAATCACCGCGGCTGACCTGAGCGACGTCGAGAAGGCCCGCGAGATCGCCAGGAAGGCCGGCGCCAAGGTCCTCGGCCACGAAGGACTGGGCAAGCTGCAGGTGATGATTTTCGAGGAACTGGTGGAGCACAAGCTGGAGCAGCCGCACTTCATCACCCAGTACCCGTTCGAAGTCTCCCCGCTGGCGCGCCGCAACGACCAGGACCCGAGCGTCACTGACCGTTTCGAGCTGTTCATCGGCGGACGCGAGATCGCCAACGCCTACTCCGAGCTCAACGACGCCGAAGACCAGGCCGAGCGCTTCATGCTGCAGGTCAAGGAGAAGGACGCCGGTGACGACGAGGCGATGCACTACGACGCCGATTTCGTCAACGCGCTCGAGTACGGCATGCCGCCCACCGCCGGCGAAGGCATCGGCATCGACCGCCTTGTGATGTTGCTGACCAATTCGCCGTCTATTCGTGACGTCATCCTGTTCCCGCACATGCGCCCGCAGGCTTGACCCTGGAGTAACGAGAAAAACCGCCTTCGGGCGGTTTTTTCTTGGCTGGCGTCCGGCACGCGAACCTTTTGCCCCGGTGCTGCTCCTACTAGGCGCTCGTCAGGGTCGACAGAGCCACAATCTCGCCAGATCCCGCATTGAATAGCCGGATAAATGGTCAACACTTCACTTTGAGTGAGTTCGGAGGGTTTCCTGTCTTGAACCAGTCGTCCCGCAGTGACAGTGCCGCCCGCGTAGCCAGCGCGGTCGCCGAAAGCGTGAAATACCAGGGCCGCAAGGCCAGTCGCCAGGGCAGCGAGCAGCGGCGCCAGGCGATCCTCGATGCCGCCATGCGCATCATCGTCCGCGACGGTGTGAGGGCGGTGCGCCATCGGGCCGTGGCCGCCGAGGCCCAGGTGCCGCTCTCGGCAACCACCTATTACTTCAAGGACATCAATGACCTGATCACCGACACCTTCGCCCAGTTCGTGGAGCGCAGCTCGGCGGTGATGGCGGCCTTCTGGGCCAACGTGGAGGACGACCTCCAGGCCATGGCCGCAGCGCTCACTCGCGACGGCGACTCGCGTCGGGCGATGACCGACCAGATCGTCGAACTGGCCATCCAGTACGTGCGCAGCCAGCTCGAAGAGAACCGCGACCAGCTCCTGGCCGAGCATGCCTTCCGCCAGGAAGCGTTGCTGAATGCGGGACTCCGTAATCTTGCTGACGCACATCGCCGGATACTCTCGCAGGGCGCGGAGCATTTCTTCCAGGTATTGGGCTCGGCCGAACCTGCCGAAGACGCCAAGGTGTTGACGGCTGTCATTCTGCGGATGGAATATCAGGGCCTTCTCGATGGGGTGGAAAACCTCGACATCGACGAGATGCGAGCCGTCCTGAAACGCTACCTGTATCTGGTGATGGGACTGTAAGGCGCGTAGATCGAACCCCGCCGTGCCGGCGGCTGCGTGAACACTGCTGCGCTCGGCCATGCGTCGTTGAAAGCAGGCTCAGAATTGCTCATTTACTGCATGTAAACTGCGCTTCTTCGCCTGTTTCGCCTAGCCTGGCCATTGTTCGCGACCTGTTCACTTGGCCGGCTAGGCGGGGTTTTTCGTTATCACAAGGAGAGCGAGATGAAAGTCTGGCGTGCCGTGGTCGCCCTGTCATTCCTGCTGTTGGGCGGCTGCCTGGTCACCTTCAAGGATCCCATCCCGGCCAACGAGCCGGCCCCCATCCCCCTTCTCGGGGACTGGACCCGCAAGGATGAGTGGGGCGAGCGTCAATACCTGGAGATCAGCCGCGCTGGCTCCAACCTGTACAAGGCACGCAGCTTCGAAGGCAGCAAGGACAACCTTGAAGGCATGGAGGAGTTCGGCTTCACCGTTGCCCACCATGGCCGCCGCTGGTACCTCTCCGCCGGCTTACCGAAGAAATTCGGCGCCAATTTCGCCATCGCCGGTTTCGAACTGACCACCGACAACGAACTGGTGGTCTACAACCTGGATGTCGAGCGCATCGAGCAGGAAATGCAGGAAGGCAAGTTCCAGGGCCAGTCCGTGGAAATGCCGGACGGCGACGGCTTGCTCATCACCAGCCCGCTGGACGTCGTCTTCGGCTGGCTGGATGACCCGGCCAACTCCGACGTCTTCGTTGAAGTGGCGCGCTATCAGCGTGCTGTCGAGGAGTAAGCTGCCGATGTCCCGTCGCAAGCTGCCCGACGACTACCAGAAGACCATTCGCGCCCTGTCCGACCGTATCGTTCAGGCGCAGACGCCGATCCGCGTGCTGGACGCCGTGAAATGGGACGACAGCGTCCGCCAGGGCTTCCTCAAGCACAAGGGCAAGTCCATGCCGGCGGTGGACCGCGCCTATTACGAGAATCGCCCGCTGGCCTTCGACGCGACGGAAAAGAAGCTGGAGTTCCAGAACATCGAGCGCGACATCACCCGCCACCTGGGGCAGTTCAACCCGGTGGGCCAGATCATGCGGCGCATGTGCAAGGAATACCGCATGGTGATCCGCATGCTCGAAGCGCGTGGCACCGCGGACTTCGGCCTGATTTCCCAGGAACTCTATGGCGCCGCCTCCGATGCCTTCCACGCCGGCGACCCGACCCTGGCCGACCTCGGCCTGATGCTCTCGGACTACCTGAACAACATCGCCGATCGCGGTGACCTCAAGGACGAGGCCAAGACCCTCACCGCCAAGGACGCCGTGGACCTGTTGCAGAGCCGGCTGGGGCCGGTGTTCGGCGATGACACCATCCGTGTGTTCGAGTCCGACGGCATCGTCGCCGACGCCGCAGCCGGTGCCGACTACATCAAGATCCGCGCCGACGCGATGTTCAACGAGCGCGACGTGCGCGCTCTGGAAGTCCACGAGGGGCTGGTGCACGTGGGCACCACCCTGAACGGCCAGAACCAGCCGATCTGCACTTTCCTCGCCAAGGGGCCGCCGTCCTCCACCGTGACCCAGGAAGGCCTGGCGATCCTGATGGAGGTCATCGCCTTCGCCTCCTACCCGACACGCTTGCGCCGGCTGACCAACCGCACCCGCGCCATCCACATGGCGGAGGAGGGCGCCGATTTCCTCGACGTCTACCACTTCTACCGCGAGCAGGGTTACAGCACGGAGGAAAGCTACGGCAGCGCCAGCCGCGCCTTCCGTGGCTCGCTGCCGGGTGGGTTGCCCTTCACCAAGGACCTGTCCTACCTGAAGGGCTTCATCCTGATCTACAACTACATCCAGCTCGCGGTGCGCAAGGGCAAGCTGGAACAGATACCGCTGCTGTTCTGCGGCAAGACCACCCTGGAAGACACCCGCACCCTGCGCCAGCTGGTGGACGAAGGGCTGGTGGTGCCGCCCAAGTACCTGCCGCCGCAGTTCCGCGACCTCAACGCGCTGTCGGCCTGGATGTGCTTCTCCAACTTCCTCAACCACCTCAGCCTGGAGCGCATCGAGGCGGACTACGCCAATATCCTCTGACGGCCGTGCCCGTGACGATTCCAATGGCCGGAACTGCAGGGTGAAGCTGATCCGGTAGGGGCGCCGGGCGCACCGGCGGTCTGACGGGGCCGAGGCGGATACTGGAATCGGTGCGCACAACGCACCCTGCGGCCAAGACCGAGCAAAAGGGGGCGGCCTTCGGTTCGCGGGCTACCGCAAGTCCATGCTCTACGAATGTGGATATTCATTCGCCAACCAGCCCGCAGGGCTGGCCTGTGATGTTTCAGGAAGGAAATACACATGCCCGCTTCCCGCACTCTGCTGATCTTCCTTGCCCTGCTTCTGCAAGGCTGCAGCTCGCTGCTGTTCTACCCGGACAAGCATCTGCCTTTCACGCCGGAGAAGGCCAAGCTGGAATATCGCGACATCCAGCTCACCGCCGCCGACGGTACGCGCCTGCACGCCTGGTGGCTGCCAGCCAAGCCGGGCACTCAAGTGAAGGGCACGGTGCTGCACCTGCATGGCAACGGCGGTAATGTCGCCAGCCACCTGGGCGGAAGTTGGTGGCTTCCAGCCCAGGGCTACCAGGTGCTGCTGCTGGACTACCGTGGCTACGGCCACTCCGAAGGGACGCCGAGCCTGCCGGCGATCTACCAGGACATCGATGCGGCCTTCACCTGGCTCGACCAGGCGCCGGAAGTGCAGGGCAAGCCGCAGGTGCTGCTCGGCCAGAGCATCGGTGGCGCCCTGGCGGTGCATTACCTTGCCGAACGCCCCGGGCGCCGGGACAAACTCAAGGCCCTGGTGCTGGACGGGGTGCCCGCCAGCTACCGCGAGGTGGCCCGGTACAGCCTCTCCAATGCCTGGATCACCTGGCCATTGCAGGTGCCGTTGTCCTGGCTGGTACCCGATGGCGACAGCGCCATTCGTGCCATCGGCGGGTTGCAGGGCCTGCCCATGCTGATCTACCACAGCATCGACGATCCGGTGGTCCCCCTTTCCAACGGCGTGCGCTTGTATCAAGCTGCGCCCCCGCCGCGGGTGTTCCAGCCGGTCCGCGGTGGCCATGTGCAGACGTTCGCCGATCCAACCTGGCGCAAGGTCATGGTGCTTTACCTCGAAGACCCTAAGGGCTTCGTCGGACTGCGCCGGCTGGCTGAAGTCCCGAATACAGAGAGTCCCCAATGAGCGAACGCAATCCCATCCCACTGATCCTCACCGGCATCGGCAGCATTGTCGGCACCGTGATGGTGCTCTGGTACTACGGCTACCTGCACTTCGCCAAACCCGAGGACGCGCTGCTGCTGTCCGACTTCACCATGCTCAAGACCATTCCCGGTGAGGACTACAAGGTTTCCCTGGAGCCGGCCGCCCAGGTCGCCCAGTGCGTCGATGGCGTGCTGGTGCTGTTCGACACCCAGCAGAAAGGCCTGACCGGCGTGCTGGTGGACAACAAGAAGAAGGCCGTGCGCTGCATGGGTGAGGAGACTCCCCAGGAAGTCCGTTGAGGGGCCTGGCCGTCATGGACGCCGTTGCGCAGACGCCGCTTCGGCGAGCCCGTCGCGACCCCGGCCTTTGTGTGCCTCGTTGCTAAAATAATCTGTTACATTTTTGCGGCGGGGCGCTCTGACCCAGGCTCTGCGCTGACCAATAAGAACAACGGACCGCTCCGAGCAGATTCAGGGTTTTCGCATGTCCACAGGCGGCTCTCAGTGTTTCACCATCTTTACCGAGGCCCTGCTGCGCAACTGCAGCGATCAGGTAGCGCCGGTACTGAGTGAGGTGGGGTTGGACGAGTCCATACTGCACGACCCGGCCAGCGAGGTTCCTCTCGCCAAGTATGTCGCGCTGCTGGAGGCGTTGAGCCTGCGCACCGACAGCAACATCGGCCTGAGGATGGGGCTGGATCTGGACAGCACTTCGTTCGGGGTCTATGGCCATGCGGCTCGAAGCGCTACCGATATGGAAATGGCGCTGCGCTGCATGAGCCGCTTCATCGTTGCGCACATCCAGGCAACGCGCCTGGATCTGTCGATCAACGATCACGACGTGATCATCGACTATCAGATCACGGACCCGACCATCTTCCAGCGCCGCCAGGATTCCGAACTCGCCCTCAGCGCCATTCTCAACTGCCTGCGCGAGATCAGTGGCGTCGAGTTCTGGCCGCATCGGGTCGACTTCGAGCATGCCGCGCCGGAAGACCAGCAATTGCACAGGGAAATCTTCCAGTGCCCGTTGCACTTCAACCAGTTGAGTAATCGCCTGCATTTCTCGCGCGACATCCTGAGCCTGCCGCTGCGCACTTCCGATATCCGGCTGTATCGGGCGCTGGAGCCCTTGCTCGAGCAGCAGAGCAAGGTCCGCTCGCAGACAATGGATTTCCTCGGCCGCGTTTCACGGGCCATCGCAGGTTGCCTCTGCCTCGGGGTGGTGAGCCTGGAGCAGATTGCCCGCAGCCAGGGTATGAGCGGTCGAACCTTGCAGCGGCGTCTGGGGGAACTGGGTATCGAGTTCAGCAACCTGGTCGAAGATGTACGCCGCACCCTGGCGCTGGACTACATCAAGAACAAGGAGTACTCGCTGACCGAGGTGGCGCTGCTGGTGGGCTACTCCGAATCCAGCTCGTTGAGCCGGGCATTTCGCCGCTGGACACAACTGACTCCCCAGCAGTACAGGCAGCAACTGCAAACCGGCTCCTGAGCGACGTTTTCGCCGCTGGCCGCTGAGTCGGCGTTGGCGGCCTGCTCCGGCGCGACCGGACGAAGAGCCCACCAAGGCGCTGTTCGAAAGAACCTGCTGCGCCAGCCACCGCGCCGATGCCGCCGGCACGGCGGCGCTTGAAGCCCCCAAGCTGAATTCCTGCACCCTGAGACCGGTCCTTGCCGGTGTTTGCTTGCGCGGGTACGGGGCCCGGTTTCCATGCTCCGACCGGAGTTCCCGGCAACAATCTCGAACGATCTGGCCGCCTTTTCCCGATGACGGTTCGACGCTGCCGGGCTGTCCGCAGCGCTTGGCGTGCTGGGCCAACCACTCTGTCGTGCCGTGTCAATTCTTGGCCAGCCGGCAATGCAATTCTGCTCGCACAGGGAAGTACCCAGTGAATCCGACCAACAAGAAACAGCTTCCAGGCAGACAGCGACATGAAAACAAGAAAAACAGGGGCAAAGGGCATTTACCCGCACGCCCTTGCCCTGGCGGTGGCACTTGCGAGCGTGCTACCGGTCCGGGCGGCCAGCTTCAACATCGGGGAACTCCAGGGGAGTTTCGACTCGACCTTGTCGATCGGCGCCAGTTGGGCAGTGCGCGGTGGCGATCCTGACTTCATCGGCACCGGCAATGGTGGCAAGGCTTCCTCCAGCAGCTCGGACGACAATCGACTGAATTTCAAGAAGGGCGAGACCTTCTCGAAGATCTTCAAGGGCCTGCATGATCTTGATTTGCGCTATCGCGACAGCGGCCTGTTCCTGCGTGGCAAGTACTGGTACGACTTCGAGCTGAAGGATGAACACCGCCTGCTCGAGGATATTGACGACGATGGCCGTGACAATGTCGCCCAGGCCTCCGGCGCCGAGTTGCTCGACGCCTTCGTCTACCACAACTACCAGGTGGCCGATCTGCCGGGCAGCGTGCGCCTCGGCCGGCAGGTGGTCAGTTGGGGCGAAAGCACCTTCATCGGCAATTCCATCAACGCCATCAACCCGATCGATGTCGCCGCCGTGCGTCGGCCCGGCTCCGAGATCAAGGAGGCCCTGACGCCCGTCAGCATGCTGTTCCTGACCCAGGGCCTGAGCGACAACCTGTCCGTGGAGGCCTTCTACCAACTGGAGTGGGAGAAGACCGTACTGGACAACTGCGGCACCTTTTTCGGCAGCGACGTTGCGGCCAAGGGCTGCGACGATCGCATGCGGGTGAACGGCAGCGACTTCGACCGTGCGGCAGGTATCGACGGCACGGGAGTGCCCGGCGGCTACGGCTTCGTGCCGCGTTTGCAGGATCGGGAGGCCCGCGACGGTGGCCAGTTCGGGGTCGCCTTGCGTCTGCTGCTGCCTGAACTGAACGACACCGAGTTCGGCCTCTATGCCCTCAACTACCACAGCCGAACCCCGGAAACCTCGTGGGTCGTCGGCAAGGGGGCCTTTCTCGACCCGGTCGGCGGTTTCGCCGGGCGGGGCGGCCAGAGCAGCGCGCGCTACTTCCTGGAATATCCGGAAGACATTCGCCTGTACGGCCTGAGCTTCGCCACCTCGGTCGGCGAAACTGCCGTGTCCGGCGAAATCAGTCACCGGCCGAACATGCCGCTCGGTATCAACGGTTCCGATCTTTCCGCCGCCGCCACCCTGGGAGCCGCCGCCACCAGCGCTGCGGTCAATGCCGGGTTGCCGGTCTTCGCTAGCGGCTGGGCTGGTTCCAGGTTCGGATCGCCGGTGAAGGGTTACAAGCGCTTGCCCTTCACCCAGGCCCAGGTGACCACCATCAGTACCTTCGATGGCTTCCTCAAGTCGGACAGCACGATCCTCGTCACCGAAGTGGGATACAGCCACGTCGGCGGCCTCGGCTCGACCGACGGCACCGACCTGCGCTTCGGACGCAGCGGCGTATTCGGCAACGGTGAACTGGCCGGCGCCGGCACGGCCCCGGCGCTTGGCGGTATCTCGGGAAACCAGCTCTGCACCCTGGTCGCCAACGCCGCAAACCCGAACCAATGCACCGATGATGGCTTCTTCACCCGCAATTCCTGGGGTTATCGCCTGAGCGCCAGCTTTATCTACAACGATGCCCTGGCCGGCGTGAACCTGAAGCCGAGCCTGGCGTTTTCCCATGACGTCGACGGCTTCGGGCCCACCTTCCAGGAAGGCAACAAGGCCATCAGCATCGGCCTGAACGCCGAATACCTCTCCAAGTACACCGCCACCATCAGTTACACCGATTACTACGGCGGTGATTTCAATGCCAACAGCGATCGCGACTTCGTCGCGGCCAGCTTCGGCGTGAGTTTCTAAGGCCAGACCGGCAGACGAGGTCACCCATGAATCACAAGCAACTTATCCAGGCCGGCTGCCTTGGCCTGAGCCTGGCCGCCTGCCAGGCGCCAGCGGCTGTATCGCCCGAACAGGCCGCGCGCCTGGGCGCCGACCTGACTCCCGTCGGCGCTGAAGCCGCCGGCAATGCCGACGGCAGCATCCCGGCCTGGACCGGCGGCCTGCCGAAGGATGCCGGAAGCAAGGATGCCAACGGCTTCCTCGCCGATCCTTTCGCCGGCGAAAAGCCGTTGTTCATCATCACCGCGGAGAATGTCGGGCAGTACCAGGGCAAGCTGACTCCCGGCCAGTTGGCAATGTTCAAGCGCTATCCGGACAGCTACCGCATCCCGGTCTACCCGTCCCATCGTTCGGTCAGCCTGCCTGACAGGAGCAACGCCGCTACCCGGCAGAATGCCGTCCAGACCCGGCTGGCCGAAGGCGGCAATGGCCTGGAGCAGTTCCAGCCCGGCGGTGTGCCGTTCCCTCTGCCGCACAATGGCCTGGAAGCGATCTGGAACCACATCACCCGCTTCCGCGGCTACTCCGTCAAACGCATCACGGTGCAAGCCTCGCCCCAGGTGAATGGCAGCTACACGCCCAGCGTGATCAAGCAGAACCTCGCCTTCCCCATCGGCCTGACCGACTACTCGGCCGATAAAATGACCAACATCCTGTACATGTTCCGGGAGGAGTTCCTCGGGCCGGCGCGCAAGGCCGGCAACGTGACGCTGGTGCACGAAACCCTCAACCAGGTCAGGGAGCCGCGCATGGCCTGGGAATACAACGCCGGCCAGCGCCGCGTGCGCCGCGCACCGCAGATCGCCTACGACAGCCCCGGCGCCGATGGCATGCGGACCATTGACGACTCCGACATGTACAACGGCGCGCCGGATCGTTTCGAGTGGAAGCTGATCGGCAAGCAGGAGCTGTACATCCCATACAACAGCTATCGATTGGAGTCGCCCAGGCTGAAGTACGACGACATCATCAGGCCCGGTCATATCAATCCGGACCACACCCGTTACGAGCTGCACCGGGTCTGGCATGTGGTCGCCACCCTGAAGCCGGGAGAGCGTCACCTCTACTCCAAACGTGATTTCTACATCGACGAAGACAGCTGGCAGGTGGCCGAGGCCGACGCCTACGACAGCCGCGGCAATCTCTGGCGGGTCGCCGAAGGGCACACCAATTTCTTCTACGACCAGCAGATTCCCTGGTTTGCCGGGGTAACCCATTACGACGTGATATCCGGGCGTTATGCGGTAGGTGCGTTGCACAACGAGGAGAAGGATGGCTACAGGTTCGACTTCCCCGTCACCAGCAAGGAGTTCACCCCGTCAGCGCTGCGCGCCAGCGGCATCCGCTGAGGAATCACAGGACATCGCCGCGGCTGCTGCTTTCCTGCCCCTGATGTCGCTTCGTACCCGGGTGCGGTTCGTCGAGCCATCGGCTGCGGCCATGACAGATACATGAGGAGTCGAAATGAAAAAAGAACCTGTTCCAGGCCGCGTTTCGCCTGCAGAGGAGTGCTCGCAGGCACGTCGCCAGTTCCTGGTGCGAAGCGGTGTGGTTTCCGGAGCGATGCTCGGCTCCGCCGCCTTCGGCGGGGCGATCGGCAGCCTGTTCCCGGCCAGCTCCAAGGCAGCGCCCGCGGCGGCGGCGGACGTGATACCAGCGGATATCGTCGCCATGGATGCCGTGACGCTTTCCCGCGCCATCAAGGCGCGCCAGGTGTCCTGCCGGGAGACCATGACCGCCTATCTGACGCAGATCGAACGACTCAACCCCAAGGTGAATGCGATCGTCTCGCTGCAGGATGGCGATGCCTTGCTGAAGCAGGCCGAAGAGCGCGATCGGCAACTGGCGCGTGGCCAGTACCTGGGCTGGATGCACGGCATGCCGCATGCCGTGAAGGATCTCGCGGCTACCGCCGGGATACGCACGACCTATGGCTCGCCCCTGTTCAAGGACTATGTGCCCAAGCACGACGAAATCTACGTCGAGCGCATCAAGGGCCAGGGCGCGATCGTCATCGGCAAGACCAACGTGCCGGAATTCGGCATGGGCTCCAATTCCTATAACCAGGTCTTCGGGATTACGCGCAATGCCTACGATCAGAGCCGCATCGCCGGCGGAAGCAGCGGTGGCGCGGGGGTAGCCCTGGCCCTGCGCCTGGTGCCGGTGGCCGATGGCAGCGACATGATGGGCTCATTGCGCAATCCCGCCGCTTTCAACAATGTTTTTGGCTTCCGCCCTTCCGCGGGTTGCGTACCCTCCGGGCCGAGCAAGGAATTGTTCCTGGGCGACCTGGCCACCAACGGGCCGATGGGGCGCACGGTGACGGACCTCGCGATGCTGCTGTCCATCCAGGCGGGCCATGACCCGCGCTCACCCTTGTCGATCCAGCAGGATCCGGCACGTTTTGCCGAACCGCTCAAGCGCGACTTTCGCGATACCCGCATCGGCTGGCTCGGCGACTTCAATGGCTACTTGCCGATGGAGGAGGGCGTGCTGGAGCTGTGCCGTGGTTCGTTGAACGCTTTCGAGGCGATCGGTTGCAAGGTCGAGGACGCCGAATTGAATTTCGCGCCGCAGCGTCTCTGGCAAGCCTGGCTGACCCTGCGTCATTCGCTTGCCGCGGGCGAAGCAGAGGCTTTCCCTGACCCCAAACTGCGTGCGCTGATGAAGCCCGAACTCCTCTGGGAAATCGACAGCGGCAAGAACATCAGCGCCCGCGAGCTGTACAAGGCGTCGGTCGAGCGCAGCGCGTGGTACCAGGCCATTTGTGAGCTGTTCAAGCGCTACGACTACCTGGTTCTGCCCACTGCGCAGGTGTTTCCATTCGACGCCAGTGTGCATTGGCCGAAGAGCATCGCCGGCAAGGCGATGGATACCTATCACCGCTGGATGGAAGTGGTCATCCCTGCATCGCTGGCCGGCTGTCCCGCCATGAGTGTTCCGGCCGGCTTCAATGCTGAAGGCTTGCCCATGGGCGTGCAGATCATCGGCAAGCGCGAGGCTGATCTTGCCGTGCTGCAACTGGCCTATGCCTATGAACAGGAGACGCAATGGGTTCGGCGTGTCCCGCCGGCCTTGCTCAAGGTGTGATCGACAGCGCCGGATCGGCCCCCCGGTGAAACGCACCTGCTCCCTGCTGCACGGACCATCGTGGCGGTCCCCGACACGCGAACCTGAGCGACGGACGGTTCGCCATCCAGTACCTCGGTGAAGCGTCTGGCTACTACCATCGGCGGATACCCAGGTTGAGAGTCTAATCAGGTGGAAATCCGGATCTGGCAAGGCGACATCACGACCCTGGAGGTAGGCGCCATCGTCAATGCGGCCAACTCCTCGCTGCTCGGTGGCGGGGGCGTTGACGGCGCCATCCACCGCGCTGCCGGTCCCGAACTCCTCGCCCATTGCCGCACCCTTGGCGGCTGCCCCACGGGCGAGGCGAGGATCACGCCGGGCTTCCGTCTGCCGGCTCGTTTCGTGATCCACACCGTCGGGCCGGTCTGGCACGGTGGCAGCCATCGCGAACCCGAACTGCTCAGCAACTGCTACCGCAACTGTCTGGCCCTGGCCGAAGCCGAAGGGCTGGCCAGCATTGCCTTTCCGGCGATCAGCTGCGGGGTGTATGGCTATCCGCTGCAGCTGGCGGCGCGGATCGCAGTGGCTGAACTCAAGCGGCCGAGGCCGGCGGGCAGCAGCTTGCGTGAAGTGCTGCTGGTGGCGTTCGGCCAGGACATGGTCTTCGTCTATCAGGACGCTTTGGCGTAGGTTCGTTTTCGACGCCTGCACGGACAGTACCCACTCTCTTCGGGAGTGGGTTGTGGGGTGAGGGAAACTGCCAGCCGCGCGGACCTTCCCTCACCCCCGGCCCCTCTCCCGGAGGGAGGGGGGAGAAAGCAACCGCAGCCCGTTGAACACCACCAGCAGGCTGGCGCCCATATCGGCGAACACCGCCATCCACAGCGTGCCTTCGCCCATCAGGGTCAACGCCAGAAACACAGCCTTGATGCCCAGGGCCAGGCTGATGTTCTGCATCAGCACGGCGTGGGTACGGCGGGACAGGCGGATGAACTGCGGCAGCTTGCGCAGGTCGTCGTCCATCAGCGCCACGCCGGCGGTTTCGATGGCGGTATCGGTGCCGGCGGCGCCCATGGCGAAGCCGATGTCGGCACGGGCCAGCGCCGGGGCGTCGTTGATGCCGTCGCCCACCATGCCCACCGGCACGCCGCCGGACTGGCGCCGACCGATCTCCGCCAGCTTGTCTTCCGGCAGCAGGTTGCCACGGGCGTCGTCCATGCCGACCTGGCTGGCGATGGTCTGGACGGTGTGCGGGTTGTCTCCGGAGAGCATCAGCGTCTTCACCCCCAGCGCATGGAGCTGGCCGATGGCTTCGCGACTGCTGTCGCGCACGGTGTCGGCGACGGCGAACAGCGCCAGCACGGCGTGTTCACTGCACAGGGCCACCACCGTCTTGCCCTGTGCTTCCAGGGCGTCCAGGCGGGTTTCCAGCTCGCTGGAGCACAGGCCGAGTTCTTCCACCAGGCGGTGATTGCCCAGGTGATAGGTACGCCCGTCGATCAGGCCGGTGACGCCGCGGCCGGGAAGGGCGGCCAGGCGTTCCACGGCGTAGAGCGCAATGTTGTCGGCTTCGGCGGCACGGGCCACGGCCTGGGACACCGGGTGGTCCGAGCGGGCGGCCAGGCTGGCGGCCAGGGCGCGGGGATCCTGTTCGTGCGCCCGCAGCAGTTCGATATCGGTCTGGCGCGGGCGGCCTTCGGTCAGGGTGCCAGTCTTGTCCAGGGCCACCCAGGCCAGCTTGCGGCCGAGTTCGAGGAACACCCCGCCCTTCACCAGGATGCCGCCACGGGCAGCCGCGGCCAGACCGCTGACGATGGTCACCGGGGTGGAAATCACCAGGGCGCAGGGGCAGGCGATCACCAGCAGCACCAGGGCGCGGTACAGCCAGTCCAGCCAGACACCGTCGAACAGCAGTGGCGGCAGCAGGGCGGTGAGCACGGCAATGAGGATCACCACCGGCGTGTAGATGCGGGAGAACTGGTCGACGAAGCGCTGGGTCGGCGCCCGTGAGCCCTGGGCCGCTTCCACGGCATGGATGATGCGTGCCAGGGTGCTGTCGTTGGCGGCACGGGTGGCGCGGTATTCCAGTTCGCCTTCGCCGTTGATGGTGCCGGCGAACAGCGGATCGCCCAGGTCCTTCTCCACCGGCAGGCTCTCGCCGGTGATGGGGGCCTGGTTGACGCTGGAGCGACCGCCCAGCACTTCGCCGTCCAGGGCGATGCGCTCACCGGGACGGACCCGCAGGCGGGCACCAGGCTGCACGTCGCGGGCCGGGCGCTCGCGCCACTCGCCATCCTCGAACACCGTGGCCTGTTCCGGGGCCAGTTGCAGCAGGCCGCGAATGGCATCCCGTGCCCGCTCCAGGGAGCGCGCCTCGATCAGTTCGGCGATGGCGAACAGCACGCTGACCATGGCCGCTTCGGGCCATTGGCCGATCAGCAGGGCGCCGGTCACGGCGATGCTCATCAGCGCGTTGATGTTCAGGTTGCGGTTTTTCAGCGCGATCCAGCCCTTCTTGTAGGTGGGCAGGCCAGCGCCGAGGATGGCGAGGATCGCCAGTCCCGCCGTCAGCCATTGCGGCCCGCCCCCGAACCATTCGCAGGCTTCCGCCGCCAATGCGGCCAGGCCAGCCAGGGCCAGCGGCCACCAGGGTTTCTTCGCCTGTGCCGGTGCGGCGGCCGGAGCGCCTTCAGCGAGGGGAACGGCCTGCATGCCCAGGCTCTCGATCAGGCGCTGCAGGGGTTCCACGTCTTCGAAGCGATGGCGCACGCGCAGCAGGCGCTGCATCAGGTTGAATTCCAGCGCTTCTATGGCCTGGACCTTGCCCAGCGCATCGCGGATCAGGCGTTCCTCGGTGGGGCAGTCCATGGCGTCGATGCGCAGGCTGCTCCAGCGTGGCTCCGCGGTGGCGGCAATTCCGGCCAGTTCCGGCGTGGCGTTACGGGGCGCATGGTCATGCTCGTGGCAGCAATGTTGGCTCATCGGGTCAATTCCTGTTTGACGCTTCGAGTGGCATTGCACACCCTGTAGCAACTACAGAGTCAAGCGGAGTCAGGCAATGAAAATCGGCGAACTGGCCACCCTCACCGGATGTCCGGTGGAAACCATCCGCTACTACGAGCGCGAAGGCCTGCTGCCGGCGCCCTCGCGCAGCGCCGGCAATTACCGGCAATACGACACGGCGCACGTGGAGCGCCTGTCGTTCATTCGCCACTGCCGCTCGCTGGACATGACCCAGGAGGAAATCCGCGCGCTGCTGGCTCTGCGCGATTGTCCCGAGGCTGATTGCGGCACCGCCAACCGGCTGATCGAGGAACACCTGCACCACGTCGAGGTGCGCATCGCCGAGCTGCAGTCCCTGCGCGACCAGCTCAAGGATCTGCAGGCACGCTGCAACGGCGACGGCGCCAGCCAGGCCTGCGCCATCCTTCGCGAACTGGAACAGCCCGGCCCGCCGCCGGTGACCAGCGACGACTGCGCGCACGCCGGGCACCTGCACGTACCCGGCGTGCATCGGCGGGGGTGACGACTGCCGTGCCCGGTCAGTGATTGGCGGCGTCGCGCTGATCGCTGAGCTGCTGCAGGTAACGGCGTGAAAGGGCCAGGAAACGCGGTGTCGGCCCAATGTCTTCGTAGAGCGGGTCGCCCTGTTCATCGGTGGCGACCACCTGGCTGCCCCTGACGTAGGGGAAGCTGGCCTCCAGCTCCTCCAGGGCGGCGCCCACCAGTTCACCGATGAGTTCCTCGACGCTGCGCTTGGGGTACATCTCGGCCAGCGCCGCGAGCCGGGCGGCGGACTCCAGATCCAGGTGAATGCTGTATTCGCTGCGGGTCAGGCGACCCTTGGCGTTCTGCTCCCAATGGCGGACCAATTCTCTGATCTTCATAGACACCTCATCCTCTTCCCACATGGTGGTGGGTGTTTTCGAGCTCCGGGCGATCTCGGCCACCCGGGAGTCGTCATTCGTGATGGCGGCTAAGGTTCAGACTAGCTCGCGGGAGCGTTCGGATACGCCGTTCGTCGCACCCTTGTATCTGCATGGCGCTATCGGCAATCTGAAGGACGCACACAGCTACGGAGGGAAGGCAATGGCCGAAATCGACGCGCGTCTGCGTGAGGATGTCCACCTGCTCGGCGAGTTGCTCGGCGACACGATCCGTGCCCAGTTGGGGGACGCCTTTCTCGACAAGATCGAACGCATCCGCAAGGGCGCCAAGGCTGCGCGCAAGGGCTCGGCCCAGGGCGAGCGGCAGCTCAACGAGACCCTCGATGGCCTCACCGACGACGAACTCCTGCCGGTGGCCCGTGCGTTCAACCAGTTCCTCAACCTGGCCAATATCGCCGAGCAGTACCACCGCATCCGCCGGCGTGCCCCGGATGAGCCGCAGCCCTTCGAAGACCGCGTGCTGGGCGACCTGCTGCAACGCCTGCTCGCCGCCGGCCACGCCCCGGAACAGCTGGCCCGGCAGCTGGCGCGCCTGGACATCGAACTGGTGCTGACCGCCCATCCCACCGAAGTCGCCCGCCGCACCCTGATCCAGAAATACGACGCCATGGCCGCGCAACTGGCGGCCCAGGACCACACCGACCTCAGCGACGACGAGCGCGAGAGCGTGCGCCTGCGCCTGTTGCGCCTGATCGCCGAGGCCTGGCACACCGAGGAAATCCGTCGCAGCCGGCCGACCCCGGTGGACGAGGCGAAGTGGGGGTTCGCGGTGATCGAGCATTCCCTCTGGCATGCGCTGCCCAAGGTGCTGCGCCATGTCGACCAGGTCCTGCATGCCGCCACCGGACTGCGCCTGCCACTGAGTGCCGCGCCGCTGCGCTTCGCCTCCTGGATGGGCGGCGACCGCGACGGCAATCCGAATGTCACCGCCGCCATCAGTCGCCAGGTGCTGCTGCTGGCGCGCTGGATGGCCGCCGACCTGTACCTGCGTGACGTCGAGCACCTGGCCGCCGAGTTGTCGATGCAGCAGGCCAGCGATGAGCTGCGCGTGCGCGTGGGCGTACATCCCGAGCCCTATCGCGCGGTGCTCAAGCAACTGCGCGATCGCCTGCGCGCGACCCGCGCCTGGGCCGAAGCGGCGCTGGACAGGGACATTCCGCCTGGCCCCGAGGTGCTCCATGAAAACAGCCAGCTGCTGGAGCCCCTGGAAATCTGCTACCACTCCCTGCACGCCTGCGGCATGGGCGTGATCGCCGACGGTGCATTGCTCGACTGCCTGCGCCGTGCCGCCACCTTCGGCCTGTTCCTGGTGCGCCTGGACATCCGCCAGGACTCCGGCCGCCACGCCGCCGCCCTGGGAGAAATCACCGATTACCTGGGGCTCGGCAATTACGCCGAATGGAACGAGGAAGACCGCCTGACCTTCCTCCAGCGTGAACTCGACAACCGTCGTCCGCTGCTGCCGCCGCACTACCGGCCATCGGCCGACACCGCCGAAGTACTCGCCACCTGCCGGGTGGTGGCCAATGCGCCAGCCGCTTCCCTGGGCTCCTACGTGATCTCCATGGCCGGGGCACCCTCCGACGTGCTGGCAGTGCAACTGCTGCTCAAGGAGGCCGGGTTGCAACGGCCGATCCGCGTGGTGCCACTTTTCGAAACCCTGGCCGACCTGGACAACGCCGGCCCTGCCATCGAGCGGCTGCTCGGCCTTCCTGGCTATCGCGCGAGGCTGCACGGTCCGCAGGAGGTGATGATCGGTTACTCCGACTCGGCCAAGGACGCCGGTACTGTGGCTGCCGCCTGGGCGCAGTACCGTGCCCAGGAACGCCTGGTGGATATCTGCCGCGAGCATCAGGTGGAGCTGCTCCTGTTCCATGGCCGCGGTGGCACCGTGGGGCGCGGCGGTGGTCCTGCCCATGCGGCCATCCTGTCGCAACCGCCCGGGTCGGTGGCGGGACGCTTCCGCACCACCGAACAGGGCGAGATGATCCGCTTCAAGTTCGGCCTGCCCGGCATCGCCGAGCAGAACCTCAACACCTACCTGTCCGCCGTGCTGGAGGCGACCCTGTTGCCGCCACCGGAACCCGAGCCGGCCTGGCGTGCCGCGATGGACCGCCTGGCCGCCGATGGCGTGGCGGCCTATCGCGCGGTGGTGCGCGAGCATCCGCAGTTCGTCGAGTATTTCCGCCAGGCCACGCCGGAGCAGGAACTCGGCCGGCTGCCACTGGGCAGCCGGCCGGCCAAGCGCCGCGCCGGTGGCGTGGAGAGCCTGCGGGCGATTCCGTGGATCTTCGCCTGGACCCAGACGCGCCTGATGCTGCCGGCCTGGCTGGGTTGGGAGGCGGCCCTGGCCAACGCCGGGCAACGTGGCGAAACCCCGCTGCTGGCGCGGATGCGCGAGCGCTGGCCGTTCTTCGCGACGCGCATCGACATGCTGGAGATGGTCCTGGCCAAGGCGGACGTGAATATCGCTGCGCTCTACGACGAACGGCTGGTGCCGGAAGAGCTGAAACCGCTGGGTGCGCAGTTGCGCGACCTATTGTCGCAGGCGCGTACTTCAGTACTGGCCCTGACCGGCCAGTCCGAGCTTCTGGCACAGAGCCTGGAGACCCGCGAAGCCATCAGCGTGCGCAACACCTACCTGGACCCGCTGCACCTGCTCCAGACCGAGCTCCTGGCCCGTTCCAGACGCTGCGAGCAGCATGTCGAAGGCCCGCTGGAACAGGCCCTTCTGGTCAGTGTGGCGGGCATCGCGGCGGGGTTGCGAAACACCGGCTGAGGCCGTTTTAGCGCCTACTTCCGGCGTCTTGTGCGCTATAGGGGCGCTGTGTATCTTGAACGTCCTTTTGGCCCGACAGCGACGCCGAAATACCCATTCTGAGATTGGCCCCATGAGGCGAATCCGACCGATTCGAAAACAAAATCTTTGAGGAGCACATCGATGCGCGTGATTCTGCTGGGGGCCCCTGGTGCCGGCAAAGGTACTCAAGCCGGTTTCATCACCAAGAAGTTCGGCATTCCGCAAATTTCCACCGGCGACATGCTGCGCGCAGCGGTCAAGGCCGGTACCGAGCTGGGCCTGCAGGCCAAGAGCGTCATGGACGCGGGTGGCCTGGTATCCGATGACCTGATCATCAACCTGGTCAAGGAACGCATTGCCCAGCCCGACTGCGCCAATGGCTTCCTCTTCGACGGTTTCCCGCGCACCATCCCTCAGGCTGAAGCCATGAAGGAAGCCGGCGTGACCATCGACCACGTGGTCGAAATCGCCGTGGACGACGAGGAAATCGTCAGCCGTATCGCCGGTCGCCGTGTACACCCGGCTTCCGGCCGCGTCTACCACACCGAGCACAACCCGCCGAAGGTCGCCGGCAAGGACGACGAAACTGGCGAAGACCTGATCCAGCGCGACGACGACAAAGAAGAGACCGTGCGCAAGCGCCTGTCGGTCTACCACTCCCAGACCAAGCCGCTGGTGGACTTCTACCAGAAGCTCTCCGCCGCCGAAGGCACCCCGAAGTACAGCGCCGTTGCCGGCGTTGGCTCCGTGGACGAGATCACTGCCAAGGTACTGGCCGCTCTCAGCTGAGGCGCAGTTCGTATCTGACCAACGGCCCGCTTGCGGGCCGTTGGCGTTTATAATGCCCGCCTTTTTTCCTGCGTCTGGACCGATCGATGACCACTCTGCTGGCCCTGGATACCGCCACTGAAGCCTGCTCCGTTGCCCTGCTGCATGACGGCAAGGTACTCAGCCACTACGAGGTGATCCCGCGCCTGCATGCCCAGCGTCTGCTGCCGATGATCCAGGCCCTCCTGGGCGAGGCGGGCCTGCCGCTGGCCGCGGTGGATGCCATCGCCTTCGGCCGCGGCCCCGGCGCCTTCACAGGTGTGCGCATCGCCATAGGCGTGGTCCAGGGGCTGGCGTTCGCCCTGGATCGTCCGGTGCTGCCGGTGTCCGACCTGGCCGTGCTGGCGCAGCGTGCCCATCGCGAGCAGGGCGTGGCCCAGGTTGCCGCCGCCATCGACGCACGCATGGACGAGGTTTACTGGGGCTGTTACCGCCTGGAAGCCGGCGAAATGCGCCTGGCGGGCGTGGAAGCGGTGCTGCCGCCCGAACAAGCCCTGCTGCCACGCGATGCCAGCGGCAACTGGTACGGCGCCGGCACCGGCTGGGGCACCTTCTCCGCGCGGATTCCGGTGCAGGTTTCTGGCCAGTCGCCGGACCTGCTGCCTCATGCCGAGGACCTGCTGGCCCTGGCCCGCTTCGCCTGGGCGCGGGGGGAAGGCCTGCCCGCCGATCAGGCGCAGCCGGTCTACCTGCGCGACAACGTCGCCACGCCCAAGGCGCCGAACTAGAATCAATTCATGCCGTCTCCGCCGCGGATTGCCAACGCCGGGGCGGACGGCTAGAGTCCTCCCGCATTCATTTCGAAACGCCAGCATTGCCGAGCAGTAACCGATGCGCATCGACGGCTTCAACTCTTCCTATCCGCTGGAGCGCAGCCCCCGCCAGGGCAGCGCGGTCACGCCTTTCCGCGAGATCCAGCGTGAGGAGGAGGCTCGCCGCGAACAGCCGAGCACACCGTCCTCTACCCAGGGTTACGAGCAGGCTCCGCAGTCCCGTCGCGTACAGGCCGGCAATGGTTCGACCGACAGCCTCCCGGTGCGTCCCCAGGACCTGATCCAGCAGCGCAACATGAGCAACCGCGCTGCACAGGCCATCGCCAGCTACAGCACCACCGCCCGCATGACCGCCGAATACGACGCCCCCGAAGTCCTCGGCCTCGACCTCTACGCCTGATGCTGCCTTATCACCTGGGCTGCCCGTCGTGGAACGAGCCGGCCTGGCGCGGCAACTTCTATCCTGCCGACTTGCGTCCCGCCGAGACCCTTGGCCACTACTGCCAGGTGTTCAATGCCGTGGAAGGCAATACCACCTTCTACGCCCGGCCATCTGCCGAGACTATTCAGCGCTGGGCGCAAACCATGCCGGAGGGGTTCCGCTTCTGCGCCAAGGTGCCGCGCGACATGAGCCACGAAGGCGATCTGCGCGACCAGTTCACCGCCACTCAGGACTTTCTCCAGCTGCTCTCGCCCCTGGGACCGCGTCTGGCACCGCTCTGGCTGCAGTTGCCGGCGGCCTTCGGGCCTAACCGGCTCGGCGAGCTGGCTTGCTGGCTGGACGAGTTCAGTCACCAGTCCATTGCGGTGGAAGTGCGCAATCCGGCCTTCTTCGACAAGGGCGACGCCGAGCGGGTACTCAATCGCCTGCTGCATGAGCGCGGCGTAGAGCGCATCTGCCTGGATTCGCGGGCCCTGTTCAGCGTCCGCTCCCAGGACCCGGCGGTGCTCCATGCGCAGTCGAAGAAGCCGCGCGTGCCGGTTCGACCCACCGCCTTCAGCGCCAGTCCGCAGGTGCGTTTTATCGGCGGGCCTGACCTGGACGCCAACCAGCCGTTCCTCGAACCCTGGCTGGACAAGGTGGCCGGCTGGATCGAACAGGGCCTGACGCCCAACGTTTTCCTGCACACCCCGGACAATCACCTGGCGGCAGCCCAGGCCCTGCGCTTCCATGCAGCCCTTTGCGAGCGCCTGCCCGGACTGCCGGCCCTCCAGCTGCCGCAACCGCCTGCCGAACAGCTCGGTCTCCTGTAAACCTTGGGCTAGGCTATCGGCCTCTGTTCGCAGATTCCGGAGCCTGCCATGACCACCCAAGCGCAACGCGGCGAAGCCTTTGCCGCCCTGCACCATGCCCCCGGCCTGTTCGTCCTGCCCAATCCCTGGGATGCAGGTTCCGCCAAGATGCTCGCCCACCTGGGATTCTCCGCCCTGGCCACCACCAGCGCCGGCCTTGCCTTCGCCCTGGGCCGGCGTGATGCCGAAGGTAATGTCAGCCGCGAAGAAACCCTGGCCAATGCCCGAGACATAGTCGAGGCGACGCCCTTGCCAGTAGTGGCGGACCTTGAGAACGGCTACGGCGATCACCCCGAAGACTGCGCACAGACCATCCGCGCGGCGGCTGCGGCAGGGCTGGTGGGCGGTTCCATCGAAGACGCCAGTGGCCGGGACGGGGACCCGATCTACTCGCTGGAACTTGCCGTGGAACGCATCCGCGGCGCAGTGGAAGCGGCTCGCAGTCTCGGGTTCGCCTTCACCCTGGCGGCACGGGCCGAGAACTTCCTGCACGGACGTCCGGACCTCGACGACACCCTGCGCCGGCTGGTGGCCTATGCAGAAGCTGGCGCCGATGTGCTTTACGCCCCTGGCCTCACCACCCGCGAGCAAATCAGGGAAGTGGTTCATGCAGTGGCGCCAAGACCGGTGAACGTGCTGGTGGGCTCGCCCAGCCTGAAACTGGGCCTGGACGAGCTGGCGGAACTCGGGGTCAAGCGGGTCAGTGTTGGTTCGAATCTGGCCCGAGTCGCCCTGGGGGCGTTCCACCAGGCGGCCGAAGCCCTGCGCCGGGGCGATCTTGCGCCCCTGGGACAGGCGATGCCCTTCGACCGCATCAACGACTTGCTCAGGTCCTGAGCGGCGAGTCCTTTCTCTCACGGGCCATTGGGACGCTGGCGACAGGCTCTGGCAGAATGCGCGGGTTTTTTACCGGTCAGGCGATTGCGTCCATGAGTGAAGATTCCGTCAGGGTAAGGGCCGAGGCCCTGGAACCGGCCTATGCCGAAGCGCTGGAGGCCTGGGCCGTGCGCCTGGGGCTGCCGCGCGAGGGCGAGGCGGACTTCGCCCTGCAACTGGGCGGCGACGGTCTGCAATTGCTGCAACTGGGCCCCGATTCACCGGGTCCTGTCAGGGTGGATTTCGTCGAAGGTGCAGCCGCCCATCGGCGCAAGTTCGGCGGCGGCAGCGGTCAGATGATCGCCAAGGCGGTAGGCGTGCAGCCCGGCGTCCGCCCGACGGTGCTGGATGCCACGGCGGGGCTGGGGCGCGATGCCTTCGTCCTGGCGACCCTGGGCTGCGGCATGACCCTGATCGAACGCCAGCCGCTGATCGCCGCCTTGCTCGAGGACGGCCTCGCCCGCGCCGGCCGGGACCTGGACTCCGCCGCCATCGTCGCGCGCATGCATCTGTTGCAGGCCAATGCCATCGAGCTGATGCGCAGCTGGCAGGGCGAAGCGCCCCAGGTGATCTACCTCGACCCGATGTTCCCGCACCGCGACAAGAGCGCGCTGGTGAAGAAGGAAATGCGTCTGTTCCGCCCCCTGGTGGGCGACGACCAGGATGCACCGGCGCTGCTGGAGGCGGCCCTGGCCCTGGCCAGTCACCGCGTGGTGGTGAAACGCCCGCGCAAGGCGCCGATCATCGAGGGCGCCAAACCGGGCTATGCGCTGGAAGGCAAATCCAGCCGGTACGACATCTATCCGAAGAAGAAACTCGGAACCTGAAGCAGCGCCACCCTCAGGTGGCGTCCGGCCGACTCCGCGACCGGACCTGCGGACGCTCGGTCAGGGTGCATAAGCCCTGATGAACAGCTCCACCACTTCCCGCACATGCTGCTCGGCATCTTCCCCTTCCAGGGCGGCGCCGCAGCCGATCAGCAGGCGGAAGTTATGCCCGCCCTTGATCAGGCAGAAGAAATGCTCGGCGGCGTTCTGTGCGTGTTCGATGCGCAGCTTGCCGGCCTGGTTGGCCTGGGCCAGCAGCCCGGTCATTTCCTGCAGGATTTGCAGCGGCCCCGCCTCGTAGAACATCCGTGACAGCTTCGCGTCCTGGTTGGCCATGGCCACCATCACGCGGTGCAGTTCCACGGATTCACGGCTGTTGATCAGTTGGTGAAAGCTGCGGCCGATGTTCAGCAGCACGTTCTCGATACTGGCATCCGGCGGCAGCTCGAACAGCAGCTCAGGCAGCTGCTCCTCGCACTTGGCCTTCACCGCGGCGGAGAACAGCGTCTCCTTGTCGGTGAAATGGCTGTACACGGTCAGCTTGGACACTCCGGCCTCGGCGGCGATGGCGTCCATGCTGCTGCCGTCGTAGCCGTTTCGTAGGAAAAGATTCTTCGCGGCTTCGAGAATTGCCTTTCTTTTGGCCGGATCTTTCGGGCGGCCTGGGCCGCTGGTCGGAAATGAATTGTCAGACATTTCTTTCTAAATACTGGACTGGTGAGTTTGCTATTTTTACTATACCCAGCAGTATAAATATTCCAGCTGCTCTTCGCGAAAGGTCATTCATCATGTTTCGCCATGCCTTGCCCCTCGCTCTGCCCCTTTCTCTCTCCCTGTTGATCACGGCCTGCGGCAATGGGGAGCCTGTGCAACAGGTGGTGCGTCCGGCCATGGTGGTGCAGCCCGAGCCTGCGGCGGACGCGGTGGACACTTTCCCGGGTGAAGTGCGCTCGCGCTACGAGCCGGAGCTGGCCTTCCGCATTGGCGGCAAGATCGCCAAGCGCCTCGTGGAAGTGGGGCAGCGGGTGAAGAAGGACCAGTCCCTGGCCGAACTGGACCCGGAGGACGTGCGCCTGCAACTGGAGGCCAGCCGGGCCCAGGTCGCCGCCGCCGAGGCCAACCTCAAGCTGGTGCGTGCCGAGCGTGATCGCTACCGCACCTTGCTGGACCGCCAGATGATCAGTCACTCCCAGTACGACAACGTGGAGAACCAGTACCGTGCCGGCGAGGCGCGGGTGAAGCAGATCAAGGCCGAGTTCAACGTCGCCAGCAACCAGGCCGCCTACACCGTGTTGCGCGCTTCCCAGGATGGCGTGATCGCCAGCCGCCGCGCGGAAGTGGGGCAGGTGGTGGCCGCCGGACAGACGGTCTTCACCCTGGCTGCGGACGGCGAGCGTGAAGTGCTGATCAGCCTGCCGGAACATGCCATCGACCGCTTCAAGGTCGGCCAGGATGTGGCGGTCGAGCTCTGGTCGCTGCCCGGCCAGCGTTTCCCGGCGCGTATCCGTGAGCTGGCGCCGTCTGCCGATTCGCAGTCGCGCACCTTCGCCGCGCGCGTCGCCTTCGCCGATGGCAAGGTCCCGGCAGAGCTGGGGCAGAGCGCCCGCGTCTTCATCCGCAGCAATGGTTCGGTTCCGCTTTCCGTACCGCTCTCGGCGCTGACCGCCGAAGCGGGCCAGCCCTATGTCTGGGTGGTGGATCCCAAGGACTCCACTCTCAAGCGCCGCCTGGTGCGCGTTGGCCCCTATGGCGAGGACCGGGTGCCGGTTCTCGAAGGTCTGCAGCCCGACGATTGGGTCGTGGCCGCCGGCGTGCAGGTGCTGCGCGAAGGCCAGCAGGTGCGGCCGGTGGACCGTGCCAATCGTTCGGTGAAGATGCTGGCCAAGGAGTAAGGCGCCGTGAACTTCAACCTTTCCGCCTGGGCGCTGAAGAACCGCCAGATCGTCCTCTACATCATGCTGCTGCTGGGCATCGTCGGGGCCATTTCGTACACCAAGCTGGGTCAGAGCGAAGACCCGCCCTTCACCTTCAAGGCCATGGTGGTACGCACCAACTGGCCGGGCGCCAGCGCCGAGGAAGTGTCCCGCCAGGTCACCGAGCGCATCGAGAAGAAGCTGATGGAGACCGGCGAGTACGACAAGATCATCTCCTTCTCCCGACCCGGCGAATCGCAGGTGACCTTCATCGCCCGCGACTCCATGCACTCCAACGAGATTCCCGAGCTCTGGTACCAGGTCCGCAAGAAGATCAGCGACATTCGCCACACCTTGCCGCCGGGTATCCAGGGACCGTTCTTCAACGACGAGTTCGGCACCACCTTCGGCAACATCTATGCGCTGACCGGCGAGGGCTTCGACTACGCCGTGCTCAAGGACTACGCCGACCGCATCCAGCTGCAACTGCAGCGGGTCAAGGATGTGAGCAAGGTGGAACTGCTCGGCCTGCAGGACGAGAAGATCTGGATCGAACTGTCCAACGTGAAGCTGGCGACCCTGGGGCTTCCCCTCGCTGTTGTTCAGCAGGCGCTGGAAGAGCAGAACGCCGTGGCCTCCGCCGGTTTCTTCGAGACGGCCAGTGACCGCGTGCAGCTGCGGGTTTCCGGCCGCTTCGATTCGGTGAAGGAAATCCGCGATTTCCCCATTCGCGTGGGGGACCGCACCTTCCGTATCGGCGACGTCGCCGATGTCCGCCGTGGCTTCAACGACCCGCCCGCTCCGCGCATGCGCTTCATGGGCGAGGACGCCATCGGCCTGGCCGTGTCCATGAAGCCCGGCGGCGACATCCTGGTGCTCGGCCAGGCGCTGGAGCAGGAGTTCGCCCGGCTGCAGCAGAACCTTCCGGCCGGCATGCAGCTGCGCAAGGTGTCCGACCAGCCGGCGGCGGTGAAGACCGGGGTGGGGGAGTTCGTTCGCGTGCTCACCGAGGCCTTGATCATCGTGCTGCTGGTGAGCTTCTTCTCCCTGGGCCTGCGCACCGGCCTGGTGGTCGCGCTGTCCATCCCGCTGGTGTTGGCGATGACCTTCGCCACGATGTACTACCTGGGCATCGGCCTGCACAAGATTTCCCTCGGCGCGCTGGTGCTGGCGCTGGGGCTGCTGGTGGACGACGCGATCATCGCGGTGGAGATGATGGCCATCAAGATGGAGCAGGGCTACGACCGCCTGAAAGCGGCCAGCTATGCCTGGAGCAGCACGGCGTTCCCGATGCTCACCGGCACCCTGATCACCGCCGCCGGCTTCCTGCCCATTGCCACCGCGCAATCCGGTACCGGCGAGTACACCCGCTCGATCTTCCAGGTGGTGACCATCGCCCTGGTGGTGTCCTGGATTGCCGCGGTGATGTTCGTCCCCTATCTGGGCGACCGCCTGCTGCCCGATCTGGCCAGGCTGCACGCGAAGCAGCACGGTGGCAGCGACAAGGGCCACGATCCCTACGGCACGCCCTTCTACCAGCGCGTCCGGCGCGTGGTGGAGTGGTGCGTGCGGCGGCGCAAGACGGTGATCCTGCTGACCCTGGCCGCGTTCGTCGCCTCCATCGCCCTGTTCCGGTTCGTGCCCCAGCAGTTCTTCCCGTCCTCTGGCCGACTGGAACTGATGGTCGACCTCAAGCTGGGCGAGGGTTCGTCACTGGCCAATACCGAGGCCGAGGTGAAGCGCCTGGAGCAGATGCTGCGCGACCACCCGGGTGTGGATAACTACGTGGCTTATGTCGGCACCGGCTCGCCGCGTTTCTACCTGCCGCTGGACCAGCAACTGCCTGCGGCGAGCTTCGCCCAGTTCGTGGTGCTGGCCAAATCCATAGAGTCCCGCGAGGAAATCCGCAGCTGGCTGATCCAGGTGCTGAACGATGATTTCCCCACCCTGCGTAGCCGTATCTCGCGCCTGGAGAACGGCCCGCCGGTGGGCTACCCGGTGCAGTTCCGCGTATCCGGCGAGCATATCGACGAAGTCCGTGCCCTGGCGCGCAAGGTGGCCGACAAGGTGCGCGAGAACCCGCACGTGGTGAATGTGCACCTGGACTGGGAAGAGCCGAGCAAGGTGGTGCGGCTGAATATCGACCAGGACCGCGCCCGCGCCATGGGCGTGAGCACCGCCGACCTGTCGCAATTCCTGCAGAGCTCGCTGACTGGCGCGCCGGTCAGCCAGTACCGCGAAGACAACGAGCTGATCGAGATACTCCTGCGCGGCACCGTGCGTGAACGCCAGGAGCTGGCGCTGCTGCCGAGCCTGGCGGTGCCCACGGACAACGGCCGCAGCGTGCCGCTGTCGCAGATCGCCACCCTGGAATATGGTTTCGAGGAAGGCATCATCTGGCACCGCAACCGCCTGCCCACCGTGACCGTGCGTGCCGACATCTACGACAAGTCGTTGCCGGCCAGCCTGGTCAAGGACATCTCGCCGACGCTGGACCCGATCCGTGCCGAGTTGCCGGACGGCTACCTGCTGGAGGTCGGCGGCACCGTGGAAGACTCTGCCCGTGGCCAGCGCTCGGTGAACGCCGGCATGCCGCTGTTCGTCGTGGTCGTGCTGACCCTGCTGATGCTGCAACTGAAAAGCTTCTCGCGCTCGGCCATGGTGTTCCTCACCGCGCCCCTGGGGCTGATCGGCGTGACCCTGTTCCTCCTGGTGTTCCGCCAGCCCTTCGGCTTCGTCGCCATGCTCGGCACCATCGCCCTGGCGGGGATGATCATGCGCAACTCGGTGATACTGGTGGACCAGATCGAGCAGGACATCGCCCACGGGCTGGATCGTTGGCACGCCATCATCGAAGCCACGGTGCGGCGCTTCCGCCCCATCGTGCTCACCGCGCTGGCGGCGGTGCTGGCGATGATCCCGCTGTCGCGCAGCGTGTTCTTCGGCCCCATGGCCGTGGCCATCATGGGCGGGCTGATAGTCGCCACCGCCCTGACCCTGCTGTTCCTGCCGGCACTCTACGCCGCCTGGTTCCGGGTCAAGCCCGCGGAGGCGGAGCAGGTCCAGCCGGCGCTGGCTTCCGACCCGCAGCCCAGCCACTGACGACAAAGGCCCCCTCGGGGGCCTTTTTTTTGGGCGCTTCGGCCATTTCTGCCAATCATCCGGCTGGTTCCTCCCCGGCCCTTGGCGGCGTGGGCATGCGCGCCGAGACTGACCGGGCTTGCCTCAGCCCATGATCACAAGACGAGGTGTCCATGCAGCACGCGACCCAGGTGGAATTGCTCAAGCGAACCCTGGCCCTGGTGGAACGGGGCGTATCCGAATGCGTCGAGTCGCCGTCGGCACTGCCGGTGGATCTCTACCTCGACGAGCAGCGCTACCGCCGCGAACGGGACGAGATACTCCGCCGCGAGCCATTGCTGGTAGCCCGTTCCAGCGAAATTCCCGCCGGCCACTTCATCACTCGCGACCTGCTGGCACCGCTGTTGCTGACCCGTGACGAGCAGGGGCGACTGCGCGGTTTCCTCAACGTCTGCAAGCACCGTGGCACTCAATTGGTGGGCGATGCGGCCGGGCGCAACCGGGTCTTCGTCTGTCCTTACCATGCCTGGGCTTACAACCCGGACGGGCAGCTTCGCGGCATTCCCCACGGATATGGTTTCCAAGGCATCGATCGTGCTTGCCTGAACCTCACCCAGGTGCCGGTCGCCGAACGCTTCGGTGCCGTCTGGGCACGTCACTCACCGGGGCCGGCGCTGGATATGGACGCCTTCTTCGGCGAGCAGATCCTGGCTGACTTCGACAGCTTCGCCCTGGACGATCATGTGATCTTCGATCCCCAGGACATCCGCCGGCCGGTGAACTGGAAGCTGACCATCGATACCTTCCTGGAGAACTACCACGTCACCAGGGCGCACCAGGCCACCATCGACCATCTGTTCTGGCCCAATCTGGGCCTGTTCGAGCGTTTCGGCCGGCATATCCGCAACTACTACGTGAAGCGCAACCTGCAGGAAATCCTCGACCAGCCGGAGCGGGACTGGAACCTGCGGCGCCACGGCAATCTGCTGTACTTCCTCTGGCCCAACACGCTGGTGCTGGTGGAGCCGGACCATATCGATTTCTCCACCGTGTTCCCCGACGGCCCGCTGGCGACCCGTGTGCTCGGGCATACCTTGCTGCCGGAAGCGCCGGTGACGGAAAAGGCGCAGCGTTATTTCGAGAAGAACAACGCCATCCTCTATTCGGCCCTGGAGGAAGACTTCGCCATGGCGGTACGAGTCCAGGCGGGGATCCAGGCCGGTGCCAGTGACCGGCTCTGGCATGGCCGGTTCGAACAGGCGCTGAGGTGGTTTCATCAGGGGTTGGATGAGGCGTTGGGGGAGGAGCGCGTGGAGGTGCTGGGGAGGTGAGGGAATAGCGGATTGGCAATCCGGTGTGAGTTGACCTGGACGTAGTTGTCCAGCCTATTGCCGAGTGGGCTTCAGGTTTCTGTTTCGCCCCCGGCGAGTCTCTTTTTTCAAGCGTCGGAGTGCCGCCCACAAGAAAGAAACCCAAAGGGCGTACCCCGCATCCGGGTCCGGCTGCGCCGGACTTCCCTCCTTCCATCGTTGCGCCGGGGGGCGCGGCGAGAGTGGCCATTCATGGCCCCGCACGCCTCTCGCGGCATTCATGCCGCGCGTCCTCCTGAAGGGGCGGTCTTGCTGCCCCACCGCTTCCGCACGCCGACAGGTGATGACTGGTCATCAGGACTGCCGCGGCCTGTCAGGCGTGATTCACCGATCTACCTCCGGGAGAGGGGCTGGGGGGGAGGGTAACGTCCGGCTGCACGGCGTTCATCAGCCGCAATCACTCAAATTTCCCAATCCCGTTTCAAGGCTATTTACCGGAACCACAACCGGCCACCCATAAAAAGCCCGGCATCAAGCCGGGCTCTTTTTACTGCGTTGCGACGCTCAAAGTGCGCCGAACACCTTCTTCGCCAGGCTGGTAGCCGCCCCTGCCGGATTCTGGCGGATGCTGGCCTCCTGCTCGGCGATCATCTTGAACAGGCCGTCCAGGGCCTCCTCGGTCACGTAGTTCTCGACATTCGCGCTCTTGGCGTCCACCACGCCGAAACTCGCGGCCTGGCCGGCGAAGCTGTTGTACTGCTGGGCCAGGCCCACCTTGTCGGTGGCCTGCTTGACGATGGGCAGGAACTTGGCGCGCAGCTGGTCGCGGCTGGTCTTGTTCAGGTACTGGGTGGCGGCGTCGTCCGGGCCGCTGAGGATGCCCTTGGCATCCTGCACGGTCATTTTCTTCACCGCGTCCACCAGCAGCGCCTGGGCTTGCGGTACTGCAGCCTCGGCGGCCTTGTTCATGGTTGCTTCCAACTGCTCCACCTGGGCGCCCATGCCCATCATCTTCATGGTCCTGGCGGCCTTGCCGAGGTTGCCTGGCAACTCGATGCGCACATCCGGGTTGCCGGAAAAGCCACCCGGCTTGCCGAGCTGCTGGACGGCAACCTTGGCACCCTGGGTCAGGGCATCCTTCAGGCCGCCGCTGGCGTCCTGCTGGCTGAGGTCGGCGAGGGACAGGGCGAAGGCGCTGGCGGAGAGGGTGAGGCCGGCGCAGAGGGTAGCGAAGCGGATCATGGCTGCATCCTTGTGGCGATGGAGGGGCGGTCTGCCTCGGTACTCAGCGAACCGGGTCGACCTTGATCCGCAGGGGCTGCGGATCGGAGCCGTCGAGTTTAACCGAGTGCTGCTCGGTGTTGATGAACATCAGCCGGCCATCCAGTTCGATCCGTGCGCTCACGGCATAGCGGCGGTTGGGCTGGACTTTGGCCGGATCGTAGTCGAGACGGAAGGCGAGGGGCACCTGGCCCTGGACCGGGCCATTCTGGCGGGCCAGTTCCACCGCCGGGGCATCGGCCAGGGATACATCCTGAAGGCTGACACTGAGGGTGGCGGCGGGCGGGAGCGCCATGCGCTGGAGGTAGAAGACCTCGCCTTCCAGATGGCGAGTTTCGTCGGCTGGCTGGCCGACGCAGGCAGTGAGCAGGCCGCTGGCGAGAATCATGGGCAGTGCTTTCATCTGAACCTCAGGGTCGTATGGAATCGATAGGACCCACTATAGAAGGCAATGTGCGACGGGCCATGGAGCCCGGAAAGACATCGCCCCCGGTACGGGGGCGATGTGGAGCGGTCAGTGCTGGTCGTCGTCCAGCGCGGTGCTGGAGATGGCGTTCAGGGTGTTGTTGAACTGCACCGTTTCGTTGAAGGCCTTGACCAGGGCGCGGAAGCGGTCCTTGGCGGCGATCAGTTGCTTGAGCTTCTCGGCAAGCTCGTCTTCCTTGCGGTTCAGCGCGGCCTCGCGCTCGTCGAGGGATTCCGCCCGGCGCACCAGGGACTCGGCCAGTTCATCGTTGCGCTGCTTTTCCAGGCGCAGGGTTTCGGCAAGCTTGGCCGTGCTGCGGTCGCGGGCTTCGACGCTTTCGGCCAGGGCCTTGAGGGCGGTGCTGCGCTCGGCCAGTGCGCGGGCATTGTCCTCTGCGTTGCGCTCCAGGTTGGAGACTTCGCGGGTCAGCCGTGCTTCCAGCAGACGCAGTTGTTCGTCCTTGTCGGCCAGGATGCGTTCTTTCTCCTGCAGCAGGGCTTTGCGTTGCTCGAGGCCTTCCTGCTGCTTCACCGTTTCCAGCTTCTGCTGGGTCAGGCCCTTGGCCATGTCCGCGAGGGAGTCGAGGGTGCTCTGTACGTCGCACAGCACGCTATCGGCCTCGTTGTCGGAGACGGCGGGGAGAATCGGTTGAGGTTGGATCATGGCGGTCGGCTGCTCCGATTCCACCGTCGCCGGCTCATTCAGGTGTTCAGTTGCCTGCTGGGGCGGTGGGGGTTCCGTGGCGATTTCGGCGCCGTTGCTCGGCAGGTCCTCGACTTCGAGGGGCAATCCGGCTTCCGTTTCAGGTTCAGGTTCAGGTTCAGGTTCAGGTTCAGGTTCAGGTTCGGCAGTTGCCGCAGGTTCGGATTCGGGTTCAGGGGCCACTGGCTGCGAGGGCTCCTCAGCGTGGGCTGCCGCTTCGCCCGGTACGTCAACCGGCTCGTGCCCGACCTCCTCCACGACTGCCTCGTCTGTTGGCGCGGGCATCTCGGTGGCGGCTTCGACGACTGCCGGCGAGGCCAGGCTGAAATCCACGCCGAGGGCGCGGCTGTCGATGGGGGAGAAGGACGCAGCCGCAGTGGCGGGTTCATCCGGCAGTGGCGGGCGGCTAGACGGTAGCGGGTCGCCGATGTTGCTGCTTTCGCGGGTGGCAATCAGTTTGCTGATGGAAGATCTGTTGATGGACAGGCAGTGGTGATCTCCCGAGACGGCTGGATCGTTGCCATCGCCGGTGATTTCGCCCTTGAGCTGGACGAAGTGGAATTCTGCTTTGCCGGACGTGCTCATGACTCTTCCCCCCTGGTGATCTCCCTGAGCACCTGAACGGTGTGTTGCCATTCCTGCTCGGACTCCAGGCCGGCAAGGCGATAGCCGTTCTCCCGGGGGATGGCGCTCGCCACATACACCTTGGCGGTGCCCTGGCGGCCTTCTTCGTTGAGGGTGTAGACGAGGATATTGCGATCGATCAGGGGGATGGCGAAGCTGCACAGGACGGCGGCGTTTACCGCCTCTCCGGTGCCGTTCTCGACTGTGATGGTTCTCAGCAGCATGGATTGGGTCTTCCGTGTTCGGGCTGGTGGTGCACTCGGGTTACCGAGAGGCGCAGCGCCGAATGGTACGGAGAGGGCTCAGGCGAGCCTGCCGGGAATTGCCCAGTCGGGATGTGGGAACGGTCCCAAAGGAGAAGCGCCAGGCCCGAAGGCCGGGCGCGAAGTATCAGCCGGCTTCTACCGGGGCTTCCGGCTCGGCTTCGACCTGGCGATCGAATGCCACCTGGCGGATGGACAGGCGAATCTCCGCCGGCAGCACACGCTTGGCCGCACCCTCGGCCAGCTCGCCAAGCAGTTCGTGGTAGCCGAGTTTGCCCGCTTCGTCCTGGCTCAGTACGCGCTGGTCCAACATCGTCTGGATAAAGTGGCGGAACAGGCTCTTGTCGAAGAACTCCGGGGCGTTCAGGCCGTGGAGGATCGACAGTCGCTGGGCCATGACGGTGCAGAGGTCTTCGAGCTCTTCTGCGCTCAGCTGGTTCTGGCCGGCGTTGAGCAGCAGGGCGATGGCCATGTAGAAGCGCTGCAGGGTCTGGACAATGGCACGGGCCAGCAGGGTCAGCAGCACGAACTGCCGCGAGCTCGGAGCTGGACGCACATAGACGTCGCCCTCGACTTTGAGCAGACCCTGCTCGACGAAGGCCGCCAGCCACTGGTCCACGACGCCATCCAGTTCGCTCGTGTCCCAGCGGATGAACAGTTCCGCCTGCAGATAGGGGTAGAGCGCACGGGTGTAGCGCAGGATCTGCTCGCGGCTCATCCGCGCACTGCTCTGGAAGAAACAGGCCAGCAGGGCGGGCAGGGCGAACACATGGAGCACGTTGTTGCGGTAGTAGGTCATGAGGACGGCGTTCTGCTCGTCCAGATAGAGGATCTTGCCCAGCGCGTCCTTCTGCTCCGCGAGCAGGTCCATGCTCTGCACGTACTGGATCAGCGCCTGTCCGTCGCCTTCCGGCAAGGTGGCGTGGGGCGAATAAGGCACGGCACGGATCAGGGCCAGGTAGAGGTCGAGCACGCGGGTCAGGGCGCGTTCATCCAGGGCCAGGCGGGTGGTGGAGAGCAGTGCCAGGGCCACCAGGTTGACCGGGTTGATCGCCGCTGCGTCGTTGAGGTGGCGGGCGATGCGCACGGCGAGCTGGTTGGTAGTGTCGTTGAGCCAGGCCGGGCGGAACTGCGGGCCCAACTCCTGGGCGCGCCAGTCCGGGTGCTGCTGGTCGAGGAATTCGGCCAGCTTGATCGGCTCGCCGAAGTTCACCGCCACCGAGCCGAAACGAAGCTTGAGGGCGCCGATGACCTTGAAGATGTCGAAGATGGATTCCTTCTTCTTGCTCGCGCCGCGCAATTCGCCCAGGTAGGTGCGGCCTTCCAGCACACGCTCGTAGCCGATGTACACCGGCACGAAGACGATGGGCAGGCGCGAGGAGCGCAGGAAACTGCGCAGGGTGATGGCGAGCATGCCGGTCTTCGGATGCAGCATGCGGCCGGTGCGCGAGCGCCCGCCTTCGACGAAGTACTCCACCGGGAAGCCGCGGCTGAACAGGGTGTGCAGGTACTCATTGAATACCGCCGTGTACAGCGGGTTGCCCTTGAAGGTGCGGCGCATGAAGAAGGCACCGCCACGGCGCAGCAGGCCGCCGATCACCGGCATGTTGAGGTTGATGCCGGCGGCGATGTGCGGTGGGGTCAGGCCGTTGCGGAACAGCAGGTAGGACAGCAGCAGGTAATCGATATGGCTGCGGTGGCAGGGCACGTAGATGACCTCTTGGCCATGCACGATGTCCTGCACCTGCTCGATGTGGTTGACCTTGATGCCCTCGTAGAGCTTGTTCCAGAACCAGGACAGCACCACTTCGAGGAAGCGGATGGCGGTATAGGCGAAGTCGGAGGCGATCTCGTTGCCGTACTTCAGCGCCTGGGCCTCGGCAGTGGCCACGCTGACCTTCTCGCGCTCGGCTTCCTCGGCTATGGCCTGGCGCACCAGCGGGCCGCGCACCAGCCCTTTCACCAGGTTGCGGCGATGGGACAGGTCGGGGCCGATGACCGCGGTCTTCTGGTTGCGGAAGTGGACCCGCAGGATGCGGTTGACCATGCGCAGTGTGCGTTCCGGTCCCTTGTCCTGCTGCACCAGCTCGCGCAAGTGGATGGGCGCGGAGAACTGCACGCGGGTCTTGCGCCCGAGGATGAGGATGCTGACCAGCTTGCGCAGGCGGCCGGTCACTGCCCAGCTGTCGGCGAACAGCAGCTTCCAGGGACTGGTTTCACGGTCGGGCGACTGGCCCCAGAACACCGTCACCGGAATGATCTGCGCATCTTCCACCGCATGCTGCTGGATGGCGCCCAGCACCCGTACCAGCGTGGGGGAGGCGCCGCGCTTGTCCTGGCCGCCGAGCCAGCCCGGCTCCGGCGTCAGGTAGAAGAAAGCGGTCGGCTCCAGCAGCTCGCCCACTGCCACCGGCAGCACCGGACGTGGCAGGCCGGCCTTGGTGCATTCCCGGTCCACTACCGCCAGGTCGCTGGCCGAGGGTTGCTGCAGTATATAGAGCACCGGCTTGCTGCGGTCGAGCTTCAGGGTGAAGGCGGACTGGTTGATGGTCTCGGAGCGCACCCAGAGATAAAGCAGGCGGCGCAGGGCACCAAAGGCGAGTCGGCGGAAAGGGGAGCGGGTCATGACAGGGTAAGGCTGTGAAACGAGCGATTGCTCGGGGCGGCTAGTTTGCCGCATTCGCCGCCGGGTCGCAAAAAGCCGAGGGCTGTCGTTTTTACCCGAATTTTCCTGCAACTTTTCGCACAAGGGGCGGTCTTGCAATGCCTGCGGGGGACTCCTTATAGTCCGCCAGCGTTTTGCAAGGCCCCGGTGGCCAGCATGGCCAGGGGCTGTTCCCGACGGGACTAGAGGCCATGATCGAAATAACAAATCTGACCAAGCGCTTTGCGCAGCACACTGCCGTGGACAACCTGTCCTTCAGCGTCGCACCGGGGGAGGTGCTGGGGTTCCTTGGCCCCAATGGCGCGGGCAAGTCCACCACCATGAAGATGCTCACCGGCTTCCTCGCGCCGACCTCCGGCAGTGCCAGCATCTTCGGCTTTGACATCCAGACCCACACCCTCAAGGCGCAGCGGGAAATCGGCTACCTGCCGGAAGGCGCTCCCTGCTACGGCGACATGACGGTGCGCGGTTTCCTCGAGTTCATTGCTGAAGTGCGTGGTTTCCGCGGTGCGGAGAAGAAGGCACGGGTGGCCCGTGCGGTGGGGCAGGTGGAACTGGACAACGTCCTCGGCCAGTCCATCGAGACCCTTTCCAAGGGCTACAAGCGCCGCGTCGGCCTGGCCCAGGCGATCCTCCATGATCCGCGCGTGCTGATCCTCGACGAACCCACCGATGGCCTCGATCCGAACCAGAAGCACCAGGTTCGCCAACTGATCCAGAGCCTGGCCCACGAGAAGATCGTGATCATTTCCACCCACATCCTCGAAGAGGTCACGGCGGTCTGCACCCGCGCCCTGGTGATCGCTTCCGGCAAGGTGGTGGCCGATGGCACGCCCTTCGAGCTGGAAAGCCGCTCCCGCTACCACCAGGCGGTGACGCTGGTGGCCGAAGAGCCGCTGGACATGCTGGCCCTGGCAGTGCTGCCGGGCGTGGCCGGTATCGAGGAGAACGCCATCTCAGGCGGCCTGACCATCCTGGCCAAACCGGGCGAAGTGATCTTCCCGCAGGTGAACCAGCTGATTCACCAGCGGGGCTGGAAAGTGACGGAGCTGGATGTGGAGCGCGGCCGTCTCGATGAGGTGTTTCGCCGACTGACCCGGGGAGAAGCGGCATGACGCAGTTGCCGGTTATTTTCAAACGCGAGTTGGCGAGCTACTTCGCTACCCCGCTGGCCTATGTGTTCATCGTGATCTTCCTGGTGTTGTCCGGGGTCTTCACCTTCTATCTGGGCGGCTTCTACGAAAGCGGCCAGGCGAGCCTCGCACCCTTCTTCAACTTCCACCCCTGGCTCTACCTGTTCCTGGTGCCGGCCATCGCCATGCGCCTGTGGGCCGAGGAGCGCAAGTCCGGCTCCATCGAGTTGCTGATGACCTTGCCCATCACCCGCTTCGAGGCGGTCACCGGCAAGTTCCTGGCCGCCTGGGCCTTTGCCGGCCTGGCGTTGCTGCTGACCTTCCCCATGGTGGTCACGGTCAACTACCTGGGCGAGCCGGACAACGGAGCGATCATCACCGGTTACATCGGCAGCTGGCTCCTGGCCGGGGCCTTCCTCGCCATCGGCTCCTGCATGTCCGCGCTGGCGAAGAACCAGGTGATCGCCTTCATCCTCGCCGTCAGCGTGTGCTTCCTGTTCATTGTCAGCGGCTTCCCGCTGGTGCTGGATGCCTTCAGCGCCTGGGCGCCGCAATGGCTGCTGGACGCCGTGGCCTCGCTGAGTTTCCTCACCCGTTTCGATGCCATCAGCAAGGGTGTGATCGACCTGCGTGACCTGCTCTACTTCGTCACCCTGATCGCCGCCTGGCTGGCCGCCACCGCCGTGGTGGTCGATCTGAAGAAGGCCGACTGAACATGAAAAGACTGATGTATTCCGGCGCCGGGCTGCTGCTCATCGCCCTGGCTTTCCTGGCGTTCAACATGCTCGCCGGGCTGACCCTGACCAACGCGCGGGTCGATCTCACCGAGCAGAAGCTCTACACCATCTCCGACGGAACCAGGAAGATCCTTGGCGAGATCGACGAGCCCATCAACCTGTACTTCTTCTATTCCGACAAGACCGCCAAGGACCTGGTGGTGCTGCGCAACTACGCGCGGCGCGTGGAAGAGATGCTGAAGGCCTACGAGCGCGTCGCCGGCGGCAAGATCAAGCTGCACATCGTCGACCCCGAGCCTTTCTCCGAGGATGAGGACAAGGCCGCCGAGTTCGGCTTGCAGGCGGTGCCGCTGCAGCAGGGCGGCGACCAGGTCTACTTCGGCCTGGCCGGTACCAACGGCGTGGACGACACCCAGATCATCCCGTTCTTCCCGCTGGACCAGGAAGAGTTCCTGGAGTACGAGATCAGCCGCTTGGTGCAGAGCCTGGCCAAGCCGGAGCGCCCGGTGGTGGGGGTGATTTCCGGGCTGAAGATCAATGGTGGCTTCGACATGATGAGCCGCCAGCCGACCTCGCCGTGGATGGTGATGGAGGAAATCCGCCAGCTCTTCCAGATCGAGAGCCTGAAGGGCGATGTCGACCAGATTCCCGAAAAGGTCTCGGTGCTGTTGCTGGTGCATCCGAAGAACCTGCCGCAGCAGACTCAGTACGCCATCGATCAGTTCGTCCTGCGCGGAGGCAAGCTGCTGGCCTTCGTCGATCCGTGGAGCGAAGCCGACAGCGGCATGGAGATGCCGGGCGAGCCCGGGGGCGACAAGGCTTCCGACCTGGGCACCCTGTTCAAGGCCTGGGGCCTGCAGATGGTGCCGGGCAAGGTACTGGGTGACGGCGCCAACGCCATGTCCGTGAGCGTTGGCGAGGGCAAGCCGCCGGCGCGTCATGCCGCCTGGCTCAACCTGCCCAAGCGCAGCCTCGACCAGGCCGACGTCAGCACCGCGGGCCTGGAGAACATCACCGTGGCCACCGCGGGTATCCTCAAGCCGCTGGAAGGCGCCAAGACCCAGTTCGTGCCGCTGATCCAGAGCTCCGAGTACGCCATGCCCTTCGACGTGCAGCGCTTCGGCATGCTCGCGGACCCGGAGGAGCTGATCCGTGAGCTCAAGCCCACCGGCGAGCGCTATACGGTGGCTGCGCGCATCAGTGGTCCGGTGCAATCGGCGTTCCCCGATGGCATCGAGGGCCGCAAGGATGGCCTGAAATCGGCGAAGAACATCAACGTGATCGCCGTGGCCGATACCGACATCCTCAGCGATCGCATGTGGGTGCAGGTGCAGGACTTCTTCGGCCAGCGCGTGCCGCAGCCCTGGGCCGACAACTCCGGCTTCGCCATCAACGCCCTGGACAACCTGGCCGGTTCCGATGCGCTGATCAGCGTGCGTTCCCGTGGCCGCTTCAGCCGTCCCTTCGACGTGGTGGAGAAACTCCAGCGTGACGCCGAGGTGAAGTTCCGCGAGCAGGAACAGGTGCTCCAGCAGCGCCTGGCCGACACTGAGCAGAAGCTGGCGTCGCTGCAGCAGAACCAGGACCCGGCCAAGGCGCTGGAATTGACTCCGGAACAGCAGGCGACGCTACAGCAGTTCATCCAGGAGAAGCTGCGCATCCGCAAGGAACTCCGAGACGTGAACTTCCAGCTCAATGCCAGCATCGAGGACCTGGGGCGCACCCTGAAGTTCGTCAACATCGCCCTGGTGCCACTGGTGCTGACACTGGGCGTGCTGCTGCTGTGGTTCTGGCGCCGTCGGCGCAAGGCTTGAGGAGGGCGATATGGGACGCAATGGCCTGATCTTTCTCGCCCTGCTGGCCGCCGGACTGGGCACCGCCTATTACATTCAGCAGGACAGTGCGCGGCCCCAGCCGAAGGCCGTCGTCAGCCGTGAGCTCCTGTTGCCGGAGCTGCAGGGCAAGCTGGAAGGCGTGACGGCGCTGGACGTGCAGGTGCCCGGCCAGCCCGACCTGCGCCTGGCGCGCAAGGATGGTGTCTGGGTGCTGCCGGCCAAGGCCGACTATCCGGCGGCCGGCCAACCCGTGGCCACGCTGCTGAGGGCGCTGGCCGAGGCACGCAAGGTGGAAGCCAAGACCGCCAACCCCGAACTGCACGGTCGCGTCGGCCTGGCGGAGAAGGGCGAGTCCAGCGAGCAGGGGGCGCGCATCAAGGTTGAGCGCGGCGGCGAAGCATCCCTGGAACTGCTGCTGGGCAAGCCGGCACAGCAGGGCAAGGGGCAACTTGTGCGCCTCTATGGTGATAACCAGGTCTGGCTGGTCGACCAGGTCATGCCGCTGCCGACGAGCGAACTCAACTGGCTGGACCGCCGGGTGGCGGCGATCCCCTTCGCCAGCGTCCGGCAGGTGGAGGTGACCTACCCGAACGGCGGCCGGCTGACCGTCTACCGGGATACCGCCGAAGAACCCAACCTCAAGCTCAAGCAACTGCCCAAGGGTCGTCGCCTGGCCTACGAGGCGGCTGCCAACGGCATGGCGACCCTCTTCGCTGGTCTGGAGTTCGCCGACAACGCGCCGCTGGCGCAGGTGCAGTTCAAGGGCAAGCCGTTGCTGCAGTTCAGCCTTCTGACCTTCGAGGGGGGTGAGCTGCGCGGTGAGGTCTACGGGCAGGGCGAACAGCCCTGGTTGGTGCTCAAGGACAAGAAGAAGTTCGGCGAAGAGCAGGTGCCCGGCAAACTGGATTGGGCTTATCGACTGGAGCCATTCCAATATCAGGCACTGGCCAAGAAGCTTGAGGACGTACTTGCCACCAAGTAGTGCAAGTTATTGAAGTAAGGCGGTAAATCGGACTTTGACCGGTTCATTTCCGCCTTTCCTCATGCCCCATTTTGTACTGTTCGGGAACCAAAAAAGGGCGTGCAGCCCGCATGGGACGGCCATTCTGCACTGTCATAAAAAAGTGCTTTTCAGCGCGAACTCTTGTCGTATACTCCGGTCGCGGTCATAAAAAGAACGCCATTCGAAATACCCGCTCCAAGCTTGATTCCGCCGGGGTTGGATATAACAAGAAGAACGTCTTTGCCGCACCGTCGAAACCCCCAGCAAAGGGGGTACACAACAAAATTGCGAGTTGGAGAGAGCAGTAATGGCTGATCGTGAGATCGGAACCGTCAAGTGGTTCAATGACGCCAAGGGCTATGGTTTCATTCAGCGCGAAAGCGGTCCTGATGTGTTCGTTCACTACCGTGCTATCCGCGGCGAGGGTCATCGCTCTCTGCTGGAAGGCCAGAAGGTGGAGTTTTCCGTGATCCAGGGTCAGAAGGGCCTGCAGGCGGAAGACGTCGCCAAGGTCTGAGACTCAAAACAAGAGGCCCGTCAGTGACGGGCCTTTTGCTTTCTGCGAATCCTTGATCGAGCTGCCGATCTGTCAGTCGGTACGCCAGATGATTTCCTGCTCGCCTTCCGCGTTCACCTTGATCCAGCGGTCGGCGTCTTCTTCGCCCTGCGCTTCCTGCCAGCCACCTGGCGCGCAGCGGATTTCCACGCCCAGGGCCGCGAAGGCCGCGCGTGCACAACCCAGATCATCCTCCCAGGGCGTGGCGTCGCTTTCCAGGTAGAGACTGTGCCACTTGCCAACGGCCTTGGGCAGCCAGGTGACGGGAACATCCCCGGCCAGGCATTTGAAGGTCTGCCCCCTCTGTTGCCAGGGCGTGCAGGAACCCAGCGCCGCATTGAGCCAGGCGGTGACGGCCTCCTGGTCGGCGTCCTTGAGGTAGATCTCGATATCGGGTTGACGCATGGGGGACTCCCTAGAGTTTCTCGATCCAATCGTAGCGAATGGACACCGTCACATCGAAGGCTTCGGCCACCACCGCGGCGCGGCGTTCGGCGCTGGCACGCCAGCCGTGCGGGGTCATGGCCAGCAGGTCCGCGCGAGCCTCGGCGTCAGCCAGGTGCATGCGATAGCTCAGCGTTTCGCTGTGGGCCAGGCGCATGCCCGCTGGAATTTGCGACAGGTGCTTCTCGTCGTCGTAGTCGCGGACTTCATCGTAGAGCTTCTCGCGCAGCTCCAGCAGGTGCTCTCGAGTGGGCCCCATGCGCAGCAGGCCGCCACCGGGGGACAGCAGGCGCAGCGCTTCCTGCCAGTCCAGTGGGCTGAAGACGCTGGCGAGCAGGTCACAACTGCCGTCGGCCAGGGGAACCCGCGCCATGCTCGCCACCAGCCAGTGCAATTGCGGGGCGCGGCGGCAAGCGCGCTTCACCGCCTCGCGGGAGATGTCCAGGGCGTAGCCATCGGTGGCCGGCAGGGCCATGGCTAACTGACCGGTGTAATAGCCCTCGCCACAGCCGATATCCAGCCAGCTTTCCGGGTCGCGCTCGGCGGCGAGCGCCGCCAGGCGGCTGGCGAGCGGTGCGTAATGGCCGCCGTCGAGGAAGCGCCGGCGCGCCTCGACCATGGTGGCGTTGTCGCCCGGGTCGCGGCTCTTCTTGTGCTGCACCGGCAGCAGGTTGTAGTAGCCCTGGCGCGCGCGGTCGAAGCTGTGATTGGCCGGGCACACCAGGCCCTGTTCACGGGCGCTCAGCGCACCCTGGCAAAGGGGGCAGATGAGTTTCATTGGGCGAGCAGGCGGACCAGGGTCTGCTGGTAGATGTCGGTCAGCAGGTCGAGATCGCTGGCCAGCACCCGCTCGTTCACCTGGTGGATGGTGGCGTTCACCGGGCCCAGTTCGACCACCTGGGTACCCATGGTGGCGATGAAGCGGCCATCGGAGGTGCCACCACTGGTGGACGGCGTGGTATCGCGGCCGGTGATGGCCTTGATGCTTGCGGAGACCGCGTCCAGCAGTTCACCCGGCTCGGTGAGGAACGGCAGGCCGGAAAGCGCCCATTCCAGGTGGTAGTCCAGGCCGTGCTTGTCGAGGATGGCCTCGACGCGGCGCTGCAGGCCTTCCACTGTGGATTCGGTGGAGAAGCGGAAGTTGAACACCGCCACCAATTCGCCCGGGACCACATTGGTGGCGCCGGTGCCGGAGTTGAGGTTGGAGATCTGGAAACTGGTCGGCGGGAAGAAGGCGTTGCCGTCATCCCAGTGCTCGGCGGCCAGTTCAGCCAGGGCGGGGGCAGCCAGGTGGATAGGGTTCTTCGCCAGGTGCGGGTAGGCCACATGGCCCTGTACGCCGCGCACGGTCAGCTTGCCGCCGAGGGAGCCGCGACGGCCGTTCTTCACCACGTCGCCCACCAGCGAGGTGCTGGATGGCTCGCCGACGATGCACCAGTCCAGGCGCTCGCCACGGGCCGCCAGGCGCTCGACCACGGCTTTGGTGCCGTGATGGGCCGGGCCTTCTTCGTCGCTGGTGATGAGGAAGGCGATGGCGCCCTTGTGCTGCGGGTGGTCGTTCACGAAGCGTTCAACCGCCACCACCATGGCGGCCAGGCTGCCTTTCATGTCCGCTGCGCCGCGGCCGCAGAGCATGCCCTGTTCGTCGATCAGGGCGTCGAACGGCTGGTGCTGCCAGGCTTGCACCGGGCCGGTGGGCACTACATCGGTATGACCGGCGAAGCAAAGCACAGGGCCTTCGCCGCCACGGATGGCCCAGAAGTTTTCCACATCCTCGATGCGCATGCGTTCGATGCGGAAGCCTGCGGCTTCCAGCCGGCGCATCATCAGATCCTGGCAACCTTCGTCGACCGGGGTGACCGAGGGACGGCGAATGAGGTCGCAGGCGAGTTCGAGGGTGGGGGACAGGGCAGACATGGGGGCTCCGGAAAGCAGCGCGGGAACGCAAGGGAAGAAAAGGCGGATATCTTAAAACAAGAACGGCGGCCAAGGGCCGCCGTTTAAGGGTTTCGCTCGCCAATCAGGCGGTAGCGACCTCCTCTTGCTCCTCTTCCTGACCCTTGGGCAGGGAGGAGAGCAGCGCCATGATCAGCGCGGCCAGGTACGGCAGCGACTGCACCAGCAGCATGGCCACCCAGAACTTCACATCCGGGCTGGGCATGCCCTGGACGATGGCGATGCCGATGGCCGCGCCCCACAGCAGGAGCATCACGAAGACCTCTTCACGGGCTTCGGCCAGGGCCATCATCAGGCCGTGGTTGCTGCGCATCTTCGGTGTGCGGAAGAAGGGAATGCTCTTGGTGAAGAAGCCGTAGAGCACCGCCTTGGCGATGGTGTGCGAGAGCGCGAGCCCGGCCACCGCCGCACAGAAGGCGTCCTTCAGGTTGACCCCCACTGCGCGCTGGTAGAGGAACACGATCTTGCCCACCTTGAAGAAGAACAGCGCCAGCGGCGGGATGGCGAAGATCAGCAGCGGCGGGTCGACCCGCTGCGGCACGATGATCATCGCCGCCGACCAGAGCAGGGCACCGATGGTGAAGAAGATGTTCAGGCCATCGGCCACCCAGGGCAGCCAGCCAGCGATGAAGTGATAGCGCTGGCCCTGCTTGAGCTTGGAATCCTTGCCCAGGAACAGGCTGCGGGCGTGACCCTTCATGATCTGGATGGCACCGTAGGCCCAGCGGAAGCGCTGTTTCTTGTAGTCGATGAAGGTGTCCGGCATCAGACCACGGCCAAAGCTCTCGTGCGCGTAAGCCGCTGCATAACCACTCTTGAACACGCGCAGACCCAGCTCGGCGTCTTCGCAGATGGTCCAGTCGGCCCACTTCAGCTCGTCCATCACGCGGCGACGGATCATGGTCATGGTGCCATGCTGGATGATGGCGTTGCGGTCGTTGCGGGTGACCATGCCGATGTGGAAGAAGCCCTTGTACTCGGCGTAGCAGAGCTTCTTGAAGGTGTTTTCGTTGCCGTCGCGATAGTCCTGCGGCGACTGTACCACGGCGATTTCCGGGTCGGCGAAGTGCGGAACCATGTACTTCAGCCAGTTGCGGTCGACGCAGTAGTCGGAGTCGATCACTGCCACCACTTCGGCATCCGGCGCGGTGTACGGCAGGATGTAGTTCAGCGCGCCACCCTTGAAGCCTTCCAGCGGGGCGACGTGGAAGAACTTGAAGCGCGGGCCCAGCTGTTCGCAATAGTCGCGCACCGGTTCCCAGACGGCCGGGTCCTTGGTGTTGTTGTCGATGATCAGGACTTCGTAGTCCGGATAGTCGAGGTTGGCCAGGGCGTCGAGGGTCTGTTTGACCATCTCCGGCGGCTCGTTGTAGCAGGGTACGTGTACCGACACTTTCGGCCGGTAGGCGGTGTCGGCCAGCACCGGCAGGAACGGACGGCGGCGCTTGCGCACCCAGACCGCCTCGGCCAGTTCATGGGCCTCGGTGAGGAGCACGATGAATACCCCCAGGGCACCGATACCAAGTAGGAGGCCCACGGTCAGGCTGAACCAGGTGCTGTACTGCTGGCTGTAGTCGTAGGCGATCCACACCAGCACCGAGCCGCCGGCGAAGGCGACGAAGGTGAGGAAGGTGCGACCGCGCTGGCGCAGGGCGCTGCCGTCGATCAGCATCAGGGCCAGGGCCAGCAGGGCCATGACCACCGAGGCCACCGCGAGCATGCGCCATTGCGGAATGGCGATCACCGGGCCTTCGAAGGCGAACTTGGGCTGGCGGTCGAGGTTGTAGACGCCCCAGTAGGCGCCTACCGAGCCCTCGTCGCTGGCCTTCCACGGCTGGTCGAAGGCCTCGATCACGAAGTAGTTGTAGCCCTTGGCGTTGAGGGCGTTGACCAGGGTGCGCAGGTAGATGGCCTGGTCGGCCTGGGACGCGTCGGCACCGCCACGCATGCGGCCGTTGCTCGGCCAGCCCACTTCAGACAGCAGCAGCGGCTTCTTCGGGAAGGCCTTCTTCAGGTCCTTGGCGCGTTCCAGGACGAATTCGGTGGAATCTTCCATCGGCACGAATTCCCAGTAGGGCAGCACGTGGGCCGCCACCAGGTCGACGTGCTTGGCCAGTTCCGGGTACTTCAGCCAGATGTGCCACTGCTCGGAGGTGGTTACCGGAACCTTCACGGCGGCGCGGACGCGGTCCAGGTAGACCATCAGGTCCTTGCGGCTGATCTCGCGACGGAACAGGGCTTCGTTACCCACCACCACGCGGACCACGCTGCGGGACGCGTTGGCGATTTCGATGGCCTTGGCGATCTCGCGCTCGTTGCGCTCCTCGTCCGGGCTGATCCACACGCCCAGGGTCACCCGCAGGCCGAATTCCTCGGCCAGGCGCGGGATGTCGGCCAGGGTGCCGTCCACCGAGTAGGTCCGGATGTTGTCGGTCTGCTTGCTCAGCAGTTCGAGGTCCTGGCGGATCTGCTCGTCGGTGGGGTAGCGGTTCTGCTGGGGGTTCTGGTCCGCGCGGAACGGCGAGAAGGAATAACCGGAGATCTGTTCCGGCCAGTCCGGCGCAGTGACCGGGCGGTTGTAAAGCGCCCAGATACCGGTGAACAACGCGGCAACCGCCACGAAGACCACCAGGTTGAGTCCAAATTTACGCGATGGCATAGAGGTCAAGGGTTCCGAATCGAGGAACTGGGTCCCATAGGAGAACGGCCTGCAGCAGGCGGTTTTTCATACGAAACCGGGGGTAGGGCCAGCGAATTGCGGGCCGGCGCGAATCCTACCCCGGCGCCCAACAGCTGTATAGATTGCAACCAGACGGGGGAGCCGGATGGCCGCCCCGCCAGATGGTTTGTTTGCCTTTGGCGCCAGAAGTTCTCCTGATGTGGCGAAATGCCGCCTGGGGTGGGGCGGGTATCGCTTCAGAGCGCCCTCAACAGAATGCGCTCGCTGATCTCCAGGTCAAGGTCGCGCCGTTCGCTCAGGGCGGTCATGCCGTGCCGCTCCAGTTGCGCCAGGACCTGGGGGATCACGTCGGCATCCAGACCGTGTTCGGACAGGCGGGTGGGTACTCCCATGCGTTTGAAGAAATCGCGAGTGGCCTGGATGGCGGAGTCGATGCGCTGTTCTTCGTCACCTTCCTTCAGGCCCCAGACGCGGGAGGCGTATTGCAGCAGCTTCTCGCGCTTGACCTGGCGGCGTTCGGCCAGCAGTGCCGGCAGTACCACGGCCAGGGTCTGGGCGTGGTCGATGTGGTAGAGCGCGGTCAGCTCGTGACCGATCATGTGGGTCGACCAGTCCTGGGGAACGCCGCAGCCGAGCAGGCCGTTCAGCGCCTGGGTAGCGCACCACATCAGGTTGGCGCGCACGGCGTAGTCATCAGGATTGGCCAGCGCCTTGGGGCCTTCTTCTATCAGGGTCAGCAGCAGGCCTTCGGCGTAGCGGTCCTGCAAGGGCGCGTCGGCTGGGTAGGTCAGGTATTGCTCGATGGTATGGACGAACGCATCCACCACGCCGTTGCCGATCTGCCTGGGCGGCAGGCTGAAGGTGGTGCGCGGGTCGAGGATGGCGAAACGCGGATAGAGCAGGGCGCTGGAGAAGGGCAGCTTCTCCTGGCGAGCGACATGGGTCACCACGCCGTGGGGGTTGCTCTCCGAACCGGTGGCGGCCAGGGTCAGCACGCAGCCCATGGGCAGGGCGGCGGTGATCCGCTTGCCGCTGAGCAGGTCCAGCGGATCGCCTTCGTAGCAGGCCGCGGCGGCGATGAACTTGCTGCCGTCGATCACCGAGCCGCCGCCGACAGCGACGATGAAGTCGCAGCTTTCGGCCTTGGCCAGCTCGGCGGCCCTGACCAGGGTATCGAACTGCGGATTGGCCTCGATGCCGCCGAAACGGACCAGCTGATACCCGGCCAGGGCTTCCTCCACCTGCTGCCAGACGCCGTTCTGGAAGATGCTGCCGCCGCCGTGAGTCACCAGGACCCGGCTGCCGGCCGGCACATCCCGCCCCAGCTTGCTGATCTGGCCTTCGCCGAAATGGATGCGGGTGGGGTTGTAGAAGGTGAAGTTGCGCATGACCGGCTCCGTTGTTGTTATCGGCCGACTATAGCCCTGGCGGACCGGGCCCGGATCTATGGGCCACCATTCAGCGCCAGTGGACTTGGGCCGAAGGAGAGCGCTTCCTATAATGCGCGCCCGCCCGAAGGTTGGCGATGGGAGTGATCGGTATGAATACAGACGAGCGTTTCGGTGGCATTGCCCGGCTTTACGGCCTGGACGGGCTCGCCCGGTTGCAGGCGGCCCATGTGGCGGTGGTCGGCATCGGCGGCGTGGGCTCCTGGGCGGCGGAGGCCCTGGCGCGCTCCGGGGTCGGCGAGATCTCCCTGTTCGACCTGGACGATGTCTGCATCACCAATACCAACCGCCAGGTGCATGCCATCGAAGGCGCCGTGGGCAAGGCCAAGGTGGAGGTGATGGCCGAGCGCATTCGCGCCATCAATCCGGCCTGTGTGGTTCATGCCGTAGCCGACTTCGTGACCCGCGAAACCATGGCCGAGTACATCACCCCCGAGCTGGATGCTGTCATCGACTGCATCGACAGCGTGGCGGCCAAGGCGGCACTGATCGCCTGGTGCAAGCGGCGCAAGATCCAGATCGTCACCACGGGCGGTGCCGGTGGCCAGGTGGACCCGGCCCAGATCCAGGTCGCCGACCTGAACAAGACCTTCAACGACCCCCTCGCGGCCAAGGTGCGTTCCACCCTGCGCCGTGACTACAACTTCTCCCGCACGCCTGGGCGCAGCTACAGCGTGCCCTGCGTGTTCTCGACGGAGCAGTTGCGCTACCCGAAGCCAGATGGTTCGGTGTGCCAGCAGAAGAGTTTCGTCGGCGAAGGCGTAAAGCTGGACTGCGCCGGCGGATTCGGTGCGGTGATGATGGTGACCGCCACCTTCGGCATGGTGGCGGCGGCGCGGATCGTGGATAAGCTGGTGGCCGGCGCGCGCAGGCCGTCGGAGCGCCAGGCAGGCTAGGGACGGCTGCGCCGTCCTTTCGCGAATGAATTCGCTCCCACTGGATTAGCTCCCTCTCCCCCATGGAGAGGGTCGGGGTGAGGGAGCCCGCCACATTTCGAAGTTCAATGTCACCGGCCTTCGACGGTCAGGCGAATGAATTCGACCCTACAGGCTCAGTTCACGCATCTTCTTGAGCACGGCATTCAGGCCATTGCTGCGCGATGGCGACAGTTGCCGACCCAATCCCAGCTGCTTGAACCAGTCCGCCAGGTCGATTCCAGCCAGGTCACTGCCTTCCAGCCCGTCGACACGGGCCAGCAGGACCGCCAGCAGGCCACGGATCAACCGCGCGTCGCTGCCCGCGCGGAAATGCCAGTGCTCGCCCAGGCGCTCCGCAACCAGCCAGACCTGGCTTTCGCAGCCGTGGACCCGGTTGGCATCGCTGCGTTCGGCATCGCTCAGGGGTTCCAGGCGTTCGCCCCATTGCATCAGCAGGCGCGCGCGCTGTTCCCAGCCACCGGCTGCGGTGAAGGCGTCGAGCGCCTCCTGTGCCTTGGCGGGGACGCTCATCGCAATAGCTCCAGGGCTTTGTCCAGGGCACCGAAGAAGCGCTCCAGGTCATTGCCGTCGCTATAGAGGCCGAGGGATACGCGGATGGCGCCTTGCAGGCCGAGACGGTGCATCAGCGGCATGGCGCAGTGGTGGCCGGCGCGCACGGCGATGCCCTGTTCGGTCAGCAGGTGCGCAAGGTCGGCGTTATGCACTCCCTCGATGCTGAAACTGGCCAGCGCCAGTTCGGGGGCGCCCAGCAGGCGCACGCCATCTCGCGCAGCCAGCCCGGCCAGCAGCTTGGCGTGCAGGGCTGCCTCGTGGCCGGCGATGGCGGCAGCGTCCAGGTTGCCCAGGTAGTCCAGCGCGGCGCCCAGTCCGATCACCGAGGCGATGGCCGGGGTGCCGGCCTCGAAGCCCAAGGGGGCACCGTGGAAGTCGGCGCTCTGGTAGGCCGCGGTGTGGACCATCTCGCCGCCGAACTGCCAGTGCCTGAGACGCGCCAGTGCCTCGCTGCGGCCGTAGAGCACGCCGACGCCGTCCGGGCCGTAGAGCTTGTGGCTGGAGAACGCATAGAAGTCGCAGCCCATCGCCTGTACGTCATGGCGGCCATGGACCGCGCCCTGGGCACCGTCGACCACGGTAATGGCGCCCTGGCTGCGGGCCAGGGGCAGCAATTCGGTCAACGGCTGCCAGCGACCGAGGACGTTGGACAGCTGGCTCACCGCCAGCAGGCGGGTACGCGGGCCGATCAGCCGGCGCGCCTGTTCCAGGTCGATCAGGCCGCGATCATCCAGCGGCAGTACCACCAGCTTGAGTTGGCGACGCAGGGCCAACTGCTGCCAGGGCAGCAGGTTGGCGTGGTGTTCCAGGGCGCTGATGGCGATTTCGTCGCCGGCCTGGAACAGGTGTTCGAGTCCGTAGGCCAGCAGGTTGATGGCCTCGGTGGTGCCGCGGGTGAAGAGGATTTCCGCCGGGCTTGCAGCATTGAGCCACTGTGCCGCCCGCGTCCGTGTCCCTTCGAAGGCGCGTGTGGCGCGCTCGCCCGGCAGATGCTGGGCGCGATGCACATTGGCTGCGCCGCTGGCGTAGTAGCCGAGCAGGGCGTCGAGCACGGCCTGCGGTTTCTGCGAGGTAGCGGCGCTGTCGAGGTAGGTCTGACCCTCGGCTTCGAGGGCCGAAAGGGCGGGGAAGTCGGAGCGCCAGGGGGAGTTCAGGGACATTGCTGCGGCACACGGAAATGGAAGCGTTGCGAGTTAAGGCCGGTTCGAACGCGAACAGGCCCGGATGCACGGTCTACTGAGTGTAAACGAGCGTCCGGGCCTGGTCGGAAACTGTCCCGAAGCCGGGGCTTCGGGACCCTGGTTCAGTTATGAGCGTGCAGGGCTTCGTTGAGTTCGATGGCCGTCTTGTTGGTCTTGCACTCGACGGCGCCGTTCTGCGAGTTGCGGCGGAACAGCAGGTCGGCCTGGCCGGCCAGGTCGCGGGCCTTGACCACTTTCACCAGCTGGTTCTGGTCGTCCAGCAGCGCAACCTTGGTGCCGGCGGTGATGTACAGCCCGGCCTCGACTATGTTGCGGTCGCCCAGCGGGATGCCGATGCCGGCGTTGGCGCCGATCAGGCAGCCTTCGCCCACGGAGATGACGATGTTGCCGCCGCCGGACAGGGTGCCCATGGTGGAGCAACCGCCGCCGAGGTCCGAGCCCTTGCCGACGAAGACGCCCGCGGAGACGCGGCCTTCGATCATGCCAGGGCCTTCGGTGCCGCCGTTGAAGTTGATGAAGCCTTCGTGCATCACGGTGGTGCCTTCACCCACGTAGGCGCCCAGGCGCACGCGGGCGGTGTCGGCGATACGCACGCCGGCCGGGACCACGTAGTCGGTCATTTTCGGGAACTTGTCCACGGAGAAGACTTCCAGCAGCTCGCCCTTCAGGCGCGCTTCCAGCTGACGCTCGGCCAGTTCGGACAGGTCGATGGCACCCTGGCTGGTCCAGGCAACGTTGGGCAGCAGCGGGAAGATGCCGGTCAGGTTCAGGCCGTGCGGCTTGGCCAGGCGGTGGGACAGCAGGTGCAGCTTGAGGTAGGCCTCGGGGGTGGAGGTCAGCGCGGCGTCTTCGGCCAGCAGGGTGGCGACCAGCGGCTTGTGGCTTTCGGCCAGGCGGGTCAGCAGGGCGGCCTGGGCGCCGTCGATGTCCTTAAGGGCGGTGGCCAGCTGTGCGGCCTGGGCATTGCTGATGGTGATGGCCTGGTTGCCGGCGCTGTAGCCGACTACCGGAGCGACGGCGGCGACCAGTTGTTCGGACGGCTTGAGCAGGGGCTGGGCGTAGAAGACTTCCAGCCAGTTGCCCTGGCGGTTCTGGGTGCCGACACCGAAGGCGATGCTGAAGAGAGCGTTGGACATGGGGATTCCTCTTGCTGAAGGTGTTGATCAGGCGGGGCGGCGGCTGAGCAGGAGGCCCAGCCCGGCGCTGCCCAGCAGGACAGCGCAGCCACGGTTGAACAGGCGCCGGGCGCGAGCACCGGCGAGCAGGCGGCCGAGGTGCAGGCCGGCCAGGGCGTAAAGCAGGATGGCCAGCCATTCCAGGGCCAGGAAGGCCAGGCCAAGGGCCAGGAATTGCGGACCGACCGCCTGCTGCGGATTGACGAACTGCGGCAGGAAGGCGGTGAAGATCAGGATTGCCTTGGGATTGCCCGCCGCAACCCAGAACTCCTGGCGCGACAGTTTCCACAAGGACAGGCGGGCTGCCTCGCCCTGTTCGGCGAGGTTGGCGCCTGGTGCGCGCCAGAGCTGGAAGGCCAGCCAGAACAGATAGCCGGCCCCCAGCAGCTTGATGGCCAGGAACAGTGTGGCCGAAGCCTGCAGCACCAGGGCCAGCCCGGAGGCGGCGAGGGCGATCATCCCGGCGAAGGCCAGCAGCCGGCCGGCACCGGCCAGGCAGGCAGGGCGCAGTCCCTGGCGCGCCGCGTTATGCAGCGACAGCAGATTGTTCGGCCCCGGCGCCATGTTCAGCGCGAAGCAGGCCGGGATGAAAAGCGCCCAGGCGATATCCATGGTTACTTGAACGCGGCGGCGTAGAGGTCCGGCTTGAAGCCGACCAGGGTGCGGTCGCCCAGGTCCAGCACCGGACGCTTGATCATCGACGGCTGGGCCAGCATCAGGGCGACAGCCTTGTCCTGGTCCAGGTCGGCCTTCTGCGCGTCTTCCAGCTTGCGGAAGGTGGTGCCGGCACGGTTCAGGACGGTTTCCCAGCCATGCTCGGCGCACCATTTCTCCAGGCTGGCGCGGTCGATGGCTGATGCCTTGTAGTCATGGAAGCTGTAGGTCACGCCCTGCTCTTCGAGCCAGGTGCGGGCCTTCTTCATGGTGTCGCAGGCCTTGATGCCGTAGAGGGTGATGCTCATGGTGTCTTTCCTTCGAATCTCACAGGCCCTTGATGAAGTGGCGGATGCGTTCGCCGGCTTCCACGCATTCGGCCAGCGGGGCCACCAGGGCCATGCGCACGCGGCCGGCGCCGGGGTTGAAGCCGTCGACGGCGCGCGACAGGTAGGAGCCGGGGACCACGGTGACGTGCTCGCGGGCGAACAGTTCACGGGTGAAGGTTTCGTCGTCCACCGGGGTCTTCGCCCAGAGGTAGAAGCCACCGTCTGGACGCTGCACATCCAGCACCGGGCCAAGGATATCCAGCATGGCGTCGAATTTCTCGCGGTACATGGCGCGGTTGGCGCGCACGTGGACTTCGTCGTTCCAGGCCGCGACGCTGGCCAGCTGGGTCTGCACCGGCATGGCGCAGCCGTGGTAGGTGCGGTACAGCAGGAAGGACTTGAGGATGGCGGCGTCGCCAGCGACGAAGCCGGAGCGCAGGCCCGGCAGGTTGGAACGCTTGGACAGGCTGTGGAACACCACGCAGCGCTTGAAGTCCGAGCGGCCCAGTTCGGCGCAGGCGGTGAGCAGCCCGGCGGGCGGGTTCTGTTCGTCGAAGTACAGCTCGCTGTAGCACTCGTCGGCGGCGATGACGAAGTCGTGCTCATCGGCCAGGGCGATCAGTTTCTTCAGCGTCTCCACCGGGATCAGCGCACCCGTGGGGTTGCCCGGAGAGCAGAGGAAGAGAATCTGGCAGCGCTGCCAGACGTCCGCCGGCACGGCGTCGAAGTCCGGGTTGAAACCGTTCTGCGCCAGGCATGGCAGGTAATGGGGCTCGGCGCCGGCCAGCAGGGCCGCACCTTCGTAGATCTGGTAGAAGGGGTTCGGGCTGACCACCAGACCGTTGTCGGCACGGTTCACCACCGCCTGGGTAAAGGCGAACAGCGCCTCGCGGGTGCCGTTCACCGGCAGCACGTGGCGGGCGGCGTCCAGCCAGCCGGCGGGCACCTTGAAGCGGCCCTCGCACCACTGGGCGATGGCTTCGCGCAGGGCCGGGATGCCCAGGGTGGTGGGGTAGACCGCCAGTTGATCGAGACTGGCCGTCAGCGCTTCGGCGACGAAGGCCGGGGAGCGGTGCTTGGGCTCGCCGATGGACAGGGCGATGGCCTTCTTTTCCGCCGGCGGCTGGGCGCCGGCCAGCAGGGCGCGGAGTTTCTCGAAGGGGTAGGGCTGCAGCTGGTTCAGGGCGTCATTCATGGTTGTAGGGCGTCAACAGGGAGGTCGTGGGTCAAACGGTGCAATCCGGCCTGCGGCCTTATTGCACCCTACGGGTTCAAATGCTTATCCGTGTCGGGTCGAGGCTCTTGCCGTTGGCGTCGGACAGCTGGGAGACGATGGCCTCCTGCAGCCGGAGACAGAGTTCGGGGTCGGAGAGCGGCTGGTTGTTGGCGTCGGTGACGAAGAACACGTCTTCCACCCGCTCGCCGAGGGTGGCGATCTTGGCGTTCTGCAGCGACAGGTCGAACTCCAGGAAGATGCGCCCGATGCGCGCCAGCAGGCCGGGGCGGTCGGGGGCGATCAGTTCGAGGATGGTCACCGGGCGCTGGGCGTCGTTGGAGATGGTCACCTGCGGCGGGAAGGCGAAGTGCTTGAGCTGGCGCGGTACGCGGCGCTGGATGATGGCCGGGTACTCGTCCGGGTTCTTCAGGGCGTCGATCAGGCCTTCGCGGATCTCGCGGATACGCGCCGGGTTCTCGCCAATCCGCCCGCCGTCGGCATCGAGCACGATGTAGGTGTCGAGGGTGAACTGGCTGGTGGAGGTGATGATCCGTGCGTCGTGGATGTTCAGGTTGAGCTGCGACATGGCAGCCACGGTCACGGCGAAGAAGTCGTGCTGGTCCGGCGCGTAGATGAAGATCTGGGTGGCGCCTTCGAACTCGCGCTGGGCGGTTTCCTTGATCAGCACCAGGGGGTCGTTGCCGGCCGGGTGCTGGAGGATCGCCTCGGTGTGCCAGGCCACGTCGTTGGCGGTGTGGCGCAGGAAGTAGTCGTCGCCCAGCTGGCTCCAGAGCTGCTCGGCCTCGTCCTGGTCGATACCGTTGCGCACCAGGATGTCGATGGCGGCGGTCTGCGTCTGGCGGATCTGCTCTTCACGGTCCAGCGGGTTTTCCAGGCCGCGGCGCAGGGCGCGCTTGGTCTCGGTGTAGAGCTGGCGCAGCAGGCTGGCGCGCCAGGAGTTCCACAGGCTCGGGTTGGTGGCGTTGATGTCGGCCACGGTGAGCACGTAGAGGTAGTCCAGCCGGGTCTGGTCGCCCACCAGGCGGGCGAAGTCGTAGATCACCTGTGGGTCGGAGAGGTCCTTGCGCTGGGCGGTGGTGGACATCACCAGGTGGTGCTGCACCAGCCAGGCCACCAGGCGCGAGTCCCATACCGGCAACTGGTGGCGGGCGCAGAAGACTTCCGCGTCCACGGCACCCAGTTCGGAGTGGTCGCCGCCGCGGCCCTTGCCGATGTCGTGATAGAGCCCGGCAAGGTAGATCAGCTCCGGCTTGGGCAGCTTGTCGATGAGCTTGCTGGCCAGGGGGAATTTCTCCGCCAGTTCCGGCCACTTCAGCTTGCGCAGGTGCTTGATCAGGTTGAGGGTGTGGGCGTCCACCGTATAGATGTGGAACAGGTCGTGCTGCATCTGCCCGATGATCTGGCCGAACTCCGGCAGGTAGAGGCCGAGGATGCCGTAGCGGTTCATCCGCCGCAGGTTGCGGTGGATGCCCTGGGTGGATTTGAACAGCTCGATGAACAGGCTGGTGTTGCGGATGTCCTTGCGGAAGTCGTCGTCGATCAGATGACGGCTGTCCCGCAGCAGGCGGATGGTGTCCGCGCGCACGCCCTTGATCTCCGGGTGCTGGGCCATCAGCACGAAGATTTCCAGCATGGCGAAGGGGGTGCGCTTGAAGACGTTCGGGTGGGTCACCTCGATATAGCCGTCGCGCAGCTGGAATCGGCTGTTCAACGGCTGCGCCTGACCCGTCTCGCCAGCGCGCAGGATGACTTCCTCGAAGTGCTGGTTGATCAGGTCGCTGAGTTCGGAAACCCCCATCACCACCCGGTAGTACTTCTGCATGAAGCGTTCGATACCGAGCTTGCCGTCACCGTCCTCGAAGCCGAGGAGGGAAGCGATCTTGCGCTGGTGATCGAACAGCAGGCGGTCTTCGGCGCGTCCGGCCAGCATGTGCAGGGCGTAGCGCACCTTCCAGAGGAATTCCTGGCTGGAGGCCAGCATGCTGCACTCGCTTTCCATCAGGAAGCCCTGCTGCACCAGACCGTGCAGGTTGAGGCTGCCGAACTGACGGCGGGCGACCCAGAGGATGGTCTGGATATCGCGCAGGCCACCCGGGGAACCCTTTACGTTGGGTTCCAGGTTGTATTCGGTGTCGTTGTACTTGGCGTGGCGCGCCTTCTGCTCGTTGCGCTTGGCGAGGAAGAAGTGCTTGCTCGGCCACATCTGCTCGGGGCTGGTGACCTCCAGCATGCGCTGGCGCAGGTGTTCGGGGCCGGAGATGGTGCGGCTTTCCATCAGGTTGGTGACCACCGTCAGGTCCGCCTGCGCCTCCTCGGCGCACTCGGCTACCGAGCGCACGCTCTGGCCCACTTCAAGGCCGATGTCCCAGAGCAGGGTGAGAAAGCCTTCGATGGGCTCGCGGAAGACTTCGTGGTCGGCGCTGTCCAGCAGGATCAGCAGGTCGATATCGGAGAAGGGGTGCAACTCGCCGCGCCCGTAACCGCCCACGGCCAGCAGGGCGATGTCGGCGTCCTCGCTCCAGCCGAAACGCTCCCAGGCCGCCCGCAGGATCTGGTCGACGAACCAGGCGCGGTCTTCCACCAGGCGACGGATGTCGCGGCCGTTGGCGAAACGGTTGTCGAGCACATCGCGGGCCTGGCGAATGGCCTTCTTGAAGGCAGCAATGGGGCTGGACTTCAAGGCCAGTTCCGCCTGGAACTGCCCGCGGTCGAACAACTCGGGATCCACCTGCGGCATGGGGCGGCGTTCCTTATAGAGGGTGGTTGATCAGGGCGATGTGCGCGACAGGGTGTCGTCGCTGCGCAGGGTCAGGATTTCATAGCCGTCGGCGGTCACCAGGACGGTGTGCTCCCACTGGGCGGAAAGCTTGCGATCCTTGGTGATGGCGGTCCAGCCGTCGCCCAGCAGGCGGGTTTCCGGGCGGCCCTGGTTGATCATCGGCTCGATGGTGAAGGTCATGCCTTCCTTGAGCTCCATGCCAGTGCCGGCGCGGCCGTAGTGCAGGACCTGGGGCTCTTCGTGGAACACGGCGCCAATGCCATGGCCGCAGTATTCACGGACCACCGAATAGCCAAGCTTCTCGGCGTGCTTCTGGATCACTTCGCCGATATCGCCCAGGCGTGCGCCCGGCTTCACCAGCTGGATGCCCTTGTACATGCACTCCTGGGTCACGCGGCAGAGCTTGTCGGCCCACTCCGGCGCCTTGCCCACCAGGAACATCTTGCTGGTGTCGCCGTGATAGCCGTCCTTGATGACGGTGACGTCGATATTGACGATGTCGCCATCCTTCAGCGGCTTCTCGTTGGGGATGCCATGGCATACCACGTGGTTGACCGAGGTGCAGATCGACTTGGGGAACCCCTTGTAGTTCAGGGGAGCGGGGATGGCCTGCTGCACGTTGACGATATAGTCATGGCAGATGCGGTCCAGCTCCTCGGTAGTCACGCCGGGTTTGACATGCTCGCCGATCATCTCCAGCACTTCGGCGGCCAGGCGGCCGGCAACGCGCATTTTCTCGATTTCTGCGGGCGTCTTGATGGTGACGGTCATATTGGCTCTCGGGCGCAAACGGAAAAGGCTTGATATTAACAGCTTCAAGCCGCAAGCCATAAGCGCAAGGGAGGAAAGCACCTGATTTGAGGCGTATCGTTGCAGTAGCTCTACCCGGCTTTTTGTGCTATAAAACGCGCCGCTTTACGGACGTGCTGTCCGGAAGCCTTTAACCCACACACGCATCGACACGATCTCCTGGGTGCCCGAAAGGGTTGGATATTGGGATGCGTGGAGGCCTAACCCGACTTATCGAGGAATAGAAATGTCCCAAGTCAACATGCGCGATATGCTGAAGGCCGGTGTGCACTTCGGCCACCAGACCCGTTACTGGAACCCGAAAATGGGCAAGTACATTTTCGGCGCGCGCAACAAGATCCACATCATCAACCTTGAAAAAACCCTGCCGATGTTCAACGACGCCCTGAGCTTCGTTGAGAAACTGGCTGCAGGCAAGAACAAGGTTCTGTTCGTCGGCACCAAGCGTTCCGCTGGCAAGATCGTTCGTGAAGAAGCTGCTCGTTGCGGCTCCCCGTACGTCGATCACCGCTGGCTCGGCGGCATGCTGACCAACTACAAGACCATCCGTCAGTCCATCAAGCGCCTGCGCGAGCTGGAAACCCAGTCCCAGGACGGCACCTTCGCCAAGCTGACCAAGAAAGAAGCCCTGATGCGCAGCCGCGACCTCGAGAAGCTCGAGCGCAGCCTGGGCGGTATCAAGGACATGGGCGGCCTGCCGGACGCTCTGTTCGTGATCGACGTTGATCACGAGCGCATCGCCATCACCGAAGCCAACAAGCTGGGCATCCCGGTTATCGGCGTTGTCGATACCAACAGCAGCCCTGAAGGCGTTGATTACGTCATCCCGGGCAACGACGACGCCATCCGCGCCGTTCAGCTGTACCTCTCCAGCGTTGCTGATGCTGTAATCCGCGGCCGTCAGAATGCCGTTGGCGGTCCTGACGAGTTCGTCGAAGAGGCTGCTTCCGAGGCCGCAGAAGGCTGAGTTGACAGCCGTCTAGCGTTACCCGGTGCGCAAGAAGGGGGCTAGGCCCCCTTTTTGCCACCTCCGAATTGTGAATGCCCGGTCTCCGGGCTGAATGGTTGAAAACCTATTCAAGAGGATTGCGACATGGCAGAGATTACTGCAGCCCTGGTTAAAGAACTGCGCGAGCGTACCGGCCTGGGCATGATGGATTGCAAGAAGGCCCTGACCGCCGCTGAAGGCGATATCGAGAAGGCCATCGACGACATGCGCGCCGCTGGCGCCATCAAGGCTGCCAAGAAGGCCGGCAACATCGCCGCCGAAGGTGCCATCGCTGTCAAGGTTGCTGACGACAACAAGGTTGCCGTCATCATCGAAGTCAACTCCCAGACCGACTTCCTGGCTCTGCAGGACGACTTCAAAGGCTTCGTTGCCGCTTCCCTGGAGCAGGCTTTCAACGAGAAGCTGACCGACGCCGCTCCGCTGGTCGAATCCCGCGAAGAGGCTCGTCTGGCCCTGGTTTCCAAGACTGGCGAAAACGTCAATATCCGTCGTCTGACCCGCGTTGAAGGCGACGTGGTTGGTGCCTACCTGCACGGCCACCGCATCGGCGTAGTCGTGAGCCTGAAGGGCGGCACCCCGGAGCTGGCCAAGGACATCGCCATGCACGTGGCTGCCAGCAACCCGCAGTTCCTGAACCCGAGCCAGGTTTCCGAAGAAGCCGTTGCCAAGGAAAAGGAAATCTTCCTGGCCCTGAACGCCGACAAGATCGCCGGCAAGCCGGAAAACATCGTCGAGAACATGGTCAAGGGCCGTATCGCCAAGTTCCTGGCCGAAGCCAGCCTGGTCGAGCAGCCGTTCGTCAAGGATCCGGAAGTCAAGGTCGGTGATCTGGCCAAGAAGGCCGGCGCCGAAATCGTTTCCTTCGTTCGTTACGAAGTAGGCGAAGGCATCGAGAAAGTCGAAGTCGACTTCGCTGCCGAAGTAGCTGCCCAGGTCGCCGCTACCAAGCAATAAGACGGCTTCGGCTGTCGCCCCGTAAGAGGCTGCCCGCTCACGCGTGCGGCCTCTTCGTCAAACTGGGGAGCCATTTCGGGGTGGTTCCAGCGGCGGGCCCGGTAGCCGGGCACCAATCGCCGTTTGCGTAGTCTCAGGACTCGCCAGTACACCGGGCCTCAAGGCCCATGAATTCAATAGCGCCGCAGGAGAGATACGCAATGGCTCAGCAGGTGAGTGGCCGCCAACCTCGCTACAAACGCATTCTGCTCAAACTCAGCGGTGAGGCCCTGATGGGCTCCGAGGAGTTCGGTATCGATCCGAAGGTCCTCGATCGTATGGCGCTGGAAATCGGCCAGCTGGTCGGTATCGGCGTCCAGGTCGGCCTGGTGATCGGCGGCGGCAACCTGTTCCGTGGTGCGGCCCTGAGCGCCGCCGGTATGGATCGGGTGACCGGCGACCACATGGGTATGCTGGCCACGGTCATGAACGCCCTGGCCATGCGTGATGCGCTGGAGCGCTCCAACATCCCCGCCATCGTGATGTCGGCCATTTCCATGGTCGGCGTGACCGACCACTACGACCGCCGCAAGGCCATGCGCCACCTGAGCTCCGGCGAAGTGGTGATCTTCTCCGCCGGCACCGGCAACCCGTTCTTCACCACTGATTCGGCCGCCTGCCTGCGTGCCATCGAAGTGGATGCGGACGTGGTGCTGAAAGCCACCAAGGTCGATGGCGTGTACACTGCCGACCCGTTCAAGGACCCCAATGCCGAGAAATTCGAGCGCCTGACCTACGACGAGGTGCTGGATCGCAAGCTGGGCGTCATGGACCTCACGGCCATCTGTCTGTGCCGTGATCAGAAGATGCCGCTGCGGGTCTTCAATATGAATAAACCGGGTGCCCTGCTGAACATCGTGGTCGGCGGCGCCGAAGGAACCCTGATCGAGGAGGGCGAACAGTGATCAACGAGATCAAGCAAGAAGCGCAGGAGCGCATGAAGAAAACCCTGGAATCGCTGGATCATGCTTTCGCCAAGATCCGCACCGGGCGTGCGCACCCGAGCATCCTGGACAGCGTCATGGTCTCCTACTATGGCGCCGACACTCCGTTGCGCCAGGTGGCCAACGTGGTGGCCGAGGACTCCCGTACCCTGGCCCTGACCGTGTTCGACAAGAGCATGATCCAGGCTGTGGAAAAGGCCATCATGACCTCCGACCTGGGCCTGAACCCAGCCACCGCCGGCACCACCATTCGTGTGCCGATGCCCGCCCTGACCGAGGAAACCCGCAAGGGCTACACCAAGCAGGCGCGTGCCGAAGCCGAAAACGCCCGTGTTGCTGTGCGCAACATTCGTCGTGATGCCCTGGCGCAACTGAAGGACCTGGTCAAGGAAAAGGAAATCAGCGAAGACGACGAGCGTCGCGCCGCCGATGACGTCCAGAAGCTGACCGACAAGTTCGTCGGCGAAGTCGACAAGGCTCTGGAAACCAAAGAAAAAGACCTGATGGCCGTTTGACGTCCGGTATCGCCATGGACAAGAACCAGCAAGGTGCGAGCCCCGCGGTGCCACGACATGTGGCGATTATCATGGACGGTAACAACCGTTGGGCGAAGAAGCGCCTGCTACCTGGCGTCGCCGGCCATAAGGCCGGAGTGGATGCGGTCCGGGCGGTGATCGAGGTGTGTGCCGAGGCCGGTGTCGAGGTGCTCACCCTGTTCGCCTTCTCCAGTGAGAACTGGCAGCGCCCGGCCGACGAGGTCAGCGCCCTGATGGAGCTGTTCCTGGGGGCGCTGCGCCGCGAGGCCCGGCGCCTGGACCAGAACGACATCCGCCTGCGCATCATCGGCGACCGCTCACGCTTCCATCCGGAGCTGCAGGCCGCCATGCGCGAGGCCGAGCAACTGACCTCCACCCATCAGAGGTTCGTCCTCCAGGTCGCCGCCAACTACGGCGGCCAGTGGGATATCACCCAGGCCGCACAGCGCCTGGCGCGTGAGGTTCAGGCTGGTCACCTGCAGGTCGACGACATTTCTCCGCAGTTGCTGCAAAGCTGCCTGGTCACCGGCGACCTGCCGTTGCCCGACCTGTGCATCCGCACCGGTGGCGAGCATCGCATCAGCAACTTCCTGCTTTGGCAGCTCGCCTATGCCGAGCTGTATTTCTCCGATCTCTTCTGGCCTGACTTCAAACACGAAGCCATGCGCAAGGCGCTGGCCGACTTCGCCAAGCGCCAGCGTCGCTTCGGCAAGACAAGCGAGCAGCTAGAAGCCGAGGCCCGAGCCAAATGCTGAAACAACGCGTCATCACCGCCCTGGTGTTGCTGCCCATCGCCCTCGCGGGTTTCTTCTGGCTGGATGGCGGCGCCTTCGCCCTGTTCATCGGTGCCGTGGTGAGCCTCGGCGGCTGGGAATGGGCGCGACTGGCGGGCTTTTCCTCGCAGCCAATGCGCGTAGCCTACGGCCTGCTCGTGGCGGCACTGCTCTACGGGCTCTACCTCGCGCCGGCACTGGCGCCGCTGGTCCTGGTGCTCGGCGTGCTCTGGTGGGGGGCGGCAACCATCCTCGTACTGGGTTATCCCGAAACGAGTCGCTACTGGGGTGGTACCCCGGGCAAGCTGGTCATCGGCCTGCTGATCCTGCTGCCCGCCTGGCAGGGCCTGGTGCTGTTCAAGCAATGGCCGCTGGCCAACTGGCTGATTCTCGCCGTGATGGTGCTGGTCTGGGCTGCCGACATCGGCGCCTATTTTTCCGGCAAGGCATTCGGCAAGCGAAAGCTGGCGCCCAACGTCAGCCCCGGCAAGAGCTGGGAAGGGCTGGTGGGGGGGCTGCTGGCAAGTCTGGCGATCACCGTGGGTGTCGGTTTCTACCGTGGCTGGGTGGGTTCCGAGCTTGTGCTGGCCGTGGTCGGCGCCGCTCTGGTTGTCCTGATCTCTGTGGTGGGTGACCTGACCGAAAGCATGTTCAAGCGCCAGTCCGGCATCAAGGACAGCAGCAACCTGCTGCCGGGCCATGGTGGCGTGCTGGATCGTATCGACAGCCTGACCGCGGCCATCCCGCTGTTCGCCGCGCTGCTCTGGGCTGCCGGCTGGGGTGCCCTGTGAGCCAGCCGCAACGCATTACCGTGCTGGGGGCTACCGGCTCCATCGGCCTCAGCACCCTGGATGTCGTCGCTCGCCATCCTGATCGTTATCAGGTCTTCGCTCTCAGCGGCTTCAGCCGGCTGAGCGAGCTGGAGGCCTTGTGCCTGCGCCATCGTCCCGAATTCGCCGTCGTGCCGGATGCCGATTCCGCCCGTCATCTGCAGGGCGGCCTGCTGGCGGCCGGGCTTCAGACGCGTGTGCTGGTGGGTGAGGAAGGGCTTTGCGACGTCGCCGCCCATCCGCAGGTCGATGCCGTGATGGCCGCTATCGTGGGCGCTGCCGGCCTCAAGCCGACCCTGGCAGCGGTCGAGGCGGGAAAGCGCGTCCTGCTGGCCAACAAGGAGGCGCTGGTGATGTCCGGCGCCCTGTTCATGCAGGCTGTGCGCAAGAGTGGCGCCGTGTTGCTGCCGATCGACAGCGAACACAACGCGATTTTCCAGTGTCTGCCCCTGGATTACGCCCGTGGGTTGGCGCCCGTAGGCGTGCGCCGCATCCTGCTGACCGCTTCCGGCGGCCCGTTCCGCGAGATGCCGCTGGAGCAGCTGCCGGATGTTTCACCCGAGCAGGCCTGCGCGCATCCCAACTGGTCGATGGGGCGCAAGATTTCCGTGGATTCGGCCAGCATGATGAACAAGGGGCTGGAGCTGATCGAGGCCTGCTGGCTGTTCGATGCGCGCCCGGCCCAGGTGGAAGTGGTAATTCATCCGCAGAGCGTGATCCATTCGCTGGTGGACTACGTGGACGGTTCGGTACTGGCCCAGTTGGGCAATCCGGACATGCGCACCCCCATCGCTCACGCGCTGGCGTGGCCGGAACGCATCGATTCCGGCGTTTCGCCGTTGGACCTGTTCGCCGTGGCCCGCCTGGACTTCCAGGCCCCGGACGAAGGGCGTTTCCCCTGCCTGCGCCTGGCTCGACAGGCGGCGGAGGAGGGCGGCAGCGCCCCGGCGATGCTCAATGCCGCGAACGAGGTGGCCGTTTCGGCCTTCCTGGATAGACGCGTCCGCTTCACCGAAATCGCGAGTATCATCGACGAAGTGCTGAACCGCGAAGCGGCGAGTGCGGTCGAAACGCTGGATTCCGTGCTGCATGCTGACGCCCGCGCCAGGGCTGCGGCGCAGCAGTGGCTGGTCCGTCAAGGGCGCTAGCGGCCGGCCTTCAGCGGCCGCCTGCTCTGGAGGAAACCGATGAGCGCTGTCTACATGATTCTCGGCACCCTGATCGCTCTTGGGGTGCTGGTGACCTTCCACGAGTTCGGTCACTTCTGGGTGGCCCGGCGCTGCGGGGTCAAGGTCCTGCGTTTCTCCGTCGGCTTCGGTACGCCGCTGTTCCGTTGGCATGATCGCCATGGCACGGAGTTTGTCGTCGCCGCCATTCCCCTCGGCGGCTACGTCAAGATGCTGGACGAGCGCGAGGCCGAAGTGCCCGCGGAACTGCTCGGACAGTCCTTCAATCGCAAACCGGTGGGGCAGCGCATCGCTATCGTCGCGGCCGGTCCCGTCGCCAACTTCCTCCTTGCGCTGCTGTTCTTCTGGGTGCTGGCGATGCTCGGCAGTCAGCAGGTCAAACCGGTCATCGGCAGCATCGCTCCAGACAGCATCGCTGCCCGCGCAGGCCTCGAAGCCGGCGAGGAAATCGTTTCGGTCGATGGCAAGGCAGTCACGGGCTGGTCCCAGGTCAATCTGCAACTGGTTCGCCGCCTGGGTGAATCCGGAACCTTGCAAGTGGGCGTCCGCGAGTCTGGCGCCACCACCGAAGCGTTCCGTGATCTGCAGCTGAACGCCTGGCTCAAGGGTGTGGAAGAACCTGATCCGATTGGCGCCCTGGGGATTACCCCTTGGCGTCCGGCTATCCCGCCGGTCCTGGACGAACTGGACCCGAAAGGCCCGGCCCAGGCCGCCGGCCTCAAGGTCGGCGATCGTCTGCTGGCCCTGGATGGCCAGCCGCTGGATGACTGGCAGCAATTGGTCGAGCGGGTGCGCAAGCGTCCCGCCGAGCGCATCACCCTCAGTGTCGAGAGTCAGGGCCAGGCACGAGACGTCCAGGTGACCCTGGCTTCCCGTGGCGAGGGTGAGGCACGCAGCGGCTACCTCGGTGCCGGGGTGAAAGGTGTCGACTGGCCGGCGGAAATGCTCCGGGAAGTCAGTTTCGGCCCGCTGGATGCGGTGGCTGAAGCGGCGGCCAGGACCTGGTCCATGAGCCTGCTAACTCTGGATTCCCTAAAGAAAATGTTGCTTGGCGAGCTCTCGGTAAAAAACTTGAGCGGGCCGATAACCATTGCTAAAGTGGCGGGCGCTTCGGCCCAGTCCGGGGTGGGGGATTTTCTCAATTTCCTCGCCTACCTGAGCATAAGCCTGGGGGTTCTCAATCTGTTGCCAATTCCCGTCCTTGATGGGGGGCACCTGCTGTTCTACCTGATCGAATTGGCGCGAGGTCGCCCATTGTCAGAGCGGGTGCAGGCTTGGGGGGTGCAGATCGGTATCAGTCTGGTCGTAGGGGTGATGTTGCTCGCCCTGGTAAACGATCTGAGCCGTCTGTAACGAGTCACTGATTTTCGAGTCTGCCGCCTTGCGCGGCAGATTCTTTATTACCGGTTGGAATAAAAAAGGACTTCATGAAACGCCTGCTGCTACCTGCGGTGCTTGCCGCACTCATGATCGCCGAGGTTCACGCCGAGTCCTTCAACATCTCCGACATTCGCGTCAACGGCCTGCAGCGGGTTTCCGCCGGCAGCGTGTTCGGCGCCCTGCCGCTCAACGTCGGCGACACCGCGGACGACCGCCGCCTGGTCGAAGCCACCCGCGCACTGTTCAAGACCGGTTTCTTCCAGGACATCCAGCTGGGTCGCGATGGCGACGTCCTGGTTATCACCGTAGTCGAGCGTCCGTCGATCTCCAGCATCGAGATCGAGGGCAACAAGGCCATCAGCACCGAAGACCTGCTCAAGGGCCTGAAGCAATCCGGCCTTTCCGAAGGCGAGATCTTCCAGCGCGCCACCCTCGAAGGCGTGCGTAACGAGCTGCAGCGCCAGTACGTGGCCCAGGGCCGCTACTCCGCCGAGATCGAGGCCGAAGTGATTCCGCAGCCGCGCAACCGCGTGGCTCTGAAGATCAAGATCAACGAAGGCTCGGTCGCTGCCATCCAGCACATCAACATCGTCGGCAATACCGTCTTCCCTGACGAAGACCTGATCGACCTGTTCGAGCTGAAGACCACCAACTGGCTGTCCTTCTTCAAGAACGACGACAAGTACGCCCGCGAGAAACTGTCCGGTGACCTGGAGCGCCTGCGTTCCTACTACCTGGACCGCGGCTACATCAACATGGATATCTCCTCCACCCAGGTCTCCATCACCCCGGACAAGAAGCACGTCTACGTCACCGTCAACGTCGATGAAGGCGAGAAATACACCGTTCGCGAAGTGAAGCTCTCCGGTGACCTCAAGGTGCCCGAGGACGAAGTGAAGAAGCTGCTGCTGGTACAGCAGGGCCAGGTGTTCTCGCGCAAGGTGATGACCACCACTTCCGAACTGATCACCCGCCGCCTGGGTAACGAGGGTTACACCTTCGCCAACGTCAACGGCGTGCCGGAAGCCCACGATGAGGACAACACCGTTTCCATCACCTTCGTGGTGGATCCGGGCAAGCGTGCCTACGTCAACCGCATCAACTTCCGCGGCAACACCAAGACCGAAGACGAAGTGTTGCGTCGCGAAATGCGCCAGATGGAAGGTGGCTGGGCCTCGACCTACCTGATCGACCAGTCCAAGACCCGCCTGGAGCGTCTCGGCTTCTTCAAGGAAGTGAACGTCGAAACCCCGCAGGTGCCCGGCACCGACGACCAGGTCGACGTCAACTACACCGTGGAAGAGCAACCGTCCGGCTCCATCACCGCCAGCGTGGGCTTCGCCCAGAGCGCGGGCCTGATCCTCGGCGGTTCCATCAGCCAGAACAACTTCCTGGGTACCGGTAACAAGGTCAGCATCGGCCTGACCCGTTCCGAGTACCAGACCCGCTACAACTTCGGTTTCGTCGACCCCTACTGGACTCCGGATGGCGTGAGCCTTGGCTACAACGCCTTCTACCGCAGCACCGACTACGACGATCTCGATACCGACGTGTCCAGCTATGCCGTGGACAGCTACGGTGCCGGTGTCAGCATCGGTTACCCGATCAGCGAGACCGCGCGCCTGACTTACGGCCTGACCGTGCAACAGGACAAGATCAATACCGGTATCTACACCGTTGACGAGATCTTCGATTTCCTCGAGCAGGAAGGCGACAGCTACCTGAACTTCAAGGGCTCCATCGGCTGGTCCGAATCGACCCTGAACAAGGGCGTGCTGGCGACCCGTGGCCATTCCCAGAGCCTGGTGCTGGAAAGCACCATCCCGGGTAGCGACCTTTCGTTCTACAAGCTCGACTACCGTGGCCAGCTGTTCACTCCGCTGAGCCAGAACACTGCTCTGCGCTGGCACACCGAACTGGGCTATGGCGACAGCTATGGTTCCACCTCCGAGCTGCCGTTCTACGAGCACTACTTCGCCGGTGGCTTCAACTCCGTTCGTGGCTTCGAAGACAGCAGCCTCGGCCCGCGCAGTACGCCGAGTAAAGGTACTAACCCGGGCACCGCTTTCGACCCGGACCAGGACCCGCTGCCCTTCGGTGGTAACGTGCTGATCCAGGGCGGCGTGGAGTTGCTGTTCCCGATGCCGTTCGTCAAGGACCAGCGTCAGCTGCGTACTGTGCTGTTCTGGGATGTGGGTAATGTGTTCGATACCAGTTGCTCGTCCACTGCGACCAACTGCAGCAGCATCAACGCCGGTGACCTGGCCAGCTCCGTGGGTGTGGGCCTGACCTGGATTACCGCGCTGGGGCCGCTGAGCTTCAGTCTGGGCATGCCCGTCAAGAAGCCGGACAATGCCGATACCCAGGTATTCCAGTTCTCCCTGGGCCAGACCTTCTAAGTGTTATTTCAAGACAACAGTATGTGTTGCAGGAGTTGCATCGTGCGTAAGTTGACTCAATTCGTTCTGGTAGCCGCTGCCATGATGGCGACTCCGGCCTTCGCGGAAATGAAGATTGCGGTACTGAACTATCAGATGGCCCTGCTGGAATCCGACGCCGCCAAGAAATACGCCGTCGACGCCGAGAAGAAGTTTGGTCCCCAGCTGAACAAGCTGAAGACCCTGGAAAGCGACGCCAAGCGCATTCAGGACCGTCTGGTGAAAGATGGCGAGAAGATGCAGCAGGCCGAGCGTGAGCGCCTTGAGCTCGAATTCAAGCAGAAGGCCCGTGACTTCCAGTTCCAGTCCAAGGAACTGAATGAAGCCAAGGCCGTCGCTGATCGCGACATGCTCAAGCAGCTCAAGCCGAAGCTGGACAAGGCAGTCGAAGAAGTCCTGAAGAAAGGCAGCTATGACCTGGTGCTGGAGCGTGGTGCTGTGGTTGACGTCAAACCGCAGTACGACATCACCCGCCAGGTCATCGAGCGCATGAACCAGCAGCGTTGATGATGGCGGCCCCGGTCTTCACCCTCGGCCAACTGGCCGAACGTCTCGGCGCCACCCTGCGTGGCTCCGAGGACAAGGCTATCAGCGGCCTGGCTACCCTGCAGGAGGCCGGCCCTGGCCAGCTCACCTTCCTGGCCAATCCGCAGTACCGCAAGTTCCTTGCCGATACCAAGGCCGCCGCCGTGCTGCTGACCGCAGCCGACGCCGAAGGCTTTGCTGGTGATGCCCTGGTCGTGGCCAATCCCTACCTGGCCTACGCCGAACTTTCCCACCTGTTCGATCCCAAGCCCAAGGCGCAACCGGGTATTCATCCGACCGCCGTGGTCGCGGCCGATGCCAAGGTCGACCCGAGTGCCAGCGTTGGCGCCTACGTGGTGATCGAGTCCGGCGCGCAGATCGGCGCTGGCGTGACCTTGGGAGCCCACTGCGTGGTCGGCGCCCGCACCGTCATCGGTGAAGGCGGCTGGCTGGCTCCTCGCGTGACCCTCTATCACGATGTGAAGATCGGCAAACGCGTGGTGATCCAGTCTGGCGCCGTCATCGGCGGCGAGGGCTTTGGTTTCGCCAACGAGAAGGGGGTCTGGCAGAAGATTGCGCAGATCGGTGGGGTGACCCTGGGTGACGACGTTGAAGTCGGCGCCAACACCACCATCGACCGTGGTGCGCTCTCCGATACCCTGATCGGCAATGGCGTGAAGCTGGATAACCAGATCATGATCGCGCACAACGTGCAGGTGGGTGACAACACCGCCATGGCCGGCTGCGTCGGTATTTCCGGCAGCACCAAGATCGGCCGCAACTGCATGATCGCAGGCGGCGTGGGCATGGTTGGCCATATCGAAGTGTGCGACAACGTATTCGTCACCGGCATGACCATGGTGACGCGCAATATCACCGAGCCGGGAGCCTATTCCTCCGGAACCGCGATGCAGACCGCTGCGGATTGGAAGAAGAGTGCTGCCCGGATTCGCCAGTTGGACGACATGGCGCGTCGTCTGCAACAACTGGAAAAACGCCTGGCGGCGGTGACCCCGGGCGGGGATGCTTCATCAGAAGCGTGATTCACGCTGCGCCGTGCATCCCCAATCCTCTGAAAAGGCTCCAGGAACATGATGGACATCAACGAGATTCGCGAATATCTGCCGCACCGCTACCCCTTCCTCCTGGTGGATCGGGTGGTGGAACTGGATGTTGAAGGCAAGCGCATTCGCGCCTACAAGAATGTCAGCATCAACGAGCCCTTCTTCAACGGCCACTTCCCGCAACACCCGATCATGCCCGGCGTGCTGATCATCGAAGCCATGGCCCAGGCCGCCGGCATCCTCGGCTTCAAGATGCTCGACGTGAAGCCCGCCGACGGCACCCTCTATTATTTCGTGGGCTCCGACAAGCTGCGCTTCCGCCAGCCGGTGCTGCCGGGTGATCAGTTGATCCTCGATGCGAAGTTCGTCAGCGTCAAACGCGGTATCTGGAAGTTCGACTGCCACGCCAGCGTCGATGGCAAGGAAGTCTGCTCGGCAGAGATCATCTGTGCGGAACGCAAACTATGAGTTTGATTGACCCTCGCGCCATTATCGATCCGGCGGCCAAGCTGGCGGATGGAGTTCAGGTCGGCCCCTGGTCGATCATTGGACCCGATGTGGAAATCGGCGAGGGGACTGTGGTCGGACCTCACGTGGTCATCAAGGGACCGACCCGCATTGGCAAGCACAATCGCATCTACCAGTTTTCTTCGGTGGGCGAAGACACGCCCGACCTGAAGTACAAGGGTGAACCCACCCGCCTGGTGATCGGTGACCACAATGTGATCCGCGAAGGCGTGACCATCCACCGTGGCACTGTGCAAGACCGCTCTGAAACCACCATTGGCGACCACAATCTGCTGATGGCCTATGTGCATGTCGGCCATGACAGTGTCATTGCCAATAATTGCATCCTGGTGAACAACACCGCACTGGCCGGCCACGTGCATGTGGACGACTGGGCGATCCTCTCCGGCTATACCCTGGTCCACCAGTTCTGCCGTATCGGTGCCCACAGCTTCTCCGGCATGGGAACCGCCATCGGCAAGGACGTTCCGGCCTACGTCACCGTCTTCGGCAACCCGGCCGAGGCCCGCAGCATGAACTTCGAGGGCATGCGCCGCCGCGGTTTCAGTGCGGAGGCCATCGCGGCCCTGCGTCGTGCCTACAAGGTGGTCTATCGCCAGGGGCTGACCGTGGAGCAGGCGCTGGCCGAGCTGGCCGAATCCGCTGCTCAGTTCCCGGAAGTTGCCGTTTTCCGCGACTCCATCCAGTCCTCGACCCGCGGCATCACCCGCTGAGACCATGAATCGTCCCTTGCGCATCGCGCTGGTTGCCGGCGAGGCGTCCGGCGATATCCTCGGCTCCACCCTGATGCAGGCGCTCAAGGCGCGCCATCCCGACGCCCAGTTCATCGGCGTTGGCGGCCCGCGCATGCAGGCTGAAGGGCTGGAATCCTATTTCCCCATGGAACGCCTGGCGGTCATGGGCCTGGTGGAGGTGCTCGGTCGCCTCCCAGAGCTGCTGCAGCGGCGCAAGCGGCTGATCAGGACCCTGATCGACGAGCGTCCCGACGTCTTCATCGGCATCGACGCGCCGGACTTCAACCTCGGGGTTGAACTCAAGTTGCGCCGGGCCGGGATCAAGACCGTGCATTACGTCAGCCCGTCGGTCTGGGCCTGGCGGCAGAAGCGCGTGCTGAAGATCCGTGAAGGCTGCGACCTGATGCTCACGCTATTCCCCTTCGAGGCGCGCTTCTATGAAGAGCACGGCGTGCCGGTGCGTTTCGTTGGCCATCCGCTGGCCGATGCCATTCCGCTCGAAGCGGATCGCGCGCTGGCGCGAGGGCAACTGGACCTGCCGGAAGATTCTCCCGTGGTCGCGCTGCTGCCCGGAAGCCGGGGTGGCGAAGTCGGCAAGCTCGGAGCCTTGTTCCTCGATGCCGCCGAGCGCCTGCGCTCGATCCGGCCGGGCATCCGTTTCGTCCTGCCTTGCGCGAGCCCGGAGCGGCGTGAACAGGTCGAGGCGATGGTGGCCGGCCGCGACCTTCCCCTGAAACTGCTGGATGGGCGCTCACACGAAGCACTGGCAGCCTGCGACGCGGTGCTGATCGCGTCCGGCACCGCCACGCTGGAAGCGCTCCTTTACAAGCGCCCGATGGTGGTGGCCTACAAGGTGGCGCCGCTCACCTATCGAATCCTCAAGCGTCTGGTGAAGAGCCCCTACGTATCCCTGCCCAACCTGTTGGCCCAGCGCCTGCTAGTGCCCGAGTTGCTGCAGGACGCCGCGACCCCGGAAGCCCTGGCACAAACCGTCTCTCCGCTACTGGATGATGGCGAGGTGCAGACTCACGGCTTCGATGTCATTCACCGCTCCCTGCGCCAGGACGCGTCGCGCCAGGCGGCGGATGCCATCCTGCAATTGATCGGAGTGTCCTGATGCAGCTCGGTCTGGATTTCAGTCTGGTGGAAGAACTGGTGGCCGGCGTCGACGAAGTCGGCCGCGGCCCGCTCTGCGGTCCAGTGGTGACCGCCGCAGTGATCCTCGATCCGTCGCGGCCGATCCTTGGCCTGAACGATTCGAAGAAACTCTCCGAAGCGCGCCGCGATGCGCTGTTCGATGAAATTCGCGAGAAGGCGCTCGCCTGGTGCATCGCTCGTGCCGAGGTGGAAGAAATCGACCAGCTGAACATCCTGCACGCCACCATGCTGGCGATGCAGCGTGCGGTGGAAGGGCTCAGCGTGACGCCGAAGCTGGCGCTGATCGACGGCAACCGCTGCCCCAGGCTCAAGGTGCCCAGCGCGCCGGTGGTCAAGGGCGATAGCCAGGTGCCGGCCATCGCCGCGGCTTCCATCCTGGCCAAGGTCAGCCGCGATCGGGAAATGGCCGAGCTGGATGCGATCTACCCAGGCTATGGCATCGCCGGGCACAAGGGCTATCCCACCGCTGTCCATCTGGAGGCCCTGCGCCGCCTGGGGCCGACCCCCATTCACCGTCGCTCCTTCGGCCCGGTGCGAGAACTGGTCGAGGGCGGTCGCTAAGGCCCTTTGTCGCTCCTGCCCGCGACCTTGCCCCAAGCCTGTAGCTTTGTCCGAGGGCCCGGTACAATCCGGGCCTTGTCGTTTTCGCGTTTTGCATAGGACTTCCATGACCGCTTCCTTCGTCCATCTGCGTCTGCATTCCGAATACTCCCTGGTAGACGGCCTGGTGCGGGTCAAGCCACTGGTCAAGGCCGTGGCGGGAGCGGGCATGCCGGCGGTGGCGATCACCGACCAGAGCAACATGTGCTCGCTGGTGAAGTTCTACAAGACCGCCATGGGCGGCGGCATCAAGCCCATTTGTGGCGCCGATATCTGGCTCGACAGTCCTGTCGAGGACGGCCCCTTGAGCCGCATGACCCTCCTGGTGATGAATGCAAAGGGTTATCGCAATCTCACCGAACTGGTTTCCCGCGGCTGGTCCGAAGGCCAGAGCAATGGCCTGGTGATCATCCAGCGCGACTGGGTGAAAGAGGCTGCCGAAGGCCTGATCGCCCTGTCCGGCGCGAAGGAAGGGGAGATCGGCATGGCGCTGCTCAGCGGTGACCAGGTCGGCGCCGAAGCGCTGCTGGCCGAGTGGCAGGCCGTGTTCCCCGATCGTTTCTACCTGGAGCTGCAGCGTACCGCGCGAGTCAACGACGAGGAGCACGTCCATGCGGCCGTCGCCCTGGCCGACCGTTGCGGCGCACCGCTGGTGGCCACCAACGACGTGCGCTTCATCAAGCCCGATGACTTCGAGGCCCACGAGACCCGCGTGTGCATCGGCGAGGGCCGGGTCCTGGATGACCCGCGCCGCCCGCGCAACTTCTCCGACCAGCAGTACCTCAAGTCTCCGGCGGAAATGGCCGAGCTGTTCGCCGATATCCCCGAGGCCCTGGAAAACACCGTCGAGATCGCCAAGCGTTGCAATATCGAGGTCCAACTGGGCAAGCACTTCCTGCCCGACTTCCCCACGCCCAATGGCATGAGCATCGACGACTACCTGCGTCATGCCTCCTTCGAAGGACTGGAAGAGCGGCTGGCCGTGCTCCTGCCGAAGGACACCACACCTGATTACGAAGAGAAGCGACAGGCCTACATCGACCGCCTGGAGTTCGAGCTGGGCACCATCATCCAGATGGGCTTCCCCGGTTACTTCCTGATCGTTGCGGACTTCATCCAGTGGGCCAAGAACAATGGCGTGCCGGTGGGACCGGGGCGGGGCTCGGGTGCCGGTTCGCTGGTGGCCTACGTGCTGAAGATCACCGACCTCGACCCGCTGGCCTACGACCTGCTGTTCGAGCGATTCCTCAACCCCGAACGCGTTTCCATGCCCGACTTCGACGTCGACTTCTGCATGGATGGCCGCGACCGGGTGATCGACTACGTGGCCGACAAGTACGGGCGCAACGCGGTGAGCCAGATCATCACCTTCGGCTCCATGGCGGCCAAGGCGGTGGTGCGCGACGTGGCCCGGGTGCAGGGCAAGTCCTACGGTCTGGCCGATCGTCTGTCGAAGATGATCCCCTTCGAAGTCGGCATGACCCTGGAGGCGGCCTACAACCAGGAAGAAGTGCTGCGCGACTTCCTCAAGACTGACGAGGAAGCCCAGGAAATCTGGGACATGGCCCTGAAGCTGGAAGGCATCACCCGGGGTACCGGCAAGCACGCCGGTGGCGTGGTGATCGCCCCGACCAAGCTGACCGACTTCTCGCCGATCGCCTGTGACGAAGAGGGTGCCGGCCTGGTGACCCAGTTCGACAAGGACGACGTGGAGGCCGCCGGCCTGGTGAAGTTCGACTTCCTCGGCCTGCGTACCCTGACGATCATCAAATGGGCCATGGAGATGATCAACCGCGAGCAGGAGAAGCAGGGCCTGCCGCTGGTGGACATCGACCGCATCCCCCTGGATGACAAGAAAACCTACGACATGCTGCAGAAGGCGGAGACCACCGCGGTCTTCCAGCTCGAATCCCGCGGCATGAAGGAGCTGATCAAGAAGCTCAAGCCGGACTGCCTGGAAGACATGATCGCTCTGGTGGCGCTGTTCCGCCCGGGGCCGCTGCAGTCGGGCATGGTGGACGACTTCATCAACCGCAAACACGGTCGCGCGGAGCTTTCCTACCCGCACCCGGACTACCAGTACGCCGGCCTCGAGCCCGTGCTCAAGCCCACCTACGGCATCATCCTGTATCAGGAACAGGTGATGCAGATCGCCCAGGTAATGGCTGGCTACACCCTCGGCGGCGCCGACATGCTGCGCCGCGCCATGGGCAAGAAGAAGCCCGAAGAAATGGCCAAGCAGCGCGGCGGCTTCATCGAAGGTTGTTCCCGCAACGGCATCGACCCCAACCTCTCGGGCAACATCTTCGACCTGGTGGAGAAGTTCGCCGGCTACGGCTTCAACAAATCCCACTCGGCCGCCTACGGCTGGGTTTCCTACCAGACCGCCTGGCTCAAGGCGCACTTCCCGGCGCCCTTCATGGCCGCGGTACTCACCGCGGATATGCACAACACCGACAAGGTGGTGACGCTGATCGAAGAATGCCGGCACATGAAGCTGCGCATCGTCGCGCCGGACGTGAACAACTCCGAGTACCGCTTCACCGTGGATGACGACGGCCAGATCGTCTACGGCCTGGGCGCCATCAAAGGCGTGGGTGAAGGGCCGGTGGAAGCCATCACCGAGTGCCGTGCCGAAGGTGGCCCCTTCAAGGATCTGTTCGACTTCTGCAACCGCGTCGACCTCAAGCGCATCAACAAACGCACCCTGGAAGCCCTGATTCGCTGCGGTGCGCTGGATCGACTGGGTCCGTTCTTCAGCAACGAACCCAAGGCCTACCAGGCGGGTATCGACACCAACCGCGCAGTGCTGCTGGCCGCCATGGAAGAAGCCATCCAGGCCGCAGAGCAGACTGCCCGCAGCCATGACAGCGGCCATATGGACCTCTTCGGCGGCCTGTTCGCCGAGCCGGAGGCGGATGTCTACGCCAATCATCGCCGGGCCAAGGAAATGTCCCTGAAGGAACGTCTGAAGGGCGAGAAGGACACCCTGGGCCTCTACCTCACCGGTCACCCGATCGATGAATACGAGGGCGAGGTCCGTCGCTTCGCCCGCCAGCGCATCGTCGAGCTGAAGCCGGCGCGGGACACCCAGATCATCGCCGGCCTGATCGTCAACCTGCGGGTGATGAAGAACAAGAAGGGCGACAAGATGGGCTTCATCACCCTCGACGACCGTTCCGGCCGTATCGAGGCTTCGCTTTTCGCCGATGCCTTCAACGCGGCCAGTGGCCTGCTGCAGACCGACGCCATGGTGGTGGTGGAAGGGGAGGTGAGCCACGACGATTTCTCCGGCGGCCTGCGCCTGCGCGCCAAGCGTGTGCTGAGCCTGGAGGAAGCCCGTACCGGCCTGGCGGAAAGCCTGCGCATGAAGGTGGACTTCAGTGCCCTGCAGGGCGATCGCCTGCGCTGGCTGGCGGAGTTGTGCGGTCGCCATCGCGGTTCCTGCCCCCTGACCCTGGACTACAGCGGCAATGACGCGAAGGCCCTGCTGCAGTTCGGCGATGACTGGCGAATCGCACCGGCCGACGCTTTGATTCAGGCATTGCGTGACCAGTTCGGGCGCGACAACGTCTTCCTGCACTACCGCTGATGCGAGCGTGATGGCACGCCCGCAACGGCCCGATTTCGATTTGATCTCGACCCGAACGCGCCCGATCCCTTAAGGTAGGGCGCCAAATGGAACCAGCCGCCTGGCCCCAAGCGCACGACGGAAGCCTATGAACCCGAACTTTCTGGATTTCGAACAGCCCATCGCCGATCTGCAAGCCAAGATCGAGGAGCTGCGTCTGGTCGGTAACGACAACGCCCTGAACATCACTGACGAGATCTCTCGCCTGCAGGAAAAGAGCAGCGCGCTCACCGAGAGCATCTTCGGTAACCTGACCAGCTGGCAGATTGCCCAGCTGGCACGCCACCCGCGCCGGCCCTACACCCTCGATTACATCGAGCACATCTTCACCGAGTTCGACGAACTGCACGGTGACCGTCACTTCTCCGATGACGCGGCCATCGTCGGCGGCATTGCTCGCCTGAACGACCAGCCGGTAATGGTCATCGGCCACCAGAAAGGCCGTGACGTACGCGAGAAGGTCCGCCGCAACTTCGGCATGCCGCGCCCCGAGGGCTACCGTAAGGCCTGCCGCCTGATGGAAATGGCCGAACGCTTCAAGATGCCGATCCTCACCTTCATCGACACCCCCGGTGCTTATCCGGGCATCGATGCCGAGGAACGTGGCCAGAGCGAGGCCATCGCCTGGAACCTGCGTGTCATGGCTCGCCTGAAGACCCCGATTATCGCAACCGTGATCGGTGAAGGCGGTTCTGGTGGCGCGCTGGCCATTGGCGTTTGCGACCGCCTGAACATGCTGCAGTACTCCACCTACTCGGTGATTTCCCCGGAAGGTTGCGCCTCGATCCTGTGGAAAACCGCCGAGAAGGCGCCGGATGCCGCTGAAGCCATGGGCATCACCGCCGAGCGCCTGAAGGGCCTGGGTATCGTCGACAAGGTGATCGCCGAGCCCCTGGGTGGCGCCCACCGTGATCCGGCTGCTGCCGCCGAGTCGATCCGCAAGGAGCTCTCCGAGCAGCTGAAGACCCTGCAGAAGCTCAACAATGAGGATCTGCTGGCGCGTCGTTATGACCGTCTGATGAGCTACGGCGTAGCCTGATCCCGCCAGAGGCTGTAAAGATCGGGCCCCGGCTTTATGCTTGGGGCCCGATTTTTTTTGAGCCGCACCATGTTCCTCGAGTCCCGCCTTCTGACCGCTCTGGCTCCCTGGCGCCCTGCGCCGGCCTGGCACGTCGCCTACTCCGGCGGGCTCGACTCGACTGTATTGCTTCATCTTCTGGTGCGTCTCGCCCGTCGCGAAGCCCTTCCGCCGATTTCCGCCATCCATATCCATCACGGCCTGCAACCTGCGGCTGATGCCTGGCCTGAGCATTGCCGGCGGGTTTGCGACGAGCTGGGCGTACCACTCAAGCTGCTGCGGGTGAAGGTCGACTCCGGCCCCAGCCTGGAAAGGGCTGCCCGGGAAGCTCGGTACGCCGCCTTCAGCCGTCAGTTGGGAGTGGGCGACGTGCTGCTGAGCGCCCAGCATCGTGACGACCAGGCGGAAACGCTGCTCTTCCGCCTGTTACGCGGGGCGGGCGTGCGCGGTCTGGCGGGCATGCCGGAAAGCCGTGCTCTGGGGGCGGGGCTCCTGGCCAGGCCATTCCTGCAGTTCTCCCGTGCGGAACTGGAGGCGTTCGCTCGCACAGAAGGCCTTGCCTGGGTGGAGGATCCGAGCAATGCCGACACCTCGCTCGCTCGGAACTTTCTCCGTCACGACGTCTTCCCGGTATTGCAGGCGCGCTGGCCCAAGGCCGTAGAATGCCTCGCGCGCAGCGCCGAGCACATGGCCGAGGCGGAGAGCCTGCTGGGCGAACTGGCGCGGGCCGATCTCGACAGGGCATCTGGCATCAGCGAATTTCCCTGGTTGATGCTGCCGTCCCTGGAGGTTCAATCGCTCGCGTCCCTCTCGCCTGCCCGGCAGCGCAATGCACTGCGTTTCTGGCTGGCGCCGCTGACGTCACTGCCTGACAGCGACCATTGGGCCGGGTGGGAAGACCTGCGGGATGCGGCAGTTGATGCCAGGCCGGTCTGGCGTCTGGCCAGGGGCGAGCTGCAGCGCGCCGACGGACGGTTGTGGTGGTTGTCCGGTGATTGGCTCGCCGCGCCGGTTTCGAATCTCACCTGGCCCGATCCCGGACGACCGCTCGAACTGCCCGGCAACGGCCGGCTTGAAATCCACGGGACGCCACCTGCCGGAATGCTCGAAGTCCGTTATCGCCAGGGGGGTGAAATGCTTACCGTCGCAGGGCGCGGGCGTCGTGATCTCAAACGGCTGCTCAATGAGTCCCGCGTGCCAGCTTTTGTCCGCGGCCGATTGCCGCTGCTGCTGGCGGACGGCGATCTACAGGCCATCGCCAATCTTCCCGGCCTGGATGGCCCGCCTGCGGGCAACTGGCGGCTGCGCTGGACGCCACCGACGAATGACCAAGGTTTGAGCTGGTAGGGTCTTTCCGGTAGACTACGCTCCCGTCTTACATAGCTTCCGCTGATTCCTTCGGAATCGGCGGTTGTTGCTTTTGCAGTAGCGCCCCAGCGGCGCTCCATGGTTGAAGGCCATAGCCCTTCATCGCTTTCCCCGGCGGCTTTCCGCCTAAACGCAGACTTCTAGGGTTTTTCATGACGCGCTACATCTTCGTCACGGGCGGTGTTGTTTCTTCTTTGGGGAAAGGCATCGCCTCGGCATCCTTGGCCGCCATTCTGGAAGCGCGGGGACTGAAGGTCACCATGCTCAAACTGGATCCGTACATCAACGTGGATCCCGGCACCATGAGCCCCTTCCAGCACGGTGAGGTCTTCGTGACCGAGGACGGCGCCGAGACCGACCTCGACCTGGGCCACTACGAGCGCTTCGTGCGCACCACCATGACCCAGAACAACAACTTCACCACCGGCCGCGTCTATGCCGATGTGCTGCGCAAGGAGCGCCGTGGTGACTACCTGGGCGCCACCATCCAGGTCATCCCGCACATCACCGACGAGATCAAGCACCGCATCATCAAGGGCGCCGCAGGTGCGGACGTGGCCCTGGTGGAAATTGGCGGCACCGTCGGCGACATCGAGTCCCAGCCCTTCCTCGAAGCCATCCGCCAGCTGCGCGTGGAAGTGGGCGCCAAGCGCGCCATGCTGATGCACCTGACCCTGGTGCCCTACATCGCCACCGCTGGCGAGACCAAGACCAAGCCGACCCAGCACTCGGTGAAGGAACTGCGCTCCATCGGCCTGCAGCCTGACGTGCTGATCTGTCGTTCCGACCATGAAGTCGACCTGTCCTCCCGTCGCAAGATCGCCCTGTTCACCAACGTGGAAGAGCGCGCGGTGATCTCCCTGCAGGACGTCGACACCATCTACAAGATTCCGTCCGTACTGCACGCCCAGGGTCTGGACGATTTCGTCGTCGAGCGCTTCGGCCTGCAATGCGGCAGTGCCGACCTCTCTGAGTGGGATCGCGTGGTGGATGCCAAGCTGAACCCCGAGAAGGAAGTCACCATTGCCATGGTCGGCAAGTACATGGAGCTGCTGGACGCGTACAAGTCGCTGATCGAAGCGATGAGCCATGCCGGCATCCAGAGCCGTACCAAGGTGAACCTGCGCTACATCGATTCCGAAGACATCGAGACCCAGGGCACCGCCCTGCTCGAAGGCGTCGACGCCATCCTGGTTCCGGGCGGCTTCGGCCTGCGTGGCGTGGAAGGCAAGATCTCCACCGTGCGCTTCGCCCGCGAGAACAAGATCCCCTACCTGGGCATCTGCCTCGGCATGCAGGTGGCGGTGATCGAGTACGCCCGTAACGTGCTGGGCTGGACCGATGCCAACTCCACCGAGTTCGACAAGTCCAGCGGCCACCCGGTCGTGGGCCTGATCACCGAGTGGCAGGACGCCACCGGCGCCACCGAAATCCGCACCGAAGCCTCCGACCTGGGCGGCACCATGCGTCTCGGCGCCCAGGCCTGCCAGCTGGAGAATGGTTCCCTGGTTCACGATTGCTATGGCAAGGACGAGATCGTCGAGCGCCATCGCCACCGCTACGAAGTGAACAACAACCTGCTGCCGCAGCTGCAGGAAGCCGGCCTGAAAGTCACTGGCCGTTCCGGCGACGGCGCGCTGGTCGAAGTGGTAGAGGCTCCGGATCACCCGTGGTTCGTGGCGTGCCAGTTCCACCCGGAGTTCACCTCCACCCCGCGTTACGGCCACCCGCTGTTCAGCGGCTTCGTCAATGCCGCCCTGGCGCAGAAAGCGAAGAAGGCCTGACCCATGGCGCAGAAGATCGTCCGTGTCGGCAACATCGACATCGCCAACGACAAGCCGTTCGTGCTGTTCGGCGGCATGAACGTGCTGGAGTCCCGCGACCTGGCGCTGAAAGTCTGCGAAGAATACGTGCGGGTGACCGAGAAGCTCGGCATCCCCTACGTGTTCAAGGCCAGTTTCGACAAGGCCAATCGCTCCTCGATCAACTCCTTCCGTGGCCCGGGCCTGGAAGAAGGCATGAAGATATTCGAGGAAGTGAAGAAGACCTTCGGCGTGCCGGTGATCACCGACGTCCACGAGCCCTATCAGGCGGCTCCGGTGGCCGAGGTGTGCGACATCATCCAGCTGCCGGCCTTCCTGTCCCGCCAGACTGATCTCGTGGTCGCCATGGCGAAGACCGGTGCGGTGATCAACATCAAGAAGGCCCAGTTCCTCGCGCCCCAGGAAATGAAGCACATCCTGACCAAGTGCGAGGAGGCCGGTAATGATCGACTGATCCTCTGCGAGCGCGGTTCGTCCTTCGGCTACAACAACCTGGTCGTGGACATGCTCGGCTTCGGCATCATGAAGCAGTTCCAGTACCCGGTATTCTTCGACGTCACCCACGCCCTGCAGATGCCGGGCGGCCGTGCCGACTCCGCTGGCGGCCGCCGCGCCCAGGTCACCGACCTGGCCAAGGCCGGCATGAGCCAGGGCCTGGCCGGCCTCTTCCTCGAGGCCCATCCGGACCCGGACAACGCCAAGTGCGATGGCCCGTGCGCCCTGCGCCTGAACAAACTCGAACCCTTCCTGTCCCAGCTCAAGCAGCTGGACGACCTGGTCAAGAGTTTTCCGCCGATCGAGACTGCCTGAACCGGCCGTTCTCCGGTAAAGTGCCGCGTGGGCACAATCTGACCGATCGGTCAGGACATTCGCCGGGTCGGCCGACCCCGAGACCCGGCGAGTCGCCTCACTTTCTGCTGAGCGTTTTCGTCAACTTTTGGAGTGCTAACAACAATGGCAAAGATCGTCGACATCAAGGGCCGCGAGGTTCTGGACTCCCGTGGCAACCCCACCGTGGAAGCCGATGTGATCCTCGAGAGCGGCATCGTAGGCAGCGCTTGCGCGCCGTCCGGTGCTTCCACCGGTTCCCGCGAGGCACTGGAACTGCGTGATGGCGACAAGAGCCGTTACCTGGGCAAGGGCGTTCTGAAGGCCGTGGCCAACATCAACGGCCCGATCCGCGACCTGCTGCTGGGCAAGGACGCTGCTGACCAGAAAGCCCTGGACCGCGCCATGATCGAACTGGACGGTACCGAGAACAAGGCCAAGCTGGGCGCCAACGCCATCCTCGCCGTGTCCCTGGCCGCCGCCAAGGCCGCTGCCCAGGCCAAAGGCGTACCGCTCTACGCCCACATCGCCGACCTGAACGGCACCCCCGGCCAGTACTCCATGCCGGTACCGATGATGAACATCATCAACGGTGGCGAGCACGCCGATAACAACGTCGACATCCAGGAGTTCATGGTGCAGCCGGTTGGCGCCAAGAACTTCGCCGACGCCCTGCGTATGGGCGCCGAGATCTTCCACCACCTCAAAGCCGTGCTGAAGGCCCGTGGCCTGAACACCGCCGTAGGTGACGAGGGTGGTTTCGCCCCGAACCTGGCCTCCAACGAAGACGCCCTGGCCGCCATCGCCGAAGCCGTTGCCAACGCCGGCTACAAGCTGGGCACCGACGTGACCCTGGCCCTGGACTGCGCTTCCAGCGAATTCTTCAAGGATGGCAAGTACGACCTGGCCGGTGAAGGCAAGGTGTTCGACGCCGCCGGTTTCGCCGACTACCTGGCCGGCCTGACCCAGCGTTACCCGATCATCTCCATCGAAGACGGCATGGACGAGTCCGACTGGGCTGGCTGGAAAGGCCTGACCGACAAGATCGGTGCCAAGGTTCAGCTGGTCGGTGACGACCTGTTCGTGACCAACACCAAGATCCTCAAGGAAGGCATCGAGAAGAGCATCGGTAACTCGATCCTGATCAAGTTCAACCAGATCGGCTCCCTGACCGAAACCCTGGAAGCCATCCAGATGGCCAAGGCTGCCGGTTACACCGCGGTGATTTCCCACCGTTCCGGTGAGACCGAGGACAGCACCATCGCCGACCTGGCCGTTGGCACCGCCGCCGGTCAGATCAAGACCGGTTCCCTGTGCCGTTCCGACCGCGTGTCCAAGTACAACCAGCTGCTGCGTATCGAAGAGCAACTGGGCGAGAAGGCTCCCTACCGCGGCCGTGCGGAATTCCGTGGCTAAGAGACTGGTTACGATCGGCAGCGCGTCGGAATAACTGCGTTGAGAATGGCTTCGGAAGCCGCTTGCGGCTAACGCGCTTCAGCGCGGCCCGGAGGGCGAGCGAAGTGAGTACTGCTCATTTACAGCTTGTAAACTCCGCGTCCTCAGCCGTTCTCGACTTGTTCTTCTCCAGCGCGCTCGATCGTGAGCAGGTCTCAGCGGTGCCATGTTGAAATCAGGCGCTGAATGCATCTTTACTTCATGTAAACTTCGCAGCCACACCTGATTTCTCCTGGCCGGTCGTCTCCTGCCGCACGGCAGCGACGTAATCCGTTCAGGAATGGTAAAAGGGCAGCGCAAGCTGCCCTTTTCGCATGGATACTCCCTGGCAAAATGACTCGCCCTAACACTTACTGGTTGTTCGTTGTCCTCATCCTGCTGCTGGCTGGCCTGCAGTATCGACTGTGGGTGGGTGACGGCAGCCTGGCGCAAGTCCAGGACCTGCAACGGCAGATCGCCGAGCAGCAAGGCGAGAACGAGCGCCTGCTGGAGCGCAACCGCATCCTCGAAGCGGAAGTGATGGAGCTGAAAAAGGGTATGGAGACTGTCGAGGAGCGTGCCCGCCACGAGCTGGGTATGGTCAAGGAAGGCGAAACCCTCTACCAGATTGCCGAATGAACCAGGCCGATACTCCCTTCTTCTGGGCGGTGATCCCCGCCGCCGGCGTCGGTGCCCGCATGCGCGCCGACCGTCCCAAGCAATACCTCGAGCTTGCAGGACGCACCATTCTCGAACATAGCCTCGATTGCTTTCTCGACCATCCGCAGCTCAAGGGGCTGGTGATCAGTCTTTCGGTGGATGATCCCTACTGGCCGGCGCTGCCGTGTGCCAGTGACGAGCGCATCATCCGCGCCGACGGCGGCAAGGAGCGTGCGGACTCGGTGCTCAGTGCCTTGCTGCGACTGGCCGAAAACGGTGCCCGGGCACACGACTGGGTGCTGGTGCATGACGCGGCGCGGCCGAACCTGTCGCGTTTCGATCTCGACCTGTTGCTCGCCGAACTGGCCGACGACCCGGTGGGAGGCCTGCTAGCCGTTCCCGCGCGGGATACCCTCAAGCGCGTTGGCGCAGACGGGCGAGTGGCGGAAACCGTCGATCGCAGCCTGATCTGGCAGGCCTACACGCCGCAGATGTTCCGCTTCGGCGCACTGCATCGTGCTTTGGCCGATGCCCTGGTAGCTGGCGTCGCCATCACCGACGAAGCCTCCGCCATGGAGTGGGCCGGCAACGCGCCCAAGCTGGTGGAAGGCCGCGCGGACAACCTCAAGATCACTCGCCCTGAAGACCTCGACTGGCTGCGTCAGCGTTGGTCGAGTCGCAGCTGAGCAGCCGCGTACTCCGGCCGTTGGGCCAGCCCTTCCTTCAGCAGATCCACCAGTTGCCGCACCTTGGGTGAGAGGTGCCGTTGCTGTGGATAAAGTGCCCAGACCGCGGTGTTCGGCGGGCGGTGCTGTTCCAGCAGTGACACCAGGGCGCCGCTTTGCAGGTGCTCCAGCACGTAGTAATCGGGCAACTGGCACAGGCCGAAACCCCGCAGGGCGGCATCCAGCACCGCCTGGCCGCTGTTGCAGCGCCAGTTTCCCTGGACGCGGATGGCATGTTCGCGACCCTGCTGCAGGAAATCCCAGTGGTCCGAGCTGCCGACCAGGCAGTTGTGCCGGGCCAGTTCCGAAAGGCTATGGGGGCGGCCATAGCGCTCCAGGTAGGCGGGTGCTGCGCACAGGTACATGACCCGCGGCGCCAGGCGCGTCGCCACCAGTCGCGAGTCCTGCAGGCGACCCAGGCGGATGGCCACGTCCAGGCCTTCGTGCACCAGGTCCAGGGTGCGGTTGCTCAGTTCGATCTCCACCCGCAGCTGCGGGTGTCGCGCCATGAACTCATTCACCAGCGGCACGATGAAGCGCTCGCCATAGGCCACCGCGCAGGTCATGCGCAGCAGACCCTTGGGCTCGCTGGTCAGGTCGCTGACTGCGCGCAGCGCTTCCTCGCGGGCGTCCATCAGGCGCTGGCAGTGCTGCAGGAAGGTCTGTCCGGCTTCGGTGAGCGCGACCTTGCGTGTGCTGCGGTAGAACAGGCGAGTCTGCAGGCGTTCTTCGAGACGGGCGATCTGCCGGCTGACGTGGGACGAAGAGATGCCCAGGCGCTCCGCCGCAGCCGTGAACTGGCCTGTCTCTGCAACCGCAACGAACTCGTCCAGGCCTTCCCAGCGACTCATGGATTATCCCTCCACAGCAATAAAGTTTTGCTTTGCCATGGATTATTTACCATTGGCGGCTCAACTACACTCCTTGGCCATTTCAATCAGCTGGAGAATGACCATGATCAAGTCCCGTGCCGCTGTGGCCTTTGCGCCCAACCAGCCGCTGCAGATCGTCGAAGTGGACGTTGCCCCGCCCAAGGCTGGCGAAGTCCTGGTGCGGATCGTGGCCACCGGCGTTTGCCACACCGATGCCTACACCCTGTCCGGTGCGGATTCCGAGGGCGTGTTCCCCTGCATCCTCGGTCACGAAGGCGGCGGCATCGTCGAAGCGGTAGGCGAGGGCGTCACTTCGCTGGCGGTCGGCGACCACGTGATCCCGCTCTACACGGCCGAATGCCGCGAGTGCAAATTCTGTAAATCCGGCAAGACCAACCTGTGCCAGAAGGTGCGCGCCACCCAGGGCAAGGGCCTGATGCCGGACGGCACTTCGCGCTTCAGCTACAACGGCCAGCCGATCTACCACTACATGGGCTGTTCGACCTTCTCCGAGTACACCGTCCTGCCGGAAATCTCCCTGGCGAAGATTCCGAAGGACGCGCCGCTGGAAAAGGTCTGCCTGCTGGGTTGCGGCGTGACCACCGGCATCGGCGCCGTGCTCAACACCGCCAAGGTGGAGGAGGGCGCGACCGTGGCCATCTTCGGCCTGGGCGGTATCGGCCTGGCGGCGATCATCGGCGCGAAGATGGCCAAGGCCTCGCGCATCATCGCCATCGACATCAACCCGGAGAAGTTCACGGTGGCCCGTGAGCTGGGCGCCACCGACTTCGTCAATCCGAAGGAGCACAGCAAGCCGATCCAGGATGTCATCGTCGAGATGACCGATGGCGGTGTCGACTACAGCTTCGAGTGCGTTGGCAATGTCGACCTGATGCGCGCGGCGCTGGAGTGCTGCCACAAGGGCTGGGGCGAGTCCGTGATCATTGGTGTGGCGCCGGCTGGCACCGAGATCAAGACCCGTCCGTTCCAGCTGGTGACTGGCCGCGTCTGGCGCGGTTCGGCTTTCGGCGGCGTGAAAGGCCGTACCGAACTGCCGAGCTACGTGGAGAAGGCGCAGAAGGGCGAGATACCGCTGGACACCTTCATCACTCACACCATGGGGCTGGACGATATCAACAAGGCCTTCGACCTGATGCACGAAGGCAAGAGCATTCGCTCGGTCGTCCACTACTGAAGCGAAGCCGGATGGCCGCGCCGGCCATCCGGCTGTCTTGTAGGGTGCGCCTTGCGCACCGCAACCCTGTCGGTGCGCAAGGCGCACCCTGCGGAGCTTGTTCATGACCCTCGAAATCGTATCCAGCAACAAGAGCTTCGGCGGCTGGCACAAGCGCTACCGTCACCGCTCCACCAGCCTGAACTGCGACATGGTGTTCGCCGTGTACCTGCCACCCCAGGCGGAGCAGGGCGCGAAGCTGCCGGTGCTCTACTGGCTGTCGGGGCTGACCTGCACCGACGAGAACTTCATGCAGAAAGCCGGTGCGCAGCGCCTGGCCGCGGAATTCGGACTGATCATCGTCGCTCCGGACACCAGTCCCCGCGGCGCCGAGGTACCCGGCGACCCGGACAATGCCTGGGACTTCGGCCTGGGCGCGGGCTTCTACCTGAACGCCACCCAGGAACCCTATGCGCGCCACTACCGCATGCATGACTACGTGGTGCACGAGCTGCCGGCGCTGATCGAGGCCAACTTCCCGGTGTCCGGGAAGCGCGGTATCAGCGGCCACTCCATGGGCGGCCACGGCGCGCTGGTGTGCGCCTTGCGCAATCCGGGGCGTTATCAGTCGCTGTCGGCATTCGCGCCGATCAGTAACCCGATGGCTTGTCCTTGGGGCGAAAAGGCCTTCAGCCGCTACCTGGGGGACGATCGCGGCCGTTGGCGTGAATGGGATGCGAGCGTGCTGATTGCCGAGGCCACCGAACGCTTGCCGATTCTGGTGGACCAGGGCGACCGCGATGACTTCCTCGCCACCCAGCTCAAACCCGAGGTGCTGCAAGCAGCGGCCAAGGCGGCGGCGCATCCGCTGACCCTGCGCCTGCAGCCGGGCTACGACCACAGCTACTACTTCATCGCCAGTTTCATCGGCGATCACCTGAAGCATCACGCCGAGGCCCTGAAGGGCTAAAGCGGGTAGAATCACGCCCTGACTTTTCAGGGCGTTCTTCACTATGCGAATTGGCCACGGCTACGACGTACACCGCTTCGGCGATGGTGATTTCATCACCTTGGGCGGTGTGCGTATTCCACACAAGTTCGGACTCGTTGCCCATTCCGATGGCGACGTGCTGCTGCATGCGCTGTCCGATGCGCTGCTGGGCGCAGCCGCGCTGGGCGACATCGGCAAGCACTTCCCGGATACCGACCCGCAGTTCAAGGGCGCCGACAGCCGCGCCTTGCTGCGCCATGTGGTGTCCCTGGTGAAGGCCAAGGGCTGGAAGGTCGGCAACGTCGACGGAACCATCGTCGCCCAGGCGCCGAAGATGGCGCCGCATATCGAGGCCATGCGCGCGAACATCGCCGCCGACCTGGAGGTCGAACCGGACCAGGTCAACGTCAAGGCCACCACCACCGAAAAGCTCGGCTTCACCGGTCGTGAGGAGGGCATCGCCGTGCATGCGGTGGCCCTGCTGTTGCCCGCATGACCGAACTCGAACTGTTGGGCCCGCGTGCCCATGGCGAACCCCTTGGACAAGCGCAGCTGAAAGCCGTGGCGGAGGACTTCCAGGTCGACGAAGTTCTGGATATCCCGCTGGAAGGCGAGGGTGAACACCTCTGGCTCTGGGTGGAGAAGCGCGAGTTGAACACAGAGGAGGCGGCGCGGCGTATCGCCCGTGCGGCTGGTGTGCCGTTGAAGGTGGTCAGCTACGCGGGGCTCAAGGATCGCCAGGCACTGACTCGTCAATGGTTCAGCCTGCACTTGCCGGGGAAGGCCGATCCGGACCTGTCCGCCGCCGAGAATGCCAGCCTGCGAATCCTCAAGAGCGTCCGCCACAAGCGCAAGCTGCAACGTGGTGCCCATTCCGCCAACGGATTCACCCTGCGCCTGACCCGCCTGGTCGCTGACAGAGAGGCACTGGACGCACGCCTGAAGCGGCTCGCCGAGGTCGGAGTACCCAACTACTTCGGCCTGCAGCGCTTCGGTCATGGCGGCGGCAACGTGATCGACGCCCGCAACTTCGCCGAACGCAAGGAACTGCCGGTACAACGGAATGTGCGTTCGCGCCTGCTCTCCGCCGGGCGCAGCTTCGTCTTCAACCGGGTGCTGGCCGAGCGTATCGCCGCGGGTACCTGGAACCAGGCACAGGTCGGTGATCTGCTCGCTTTCACCGACAGCCGCAGCTTTTTCATGGCGGGTGAGGCCGAGTGCAATGACCCGCGTCTCGCTCTGCTCGACCTGCACCCGACCGGCCCACTCTGGGGCGAAGGGGATTCACCTGCCCAGGGACAGGCCCATGCGCTGGAAGCGGCGGCAGCCGCGGGCGAGAAGGCACTTTGCCACTGGCTGGCAGAAGCGGGAATGGCGCACGAACGGCGCATCCTGCGCCTCCCCATCGGCGGTCTGACGTGGCATTATCCCGAGCCTGACGTTCTGCAACTGGAATTCGTCCTGCCGGCTGGATGCTTCGCCACCGCAGTGGTGCGTGAGCTCGTCGATCTGCTGCCGGCAGGGCAGACGGAAAACCCATGCGCATTCTGATTTCCAACGACGACGGGGTGAACGCACCCGGTCTCGCCGCTCTGCATGGTGCGCTCAAGGATTACGCCGAATGCGTGGTCATCGCACCGGACCAGGACAAGAGTGGTGCCAGCAGTTCCCTGACCCTGGACCGCCCGCTTCACCCCAGCACGCTGGAGAATGGATTCATCAGCCTCAACGGCACGCCGACCGATTGCGTCCATCTCGGACTCAACGGCCTGCTCGAGGAGCTGCCGGATATGGTGGTGTCGGGCATCAACCTCGGTGCCAACCTGGGTGACGACGTGCTCTATTCGGGCACCGTGGCCGCCGCTTTGGAAGGGCGCTTCCTCGGCTTGCCGGCGTTCGCCTTTTCGCTGTTGTCGCGCCAGGCGGACAACCTGCCCGCTGCTGCCTATATCGCACGCCGGCTGGTGGCCGCCCATGATCGGCTCGACCTGCCGCTGCGCACCGTGCTCAACGTGAACATTCCCAACCTTCCGCTGGAGCGCATCCGCGGAATCCAGCTGACCCGCCTTGGCCATCGCGCGCGCGCGGCCGCTCCGGTGAAGGTGGTCAATCCACGGGGCAAGGAGGGATACTGGATATCCGCGGCCGGTGACGCCGAAGACGGCGGTCCGGGCACGGATTTCCACGCGGTGATGCAGGGTTACGTGTCCATCACGCCCCTGCAGCTCGATCGGACTTTCAACGAGGCCTTCCAGGGTCTCGATAGCTGGTTGGAGGGCCTGCTCTGATGTCCCGGGAACAGGACGACCTGATGCGCCGCGGGATCGGCATGACCTCCCAGCGCACCCGTGAGCGCCTTATCCAGCGTCTGTACGAGGAAGGGCTGTCCAACGCCCGTGTGCTCGAAACCATTCGCCGGACACCGCGTCACCTGTTCGTCGATGAGGCGCTTGCCCATCGCGCCTACGAAGACACCGCGCTGCCGATCGGGCACAACCAGACCATCTCCCAGCCTTACATGGTTGCACGGATGACTGAGCTGCTGCTGGCGGCGGGGCCGCTCGACAAGGTGCTGGAGATCGGTACCGGCTCGGGCTACCAGACCGCGATCCTTGCGCAACTGGTCGAGCGGGTGTTTTCCGTGGAGCGCATCCAGGTCCTGCAGGACAAGGCCAAGGAGCGTCTGGCGGTACTCAACCTGCGCAACGTGGTTTTCCGCTGGGGTGACGGTTGGGAAGGCTGGCCGGCGCTGGCTCCCTATAACGGCATCATCGTCACGGCCGCCGCCGCGGATGTACCCCAGGCACTGCTGGACCAACTGGCTCCGGGTGGGCGCCTGGTGATTCCGGTCGGCGCCGGCGATGTCCAGCAACTGATGCTGATCATTCGCGAAGAGCAGGGCTTCACCCGCCACGTACTCGATGCGGTGCGTTTCGTTCCTTTGCTGAGCGGGCCCCTGGCCTGAGCCGCAATCGGGGAACCCACATCGCGGGCAACTTTCTGATGCACCGCCAAGCTGTCCGCCTGCTGTACTTTGTGCGGCAGGCGGCTGGCTCGTCCGGATATTTCCGGCACAATAAATGACACTTGGGAATGTTGGGAAAGGGGACAAGAGTGAGCCTGATGGCCATTCGGCAGTGGATTCGCATGGGGAATGGGCTCACCTGGTTGCCCGCGCTAGCCGCTGGCATCCTGCTGGGCGGCTGTTCCAGCACCCAGAAAGACGGTGTAAACGTGGTCGACCGCAATCACCCGGGATCGACCTCTGCGCCGCAACGGCAACCCGTCACCAGTGGTCAGTACCGCGTGCAGCGTGGCGATACGCTCTATTCCATCGCATTTCGCTTCGGCTGGGACTGGAAGGCCCTCGCTGCGCGCAATGGCATCCCTGCTCCCTACGTGATTCGCCCAGGCCAGATCATCCGTTTCGATGGACAGCCGGGCCAGGCGCGTCCGACTGCGGTTGCCACCGCCCCTGTGGTGGCCAATCCAAGGACTGGTAGCAGTACTTCGACTCGTCCGCCTGTGCAGACCCAACAACCGGTCGTCCGCCCTCAAACGTCAGCACCGCAACCGGTGGTGACCACGCCAGTAACTCCGTCAAACACGTCTACTACGCGCTCTGCAGCCGGTTGGGTGTGGCCCGCGAACGGCCCTCTGATCGGGCGTTTTTCGTCAAACGGCAGTTTGAATAAAGGGATTGATATCGCTGGGGAATTAGGCCAGCCTGTCTTGGCTGCGTCAGACGGATCAGTTGTTTATGCCGGAAGTGGATTACGGGGCTACGGCGAATTGGTCATCATCAAACACAGCGATACCTACGTAAGCGCCTATGGTCATAACCGCAGGTTGCTGGTGCGGGAGGGACAGCAGGTCAAGGTCGGGCAGACAATTGCCGAGATGGGCTCAACGGGGACTGACCGGGTGAAGCTTCATTTTGAAATTCGCCGTCAAGGTAAACCTGTAGATCCGCTGCAATACCTGCCACGTCGTTGATCTGTTTTTCAGCCCGTTCCACCACGTGGTAAGGACGGGCTCAGGCGGCGCCAGGGATAGAAGGCTTCGCCGGGGCTTGTTGTCGAACTCAGCAAGGGACAACAACAATGGCACTCAATAAAGAAGCGCCGGAGTTTGACGTCGATGACGAACTGCTCATTCTCGAGCCGGGCGTCATTTTGGATGAAGCGTTGAGCGAGGAGAACGACGCGCCTCTGCCCACCGCGAAATCCCGGCATTCGAGCTCACCCAAGCAGCACAAGTACATCGACTACAGCCGCGCACTCGACGCGACCCAGCTTTACCTCAACGAAATCGGCTTTTCCCCCCTGCTGACCCCGGAAGAAGAAGTGCACTTCGCGCGCCTTGCGCAGCGTGGTGATCCTGCCGGGCGCAAGCGCATGATCGAAAGCAACCTCCGCCTTGTGGTGAAGATCGCGCGACGTTACGTCAATCGCGGATTGTCGCTGCTCGACCTGATCGAGGAGGGCAACCTCGGCCTGATCCGCGCGGTTGAAAAGTTCGATCCCGAACGGGGCTTCCGATTCTCTACCTACGCGACCTGGTGGATCCGTCAAACCATTGAACGGGCCATCATGAACCAGACCCGGACCATCCGCCTGCCGATCCATGTGGTCAAGGAACTCAACGTCTACCTGCGGGCTGCACGTGAGTTGACCCACAAGCTGGATCACGAGCCCTCGCCTGAAGAAATCGCCAACCTGCTGGAAAAGCCGGTGGACGAGGTCAAGCGCATGCTCGGTCTCAACGAACGGGTGACTTCGGTGGATGTGTCCCTCGGCCCGGATTCCGACAAGACCCTGTTGGACACTCTGACCGATGATCGTCCCACCGACCCTTGCGAGCTGTTGCAGGATGACGATCTCTCGCAAAGCATCGATCAGTGGCTGTCCGAACTGACCGACAAGCAACGCGAAGTCGTGGTGCGTCGATTTGGCCTGCGTGGGCATGAGAGCTGCACGCTCGAGGAAGTGGGCCAGGAGATCGGTCTGACCCGCGAGCGGGTGCGGCAGATTCAGGTCGAAGCGCTGAAGCGTCTTCGGGAAATCCTGGAGAAGAATGGCCTGTCCAGTGACGCGCTGTTCCAGTAGCGGTTGAAAGATTCGAAGAAGCCCGGCCTTGGCCGGGCTTTTTCATTGTGGCTTTCGGCATTTCCCGGCGCACATATGCCGGCCATTACGAGATCACTTTGAGGTAGGTGAGGGTGCCTTGAGCGAGGCTTATCTGCGTCCGTTTTTATGCATCGCTTTGTAAGTCATTGCTTACACGGCATGTACGTGATTTGAGGAAGTTGCTGCTCTCTAATGGATGATTGGATATTGAGAATATATGTAAATTGTTGATAGTTAAGAGTTTTATTTTTGTCGCCACGATCTTCTCAGCGGTCGAGACGCTGTTCCGCCAACTTGATCCGTCCTCATGGATCACTATTATCACCCTTGCGTACAGGATGTATGCGGGTTGATAAGGAAATCGACCAAGGACATCGCCGGATGCGATTCATCAGGATGATGAGCAAGGACTACAGGGAATATGGACAAAAGAGTGGGCGGGTATCCCCCGCCCCTTTTTTCGTCCACAGGAAAGCAAAAGGCCCGCAAATGCGGGCCTTTTGGCGTTCGGACGCTGAGCTGGGTCAGCGCTCCAGATGCTCCAGCTTGCCTTTGACGCCGTCCCATTCTTCGGCGTCGGCCAAGGCATCCTTCTTCTCGGTGATGTTCGGCCAGACCTCAGCCAGATCACGGTTCAGCTCGATGAACTCCTGCATGTCCTCAGGCACTTCATCCTCGGAGAAGATGGCTTGCGCCGGGCATTCCGGCTCGCACAGTGCACAGTCGATGCACTCATCCGGGTGAATGACCAGGAAGTTCGGGCCTTCGTAGAAGCAGTCCACCGGACAGACTTCCACACAGTCGGTGTATTTGCATTTGATGCAGTTGTCGGTGACGACGAAGGTCATTTCTATTCTTCTCCTCAAGCGGCGGCTCGGAAGCCTTCTATGTCCGGCTTCTCGGCTCTGGAATTCGCGGCGCCGGGCAGGCTGATTCCCGGGTGTCTTCCAGAGCGCGCGGGATTCTAGCAGCTTGTGCGGTTCAGGGGTTAGAGGCGTGACTTCAGTGTATACAACAGCTCCAGTGCCTGCCTTGGGGTCAGGTCGTCCGGTTTGACCTTCGCCAGATCATCCAGCACCGGGTGCGGAAGGCTGGCGAAGAGGTCGCTTTGCATGGGCGAACTCGGTTGTCCGGGGCTCTGGCGCGGGACTTCATGAGGCAGGCTGGTGGTTTCCAGGCGTGCCAGGTGCTCGCGGGCTCGCTGGATCACGCCACCCGGCACCCCCGCCAGTTGCGCCACCGCCAGCCCGTAGCTTTGGCTCGCTGGGCCCGGCAGCACATGATGGAGGAACACGATGCGCTCATTGTGCTCGGTTGCGTTCAGATGGACGTTGGCGACCACGGGCTCGCTTTCCGGCAGAACCGTCAGCTCGAAGTAGTGGGTAGCGAAGAGGGTGAAGGCGCGCAGGCGGGCCAAATGCTCTGCCGCAGCCCAGGCCAGCGACAGGCCGTCGAAGGTGCTGGTGCCGCGGCCCACTTCGTCCATCAGCACCAGGCTGCTTTCGCTGGCGTTGTGCAGGATGTTGGCGGTTTCGCTCATTTCCACCATGAAGGTGGAGCGGCCGCCGGCCAGGTCATCGCTGGAACCAATGCGGGTGAAGATGCGGTCCACCAGCGACAGCTCGCAGCCGGCCGCCGGTACGAAGCAACCGATGTGGGCGAGCAGCACGATGAGCGCGGTCTGGCGCATGTAGGTCGACTTACCGCCCATGTTCGGACCGGTGATGATCAACATGCGAGTGGTGTCATCCAGGGCTAGGTCGTTGGCCACGAAGGGCGTGTCCAGCACCTGTTCCACCACCGGGTGACGGCCCTGATTGATGCGCATGCAGGGTTCATCAACGAAGCGCGGGCGGTTCAGGTCGAGGTTCAGCGCGCGTTCAGAGAAGTTGCTTAATACGTCCAGCTCGGCGAGGGCGGCGGCGGTGTCCTGCAGTGGCGCCAACTGCTTGATCAGCAGTTCGAGCAGCTCGTCGTAGAGCATTTTTTCCCGCGCCAGGGCGCGGCTCTTGGCGGAAAGCGCCTTGTCTTCGAAGGCCTTCAACTCTGGTGTGATGAAGCGTTCGGCGCCCTTCAGGGTCTGGCGACGGATGTAGTCCGCCGGCGCCTGCTCGGCCTGCACGCGGGGCAGTTCGATGTAGTAGCCGTGGATTCGGTTGTAGCCGACCTTGAGGTTAGGGAGGCCGGTGCGGGCCTTTTCCCGAGTTTCAAGGTCCATCAGGTACTGGCCGGCGTTCTCGCTGAGCGCCTGCAATTCATCCAGCTCGGCGTCGTAGCCGGTCTTGATCACGCCGCCGTCGCGGATGACTGCTGGCGGGTTGTCGATGATGGCGCGCGCCAGCAGATCGGCCAGCTCCGGATAGGTGCGGATACTGCCGGCCAGGTCTTGCAGATGGGGTACATCCAGTTCGGTCATCGCGCCTTGCAGTTGCGGCAGGGCGGCGAGGGCGTCGCGCAGGCGGGCGAGGTCGCGCGGACGAGCGTTGCGCAAGCCGATGCGGGCAAGGATGCGCTCGACATCGCCGATTTCCTTCAGTTGCGGTTGCAGGCCTTCGAAGCGATAGCGATCCAGCAGGCAGTCGATGGCGTCCTGGCGGGCCTCGAGTACGGCACGGTCGCGCAGCGGGCGATTCAGCCATCGGCTCAGCAGGCGGCTGCCCATCGCGGTCTGGCAGCGGTCGATTACCGATTGCAGGGTGTTATCGCGCCCACCGGAGAGGTTCACGTCCAGTTCCAGGTTGCGGCGGCTGGCGGCGTCGAGGATGACGGTATCGTCGATGCGTTCATGGCGCAGGCTGCGCAGGTGGGGCAGGGCCGTGCGCTGGGTTTCCTTGGCGTAAGCCAGGAGGCAGCCTGCGGAGCCGATGGCCAGGGTCAGGGTTTCGCAGCCGAAACCCTTGAGATCCTGCACGCCGAATTGCTGGCAGAGGCTCTTCTTCGCCGAGTCACGATCGAAATCCCAAGGCGCACGGCGGCGTACGCCACGACGTTTCTCTGCGGGCAGGCCCTGGGGCCAATCATCAGGTATCAGCAATTCGGCCGGATTGAGGCGTTCCAGTTCGGCCAGCAGGTTTTCCCAGCCCTTGATCTCCTGCACGCTGAAACGGCCGCTGGTGATGTCCAGCACTGCCAGACCGAACAGGCGTTCGTCCCCCAGAACCGCTGCCAGCAGGTTGTCACGGCGCTCGTCCAGCAGGGCTTCGTCGCTGACGGTGCCGGGGGTGATGATGCGGACGACCTGCCGCTCCACCGGTCCTTTGCTGGTGGCTGGATCACCGATCTGCTCACAGATCACGATGGATTCGCCGAGCTTCACCAGCTTGGCCAGGTAGCCTTCCACTGCATGGAACGGGATGCCGGCCATTGGAATCGACTTGCCCGCCGACTGGCCGCGCGCGGTCAGAGTGATGTCGAGGAGCTTGGCGGCCTTCTTGGCGTCCTCGTAGAAGATCTCGTAGAAGTCGCCCATGCGGTAGAACATCAGCTGGTCCGGATGCTGATTCTTCAGCTTCCAGTACTGCTGCATCATGGGTGTGTGTTCGCTGAGATCGCTCTGACTCATTGGCTGGCCTTGCATGCAAAAGGCGCTAGTGTACGGTATCCCGTTGGCCCGCTTTAACCCCGGAGTGCACATGTCCGTTACCGAAGATGAACTGACTTCGCTGGCCGCGCGGCTGGGCGAGGAACTGAAGGCACGTGGCGAGTCGGTGAGCACTGCCGAGTCATGCACCGGAGGCGGCATCGCCGAGGCGATCACCCGCATTCCCGGCAGTTCGGCCTGGTTCGAGGCGGGTTTCGTCACTTATTCGAATGAGCAGAAAACCGCGCAGCTGGCGGTGCCTTTCGAGCTGTTCCCGCGGGTGGGCGCGGTCAGCCGTGAGGTAGTCGAGGCGATGGTGCGCGGTGCCCAGTTGCACAGCGGGGCACGTTTCGCCGTAGCGGTAAGTGGCGTTGCCGGACCCGATGGCGGTTCCGTGGACAAGCCCGTCGGCACCGTCTGGCTGGCCTGGGGAAACGGGAAGGAACTGGAGGCCGTGCGCCGCCAGTTTCCGGGCGATCGCCTGTCCGTGCGGCGGCAGACAGTGGTGGAAGCACTCCAGGGATTGATCCGACTAGCTGCAGGAGAAAAAGCCGTCCAGGGGTAGGCGAGCGACTTGCCCTATGGAATAATACTGGCTACTTATACAGTTGTTGGTGGCCGCCAGGCCCTCTTGAGTTTAGTGAGGACTTCAATGGACGAGAACAAGAAGCGCGCCTTGGCTGCTGCCCTGGGCCAGATCGAGAAGCAGTTCGGCAAAGGCGCGGTCATGCGCATGGGCGACCACGATCGCCAGGCCATCCCGGCCATTTCCACCGGCTCCCTGGGCCTGGACATCGCGCTTGGCATTGGTGGTCTGCCGAAAGGCCGTATCGTCGAGATCTACGGTCCCGAATCCTCCGGTAAGACCACCCTGACCCTCTCCGTCATTGCAGAAGCCCAGAAGCTGGGTGCCACCTGCGCCTTCGTCGACGCCGAACACGCCCTGGACCCGGACTACGCCGGCAAGCTCGGTGTGAACGTGGACGACCTGCTGGTGTCCCAGCCGGATACCGGTGAACAGGCCCTGGAAATCACCGACATGCTGGTGCGCTCCAACGCCGTTGACGTGATCATCGTCGACTCCGTTGCGGCCCTGGTACCCAAGGCCGAAATCGAAGGCGAGATGGGTGATTCCCACGTCGGCCTGCAGGCGCGCCTGATGTCTCAGGCCCTGCGCAAGATCACCGGCAACATCAAGAACGCCAACTGCCTGGTCATCTTCATCAACCAGATCCGTATGAAGATCGGCGTGATGTTCGGCAACCCAGAGACCACTACCGGCGGCAACGCCCTGAAGTTCTACGCCTCCGTGCGTCTCGACATCCGCCGTACCGGCGCGGTGAAAGAGGGCGAGGAAGTCGTGGGCAGCGAAACCCGCGTCAAGGTGGTGAAGAACAAGGTGGCCCCGCCGTTCCGTCAGGCCGAATTCCAGATCATGTACGGCAAGGGCATCTACCGCACTGGCGAGATCATCGACCTGGGCGTGCAGCTGGGCCTGGTCGAGAAATCCGGCGCCTGGTACAGCTACCAGGGCAACAAGATCGGCCAGGGCAAGGCCAACGCCGCCAAGTACCTGGAAGACAATCCGGAAGTCGGCAGCGCCATCGAGAAGATCATTCGCGAGAAGCTGCTGGTCGATTCTTCTGCCAACAACAAGTCGGCTGCCACTGCTGACGACTTGGCCGACGTAGACCTCTGATCCTCCCATGCCCGTCGTGCTCGACAGCCCCGCCGCCGTCCGGCGGGCCGCCATGGACTTGCTGGCACAGCGCGAACACGGGCGAGTCGAGCTGACGCGCAAGCTGCGTCAGCGCGGCGCTCCTCCCGAGTTGATCGACAGCGCCCTCGACCGCTTGGCGGAAGAGGGCCTGCTCTCCGAATCCCGCTATCTCGAAAGCTTCATCGCCAGCCGCGCCCGTGGCGGCTATGGGCCGCAGCGTATCCGCGAAGAACTGGCGCAGCGCGGCTTGCCGCGTGGTGATATCGACCAGGCCTTGCGCGAGGCTGATATCGACTGGGTCGAGCAATTGCGCGAGGTTTGGCGTCGCAAGTTCAATCGCCAACCCCAGGACGCCCGAGAGCGTGCCCAACAGGGGCGATTCCTTGCCTACCGTGGCTATTCCATGGAGATGATCAGCCGTCTCCTGCGCAGTAATCCCGACGACTGATTAATCACCTGTGCAGCCTTGAGCCATGCGCGGATGCGCATGGCTGATAGCTGGATGGGGCTGCGTTCGTCTGGGGGAATCAGGCCTTGCTGGCCCAGTGCTGCGGCAGGTTGATGAAGTCGATGAGTTCACGCAGGCGGCCGTGGTCACGACCATTGAAGCGGAACGCCAGGCGGATCAGTTCGCTGAATTCCGGTTCGTCCTTCTCCGAATCCGGGTTGGCTTGCTGGGAGAAATCGCCTTCCAGGCAGAGGTCGGCGAACTGCTCCTGAACCTGCCCGAGGGCCTTCTCGCTGAGAGAGTGATTCATGCGAATCACGAAGCTGTTCCTCAACCATCGGCTGGAGTGGTAGTTGCGATAGAACTGGGCGATCTCGGCAGCCGCCTCGTCGGCATTGCGCACCAGACGCATCAGGTTCATGTCGCTGGGCAGGATGTAGCGGTTGCGCTCCAGTTGCTCATGGAGGAAGCCGATGGCGTCTTCCCAGTAGCTGCCGTCCGGCTCGTCCAGCAACACCACCGGCACTACCGGGCTCTTCCCGGTCTGGATCAGGGTCAGCACTTCCAGCGCTTCGTCCAGGGTGCCGAAACCACCCGGGCAGAGCACCAGCGCATCGGCTTCTTTCACGAAGAACAGCTTGCGCACGAAGAAGAAGTGGAACGAAAGCAGGTGTTCGGAACCATTCACCGTCGTGTTGGCATGCTGTTCGAAGGGCAGGGTGATGTTAAGGCCGAGACTGTTTTCCAGCCCGGCGCCTTCGTGGGCTGCGGCCATGATGCCGCCGCCGGCGCCAGTGATCACCATGAGATCGCGCTTGGCGAGCTCCGCCCCCAATTGGCGGGCCAGGGTATAGATCGGGTGACCTTCGGGGGTGCGGGCCGAGCCGAATACAGTGACTTTGCGGCGCCGCTTGAACTGCTCCAGCGCACTGAAGGCGTGTTCCATCTCGCGCAGGGTCTGCAGCATGATCTTGGCGTCCCAGCGATTGCGGTCGGCCTGGGCCATGCGCACCACCGTGATCAGCATCTCGCGATAGAGCGCGAGGTTGGGGCTGCCACTCGGAACGGTGAGGTTGATCAGTTCGTCGACCTTCTGGGTCAGGTCGATTCCACTGGTCTGGAAGTGTCGAGAGAGATAGTCGTCCGGATCATAGGGCATAGCGTTCTCCTTGCTCATCAACATCTCTGAGCAGCACTACGGGCCGAGTCCGGAGTCCGGGCGACCCGGTCGAGCCGCTCATCTACAGCTTGCGGCAGGGGCTGGATCTTTTCCAGTACGCCGCAGACTGAATGAACCGCAGCGAGGTGTCCGGATTATGGCGGAGTGAGCGTAGGCCCAGGGCTCCAGGGAGAAAGGCGAAGGCGGCGCTCCCCGGACAGGAGCGCCGCAAAGGCGATCAGTTGTTTTTGGCCTTGAGGCCGCAATCCTGGGCACTGAAACGTTCGGACGTCACTGGGCGATTGGTCTTGTACTCGCTGAACTCGTAGCGAAGGCCGGCGCCACGGGCCAGCAGTTGGCGGTAGCCAGTATTGCGGCAGACGCTGGCGCCCAGTTGTGCGCGCACGGCATCGGGGTTGGCGCGCATCTGGGCCGCATGGGTTTCGCGCACGCTGAGGTGATTCACCAGCTCGTTTCCTTCCACCGTGTAGCCCTGGTCGAGGATGTCCTCGTTGATTGCGCGGGGCGTGCCTACGCTGCTCTCCTTGGCGACTTTCTCGAGCATCTTGCTGAGCTCGTAGTCCTTGAGCGATGCGGCCTGGGCGAAGAAGGGCAGGGTCGCGCAGACGGCGATGGCGGTGAGGCGCAGCATGTGTATCTCCTAACGAAAAGTAGCTGTTTGACCAGCGCGGCAATTGTGCGTTCGCAGGCAGCGCTTGTCGCGTGAAAAATCAGCCCATGGCGTCTCTGGTAGAATCTCGCGATCCTTCCTGCCATCCCGATTCCGCCCGCCGCCTTTCAACCTGCGCAGGGCGGGCAGCCGCTGTATTGGAACCCGTTTCGATGAGTCACGCCGTCTTCCGCCTGCGCGCCGAATGCCTCGCACGCAGCACCCGTCCCTTCGTCGCCCGTGGATCGCGTGCGCCACGCTGCCCGGAGTGCCGGGTCGCCTTCGACTACTGCTTCTGCGCCTGGCGCCCCAAGGTACCGGTGCGTTCCGGCGTGTGCCTGATGATGTACTACTCCGAGCCGATGAAGCCGAGCAACACAGGCTGGCTGATCGCTGATCTGGTGCCCGACACCTGGGCGTTTGGCTGGTCGCGTACCGAGGTGGACGAGGCGCTGCTCGCTTTGCTGGAAGACCCGCAGTGGCAGCCTTACCTGGTGTTCCCCGGTGAGTATTCGGCGCCGGAGCGCGTGGTGGATAGCGTCGAGGTGGCGGAAGGCAAGCGGCCACTGTTCATCCTGCTCGATGCCACCTGGACCGAAGCACGCAAGATGTTCCGCAAGAGTCCCTATCTGGACCGTTTTCCGGTCCTCAGCCTGACGCCGGAGCAGATTTCCCGCTATCAGCTGCGTCGCAGGAAGAACGAAGAGCACCTGTGCACGGCTGAAGTCGGGGCGCTGTGCCTGGAGCTGGCGGGTGACGAAGAGGCCGGCGGCGCGCTGAACGCCTACCTGGATGTATTCACCGAACGCTACCTGGGTGCCAAGCGGGCCCTGCCTCTGGACGAGGCGAGCCCGGCGCACCAGGCACTCAGCAGCTATCTCTGATCAGGCTTCGGCCTTGGCTGGTGCCGCCTGCGGCTCGTGCTTCTGCGGCCAGAGCTGGGCCACCAGCATGCCTGCGAACATCAGGGCGCAGCCCATGTAGCCGCGCGCGTGCAGGGACTCATCCAGCAGCAGGGCGCCGGCGATGGCGGCGAATACCGCTTCCAGCGAGAGGATGATGGCGGCATGGGAGGCGATGGCGTGACGCTGCGCCACCACTTGCAGGGTGTAGCCGATGGCGACGGCGATGACGCCGCCGTAGAGGATGGCCGGACCGGCCTGGATGATGGCGTCGACCCTGATTTCCTCGAACACAACTGCCAGCACCAGGCTGACCACCGCACAGACCGCGAACTGCAGGATGGACAGGCGGATCGGGTCATAGCGGCTGGCGAAGTAACCCACCAGCAGCACGTGCACACCCCAGACGCAGGCACCGGCCAGTTGCAGCCAGTCGCCGGACGCGACGTGGAAACCTTCACCCACGCTGAGCAGGAACATGCCCACCACTGCCAGGCAGGCGCCAAGCCAGGTGCCCGTACCGGTGCGATGGCCGAGGAAGAGGCCGAGCAGCGGCACTATGATGACGTAAAGGCCGGTGATGAAGCCGGAGTTGGTGACGCTGGTGAACAGCAGGCCCACCTGTTGCAGGTTGATTCCCAGCGACAGGGCCAGGCCCATGAGCAGCCCGCCCAGCAGCATGCCGCGATTCAGTGGCTGCTTCACGGCAGGCTTCGGCAGGACCAGCAATAGCGGCAGGAGGATGAGGGCGCCAAGGCTGAAGCGCAGGCCGGTATAGAGGAAGGGGCCGACGGCGTCCATGCCCAGCCGCTGGGCGACAAAGGCCGCGCCCCAGATTGCGGCGGTGATCAGCATCAGGATATCGGCGCGCAGAGCTTGGCTTCGCATGGCTTTTCTCGGCGGGAAAAGCCGAGAACTTTGCCGTAAAGCGTTCGACTTGACCACCCCGCCCCGGCTCGGCATTCTGGGCGCCGCTTTACGGCCTGCCCGTATCAAGCTTCGGGCCCGGCCAGCGTATCCCGTCGTGCCGAAATGCCTTTCCACACCCCCGGAGAGGCGTGTCTGGGCCCATTACAAAAAGGACATGCCCATGGCCTCATACGAAATTCTCATCGCTGATGACCACCCGTTGTTCCGCAGCGCCCTGCAGCAGGCCCTGACCCTGGGTCTGGGACCTGACGTGCGGCTGGTGGAAGCGGCGAGCATCGCCGAGCTCGAGACCCGCCTGGCCGAGCGCGCCGACTGGGATCTGGTCCTGCTCGACCTGAACATGCCAGGTGCCTACGGCTTCTCTGGCCTGGTGCTGCTGCGCGGTCAGTATCCGCAGATCCCGGTTGTGATGATCTCCGCCCAGGAAGAAGCCTCGGTAGTCGCTCGTGCCCGTGAGTTCGGTGCCAGCGGTTTCATTCCCAAGTCCAGCCCGCTGGAAGTCATCCAGAATGCGGTTCGCGCCGTGCTCGATGGCGATGCCTGGTGGCCGCCACAGCTGGAAGAAGCACAGGCCCTGTCCGATGAGGCCAAGGCTGCCAGCGAAGGCCTCGCCAGCCTGACGCCTCAGCAATTCCGTGTACTGACCATGGTCTGCGAGGGCCTGCTGAACAAGCAGATAGCCTTCGAACTGCATGTCTCGGAAGCCACGGTGAAGGCTCACGTGACCGCCATCTTCCGCAAGCTCAACGTGCGCACCCGTACCCAGGCCGCACTGCTGCTGCAACAGATGGAATCGATTCCGTCGTCCTGACGCCGGGCTTTTCACGCAAATTTGAAGCGCGTTGCGTTAGGCTGCGCGCTCCTTTCAACAGCCCCTTTCCCTATGTCGCCATTCAAAGGCCAGACCGGTCTCAAACGCATTCTCAACGCCGCCGGCTATTCCCTTGACGGGCTGCGTGCCGCCTTCACCGGCGAGGCAGCCTTCCGCCAGTTGGTGCTGCTCAACGTGGTCCTGATCCCGCTATCGTTCTTCCTCGATGTCAGCCGCGGCGAACGTGCGCTGATGATCGGCGCCTGCCTGCTGGCGCTGATCGTCGAGCTGCTTAACTCGGCGGTGGAAGCGGCCATCGACCGCATTTCCCTCGAACGCCATCCGCTGTCGAAGAACGCCAAGGACATGGGCAGCGCCGCGCAATTCACTGCGCTGACCCTGATCACAGCGGTCTGGGCGACCATTCTCCTGGGCTGATGCTCAGGCAATCGGCGGCAGCACGATCTCGTCACTGCGCGTCACCCCGGCGGTCAGTGCCCGGCACTGATCGAGGAATTCGCGCATGGCTGCCGTCTGGTACTTCTGCCGGTGCCAGATGAAATAGAACTGCCGGCGCAGGTCGATGCCCGGAGTTTCCACCGGCACCAGGCTGCCGCGGCGGAAGGCGTCGCGCAGGGCCAGTCGCGAGATGCAGCTGATGCCGAGGCCTGATTCCACCGCGCGCTTGATCGCTTCGGTGTGCTCCAGCTCCAGGCGGACGTTCAGCGGCGTTGGGTGGTGGCGCATGGCCTGGTCGAAGGTCAGGCGAGTGCCCGAGCCCTTTTCCCGGAGAATCCAGGCCTCGCGGCTCAGCTCCGCCAGGCTCGCCTGACCCTTGGCCGCCAGCGGGTGCTGCGGTGCGCAGAACACCACCAGTTCATCCTCCACCCAGGGCAGCACTTCGATATCCGGGTGTTGGCAGTCGCCTTCGATTAGACCCAGATCAAGCTCGTAGAGGGCGATCTGCTGGACGATATTCGCCGTGTTCTGCACATGCAGGCTCACCTGGCATTCCGGGTGGCGCTGCATGAAGGAGCCGATCAGCAGGGTGGCCAGGTAGTTGCCCACCGTGAGGGTTGCGCCAACGTCGAGGGAGCCGAAACCGGTCTTGCCATTGAGCAGGTCCTCGATCTCGCGGGCCTGGTCAAGCAGGGCCACTGCCTGGGGCAGCAACTGGCGGCCCAGGGCGTTGAGGCTGAGGCGCTTGCCGGCGCGGTCGAACAGCTGGCAGCCCGACTGCCGCTCCAGCTCCGTCACGGAAGTGCTGGCAGCCGACTGCGACAGGGAAAGCTGCTGGGCCGCGCGGGAAACGCTCTCTTGCTGGGCGACGGCGACGAATACCTGGAGCTGACGGAGAGTAAATCGCATATCTATATAACCGATAACCTATATCTTGATAATTCAGTTAACAGATATTGTGGTGGTCATTACAATGTCGCGCAATTGCGCCCCTTCCTGAGTGGCGCTGGCGACTTCAAATTTTCGGAGCCCCGTAAATGAGCAACATGAACTCGGAGCGCATTCTCAGCGTTCATCACTGGAACGACACGCTGTTCAGCTTCAAGTGCACCCGTGATCCGGGCCTGCGCTTCGAGAATGGCCAGTTCGTCATGATCGGCCTGCAACAGGCCAGCGGTCGTCCGCTGATGCGCGCCTATTCCATTGCCAGCCCGAACTGGGAAGAGCACCTGGAGTTCTTCAGCATCAAGGTGCCGGACGGTCCTCTGACCTCCCAGCTGCAGCACCTGAAGGAAGGCGACGAGATCATCATCAGCAAGAAGCCCACCGGCACTCTGGTGCTCGACGACCTGAACCCGGGCAAGCACCTGTACCTGTTGAGCACAGGCACTGGCCTCGCGCCCTTCATGAGCGTGATCCAGGACCCGGAAACCTACGAGCGTTTCGAGAAGGTGATCCTGGTCCACGGCGTGCGCTACGTGAACGAAGTCGCCTACCGCGAGTTCATCACCGAGCACCTGCCGCAGAACGAGTTCTTCGGCGAAGCCGTCAAGGACAAGCTGATTTACTACCCCACCGTGACCCGCGAGCCATTCGAGAACCAGGGCCGCCTGACCGACCTGATGCGCAGCGGCAAGCTGTTCGAAGACATCGGCCTGCCGCCGATCAACCCGCAGGACGACCGCGCCATGATCTGCGGCAGCCCGAGCATGCTCGACGAGACCAGCGAGGTCCTCGACAGCTTCGGCCTGAAGATCTCCCCGCGTATGCGTGAACCGGGCGACTACCTGATCGAGCGCGCCTTCGTCGAGAAGTAAGCGCCAGCGTTACACAACAAAGCCCGCCAATTGGCGGGCTTTGTCGTTTCCAGGTATCAGACCGGGGAGCTGAAGCGCTGTCCGGAGATGGCCGGATGGTAGATCGGCTGGATCTTGTTCCCGGCAGGGTCCAGCACGTGGAAGCTGTGGGCGCCGTCACCATGGGCGAAGGGGCGGTCGAGCATGGTCACGCCCTTGGCCTTGAGGTACTGGTACCAGGCTTCCAGCTCTTCCAGGCTGTCCACCACGAAGCCGTAATGGTCCACCGCCTGTACGCCGCTAGCGGATGCGAAGGCGCGGCCGAGGGACAGGTTGTCGTTGCCGCAGGTGAGGTAGACGAGGTCCTCGTTCGCGCGGTTGAGGACTTCCATGCCCAGCACGTCCACATAGAAGCGTTCGCACTCCTCCAGATTGGGCACGACGATGGCGATATGGCGCAGGCCGTTGAGGCGGCTCGGGCGAGTGGGCATTTCTTTGTCTCCGTTTTTGTATACAATTTTTGAGAAATATAAGACAAAACGGAGTTCAACGTGTACTGCCTTCTCCTCAAGACCCGCCTGCGCCCCGGTAGCCTGGACGCTTTCATGGACGCCATGCGTGTCAACGCCGCTGCCTCAGTGCGCGACGAACCCGGTTGCCTGGTGTTCGATGTGTTGCAGGATCGCAGTGATCCCGACCTGGTCTGGCTCTATGAGGTCTACACCGACGAAGCCGCTTTCGAGGCGCACATGCGGACGCCGCACTTCCTCGCCAGCCGCCCATTGGTGGACCCGCTGATCCTCGAGCAGGACTGCATCGAAGCCGATTCCCTGGCGCTCAACCCGACCCGTTGACCAGCGGCTGTGGGAGGGAACTCATTCGCGATTGAAATCGCTCCCACAGAAAACTCAGCCCCGCGCAATCTCCAGCACGCGAATCCGCCCCGGTGCGGGGTAATGCCAGCGCACGTCCACGTCCCACAGGCGGGCTCCGTAGCGGCGTTCGGGTTCGGGCTTCTGGTAGGCCGGACGCGGATCCTGGGCCAGGCACTGCTCCACCAGCTCGGCCAGGGGTTCACCCAGACGCTGCCCGTGTTCACGGGCCTGGAGCAGGGCGCCGGGTTCCCATTCCACCGGAATCAGTTCCGGCGCTGCGTCGGCGATCGCGTTGAGCGCGCCTTCCTGACGGTCGGCGTAGGGCACGTAGGGTTTGATATCCACGACCGGGGTGCCGTCCAGCAGGTCGATGCCGGACAGCCAGAGGCGACCGGCTTCGACCTTCTCCAGTTTCACCACCGACTGGCCAATGCCGTTGGGGCGGTGGGTGGAGCGGCTGGCGAAGACGCCGATGGACTGGTTGCCGCCCAGGCGCGGCGGGCGCACCTTCAACCGCGGCTTCTCTTCCAGGGCCTGGTGGAACAGGAACAGCAGCCAGATATGGCTGACCTGTTCCAGCCCCGCGACGGCATCGCCGGTATCGAACGGTGGCACCAGTTCCAGCACGCCACGGGCGGCAGGCGCCAGGTGCGGCTGGCGGGGAATGGCGAATTTTTCCTTGAAGCAGGAGCGGACGTAGCCGACCGGGGAAATGCTGTGCTGCATGTCAGTAGGGCACGCGGCAGCCGGCATCGCGGAAGGGTCCCCCCAGGCGCTGCCAGCCTTCGCCGGGCGTGGTCTGGGCGCAGGTCAGCGCGCCATCCAGCTTGCTCTGCCAGATGAAGAAGGGTGCTGGCGCAGCGAAGCTCGGGGCGGCAAGGGTGAGCAGAAGAGTCAGGAGGGCGAGGCGCATGGGGTATTTCCGCTGAAGTGCGCGGCTACCCTAGCGCCGCGCCGGGCGCCGCGCAATAGACCGGTTACAGGTGGAAACCACCGTCGATGGGTATGACGGCGCCGGTCATGTAGGCCCCCGCCGTGCTGGCGAGGCTGATGGCCAGTGCAGCCATTTCCTCGCCCCGGCCCCAGCGCTTCATCGGGATCAGCGCAGTGTCGCGGGCCATGGCTTCGGAGTCACTGGCGATGAAACGGGTCATCTTGCTGGGGAAGCGACCGGGGGCGATCACATTGACGTTGATGTGCTCGGCCACCAGTTCCCGCGCCAGCATCCTTGAGAGCTGGTGCAGCGCTGCCTTGCTCGGCCCGTAGGCGTAGGCTTCTTCGCCATGGGAGGTGATCCCGGCGACCGAGCCGATGTTGATCACCCGCGCCGGGCTGGCTTCGCCGCCAGCTTTGCGCAGCAGCGGCAACAGTTGCTGGATGCAGCTGAACACCGACGTGACGTTGAGCTGCATGACCTTTTCCCAGCCCTTCACCGGATAGCTTTCCAGCGGCGCTCCCCAAGTGGTGCCGGCGTTGTTCACCAGGATGTCCAGTCGCTCGATGCGCTGCGCCAGCGCTTCGGCCAGCGCCCTGGTGCCTTCTTCACTGGAGAGGTCCGCGGCAAGACCATGGCATTCGCCAAGGGCCGAGAGCTCGGCAGCGGTCTCGTGGCAGGCCTCGGCATCACGGGCGCAGATGAAGACGCGCGCGCCGGCTTCGAGGAAGCCCTGGGCAATCATCCGACCGATTCCACGGGTACCACCGGTGACCAGTGCGGTGCGGCCCTGGAGGCTGAAATAAGGATGCATGGCGAACCTCGCGACTGTGCCTGGAAAGGCCCATACCCTAGCCCCTGCGTGGCCGGGGCGGGGGCATTATCGAGGCGCGGAATGCACGGGCATTGTCAGGTCGGGGCGGCCTGGGTGGCGGCCAGCTCGGCGTCTTTTGCCAGGGCACGCTTATAGGCAGGGCGTTCGATGAAGCGCGCGATGTAGGCCTTGATTGCCGGCACTTCCGGTATCAGCCCGAATTGGGTCGTCCAGTTCAGCGCGCTGCCCCAGAGCACGTCGGCGGCGGTGAACTGTTCGCCGAGCAGCCAGGGCCCTTGCTTGAGCTGGCCAACCAGGGTCTTCATCACGCTGTCGAAGTCGCCGTAGGGCGAGCGTGCCTGCGGAATCGGCTCGCGGTTCTGCACGCGGTCCACCACGGCCGGTTCGAAGCAGGAGCCGTAAAACACCATCCAGCGCAGGTAGGGGCCTCGCAGCGGGTCGTCCAGGGGCGGTGCCAGTTTGGCCTCGGGGTAGAGATCGGCGAGGTAGAGGTAGACCGATACCTGCTCGGTGACCACCGCGTCGCCATGGGTGATGGTGGGGACCTTGCCCATGGGGTTGATGGCGAGGAACTCGGGTTTGCGCTGCTCGCCGAGTTTCATGTTCATCACATGCAGCTTGAAGTCCGCGCCGAGCTCTTCCAGCAGCGTCAGGGCGCCGGTGGAGCGGGTGTAGGGGCAGTGGTAGAGGGTTACCTGGCGGTTCTGGACGGTCATTGTTGTGATTCCGCTTGGGCCATGGATGCTGCGAGTCTAGACGCAGCCTCTAGAGCCTGCCGTCCCGCCTCAAGCGGCGCAGCACCCAGCGTCGGTAGACCCGCGACAGGAGTGTCCTGATCAGCGGCAACCCGATCAGCCAGGCCAGCGGCGCCGTCCTGGGCACCCGGGCGAACAGGAGGATGTAGGCGTCCAGTTCGCGGTGGATGCGGCCGGCTTCGTCCTGGACGTGGAGTTCGGTAAGTGCGAGGTAGGGGTCGATGCCCAGGGCGCGCAATTCGGCGTCACGGCCGGTGATGTCGATCCATTCCACACCCGCGGCGGCGCGGGGGAGGGATTCGTACCAGCGGCGGTCGGCGATGCAGCGTGGGCAGGTGCCGTCGTAGAAGACCTTGAGCATGATGGGGCTCTGTCGTGATGGGTGTCGCTACGTTCCACCACATCCTACGACGGAGAGGGCGCTTGAGTTTGCCCAAAAGAAAAAGCCCCGCATCAGCGGGGCTCTTTCATTCAGCGATCGACTCAGACCAGCTCGGCCCACATGTCGTATTCGTCGGCATCCACGATGCGCACGCGCACCTTGTCGCCTGGCTTCACACTGGTGGACTCGATGAACACGCTGCCGTCGATTTCCGGCGCGTCCGCCCAGGAGCGGGCCACAGCGCCTTCGTCGTCCACTTCGTCGATCAGCACGTCCATTTCGCGACCGATCTTCAGTTGCAGGCGGGCGGTGGAGATGGCCTGCTGGTGCGCCATGAAGCGCTCCCAGCGGTCCTGCTTCACGTCGTCGGGCACAAGCTCCAGGCCCAGGTCGTTGGCCGGGGCGCCCTCTACCGGCGAGTACTGGAAGCAGCCGACACGGTCCAGCTGGGCTTCGGTCAGCCAGTCCAGCAGGTACTGGAAGTCTTCTTCGGTCTCGCCGGGGAAGCCGACGATGAAGGTGGAGCGGATGGTCAGGTCCGGGCAGATCTCGCGCCACTTCTTGATGCGGGCCAGGGTCTTGTCCTCGAAGGCCGGGCGCTTCATGGACTTGAGCACTTTCGGGCTGGCGTGCTGGAAGGGGATGTCCAGGTAGGGCAGCAGCTTGCCTTCGGCCATCAGCGGGATCACGTCATCCACGTTGGGGTAGGGGTAGACGTAGTGCAGGCGCACCCACACGCCCATGGCGGAGAGGGCTTCGCACAGTTCCAGCATACGGGTCTTCACCGGCTGGCCGTTCCAGAAGTCCAGCTTGTACTTGAGGTCGACGCCGTAGGCGCTGGTGTCCTGGGAGATCACCAGCAGCTCCTTCACGCCGGCCTTGACCAGGCGCTCGGCCTCGGAGAGCACATCGCCCACCGGACGGCTGACCAGCTTGCCGCGCATGGACGGGATGATGCAGAAGCTGCAGCTGTGGTTGCAGCCTTCGGAAATCTTCAGGTAGGCGTAATGACGCGGGGTCAGCTTGATGCCCTGCGGCGGGACCAGGTCGACGAAGGGGTCGTGGTCGGCCTTGGGAGGAATGACCTCGTGAACGGCGTTCACCACCTGCTCGTACTGCTGCGGGCCGGTCACGGCCAGCACGCTCGGGTGTACGTCGCGGATGGAATCTTCGGAAACGCCCATGCAGCCGGTGACGATCACCTTGCCGTTTTCGGCGATGGCTTCGCCGATGGCATCCAGGGATTCAGCCTTGGCGCTGTCGATGAAACCACAGGTGTTGACCACGACCACGTCGGCATCCTGGTAGGTCGGTACGATTTCGTAGCCTTCCATGCGCAGCTGGGTAAGGATGCGTTCGGAGTCGACGGTGGCCTTCGGGCAACCCAGGCTGACGAATCCGACTTTGGGGGTGGCGGTGGACATTGCGGCTAACCTCGATGGGCGCTCGGGAGGGCGCCTCTGATCAAAAAGTGCGCAATTCTAGCGGCAGGCGTCAGCCATTTCCACCCTCATCTGTTGTCATTTCGCAGCTAGCCTGTAGGAAGCTGGCGGAGCGGATGCGGGATGCTTCTCGTTGCCAGGAAGGCCTATCAGACGATGCGCGCCAACAGTCATCAGCAGGAAGGTTCAGATGAGCGAAAGCGTCACCCACTCCGCCGCCCAGCATGAGGGGCATTCGACCACCGGGTTTGGACTTCTTGTAGCTGCAGCCGGGGTGGTCTACGGCGATATCGGCACCAGCCCGCTGTACACCCTGAAGGAGGTCTTCTCCCCCCAGTACGGCGTCCAGGTCAACCACGACGGGGTACTGGGGGTGTTGTCGCTGATCTTCTGGTCGCTGATCTGGGTGGTGTCGATCAAGTACATGCTGTTCGTGTTGCGTGCCGACAACGAAGGCGAAGGCGGCGCAATGGCGCTGACCGCACTGGCCCAGCGCGCCTCCAGGTCCTACCCGAAGCTGAAGTCGGCGGTCGTGCTACTGGGCCTGTTCGGTACGGCACTGTTCTACGGCGACAGCATGATCACCCCGGCGATTTCGGTGCTTTCCGCTATCGAAGGCCTGGACCTGGCGGTCGATGGCATCAGTCACTGGGTGGTGCCGTTGTCGCTGATCGTGTTGGTGGGGTTGTTCCTGATCCAGAAGCACGGCACGGCGCGCATCGGCATTCTCTTCGGGCCGATCATGGTGCTCTGGTTCAGCGTACTCGGTGCCCTGGGGATCTACGGCATCGTCCAGCAGCCGGAGGTGCTGAAAGCGATGAATCCCTGGTGGTGCGTGCACTTCTTCATTTCCCATCCGACCGTGGGTGTGGTCATCCTCGGGGCGGTGGTGCTGGCACTGACCGGTGCCGAGGCGCTCTACGCCGACATGGGCCACTTCGGCCGCAAACCCATCGCCCGCGCCTGGTTCTTCCTGGTGCTGCCGGGGCTGGTGCTGAACTACTTCGGCCAGGGCGGGGCCATCCTTGCCGACTCCGCTGCTGCGCGAAATCCCTTCTACCTACTCTCGCCGGGGTGGGCGTTGCTGCCCATGGTGCTGCTGGCCACCCTGGCCACGGTGATCGCGTCCCAGGCAGTGATTTCCGGCGCCTTCTCCCTGACCCACCAGGCGATGCAACTGGGCTATATCCCGCGCATGTTCGTCCAGCACACCTCCCAGCAGGAGCAGGGGCAGATCTACATCGGGGCGGTGAACTGGGCGCTGATGGTGGGCGTGGTGCTGCTGGTGCTGGGATTCGAGTCGTCCGGCGCGCTGGCGTCGGCCTACGGCGTGGCGGTGACCGGCACCATGCTGATCACCACCTTGCTGGTGTCGGTGGTCATGCTACTGCTGTGGAAAACGCCCTGGTGGCTGGCGCTGCCGGTGCTGCTGGGGTTTCTTTTCGTCGACAGCCTGTTCTTCGCCGCCAATGTGCCGAAGATCTTCCAGGGCGGTGCGTTCCCGGTCATCGCCGGTGCCGCGCTGTTCATCCTGATGACCACCTGGAAACGCGGAAAGCAGATAGTGGTCGATCGCCTGGACGAAACCGCGCTGCCGCTGCCGTTGTTCATCGGCAGCATCCGGTCGCAGCCGCCCCATCGGGTGCAGGGTACGGCCGTATTCCTCACCGCCCGCACTGACGCCGTGCCGCACGCGCTGTTGCACAACCTGCTGCATAACCAGGTCCTGCATGAGCAGGTGGTGTTGCTGACGGTCATCAGCGAGGACACGCCACGGGTGGCGCCGGATCGGCGTTTCGAAGTGGACGCTTACGGCGATGGGTTCTTCCGCGTGATCCTGCACTTCGGCTTCATCGAGGAGCCTGACGTGCCGGCAGCGCTGAAGCTCTGCCACCTCAACGAGCTGGACTTCAGCCCGATGAGCACCACCTACTTCCTCAGCCGCGAGACGGTGATCCCCACCAAGCGCATCGGCATGGCGCGCTGGCGCGAGGCGTTGTTCGCCTTCCTGCTGAAGAACGCCAACAGCAACCTGAAGTACTTCAACCTGCCGTTGAACCGGGTGATCGAACTGGGGACCCAAGTGGAGATCTAGGGCGGGATCGTACCGATAGGGTGCGCCGCGCGCGGCGCACCCTGCGGGGAAACGGGTATCAGCTCTTGCCCGGCAGCATCCGCACCAGGGTGTTGTCGCGGCTCACGTAGTGATGGAACAGCGCCGCCACGGCGTGCAGGCCGATCAGCCAGTAGCCGGCGGTGCCCGCCAGTTCGTGGAGTTCCTTGATCTGTCCGGCCAGTTCCTTGTTAGGGCCGATCAGCCCTGGCAGTTCCAGGCCGAAGAAGGGAACGGTCTTGCCGGCGGCGCTGAGGATCAGCCAGCCGGCCAGGGGCGTGCCGATCATCAGGGCGTAGAGCGCCAGGTGCATGAGCTTGGAGACAGCGTTCTGCCAGCTCGCCGGGGCGGGCTGAATGGTCGGGGTGGGGGAGATCATGCGGCCGATCAGGCGCAGCCAGACCAGGAAGAACACCGCCATGCCCAGCATGAAATGCCATTGCTTGAGCAGGTCGCGGGTTTCGCTGCCTTTGGGAAAGTTGCCCTTGAGTTCGATGCAGGCGTAGACGGCTGCGATCAGTACCAGCATCAGCCAGTGCAGGGCGATGGACAGGCTCCCATAGCGGGAAGGCGCGTTCTTGAGACTCATCACGGTACCTCTTTCTCGTCTTAAGGCGAAACGGTCGGGCAGGATAACCGGGTTGCCTTAAGCGAATCTGAACCTGGATCAATCCTTGGCAACGGACTCCTGGCGTTTCGCAACCGCTGCCAGCAGTTTCTCCGCCAATGCCGGGTAGTTTTCGTCGTAATGGTGTCCGCCCGGCAGTTCGAGGTTTTCCCCGACGGCGCCCGGCTGGGTGCAGCCGCTTTCGCTGACCTCTTCCTTGCCGAACACGCAAAGCACCTTGCTTGCCGGCAGCTTTTCCAGTTCCGGACCGGTGGCGGCTTCCTGGCCGGCCTTGCCGAGCCAGCCCTGTACCTCGATCTCGAAGCTGCCACTGCGGGCGAGCGCCAGCAGGAGAATGGCGTCCACCTGGTCCTGGTCGGCCTTCGGCAGCCGGTTATAGAGCGCCGGCAGCACGTCGGCGCCGAAGGAGTAGCCCGCCAGCACGAAACGCTTGGCGCCCCATTTTCCGCGGTACTCCTTCATCAGCCGGCTGAGGTCGGCGGCGCCCTGTTCGGGGCTCTTGTGCTGCCAGAAGTAACGCAGTGCGTCGATGCCCACCACCGGGTAGTCGCGCTTGGCCATCTCGTCGGCCACCGCGCGGTCCAGATCACGCCAGCCGCCATCGCCGGAATAGAACAGAGTGACGGTCCCAGTGGGCCGGGTGGCGGGTACTTCCACCACCGGCAGCGGCTCGCCCTGGTCCTGCAGCAGGCTCTGCAGGCGTTGCCGCAGCAGTTGCGTCAGGCGGGTGTCGTAGTCGCTGATCAGGGTTTCGGCATTGGGTTGATTGCGCGCGAAGGCGGCGCTTGGGTCGTCCGGATTGTCGTTCCAGGCGGCCAGCCAATGTCCGTGGGGCGCCT